>CAVZIW010000015.1:0-71534 GCA_963775465.1 Candidatus Bathyarchaeota archaeon | reverse complement strand
TTCTGGCTTAGACTCCAACAGTCTGATGATATATAACATTTCCTGAATACCTGATAGTTATGTTTTAGATGAGTTTTTGGTATATTTTAGGATGCGGCAGAGTATTTTGCCAATTATGCCCTAGTCCTGTTGCCATGCTGGATAGGTTTTCGATGTCGGATTTGTTTATGGTTTTAGTTAACAAAGTTACAGCCAAAAACATTAATGCAAAGAACACTACGCCTATGATTAATCGTATAGGGCTAGAGAAGCCCAACTGTGAAACAAGCAGAAAAGTTACCGCGGCAGTAGCCATGGAAGACAGCACAATCTTTGCTGACGAACCCAAATCCACTGTCAACCCGTAATTTTTTCTTACCCAAACAACCGGTATTATAGTAGTGACGACACCAGTTATCAAAGAAGTCGCAATAAGCCCCAAGACCCCAAAAAGCATTATCAAAGCATAACCCAACGGCAAACCAATGGCAACTGCAATCAGAGTAAGGTACAAAATAAAAGTGGTCTTTCCTTGACCGCTAAGAAAATTGCTTACGCTAAAACTCCCAAACGCTGGGAATAAATAAGTTGATGAAAGCAACGCCAAAAACAGCGGCGCTGAAACGTAGGTTTGTCCAAACAGGGTTGAAACTGCCGGTTCAGCTAAACACATAACAAGCGCAGCCACGGGAACAACAAACAGAGCGCCATACTTGACTGAAAACTTATAGACGTTTTGCATGGTCTCATTATCTTTCTTTGCATCAAGCTTGCTAAACGCCGGAAAAAGCATCATGTTAATGGGTGTTGCAAAAAAACCAATCAAAACCACAAAACTTGATGCTAACCCAAAATTTCCAATAGCAGTATTATCGGTAACGTAGAAGATTGGCAACAAAAAAGCATAATACTGCGCCAAAAAACCGCTTAAAATTACTGAAATCGACAAAGGAGCACCATACGCTAGCATAGACTTTATGTAAGCTTTAATTTCAAATCCAAAACCATCCAGTTTTGGCAGATTCCTATATTGAGTCCACACTAAAATTATACCGATTAACCCACCGGCTATCATAGCAGCAGTATAACCCAATATTGCTCCCGAGGTCGCAAAACCTAAGACCACAAGCCCTATCATGAGTGCGTTTTTTATTATTGCATGCAGTATGAGCATGTAGCTGTTGAGGTGCATTTTTTCTATTCCGGTAAATGTGGCCGTTGCAACATTGATGAGTCCACCCGCTAAGATGGTGATGGAAGCAATTTGGATTAAGGGCGCGATTTCGGGTCGGTTAAAAACGTTTGATGCAAGATAGTCTGAGAGACCAAAAGATATGGCTGATAGCGCAATCCCAAGGACTACTTCAAAGATTAACCCAGATACAAGAATGCTTCTAACTTCAGAGGCCCGATTCTCAGCTAAATAATGAGCTGTATCGCGTATCATAGCCTGATTTATGCCCCAATCCCGAAAAACCCCAATCAACGTGGGAGCGATAAGAGCAATTCCGAAAAGCCCATACAAATCAGATCCAAGTAGCCTCGCAACAAAAATCGTAGCAACCGAAGAAATAACAGTAGAAACCACTAAACCCCAAAGTACATGAAAACTACCCTTCGCTGAAACCTTACCCATTTCCGAAGCTTTACTCATACGCCCAACTTAGCCTCTTATTCTCAATGACTTGACTTGTTAAATCTTATGCTATAAAACAGAAAACCTCAAAACATTGAAGGATGAATTCCAATCCCAGCAACATTGCCGTATAGCTACAGCCATGATTTTGAAGTTTTTATGTTTGGCTTCAGTAGTAAAACTCTTTAGTCAGACTGCATTTTAGTTTGACTGTGATGTAGTTGTCCAAAGTTCGAGTTAAACGTAAAGGGCAAGTCACCTTACCCCTGGAACTAAGAACAAAACTCGGCATAGAAGAAGGAGCAATCCTTGAAATCACAGCTAAAAACGGAGAGATTACTCTTAAACCTATACCACCATTAGAAGCCGGCAAGTCTGTCGGAGAAGAAGAACATAAAAAAATCATAGAAGAACTTGAAGACCTTAGGAGACAGTGGCGCTGACAAGTATTGCTGATACCCGGCTACTAATTTCTCTAGAATTTCCTGCAAACACAGAAATGGGAACCAAAATAAGAGACTTATTTGTAAAAGAAGCCAGAGGTCGCCTACTCGCGCCAACTATAATCTTAGCTGAATTTATCAGGATTGCAGGCACAAAAATAGGAGAGGAAGCTGCCAAAAACCGTCTCCGGCTGCTGGAAGAAAGAGGCATGCAAATTGTACCAGTAGATAAGAAAAATGCCTTGATTGCTGGCAGCTTACTTCTCTCTCACCGAGACTTACCCATTGCTGACGCCATAATCGCTTCATACGTAAAAACTGATGTTGCAGAGTACGTTGTAACTGATGACCCACATTTTAGAGCTTTAGGCATCAAAACAAAATGGATTTGATTATCGACAACCGTTCTGAACCTAAAAGGTAAAGCTCAACTATTCTTTTGTTGGGAGCTTCGATTTTACAAGTTTGTCTGTTTTTGCGCAGAGTTTTCTATCTGCAGTATATAGAGTGGCATTCATTTTTTGTGCCGCAGCTATAAACAATGCATCGTATACGGTTATGTTTTGAGATATGGCAATGTGCATTGCTTGATCTTTTAGTTCTCGTGTAGGAATGATTGCCAAGTCATCATATAATTTTGTAAGATCTTCAATTGCTAAGCTTGCTTCTTTGGGCTGTAGGTCTTTGAGGAGGTTTGTGTGTTTCCAAATTACATTTAGACACTCAGCATATGCTATATCTACCGTGCAAAGGCTGTATCCTTTTTTTAAAAAGTCGGTAACTTCGTTTCTAACTTCTGTGGAATCTGACTCATTAAGGACCAGTTTTGAAAGTATACTAGAGTCAAGGATTAGTTTTATCGTTCTCGATCCTCTCTGATTAAAAGAGTTGAGTCCACCTTTGTGTTTCTCTTTTCAGCTCTTGACTCTATCACTTGTATTGTTTTCATGAGTTCAACCTGTTTGACTCTTTCTTCAAGGAAACGTCTGATTTCTAAACTCCACTGCTCTTCAGGGTTTTTTTCCATTTTCTCCTTAAGATCACTCGGTATACGAATCGTGTACGTGCAAGACATAAACAGTCACCCCACACTACACATCCTCATTATGTTTCGAAAAATAAAAACATTATTGTCTAACAAAAAAGTACACAAATATGAACACAAACCAACTTACACACGCGCTGGTATCTTATCTTGCTGCTTCTTTGCTTTCGATGATCTAACATGTCGGCGTATACCTACTTGTAGGGTTCGTAAGAAACTTTATTTCTACGCATAACTATTATTTATCTGATAATTCGTATGTCAGAAAAAATTAAAGTCGGTATACGTGGGCAAGTAGTTATTCCAAAAAAGTTTCGCAAGAAACTAAAAATTGAAAGAGGAATAATCCTTGAAATTAACGAAACAAACGAAGGTTTGTTCTTAAAACCTTTCAATCCCGTAGGCGAAATGAAGGGTCTTGGAGAAGGCGTCTTCGGGGACCCAATCAAGTACCAGAAAAAACTTCGTGAAGAATGGGAATGCCAGCATTGAAAATATGTTTAGACACCAACATCCTGATTTACTTCTTAGAAGGAATTGAGCCTCAAGCAAACCAAACTGAGAAGATACTAAGTACCTTCATGAAATCGGAAAATGAAGGCGTCATTTCAACAGTAACAGTCGCTGAAATCTTGACCGGATTCTACATGTTAGATGATAACGAAAAGGCAGGTACAATTAAGAGACTTCTAAACGATTTAACTCTATGCAGCTTCAAAATAGTGCCAGTTAGTTTTGAAATCGCCGATTTGGCTGCCAACCTGAGAGCGAAAAGAGGTGGAAGACTACCCGACGCTTTAATCGTAGCCACGGCACTTAACCAAGAAGTCGACCTCATATATTCCCAAGATAAAGACCTAAAACGCTTCAATGCAGAAATCAAAATCGTTGAGCTGCACTAAAGAACTGTCTGATCGCCATTCTTTTATCATGCGGCCGGTTCCAACAATTCACCTATTATGCTTATTTTATTAGACCTTTCAGCCGGTTTATTCCTTTGAGTTTGTTATGGCTTGCTTTGTTTTGCTTATCATTTTGTGGGGCAAGTTCGTCTATGCGTTGTTTTATTTGATTCTTAATTTCCTCGTAGATTTTTTGTTCTCCGATAAATCCTTCGATCAAGAGTATGTTGTGTCCTTGTGCAATTTTCTTTGCAGTTTCGTTAAGCTTGGGGATGGCGACAAAGACGGGTAAATCAACTGCTACTTCAGAGGTTTTATAGATGTACAGTATCAGCGGCTGTGCTTGAACTTCTACTTCGCTAATGGCATGATCAAGAGCGACGGTTATTTCCTTCTGGTTCACAGTTTTTCGGGCTATAAGGCTGAAATGATGTTCCATTCCACTTTTTTGCCCCACCACTAGCCCCGGAACTTCTAAACTAAAACCTAATTCAGTAAAAATCTTGGTGATATCTTCTAGGCTTGCGACGTTCTGTCTAATTTCCTTTCTTCTATGTTTATTTAGCGAATACTTTGGAAACTCCGCCAACGTAGACTCCTTTAACGAAAAGTTTTTTCCGCATTTTCTGCAAATAAGCTCTAAATCTAAGTTTTCAAATCGCTCTCCACATTCGCGGCAAATAAACCAACGCCCCATATGTCTGTACTGACCTTCAACTAAGAGTTCGCCACATTTTGGGCAACAATTGTCGACGTACATGTTTTTTTGATCAATGTTTCCACAGGGAATATGCTCTGTTAGGCTTGTTTTGTCAACGTTGTGGCTTTTGCATTTTGGGCATTTATTGTGGATTGTAATGGTTGTGGATCCGCAATAGGGACATTCAGAAACTGATTCGAAGAAAGTTTTCTCTAAAATATCCAATCGTACAAGATTATCCAAAAAATTCTTTGATATTACAGCGGAGTTGTCTTGGCCATCTACATTGCTTAACTCGTAGACAAATCCTAAACCTGGCTGGTAAACCGGAGTGACTTCCTCATCTTCACCGCTCTCCAAGATTTTTCTTAAGAGTATGCGCGTTAAGGGTTCAATGTAGGCTTCTCTTCTTTCAAGCTCTACAGTATCATCTTCTTCTGCTTTTCTGTTTGCATGTTTATTTTTATCCAAGGAAACCTTTAACCTATACTTGTTATCATCAGCTGAACTGTCTTTCCATTGATCGTTTACGTTCATTCCTATTCATCCTTTTCGATTAGGGTTAGGTTTTTGTACGGTTAATTTAGTGGAGGAAGAGATAGAATGCTATTCCTGACGCAATTGATAGTATCATTACGTGTTTTAGGCCGTCAGCAAAGTTTTCCTCATTGATTTTTCCAGCGATTAAACCGCCGAAAAGAGATTCAAGTAACGCAGTATGCAAAAACAATCTTCTTGCATCTTCTGGGTTTAAGATTGGCTTAATTAAGGATGAGCCTGAGGAGGACATGCTAGCCATAGGTCCAAACATCAGATTGGAGATGATTATGATTATGAACAAAAAAATGAAGACTGAGAAGTACAGCATAGCTACGTAGGGCATGGTTTGCATTTTTCTTTTTGCAGTCCAAGCGTTAACGTTTTCAACGTACTGAGCTGTAGAATCAAAGATATTTGAAAGATCGCCGCCGTGTTTACCTGCCTCAATTATCAGCACGGTTGCTTTCTTTATCAGCGGCAAATCTATTCTATCACTAAATGCTGTTAGAGCTTCATTAAAATTCATCCCCCAACTCATGTGAGAAACTAAAACTTGAAGCTCATATGTTAATGGACCATACGAACGCTTTGAAGCATGCTCCAAAGCAACCTGTAGGGGGATACCAGTTCGCGAGGCAACTGCTAAATCTCTTAAGAACTCAGGAGTTGCCCGCTCAATTTTTAGTTTCCATCTGCTGTGAATGATGGATGCAACGCTCGGTGGAGCAACAGCAATCGTGAGCGCAACTATAAGCATGTAATCCAACGTTGGAGATGTTAGGAAGAAGACTGCAGATATGGCAAAGAAGACTACGCCAAGTATCGCTGAGTATATCGTTAATTTTCTTATTTGGGTTTTTGTAATGCGCATATCTGGTCACTTCTCAAATGTTGACATTATTACGATCATTATTGCCCCCATGATTGGGATGCCTAGATAGATGAGCAGATACAGTATTGTACCCATACTCAATCCTTGGAATCCTCCTCCACCTACCATACCTAAAGTTGCAAAAAGAACAACAAAAAGCAGGGGGGCTGCAACCAAGAGCATAATGTAGATCTCGGCTATCGCGGATAACGATTCAAGCATCATATCAAGCTTGCCTATCCGTTCTTTGGTAACTTTCTCTGAAGTAACCTTAAGGTATTCAGTGGGGCTTCCGCCGGTTCTAACCGTTGCCACATACCCAATCAATATCTCTTTGAGGTTGTCATTTGGAGTCAACTTCGCATTCTGCAAGATAGACGTCATCAAGTCGCTTCCAAAGATCTCGACATCTCTGATGATGCTTGTAAATTCGTAACGAATTTCTTTTAGAGTATCGATTCGAGCTATCGACTTGAAAATTACACTAGGAGGCACATTTGAACTAGAAAGAAGCGTCAGAAAGTTTGCTATGTAGGGAAGGTTATTTTCTATCGGTCTTTTTCTGCCACTTGCCTTCATTCCAGGATAAAGATACATAATAACAAGCGTAATTGCGGCTATTGACACCCCGATCGCAAAGCTAAGCAACAAATTCATGACCGAAAGCATAGCAATCCCAGCGACAAACGGCAGCAAAATGAAAGCTGCGGGAACTGCAATTATAAGAGCCAGCATTGAAAGAAAAACCATAAGAGCAACATAGGCTTTGTAAGCAATCAGCACGCCGCCTTTTTTGAGTTGAATATGCAACTCGTCAAACAGCGGGTAGGCTCTCTCCAGCCTTTTGCTGAGCAGATCATGTGCCTTTAGCCATGGTTTATACTTCAATTTTAACTCACTTTTGCCTTTCGATATATTTGCTTTGGGTTAGAGAAGTAATCCAAAATTAGTTTTGAAACATCCTCATAGGAGCGTATGTGTTTTCTAACCATGTAGTCGAGTATTGTTTTTCGCATTTCAAGTTCTTGATCAAGTTTTTCTTTTGAGTATCCCCATTGAGCAGCTATTTTGTCTAGAAGAGGACTCCTGGCTACGTTTAGGTAGATGTCTTTTTCTGGATCCCACCGGAAAATTTCCTGA
The DNA here is from genome assembly GCA_963775465.1 of Candidatus Bathyarchaeota archaeon. Taxonomy (GTDB): domain Archaea; phylum Thermoproteota; class Bathyarchaeia; order Bathyarchaeales; family Bathycorpusculaceae; genus Bathycorpusculum. The sequence continues at coordinate 64,278 of CAVZIW010000015.1, read as the reverse complement.
ACTTTAAAATCCTTAGTCTTTTTATCCCAACCAACCATTTCCGAGACGCTGGTTGTTCTTCTCAAAGAAACGTTGTTTACTACTAATCGCCGAACAATTGAGATGGCGTTTAGGTTTTCAACTTGTGTTTGCGGGATGTTCATGGGTTTTGTAGTTAATCTATGGAGGACTCCTTGTACGTGTTCTGCATGTATTGTTGTCAAACCTAAGTGACCAGTCGCCATAGCTTGGAAAAGGGCATAGGCTTCTTCGCCTCTGATTTCCCCCACAATAATGAAGTCTGGTCTTTGTCTTAGCGCAGCCCTGAGTAAATCGAACATGCCTATGCTGCCGATTCCTGCTTCGCCAACTGCACCTCCACCTGTACCTAAACCTTGCCTTGTAACCATCATTTCCCAGTTCTTATGAGGCAAACGTATTTCCTGGGTATCTTCGATGCTCACAATTTTTAGAGTGGGCCTGATGAATAGGCTAATGGCGTTGAGCATCGAGGTTTTTCCTCCTCCGATGTCTCCTCCAATCATTACTGAGTGTCTGTTTTCAATTAGGAACCAGTAGTACGCGGCTATTTCAGTTGACAACGCCTTGTATACTAGTAAGTCGACGATTGTTAGGGGGCTTCTCTTGAACTTTCTAATGGTGAAGGTACTACCTTTAGGCGTGACTTCGGTTCCATACGTTACTTGAGCTCGACTGCCATCTGGAAGGGTGCCATCAAGAATAGGCTGAGCTATTGAAATGTGTCTGCCGCACAGGTAAGCAAGTTTAAAAACAAAATTTTCAAGCTCTTCAGGAGACTCATATGTCACATTGGACGGAATAGATTCATATTTTCGGTGCCAAACAAACACCGGAGAATTGATACCATCACAAGATACGTCTTCAATGTTGTCATCAAGCATTATCCCATCTATCTTGCCAAAACCAAGAAAATCCCGAGTAATGTAATACTGAAACTTTCCTAAAGTGTTGGCATCAACATTAATCTTATAATTTACAGCAGTCTCCAGAACCTTAAGTTTAAGGAAATCCTCAGCCTCTTGCTTATCCCTAAACCCCTTCGTATTGATTGACAGCTCATCCCAAAGAATACTCTTAATTTCCTGAATCCATTTCTTGTCCAAATCAGTTAAAGTAGGCTCAAGAACAGAATACTGCAAATCGTTCTTTGAATCTTCCACGATTGCCGCATGCGAAAAAGGCGGAGAAAGACTGTAATGTTCTTTAAAAGTTTCTGAAACTTGATGTGCAATGGGGGTAGTTGAGTTAATTTTTCCTGTTATATCCGAAACAGCCTTAACGGTAACATCTAGTTTTCGTCGTTGACTTAGAGTCTTGTCTTTATCGGTTTTTTTACGGAAGTTTTTAACTGAATTTATCCATTTCATAAAGATCTCACTTTAGCCGACAATCGTTATTGCTATGAAGGGTAGATTTTGCCCATAATCGCCAGTATGGGTACTGTTATGTATGATTCCGGTCAAAAGCAGATTTACTGCGGCAGCTCCAGTGTTAATTGTATTCTGGCCAGGCTTTGATGGGTTAGTAAAATAGAGCTTAACGGTCTGGTTATACGGAAGCTCCAACGTGTCTCCTGGAGCAAAGAGATTTATCGTGTTTCCAGACAACTTTGCAATGTTCCAGCCGTATCCTTTAGTGGCTCCGCTGCTTGAAGGAGGATTAATTGCCCAAAAAGCTGACTGATAATTAAGCGTAATAGTTCGCTCGTCCGGATCAACATTTCTAACATCCAAGCTGAAAGCGGAATACTTGCTTTGGCTAACTTGATATGATTGAGAAACAAATGCAGTGTCTAAGGGATATTTTGATGCTTGGTAGGTTCTGAAAGAATTGAAATCCATCGCGATAAATCCAATGCCGTTTGCGACTTGTGCTGTTAGAGCATCTCCATCTGCTCCATCACGACCATCTATTCCGTTTGCGCCATCTTCACCTTTCCCGCCCTGAAGCAATATAGTAAATTGGTTACCTCTCTCGGTTACGAAATAATACCTAAACAAATCATTCGCAATATCTGCACCATCAACAGTAATTGGACCGGAAATTGTCTTTTCTTCATTAGGCTTTAGCGTTTGTTCAGAGAGCGGAACAGCATAAGAGCCAGAGGTTCCTTTTGAGATATCGGCTACCCATAAACGAACCACCCTAGCCGAGATAGTTCCCGTGTTGTTAACGGTATAAGACACAGATACACCGTTATATTGCTGAGGGGTTTTAAGAAACAAAGCTTCCTTTGCTTTCTCGTTATCCAATTCCCGCATCTGAATCATGGTGCCCTCCAAGTTTACACTATAATTAAGAACCGTCATGAAACTCGCGAACACAATGACAACTATAAGAAGGAAAAACACCATTCCAAAAACGGTACTGACCGCTTTGTTATTTCTTCTAAATCTACGGGGTGTATTCAAAGCTACTCCCACTCTTTGTTATTAATTGAATAGTGTACAAACCAGTCGTCAAAGAAGTGCCTGAAGGCAACTTAACAACAAAATAACCCTCTTCACCAACACCAAGCGCATTTTGGTTTAGGTTTTTCATTCCTGACTGAACTTGCGCGCCCGATTTAATGCCAGGTTCAATGTTATAGGGTTGAGTACTCAAAAGATTGTCACTGCTGTCATAAATTTTAAGCAAAATAGCATTAACCTTCAGATTGCTTGCGCTTCCACAATTAATTATGTAAACAGTTAATGTGGGACTTACACCCGGAGGATTTGAATCATCACTCGATATGAAATATACACTTTCAAACCCAACTCGCTCAGAGATAGTTTGCTGGCTATCAGTAATAGAACCAACATAGCTGTTGGTAGCGGTTGTAGTTAGATTACTCGTATAATAATAAGCCGTCGCACCAAAAACAATAACGATCGTAACAAGAATCAAAGTTGCAAAAATTGGACTCAGGGCTCTTTTATTGTAGCTGATCAATTTATTCTTGGAAGTTTGTTTCTTCATTTTTTTCGCCCTGATTCTTGGCTAATATTTTGATTTTTTGATTAAATTTTATTTCAATAAAAGGGGAAAATTTTTATTATTGAGTTATAGCCCGTCGATGGATTACTCACCTGCTGTTGTGACTGTGAAGGATGGAGAAACGAAATTACCGCCTGCTGTTGTCACTAAAGTAACTGTGTAAGAACCTGTAGCTGCTGGTGGAGTGAAACCTACTTCTGTTAAAGCGCCCCCAGCTGGTAAAGTCACTGCTGCAAAATCATCTTCGCTTGCACTGACAGTCTGACCTGCACTATTCTTGACTAGCCATCCATTAACTGCAACATCGTTAGAGCCTGTATTTTGAGCAAAGACTACCGAGTTTGTTGTGTCAACTCCTTGAATCGACACTTTTTCTTGGCCAACTGTACTTTGCCCAGTCATTCCTGATAACATTCCGCTTGTGAATGCGTATACTACTACTCCTGCGATTACTGCTATGGCGATTAAGTATTAGGGTGGCGAATATTGGTGATATTGCTTTTGTGTTTTTCATGAATCGTTTAAATTTATTCATTTTTTTCTTGACACCTCCCAGCCCTCTCGAGCCTAGCGTTTTCATTACCCTTTCGTGCTAAAACTTGTTTATAAAACACGTTTCCTATTCGTAATATATCGAAAATAAAACATAAAAAATACCTCAAAATCTATCAAATAATAGGTAATCACCTTCAATAGAATCACATAAATATCAATTTTTTCAAACCCAGTAGACATTACTTTGCAGATGCTATCTATTCATTCGCAGGCGGATTCTATTAATCGAATAAATTTATCCTGCAATTTGATGAATCTTAGCTTCAGAAACCTTATAAAAGAATTACATAACCATTAAATTAAAAACAGTTGCCGATAGTTTGCAGCAACAAGAGCCAACTAGAATGTCTCTCAAAATATTAAAAATAGCAATGCTCCTAATTATTCTCTCATCAATGTGCCTATTTTTCAATCAAACATCCTCTGCTGCCACGACCGATCCTGTAAGCATTAAACTCCATATAGGCCCCAACAAAATTCCCGCAGACGGAGGCGCCTACGACTGCATAGCTGTACAGTTACTGGATTCCACAGGAAAACCCGCCAGAGCCACAGCCTACACGACTATAAGCCTATCATCATCACAAACAAACATCGGAGACGTCGACTCATACATACAAATCCAGCCCGGCGACACCTACGGAACAGCTAAATTCTACCCAACCACCACCACAGGATCCACAACCATATCTGCTACAGCAACAGATTTTGCAACAGTACAAGCAACCATAACAACCTCAACAACCGGAACCTTACCCACTAAGCTAATGGTTTACTGCACCCCAGCATTCTTACCTGCAGATAATCAACAGTATTCAGTGTTTCAGTTGCAACTTCAGGATGCACAGGGACACCCAGCCACACTTAACAAAGATCTATACGTGAATTTGTTTTCTTCAGACCCAGCCGTCGCAACCGTTGCCTATTCTTTATGGATTCCCGCTGGAAAAGTCCAAGTCACCGAAAAACTATCAACCACAAGCAACCCTGGATTCTCATTGATTACAGCCCAAGCATCAAACTACACAGTTGGGCAAGCAAAAATTACAACAAGCTTGATTGATTTTGTTGCCCTAAAAGCCCAAGTAACCGCAGATCCCCAAACCATACCTTACGGAAACAGAACCATACTAACAACTTATGTAACCGCTGATGGAAACCCAATAGTCGGCGCAAACGTCAAATTTGCCTCTGACAACGGCGGAACCTTCACCTCAGTTAAAGAGGTAGGTGATGGCACATACAAAGCAAACTTTACTGCCCCAGCGTCAACTAAGATTACGAGTTGCACCATCATCGCAAGCGTTTCAAAAGACCAATACCTAAGCACACAAGGAAAAATACAGGTTAACCTCAGCTCAACAGCTACCCCAGTCATCGACAACGCAAAGTTGACTCTACAGATCAAAGATGTAAATGGAAACCCAATCAAAGATGCCCTGGCAACCTCAATTGCTTTACCCTCGGGAATGACCACAATTGCCAACGTCAGCGACAGCGAAGGTTACTTATCATTCCAAGGCCTAAAATCGGGATCATACACCTTCAAAATCGAAAAAACAGGATTCTTACCCATAAATCAAACCCTAAACATCAAAAGCAGCCAATTAGCACTCACCCTCATGCTCATTGCTGACTCTTCAGCATCAAACAACACACTCATCATAATTGCAATAGTGGCGACAGCATCAATCATTGTAGCCAGTTGGCTAATAGTAAGACGAATACAAAAAACTACAAAGATAAGAAAGCTGAAACAATTACAAAAACAACTCAACCAATAAGAAAATTAGAATTATGTTGAATTCTCCTTGATAATTATGCTTATTAACAGTATTAGTTAAATTAATTCAGTAGGGCAGTTGCCTGCGATGACTGACAACGGCAAAGTTCAAGAAAAGAAGACCACCAATTCTGTGGCCGCAGCAATACTGATAATAATAGTTGTTGGCGCTGCGATAAGTGCAGTTTTAAGTTTAGTTTACCCCGATATCATTATCTTGCTTTCTGGAGCAAACTATGTTTCCGGCGGGGCAATCTACGATGCTATATACGTAATTCTAACTGTGGCAACTGATGCACTCTACATTTTCGGAGGAGGAGTCATCGCTTTTGGCGCCATACTAGTTACAGTCAGATTCATACAAATCAAATCAAAAGACCCCAACGAAGCAACTTTCTCAACACGAAATCTATCTGGATATTTGACGTTAGGATTGAACTTTTTTATCGGCGCAGAGATAATTCGAACAGTAGCAGTTAGAAGTTATGAAGAATTTATTTTACTTATTTTGGTAATTTTCAGCAGAGGCCTATTTACTTTGATCCTATACCTAGAAGAACGATGGCACGGGGCACATCAAACAGAATAATCCCTTGGTCCAATATTAAAATAAAAAAATAAAATAGCAACATAATTCAAGTTCAAAGGAAGCTCTCTTAGACCATATGATTTTAATGAAGTTGTCTTATCCCTTAGTATCCGTATTTCAAGTTATACTGATGCAACATGTATTTATTTTCTTTAGTACTGATTTCTCCTCATTTATTTTTCAACTTGCAAGTTATTGGGATTAGGGAAAAACCCGCAAAATATTACTGTTGTGATTGTGGAAAGAAACTGTCAGCGCGAGCAAAGACTCCAAAGTGGCGGGAAATTCCTGCAAATCAGAAACGATGTAGGAGTTGTTCTGCGAGATTTAGAGGCGTTATGAGGACTATTGCCCTTTCAGACACTAACCTGCAAAAACGCGCTCTATAAATAATACTCATGAAAACAAGTTTTCGGGTTTTCGTGAACAATAAACATATACCTTTTTCTTGTGTTGAATGCTTTTTTTCTATGGACCGCAGAATTAATTCCACGATACGTAAGAAGGAAAACAGACGCGTAGAATTTTGCAACAAATAAAAACTTTACAATCAAAGGAAATGTTGTTTTCGATACTTAAGAATGACTACAAAAAGTAACAAAAAAAGTAGTAAGAACAAAATTGTGAAGGATGAAATCTCTGGAATTGCAGGGGATGGATTTGGAGAATTACTAGGAGAACTGCTTGGAGTTGGAGAATAACTAGGGAACTGATCGGAGTCGGAGAAGGAGTCCTAGTTGTTAAAGCAGTTGGGTTTGGCAGTTGGTCTCCAACATCTCCAGGTCCACCACTCATTGTCGTAAGAGCAGTGTCTGAGTAACCTTGGCTCTCATACCTACCCAGGAAATTATAGTTTACAGCTTCGATTCTGGTAAGATGATAAATCCATTTGTATCCCCATCTATCCGGAACTACTAAACGAAGTGTTTCATCGAGAGGCAAGCCGTTTTTTTCGTAGGCCACTACAATGCCACTATCCATCGCCAATTCTGGAGTGAGGTCTGTGGAGAATCCATCAGTAGCATAGAAAGCAATCTTGATTGCAGAAGGGTCAACCCCAGCTTGGGCCAGAAGGTAGCTAAGTCTAACTCCTGTCCAATTGCCTTCCTCGACAAAAAACCCTGGGGGACCAACACAGTATATTTGTGCGAAAAGGCTGGTCTGCGGCATATTCATTAAATCAGCTATTTTTAAATTTAAAGGGTTATCAACTAGGCCTGTTATGGTGAGTTCCCAATCTATATTGATCGCAGTTGAACATGCTATTGAGTCTGTGGTCATGCTAAGTAATATTGAAATTAAAACGGTAACAATAATTGCAGTTGCAACAGAAGAGTGCCGCTTCATCAAATTGATCTAGTTAAAATTGATTTGTCGGTTATTTAAGAATAGTTAAATTGCTAAAAATAAAAAGCTTAGACTTTTGTCTTCAGTTTTTAGAATAAAATACAAGAATGTTGGAGTCAAGTATGATAAAAGCAGACTGAACTATTTTTTGATGAGATATTGAGGTTTAACAAAAAAAGAGAGGGATGGTTTTTGTTTTTATGGGCGTCTTCTGAGTAAGAGTACTAATACTACTCCAACAAGGATTATGACAATTATTATTGCGATTGCAGCGTAGGTAATTGCCATGACGGTGTCGTTGTTACCTGGTGTTTGAGTACTTTGTTGCGATGTTGGGGCTGGATCTACTGTGAATGAGGCAAGAGCATATGAGGGATAGTAGGATTCTGTGCCGTTGAAGTTGGCGTAGACAGTGTATTGTCCTTCTATGTCTGGCTTCCAGTTCAATGCGAAAAAGCCATCAGTGGTTGTTGCTGAACCGATTTCTCTGAAGTTCCCGTTTGAGTCGATAACGCTTAGCGTGACATCAACGCCTAAAGCGTTCATTGGGCGTGCAAACTGTTTGTAAACATAGAGCATCCAGTCGCTCATGCTTGCGTCAGATACTGCTGGAACTCCATTGGGAAAACGCATTGTCAAAGTTGCATCATTTGTGCCGGGTGATATGTCGTTTACGGTTCCGGACAATACTATGTTATCGCCTAATTTAACGCCGCTGCTGGGTGCTGAGAGTGTTGTGGCGCTTGGACCTTTGCCTATTGCGTATATACGGCAGTCGTATGTGTCTTGTGTCGTTATGATGCTATCGCCGATTATTGCGAGACCGCCCCAGAGGGTTTGTCGGAACATACCGTTTACTCGGAACACTTCTTGGCCGGTTTTCACGTCTAGCGCTAAAAATGGTGCGCCTCGAGGAATTGGATTGACTGGGGAGTGCTCAAGGCTGCCGTAGTAGATTTTTCCGTCGGTGATGAACACTGGATACATCCACCAGTTGTTTGCAAACAATGTTTCTTGGTAATCGTCTGTTGCGTTGTAAGTCCAGATTCTCTGCCCTGTCGTAGTATCATATGCGTAGATTATTCCTCCGATTCCTGTTGTCATCAATGTATCGTAAGCGATCTGAGGTGGTCGTTCTCCACCGATGCCGCCTGCTCCGTACCAGTTTAGGTAGATTTCTGGTTCAGTTACCCAGAGGTATTTTCCTGTTTCAGTGCTAAATCCGTAATGTTGTCGGTCGTCTCGTGCTCCTAAGACGAAGACTCCATTTGTGCTCTGTGGGCTGATCGCCTCAAATACTACAGTTTGGTTACCTTCAACCCATGAAGCTGGTGCGGTCCAAGTTTCTTTGAATAGTTGTGCTCCTTCATGTCCAATGGATAGGTCAATTGCCCATGATGTAATTTCTGTGACGGAATTTGATACTGGTCCTGGGAAGGGTGTAACTAAATCAGTGCAGATGGCTCGGTCCGTTGGGTAGATGTAGTTTACGCTCCCAACAGAAGCTGTTGGTATTGTTTTGTTCCACATATAGCCTGTTAATCCTATTGGGTTGAATGGTGTACTGATTGGTTCTTGTGCGTCGATGGTTTTCTGGTAAGGTCTCCACTGGGCAAATCCCATTGAACCTGCTTCTGTGTTGGCGTATAGTTCGGGTATGTTTGTTGAGTTCCATAATGTCATCCAGCCTTGGCGCAAGTTGATTGTGTATATTAGAATTTCGCCTTTTGGTCCGTAAGTGACTGTTCCTGAGGGTACATTGGTTAGGGTGTATACTAAATCGCCGTTGAATGGATCAAAGGCGTACCATGTAGACCCGGCGGTTGCCCAAATGTAGTCGTAGACTCCGTGGAAGTCATAAGTATCCCAGTACATCGTTTGTCCGCGGCTTAATGTTAAGTTGTTTAACAAAACTCTGGACCATAACAGTTCTCCTGTGTGTATATCAATGCAGGCGTATTCTCTTCGATTATCTACAGCACCGATGGATGGACCCGCGTAGACGTTGTAAATTAGTTTTCCGTCGATAATTAGACGACTTGAAAACTTTCCTTCGTATGCGTCGCCCATTTCGTATGAGTTATCACTCAGAGTCAAAGCGTTATCGAGTGCTCCTCCGACGAGCCCACCGGTTGTTTCTTGTCTAGTCCATAGGACGTGTGCAGTTTCGGGGCCGTTGTTGTAAGGCATGTAGGATGGGTTTCTACGGTTTGTATCTAGCCAGCTTCCGCTGATGGTATTCCATTCTCTGGCTTGTGAGTCTATTGGTCTTGACCAATATTCAGTTGGAAGCGGAACGCCTGGCCAATATTGTAGTGGTTCTTCCTGAACTATTAGAGGTATTTTTTCACTTGTTCCGGCTTCTGCATATACTGAAACAGAAACTTGACCTCCACGACCATCGGATCCTGTGTAGTTAAACCATTGAGCTGGGAAATTTGTCTGCAGATAGTAGATTCCTACTTCGTCAGGGACTAGAACTGTGCCTGTTCCTCCTGTTGAGTCTGTTGTGAATGGACCTAGAGTTTGGGTCGTGTTGTTAGGTTTTGTTACAGTAACAGTTAGTCCTGTCCAGCCTTGGGTTGCAAAGAGTAGTGGACGTGTTATACCGAGGTGTAGTAGGGTTTCGGTTCCTACTTGTACTGGATTGGGTGTGGCGTTTATGAAAGGATAGGTTTTGACATTGGAGTTTTGTGCACTTGTGGTTTGCATTGCGAAAATTGGTAGTGCAATTGCGAATATTAGAAGTAAAGCAATAGCTCTTGATAACACAATTTTTAATTCTTTCATTTTTTCCTTTCTCACGATATTCTTTGAGCAAAAGATGAAAAAATAGTGCTCAATAAAAATTATTCTTCAGGGTTAATATAGTTTATTTAGATTAAAGAATTGAGATAGGCAAATATTACTGAGATGTTAAGAGCTTTTTATTTTAAATTATAACGGTTATTTCGATTTCTGACCAATGCGCCAACACACAATAATGATAGCGCCAAAGCTAAAATTGTTGGCTAAAATACCTCTAGATCTGTTGAACTTACATTAACGCTTAAGTTGGTTGGGGGCGAACCCCCTAATTGAACTTGAAGGAGAAAAATTATTATTTTAATTTCTTTTTTCGACAAAAATTAATCCATGGGCTTACTAATTACTTTCTATAATTTTCGGAGCCTTAGTCTTTTTGTCAGCGCGCGCTGGCGGCAGTAGTTTTGCCTTGCACCTTGTCTTTCGTCTGGCACTGCCATATCATCAACCATGAAGACAACGAAATGAGACGACCATACATAGTGACATAAAAATAAATTTCCAAATCCCAACTTCTTTTTTTATTTCAGTCAACAAATAATTGGGTATTACTATCTTATTTATCATATACCCACAAAATCAATTGAGCCCATTTCTCTGATTATAGTTTTTGATTGTTTGTCTTCTCCAACTTCGGTTCTGTCAGTGCCAACCATTCGATCAAAGAAAGCGTTCAAATCTTCAGCAAAAAAATCTCGCTTTCAATCAAGAAATCATACAATAATTTCTAACTTTTCAACAACATTTTTCTAAAATGGTAATTTTTTTATCAACGCTGGGGGTATATATTTTCAAAGTGAAAGTGTTCTGTCACAAACAAGCTCTAGAAACAGGAAGAAGAAGGCAAGCAAAGCTTGCCTCAATTATCATAATTAAAGGAACTTAACTTTGAATAATCCTGAAAAAAGCAGCAAATGTCTGAGTAATCAGTTACATGAAAGTTGTCAAAAAAAGTTTACATAAAAATGATCTGCCTCTCGCAGAAGGTAGAAATAAAAAAAATATACCTAACCCAGCCATGCTAATTTGATAATTATACAGTTATTTTTTGTTCTTCTGGTATAACTTCGAGCGTTATGTTGCAGGTTTCTTCGTTTTGGGGATGTTTTTCAGCGATTAAGCGAGTGTAACTTACTATGTAGTTGAAGAGTTCTGCTGCTTCCTGGTTTCTAAAAACCGCTAATTGTGATTCCATAAAGTTTAACCTCGCCTCTTTAGGAATAGTATGTATTGAGACAGTATATAACACTTGTTAATCGAACATACCTGTTTTAAAAGTAAACAACAAATTCCACACAGACCAGATCATCGTTTGTGTTTTTTACAATTCTTAAGGAAGTTTACGACGATTTCAGGGTTTTGGGCAAAGTGAATGTGCATGTAGGATGCTAAAACGTTGTATTGCATCCATGCTTCCTTTTTGTCTATTATCCCTTCGCCCATTTTCATGATATAAGCAAATTGTGCATCAGCAGCAATGTCAATAATTTTTGAGTTATGGAACTCATGACCTTTCAACTGGCTTCCTGCTTTGCAGAGCAAATTGTCGCGGCTGACTTCTGCGAGGGAGTAGGTAACCAACGTTTTTTGGGTCATGACTGTTTTGCCCTTCAAGAAACCTACCATTTTATGGCTGTTTCCATCGAAATCAGTTATCGACTCAGTGAGATACATTAATCCAGCACATTCAGCATAGATGGGTATGCCGTTTTCAGCCGCTTTCTTTATGTCCTCACGCATGCTCTGGTTTGCCTCCAGTTCCTTGAGCAACATTTCGGGAAAACCACCGCCAATGTACAATCCCTCAACACCAACGGGAAGTGCTCTATCGTGGATTAGGCTGAATCGAACGATTTCTGCCCCATACGCTTCAAGAAGGCTAAGATTCCCAGGATAATAGAAGTTGAATGCTTCATCAAAAGCCACGCCGACCACGACGTTTTTATTATGATTTCTTTTTGGGTAAATTGGGTGTTGGACTTGCGGCATTTCTCCAGCTGACTCTGCCACCTTAATGACCGCATCCATGTTTATGTGGGTTCGAATGAAATCCTTAATTTTGGGAAAGAATGAATTGAAGGTTTCTTTTTCTGCTGTCGGGATAAGACCCAGATGCCTCTGTGGCAACTCGATTTCTTTGTTGACGGGCAATGAACCGATTACGGGTATTCCCACAATTGCCTCTATTGCTTCCCTGCACCATGCCGCGTGAGTTTTGCCGGCAACATTGTTTAGAATGATTCCTACAATGTTGACATCCTTATCGAAGTTCTTGTAGCCCAATGCAACTGCAGCAGCTGTTCTAGCCATATCATGAACGTCGATAACTAAGATTACGGGGCACCTTAGGATTTTTGCTATCTGCGCGGTGCTCCCAGTCTCATCCAACCCGCTAAGTCCATCGTAAAGACCCATAACACCTTCGATAACAGCGAAGTCGGCATCCCTTGTTGCACGAAGAAACACTTCTACGATTTGATCTGGCGGCACCATCCAAACATCCAAGTTCTCGGATTGGCGTCCAGTTACGACATTATGATAACTTGGGTCGATGTAGTCTGGACCCACCTTGAATCCTTGAACGTTGAAGCCCGCATCCTTTAGTGCACTCATCAACCCTATAGAAATAGTTGTTTTACCCACTCCGCTCTGAGCGCCCGCAATGATTATTCTAGGAAGATTCATCTAACCATCAATCGAGTTAATCCAGCTTTCCTTATCGGAACGTGACTTTATTTACTATTGTTTTTTCCAGAGTCTTAAGAATAATCTCTCGGATGCCTTTTGGAATTTTACGAAATTCCTTTTTGAAGCTTTTGGTGAAAATCGTCTTGTATTGCAAACTTAGTCCTTCATGAGGGCTTCTCTGATTTTCTCAGAACTTGAGAGGGTAACGCATTCTTTATTTTTGTATTCTTCAAGACTTCTTTCAATTCTCTTTAGCCCTTTTTTATCTGAAAGCTCTTCCAATGTAGCTAGAATCTCCTCTATTCTGTCAAAATGTTCGTAGAGCTCTTTTAATAGCGGACGAGGAATTGAAACTGTTTCAGCCATAGCAACTCACCAGGTACCGATAAGGAACCGGAAGGTTATAAGTTATTCTAAAGCAACTTTTCAAACGCCTTTAACCTCGGCTTTTATATCTTTAATTGTGTAAATGTCAGGTTCTTTATCAAAAAAGTCCTTAAGCGATTTCTAGGATAATCTCATCATTGTTTTCCAATCTCTTCGCCGTTTATTGCTACATAGATGAAGACGTTTGCGTTTAGGTAAAGCATTAGGGATTTCTCTGTTCAAGTTCTTCTTCGTATTCATGAGGATTTATTTTCTCAGTAGAGTTTATCTTCTCAGCTATCCTTTTAGAAGCAGCTACCCTTTCAGTACAAATTCAACGTTAAACCAGTTTGATAGTGTTTAGATCTTTTCCCCTTGTCCAGCAATCTTCAAAATAGTTTCTTCCCAACGATACGACCGCTGGACTGTTGGTCAAAAGAGCTGGAGTCTCAGCAAAATTGCCTCCCTCTAAAACAGCTAACACAATTTCGCTTTCATCGGACAATGCGAACTTCACTGAAGCAGTATTGGAAATGAATTTGATTTGAATATGATGATTTTGCTTTAATATATCATAAATTTTCGGAACATCAGCTTGGTCAGGCATTTGAGTTATCCATCTAACTTTTATGTTTTTGTCTTTGATCAAAATTAACGATTCAGAAAGAACAGCTAACCATTGTAGGAATTCTCTTTTTGGAACAATGAAACAGAATATCTTTTGTGATTTTTCAATGGCTTCTTTGATGGTATGTATTATTGCTTGCTTTTCCGTAATCAGCGTAAACCGGTCTTTATCTGGCAACGGATTTAGCTTGCAGTAGCGTTCAGTTGCTTTTCTGGAGAATATTTCTGCTTTAAAACTCAACTCAGAGATTTGCTGTTGTTTGTTTTCGATTAGGATAGAAACTGCTTTTTTGGGTTCAACGGCACTAAACTCGTTTGGTGTTGCTATTTTTTTCTCAACTATGCCGAGTTGCTGCAACTCAAAAAGTACTCGGTAGACATCTTGTCGTGGAACACCTGAAGTTTGATATATTATGAATGCTTTGGCTGGAGAACCTATCTTGAGAAGTGAGAGGTATATTCTTATTTGGTTGTTGCTCAGCCCTAATTCTGAGAGAAAACCGATATCATCGTTCTCAGGGAATAGCTGCATAGCTGCTATAATGTCGTGATATGCTTTTAAAACTAGCTTTTGTCATAAGATCAACTTACGGCTCTGTTTTAAATAAGTAATACCCAGAAACTCTGCTTCTGAACGATATATCACTAGATATTTCGTTTAAAAAAGTTAGGAGAAAAAAAATGAAACAAATAAAGAACAAAGTTATGGCACTAATGTTTCTTTCGTTGCTGTTAATGTCAGCTTCAGCTATCTTTCTATCCACAAATGCAGCAGTTGAACAGATAGGAGCACCACAACTAACACCATGGCCAACCTCCCCCCCACAAGGAGTAACCCCAAACGTTACGATTGCAACTACAGCCTTCATTAGTATTAGCCCCAACCCGATAGGTCAAGGACAAACCGTTCTTATCAACCTGTGGCTCGAACCTCCAGTGCAGTACAACAGATTCTTCTCAGGATACACAATAACAGTTACAAAACCAAACAACGCCACAGAAACCATCGGACCACTAAGTTCCTACCAGGGCGACTCAACAGCATGGGTCCAATACAGCGTCGACCAAGTAGGCACATACAAATTCAAGTTTAACTTCCCAGGCAACTACTTCCAAGCAGGATGGTACTACAACGGCATATACTACGCCACTACAGCAGATCTTCCACCAGGAACCAACACAGGCGGAATGGGCTTTGGCGGACCAGCAAACCTAGAGTCTGCATGGTATCAAGCCTCAATCAGTCCAGAAGTATCGCTAACTGTACAGCAGGATTTGGTCTATTCATGGCCAGCAGCACCCTTACCAAATGATTATTGGACACGCCCCATACCAATCGAAGACCGTGAATGGTATCTTATAGGTGGACAATACCCGTTCACCGGTGTAGGCGGAGGACCCGATTGGCCAGCAAACACCAACACATACGCAAGCAACTACAAATACACCCCATACGTCCAAGGACCAGAAACATCACACATCGCATGGATGAGACAAGGCGCACTCGCAGGCATTGTCGGCGGACAATTCGGATACCGCTCAGTTGGACCCGGCGAATCAACATACGCAGGAACACCAAACATCATATTCCAAGGCCGCGCATACCAATCCATAGCTAAACCAATGACAACAACAGTAAACGGCGTCACAGTAACACAAACCACAAACGCATGGACATGCTACGACATCCGCACAGGAGAAATATACTGGGAACAAACAGGCATAACCCAAATACCCACAGTTGTCACCTTCAACGAAGTAGGCACCTCAGTACCAGGAGCAGACCAAACAGGAATGGGAACAGGAACATACTCTCTAGTATACATAGGATCCTCAAGAATGATCAAATATGACCCATGGAGCGGAGCAGTAAAAGCAAACATCTCACTACCAGTTTCCTCAGGAGTAATGTACAAAGACCCATACGTTCTCAGCGTGGCAAGTTCCGGCGGCCAAAACTGGTTAATCAACTGGACAACAACAGGAACAAGCACAAACTTCAACTCCAGAATAATAAGCAACATAAGCTACCCCTTCAGCCGCCTAGGCTCAGTCGATTATGAAACAGGAATCGACGTAAGTTCAGCCTCAATCGTTCCAGCAGGCGCTGGACACACACTCGGCCAATTCCTAATGGGAACAAGCATAACAACAGGCCAACTACTCTGGAACGTAACGACCAACGACATATTCTTCCCCACAGGCTTATGTGCAGACCACGGAAAAGTCACCACACGCGTTCTCGGCGGATGGTGGGACTGCTGGGATCAACAAACTGGAAAACTACTCTGGCAAAGCGCTAAACCAGGTGAAACAGGCGGAACAGAATATCCGTGGGGAGACTTCGGAGCCTACACGATCGCCTCTTACGGTGGCTTAGTCTACGACTTCTCATACGCAGGCTTCTATGCATTAGACTGGGACACAGGAGATATAGTATGGCACTACTCAACACCAACTCTGCCCTTTGAATCAGCAACTTACCCCTCAAGTACACTCTTTAGCAACTCACCCCAAATCGCCAACGGAATACTCTACTACGCAAACGGCGAACACTCGCCTACAGAACCCCTCGCAAGAGGCTGGAGACTCTGGGCACTTAACGCAACAACAGGCGAATACATATGGGACATCTCAGGCGGAGGCTCAGCAGGAGCAGTCGCAGACGGATACCTCACATACGACAACAAATACGACGGCTACATGTACGTGTTCGGTAAAGGAGAAAGCCAAGCAACAGTCTCCGCTCCACAAACAGCAATCCCTACAGGAGAGACAACAATAATATCTGGCACCATTTTAGATCAATCGCCAGCTCAACCGGGTGCAGCATGCGTATCCAAAGAGTCAATGTCCACGTACATGGAGTTCCTGCACATGCAACGACCAATCGATGGCTTCTTCCACAACGTAACAGTCACAGGCGTCCCAGTTTCAATCGACGTTATCGATCCCAACAACAACTTCTTCCACCTTGACACAGTAACTAGCGATGAAAAAGGCAACTTCGGCTATTCATGGACACCCGAAATCGCAGGGCAATACAAAATTACCGCAACCTTTGCAGGCGACCAATCTTACGGAAGCTCATGGGCCACAACTTATGCATCAGTAATTGATGCCCCAATAACACAACCAACACAGGAGCCAGTAACCCTCGACACAACCAACGCATTGACAATCCCGCTAATCGTCGGAGTTATAGCAATCATACTTGCTATCGCAATAGTCGGCGATTCGTAGTCTTGCAAGCAGTAAAAAAGCGATAACAAAAAGACAAAAACAAAACTCAACCCTTCCCTTTTTTTACAATCCTCAAAATAGTTTCTTGCCAATGACATAACTAAGGTGTCAAATGCTTTAGAATCAACTTGTCATTGTCGTAAGATAAACTTACGGCTCTTTTTTAAATAACTAATAGACAGAAACTCTGCTTCTGACGATTGTATTTCTAGAAAATACTCTCGTTTAATAAATAAGGAGAAAGCAAAAAATTGAAAATTAACCAAAAAATGGCAACTATAATTACAATGATTCTAGTATTAACTATGATACTTCCATTCGCGACTCTGCCTGCAAACGCGGCAGCATCATCGAAATCAACTTTCGCATATATCGGGGCTATGCCCAACCCGGTAGGAGTGGGCCAGACAGTAATGCTCCACGTAGGTATTCCCGACGCATTAAGTACTGCAACTGACGGATTCACAGGCTTAACAGTCATCGTTACAAAACCAGACAACTCAACTGAAACTGTTGGACCCTACAAGACTGACTCCACAGGAGGCACTGGAGTTCTGTACACTCCAACGCAGGTTGGAACTTATTACCTAAAGACCCACTTTCCTGAACAATGGTACAACTACTCCGGTTATGACTTCTTCGGAAATCCAGTCTCGTCCCAGATGCTCTACAAAGAAAGCTTCAGCCCACAACTAGCACTTGAAGTTCAACAAGACCAAATTCAATACTATCCAGGAGAAGCCCTACCCAGCGAATATTGGTCGCGCCCAATAAATCAACAACTAAGAGAATGGTATACAATATCAGGCAACTGGCTAGTGCCAACACCCATACTTCCGTCAGACAACCTCTATGCACCCGATCAAGATGCCCCAGAAAGCGCCCACATACTTTGGACAAGACCAGTAGGAGACACAATGGGCGGATTAGCTGGCGGAGTTGATGAAACAGGATATGGCATAGGCGACGCATACGAAGGCAAATTTGGCGGGGTAATAATCAGCGGCGTAATGTTCTACAACAAATACGACTCAGGTCAACCACAACAAGCAGTAGTGGCAGTCGATTTGCACACAGGAGAAGAACTATGGACTAAAAGCTTAGCTAACAATGGAGTTAACTACGGCAACGGAAGAATAGCCTTCGGACAAGTTTTACGATTCAGCTCAATGAACTACCAAGGCGATTTCTCGTACCTATGGGTAACTAGCGGAACAAATTGGTATGCATTTGAACCTTTAACGGGCGACTGGAAATACAACATGACCAATGTCCCTTCGGGCACAAACTACTATGGTCCCAATGGCGAAATTCTAAAGTACACAATTAGTCAAAATGCGGGATGGCTGGCACAATGGAACACCTCTTCAGTCGTGCTTAAAAACAATGCGGGTATGGCAGTTGCATGGGGCAGCCAAGTCAGGGGCAGAACTTTTGACGCACAAACAAAGGGCTATGACTGGAATGTAACGATCCCTAAAGCGCTACCTGGTAATGTTCGGATTGTAAATCCACTTGACAGAGTAGTCGGTGCATCGATAAATGCTACCAACGTACAGATATGGGCACTAAACCTGAACTCATCAAACGGACAGATCGGATCGATACTCTACAATACCGCTTGGACCGCTCCATCGTCTTGGGCGGAAGGAAACCAAACCATCAACTGGGCAGCCGCAAGCCTAACAGACAACGTCGCAGTACTAAATTCAAAAGAATGCATGAACTACTATGCTTTCGATCTAACCAACGGGCAATTCCTCTGGGGACCCTCACCACCAGACACCTACCTTAACATGTTTGACCGCATAAGCACGATAAACTACGGCAAGCTCGTTTCATCAGGTGCAGCTGGAGACATAAGATGCTACGATGCAAAAACCGGAACTTTACTTTGGAACTACACAGCTGAAGACCTCAACACCGAATTTACCATAGGCAACAACTGGTGGATGCAACAGGTCCTAGTTTCAGACGGCAAGGTATACTTAGGACACGTCGAACACTCGCCAAACCAGCCGCTTCCACGAGGCGCACCATTCATATGTCTGGCTATAGAGACTGGAAATGTCATTTGGAAGATAGATGGAGGCCTTCGACAGACATGTTGGGGCGGAAAGGCAATGATCGGAGACAGCATAATTGCATTAATGGATACCTACGACCAACGGATATACGCAATAGGAAAAGGACCCAGCCAAACAATTGTTGACGCTCCAGCAACCGGCATAACTCTCGGAAACAGCTTAGTAATTCGAGGAATGATAACAGACGTTTCACCTGGCACAAATGATGCAACTTTGACAATGCGTTTTCCCAATGGAGTTCCAGCAGTATCTGACGCAAGCATGAGCGACTGGATGAAATACGTATACATGCAGTTTGAACGTCCATTTGACACCAAAGGCGTTCCCATCTCAATTAGCGTGCTTGACACTAATGGCAACTCCAGAGAAATCGGAAATGTCACTAGTGACGCTGACGGATTCTTTACCTTCAGTTGGCAACCAGACATACCAGGCCAATACACCGTCTACGCATCATTCACGGGCAGCGAATCATACTGGCCATCACATGCAACAAGCTCATTCGTAGTTGACTCCCCCGCAACAACACCACAACCTACTGCAATATCCCTACAAACCACATATGACGCATACTTCATTCCCGCAATCGTAGGCTTATTTGTCTCAATTGTGATAGTGGCAGTTGTCTTAGCTCTGCTGGTGCTTAAAAAACGTTAACAAAAAAAGTTAACAAAACAAACCTCAAAAATTCCCTCTCTTTTTTGTTATTAGAGAACACATAACTATATAGAATCTGATTATCACAATCCTTGCAGAAAAATTTTGCGTGTGTCCTATTTTTCAGCTATTTTTTCTTTTTTTGGTTTCACTGCAGTTTTTTGTTTTCACAAAATTAATAAACCTTATATATTAAGAATTACGAAGTAATATGACATGGGAAAAGACTTGAAAAAAACAACCACTAGAAAACACCGCAGCAAACTTACAAAAATCCTACTTGCACCGGCATTAGCAATCGTATTCGCCGTTGGCTGGAGCCTCTACTACATAGGGCACCCCCACAACAAGAAAAACCAAAAACCAGCAAACATAACCCAACCAAAACATGAAAACGTAGAACTCATGATGATTCCAAAAGAAGAAAAAGTAACAATCACAAATTAAACTATCCTGCGCTTTGATCACTGCTACTTTCAAATTGTAGTTCTTATAGAAAATAGGTTTTTAGAATTTATAGAGCTTTGCTCAGTCAAGAAGAATTAACATGATTATTTCGCTCTCTTTTTCTTGCTTGAAAGCAAAAAAATGTTTATCTGATTTAATAAAAAAGAAAGGTAATCTAGCCATAAAGGCTAGAGCCTCTGTTTTGAGAAAACGGTGTTTAGCAGTTCCAATTGTTCCATTTGTGGTATCTTGGTCCTGAGTGATGATGAGTTGGTGGTGCTTGTGTCACTATGTACGGTCGCATCATTTCGTTGTCTTCATGGTCTATAATGTGGCAGTGCCAGACGTATCCTGGACCCTCTGTAGGATCAAACGGATACTTTGCTGATCCGTCGATAGGCGCAAATCTAACGCGAATTATGGTAACTTCTCCAGGATTCATCTGTATGGTGTCTTTCCAGGCATGTTCGTTAGCTGCGGGCGCAACGAATGATCCAGGAACAATATAGTTGCCATCGGTGAAGGGGTCAAGTTCCTCTGGGGTGAACATGTATGGTGGTTCTGCACCGTTTAGCGTTGTCCAATCAGCGGCGTAAGCATCTGGGTCAGCTAATGTGTAACGTCCAACGAGTTGGAATTGGGTCAGATGCAAATGTATCGGATGGGTATCACCAGTCAAATTGACAATTACCCACTCTTCAGTTGAACCTTCCTGTGGATCCTCTGAGACAGGTGCAGCCCATTTTTGACCGTTAACTAACACTTCAAGTGGGCCTCCATCTCCTTGGACTTCCCATAGAGTCATAGTTCTTGTGTTGGTTGGTTCCGGTAGTGTTGGCCATGCTCCTTTAAGGTCATTGTTTATGATTTTGTAGGGTTTCGTGGCAGCTTCTGTTAGGCATGCATCCTGTCGTTGCGAATACGGGACATGTTTTCTTGTAACCGTGAACTGCATAATTTGACCTGTAGTTTCGGGGTCTACTGGGTCGCCATCAGGGAATGGGGCGTTTGCAGTGTTCTTCATTAGAATTTTAGTTCCAGGAGCTAGATCTGAGAAATCAATAAGTATGTCTGCTCTTTCTCCAGGGGCAATAGTTAGTTCAGTTAGTTTTACTGCTTTTTTCATGTATCCTCCGTCAGTGCCTATCTGAGTGAATTCTACCGGTTCGCCTGAGTCAGTTTCAAGGCTAAGTGTATAGAATCTGGCGTTTGATCCGTCTAAGAGTCTGAAGCGGTACATCGTTTTTGATACATCCATGTTTGGCCAGACTAAGCCGTTAACCATTATGGTGTCTCCGAAAAATTCAGGTGACCAATAGGGATGTACATCTGGGTTGGTTGCTTCGTCAGCGGGGAAGTAGAATGAACCATCGCTTTGGAATGTTCTATCCTGTATAGCGAGGGGTACTTCGTAGGCTCCGCTTGGAAGGTTCTTACCTAACGCGTCTTCTGAATCGCGTAAAAGATAAAATCCTGCTAGACCTGACATGACATTTATTCTGGTTAAGCCAAGTGCGTGGTCATGGTACCAAAGGGTAGTAGCTGGCTGTTCGTTTGGATAGTAGTAGACTGCTGCGTTGGATGATGTGTGATAAAGGCTGTTGTAGGTTTCGCCTCTTACTCCGCCATTTGTCCACCAAGCGGTTGGGCCTCCATCGTATAGTGATGAAACTTCGCCTCCGTGAAGGTGTGGCACAAGCGGAACAGGCGATTGAGCATTCCAAGCCTCTGGATTAGTGAGGCCGATTGATACACCGTTGTATCCTGGTGGATAAGTTGGTGCTAGACCAAGTCCAGCTTGCTGGGTTGCGGTCATCATGGGAATGTTCGTTGGGTTAGCCCAGTGCAGAGTTGGATCAACTGGAAACATGTATGGTACATCGATGTTGTTTACCCATTTTACAACTGTTGGGATTCCTCTTTTAGCTTCAAAGCTTGGTCCTGGCGAGTTTAAGACGTAACCTAAGTATTTGCCTGTAACGGCATCTTTAGCGTATCCTCCGTAACCCCAAACTGGAGTCATAGGATATCCTGGCGGCAAGACTTGTTGGTTTTGTTCATCCATCGTTACAGTGTACCTGTACGCAATGCCTTTACCCTCAGGGTTTTGGATTACCTGGGGAATATAGACTGGCGGTGCACCTGTTATTTGATTTTCGAATTTAGGTATAGTCGTTGGATCCATGAGTGTTGGCGCAGAAGCAGAAACTGGCGAGAATACAGCAAAGGAGCTGAGAACCATCAACACGACTAGCAATGCAGCTATCAAAAAGTTTTTTCCTTTAATTGAGAAATTCATATTCAAATAGTTGTTCCTCTATGCAATCGTTAACTCGCCAGAATAAATCTGTATGTGATAACATCTAGCCAACAGCACTTTTTGCCAAAACATTTCTAGAAAAATAGCGCACGTTTTCTATCACCTTAACAATTTTCAATCATTCTTTAACACGCACAACCAAAAATAAATAAATCAAATAAAGAGCCCTCATAATTATTCTCAATTCATAACTCGTATTAGCCAACAAGGGCACAGTTTAATTTTATTGGTGAACGCTTTGACTGAATTAAAACACCGGAGCCCCAAGTCGGCTAAAATGCAAATAGAAGAAGACAGACCCATTATTGCTATTGAAACTACACAAGTAAAAGAAGACCAAAAAGATTCCAATCAATTCAAAGAACATAAAGCTGCATACGCTGAAAAAACTTTTAACGATACATTTCTTAGGGCAATTTCAATAAGTGAAGCAGCCTGCAAGATCAACATATCAATCTACATTTTAATGATGGGGTTAGGAGCAAGCCTCATCTTAGATGCAATAATACTTAGCGCACTCAACGGAGTGGGATTATTTTCAACTATTCTATCTGTGCTTGGCGTTGCCTCGCTTGTCTCGATACTGCTAATTTCTCCACAATCAAAAATCACAAAAAACGCAGCTAAAAGCCTTCAATACCAGATTCTATACAGCGGCTATTTAAACCAACTTGAACTACTTAAAAAACCCGACAGGTGCAAAATTGAACCGTCCGTTTGTGACGTTGAGCGAATGAGCATACGACTTGAACAGCTTACATTTAACACTGCTGAAAGAATCGAAAAAATGAGCGAGACAAAACCCCAGAGCACGTAACATTTTAACAAGCTCAGCAAGCAACAAGAGCAATTTCCCAGGTTGAACCAACATCGTACTTAGCGACCCATAAACCTCAAAAGCAAATCCAACACGGCAATAACAGCAAACACAATCGAGATGCTCAATGCAGCATAAGCAATTTTCAAAGTCTTTGTGTTGAGTTTTGTTTGATTGTGCAGATTATTGTATAAATTGTTTCTCTCTATCTGAAGCTTATGTCGTTTTGCCTCGTTCTTTAGGATTTTAATAAATTCCTCAGCACCATAGACTCTAAAAATTTCTGATAAATTGGCGTACGTTGTAAGACCTTTTTGTTTGCATAAATCTTCATAATATTTTAGATAGTATGATATTTTCTCTAAATCTTCCAGAGCCTCGTCGATTCTATTTGTTCTATTCATAATTGTTCTTATTTGCTCAAAATCTAGTTTATCAGCCTCGCTTATTTCAGTGGCAAGTTTAGCTTTAAGTTCTTCTGACTGCTTAATGACGTCAAACGCTTCTGAATCAGAACCGAACCATTCTTCAATGACCTCTTGAAATAGAGTAGAAATTGAAATGAATGAATCAGACAAATGTTTCAGTGAATCCACATTTACTTCTTCTGGCTTTTTCAAGAAAATGTCTTGGTTATCTTCAAAAACAATTTTCAGTATTATTGCGAGTCTATTCAGCGAAGACCGTGTCGTATCCTCAGTCTTTGTGTTGTCTTCTGTTGGCTGTATCATGTTCAAGTTATATCGTTGCACTTTAGATTTAACTTTTTCTTGAAGAACCAGGGAGTTTGTTTGTTGGCTTAATTGTTTTATTTTCTGTTTCTTCCATGGCTGGCATCTCTTCTATGTTTAGATACATCTTTGAGAGTCCGTTTGAAATTGAGCCTTCACATAACTTATCAAGCCTCTCCCGCTCTCCCCGTAGTGACTCTATGGCCCTCTGAACTTTAGCGCAACGTGTCTCATACTGCTTATACTGCTTTAGATATACTTGTCCAAGCTCAGTTAAGTGGTATTTAGAATCATCAAGGCGAATAAAACCGACTTCCTCGGCGACATTTAAATACTTTATAAGTACGCTAAAACTCAAATTCGCTTCAAACATTATTCGAGTTTTACTTGACCCGGAGTTGGCAGCCTGTAAAATGGCTGCAATAATGCATATGCGATTACGATTCTTCCCCATCAAAACCACCTCAAAATAAAGCTCTCATGCTCAGCATGCAACTGATTTTTTACTAGAGGCAGAATTATTTCTGAAAACATACTCTCCCCTCATCTTACTTCTTAACAGACAGGCGCCAAAAAGCGTATATAAGCAATATTTCGTAATTCACAATATTCTAGAAAAATAAAGAGAATCCTAAATGTGATTGGCAGATAACTACCACAATGCCTTAAATCGCTTCAATGTTTGCTAATAGTATTCAACCAAATTGTATTATTGGTTTTTTGTGGAGGTGAAATGTAACGAAAAAATTCATGATTTTATATATGGCGCCTGTATCGGCTGAGCAGCAGATGAATGTGAGCCCAGAAGAGATGAAGAAAGGCATGGAGCCCTGGATGGCTTGGTTTAAAAAAGCTGGCGCGGCACTCGTTGATGCTGGAACGCCTCTAGGGAGCGGAATGCATTATACCAAAAACGAAAGTTCTAAGAGTATGACCGAAATTGCCGGCTACAGCATTGTGCAGGCAGAGAATATGGAGGCAGTGAAAGCTATGATTGTTGACAGCCCTCACTTTATGATGCCAAAAGCGAGCATCGAAGTCTTTGAAATGATGCCCATGCAGATGTAGCAACTTCTTTGGATTCTTCTGCGGATAGACTTAATTTACCATCCAAAATTATTTTTTTCTTATTAAATCCTAAAATTAATGAAATGCGACAAGCAAGACAGAATATCGGAAGAAAAAAAAAAAAAAGAAAAAATTGGGTTTGAAGCTTGTTTTGTTTAGCTGGGTGTAAACAGTGAGTCTGGGAGTGATGGATTTACGCTAACACCGTAGATTCTTACCGAGTCTCCGCCAGCTGAGTATGTGTAGTCTCCTAATCCTGTCCAAGCGCCAAGAGCGTTAACATATCCTTCCCATAATGTATTCCAAGTGTCGTATTGCATTGAAAACGCTATTGAGACATCAGTCCATTCTCCATCCGAGTACGACCAAGCCTTCTGTTGTGCCGAGTTTATGATAAACGAACCTTGATCTCCTGAGCCATCTGTGTAGTCTATCCGCATCATAAAGTTGTCTGTGCCTGCGTTTTTGCCATAGTATGTATATGATCCCTGAGAGACTCCGCCAGAGGTTGCTTCAACACTGTATTGTAGGCTGCTTGCTCCTGCGATGTCTGCACCTGTAACTGATGGTGTTGGCGTTGAGGATGTTCCGGTGGTAGGTGTTGGGTTGCCGCCTGGAGTTGGTGTAGGTGTTGCCGCAGAATTGTTGGTGCCTAAACCGCCCATGGCAATGAAAGCTCCCACTGCTATAATAACAATCAATATGACAGCTAAAAGGATCATCCAAAGAGTTTTACGAGATTTCTTTTGAGTTGGCGTCGACGATGAAGGAGAGTCCATTACGCTAATATTTTTCAAAAAACCTTTTTTCATGCATTTCCCTAAATTCAATGCAGTCGATCTGTGGATAAACCTTTCGGGAAAACACTTGAAAGCTCTACCACAAAGGTCCTCCAGCTATTTACTCTATTTTAAGAGAACTACACCAATCAGCGATCTGCTTCTCTGTTTCTTCCTTCTTATCTAACGCCTTTGGTATCGCTATATCGCCCACAAACGTAGCGTTTGATATCAGCGCCTTTGTTTTCTCCACGGCTTGCTTCAAACTTGAATCCATAGTGAAAAATAACGCCACCTTCTTGCCGGACAGGTCATTTCTAGCTATGTAGGTTCTAATCGCAGGGGTTGGTTTCCAAGCCCAAATTGGAGTTCCAAGAACTATAAGATCGTAATCTTGCGGAACCCGACTTGTGGGACCGATTTGAGTTTGCTTTTCTTGGCTCGCATCCTTACCCGCTGAAATCCAGCCAAGCTTACCAGCTCGCTTCTTTAGATCAACAACTTCTTCAAGGTCAGAGCCAAGCTCAGCCGCAATGGTTTCTGCAACGAATTTTGCGTTTCCAGTTCGAGTATAGTACACAACTAGGCTTTTCATCATTTCACTCAATCAAGTATCTACTGGATATTCGGATAAAAGACTTGCGACACTAAAGTTTGCCACATTCAAACCCTAATAGTTTAGGCAACGCTACATCGCGGCAAAGCTTTTATGCTGATCAAAACAAAACACACCCTTAGAGGATATGAAATGTCATTAGAATCAGGAAAAAATATGGCCGGCATCGGCTCAATATTTCTAGTCATTCCAGTTCCATTTCTCAGCATCGTAGGCATAATACTCGTTTTGATTGGCATGAGAACTCTCTCCCAAGCATACAACGACGAAAGCATCTGGAAAAACACACTCTACGCCGTAATTTTTGGAATCATAGGAATCGCAGCTTCTGGGTTAACTCTAACATCGCTATTTTTCGGCGGGGTTTTCGCTGGAGCAGCAATAGGATATGCGGATGCGACAGGCATAGTGGGTTTGATCGCAGGGATAATCATATTTCTAGTCGTCGCGTTCATATTTTACCTACTTGAAGCCATCTACATCCGAAAAGCATTCGAGACACTTGCAGACAAATCTGGAGTTGGACTATTTAGGACCGGAGGTCTACTGCTACTCATCGGTGCGATTCTCACAATAGTCTTTGTAGGATTAATTTTGATTTTCATCGCTTGGATTCTGATACTCGTAGCATTCTTCCAAATACCTACAAACCAAACACCACAGCAAAATCAGATGCCCCCACCGCCACCCCCAATGAGCTAAACCTCCCTCTCTTTCTTTTTTTTGAGTATCGAACGCGCAATTATGTTCGTCACTCTCTTAAAATCTGATCTAAGTAGGATTTAAGGTAAGATTTTGGTTGGATTTAGTTTAATTAATAAAAGCTCAACAATGATCCGTCAAATTCCAAACTATATAATAAATAAGATTCCAAAGACAGCTTGAGAGAAATTAGCATATCCAGTAACTATCGGCAGAAAAAAAAGAAGAGGGAATATTGTATTTTTTTATGGTCTTCTTCTGAGGATAAGCACCATAACAATGCCTATTGCTATTATGGCGACGAGAATAGCAGCCCCCATTCCTAGAACGTACGTATCTGTCATTGATTGTGCCTGTTCTGGCGGTGCATCTGTTGGGGCTAATTCATCTTCTACGCCGAAAGCTGTTTCGTCTCTTGATGGCCAGTATGCTTCTGAGCCTGCAAACGAGGCAATAACAGTGTATTTTCCTGGAATATCTGGTTTCCACATTAGACTGTAGAATCCATTCCCATCGCTAGTCGCTGTTCCAATGGTTCTCATATTGCCGTTAGAGTCAATTACATCGATAGAGACTGTAACTCCGAGTATGTCTTTGGGTCGAGGCTTCTGCATGTATACGTATTCCATCCAAGCACTCATGTTAGCGTCAGACACTGCAGCAACTCCGTTTGGAAAGCGTGCAGCTTGCTCATTCTGCTTGGTTCCAGCAGCTATGTCGAGAACGGTGCCACTTATGACTACTGATTGACCGAATGGTATACCGCTCTTTGGTGCTGTAACCGTCATTGCGCTAGGTCCTTTGCCTACGCTGTATATCTGCATATCATAATGGTTCAGATACAGCAGGAACCCGTCTGCAACCGCGAATCCTTCACGTCTGTGGTGTCCTCCCCATCCTGTCAGCGTCCATATTTCTTCTCCAGTTGTTGCGTTAAGGGCACGCACTAATGCGCCTTTGTACAAAGGTGGTTGAGCACTATGTTCGCCGGTGTCTAGATATATTACTCCATTAGCTATTGGTCCTGGGTATATCGGATATCTACCGTAAGCTAAGCCTGTTCCAGAGTATGTCGTATTGCCTGGTCCACCATTGCCGTAAGTCCAGAGAAGATCGCCAGTTTTAATATCGTAGGCGTGAAGTATGCCTCCGTATCCTCCAAAGTAGACTTTGTCATAGCCGATCTGCAGACCAATAGCGCCTAAGTAGCTGTAGAGGATAAAGTCAGATGAGTCTTCGGGCAGGTTTGTAGCCCATAATTCTTTGCCAGTGTCAAGACTGTGACCATGAATCTGAGATGTCTCTTTGTCATATGTCAAAAAGATGCGGTTCTGTTCGTCAACAAGCTTTCCTGGTATGGATCTTGTTAGAGGCGGTTGAGTATATTCTTCTTTCCAAAGCAGCGTTCCTCTTGAAGAGGGATCCAAACTTATAGCAGCCACCATGTACGGAGCAGTTCCAGATGCGGAAGGACCAAAACCGGTTGCACTAGTAATGTTAGTTAAGAGAACTATGTCATCCAGAATGGTATAGACGATTCTTGCGTTCGATGGAATACTCATTGGTATCGAAATGTTCCAATCATAACGATTGTTGGGTCCCGAGTTTATGCTCGCATCAACAACTGATGGAATTGATGGTGTAGTTCCCCAGGTCCATAGTTTCGATGAATTCCACTGAGCTAGCCAATGGTTTGCCCCACTGTATTGATACAAATATACAGTACCATCTGGACCAAGGTACTCTGTGCCTACGCTTGTTGTCGGGCTTATAGCTCTAGTTACAGGCATGTTAGTTACATTGAACATTGGGTTACCTGTGCGTGCATCGAAGGCGCGTGCAAAATCTGCAGTAAACAATATTCCTGGCCATGTCCCATGCATGTTGGGATTATCACCGGAAGTGTACTGATAGCCAAACTGGAAAAGGTTGTTTGGACCAGGGATTCTCTGCGACCATATTTCTTCTCCAGTGCGTATATCTACAGCTTTTGTTAAACCGCCGGCAGTTGTAGTTGTCACGGGTATGCTCTCAGGCTCAGTATAATATAGAATTCCATACATGATTATAGGGTTGTTAAATCTCCGGTTGTATGTTGTTCCAATGTAGTATCCTTCACCTTCGACAAATGTATTGGTTCCACCGACAACGCCGCCTTCCTGGATTGGCTTTGTCCACATGACATGAGGAGTTACGGGTCCTATCCCGTCGTCTGGGTTTCTAAGTCTTTCTT
The DNA here is from genome assembly GCA_963775465.1 of Candidatus Bathyarchaeota archaeon. GTDB lineage: Archaea > Thermoproteota > Bathyarchaeia > Bathyarchaeales > Bathycorpusculaceae > Bathycorpusculum. The sequence continues at coordinate 34,818 of CAVZIW010000015.1, read as the reverse complement.
CTGCAAGTTGAGGGGATTGTCTCCCTAACCAGTTGGATGAGATTGTCCACCAATCGACATTCTGACCTTCTATTGGACGTGCCCAATATTCATTGGGCAGTGGATAACTGTTTGGAGGTGTGAAAACTGGTTCTTGCTGAACCGTGACGTATTTTGTCTTACTGCTGGGCAGATATGTATCGTTTTCATACGCAGCGTTTGCAGCTGAAAGTCCAGGTGTGTTCGCTCGGTTCCAAGTGTAGGTTTGTCCCGGATATTCGAATTTGAAGGTATAGTTTCCGACTTGATCGGGATAGTACAAGAAGGGTTGCGAAGATGCAGTGTCTGTTACTATGGGCCAATTTTCTACTTCTGTATTTCCATCAGGTCTTGTAATTGTCAGTTTGAAATCGTGAAATCTTATGTCGTTTTCCACCGTTGCTCCCGGCAAGACGGAATCGAGCCACATCACAACGAAAAGGCGTTGTCCAATTCCTATAGGGTCAGGCGCGACACTAAGGTATGCATACGTAAGAATATCATCAGGTGGTGTATGCGCAAATGCAGCAGGTAACAGCGTTATTGCTGAAGATAATACTAACATCAATAGCATAGCGATAGAGATAGCGGATTTTATAGTTAGAAAATTATGCTTCATTTTTGTTTTCTCCGAATTTTTGCAGACTTTTTGTCTTAGTCTGCTAAATTTGCTATATCTTTTAATTTTTCTTTTAAGTTTTTCCTAAGTCTTGCTATTTTCAGATCTCAGTTGGAAAACCAAGAACCACAAAAATCGCGGGTCAACCGAAAAATTGTCCTATCTATCTTAGTCGTTTTGCCTTCAGATCGCGCCAATTTTGAATATTATTTGTGCTTGACAAGATTTTTTGTGTTCTCCTCTAAGATGTCTCTTAAGTACACTAAGAAATTCTTAAATCTGAATAATCTAGATGTATAAACAAGGCTAAAGAATGAAAATAGGGAAAGCAACAGTTGTTCGTCTTGCTTTATTTGCCATTGGAATCTCTGGTGCTATAACAGGGTTACTTTTTGGTCTTTCTAATGGACAAATAGATCTAATTCTGATTCCAGGTTTGAGTTTTGCAAACACTTTTTCGGGCATTGCAGTAGGGACCCTGGGCATCTTGATAGCTGCGGCTGAAGGCAGAAAACTCTACCTCGAATATCAGACGAAATGAAAGCAATGTCTCGAAAGAACTCGCCCGACCTCTTTTTGTGAACTAAAATTGAATCTACCCATCCAACCAGGACTTTTAGATCAGGCCCCTTTCAGGAAACTACTGTTTCAGAGTCCAAGTCAACCAAAACAGAAGCAAAATCTCTGTCAAAAACAACGATTTGGTGTGTATTCAACTAGAATGCAGCTAATGGAGCGTACAACTCGAAGAGAATTAAATTAATTAACTCTTGTGTTAACAGGTTAGTGGAGCGTTGAGGAAACGAAAAAAGAATTAGGAGCAAAAAACTGTCTTTATCCACTGCCAACAACCATAGTTGGAGCTATGGTAGAGGGCAAACCAAACTACATAACAATAGCTCACGTGGGCATAATGGATATGTCCTCTGTTTCTCTTGGCATGAACAAAAGTCACTACACAAACGCTGGTATCAAGACCAACGGAACATTCAGCGTTAACATTCCCTCAGTCAAAATGGTAAAAGAGACAGACTATTGTGGATTGTTCTCTGGAAAGATAAAAGACAAAACGGCCTTGTTCAAGACTTTTTATGGCAAACTGAAGACGGCACCAATGATTGAAGAATGCACCATTAACATGGAATGCGAGCTAATCAAAACAGTTGATTTCCCAACCCATGATGTTTTCGTAGGTAAGGTAGCCGCAACTTATTGCGATGAAAAGGTCCTTACCGATGGCGAAGTTGACTTTGGTAAAGTGCAACCCATCTTGTTTGTCATGAACGATAGAAGCTACTATAAACTTGGAGAAAAATTTTCTAAAGCGTGGGATGCCGGAAAAGGACTTAGGTAATACTTAACCATTTTACGAATAGTGAAGGTGTTTTTTGTTGATGAGGGTTGTGCAGAATTTTGTTGTATCATTATTTTTCCGAAAACTCTTTATCTGCTAGAACAACAACATCTAAAAAATAACTGTTGTTGTTCTACCAACCTCTCAAGATCACCCAGAAATTTCAATTTTCTATCAAACAACACCGCAACTTTATTTTTTAGCAGACTAAAAAAATGAATAATTCCAACTCCGCAGGTACAGTTTTTTAATCTTCAATCGGCAAAAACTCTGGATACCCCTAAACGGGAATATTTTGAGGTTTTCCATCTTTTTTGTTCCACCGAAAGCAACTGCTCTACTAACTAAAAGCCACGGCTTCACCTATTTCCATGAAAATAAAAAGTGCACCAATAACCATAATCAGAGTAATGCATATTTTTATGTTGATATTAAAAAGTTTTAGTAACGTCTAATGCTTTCACTAAATAATAGAAAAAAGTGGGTTACTTTTTTTGCTTTATGTTTGTGGTTTGATTGCACTGAGCGATTAGGGCATTACTGGGCACAAAACATCAGCGTTTGGCATTCTATCGATATTCACGTCGCTATCACCAGCTGCAGTCATTAGTTCGTCATAGGATTCAATTAAGTAAGGTGCTACATTCCAAGTGACAACATAGACTTTCCAATGTCCTCCATTATACTCAGGGTCGCCAGGGGCAAATTGAATAACGCTGTTTTGCTCTCCGTTTGGAAACGCATAGAGAGGGTCAGTTCCTGGATTATTCAGTGGTTTCCCGTTAGGGACAAAAGTTCTAACCTGATATCCTTCGTACCAAAGCGCGCCGAATTCGCGACCGCCCGCATTAGAATGTGCAGGTGGCACTGCCATAGCCGCAGAAGCTTGAATTGCGGCAATAGAGACTAAGAGAACTGCTACTAAAACAAAAGAGATTTTCTTCATGGTTTATTACCTAGAAAAAAATGGTGGAAAAGTAGATTTAAATGCAGACGGACAGAAATTGTATCAAACTAGGACAAACCTTGAATAAACATGGGTCACTTCTTGAGGTTTTTGTTTCGGAAGTATCGTTAATCTTTAGTTGTTTTTCGGGCTAGGTTTTTGAAGTCTGTTTCCATAAATGAACGCAAGACTTTGTCGATGAGCTTGTCGGTGAAGCTTGACTCGGCCATAAGAAGGGCTTTTCTGACGTTTTGATCTTGAATTGAATAGACGCTTTCGTAGCCAATCTGTTGTTTAATCAAGATGCAATTATCCATCAAATATTTGAGATAATAAGAGAGCGTAGAAGAAGGAAGATTCAAATAATCCTTTAAATCTTGAAATTTTGCTACTTTTTTCTCGAGAACGATTAATACGATTTCTCGCATCTTCTCATGTCTTAATGCTGAAATAAGTTTATGTTCCTCTTCTGTAGGTTGCTGAGCAAAATATCGTGTGAAACCGCCCTCTCTTTCTCGATATATTACGTTGTGTCTAGCCATATAGTCGACATGGTATTCTAGAGATGAAAGGGCCATTTTTGATCTTCTTTGAAGTTCTCTGAGGTGAAGTCCCGGATTGCTTTTGATAAGATCAAAAATTTTTTTTCTTTTTGAATTTTTAAGCACAATTTTCTTAAACATGTCTCCTAATCCTTTAGCACACCGATAACAATAAAAATTAAACCTACTAGCTGAAAGAGAAGAAACACGTTTTCTGGCATCATAAAGCTATATTGTTCACTTAGAATTTTAGGAATATGCAAAATTGCCGCGATAAAGAAAGTTCCGAACCCCAATGTTACGAATAACATCCGAGTTGTTCGTATTCTTCGGTATGCCAACAGGACAATTGCAAACAAGAGTGTTGTTGTGGCTATCAATCCAATTCCGATAGCCATTTCAATCATTATTTCGAAACTCATTTACTTCCCCCATAGTATTTTTTAAGCGTCATTAAAATTTGTTGAGTAATCTGAGCTTTCTTCTCATGATTCTCATTTGTATCAGCAGTTTAGTTTCGGTTTCAATATGACTTGTTTTTTGCTAGAAAGCTGCAATTTTAGTGGATTGGGTTCGATTAAAATTAAAAACAGACAATTGAAAAAAAAGGAGTTTTTCTTTGGTATTCCTAAGTTGGTGGCGGAGGCGGTGTAGTTGGTTCTTTTTCAGTTAGCAACTTCCAAGCAAACAATGCTAATACTATTCCTGCAATCAAGTGAACAAAAGAAGCCAAGAGACATACTATCCCTTCATAGTAGAGTAAGTCAGATAAGCCCCAGAAAAAGAATTGCCCAGCCCATAATAGCAGGAAGTAAACTAACGTTTTTTCAACATTCAGTCCAGATAGGAAATTAGCGCTCAGCAGCTTTATCCCAAACAGCATCAATAAGACGCCAGCAGCTAAGTTGAACAGATTGCCCAATATCCATAAGACATCATAGGCATCTTCAACACCAAATCCATATGTGCCAAGGCTACACACCGCATACAGAAACATCGATGCACCCCAAAGAATAATGAAGTACTTCAAAAGACTATGTTTTGTCAGCTCATCAATAATGGTTTTCAACGATCCCAAAAATATCCCTGACAATATGGTGTAGAATTTTGTTTATAAAACTAACTATGATGATTGGTTGAGATAGGGATTAAACTATAATGCACACACATCTATCGTGATGTTGCCGACAAAAGTGAGTTATTTGCTCATAATAACAATAGACATTATGGCTCAACAGGCTCGTTTATTATCGTTCATGCGCAAGTCTAGATAATTGGGTACCTTGTTGATTGTTTGAGTTTTGGCCATCTCACGGTATAATTCCATTTCTTTCTTTTTCCAAGCTATGAAGAATAAGTATCCCAAGGTGCTTTTGTTGCAGGTTTTGCTGAAATTTCCCCTATTACCGCTTTGATGGAAAGGGTAAAAAAACCAGAAAAATCAAAACAATATAGAAATGAGAACTTAGATACTGACTGAGAAAACGTATAAACAAGAGATTTAGTATGAGTATCATTGTGGCCTTAACTGGTTTTCATTTTTGCTGAGGTGCTTATCCAGGAAATGCAAAAAATGAAGGAGGCTCTAAACTGAATACCACTGAACCCAAGGAGAACTGGCTTTCAAGAGGAAAGGCAGAAGCAGATAAAGGCATTCCAAAAAACGAACGCATTGTTAGCGTTGGATTCTTTTTTACTGGTAGCGTTTTGATGATTTTGTATTTGGCCGCTCATCAGGTATGGTCAACAGGTTTCTTCACTTCAAGATTTGGCACGACAGAGATGATTATGCTCTATGGTTCTTGGGTTTCTTGGATTATTACATCTGGATTAGAAGGTATACTTGGCAAAAGACTCCTCTCTCGACTGTTTGATGCTTTTGGCGGAATCATCTTTATTGCTGTGGCTACAACTTGGCTGGTAGTGGTCTTTCCCTTTGATTTTACGTATTTTGCAGAATTGTTACCTGGTTTTCTAAAATTCTTGGTGCAATGGATTTCAAATGAAATTGCTCGCATATTATTGGGATTGTATGCTATAGTTATGGGAATTGCAGCAGTCTATGCTCCAATAGCCTACAAATTCATCAGAATAAAACGCTTGAATCATAAACAAAAATAACTGGTTTTTAGCGGCTTAAAGCTAAATAGCATTTTTTGTTGAGAGAGTCAGTTAGAGGGTAATTAGATAGTTAGGTTTGGGGGATTAAATTTTGATCTTTCTCTCTAAAACTAATTTCTACTTACTATTACTCTCTCTCCTCTATTTTTGAGAAAAAAGTTAAAACTCATTCGTGGATATAATACTCACCTTCGGACCTATTAGCTGCGTAGAGCTCAAAGAAGTTGAGCCATAAAAATCACCTATACTGAGTAAAATCAGCTATACCAAGAATCTAAAATCCCACAATCTCAAGAGGCGTTAAAAAAGATAAATCCATTAAAACAAAAAACTAAAGACCGACTAACCGTAATAGGCATTCTAGCTTTAGAAGCAATATTAATTATCGATGCAATAAATAATTTTTATCTGTATGTACATCTAAAAACAGCTTACTACTTGATCCATGCAATACTCTCCACTACTGGAACCGTAGTTTTACTTGCAATCATAATATTGCTCCTAATAGCCTATTTGGATAAAAGAAAAGTTCTAATGAGCTTTAAAAAATGAGTCTTAAAAGAACCCTTATTTTATTCATTGGTTAAAAATAATGTTATGTGTGAGTGCTTGATTAATCGTTTGGGTTTGCAGATTAATTTTTAAGCTCTCTCTAAATCTAAAAAATCTTACTGTACTACTAACCGTTAAGCCCCCACAACAACACAACACGATACAACAATATGAGAAAACATATTTTAAAAGGTCGTCAAGTTTTTTGGACTAAGCTTTGTCAAAGATTTTTATAAAAAAGGGTTTAATTTAGAATTCAGCCAAAGCTACATTAGATAAATTTTTATAATATTTTCTTCTAACAAGATTCAAGCTTTTACGACCAATGCTTTTTTGGTACAATTAAAAGAACTTCAATATTTTGGTTTAATTCGCAAACCTGATTTAACCCGTATTTTTCTACTTTAACTTCGTAAGAACCCCATGGAATCTGGGCAGTTATTTTACCATTGTTGTCGGTGTTCATGGAGAGAACCAAACTCTTGAAGGGAGATCCATTTTTCAGATTCTCAGCCCATTGTTCTGGTGTTATTGGTTCTTTTTCTATTTTGAAAACTTTGACATTAACATCCTGAATTGGTGTACACCCTTTGAAGTTAACCACTTTTACATCGAGTTTGTTAGTCTTTTCCAAAACTGTATTCAACTTCTAAAGTTATTAATTTGCAAAAAGCAAGAAAACTTTAGATATAGCATCTGCAAGCTTTTGCAAATAAAAAATTTCAATATTATCAATACTCTCGTTCTTTTTTCCAAATGTTTAGGGAGCATTGCCCCCAGCAATAACTGCTTCCTTTATACATGCAGCCCCCACAATTAGGAGAATCAAAATATCTAAGATGAGTCACAAAATTCTCTCAATACAAAGTATAGCAAGCATACATTTCTATATTGCCATTTTCTTTCAATTAAAACATAATAATCCCCAACTCAAACTAAACAACTCTCTCTCCAAAAAACAAAAATAGAAAACACACACAAACTACCAAATACAAAATAGACAAGTATCTGGGCTTGGCTATCTGAAAAAGAAAAATAGCAGTTGTCACTTAACAAATCTCTATGAGGTTACTTTTCAAAGAAGCCATAAAGACTTGTTTCAATCCACCAGAAGACCGCTTAAAAAAATTAACCGCGTGGGTTGATAACTCAAACATAGCAAGAAACCCAACTAACCTGAACTTGGAGGCTTACCTGAACCAATACGACAAAGCCGAAGAACTCATAGCCTTCTACACCTTTTCGCCCTTGGTATTGAGTCTAAACAAGGTCGGCTTAATTAACAGAATACTTGGCTTGGTTAACGTAAGTGCATATGAAGAGAATGTGGTTGATGTAGGTCTGGAACGACAATGCAGACCGCCAAAAGGCTACTTGAAATGGATAAGGGATGACGTGAAAAATCACCCTGTGAAATACATTAGAGACCAAGCCAACGCACATAAGCCAAATCAACGACTGGAATCAAACACACACGTTGACACATTTATAGAAACAGACAAGATGCTTATCTTTTTCGAAATCAAGTTCACCTCAGACATCGCATACGACACTACATTTAACCCCTCCAGAAATCAATTGGCAAGACTAATCGACGTTGGATTAGAACTCAATGAACACAATGGCAAAGAAGTACTGATTATTCTATCGTCTCCTCGCAGATTCTTTGACAAGAAAAGCAGACTATACTATTACAAGATTAAGGAATACACTGACCCAGAAAAGATAAAGGAAGACATTGAGTGGAGAAGTCTTTCAACTATCAGAGACAACGTGTTAGCAGTAAGATGGATTGCTTTGGAAGACCTCATAGATGTTCTCTATAGAGATTTTGAACATAAGGACAAGAAAGAAGCATTAGAATTCTTCAAAGAAAGAAACCTATTGCTAAATACAAAGTTGTAACTGAAAAAAATTGATTTTCAAGGGCACATTCTTCCTTGGGATAGTAGCGGACTTTCTATTTTTAACCTGAAAAATTTTTTTCTAAGAGCTTCAAGTTCGCTTTGTTTGTTGTTAAACTAAGGGCAGTTATGAAAGTTGAAACTTTATAAGTTCATCTTTTCGATTTTTTACAATTTCAACAATCTTTATTCTCAGTAGCTCGCCAACCATGTCTTTTGGAATTTTGTCCAATCTACGGGTTAATTCGATATCTTCCAAATTTTTTCCAACCCATTTTTGAAAGGCTGCTCTCTTAAAATGAAAGTCAATTGACTTTGTGTCGACAACTTAAAGTTCCTTAGCGAATTGCTCTAGACTTGAAGCAATATTTTTGGTAGGTTGACCAATATCAATATAAAAAATGAAACCATCCTCGTATGGCACCGTCCTTAAAATCCTTGCAACTGCTTGGTGCTTCTTTCTATTAGGTAAATTCTTTGACATAAACAAAATACAACTCAAGACTCTAGCAGAACCATCCACTATATGGGTGTTTGGATTGCATTTATGTTAATACTTCAGTTGATTTTCTTGACTATTTCTTTGTATGTTCCTGTTATGGTTACTGTTACCCTGTAGCTGTTGGCAGAGAAGAATGGGCACTAGAATTTATTTCCAAACCCAAAAATTGATGCGCAACTAGTTCTGCTAAGACTATGTGCTTAAACTAGATAAATATTCAAAAAAAGGCATCTTTTAGTATCCTCTTGAAAATAGCAAAACCATCTCGTGCCTTAAGCTTTTTCTTTCCCACTCTTTCTCTGTAGTCAATCAAAATCTCTTTTACACTATAGCCTTTTCTTAGAACATAGTTGTTGAGTTCAACTTCTATGTCGAACCCCTTTGATTTTATCTGCCAGCCACGCAATGCATCAACTCGAATCACTCTTAAACCAGTCAACGGATCCTCGAGTTCAACGTCATTTAGCAATCTATGTGCAAACGCTATCAACTTGTTTCCAACATGGAAAACGCGATGAAGCGCTTCTTTTTCAACATGCCCGTTGAATCTGTTGCCACAGACCATACCAACTTCTGGATTCTCATCAAGAATCTTTATCATATCTGGAACATACTCTGCAGGATAAGTGAAGTCAGCATCAGTTAGAATGATGTATTTAGCAGCTTGATCTAAATGCTGTAGAGCTTTTGCAAAAGCGTCGCCTTTGCCTTTTCCATCTTGATAAATAACGTCTGCACCCATGTTCTTCGCTAATTCGGCCGTTCTATCCTTGCTTTTGCCATCGACAACTAAGGTTGAAATGTCTCCTAAGGTGTCTTTCATTTCTGCGATTGTTGCACCGATGCCTTCTTCTTCGTTTAAAGCGGCAATAACTAGCTGAACTTGTAGGGTAATTTCGTCAGTTTTAGTTTCCTGCATTGAACCTCAACTAAATATCGAGAATCAATATAAAGTATTTAAGAAAAGTTTTGAAGTTAACAATATTCCCAAAAAAACAATAATCCAACTATAGCTATCAGAGCAACCTCGACAGCATCAAAAGATACCTATGCCAGAGTTACCAAACTCAGTGAATTACCCGACGCCTTAATTGAACACAATCCACTGCGACATAATATTTAAACAAGTTTAGCAAAAATTTAACCAGAGATTTTTTTGATGCAAACTAAATTGTTAAGAATAAAGATAAAAAATTAATTTTTAATATCTCTTCAAGAGTTGAAGAAGACAGAGGTAAAAAGGGAATATTGTTTTTTAAGACTTTTTTGTTTTAATGCTAGGACTTCGGGTCTTGGACACTGGAGACGCTACTGAAGCGATCAGTTTTGCCGCGCCGTTTAGATTCATCTTTGACATGTTCAACACCATATCGTATATGGCGGGGTCTTTCCAATCAACATTGTAGAATCTCTGCAAGTATTCAGCTTCTGCTTTGTCTGTGTCTTCAATTAACTTCAAAGCTTCTTCTTTGTTTAGACCGCGGTTTTTCATGATATTTTTAACCCTAACCGTCGTGGGAGCAACTATTCTAACATGGAGAACGTTTGCTTTGTTCTTCAATATTGCTTGCCCTCCTCGTCCCACAATAACTGTTTTTCCTTTGCTGGCTAAGCTATTGATGACCGCCCGAATAACAGACAAACAATCCTCCTCGTCAAGAGCCCTGCTAACTATTGCATTGTCTTTTGAGGCAAGAGAAATCGCTACAGGTCTTTTGCGAAGCAAAATTTTATCCACAACACTCTTGACTTGGTAATCATGTTCAGGAAAGTCCGCAATTTCATGTTCAGGAACACCGATGCTTTTAGCCTCGCTCACCAACAAATTCTTATCAAAGTAGGAGTAACCAAGAATCTTGCTTAATTTCTGGGCAACTTCGTCGCCTCCACTGCCTGTCTGTCTTGAAATCGTAATGACAGTACGCGTAACTCTTGACGCTTGATCTTCCGATCTGCCGTTAGCTAAAATTCTCTTTATTTCTTCAAAATTCGGTTCAAGAACCTGATCGTTAGAAAGCCACATGTAAAGTACGATGCCGTTTTCATTGAGCACGAAAATTGAAGGTCTAAGTTCTCCTTGAGCATCTAAGGAATCAGGTTCTTCGAGACCGAATAGCTTGATTACTTCACGATTGTAATCGCTAAGTATTGGAAAGTTTAACCTCCGTTGCTTGGCAAGCGCTTTATTTACGAAGGGAACATTGACGTCTATTCCGGCTACTTGAGCTTTCAAATTAATCAGCTGAGACATCGAATCTCGAAACTCACACTTCTCTTTGGTGCATGTTGAAGTAAAAGCAGCAACAGAAAAAACCAAGATGACTTTTTGTCCCAAGAACTCCTTTAGGTTTCTGGGTCTATTCTCTACGTCGGGCAAGCAGAAATTGGGCGCCTTATCGCCTACTTTAATTTTGCCAACCATACAAACCAATCTCTAATAAAATAGATTTAGGATGCAATATAAATAGCTAAAGGTTGAGGATTATATGTTGTTTTTGTTCTGCCAAAGTATAGATTCTTTCCCAATGCAACTGTTTACGAGTATAATGTTAGTTCAATGATGCCTTGCTCAAACAACAAAACCAAATTCGCAATAAGAGATTAAATTTTAATTTTTCTCTTTTATCCTTGCGGACAAAAAGAAAGAACAAGAGTCCATACTATAAGTATCAAGCTATCCCGTTAGGATGTTTAGTCATTAGCTTAAAGGCGTAAGCTTCGGCTTTAGGTTCAGTTGAAAAATTGGGTGAAATTTTTTTGCCGTCTTTTTCATCCGTTTGTTCCGCGACAAAGATCAAGACATGATAGTTGCTGCTGAATTGTTTTTTTGTAATGATCAGGGTTTGCCCTGTACATTCATTGAGGTAGCCGCCTTGGTGATCTAGCTGCCTCCAACCTTTAATTGTCTTGATTTTCTTCACCTGATATTTAATTATTTTAACTTGGGTAAAAAGCCCAAAAGATATCTACCGGAAGTAGTTAGGATCAGTTTTAGCTCATTAGTTCAACAGTTGAACCTATTGCTTGACCGGGAACTCCTTTGCGGAATTTAACTTTAACCATGCCGTTTTTGCCATGGAGACCTTTGATTTTTCCAAGAATGTTGCTTTTTCCAGATTTCCAAGCGACTTTTTGCCCGATTAACTTGCCTGCTAAGGATTTAGAATTTATGCCTTGAAATTCTATTAGGCATTCATTTGATATTTGTGAGTTAGGGCCTGTTCGGTAATTGGTTATTTTTCCATAAACTTTTTGAGACAAAAATATTCACCGTTTAAGTGACCTTCTAAAGGTGTGGCTTTCTATTAAAGATGCAGTAACTATCTATCGAAAAACCTAAAGAAAACAACTAAAAATTAATAAAAATAAAGATTTATGGGGCAGAATTTCGAAAAATTAAAACGAGAGCAAAAACATGTTTAATTTTATTCTAACTGTGTAGTCGGAGTTCCCGGAGCGGTTGTTTTTGCTTAAGGCGTCTGTTTAAGTGCTGAAGAGGAAAGTTTTGTGTGGTAAATTCTTGCAGTTATGAAAAGTCCCGCCGCAACTATGGCAAGCCAGAAAGGCCACTGGAATGCTGAGGAGATCACCACGCTAATGTGTGCGCCCATTGTCAGGTTTTGAGGCAGAGCGATAGTTGAGGTTCCCGATATAGGTACACTGATACCAAGAGCACTTTGAGTTATGAACGCTGTAATCAGTAGAGCGGCTATGTAGATAATTACTATGTAGAGTGGCTTTCTGTAAGCAAAACTCAGAAGATCTTTTGAGTAAGGTTTAGAGGGGATAAACGCGTAGATCAGCATTATGATTCCGCAAGCCAAGAAAGTAAGAATACTAGTGAGATTAGCTGCCCAAACTAAGGCTGGACTGAATTGAGTACCCATTAAATTGAAATTAGTATTTACTGGTGAGGCATTAACCGTCACCAAGTTTTCGCCGACAGTTAGTTTCCACCATGATACGTAGATTGATATAGGGAGAAGAATAAGAAGCAGGATTCCCCCGACCAGAGCAAACCAATTGAATTGCTTAACGTTCATTTTCATCACCCAAATACCTGTGAGGGGATGTCAAAATCCCCGACATTTTGCCTATCAAGTTGAACCTGAAGTCCCGCCAAATTAACATTCAAATCCACAAGATCAATATTAATTGAGCTTTGAGTTTCAGACTTAGTTTCAAGGTAGTTTATTGCGTCATCAGATAATATTAGAAGGGCAGTGATATCCGCTGTTTGTCCTGGATCCAACTTTAATGGTTCGTCAATTGTCATGTTGCCTATGAAAAAACCATCGTTATGCGAGATAATACCCGCTCGAACATCATCAACTTCGATAGCTGTAGGCAGAGGATTCGTAAAACTAAAGGTGTAGGCTACAGTTTTGGTTGCCGGATCATAATGAGGATCACCAACAGGTTGAGGCATTTCAAATTCTGAGTTTAGTAAACTATCAAGACCATTGCTATTGCCATTAGAGTTGCCACCATCATTACCAGAAACTATGTCAGTAATCTCTGATGGGATTATTAAGCCAAGCAAATTGTCATGATACAGTAGAACCTCTATGGCAATTGGCGCGACAACTATTGCGATTGTGAGTAACGTTAGGAAGATCTTGACCTTTTTCATTCTGACGTATCCCTTGTCGTTATTTCATTTTGGCTGCCAGCGCTATTATGGTTTATGAATCTGCAATCAACAATTCAGAGCTGCCATATTTTTGAGGCGTGCGATATACTTAGTTGAAATGAAGAAACCGCAGGTCATTTGCCAAAGAATTCACCTGTCAGAATTTCTTTTTGTATTTATGTTCTACACATCTACAGACCAAGTTCAATTTTCATGTTTTAGGGATTCATTGGCTTTGGAAAATTAGTAGTGGGTTGAATCATTGTACTAAGGGATTGATTCGGTTAGAGCCATATAGAAAAGTTTTTTGTCGTAGGTAACGCCCCAACATATTGTATGTAGTATTAAGTCATAATACTTATAAGAAATTAGTTCACCCTGTATTATTTGAGACTGAGAGAAATATGCGTTGACAAATAGAAATAGTACAGCTCTAAGTCCAGTCATTGCTTCAATCATTCTTATAGCTGTGACTGTTGCAGTTGCTGTTGTTGTCGCATCTTGGATGGGTGGAATGACCATTGGACTTATGGGAAATGCCGAGCAAACAAAAATAATCAACGTAGCCTTCCCAAATAGCCCTGAGAATTCCGTGAACGTCACCATCCTAAATGCCGGTGCATCAAGTGTAACTCTTCAAAGCGCGACAATAGACGGCAAAACAGCCAACATGACAACAACCGGACCAACATACAGCTTAATCATCAACAAAGGCACTTACGCAAATGTCCTGATTATTAATCCGCACTCTTTTGCTCCTAATGCAAAATATACAATAAAAATCACAACTGAGAAAGGCAACACTCTCTTGTTTACCGCTGAAGCAACCAACATTTCAGATGGTTCACAAACTCCCAGTACTCAGTGGTTGTCTGGATGGAACTTCAGAAAAAGTCTTCTAATCGACGGTTCTGTAGCTACCGCCGGAACAGACTATACAATTAAATTTATAGTGAATTATGGAGTCGGCGATGATGAGGGCGAAAATGTTTACTTGGAAAACAAAGCAAAAACTGACTTTGGAGATGTAAGATTTGCTCAATCAGATAAGCAGACTTTGATATCTTATTGGTTAGAAAGCAAGATTGATTCTGCAACTGCCACATTCTGGGTCAAAATACCAGGGAATTTAACTGCGCAATCTCAGACCATATTCATGTATTATGGTAACAATGAAGCGTCTTCGATGAGCAATGGGAGTGCCACTTTCATCTTCTATGACGACTTCAGTAGCGATTTAAGCAAGTGGACAAAAGAAGTAAACGGCGCTCACATTTACATCAACTCTGGTCATCTTGTTCTTGATGGAGGAACCACATCAAGCCCTTATGGTCACACTGTTCTTGGTTCAAGTGCTAGCTACACTGATTTTCATGATGGAATTATAGAGGCAGATATTTTTCCATCGACAAGCGCTCTTCCAGAAATAGGCTTCAGAGGCATTTACAGCAACAATGTTGGATACAAAGCAAGATGGGATTGTCGATCTGGATCAGAATCTCCATGGATGAAGCCAGCATACAATGGGTGGGGTGGCTTTGGATCCTCAATAACTAGATGTGGTTTACCTAATCAATGGCAAAATGTAAGAATCGAAGTTATTGGATCCATTTTCAAAATGTATAGTAATGATGTGTTAAAATCAACCGTTAGCAACAACGAATATGCAAACAATGGGGAAATATCTCTGCAGAATCATTATGGCGCTAGCGTCTTTTTTGATAACATTCGAGTTCGCAAATATGTTGATAATGAACCTATTCTCAGCTTTTGGGGATTAGAAGAAAACCAATCTTAAATCTGAACTTAAACGCGCTAAGAACAAAAAAACAATATTTTATCTAAAACCAGAAAATAGAGAGGCACTGCAAAATAACCAAAGACAACAAAAATAACATGCACTGCTAATAGAATGAATTGTTCTAACAATTGGACTTATATTTAGCCAGCTACGATATGCCTCTGAGGACTACACTTCTTGAGGGAGAGCAACGAAACAGAGCTTGAGTATGCTCTACGAGGCAAAGCCTGGAGAGTTTACTGGTTTCTATTGAAAACAGGCAGTCCAGTTGGTGTCCGAGAAGTCCAAAGAGCGTTACATTTTAGCAGCCCCAGCATTGCTTTCCACCATCTTGAACAGCTACAAGAATTAGGTTTAGTGCAAAAAGAAGAAGTGGGCGGACACTACTCTTTGGTTGGAGAAGTCAAAATCGGGGTTCTGCGGCACTACGTAAAATTGGGCAAGCTCTTGTTTCCAAGGTTCTTCTTCTACGCTTTGTTCTCAACTGTGTTCTATGCGAGCTACCTCTTGTTGCTGGTTCACAGTCTTACTCGAGATAACTTGTTCATCATTTCTTTTGGGGCAATTGTATGCATAATCTTTTGGTATGAAGCATATCGTGTTTGGCAAATGAGGCCATTCTAACAATTAGAACAGGTTGTTCGCATGCTTAGGATAATATAAAAACAAAAATATGGTATGACAGGAGAATTAGTTCATGGTTCAGAAAGAAGTTAAGAAGAAAACCACACTTTATGGAACAGCGGCAATTCTTTGCGCAATAATTCTAATTTCGATGGTTTACGCATTCGGTTCAACGCCCAATTTTCCATCTTCCCAGGCTCCTGGCGATAATGGCTCGCCTGGTTCGGGAACAAACTTAATTCAATCTCCCAGCGTTGATGGAATGAAAACTTTTGCCTCGGTTGAGGAATTGAAAAGTTATCTTGCTGACGCCTCGCAAGGATATTATTCTGGAGGAAAAGGTTTAGGTATTGAAAACATGGCACCGATGCCGGCAGCACAATCCACCGGCACTTATGACATGAGCTCAGACTATTCATCCACCAACATTCAAGTTGCAGGTGTCGATGAAGCAGACACTGTAAAAACTGATGGACAATATATCTACACACTATCGAACGCGCAAGGTAGCTATGTGCATTACTTAGGTGACTCTCAACAAGCAAACAATAAAATATACATTCTTAATGCAGATCCTCAAGATGCTAAAGTTGTCTCTAAAATCTCTCTTGATGACACCTCTACACCTATCGGCTTGTTCGTAAGTTCTGACAGCAGTCGACTTGCAGTTCTAGTAAACAAATACATATACGCCACGGGTTTAGCGTCAAGAGAAATAATGATTTTTCCCTACTTTAGTTATGCGTCTACCTCCATCTACGTTTATGATATAACCAGCAAAGCCAACCCAGTTTTAACCCGCAACTTTACGGTAAGTGGAAGCTATTTCAACTCTCGAATGATAGGCGACTACCTGTACGAAGTAACTAGTCAAAATGCATTTGTGTACGATGAAGCTGTATTGGTTCCAACAGTCTATAAGGATGGAGAAGCATACGCCTCCTCACCGACTAGCATCTACTATGCAGACATGAACCAATCCAACTACTACTCATTCACAAGCTTCTACGGCATAAACCTAATGGATGATCAACAGGAACCCACCAACATGACTGTACTTATGAGCGGCGCAAGCACCATGTATGTCTCACCCGACAACATCTACATAGCCTACCCAAATTGGGCAAACGGCACAGACTTAACCTCAATCTACAGAGTAAAAATTAACGGCTTGCAACTCAGCTTAGAAGCCCAAGGCAACATTCCAGGCTACGTAATAGACCAATACTCCATGGATGAATACAACGGAAACCTCCGAGTAGCCACCCACCTTTACCAATACACAATAACCAGCTCTACAACAACAGCTCCATCTCAAACAAACAACGTCTATGTCCTTGACCAATCCCTCAAAACAATCGGCAAAATAGAAGGCCTCGGACAAGGTGAGAATCTTCATGCAGTCAGATTCATGGGCGAAAAAGGTTACCTTGTGACATTCATTCAAACGGACCCCCTATTTGTCTTAGACTTAAGCCAACCCGAAAACCCCAAAGTACTCGGGGAACTCAAAATCCCAGGATACAGCGATTACCTTCATCCCTTAGATGCTACACACTTAATCGGCATTGGCAAAGAAGCTATTGCTTCAGATCAAAGTAATTTTGCATGGTACCAAGGCTTAAAAGTTGCGTTGTTTGATGTTAGCGACGTAGCGAACCCTGTTCAGATGGCAAACTTTGTCATTGGGGATAGAGGGACAGATTCGGCAGCGTTGAACGATCCAAAAGCTTTCCTGTTTGCCCAAAGTAAAAACCTGCTCGTAATACCAGTCGACTTGGCAATCATAAATCAAACGTTAGTGCAGCAGTATCCGTCAAGTTTCCCAGCTTACGGCGATATGGTTTGGCAGGGAGCTTACGTCTTTAGTGTTTCAACTTCGGGCGGCATAACTCTCAAAGGAACAATAACGCAGATTAACGCTACCTTGCTAAACAGCCAAGGACAATTAACCAACCCAATGGAGTACTATAACACGTCTAATCAGTGGATAACACGTTCACTCTACATCGACAATACGCTATACACAGTATCCAACTCAGAAGTGCAGCTAAACAGCTTAACGGACCTCTCAAAGATCGCAACAATAAACCTAACTTAACCTTTTTTTAAGCTCTAACATAGCTTTTTTTATTTTGTTTGTCAAATTCTTGAGAAGCAAATCGATAGTAAAGAAAATATGTTTCAGAATAGATGATTGCTTAAAATTTAGATGCTGACTCGAAATGCCCAATGTATGTATGTTTTAATATCTCTTGAAATCACCAAGGAAGGCTCAACGTAGCAATGAAGGTTACATTTACTGCAATTTTCTACTTTTTTCCAGTCAAAATCAGAAACAGCACCACTAATGCCCCTGTCAATTATTGAAACACTGCTATCATAGTCATTGTGAACATAGCATGGTAAAACAATTTTTCCGTTAGGATCGACGTTTATCATCGCCCATGGCTTGCACCGCCATTTTTTCTCTTTTGTTAATACTTTGAAGTATTCAATTGAATTGACAATCGGGTAGCCTTCTCGTTTCATTTCAATGAGCCTATTGGCAATTTTTGGTATGCTGTCAATAGCAGGAGAAGAAGCAACGGTACTGCAGTAATCATGGGCAACGGCCACTGATATTCTTACTCCTAACTCTCTAGACAAGCCCACCAAACTTTCAACCTCATCAACATTCTCCGCCATAATGGTAGTGTTAATTGTAACAGCAACTTTTTCTTTTGCAGCATCTATGCCACGAACCGCTTTCTCAAAACAGCCATCGACTCCGCGGATAGAATCATGAGTTTTCCTAAGACCGTCTAACGATACATAAACAACCCCGTTGATGAAGGGAGCTATCTGATCTATCTTAGAT
The DNA here is from genome assembly GCA_963775465.1 of Candidatus Bathyarchaeota archaeon. Lineage (GTDB taxonomy): Archaea > Thermoproteota > Bathyarchaeia > Bathyarchaeales > Bathycorpusculaceae > Bathycorpusculum. Next base: position 16,342 of record CAVZIW010000015.1, on the reverse strand, counting down.
TCGAGTAACGTACCGTTAGTTATTAGGCTGGTATGTAAAGGCAAAGACCGAGAGAAAGCAAGAATATCAATCAAATCACGCCTAAGCAGCGGTTCGCCGCCTTCAAAAGCAACTCCGCAAGCCCCAGAATTATAAATCTGTTTCAAAATCACTTTTTCTTGCTCAAAACTTGAATCTTGAGCGGATCTTTTCCAAAAAGGACACATTTTACATTTAAGATTACAATTATAAGTCAACTTGTGCCCACAAAAAAACGGAACTTTCCCTCCTAACAAATTCAACATAAAACCGCGGTAAATCCGCATGCCTAACCATAGAGGTTCTAAGTATTGACCAATAATTTTTTGTTGCATAATTAGATAAGACCTGAGCTCTCGAAGTTGTTCAAACTTAAATATGATTCATCTATAAAAACAAACATCGCTGTTTTTCTTCGGTAAGATGAATAAATGGATTTTTTATGATTGCTCGATGTCTTGCAGACAGGCAGAAGCGGCAGGGCATAATTTAAATTAAATTTTTTTGTTTGCGTGTTGGAGATGTAACAAAGAATAGTTGGCTGCTATAAACTCAGGAACGCATATCTCGGTCTTCACTGTAGTCTCTGTCCTCATGGACTTCTTCTTCGGATTTTTCTTCCAATTCTTCCTCTCGCGTTCTTTCTCTGTCACCAGTAGCTCTTGCTTTGTCCTCAGCTTCGCCTTGAGGCGGAAAAGCATCATCTAGCCATGCTTTAAACTGTTTTTTGCTTTCCGAATTGGAAAAAGCCCACTCGCACAATTCTCGGATAACACCATTCAGGTCAACTTGATGATCGTCAGCTAACTGTTTCAGATACTTTTCCCACTTTACGGGCAAAGACACGATTGAACTAACCATTTAAATTTTCACACTCCAAATTCCTATTAAAAATATAGTCACAAGAAAGCTTCCGAATAGAAGTAGGCAAAACCAAGATATAAACAATAAGCAGGCTGACAAATATGATGTGTTGATCGTTGTTTTCATTATAGAATTAAAGGGGGAAAATTATTCTTCTCCCATGCCGCCTGGCATTCCTCCGGCTGGTCCTCCTTTCGGAGATTTGCCTGTTATGATGTCATCAACGCGTAAGATCATCGCTGCTGATTCTGCTGCAGATTTGAAGGCTTGTTCTTTGACCACTATTGGTTCGATAATGCCGTTTTCAATGCTGTTTTGCAGTTTACCAGTAAATATGTTGATGCCAATGTATTTGCCGTCCTCTTTGTCGTGTACTTGACGCAGACTTATGAGTATGTCGATTGGTTCTAACCCTCCGTTCTCTGCAAGCGTGCGCGGTATGACTTCAACGGCATCAGCGAAAGCCTCTACTGCTAGTTGTTGTCTTCCTCCAACTTTGGTTGAATATTTACGTAGTTCTTTGGCGATTTCAATTTCGATTGCCCCGCCGCCAGCTACGATTTTATTGTTTTCTATGACGTCTGAAATTACTGACAAAGCATCGATTATGACTCTCTCTGCTTCATCAACCATTCTTTCAAGCCCTGCACGTATTAGTATAGCTACTGAATGCGGATCTTTGCATTTTTCGACAAAGATCATTTTGTCGTCGCCGATTTTGCGCTCTTCCACTAAGCCGGCAAAACCCAAGTCAGCCGCCTTTAGATCACTTAAGTTAGAGGATATTCGTCCGCCTGTAGCTCTCGCGAGTTTCTCCATATCCGATTCTTTTACGCGTCTTGCTGCGATTATGCCTTCTTTGGATAGAAAATGTTGAACCATATCATCAATGCCTTTCTGGCAAAACACAACGTTTGCACCTGAAGCTTTGATCTTTGTTACCATTTCTTTGAGTGTGCTGTCTTCTTGGTCGAGGAAAGCTTTCATCTGGTTTGGCTCATGGATACGTATTTCCGCGGTCATTTCAGTTTTTTCAATTTCTAATGCTATATCTAAAAGCGCAATTTTAGCGTTCTCCTTCTTTTTAGGCATCCCTGGGTTGACGACTTCTTTATCTATGATAATGCCTCGGATTAGTTGCGTCTCGATTAGACTTTTACCGGTTTTCTTTACCAGTTGTATGTTATCTATGTCAGCAATAATCTGGTTCTCATTCTTCTGGGCTATCTGCTTTACCGATTCTATGGCGATTTCTGCGAAGTGCTCTTTAGCACCACCCACAGCTTTGCTCCCCATGGAAGTCAAAGCAACTTTCATCATCATTTTTTTATCATCAACATCAATGACCACCGCGTTTTTCGCCATGATTTCAATTGCTTTCTGTGCAGCTTTGCGGTATCCTGCAACGAGTACCATTGGGTGGATTTTTTGGTCCAGGAGCTCTTCGGCTTTCTTAAGAAGTTCGCTTGCTAGAACTACAACGGTTGTGGTTCCGTCGCCTACCATGTCGTCTTGAGTTTTGGCGATTTCAATCATCATTTTTGCTGCTGGATGTTCCACGTCAATTTCTTTAAGAATTGTGGCACCATCGTTTGTTATGGTGATGTCTCCAAGAGAGTCGATGAGCATTTTGTCCATGCCTCTTGGACCTAAGGTTGTTTTTAGCACTTCACCGATTACTCGAGCTGCCATTATGTTGTTTCGCTGAGCTTCTTTACCTCTACTTCGAGTTGTTCCTTCTTTTAGGATCAGTACAGGTTGACCACTTTGGGTTTGTGTTAAATATGCCATGTTATTCTTTCCTCAATATTATTCAGATATTTTTCTTTAGCCTAGTCCACGTTTTTGGAATTCGTTCGGCTTCCATTTAATGCCTTATGATGAGGGGTTGACCGACAAAAACTGGAAACTTGACGCTTTCAACTATTCCAAAACCCATGACTGGACAACATACATATTGGTACACTGGGATTTAAACTAGTGAAAAAATTTAGCCAATCTACCATGAATTGGAAGGTTTGACTATTGCCTATTTTAATGCGGTAAACCCAATTCATTCCAAACTTGCTGAGACTTTTGGAAGCTCTTAGAGAGCATTTCCCTTAATCAGAAGAGGATTAAGGTCATTTTTAGTATTACTAAAGCCTATTCTTAAAATCTAAATTTAGTGAACTTAAATAGTCTTCTTATCTCTTCTATTATTGGATGGAAATTATGCCGAGATGTCCTAATTGTGAAAAACACACTTTGGGTCCTGATAAAGAATGGGACTTTGGGCGCTTTCATGTTAAAATGTATAATTGTACCAAATGTGGAAATCAGTTTAGAGAATTCTTCCGAGGAAGCACGATGCAATTTGTTTTGAGTGCGCACAACGGTGGTCTGGGAAAAAGAAAAGTAAGCAAAGAAACATTAGACAGACAAAGAACCAATCAATAGCGCTTCTCAAAGATGCTATCTAACTAGCACTTTGTGTTTTTTAGGCGCGGGTGCAATCGTCTTTTTGGGGATGCATACTTCAAGGAGTCCATTTTTGTATGTGGATTCAGCTTTCTCAGGGATTACTTTTTCGGGAAAAGATAGTTGCTTGTAAACATGTGAATAGAATCGCTCTCTCATAACAAAGTTTTTGCCCTTGTTTTCATTTTGAACATCTGTTTCAGCGGAGATTTCAATGCCATCCTCAGTCAGGGCTACGTCGATTTTGTCTTTAGCTACGCCCGGCAGCTCAGCATGCACAACAAACCTGTTATCTTCATCAACCAGATCTACGGTTGCTTCTCTGACTGGAACAACTGGTTCAAGACTTATCCAATCAAATGGAAAGGCTATGCTTTCTATAAAGTTTCTGCGGAAATTATCCATTAAATCGTCAAAGGTTGTCAGAACATGAACAGCTGGTATGTGCTTGACGGGAATATTTTTCGTAGGTTTGACTAACGCAGTTTTTGCTATTGCTTTGGACGGAATCTTTTTTTGTTGATTACTCATATTTTCACCTCGATTAATTTGTTATTGAAATTTTATCGCTGATCTTTTTGCAGCTGAAGTCTGGCAGCAATTTCCTTGGAGATCTTTTCCAGACCCTTTGCTAATTCTGCGCTGTCAACCTCGTCTAAAGGGTAAAACTTACCGTCTTTATCGAGAAATACGAGTTCCAATTTTTTATCAATCACTATTTCATCTCCGTATTACGAATCGGATTATTATTCTACATTATAAAACGGGGGACCTCAACTTTCGCTTTTAACATGGACTTAATATCTTGGTGCGTTAAGAGAATAAGTTGGCTTTCCCCTGATTCTTTTCTTTTAAAGCGTTAGAATATGGTTAATGGGATCTTATGGTGCTTTATTGTTTTGTCGTTACCCATTTTTTTACGGCATCTTCAACCGCGCGGGATAGGTCGCCTTTTTTCCCGCCGAATCGCTCAACGGTTTTTAACCTTAATTGTTTTTCTAGTGTATCTGGAAGATCTATGCTTATTCGACCCATAATTCATCGTCTTTTGTTTTTTTAGCACTTATTCCTTCATAAGATGGCTATGTTGATGTTTTGTGTATTCTTCTGTTAGCTCGAATATGTTTATGTGCATATACTATAATGTGCTTAGTAGCTTATAAGTATATGTAATTAAACGCAAATATTGTTCGGAAAACTAGCGCTTAACAGCATTTTGTCAACGGAAGATTTAAGCCCTTAAAGGTATATAGTCCAAGTAGCAAAGGCAGGGTTTTTAATTTGAGTTATTCAAAAAGACAAGGGGGAAACTATGAAGGAAGGCAAGGCCATGGCAAAGGCTTTAAACGCTATCCCGTTGAGATTGGCGAAGAATTGGAAGTTGATATTTCTGAGTTGAGTGCTAAAGAGGAAGGCGTAGCCAAAGTTCAGGGCTTAGTTATATATGTCCCTAATGCAAAGCTTGGAGCCCATGTAAAAATAAAGATAATTCGAATAAGTGGCCAAACTGCACATGCAGAAATAATCGATTAACAACCAAATTGCTGATGATCTTACGGTTTAATGACTCCGAATATGTAAGCTATCAACCCGATCAAGAACAACAGCAAAACAACATTCTTGATTCTTCGTGCTTTTTCTCTGGAATGATCCAGAAGTAAAAGTGCCGAGCAAACAACAAGGCCTACATCTGTCACTAAAACAAACGGGATAAACCAGACGCCCACTAACCCTAAAAACCATGTAACAGGCGTCAAAACTACTGCAGCAACATAGAATACCGCGGCAGTTAGGGCTGCTTTGTTTTCTCCATAGCGTACAGCCAGAGTCTTTACGTTTTCTGATCTATCGCCTTTGACATCTACTATGCCTTTAGTGATTTCTCTGCCTGTGTTGGAGAGAAAAGCCATGGACGCAAACAAAACCACATTTAAGCCGACGGTGCCAATGACGGTGACGCTACCATAGATGAAGGGTATGGCTACACATATGCTTACCAGAAAGTTCCCCGGTAGCCCAGTGCGTTTGCCAACAGTGAGGTAGGTAGCGGTTATTGCTAGAGAAGCGGCTGCTACTATAAAACAAAGCAAACCAAACGGTGCTACCAATAGTGAAAATACAAAGCCTGCAACAATTAGGATTGCCATAAACGTAAGGGCTTCCTTGGGTTTCACCATGCCGCTGGGGATAGGGCGGTGGGGTTCGTTGATGGCATCGATTTTGCGATCATAGTAATCGTTTATAACCATGGCTGCTGCGCAAAAAGTAAATCCGGTTATAAACCCGAAGAGGATGTTTAACCAATTGAGATTTCCGAGTTGGGGCAGTGTAGGCTGAGTCGGAACTATGCTGGCGAGGATTGCTCCAACGAAGACGGCGAATCCCATCATGGTGCAGTTTATTGGGCGCATTAGCCGTATGAAGCCGTTAAGTCTGTTCATGCCTTTTAACCGTTTGGTTACTGTAGTTGTAGTTTGGTAGTTATAAAAATTCCACTTATTGTAGCTTGTAGACATGCTAGTTTTTATTTTACAAGGACATTGTTTTAGCGGTCTTAAATGGCTACCTCACAAAATCGGCCAGCGACATCTAAGAAACAAAGGATACTCAAACCATTATTGTTGACTGCGGGAACAGTCTGTCTCGTCTTGGGCGCGATCGGAATTTTTTTGCCTATTCTTCCAACTACGCCTTTCCTGCTTTTGTCTGCCGCCTGCTATTTTCGGAGTTCTGAGCGGATGTATAACTGGCTTCTGGGTAACAGGTGGTTTGGAAAATACATAAAAAACTACCGTGAAGGTAAAGGAATTCCACTTAAAACAAAATTACTTGCGGTTGCTGTTCTTTGGGCAGGGATACTTTACTCAGCGATTATGGTGGTAAACGAGTTTTTTATTGCGCAACTTGCCCTCTTAATAATAGCTTTAGGAGTAAGTGTGCATTTAATTAGGTTACCAACTTTTAGAAAATAACGCATTTTCTTAAGAGCTTAAAAAAAAGAAAAGAGAGGGAAATTTTTTGGTTGTTGCTTACTTATGGTTTTTTGAGCAGCATAATTATCGCTATAGCAGCGATGATTATGACAACTATGATTGCGACTGCTGCGGCTAATACGTACATGTCAGTGTTTGATGCTGGTGGCGCTTCGGTTGGTGCTGGAGTTGCTGCTGCTTCCATAACGTTAAAGCTTGTTTCAGAGAATGATGGCCAGTATCCTTGTGTTCCGTGGAATGTTGCGATTACTAGGTAGTCTCCTGAGATGTCAGCTGGCCAGCTCATTGTGTAGAATCCGCTTGCGTCAGTTGTTGCTGTGCCTATGTTTCTGTAGTTGCCGTTTGCGTCAAGGACATCGATTGTTACATCAACACCCATGAAGTCAGTTGGCAATGGTTTCTGTTGATATACGTATCCCATCCAGTCACTCATGCTTGCATCAGATGCTACTGGAACTCCGTGTGGGAATCGTCCTGCTTGCTCGGTTTGGGTTGTGCCGGATGAAATGTCAGTTACTCTACCTTGAATAACGACGTTTTGGCCAACTGCGCCGACTTGCGAGACTGATGCGGTTGTTGCACTTGGTCCTCTGCCGATTACGTAGATTTGGTTATCATAGCCGTTAAACCATGTTTCGAAACCGTCTGCGATTGCTGTGCTCATGGTGAAGAATTCGCCTGTGTAGCCAGATAGTTCCCAGATTTGCAGTCCGGTGGTTGCGTTAATTGCTCGTGCCATTGCGCCTTTGTAGATTGGAGTGTTGACGGTGTGTTCTGTTGTAACGGTATAGATTACGTCATTTCCGACAGCTTGTACGAATGTTGGGTAGTGACCATATGCAACGTATCTTCCTGCGTTTGTAGAGTTGTCAGACGTGTCGCCGTTGCCGAATGTCCAGAGTAATTCGCCGTTTGCCATATCATAGCAATATAGAATTCCGCCTAATTGTGAGCTGTAGAGTTTGCCGTATGCGACTTGGCCGTTAATGTAGGGTAACGCTGGGTTGCCATAGTAGTCTAGAGATGTTTGCATTGGAGTTGGACCCCAAACTTTGGCGCCTGTGTCCATGTCGTAGCCAGTCCACTGCATTGTTTCTTTGTATCCTTCGAAGAAGACACGGTTTACTGGATCAATTCCGCCTAGCAAGACAGTAATGTTATTTGGAGGTGGGTTGTAGCTATTCATCCAAAGTACTTGACCTTCATGACCTGGTAGTAGACTAACTGCGAAGTATGTGTATGGGACATCACTGGTTGCACCGAATTGTGAAGTTGCTAATCCTGGAAGGGTACCGTTTTGGTATATTGCTATATCGCCTGGGATAACTCCAACTGGATTTGGTGCGCTTCTGAAGCCTGGCATGTCGACAACCCAATCATAACGGTTTGCAGCGCCTGCATCTACGCTTCGAGAAGTTGTTGTGGTTGGAGTAATTGTCGTAACTAATGAGCCGTTCACGTAGGTTGTTGTCGTAACGTTTGTTGTTGTAGTAACGGTAGTTAGGTCAGCTGCTGGTGATAGACCTGTGCCACTTGAGAATCCTGCACCGTTAAATAGCAAAGTTGAGTTCCATTCGCCTAATGTGTAGCTTGGGTTCGAGAATGAGCCTGTGTTTGTCCAGACATATCGTAGGGTTTCACCTTGGTCTCCTAGAGCAATTGCAGCTCCACCGCCAAAGAATCCTGCATTGCCTGGAACGTTCCTAACATCAAATAGCTTTTCGCCAGTGTATGCGTCATAGGCTTGTCCAAAGTTGCTGGTATATAATATTGCGGGGTAAACTCCGTGCTGCTGTGGGTCTTCAACGTCGTAGATGGATGCAAATGATATAGCGGGTACATCTGATCGAGACCAGAGTACTTCACCTGTTTGTAAGTCAACGCAGGTTGTTGGTCCGCTGTTTGAACCAGTGTATGATACTGGTGGATTGTAGATTAGCATTCCAGCGACGATGATTGGGTTTGCATATCTTTGATTGTATGCAGAACCTTCAAACCAAGTGTTTCCGTTTAGGTCTTCACGTGTGCTTATTGTGCCTCCGACGACTCCGCCCATTTGAATTGGTTTAGTCCACATAATGTGTGGAGTTAGCGGTCCTACTGCGTCACCTGGATACCTGTCTAAAACTGCGTTAGACCAAACTCGGAAGCCTGGTGCACCAACGCCTAGCCAGTTGGATGAGATAGCCCACCAGTCGGTGTTTTCACCGTAGATTGGGCGTGTCCAATATTCTTGAGGTAACGGATAGCTGGTAATTGGGTCTGGTAGTGGATCTTCTTGAACTACGAGTGTTGTTGATGCTGAACTAGGTAGATAGGTGTCGTTAACAAAGTTTGAGTTTGGCGGATGCGAGTATTGGTTGAATTCTTGTCCTGGAAAGTCGAAGTCAAGAGTGTATGTGCCAACTTGGTCTGGAGTGTATGCGAAGAATTGTGATGATGTTGTGTCAATTACTGTTTCGAAAGTCTGGGTTGTAACTGAACCGTCTGGTGCTGTTATGGTGAGTTTGTAGTTGTGGAATCTGTAGTCGTTTGTTAGTGAAATTGATGGGTCAAAGGTTTTGTCCAGCCACATTAAGATGCTGGCTTGTTGACCTACGCCAACAGGGTTAGGTGCTACGTTAATGTATGCAAATGTTGTGAGATCCCATGGTGGAGTGTGTGCGCTGACTGTAGCGGAAGGTATGACTGCGAGTGACATAGAAGCGATTAGCAATGTTGCAAATACAATAGCCATAATTTCTTTTTTTAGGGTATTCAATTTTTTTTCTCCTTTTAATAATGGATAAAATACCTCAAAAATAGAATTACTTGAGGTACTATATCCGTTAAACATTATCGTTTAACATCATTATTAATAAAGTTAGTGCTATCATTCGATATATGACACCGCAAACAAAGACAACTCACGTAAAGACAAAAAACAAATCGCAGGTAAACTTTCACGGAGAAACATTAAAAGCATTTACACACCCTATTCCTAATGTTTGGTGAAAACTTGACAAACAACAACTATGCTCCTCTAGTCGGCGATAATTACAGTCCAGAAAAGATAAGAGTCATAATTCCCGTAGGAGGCAAAGCAACACGTCTCTTACCTTTAACTGCTGAAACAAGCAAAGCATGCCTCCGACTTCTTAATAGGCCACTGGTTGAGTTTTCCCTTCTTTCATTGGCAAGTCAAGGCATACGCAACTTCATCTTCGGCGTCAAAGGCTACACCAACTACAGGGATCTTTACGATTATTTTCAGGCAGGATACGGGTTTTCTGTCCGCTACAACATAAAACCTCGCATACACATAAAATATCAGCCAAACGTATCCGATTTAGGCAGTGCCGATTCCGCCCGAATAAACATGGAATACTATGAACTTAACTGTCCTGTTTTTGCAGTTCAAGGTGATAACATCTTTGACCTTAAGATCAAAAACTTGATGGATTTCCACAAAGAAAAAGGCGCCGCGCTAACAATCGTACTTCGAGAAGTCGACAATGTTGAAGGTTTAGGAATAGCCGATATAAACAAGAATGGACAAATACGCCGTTTTGTTGAAAAACCAGAACCTAAAGATGCCCCAAGCAACCTTGCAAACACAGGTTTGTATGTTTTGTCACCTGAAATAAGAAAGATTTTCAAAGAAAAAGGAGTTAAGCAAATCATTAAAGAAAAGAACCGCTTAGACTTTGGTTACGATTTCATTCCATATGTCATTCAGTGCGGATACCCAGTTTACGGTTACTCCCTGAAAGGAAGCTGGTTTGATGTCGGTACACCCAAAAACTATTTGGAAGCTATGAAAAACCTTCTCCATGGAGAGTTTTCCACGCTGAAGGATTTTGGCGGAAGACTAAACGGAGAAAAAAAGGTTTGGGTGCAGGGCGATAGCAACGACTCAGAGAAGCGTCGACAAGACATTATTCAAAAAATCAAGCAGAAAAAAATTGAAATTGAGGGTGCCGTATTAATTGGACGCCATTGCCAGATTGAGGATGGCGCGCGAATTGTAAACTCTTGCATTGACAATTTTACTAGAATCGGCAAGAATGCAGTAATTGAAAACTCTGCAGTTATGGACCGCGTAATCATTGGCGAAGACGCTGAAATCTACGACAGCATAATAGGCAGACACGTCGCGGTAAACTCAAGCGCCCGAAAGCCAACCAGGATCACAGCTGTAAGTGTAATCGCTGACGATGTTACCTTAGAGGAAGGATGCTCACTCGCAGCTACAAAGATTTATCCTCACCAACGGATAAGAGGCGAATTTCAAAACCAAACCATACTCGCGAACTAAGCCTTAAACCACTTAAAAATTAAATATTTTATTTTTTTTGAATCCATATCTGGTACTGCTATAATGAAGCGTTTACGCACCGTGGTTGCTAATCGACCGTTTTTTACTATTTCTGTTGCTGAAATGTCTGAGCCTGCACGTTTCACGGTGACCATGTAAGGAGCATGCTCTACTCCTGGTCCGTACTTGTAAACTGCGAAGTCGCAGCCGAATTTTATTCCTGGAGTGACGATTAAGCCGCCTTCTCGCAGGTCATGATAAACTAGGTATTTTTCTTCAAATTCATCGTAGAGTTGTCTGGTTTTTTGGCGGAGTTTTTTTAAACTAACTTTTGTTTCGTTTGGATTTTGGTAGATTTCTATTTTTTCTTTCTCCGCAAGATAAAGCCCTTCCATAAGATCCAAAACCAAAGGCACGTCAAACTCTGGAATTTTAGGTTTAGCAATACCTATGGGTTTGCCAAAGTAGCTGTTTTTGTAGAGTTGGGAGCCCTCTTGGGGGTTCCATACGACTAAAAAGTTTTCGATGAGTTCAACCTTTGTTTTTTGCATGACAAAGACTCATTACATGATGAATGAGATTGTTCGTGCTGCGTCTGCGGCGTCTTCAGCTTTATCAGCAGAGTTTTCAAGTAGTTGCAAGACATCTCGGAGGAGGAGCAGGACAGGTACTTCTAGCTTGCTGCTTAAGACTTTGATAGTTAGAGCTCGGTAATGGTCATCAACTATGCGTTCGGCGATTTCGACATCTTTGGCGCGTTCCAATGTTTTTTGTGGACCATAATTGAGAACCATTAAAGTTTCACGCAGCTTTAAAACTGAATCTAGAACTACTGATGAAAGCTTTAGCAGGTCTTTTTTAATTTCGGGTGAAACAACCCAGTTGTGTTCCATAATCTCGACAAGGTAATGTGCAATACCTTCCGAGAAATCCGCAATTTCGCTAGACAGATTGGTGAATCGGAGAAAATCTTCACGAGAAATAAGTATGGCACCTATTTCAGCAAGCTCTTGAGAGACCATGCGCCTTGCCTTGATTACTTCTTCTTCTCCTGCACGGATTTCGGAGAAAAGCCTGCGTGCGCCATCTTTGTCTCCGCTTGCAAAAAACTCTACCATTTGTGGAATTTTTCTTGAAACATCTAAAACCTTACGTAAGTTATCTTGGCAAGCGTTTAATGCACGACGTTTCACACGCTCTTCTGTTTCTGATGGAAGTACCAAACCTGTATAGCCCCTTTTATCTATCTTGAAATAATCAATACCCTGTTATAAGGATGCATTAAAAAAGCTAACTACTTAACTTCTAATTATGCTCCCTAACTGTTCAAAGTTTATTTTGTTCTCAAAGTATTGGTGTAAAAGTTTAGGTAAGTTTTTGGCTGGAGTGCGTACTTGCTGCCAAGTGTCACGGTCACGAATGGTTACGGTATCATCTTCTAAGCTATCGTAGTCGATTGTTATACCAAGCTGAACACCTACCTCATCAGCTCTTGCGTATCTTCTGCCAATCGAGCCAGTTTCATCAAACTCTGTCATAAAACCTTCGCATACGAGCATATTTTGAATTTCTTTAGCCTTAACGTCTAAACCGTCTTTGCTCATAAGCGGGTAGACTCCAATTTGAATTGGTACAATACTTCGCGGGAAGCTCATTATAACACGGTCATCCTTGATGCCGTAAGCGTACTCCAATGCTACATAAAAGAGCCTATCCGAACCAAAGCTCGGTTCAACAACATGCGGAACAAACCGTGTGCCCCTGACAATTATTTTTTGTTTGACTATATCTACTTGCTCTTTGAAGATTTGATAGTTATCGACCATAATGGAGCCATCTTTCTCCATAGCGTCTACAATCTGTTTTGCTGGAAGCTTTGCCAACAAGGCAGCCGCTTTCCCTGCATCGCCCTTATAGACTGGACCAAGTTTAGCCATAATTGGTTTAACAACCAGCTCTTCCTTCTCTAACGGCAGTTGGATATTCTTTGTAAACAGTCATATCGACGCCGCTGGCTTTCATGTGACAGGACAAGTCGAAGTCGGTTCGGTAAGCGTGGCCTGAAACTTCAACCCAACCCCAACGGTCCACATAGACTTCTTGATCAAAGCTTTGACTACTGTAGTGAGCTTTTTCCCATGTGAGTTTTTCGATGAAACGTTGCTTATTTGCTGGAACACCAATTTCAACTAGGAGACGTTTAGCCATTGCCATGAAAAAGGCTTGCCATTCCGAAAGAATAATTCTCTTATCTAATGCATCCCTGACTGTAAATTCTGTTGTTTCTTCACATTCTTTTAGACGCGTTTCGCATAAGAGAATAGGCAAAACATCTTTTTCCACTTCTTTTAGTTTATCGCAGATTGGTTCTTCGGGGTCAAAGAAGAACTCCAAGTCTGCTATTGTGAATTCGCGCAGGCGAATTAAGCCTTGACGTGGCGAGATCTCGTTTCTCAGGGCGTGACCAATTTGGATGCATCCAAAGGGGAGACGTTCACGGGCTGCAGTGTAGAGTCTGTTGAATTCGACGAATATGTTTTGTGCTGCTTCGGGTCTGCCGTAACCAGTTGAACCTGAGTAGGGGCCAATTGTAGTTTCAAACATAGTTAAATAACGTTGAGGGAAACCGAATTTGCCGCCGCAGTCTGGACAGACAACACTATGATAATCAATTTCTTTTGCTACCTCATCAAGCGTCATTTTTTCCGCTTCAGCGCTGCTTATTCCTTTTTCTTCCAGCAAATGGTCAGCGCGAAATCGTTGATGGCAATTTAGGCATTCGACCATTGGCTCTTTGAAATGGTCCACATGACCTGAAGCTTCAAAGATCTTGCCTGGTGTAATAACTGAGGATTCAATCTCGAAAACCCCAAGTTTCTTAACAAAAAGCTCCCTAAGCTTACCCTCAACATTCTGCTTCAGGCGCGTACCCAAGGGACCGTAAGTTACAAAGCCTCCGCTGCCTCCGTAAATCTCAAAAGACGACCAAAAAAACCCTCTACGCTTAGCCAACTCGTTTATAGCCGTGAATTTGTCGCATTCGGCTTTGTTGCATTTAGCATCTTTACTCAAGTTGAATACCTATTTTAGGTTTTAAAGCCACAGATAATTAAAACATTACCTTCTTGAAAGCTTTTTTTAGAATTTCAAATCTTATTATACTTGCCAAGGATTTGAAGCAACTTTACCATCTCTGTAATGTTCTTATTTGCTTTTTCTGTTGACAACAAATTTTGATCTATAAATTTCATAAAATATAAAGCTGCGGAGTAATAGGAAACGAATCATAAATTATTATTTTCCCTTTTGCTCTGATGAAACAAGCTTATCAATCAAATATATCTTTTAAAAGATCACACTTATTTTCAAAATAGTTTAATACAGCTCAAACCTTAGTGTCTATTTAGCTACATGATTCATGTAATTTAACTTGAATAGCTAGATACTAAGAAAATAGTAAATTACAGATTTATTGATTTGAAGAATAACTATGTTGGAAGTTAAAAAAAAATGGCAAAAATTAATTCAAATAATGGTAAATTATCTTTGCTAGAGGTTGTTGATAGCGTAAAAAATCATTTTGAAACAGCAAAATACAGTGTTGCAACTTTTTCAGATAAATTTGAAGTTGGCTTAAACATAAAGGCCACAAAAAATAAGGAGAAATTTGTTATATTTGCCATTGGGGAAAAAGAAGACATATCGGACATTTTGCGATTAAGAGAGTTGCTGTTTGCAATAGGTGAAGTACTGCGAAAAATGGATAAACGTGACTTGTGGACTTTCTATGGAATTGCCATTCCAAAGAGTTATTTTAGACTTCTAAAGGATTTTGAGGTTGCCGGAATTGAATTGTTGAATTTTCATCTTTTAATCGTCGAAAATATTTGGTCTTTATACCATCTTGATACAAGAGCAACCATTGAATTGATTCAAGATCTTAAAATGGACAAACCTCAAAGACTTATTAATTTAGATATCGATTTCAAGAACTACGATTATGGTATCTGATAGACGTATCAAGTGGTTTAATTTGGACTAAAAGTCCAGGTTTGCAAGTATTATTCAATATTTAGTTTAGATTTATGGTTTTGTAAGTTCAGCCATTAAAATTTACTTTTTCTATCTTTACTTCATTATTGGTAAAACAGAAAGGGAAAAAGTGCTGTTTGTGTTGGCTTAGAATTGCTTGAATATTTCATTGAACAAAAAATACGCAATCAGAGTTTTCGCTTAGAAACTATACATAATTTAGGTTTTTTCACAATGACTTTCCATGTTCCATAAGAATCCAGCTACTCTAATCAGCTGTAGAAGGTTTAGTTATAAGTGAAAAATTTTCCAATTGAAAAAAATGGATGAGAAACTCTATAGGCGCAGTAGAAGTATTACTTCAATACTCATAAAATTGCAGTCAAAAAGGTTAAGGACCAATGGTCAATAAAACGCTCAAATTACCAGACAAACGCCAGCTTGGATACAAAGTAATTGGCGAAGGCAACCCAGTTATCTATTTTCACGGCACCGCAAGTAGCCGTTTAGAAATTTTGCTCTTAGAAGAATTCATCCATGAAAATCGATTCCAATTAATAGGTATCGATCGACCTGGATATGGTTTATCAACTTTTACAAATAGAATCGGACTATGCGAGTTTTCCAAGGACGTTAAAGCACTGACTGAATACTTGAAGCTGGACAATTATTCAGTTTTGAGCTGGTCAGGAGGAGGACCATTCGCATTGACACATATCTCACTATACCCGCAGCAGGTAACTCACGCCCTAGCCGTTAGCTGCCCAACTTTGCCTTTCGATGTTTCGGAAGCACACAATGGAAATCCCCTCGCAAAAGTCGTCATGAAAAACAGTTTCCTTGCAACGTGGGGGTTGAAGTTCTTCCGAAGATCGATCCTCAAGGCAAACAAAGACGTGGGGAGTTATCTAAAATCTCGCAGTGGCAAAAAGATGGTAGCGGACTGGCCTATCCCCGACAGAAAATTCTTTGCGGACGAAGCATGGTTAAAGAAGATGTATGCAGCAATGGCAGAAGGGTTTAGGCAGCAGAATAGTGTAAAAACAGTTTTCCAAGAGCACCAATTATTTCTGAAACCTTGGAGCGAGAGTGTAGAACGAATTCCAGCGGGAAAGCTAACCTTGTGGCAAGGAACTCAAGATAAAACATGTCTAGTTGACAACGCACAAAAAATCGCACAAAAAGTTAAAGACACTGCAGTCAAACTTTTTCCTGATGAAGGACACTGCGTGCTTTTTAACCAATTACAAAAACTAAGTAACGAGCTTGCCATGACACATTAGCTTAAGCCGAAGTTTGCTGCATTAAATTTAAAATTTCAAATCTTTCTCTAACTTTATCTTACCCGAACTTAAGTCCAAACTTGTTGTATCTTCAGCGCAACAACACAACTTTTTATTGATTTTTCTCACGTTAGTAGTTGTTTCAATTATGAACAAAGCTATTTTGATTAAATGCCCAAACTGTGGAAAAGAACAAAATAAACCAGAGAAATCTCTTGAAAACTGCTTTTTCCAAATCGACGCTTATAGATGCAACGTCTGCGGGCATTGCTTTAAAGTGGCAAGTGAAGTGTATTTGGGATAAAGCCACTGTAAAAAAAGGGTACTTCAGAAAAAGACAATTGGGGCGGGGGTTAAATGTTGTTCTGTAAGTGTCTTTTGAGGTCGACGTCGAA
>CAVZIW010000014.1:0-48235 GCA_963775465.1 Candidatus Bathyarchaeota archaeon | reverse complement strand
CAATGTTGATTGTCGCATTCTCATCTTTTCATGGGATAGCAGGATTAATAACAGCTATTCTAGGCATATGGATTGTTGGTGGATGGCGTTTGAGACAGTCAACCAAGTTTTGTGCAGCTAAGAAAAAATTTATGCTCGCCACTTTTATTTTATGGTTAACAACTCTATTCTTTGGTGTAATCTTCTATTTTGTTCTTAATTGGACGTTTATATTCGGTTAATCAATCAAAAAAACTGAGAATGAATAATTGTTAATCAATTCTGAGAAATAATTTTAAATTTTACTAGATTAAGTCCCTTTGAAGGTATTCGGTATGTCAATTTTGGTCTTTTTAGAATGACTCAAAAGATTCTTATTCTCGCAACACTAGATCAACATGATGTTTTTTGAAAAGAATCAATGTCACAGTAACTGCAAAGCAGTCTGAAAAGATTCGTGAAGCTTTTGAGAAACTAAACATCCCAGTAGTTCGTTCAGACGCGACTCAGGGCGAAGAGAGGGTTACCAATTTTTCCGCTCTTAATTCCTGATGAACTTGTAGATAATGCTCTGGAAGAACTAACGAAAAATATGGATAATCGAATAAAAGAAAACGTGATAAGTATTTATGACGTTGAGGCCTTTGTTTCCGCTACACTTGATAAGGCCAAAGAGAAAGCTGCAAAGGAAAAATCCACAAATAACCCATTAGAGCGATTGGTAAACGCAACAGACAAACATGTCCACCTAAAAAAAGATACATTAATTATGGCTCTCTTTGCAACCATAGTAGCTTTCTCGGGATTATTCTTAGACAATGTTGTTATCGTAATTGGAGCAATGCTTCTTTCTCCTCTTGCTAGGTCCACTAAATGCATTTGCCGTCAATGCCAATTTGGGAAGGCTAAGAAAAGTGTTAGTTAGCCAGTTATCGATTCTGGGTCTTCTAGTCGCCATAATAGCTTTGTCTGCTATTACAACTTTTCTTGTTTCACAATTTGCCAGCGTCCCAATCAGTTCGGGTCAAATTGCTTTACGCACGCACGCTTCTATTTCTGACATCGGAATAGCTTTAGTTATTGGGCTCGCAGGAGGCTTGGCATTATTTGTGGGTCTTCCAGAATTACTTGTTGGAGTAGCAATCGCTGTTGCTCTTGTGCCGCCAGCTACTGTGGCGGGAATAGGTTTAGCCTTAGAAAATAATGGACTGTTTGCCGGAGCTCTGGCACTAATGTTTGTGTACATGATTGGATTAGAGTTGGGTTCCAGCATTATGCTTAGAATTAGAGGAGTTACACCTCGCCGCTATTACGAGAAAGAAGAAGCAAAAAGAAAATTCGCCTATTCGATAGCAATTCTTGCCGCACTCTTCATCATTCTAAGCGCCATTGTCTATTTCCTAAACATTTAACAAAAAAATCTAACAACCATTTATCAAGTGTATTCTCAATTAATCATTCTAGAACAAAATACTATTTATTTCTTAACTTGTTAGTCGACACCTGATTTTTCTGTTTTTATTTCAAATTCCTTTGAATGGCGATCGTGCGCTTCGTTTGATTCTATTCTGACTTTCATGTCTATGACACTTTCAAACTTCTCTTTTATTTTTTCTTCAACTTTGGTGGCGATATCATCAGCCTCTTTTACAAGCATATCATTTTCAACAACTATATGCATATCACCTGTCATGTGACTTCCAAGCTTTCTCATGCGGATGCTGTGTACTTCTTTTACTCCCTTGATATTTCTAGCTATGTCTTCAATTGCATTCACAACATCACCGCATTTACAAGCGTCAATGAGAACCAATGAAGACTCCTTAAAAATCGAATAAGCACTCACAAAGATCGCAATCGCAATCAAGATTCCAGTTATCGAATCTGCATGAAAAATTCCAAAATACTTGCTTAAAATAACGCTCACTACCACGCCCACAGAGGAAAGAACATCGATAGTTCCTGTCAATCCTCCTGCACCTAATGACGTTGAACCGTATTCTTCCGATGCTCTTTCGGTCCGCCAAGAAACAACACCGGTTATTACTATTGCAATTATAGCAACTACTATGGCGATTTCTGGATGTAGAATAACTCTCTCCTCAATCCAAACGTTATAAGCTTCAAATAGAACAAACCCTCCAAACCCGGTTAAAGCAAAGGCCGCAATTAAACTCCCAAGGGCTTCTACCCGATAGTAACCGAAATGAAAGGTACCATCAGGTGACCTGCCAGAAAGGCGCAACCCAATCCAGACTATAAAAAAAATTACTCCAGTAGAAATGGAGTGTATTCCATCAGCTAATAGCGAAACTGTCCTAGCAAGAGAACCTACAATGAGCTCAGTCAAACCGAGCGTTAACATTACTACAAAAGCTATTTGCGCAATTTTGCTTCCTTGCTTTAAATCAGAAGCAGACAAGAATTTTCTCCTTAACTCTAGACTAAAAGATTTTCTGATTTTTATGTGTTCTTTTACTCTTGAATATTTAACCGTTCAATAAAATTGTTTGTTAATGAATTTTAAATATGAAATAACATCTTCTAGAAACTGCGTATTTGAGTTTGCAGCTAATATTGCTATTGCATTGGTGCTGATTCTAAACAAATAGAAACAAAATTTTGGAAGGTGATACATTGGATTTTCTGGAAGCGGTTTGCTAAGGTTCTGGAGTTAAATGAAGAAAAGAGAAAATGCAAATAGCTATTTCATGAAATCTACTCAAAGCCTTCTCAGCCCACATTTACTCCAATGGATTAAAAAAAAAGAAAAAGGAAATTTTTTTGTCTATGGTCTTTTTCTGAGAACCAAGACTATTATTGCGCCGACTAGGGCTATTGTGACGATTATGCCTGCAACTGCGGGAACAAAGTACGTATCAGACATCGAAGTTAGTGGTGTATCTGTTGGTGCTGGTGTCGCCAGAGCTGAGTCAACTGACATTGCTGTTTCTGCGAATGAAGGCCAATATGAGTTAGAGCCAGCGAAAGTTGCGATAATTTTGTATTGTCCAGGAATGTCTGGTGGAACCCATCTGTAACTGAATGTGCCGCTTGAGTCGCTTGTCGTATCTCCAATGTGGATGTAGTTTCCGTTGGGATCAATAGCATCGATTGATACGGGTACTCCTGTGGCATTTTTCGGACGTTCAAACTGCATGTATATGTAGTTCATCCATTCATCCATTGATGCGTCGGAAATGGCTGGTGTTCCCTTAGCTCCTGGGGATTGGTCGGTTACTGTGCCTCTTATGATGGCAGATGTTCCTGCGGGTACGCCTATGTCTGGTGCAGTTACGGATGTTGCGCTTTCACCTTTTCCTAAGCTGTATATTTGACCGTCGTAAGAGTTCCACATCGCTATTATGCTATCGCCTATAACTGGTCCGCCACCCCAATTTGTTGATCGGAGGGGTATTTCCCAGATTTTTTCTCCAGTCTGTGCGTCAATGCAAAGGAACGGTGCACCTCGTGGAAGAGGATTAACGGGTGAGTGCTCATTGTGTGATAGGTACACTCTTCCGCCTGCTACAAAAGCAACTTGAAGTGGCCAGTCATTGCTCCAGAGAATTTCGTTGTAGGCATCCTTAGCTTCATACTGCCATAGAAGATCTCCAGTGGTCATGTTGTAACAGTAGAGTATTCCTCCATAGCCAGTTGAGAATAGTCTGCCGTCAGAGACTGCTCCTGTCATGCCGTATATTTGCAGTTCAGTCTGTGATGCTGTTGGTCCCCACTTTAGTTGTCCAGTATCCATGTTAAAGCCATAGATTTGTCTAGTTTCTTTTATTTCTAAGGTGAAGACTTTGTCGTCTGGGCTCGAATCGCCGAAGCTAACGGTTAAGTCTCCTGTTGGTGGCGTCCATGATGTGGTGTATAGTGTAGGTAGATCAGTGTTCTCTGCTGAGACTAAGCTGAATGCCCAAATATCGACGGGTTTGTCTCCTATCGCTGTCCAGCCGCCTGCTGAGCAACCAATTACTCTGTCTGCAGTTACTGCGCTGATGCTTCCAGAAAACGCGTTTGGTCCTGCCGCGATGCTTTTATTCCAATCGTAACCTCTGTTACCGTCGAAGGTTCGTTGGGTGTTAGCTGCTGAACCCCAACTTCCAGCAGCCATTGCTCCTGGCAATTGAGGGCCAATAACTGCTGTAGTAGAATTCCATTTTGCTACCCAGCCGTGTACTAGGTCGATGTTGTAGATTATGAACTCACCATTGGCTCCAGTTTGCGTGAAACTTGGGCCAAACTGTACTCCGCCTGAAGGTATGTTGCTTATGCTAAATTGATACTCGCCTGTCAATGGATCGTATGCATTCCAAGTTGTTACGCTTGTGAATGTAGTCATGTCGAATGCTGAAACGGTAGTGTAGATGTATGAGAATACTCCGTGCATGTTAAATGAGTCCCAATAGAGTGTTTGACCAAATGCTAGTCTACTATTGTTCTTGAACCAGATTTCTTCTCCGGTTCTTAGGTCAACTGCAGAAATTCCTTGTTGAGCCCAGCCACCGCCAAAGCCCTGGGCATATCTGTTGTAATAAAGCATGCCATTGAGAACTACTGTATTCACGAATTTTCCTTCGTATGCATCTCCGGATTCAGCGGAATGAACGCCTAGGAATCCCCCTGAGAGACCGCCAAGGGCGAGCGGTTTTGTCCAAAGGATGTGTGAGCTTGTTGGGGCATTGTCGTTGTTAATTGCATTCCTGTTGACTGGGATGCTTAGCCAATTTGAAGAAATCGTGTTCCATGTATAGTGCTGTGCATTTATTGGGCGTGTCCAGTATTCCTCTGGAAGGGCAGTATTAGGGTAGTCTTTCACTGGTTCAGATGTTACAAGAAGTGTTATTTTATCGCTGTCGCTTGCTTGATAGTATATGTTTCCATAGATTTCTGGGTCGAACATAGGTGAGGTTGACCAGTTAAACCATTGTGCTGGAAAGTGTGTTTGGAAAGTGAAGTTGCCAGTCATGCTGGGTGTATAGGTTGTACCTGTTGATCCTGTTGCGTCAGTTGTGAAGGGCCCAAGAGTTTCGGTTACACCATCTGGTCTTTCAACCGTGACTGTTAGCCCAGTCCATCCACATGATTGATTTTCTACGTAGTCGGTAATTCCCAGCCAAACCAAGGTTTCTTGGCCGACACCAACTGGATTTGGCATGAGACCGCAAACTGCATAGGTTTTTTTTGTACGTTCAACTGCTCCATTCGATGAAGGTACTGCAATTATTGATGCAAAAAATAGCGCTATCAGAAACAATGCAATTGCCGTTGTCATTTTCTTGTTTGATATTTTCATTTTTTGTTCTCCTTAATTCCAAATGGAATAAGAGGCATGTTGAAAAGCTCTTATTCAAAAAACCCATTTATCAATAAAATGCTTATAAAATGAAGTCGTATGTCAAGCTTACGACAAAAGTTAACTTTAAAAGTATTTTATACCAATATAGATGCTATGCAATTAGTTCCTGATAGTGAAGATATCAAAGTTCTCTCAGATTTGGGGCTTACGAATAATCAAATTAAAATCTATTTGGCGCTTCTCAAGCTAGAAGCACCCGCCAAGGCCGTTAGAATATTTCAAATCTCAGATGTTGCACGACAAGATGTTTATAGAGTTTTACTTGAACTGCAGAAGATAGGATTAGTTGAGAAAATAATTACAAAACCAATAAGGTACATTGCCCTTGAACCAAAAAAAGCTGTATCTCTTTTAATGGAAAACAAAATTCGGCACATCAATGAATTAAATCATGAGGCAGAAATATTTGTCAGCAAAGCAAATCAACGTTATTCCAAGACAATTCAATCAATTGAAAAAGATAGGTTCACACTAATTACAGAAAAACAATCTATAATTCACAAAATTCAGGAATTAATCGAAAAAACTCAGCAAACTTATTACACTATTTCTCCTCGTAGAGAATTCCTGTCATGCCTAACAATCTTAGCAGACTCTCTTTATTCGATAAAAAACAAAGACGTTGAAGTAAGATGGATAACTCAAATTCCAAATCAAGGGAATAGAGAGAAAATTTGTGAAATCTTGTCAGAAAACCCTCACATTAGTGTCAAATGTATCTCTAACTCCGTTTCGGTAAAATTTGGAATGAAAGACACAAGAGAGATTGTCTTAGCTGTTTTTGAAGAAGGCAATTTTGCAGAGACTCCTGGCTTGTGGACGAATAGTCCAGCAGTAATATCTTTGGCAAAAAACTACTTTGACGATTGTTGGAAAAATGGAAATTTGCTGAAATTAGCAGAAAGAAAAAATACCTGATTGTTTAACTGCAGGGATCCTAAATATTGTCAATATACTTGATGGTTAATTTCATTGAGTTATTTCGTCTTTAAAATTTTTCCTTGAATTAGGCATGGACAAGCGTTTCGCTTTGGGTTACAGCACTAATGTCGTTTATAGCCTCGCGGATGCGCCTTATATCTTCAAGATCTTTTGCCTCGGCGTAGAGGATTACATCGTAATTGCCCATAACTGAATGGGCTACTTTGACACCTTCAATCTTTTGGGCTTCATGAACAACATTTCGATTTTCCCCGATCTTGGTTCGAAGCATCATGTAGAAAGGAACAGACATACAATGCACCTATTCTAACTTAACATAACTAAAAGTAAAGCTTTTCTATTAAAACAATTTATAAAATAATTAAACAATTCAGCGCAATCCTCTATCGTGTTAAGGCAGACCAAAAAGGACGCTTGATAAACACCCCCGGAAAAGAACCTGCTTTATTTGAAGGAGTTAAGAATGGAAAATCAAGAATGCACATATTGCAAAAAACCATTAACAAATAAAAACTGTAATCTTACATACGTTTTTGATGAAAAACTAAAAGACCTTGCTTTTTGTTCAGCTAACTGCAGGGAAAACTTCATAGAACTTTTTCAAGGAGTAAGAGATAACATCAATTCTCAATTTAAAGATAACAAAAATAGTTGTAGACTTAAAAAACAACCAAAAAGCTCAAACCCGTGAATTAACGATTTGCTAAACTATCTAATGCCATTAGAAGAAAAATGTCAACACTAGGTATAACTTATATCTAAAAAAGCAAACTTAAACGCAGACTAAAGCTTGAGAAGTGCGTCTAATGGAAAAGTTTCGATTGGCAGTCTTTAACACTCAGCCACCTCACTTGTACGAAGGAGGAGTCGAAAGGCGCATTATGGAAATGACTAAACGACTACAATCCCAAGCAGAAATTTCCGTTTATAGTGGCACAAAAGCGGGTTTTAAGCAACCAATTGTAATCAACGGTGCAAGCTTTACTCCAATCAATTCAACCGACAAACTGTTCCCATTGGACAACTGGTCATTCAATAGAAATCTAACCAAAAGAGTGGAAAACATTGAAGCAGATGTTTTCGAAGGTCACGCAGTAAGCGGGTATGGAATCCCAAAAACATTAAAGAAACACAACAACAAAAAGCCGTTTATTCATACCATTCACGGAGTTTTAGCTGACGAATATGAACAAGCAAAAAGAAACGGTTATCAAACACTGAGAGACAGGATTGCAAACCTATTCATGAATCACCTTGCAAAATTGGAAGCCGAAACAGCAAAAAACGCATCAATTATTGTGACAATAAGCAAATACTCGGTTGAAAAAATCCAGCATTATTACGATGTGGACTCAGAAAAAATTTGTATTGTCCCAAACGGGGTTGATGTCGAAGCTTTCAAACCCTTAGAGAACCAAAAAGAACTCAAGAAACAATTTGGCTTAGGGCAAGGACCATGCGTACTCTTTATAGGCAATTTAATTCCAAGAAAAGGACTCCCTCTTTTGGTTGAAGCAGCAAAAAAAATTGTCAAACAACAACCCGAAACAAAATTCTTAATTGCTGGTGTAGGACCACTCAAAAACTATCTAATCAAAACAGTCCAAGATGCAAAACTTACAACTAACTTCATGTTTCTGGGGAGAGTTAGCGAGAAATTGCTTCCGACTCTATACAATTGTTCGGATGTTTTTGTTTTACCATCTATTCAAGAAGGACAAGGAATTGTTCTTCTTGAAGCCCAGGCATCAGGTAAACCAGTTGTCGGGTTTGATATTGGCGGTGTAAGAGAAGCTGTTCAGAACGGAGAAACGGGCTTGCTGGTTAATGTGGTAGAAAGCGATGCATTGGCAGATTCATTGATAAAACTCTTAAATGATAGAGATTTGCGCCAAAGAATGGGTGTCAATGGACGAAAGTTTGTTGTTGAAAATTTTACGTGGGATATTTCTGCTCAAAAGATGCTTACGGTTTATCGTGAAGTGTTAGCGGACAAAGACGTCAACATATCTAGCTAACCGTCTAAAATCATGCTCATCCATCCATTCAGTTCTCAAGTAAAGGCAAATTCTTTCATCGCTCAAGCCCAACCGTCTAGCTTCTTGCACAGTGTAACGGTAAGCTTCAATTTCGGTGGGTCGATCAACGTATTCATATTTAGGGTCAAAGAGTTCTTTTCCATCCATGAATTGTTTGACATGGCATAACTCATGAATTAAATCCAGGTAGATATCCGTTTTATCCCCGCTTCTCAAGTAGCCTTTGCTTATGACAAGGTGCCCATCTGAGTCATCCACATACATATAACCCAGTACCCAGCTCAATTCAACCTCTAAGGTATTTAGTATCTCTTGGGTTTTGTCGCCAAAAATTCCCTTTACTGCTTCTATTTTTTCAAAATCTTTAAAGTACTCTGAAAATATTACCTTTCTATTACCAATACCCAATATGTTAAAAGGGAGCTTTCTAAACAAACGCAGTATTCTAAACATTATGTTTTCAATTGCCGTCAAATTACCGAGTTTGCCCCTACTTGAAATCTGAAAGGTATTCCATTTTCATTCCCCAACTTGTTAAATCAGCTAGGTCGCCCACACAGCCTATGCTTGCGTCGATGTTGTTGAACTCTGGATGCCTCCACATACCAGTTGGCACCATGTTAAAATGCAAGGGACCACCCAACCTGATGTTGTATTTTGCGATCAAATCTCTTATAAATTTCCCATTCTTACATTCGTTGCGAGCGGAAGAGTAGCTTTGAAGAAGATGTGAAGCTCCAAAGGCCCCAACCCCATGCCAAATTGCTGCATCCTCAGGTGACCCCAAGGAATAGAGAAAAAATTGCGGTGAAGAAGGAGTCTCACTAAAATCGTATTCAACAAGTTTTTTCCTGTCCACAGTAAAGCTGTCGTCGCACACAGCAACAGCAATATCTTTGGGGTCTGCCCCATTCGGGTATAAGGCGGTTGTCTTGTATTTAATTGAGGCATCTAAGAAGTTCCCGTTATCAAAATGCAATTTTCCTCTAGCAGCTCTCTTAGAACCAAAACCTTTTCTGGAATGCGGCACAGTCAAAAGAGTTGTCCGCTTTTTAATACTGCGCCCCATACAAGCGTAAGCTTGTTCAATTGTGGAGTAATCTTTGTGGCTTTCACTGATAATATGATGCACTAGACCTTCTTTGCCTTCTGTTTTCAATGTTGCAATTGGCATCCTCAAAGAATATAATGACAAATCCATTCCGAAAAACTCGGATAGCTCAATGAATTGGATATCTTTGATTAAATCAACTAAATCAAGGTAGGAACCATTTGAGTCGTTAAGCCCCTCCTCTATGAGCGCAACTTCTTTTTGGGAGATTAAAGAACCACTGTACTTCTTAACAAATTTTTGATCAACTTTTAGTTGGTCAGTTTTAACTGTAGAAGCAGGAAAAGCACTTTGCCCACTTTCAACAAGCGATTGCTTGAGTGGGTTCATCGAATATCGGTCTGGTTCCACATCGTCAGTGTTTAATAAAAATGCAACTATGTAGCCTTCTCCCGAAGGTTCCTTTAGAAGATCAGCCAACGCTTTAACATCACTTTCGTTGGGTTGACGTAATCCTTGTTCAAAATAGTAGTTTGCACAAGTCTCGAGCAAGCGTGTTCCAATAACCCCTTGAGTCTCTTCAACTGTCACTTGAGGATTAGTGTACTCTACAGAACCCCTCAAGTAGAAATGTTCATCCGTAAAAGGAACAGCGACTTTTTTACCATTAACACAACGAAATAGAGTGACTTTGCGGCGAGCCTTTTGCTTCTTGGCTTCTTGGGCATTTTCAACCAGTACTTTTACGGTTGAAAAAGAATTCTTTAAAAAATCCTCGACAAGCAGCTTACAGTAATCTTCCATAAATTATCCTCTTTCTAATGATTCTGGCAGGTATATACAATTTCCTGCAGGTCTTTCACCAAAATACATTCTTGAAACAAAAAACGATTCCCTGAATCCAAGATTAATAAATGAATTATACAGAAAAGAGTTTTTCTTAGGAACTACAGTGTAAATTGTTTTGCCATGCAGTTTTGACAAGATTGCTTTTACAAGCAAAATAGCAATATCAGGTCGTGACGGATCACAGATTAAAGGTCCAATCCAAACCATTGATTGGTTAACTGTTGATGCCACATATCCCAGAACTCTGTTATCCTCTGAAAAATAAAAGTTAACGTTGTTTGTTCCAAAAATGATGGATTCAAGGAGTTTTTTTCTGTCGCCTCCGAAGCATTTTCTATCCATCTTAGTTACTGATTTAATATTCAGCTCTCCAATCGTTGGCAGATGTTCACTCTTAAATGAATCAAGAGAATGCGCGCAGAGAACAGAGAAATCCTCATCCAACTCGAATCCCAAACAACCGTAAAAGTTAGTAAGGTTTGGGTACGCATAAAGCCCGATTGTCTTAACACCTTTAGCACACAAATAATCCCTTGCATGGTTTACAAGAACCTTTCCGCCGCCCATATTTCGATATTCTTCTTTAACAATTAGGTTCCCAAACCATCCTAACTCGCCATAGCTAATGCATGTGGCAATTCCCATTTTTTTGTAACTCTCATATAGAACAAAGCAACCTCTGGGTTCTAAAAATTTCATGAACTTAAAATCTGCTTTTGCCATGTTCCAGTCCATAGTATTTGCTAATTTAGTTGCAAAAAAATAGTCTCGTTCACTCATCAGTTTTACTTTGAACATTAAATACCCTGTAGATTGGGCTCTCAATTAAGTGTGCTTGTTGTTCTGAAAAATCAAATAAAAATAAGCTCATTTATCAATACATCAAAACCTTTATTTTTCAAGCTATCAACATAAAAACTAGATTGTTTTTAATGTTTCGAACTAAACAATTTTTTGGGAGATAGGGAAATAATTATTCGACATGCAACTAACAAAATTAGAAAACGTTTCATTCTGCTATTGGCGCTCTGGCTAGTTTTGGTGATGTTCACACTATTATTTCTCTCATTTCTCAGCGAGTCCTTCAGTGGAGACCCAGAAAGTTCAACAATAAGAAGCCTGAGCTGGTCTGGATTTATAGTAACCAAAGCATTCAACCAAAAACAACCCATCGATTCAATTACGGGGCAATGGACTGTACCCCAAGTGAACGCATCAACTACAAACGGCTATTCTTCCGCATGGATTGGAATAGGAGGACAAAGCGATAAAACCTTAATTCAAGTTGGAACTGAACATGACGCGTCCAATCAAATAGCAACCTACTATGCGTGGTATGAAATTTTGCCTGATTTTTCAATAACAATACCCAACTTAGAAATTAATCCTGGAGACACTGTTCTTGCTTCTATTTCTTTGATTAACTCAACCTCAAATGTTTGGAGTATTCAGTTGAGTGATCTTGCTAATGGCCAAACTTTCAGCAAGAATATCGCCTATAATTCTACCCAATCCTCAGGGGAATGGATAATTGAAAGACCAACCATAAGAAACCAAACCAGCACCCTAGCAAACTTTGGAACCCTCACATTTAGCAACTGCTTTATCAATCTGACAAATACAGTCGGGCCAATCGGTAATTTCACCTCTTCAAAAATAGCAATGACCAACCAGCAAGCCACACAATTGACAGCTATTTCAGGACTTAGCTCCGAAGGCTCAAGCTTCAACGTTACTTACATAAAAAGCAAATAAAAAAAGTTCTTATCGGCGAGTTTTTTAAAAAAAATCTTAATTAGCCTATTATCGAGGCATTTATTAAACCGCCCTCGATAGTTCAAACGAGGGCACATCTGAATGGTTGTGTTAATCGCTGCAGTGGGAATAAGCGGTTCAGGAAAAACCACCACAGTAGAATTCTTAATTTCCAGGCTAACAGAAATGGGCTACAAAGTTGGCGCAATCAAACATATTCACCGAGAAAACTTCACTATCGACAAAGAAGGCACAAACACCTGGCGCTTCAGCAAAGCAGGCAGCAAGATTACTGTCGCTGTTTCACCTGACGAAATTGCGATTATAGAAAAAACTAAAGCTTCAATTGAAAATTTGGATAAGGTAATAAAACATTTAGAGAATGAGTTACTTGACATTATATTCATCGAGGGTTTTCACGGTTACATTTCTAAACGACCAGATATAACAAAAATTATTACAGCTAAGACAAATGAAGATCTAGATAAAACGCTCAGCAATAGCGTTCCTCCAATCTTGGCAATAACTGGGTTGATTGCAAAAAACAAGCAAAAAACAAGTAGCATCCCTTTCATAAATTTGCCTGATGAAAGAGCCCAGCTTCTTGATTTGGTCAAAAAACTATTAGTGACAAAAAGAAAAGATTTGGTCAAGTAAATTAGATAAACCGCGGTGGTTTACCTATGCAAGGTTATTAGATGAATAAGCGAGCTGCAATCGTTCTTGCTGGGGGAAAAGGACAAAGGTTTCAGACAACAAACGGTAAGTGGCAAGATAAAGCGCTCGCAGAGTTATGGGGTAAACCTCTCCTAGTTCTCAGCTGTTGAAAGCATAAGTGAGGTTGTAGATGAGGTCATCGTTGTTGTAAATGAAGAGGCACGCAAAATAGAATATGGTAAAGTTTTGGCAGCTTTTGATGCTCCAAAGGTAAGTTTAGCTACGGATCTGAAAATTAATGGTTTAAGCGGACCGTTGATTGCGATTTATACTGGACTAAAAACTGTCAAAGCAGATTATTATCTAACAGTTCCCGCCGATGTACCTATGCTTGACCAAAAAGTAGCTGAATATCTTTTTACCAAAATAGAAGATTCCTATGTTGCTGTTCCGATGTGGCCAAACGGCAGACTTGAAACGTTACTCATGGTTCTTTCCAGAAAAGTCTGCTTTAGAATCACCGATTTACTCTGCCATTTAGGACGCTCGCATCCCGACGACATCATCAGAGGTACGTTAAGAACATTGTTTGTTTCGCCGCTTGGAGATATCAAAATGTTGGATCCCAAATTGAAAAGCTTTGTTAATATTAATTCTCAACAAGATTTAAGAACTGCTAAAACCTCGCCAAGGACAAGGTTCAATGGCTGCAAACTTACGGTTAAACCTAGGAGAGCCCCCTCTGGAAGAGATCCCACAACTATTGGAAGCTTCTAAAAAAAGAGGCAAAAAAGAATTTTTGGATTCATCGGAAATGTTTGCAAGTTGCGCGGATAGATTGGAGAGAAAGGAACTTCATTTTTGGGCTGCTTTGAGTCGTGAGCACCAAGCCAAAAGCCTACCAGCATCAACGAAACAAAATAAAGATGCTTTTCTGAAAGCCGCAAAAAACTATAACGCAGAAGCAAAAATTTTCGATCAAAACTATTGCTATCTTCTTGGAGAAAGAGCAAAATCCGACGCATCATGGTGCCAAAAACAAATCAAATAATTATCCGTTCAGGCGATGTGTAAACATTTAATCGTTTTCCACGTACAAAACCTGCTAAAGTAACGTTTGATTCTTCAGCTGTTGCGATTCCTGAAGAAAGCGCTGCCGCTAAAGAAGCTATTATTGGTAAACCGACCTTTGCAGCTTTGAAAGCCACATCACCAGACATGCGTCCAGATAAAGTCAAAAAGCATTCAGCAAAATCAACCTTATTCAAAGCGGTCATTCCGATTACTTTGTCCACAGCGTTGTGTCTGCCAACGTCCTCCGCCAAAGCTAACATCGAGCCGTCAGCCTTGTAGATTGCCGCTACATGCAAACCACCTGTTTGCCTAAAGCCTTCAGCTTTGAAGTTAAGCTGATTAACACTCTCAAAAATAACTTGCGCTTTAACCTTCAATTTGGAGTCAACAAACGGTGTTTTGCCTTTATATTGATAAGGTGAGCCACTGCCACATGCAGATGCAATGACGCGAGTGTGAAGTCTCGAAATGCTTATTCGACTCTCAACATTGACTTTTGGATCGAGTTTAACTATGCAAGTACTCTCTTTTTCTTTAAGGATTATATCTTCTATTTCCTGGATAGATTTTATAATGCCTTCGCTCAGCAGGTGCCCCACAGCAAGTTCTTTAAGGTTAGATGGAGTACACAAAATAGTTGCCCAAAAAGTTGAGTTGACAAAAAGTTGCAGAGGTATTTCTTCCGCAATGTAGTCGACAATTTTGTTCTTTTTGCCTGTTGATAAGTCGATCTTTTCTATGTAAACTTGACTAACCATCGGCGACACCTATTACTATCTTAAATTATTGGAAGTTAAAATATAGGGCTTTAGCTTGAAAAACAAGCGAATCTAAAGGTATTTTTCATATGATTTTAGATGCGGATTATTGGCCTTGGAGGCAAAAATTTTTCCAGTGCCTTTCTCGGCAAGATCGCCCAAAAACACATAGAATGGTCCAGCTGCAGATTCGGTTTCGTCGACTTTGACTTTAGCTTTTACGCTGTCAATTGTGAAACTCGGCATTAATTCTTCCAAGGTACCTGAAACAATAATTTTTCCACCAGTCATGTTTGCGCCCAGCCTTGTAGAAGCGTTTTTTTCAACGTGAATTGTTCCTTTGCTCATATGGAAACCGAGAAATTGACCTGTATTGTTGCCTTTTATTTTGATTAATCCGCCTTGCAAGTAACAGCCTGAATCAGCACCAACATCGCCGTCGACAACGATTTTGCCGCCCTTCATGCCATCGGTACTGCCGCGGTATGGGGAAGCTAAGTAGTCGCCTGCGTTACCATGAATTTCAATGGTGCCTTTCTTCATTGAGCAGCCTGCCCATTGACTAGCGTTCCCGTTAACAGTAATTTTTCCACCCCCCATCTTCTCGCCAAGATGCATACCAACGTTGCCGTTGATAATTATCTCACCATTTTTCATGCCAATGCCTATTCTGCGGACTTCACTCACGTCTCCATTAATGGTTATTGTCGGGGTGTCCAAATTGCCTTTTTCAACTTTGAAAAGGTCACTAAGTGCTTTTGGTTTGTTTCCTTCAAATACTGGCAATTTAGCTATTTCTGAGGTGTCTTTGCCCTGGAAAACATCGGGGTTTATGCATTCTGCTGTGATTGGATAGGTGAATTTTCTAAGTGGAGAGAGGACTATCATTTCTAGACGCTCGCTTTGATAGTTATGGGGTCCTTAACCTTGACATAGTGATCTGATACTGGATAATTATCGTAGTCAACAGTCCAGTATTGATGGAATTTGCTTTTCATCTGCTCGTCAATCCGGCAAGGCTCAGCTGTCTTAACGTTTAGCCACATGGTTCTGCCGTCTGCGTGCCCTACCACTTCGCCATCTTTAACAACGATTTGGCCGTCTTTTATTGTGTATGCTGCATTCTTGAAGGCTTTGCGGGCTGTCTTGTATTTGAGGGCTATGTCGGTTGTTTCAGGGTTAATATTAAAGATAGCAACATCAGCATCCGCGCCAACACCTAGGTGTCCTTTGTGTTTGAGGCCTAACGCTTTGGCTTGCGCGGCGCGGGTCATGATTGCAAGTTCGTATAGCGTGATTTCTCTGTCGATGGAGGGCAACAAGCTCTTTTTCTGGGCTTTCTTGTTGCAATTTTTGAGTGTTGCCATTCGTGCATTTTTGCTCGTTAGCCATGCGAGGATTCTTGGGTAACTAAAGAAGGGACCTGCATTGGGGTGGTCGGTTGTCATCATCATTTTCCATGGATCTTTAACTAGCAATGCAAGTTCCAAACCAATTGACCATTGAGTGGCGTTAACAGCGTTGTTTTTCTTATAGTGGAATGGGATAATTCCGCCGCTAGTCTCAGTTTCTACGTCGCTGTTAACCCATTTGTGACCACTTAGCTGGTAGAGCGTAAACTCGAAGGGACCATCAGCAGTCATAGTCGTCGTGTCGGTGAATATAATTTGCCCCATGTCAAATGTCAAGTGGTTGTGGGCGTTAATGTAACTTGATATTTCTTCTGCCGCTGATTTGAAGTTGCCCCAACCGTCTCCGCCGAAGCTGCTAAACTGTAAATGAGTAATGTGCCCAACTGGTTTCCCATGATAGGGGACTTTTTCAAGCGCCTTCATGGTTTCCAATGTAGTTGAATAGTTACCAGGCAACCCCAAGTTGTTTGTATGCAGATGAATAGAGTGTGGCAAGTTGAGCATTTCGTTAACTTTAGCTAACCCAACCATGATTTCTCTGGGAGTTATGCAGAAGTTAGGAACCTGGTCGTCTATACTGTGGACGTTGCGTCCAAAACCCCAGGATTCTAATCCACCTGGGTTGACAATTTTTATGGCGTAGCCTTTGGTAATATCCATCATCCATGCGACATGACGAGCGCACTCTTCCAAGTCACCTTTTCTGAGGTATTCAAGGACAAACCACCAGTCGCCAACTAATGGATAAGTAGCTTTGTCTACAAGGGGGATGTCATTTAGTTCTTCATGGGTGTGTTTTGCTTCCAGAGGAGCCATTGATGGGTTCATAACAGTTGTGTAACCCATCTGTGAGTAGCGGTACCCAGTAACAAAAGTGGAAGGGATGGAATAGCCGGTTCCTGAACGAGTCATTGCTGTTTTGGTCACGGTATCTTTAACATGATCTTCAGGTCGTATCATTCTACCAGTGTTAACTTCTCCGCCCGCAATGTGAGTGTGGATGTCGACGCCTCCGGGCATTACTGTCAAGCCGGTTGCATCTATCACTTTAGCGTTGTGAGTTACTTTTTGAACAATTTTCCCATTTTTGATGGATATATCCATCTTTTCGCCTTTAACCCCATTTATAGGATCGAAAACGAAACCGTTTTTTATGATTACTTCAGTCATTTTTAAGATACAACCTTTTTAGTTGACTTTTTGGATGATGATTTGATTACTTTGACTTCTTCAAGGATTTTTGTAAGAATTTCCTCATCAGACAAGACGCCTTTGGGCGGTTCAACTACTTTCTTTAACGGAAGGGGAACATGATCCATTCGGTATGCAGTACCTTCAACTTCTATACCGACGAACGCAGATGGAAACACTATGTCAGCTAACATTGAAGTTGCGTTCATGTGTGGGTCGATGACGATGAGTGGATGTTTAATCATGTTCTCAACGGCTTTCTTTGGGAAGTTCGCCCCAGGGTCCGATGCAATAATCAGAGACGCATCGTTTTCTTCTCGCAGAAGCACATCCATGCAGGTTGTTTCACCCGGATTGTATCGCGGGTAACCCAGAGAAAAGTCAACGCCGTATGGGTAGCCGCTTTGCCAAGCAGAAACTACGTTAGCACCAGTAACGTTAAAGTGCCCTCTCATGGGCATGATTGTGAATTTTGTGCGTGAGTTGAGGTCCCGAACTAGTTGAATTGCGATTTCGATGTTACGGAATTTACCGGCAGTTTGAGTCAAACCCATCCCAAAGAAGATGACACCAAACTCACAGTTGACTAATACATCTGCAACGTCTTTTAGGTATTCAACTGGAACACCTGCAACGCTATCTACGTCAAGTTCACCATCATTAACCAGAACACGCAACGCCTGCATTAGCTCGTAGTCTTTGTTTGGTTGAACTTGAATGAAGTAATCCGCCATTTCAGCAGACATGGTTTTCCTTACATCGACAACAATGAGTTTACGTCCACTTTTATTCATAGATTGAGGCATTCCGGGTACAGTGCAAGTTTGGGGTTTTGGATGCGTGGAACCTATTTCTATTCTGGCTGCGCTTTCAAGTTTCTTTTGACCCGCCTGAGCTTTGAGTTTCTGCATGAACGCTTTCCATTCGCTATTCTCGAAACGACCCTCCGTGAAGCTAGTATATCGTTCTAGGTGCCTTGGGTGCGCACTCCATGGGTCACAGCCCCAGTAAATAATCAAATCTGCGCGATGCCTAATCTGCCCCAATGTACAAGTTGGAATGCCAACCTCTTGAACACCAAGAATAGAGGGTCCATGACAAACTACAGCGGTGTTATCCATAATTCCTCCGACTTCTTCTGTTAACTCAACACCGACACGTTGAGCTTCAGAGCTGGTTGAACTCCAACCATAAAGAATGGGATAATTAGCGTTCGCAAGAATTTCTGCGGCGGCATGAACAGCCTCATCCATAGAAACGGGAACCAGTTTGCCATCTTTCCGCATGAGCGGCGTCTTTACACGATGATGACCCTTATACCCGATGAATTTAGATTCACATATTGCGCAGCCGTTTCTAACTTTAACAACTTCATTTTTTTCCACTGTCAATTCAATGTCGTCGCAGAGACAGCCGCAGATTGGACAGGTTACAGATTTAATGATTGACATTTTTCTATCTTCCAAATTCACTTTTTAGAAGCTCTTCCATTGTGAGAACTTTTTCGGCTGGAGCAGGTTGCACTTCAGCGGGAGTGCCCTTAAACGACGGCATACCTATGCTTGTGGTCTTGTTGCTGCAAATAGCGTTTGCCCAAGGACCGTAAGGAATGTAAATCAACCCTGGAGTTGCGGAACGGGGGTACTTAACTGCCCTTAGAACAACTGAGCCATCAGGGGTTGTTACCAAAATGTTAGTGTTATTCTTGACGCCAAGATTCTTCATGTCGTCTGCATCCATGTAGCACATTGAACAGGCATTAAAGTATTCTTTAGAAGCTTTGCCTTTTTCCTTGCCAACGCCTTGCTCTATCGTGCGACCTGTAAGCAAAGTTACCTTTAACTTTTGCTCCACCATGATTCCGACCTTACCAATGTAGTTTAAGCAGTTATATTTAAGAGTGAGTTTAAAAAAATTGCAAAATTCAAGGTTAAAGTCACATCATAATCTAGAAGAAATAAGTGTTAAGATGTTGATTTAGGCTGAAAACAAAGCGGTTTGTTGTGGCTATTTTAGTTTCGCATGTTTAGCTTCGAAAGTTGCGTTGTAGGTTCGTTTGTTTCGGTTGTCGGTTACATATTTTAATTCAGTGGGAAAGGTTACTCCTGATAGACGCCTAAACGCAGCATGAAAATCTTCAACCGAATCATCAAACCAGCAGACAACATACTTCTTGGCGGGTTGAACCTTGTCCAAATTCCCCATCAAACTGAAGAAATCTTCAATCTTACCGCTGAATCCTCCATTTTCCAATTTTGAAATAATCAGCTTATTAGCCTTAATTACTGCAAAAGCTTCGGTTTCTGGTTGCTCATTATTCTCTCGATATAAACTCAAAACAGGTTTACTCCATAAAAATTCAGACAAAAGTATTCCCAATAATTTACCTTCAGCCAATTATATATCTATATTGTACCATAGATAGAACATACCATGAGTTTAATCGAAAATTTAAAAAGCCTACAGTATTCCCTTTAACTCATGAAATATTCCTTCAAGATAGGCTCCATATGGGGGATACCCATAGAACTACACCTTACTTTCATACTGCTAATTGCAGCAGTGTTTGCCCTATCTCTTCCAACACAGCAATATTACACTTTTTTCATCGTGCTTTTTCTGTTTGTCTTCGTAGTTTTTCACGAGCTTGCCCATTCAGTGGTTGCAAGACACTACGGAATTAAGGTTCGGAAAATAATTCTATACCCAATCGGCGGGGTCTCAGAAATTGAAGAAATCCCCGAAAACCCATCACAAGAATGGCGGATGGCAATTGCGGGACCACTCACCAGCATAGTCCTAGGCTTTGGTTTACTTGCCGCAGCTTTGGTTATTTATCCGCAACTTTTCAACTTTGGCGTCTTTACAACAATAACAGGAAACTTTGCTATTGACCTTGCTTCCCTTAACTTGCTTCTCGGCGTCTTTAACCTAATACCGGCTTTCCCAATGGATGGAGGAAGAGTTTTCAGAGCATTGCTTGCGGAACGAATGAAATTCTCGGACGCAACAAGATACGCAGTCTACATAGGCAGAATTTTAGGTATCGGCATGGTTATTGTAGGTTTTATCTTCCCAAACTACTTTTTGCTTATTCTAGTCGGCATCTTTGTTTACATCGGCGCCAGCGAAGAAGGAGAACAAACAATTGTTTCCACTGCGCTGGCAGGCGTAAGAGTTAAAGATGTTATGCAGTCAGAAATAGGCTCAGTAAATCCCCAGCAAAGCCTATCCGACGCTTTGGAAGTAATGTTCAAAAACCGTTATCACGATGCACTGGTAGAAAAGGAGGGCATATTTCAAGGAGTAATTACATGGGGAGAATTAATGAAGGTCACACCCGAACAACGCAGTGTTCTTAGCGTTGAAAAAATGCCCCTTAAACAGGTCTCAGTTCATCAAGATGAATCGATCCTTGAAGCAAACAAAATAATGATTAGAGAAAAAATGGATTTAGTTCCCGTTGTTGCTAAAGAGGAGCCTCTTAAGGTGGTTGGCGTTTTAACAAACCAAGCTGTCGCAAATGCTTATGAAAAGGCCAGAAATCGATAAATCCTAAAGTTTCACTAAAATCATTTTTGGTGGATCACTTGACCAGAAACTTTTCTCTAGCAGAAAAAATCAGAACACTTATTGCTTATTCGGCTGTCGGGTGATAGTGGTAATATTGCGTTTTTAGAAATAAGGCATTATAAGCAATCTGAGGTTTTTCTCTGTAGGTGACATCGTGGAAAATCAAAGAAGTCAGGACTCAATTAAATGTAGCAAGTGCCCACAATTCAATCGTTCATACTCTACATGTCAACGATTCCACAAACAAACAGCTCCATGGTTCTCATGTAATGAAAAACAAATATGGAGTTAGTGAACGGGTGATATTTTGGTATCCGTGTTTGCCAACTTTGTAAAATTAGAAGTAAAAATGAGAAAATGAGCGCTTGTTTACGAATACAGGAAAAACCGTTAAGGGTATGGAAGTAAATGCGCTAAAAGCGATTGATGCATCCTTGGGATTGTTCTGGGCGTCAAATAGTCCAAAATGATTTTCTTTTTCAGGAGATCCAGCGGTTTCATCTTTGAGTTGGTACCAAAAAACAGGATTATTTGTTTCGCTTAACATTTGGAAATTAGAAAAAAGATATGATGATTGATCTTGGTTCGAATATGGACTTGGTGCAGAAGGACGACCGATTTCAGTTATCCAGACACCTTTTTTCATTATATCTTCAGTTTGACTTAAAATGTGACTGTTTGTGACCAAATCATCGTACAAATGAACACCCTGGAAATCAAAAAAGCTTTGAGAAGAAGTGGCGTTGAAAGCGATTAACCATGTTTTCCAATTGGGGTTTGCCGAATCGGGATAGTCTGGAGATAACCCTGCGGCAAGCACCGAAGCGTTAGAAACGGATTTTATTGCGAGAGATGCAGATTTCAACATCTCAGCATAGTTATGCGGGTTGCCATTCATGTAACCAAACTGAAATTTTTCAACGTTAGGCTCGTTCCAGATTTCCCAAGCATCAACTTTCTTTGCGACGTCAGTTGCCATTATACTTTGGACTGTCATTGTCCATTGAGAG
This sequence comes from Candidatus Bathyarchaeota archaeon, assembly GCA_963775465.1. Lineage (GTDB taxonomy): Archaea > Thermoproteota > Bathyarchaeia > Bathyarchaeales > Bathycorpusculaceae > Bathycorpusculum. The sequence goes on along the minus strand of CAVZIW010000014.1, from coordinate 26,580 downwards.
AGGGAAAAATTAAGATTAGGAGGATCGGCAAAGTTCATGGTGTTGTGATCAAGAATCGCCAGAATTTTAATTCCATTTGCTTCCATAGCGTTTACAACATTATCCATTTGGTTAGGAATCCAATCTATTCTAACCCATCTAGAATTTATTTGTTCCAAAAGCTCTATGGTGTTAGTGTCAAATTGGTAAAGATGAAGACAAACACCTAACTCAATTTCAGCATTTGCGCTAGGTGTATTTAGAGTCCCAAAGTATGATCCTGCAACTAAAAGGAAAACAACTATTCCTGCAGCTGCGGCTATCTTTTTTTTATTCATCAAGTTACACCCTTCGATCCTAAATGGTTTGGGTTAAGTTTATCATTCCCTCCAATTCAGGATCTCCACAGACATATCCCAGTAATTCAACTGTTTCCCACTAAATAGCTTTGCAGTTTACACGAGTTCAACTGTGACGTTGCCAAAAGCTTGTGCTATGGGATCAACTCCCTTTTGTGTAAACGCACGTTCGTAAGCGTATCCTCCTGGCAGATCCTTAAACTTCACCAACTTACCCTTCTTGGCTACGTCGTTAACTAAAGAATAATGAGCCAGCAGGAGCGTAATGGTTTGAACAAACCAATCGTTATATATAATGTCTTTATGAAACTTGTCATGAAGTTGATTCGTCTCTAAATTAAGAGCAAACCCTAAAAATTGGTATGTGTGGTCTTCTCCAATTCTTATAAGTTGTCTTATCTTTTTCAATTGATCTTCTCGAAGTTTTCAACTTAGTCAATTGCACGACCTCACTACAATTTGCCGCAGCTAGCTATTTCAACGCATTAGGTTAAGAAGGTTGAATTGATTAAAGTCTATTCTGAAAATCCTGGTCTACGATAATGACGATGGTTTTTTAACCTTAACTTGCAGATGTCATTCTGTTTCACGGTTCCACGATATCTTCTTTCCAGATAAAGAATCAAGCTAAAGAGACCTCCTACCAAATATAACTAAAATAAGTAACGAAAAATCTTCGTAAGATCTAGTTAACACTGTCGTTAAGATTTCTGCATCGATAAAGAACTCTAAAGATACATTTTAACTGATTTCGTTTTAAGATCAGTCTTTTTCTCTTTTTTGGGATTGGGTTCAAGCAATTAAGGAATTGAAAAACTATCGATCCTGATAAGGGTTAAGTATTAACCAAAGAAAGGACAAATGTCAGTTCCTTGACGACGTCGAATGAAAAATCGTTGATGGCTTAAAAAAATCATATTGAATGTTGAAAGAAAGTGGAGAATAATTATTAGTAAAGAAGGATGGATCGTGCAATTGTTTTCTAAAGTTTTTGTCGAGTTAGCTTTTTTTTCGTTTCATCAGATTGATTTTTCGGCAATGCAGGTTTTGTTTCGTTTAGAAGTTGCTTAAGATTCCATACTGTAACATCTCGATCATTCGGTTGTTGATTTATCCATAATTCGCGGTACTCTCGAAATTGTTTTCCTGTAATTTTACCTTTTGATTGTAGTTCACTTACTAGTCTTAAGAATTCTCGAAGTTGTATCTGCTCAACAGTTTCTGTACTGCCCATTCGTTTCTCTCCTGTAGTGGCTGTGGATAGTTTTCTGTGTAGTAGCGGATAAGCGTTATGCAAGAAACGAGTAAAAAATGTTAGCTGTGGCTTTATGCTATAGTTTGTTAATTTTTGCTCTTTGTTAAAAGACTGGGAAAATGGTAAGTATAATCTTTGTATCTCATTCACCAAACATATTTCATTAGAAAGAAAATTTTACTATTTTTCATTAACAAAATTATTACTTTGTTTGTTCTCGCCTGCCCGCGGATGCGAATGCTATGGCACAAAAAGGCAATGTTGTATTGTATCTCGACAAGGAATTAGTGTCAAAATCCAAAGAATTAGGTTTAATCTTTCAAAAACCATTGAAAAACACTTGAAACCACCTAATCACTGGATATTCAACAATATATACCAAAAATAACGTTAATTCATGCAAAAATCAAGGTTTCTTGGTGGGGCCGCCCGGATTTGAACCGGGGTCTATAGCGCCCGAGGCTACAAGCCTGGACCAAACTAGCCGACGGCCCCTTCTATTTTTGGTTTCAAGCTCGATTCAGCTTTATTTCGTCAATGTTTCTAGGCATTAAGTCAATGGTATTCACATTATCATTGACTGAATTTTAGGCTTAGCTTTAGCTCTTTTACTGATAATTGCTCCCTTTAAACTTAATTGCTCTTCAGCACATTGCTTTAGTGGAATTGGCAATATGAGCAACCAAACAGTTAATCCTTCACCAATAGTTCCAGAGTCTCCATCAGTAATTCTTCTCATAATAGCAGTCATTACTACAGCAACCTTGCTTGGAACAGTTGTGTTTAGGAGAAAACAACCCAGAAAAAATTAGAATACCCCAGTTTTCTTCAAGTACAATCTTTCTAAAATCAAGTCTTATGAGTCAATATCTTTCAAGATACTTTGCTTAGGTTCTCAAGTACTGAATAAACATAGTTGAATAGAAATAATGAAATGGTAAGATAATTGAAGGATTAATGTAATTTTTTCTAGGTTAGATTTGCTGATTTTCCTTATTCCTCTTTTGCCTCTTTCATAGGTTATGCTTACTAGTTTTAGGTCTTCAAGTCTTCTTATCATTCTTCCTAATATGGTAAGGTAGAAAATAATCTACTCAGATGGGCTATTCAATGTAAATAGCTGGTTGATAGGGCATGGTCATGGCTGCTCGGTTTTTGGGGTCAAAGCGTTGTGGGTCTTCTTCGCTGTAAACTGAAGTTTCAGATTTGAATCGTTCCCCAAGAAAAACAGCTGCACCTTCCAAGATTGCTTTTTCATCTGCAACTTTTACCTTTAGCATGTTGGCTTTTCTTTCCCCTGAAACCTTAGTTAAGGCTTTGATGATTCGTGGAACCATACCTGAAATTTCTTTCATACGGTTTCTTAGGTCTGGGTCAGATGCAAACTCTTTCATCAATGCACCAACGTTTGCCCCGCCGGCAAGAGTTTTCTCCAAAACTTTTAGATAAATTTTCCATTTCCATGGCGCTGCAGTATAGTAGCAGATCCGTTTGGGAAATATCTTCATGGCTTTCAAGATATTTTGGGTATCAGCCATGACTTCAATTACGAGGTTCTCCTGCTCCACCGCCGCCAAATCCAATTTATCTGCATCAAACCTTGGCCAAGCCGCCACACTGATAAAACCTTCCTCGCCAGCTTGACTCCAAAGCTCTTCACATATAAAAGGCGAAAACGGAGCAAGCATCTTAAGCCAAACCTTAACCGTTTCACCCAAAACTAAAGCATCAGCAGCACCTTTCCGCTGAATGTACCAACGCAAATCATTCCAAACTTCAAACAACGCCACCTGCAGTGCCGTACGAGTTTTAAGTTCATCAAGAGCGGCAGTTACCTCTTTTATTCGGTATTGGAGCTTACTTTGAAGCCACCGTTCAAGGGCAGTTGCCTCATCATTCGTAGCCGAAGAAAGGATTCCGCTGGCAAACCCCATAAGGCTTTCAAACTTTGTTTTCAGGTCTCTAACGTTTTCCGCTCTCCAATCAGGATCATCCATGCCCTCCGCCCCCAAAAGCAAAGCACAACGTGTAGCGTCAGCTCCATATTCTTCAATGGCGCCTTTTAATGTTACAAAGTTGCCTTTGCTCTTATGCATGCCTTGTCCTTCAATCATGAGCATGCCGTTAACGCCGATTGCTTTGGGCCAATGTTCCGGCGGAAAAAGCGCAGCGTGATGAAAAATACAAAAAGAGAGGTGGTTTGGCACAAGCTCTTTAGCTGAGTTACGCAAATCAAAAGGATACCAATAAAGAAACTCAGATCGCATCGAATCCAACAAATCCACAGACAACCCAACTAAGTTGGATATTTCAGCTTTGTTTCCTTTGCCATAAAAAATGTAATCAAAAACTTCAGGCGTTAAAGCTTCAGGTTTGATGCGGTTTTGATTTATGTGCTTGTTTATGGTATAAAACGCCATATAAACGGTGGAGTCGCTAAGAGTTTCAATTATCCAGCCCTTACCCCAAGGCAATGGTGTCCCAAAACCTGTCGTCCGAGCACAAGCCCACTCCCGCAACCAATCAATCACAGTATTAAACCAAGGTCTAGCCGAATCAGGATAAATTGTCATTTGGGCTATGACCGCATGAGCTTGCTCTTTCCACGCGGCATCCGAATAGTTTAGGAACCATTGATCAGAAAGAACCTTTACGAGACATGGCGTCATGCACCGACACACCACTGGTTCACGCAGATCATACATTTTTTCAGCAAAACCAAGCCTGCCAAAATCTGCAATCAAGATATCTTTAGCTTCCCGAATAGTCTTTCCAGCGTACATTCCACAATTAGACTTGAGAACGCCTCCATGAAACTCTTTTTTATACAATTCTTCAGTTGCATGCTCAGCTTTAGGATCCTTCTGATCCTTAATACCCAACTTCTCCACAATTTCAACCGCTGGAAACTCTCCATACCCCTCAACTTTAATGATGGAAACAGGTTTAATTGATAAAACAACCTCCGGATCAACCCCAAACTGAGCTAGGACCTCAGGTTTTTGCTTTAGATCACGCAGGGCCAACCAATCAAAAGGCGCATGAGCAGGAACACTGTACACAACTCCCGTCGCAGTTTTGGGATCAACAAACCACCCCGGCAAAATAGGAAATTCCAGCTTCGTAACGGGGTTTTGGAAAGTCTTGCCAATAAGTTCTCTGCCCTTAAAAGAACGTTTCACTTCAACTTTTCTTTCCTGCTCTTTTAGCTTCTCAGCAGCTTCCAAACTAACTATCCAATTTTCTCCATTCACATCTGCTTCAACATACGTAGCATCGGGGTTAATCCACATGTTAGTTATGCCATAGACGGTTTCAGGGCGAAAAGTCGCAGCAGGCAAAAAAGTCTTCTCATCCAGCTTGTACTTAATAAGAGTGTATTCTTCAGGGGTAACACCCTCTCCGATTTGGCGGTCATGGTCACCAGTTGGACTTTGGTCTTTGGGACACCAAACCACGGGATGAGTACCACGCGTAACATAGCCCTTTTCTTTCAGATTCTTATACTGCCATTCAATAAATTTTTGATAGGTTGGCAAAACTGAAGTAAATTCTCGGCGCCAATCAACCGAAAAACCAACTCCTATAGCGGCAAGACGCCCTTCATTTGTATAATACTGAGCCATGTAGATGGGGTCAATAAATTTTTTAAGCTCAGATTCTGGCACACCATCGGCTTCTCTTAATATTTTCAAAAACGCTTCATCGCCTCGAGCAACACGCTGACTAGCTCCAAGGATAGGTTGACCAGTCCAATGCCAACCCCAAGGCCAAAGCACATTGTAACCTTGCATACGCTTAAACCGAGCATAAGCATCAACACGCGAAGCAGAAAAAGCATGACCTACATGGAGTGGCCCATTCATGTACGGATACGGAAAAGTAACAAAAATTTTCTGCCGTTTCGGATCCGGATCTGCTTCAAACAAGTGGGCATCTGCCCATTTGGTTCGCCATTTCTCTTCGATTTGCTTAAGTCCACTCATAAAACTGTTGAATGCCTCAGTAAACTATTAAGAGTTATGCTCAGGCTCAACAAACAAAAAAACCAAATAACCGTCCCTCACAGCTGCCTTCATTTAGAAGCAAATAATCAGTCTTTTAAACAACAAATTATATAATGGTACAGCATGCCATCCGAAAACACCAAAATCTTAATGGCTGACCTCGCGTTAAGGGGCAACAAAGGACTCGAATCAGCAAAAACATCGATGAATAACATAAAAATGGATTACCCCAAACTCCGTGAAGCTCTGGAACATTATATCGCCAACTGGTACGATTTCACCCATGCAGGCCTGTTTTCTCTGGCATGTGAAGCTTCAGGCGGAAACCCAGATGACTCCGTACCAATACAAGCCAGCATAGCCATGGTCGCAGCCGCCTTTGATCTACACGACGACATAATAGACCAATCAGAAACAAAACACAATCAACCAACTGTCTACGGCAAGTACGGTCAAGAGCTAACACTTCTTTTGGGAAACGCATTTCTAATACAGGGTTTTACTCTTCTAGTTAAATCAGCTGCCGAAATTGCACCAAACAAAATACAAAAAAGCATAGATATTCTGAAAACAAACTTGTTTGAAGTAGGCAACGCACACGCACTAGAACTGAGATTTAAAGGAAAAGTGACAGGCAAACCAGAACAATATCTGGATTTTGTTAAAAAGAAAGCTGCCAGCATCGAAGCTGATATGAGTCTCGGAGCCCTTTTTGGCGGCGCAACAGAAGATCAGATAAAAGCACTGGGCCAATACGGCAGAATACTTGGCATCCTAACCACTTTAAGGGAGGAATTTATCGATGTCTTTGAAGCAGAAGAGCTGCGGCAAAAAGTAAACATCGATCGCCTACCTATCCCAATAATTATCGCAATGCAAAATTGCAACACAAAAAACCAAATCGATGAGATTTTAGCAAAACCAAAAATAACAAAGAAAGATGCAGAAAAACTAATTGAAACAGTCTTTGAAACAGAATCTGTCAAAAAACTAAAAAAAGAGATGGAAGATTTTTCCACACAGGCAATTTGCTTGTTGCGTGTACTACATGGTAAGGTATTATTACGAAATCAACTTGAACTGTGGGTATCTTCCATGTTAGAGGATTTGTAGTACTTATGGAGGTAGAGTCCGTACTGGAATGGTTCTTTTTGCCTTCACCTTTCTTTCCTCAAGTAGATGTGTAGAACATAACTACTACTTAAAATTTTCTGTAGAACAGAAATACAGTATGGTAAATTAATAAACGTTATATGTTAAACCCGATTAATCATCAATAGACCAGATACAAATAGGCCGGTCTAATGAACATCCCTAAAGGAATCGAATGGCCAGAATTCGCGCCCGCACTAATAATAGTAGCCAACAGCCTCATCTGGTACACCCTAATTTTTTTCCTATTCACAGACCCACTAAACAACCTGACATATTTCACAAGAATCTCATTATACGGAGCTTTCTTCGCCACAATAGCTTCAACCGCTTTCCTTGGAGCATGGCTCTTACCTCGAGCAAGAAAAAATGGTCTCGCTTTATGGATGCTTTTTGGAGCAATCATGACAGTCCCCTTATCAACTATTCCAAACAATAACGTATCCACAAATTTGATACTGTTTATACTCTTAGGCGCATCAGTCGGAATAGGATTACCATCCGCTCTATCCTTCTTCGCCAATTCAACACGAATAGCAAAAAGAGGTATGCTAGGTGGGATCATTTGGTTCACGACAGGATTTAGTGTTCTAATCGGCGTTCTAACATGGAGCTATATACTAACACTTGGTGAAACCACGGCACCCTTATTCGGATCCGGATTGCTCACTCTTTGGAGAACCCTTGGCCTTATCTTCTTTCTCGCACTAACCAAAGCAAAATACGAGCCGAGTACCTCAAAACCTTCTGAAAAGTATAAACGAATCCTGGGACGACGCGATCTAATCCTGTATTTAGTACCATGGATAATGTTTTCGCTTGTTAACTTTACTGAATCCCCAATCACTGAATTTATACTTGGAGATTTTGCATCTATAGCAGGAATCATTACCTTCGCAATTTCAGGCATCTTTGCAATCGTTGGCGGAACATTAGCAGATCGTATTGGTAGAAAGCGAGTCGTCATAACAGGCTTTATTTTCTTTGGCATAGAGTACGCAATACTTAGCTTATTCTCTGACAACGCCATTTCACATTACATTTACATAGGCTTAGATGGCGCAGCTTGGGGAATGTTTGCAGCTGTGTTTTTCATGACACTTTGGGGGGACCTTTCGGAAGGCTTTCAAAGGGAAAAATACTATGTTTTAGGAGGACTACCCTATCTCTTAGCTGGTTTTGTACCTATATTAATGGGACCTTCAGCTAAGATTATTGGAGAAAATCCGGCTTCGGCATTTTCTATTGCGAGTTTCTTCCTATTTATCGCTGTTCTACCTTTGATCTACGCACCTGAGACACTGCCAGAGAAGACTATGAAGGATAGAGATCTCACTAGTTACGTTGAAAAGGCAAAGAAAATCGTTGAAAAAGAAAATGCAAAGAAACAAAAAAGAAACAGAACCGATGACAAAGACGAAGAGTCAACTGGAGAAACTCAAGAGAGCCCTGAGGATAAAAAAGCGCGGGAATTAGCAGAAAAATACTATTGAATCAGAGAGACTATTAAGTTAGTTCTCACATAGAATTGAGTAATGTTTCTAATAACATGGAATTAGGCAACCGTTTTTGATTTCAGCATCTTGTCGGACTTTCGCCAACGAAGTTGAACCTGTACACGCTGGATGAAACCCTGCTTTTCTATAGAGATAAGACTTCGATACACTGAAGCATATTCTTTTGATTTGTACTCGACAATTCTGCCAAAAATCATCTCAGCGATTTCCTTAGTGGTCATGTCAGGTTTTATCTCCAACATCGCAATTATTTTCTTTTGATTCTTAGACAAACCCGCCAAATCTTACACCAATGACCAGAATCCTGTAGCAAAAATTATCTGCAATAACTCATATAAATAAAATTCTGAGAACAACAATATATCATAACATAAACTGCTCGTTGATAGCCATAATTGGAGCGAAAGGAAATTTACACACTTTTAGAGCGAAGAATCCTCCAAGTTAACGGAAAAATACTATTAAACCAGATTCATCCACTATTAAAACATGTTCTTCCATGTGATTCTCACAAGCGACTGCAACCTGCAATGCAAGTACTGCTTTGGCGAAAGCCTAGAAGATTTTGACGACGACTTCGGAGACGACATAGATGTTGATTACAACTTACCACGCAATCTCAACTATAATGTAAAGCTTCTGAAAAAGTTCTGTGGCAAAGATTCTGATTGCGTCTTGACTTTTTACGGTGGAGAACCTTTACTTCAAGCAGATAAATTAAGAGAAATCATGAATAAAGTCAAACCCAAACATTTCATGATCCAAACAAACGGATTACTTCTTGACAAGATAGAGCCAAAATACGTCAACCGTTTCCACACAATCCTTGTATCTATTGATGGCGAAGAAACGTTAACTGACTATTACCGTGGCAGCGGCACGTTTCAAAAAGTAATAGACAACTTGAAACTCATAAAGAAAAACGGTTTCGAAGGAGAAATAATTGCTCGAATGACTGTAATGGAGCTAACTGACATCGAAAAACAAGTAAAATGGCTCATAACCAACGAAGAAATCTCTTTTACCTCAATACATTGGCAACTTAACGCTGGATTCTGGGGCAACGATTTCCAAAGACGCAACTTTGAACAATGGACAAAAACCAGCTACATTCCAGGGGTTAAACGTCTTGCCCAATTTTGGGTTGATAAAATGGAGAAAGAAGGAGTTCGTGCTAAAGATTTACCCTTTGCTAGGCATTGCTGAGTCACTTCTTAATGACGAGAATAATTGTCTTATGCGTTGCGGCGGCGGCTGGATTAACTATGCTATCCAAACAGACGGCTACATTGTGCCTTGCCCAACCATGTGGGGCATTAAAAAACACTATCTTGGACACATAAAAGATGCAAATCCCTTGCAGATGCCTAAAATTTTTGTGAACCAAAAGCCATGCATTGACTGCAAACTTCTAAAGGTCTGCGGTGGCCGATGTCTCTACACTAACATAGTTAAGAGGTGGAATGATGATGCTTACAAAAAAGTCTGCTACACTGTCGAGCAACTCATCGAGACAATCAAAGCAGAGATACCAAGGATTCAAAGCTTAATTCGTCAGAAAAAAATAAGTTTGCAAGATTTTGACTACCTAAAGTACAACGGCTGCGAAATAATCCCATAAATATAAGAATTATTCATTGTATCACGCTCTTTTTCTAAAGATTTTAACACCGTCATCTTATTTCCCATTTTTTAGTGGACCAAGTCACCTGTTTTTTTGAATTATAGCCTACTTTTGAAATGACGTGATTGCGACTGATTCCGCTTTTTCTTGTTGAAGTCAATATAATCTAACATCAACTATAACATTTACTAAATTGTGCTACGGATTAATACCGCTCAACAGTTATAAGGTGCTTAAAGATAATTCTACAGACCAAGTCCGGACAGAAAAGCTACAGCCAATCTTGGAAGTAATAGAACCAATCTTTGAAACAACCCTTGTCAAAGACAAAAAGGAAATGGAAAATTATGCCATTCGATCGAGAAATTAAAAATCCGGCGCTGATACTGGGCGGCGACTTGGGAGGTTTATGGGCAGCTAAAATTCTAGGAAAAAAGGGCATTGACGTATACATAGTCACAGACAAACAACAAGATTTCGCTTTATCAAGCAAATACTGCAAGAAAAAAATTATCACTGCCATGCCTTGGGATTACTACGTTCTAATTAAGATACTCAAAAGGGCAGCTCGTGCCACAAGCAAACGGCTCGTAGTTTACCCAGGAACTGACGATTTGGCTTTAAGTCTCTCGAGGATCAAAGAGGAAATTCCCGACGACTTTCACTTTGCAGTAGGCAAAAAAAACATCGTTGAAACGCTAGTTAACAAAAAAAAGTTTTACCAGACGCTGAAGAAAAACAATATTCAACATCCTACAACTTTTTTTCCAAAAAATATAACTGATGCAATTGAGCTATCTTCAAAAATTTCTTATCCTATATTCGTAAAACCTTCAATGACGCACCTCTTCAACAAAGCATTTGGTTTTGACAAAAAAGGCTTTGTAGCTAATTCGAATGAAGAACTCATAAAGTATTACCGATTACTTTCGTCTGCACAAGTCGACGTTCTGTTTCAAGAAATCATCCCGGGTGACGCCACCAACTTGTACCAGTTAGAAGGCTATTACAATCAAGAGAATCGTCCATCGGTTCTTTTCGCAAGACAAGCCATAAGAATCTGGCCTCTAAACTTTGGAAACACCACACTATGTCATAGCATTCCCCTATCTGATCTCGCACAAGAAAGAGGAGAAATAAGCAAACTACTCCAACAGATGAAATATACAGGAATCATGAGCGCTGACTTTAAGAGGGACCCAACAGACGGAAGACTAAAACTCCTAGATATAAACACTAGACTTTGGCTCCACTTCTGGTTACCCACAGAATGCGGAGTGGATATTCTTTATGCAAGCTATCTGGATGCATTGGGTGAGAAGATACATAATTCAAACAATTATGCTGTCGGCGTCAAGAGTCTTCACTTCCCAAGCGACCGAGAATCCTCAAAAACCATGATACAGAGAGGAGAACTAAGCATCTCAGAATACACTTCATCCCTGATAGGGAAAAAAGTCTGCGCCTATTTTAGCCATAAAGACATAATTCCTTTTTTCCACTTCTATGCCAAATTCATATTACAAACGTACGGACCAAGCCACCTAAGAAAAACTAAAATTTCCAAATAAAAACGCTATCTGCGTATTAATACAACAATCAAGCGCTTAAACAAATACCTTTCAAATTGATAAAATTTTATCTAAAAAAACACTCATCCCGACCCTTGGCAAGACTTCTGCACCAAATTGAATTAATCTAGATTTGAGTTTATTGTTAACAAATCTAATGTTGTAGTTACGCCTGTAATTATTCGTCCATCTAAACTTGTACGATTCCTCACCTTGCATAAAATCAAATTCTCTAATTTTATTCTCAACACATAACTCTAGAACTTTCAAAATCATAAGGTTTCCAACACTATAAACAGAATATTCAGGGTCAATCCCAGAAATATTCGCGTACAATTTGTTATTGTATTCAAGTGCCAACAAAGTTGCAATTGGTTTGTTATTTACAGTCAAGAAGTACAGTCTTAACCAGTTGTTTTTTTCAAACAACAATGCCGTATCAAGAAATATATCACGCATCATTTGAGTCCCAAATACACCTGCCTCGCCCTTACTATTCCATCTCCGCTGGTGGATATCAAAAAAAACCTGCATCGACTCCTCAAGAGATCCTAGATGAGAATATTCCCTGAGCGCCACCTTCCCTTGTTCACGTTCAAGTTTTCGCAAGAGTCTTCGAAGATCTCTCCTAAATCTAGTATTTAGACCACTCACTAATTCGTTTTTCGAGTTAGGAATGGGCAGATAAGGACAAATCAAACTTTGTTCTACCAAAAAGTTAGGAAGTTGAGAAAATTTCTTGCTAAATAAACTAAACAATACAGATGTTTCTGGGACATCGCTGAGGCAAATGGCATCCCAATCCTTCTGACTGAACAAATACTCTAGAAACAATCCTAAACACTCAGTCTTGCGCTCAGTCAATATTATTCCTGAATAGTCTGTGTTTCCATATGCAAGTGGTTCAATTGTGTTATAGCTAAAACAGACCTTAAAAGTGTGATGTGTTACTTTGAATGGTGCAATACCTAAAATTTTTTTGCCTTCTTTTGCACACAAAATCTTCAGCCGCTTATTTCTTTCTAAGTATTTAACTGAAGGCAACATTTTTTCCCACGTTAAAAATATCGTATCGTCGCTGCTTTTCTTAAGAGCATTATTCCAGTCATTTCGCAACTCAAGAAAGCCTTCAACAGTATTAATTTCAGTTACTATTAAAGTGTGAACTCTCCATAGGTGAAAACTTTTAGGGAATTTAGATTGATTTAACTCCATATATCACTTATTTCTTAAATAAACAATTCCAAAAATTAAAGTGCAAATCATTATTCTTATCCCGGAAAACATCCAACAATTGGAAGTATCCCTGCACTTATGCGAACAATCATGACGGGAGAGCCTAAGTAAAAAAAATCTTGGTTAATAGTCTAATTCTTTGAAGAATTTTGGAACCCAAGAAGAGCTTGTAGCTTTGTCGCTAAGGTTCTGTGGACTGTGTAAAAAAATCAAGAAAATATTGGTGTCACCATAAAAAAATGCAGAAAAGTTATCTGTTTTCTTGGAAAATCAAATATATCTATCTTTTTGCACTCCAGACTTTTGAACCAGTTTTTTTGATTCTTTTTGGCGAAGCATCCGGTCCCATCTAAATCGCTCAATTATTTGAAGGGACTTATGACTAATTCTATTTTCAAAAACTATAAAAATGGCTTTTGACAATAATGAGTTCCGCGAAAGTTTGACAGTCGTTCTCTTCTTAACCAAAGGCTTCCAAGTGTGGACAAAGTGAAGATTAGAGATTAAATCAATATTGTCAAAAATCTTATTTATAAAAACCCTTTCAATTAAATTATTCATAAGAAATTTTCCGGGCCAAAATTCTTTAAATCGCAAATCAAAAGAGGTTTTCAGGAGAAACAAGGTTTTGTTTCGTTTTACAGCAATAACATAGGCAGTTGGTATTTCATTAATGTTTAAAATCCAAACCTCGGATTCAAAAGAAGCCTTGCAGTTTCTATTTACTTGAGCGCCATTTATAATACATTCCAGACCCAGGTCCTTTGCGGCTCTTTGCTTTCCTCGTAAATTAGTCTTCCAACTAAATCGTTCAATCTCCCGAATTTTCTCTATTGAACTGCAATTCATACTACAACAAGAAATTTTCCAAGAACCTATTCTGTCTATTTTTTTGCTGATTCGTCGAAATTCTTTGGCTGTTTTACGGTCCAGAGATATTTTGAAAAAATCCAAACTATTCTTTACTGGGATGATTGCCTGTCCCTCATTAGCCAGCATTTCGTAATTGATATTCTTTCTGTCGCAAATTTTTTTCAAAATCATCAAGTTAGCTGATTCATTTTCAAATGTTAACTCAACTGATTCACAATTAAGCTCGTCAAACAAGTAATGAACCATAATATCAATACCGACTTCACGATAATCGTCATAAAAGAAATCTGGATTTATGTAGTAGGCAAGATTATTTGCCCTCCTTAATCCAAAGCTGGATTTCATTAGTAGAGGTGCAAACCCAACAATTCGGTTACCAGATAGAAAAATTATAAGAAAAGGATGCTCCCCAAGAGCGATTGATGACTTCCAATGCTCAACAAGCATACAACTAGAAAGGAACGGGCTATCAACATGGTCTGCAACCTCCATATCCCAAAAATCTACAATCTTTTTAAAGCAATTGATATCGAATATAACTAAAGTTGTAAGTGTCATATTTAATTCAGTTTTGGTTTAATTTCATTATTGAAAATCAAAAGTTTACAGGTCACTTAAACTTTATTACGCCAAATTTAAGACAAAAATCAAAAAAGGAAATATGTAAGCTTAGAAATCTAATTTGAAATCCGTAGTTCACTAAACAGAACAATTATAATATAATTCATTATATTTTGAGTTGGCTCTACGTTCTTTTTATAAAAAGTTCACAATCGTAAGTTTCATCGTTAAATTCAAATCCTGCTACCATCAGATTTGTTGCTTCTACACAATAACCTTATGTCATTGAATTGCCCCATACATTACGAGGAAGATAAAACATAAGCCCAAAAAAACGTGCACCAAGAAACGCCAAAAACAGGCGCGGAAAAGCAAGTTACCCAATGGAAATTGGAGATGAATTTGAAGTTGAAATCTTTGATATAGCTCCTAACGGTGAAGGCGTCGCCAAAATTAAAGGCTATCCGACATTCATTAAAAACGCAAAACTCAACGATCATGTGAAAATAAGGGTAACTGCTTTAATCGACGGCGCTGCAGATGCAGAAATAGTGAAATAAGTCAAATACCGTTGGAATGCCCCTTTCTGAAAATTAATATGCGTAAAATTTTACCTCTTTTTCAGTCTTAATGTTGCAAACGCCGGTGGTTAAGAACTTCGTCATCTGGATACTCACCAAACAAAATTGCTATGAACAATTGTTGTCAAGGATTGTCTATAAACGATATTGGCTATTGCGTATACAAAATTTTTAGATAAAAACTGGGCAATTTGTGACTTTAAAGTTATGTCTGCATTTATTGCAGGTGTAAGATTCTATGCGGAAAAAAGAGTTGTTAATCAATTTATCAGGCTTTTTAATTTCTTCAAAGCATTTTGGACATTTTACCATCCTCAAAGCTCCTTTTTGCTAATAAGAGAAGTTAAAACAATGTCTGACGGTACGCAACTGCAAAGAGATACGACAAACTGATAAAGCAAAAAAACATTAGGATTAGAATAGAAATTGAAGAAGAACTTAATAGCTACTCGGTCATTAGATTTCGTGATACTGCACCGTCCAATTTTGTTTTATGATGTTTCGCTGTTATTCGCCTCTTGATGTTATGGTTGTCGTGAAGCTGAAATCGGCTATTTCGCGTATTAAGGGTGAGATGGTTAGTGTTATTTCTATTGGAATCAGTTGATTTGCTTCTAGAATTTGACCAGTGTAGTTCCAGTTTAATGTGATGTAGCTTGAAGCGGAGGTTGGTTTATAATCCGATGTTTTTAACAATAAAGTGACTGCTGAATTGCATTGGTTTTTAACGTAAATTGTTAAGTTATTTTTTGAGCCTGGCGTTATTTTGCCCCATTCTAATGCATTTGTGTTGTTTTTGCAGATTTGATCCCAATATATTCCAGTTCCTATACCGGTCACGGATCCGGCTTGGACAATGTTTCTGTTTGAATTAAGATCTGCGGTTGTTATGCTGAAGGCTAAAATTGTTAAAATGAAGGCTGCGGCGTACATCGTTTTTTTGATGAAGTGGTTTGTTGGGTCTTTATTCAGCATCATGAAACACCTTTTATCATATCTTAATATATGATATATGCTCTCGAATGATAAAAAGCGATGTGACTGTCACCTAGCAACCACAAAATCCCTGCATTACATTCATTACGCTGAAATAAAAAGCGTCAGATGTTTAACAGCTAAAAAAGAGGGCTTGCATTCGAAATCTCCGTTCTAAATCGCAACATAAGAAGCTCCAAAATTTATACGAAACAACCTGAAGAATTTTTATCTTTGACGTATATCTGTGAATGTCACAAACGCTTTTATGCTTCGTTTGATTGAAAAGAAAATGGTCTGGGGCTGCAAATCCTTCTCCCCTTCTCAACCCTTCTTTCCCAGCAGCCCCCGCCTAATTCTAAGCTTTAATCTAACCATTGCATAGAAGTCAGTCTAATTCCACTAAAAAAAGGATCTAAGCAATTAAAGATCAGACTCAACTCGATTTTCATTTTGCTGTTTTTTAGGTTTGTCTTCTTGTGCCTTATTTTCTCCTTGGGAAACACTCTGCCTGTTTTCGTCACTGGTTTTTTTTGCTGCTCTTCGTCTGCGTCTCCTATTGATAAAACTTGAACCGGGAGTGAGAACAGTAAATTGAAAAGCAATGTACGAAATTACTGTCTTTATTAGGAAAATTACCACTCCACTTAACAAAGCCACAGACGCACCTACGGCAAAGGGCACACCAAGCGCGTTGTAAATTTCGCTTGAAATAATTTGAGCATACCCAACAAAAGCATATCCTTGAGCCTCAACGTTACCCGCAATGGAGCGAACTATCACAACTTTATCAAGAGGAATTAACTGCCCAAGCGATGCAAACACAAAAAGCAGGGCAAGAACTTCGAAACCCCATGCAAAAAAAGAAAGAACAATAGGTCTTAAAAGAACTCGGGGATTCTGCAGCAACATTTTCATACCATCATGATAGTCACCCAACGCTTTCACAACCTTTGCCTCCAATGCAGCTAACCTTAAGCGGTTTCTGCCTAAACGAGAGATAAAACGAAATAAATAATCTACAACTTTTTTTGCACTTTCAGGTTTAAAACTAGCCAGGAGCAATATAACTAGAGGAAGAGTTAGTAAAAGCATTATGCTTCCTAGAGTGATAAGAAGAGAGCCCTCAAGAGTGTAGTTTAGCAGTAGCAGAACAATACCGAGAACCATGCTGCCTAAGTTGAATATAGCTTCATACACGTTTTTAGCGACAACAGAAGCTACTGCTTTTCCACTTTCTACCTTCGGGTCTTTGTTCAGAAGATACGCTTTAAACAAGTCGCCTGACCAGCCCCCTGGAATCAGATTATCCACAAATACTCCAACCCAATACAAAACGTATGTTCTACGGAGACTTAGCTTAATTTGTAAGGTATTGAGAAGCTGAAACCATACTAGAGTGTGAAACGTTAGAGACAGCAAAACGCTGATAATTGCCAGAAAATAGATGCTGATGTTTACTCTTTCAATAACTGCGATCAATTCGCCTATGCCGACGAAGTAGAGAAGGTAAAAAATTAATGCTGTGTACCCGAGCAAGGCTGAAACAAGTATCCACTTGCCGATTGAAGGACTAAGCAAAGGCCGTTGATCTATCGCCATAGAATTAATCATGAATAGACAGGAGTTGAAATATTTCAGGGTTACCAAAAAACACTAGTTCAACCAAAATACTCCTGGAATGTGATCGAAACCATTACTTTTTTCAGAAGCTTATAATTACGGTTTAAGTATTGTTAACACAGGATTTTGAATCCGGAACAGGGAGATTGAGTTGCTGCCTTAACGCTTTGTATCGGTTTCTAACAGTGACTTCCGTAACTCCAGATGCCTCTGCAATGTCTTTTTGCGTTTTCTTTTCGTTGTGCTGAAGACAAGCTATATAGAGAGCTGCTGCGGCTAAACCCATGGGGTCTTTTCCTGCTACAACTCGCTTTCGCCTAGCCTCTCTGAGGATTGCTATAGCCACACCCTGTGTTTTGCCTGATATTGCATTTTTTCCTGCAATTTTTGAAACGTACGTTAAAGGATCTGCATTGGGCATTTGAACATTAAGTTCTTGTAGTAATAGTCTATAGCAACGTGCAACATCTTTCTTATCAACAAGACTTGCTTCAGAAATTTCGCGAAGTGTACGAGGCGTTCCACTCCCGCGACAAGCAGCATAAAGAGCAGCCGCAGTAATTGAGTTGATTGATCTCCCTCGAACTAAATGCTTGTCTAATGCTTTGCGGTATAGAACAGCGGCTTTTTCTTTAATTTGAAAAGGTATGTGAAGGGTTCCAGATAAACGGTCAAGTTCACTCATAG
Source organism: Candidatus Bathyarchaeota archaeon (assembly GCA_963775465.1). GTDB lineage: Archaea > Thermoproteota > Bathyarchaeia > Bathyarchaeales > Bathycorpusculaceae > Bathycorpusculum. The sequence continues at coordinate 8,580 of CAVZIW010000014.1, read as the reverse complement.
CTTGAGCAAGGTTTCGGTCGCTTGATGAGTGCACTCGGCTTCTTATTTGCCATTTTCTTAAACGCCACATTTGCAGCCTAGTTGCAATAGGTAATTTTTTTCCATATGCATCTCTATCAATTTGACTTATAGTTGTGGATAATCCTTTGTCGTGAACTGCATATGATGCTGGAAGACCAACACGACTTCTTGATGATTTTTCTTGCAGAGTAAAAGCACGCCATTCTGGCCCTTTATCTAACATTTGCTCATACAAAACTAGACCACAGTCCCCACAAATGGTTTCACCCGTGTCGTAATCGTGAACTAAGTTCTTGCTTTTACACTCGGGGCATTCTTCAACTAACCGCCGGTTTGGTTTAGATGCGTCGTGGGTTTTGCTTGCACTCATTTTTCTGATATCATCCACTTGTAGTAAATTAGCGAGAAGATTCTCGCAATTTTTTATGCTTATTGCCTCAATTCTGATTCTCTTTGATTGTATTTCGAAAAGAATCAGTGACCTTACAGGGCTAAACCCAAAGAACAATGGAGACTTTCCAAACTACAAACACACATAAAGATGCTCTTGTGCTTATAAAGGTAAAAAAAGAAATAATCAAAATCCAAGCATTTGGCACACCTGTAGATGTGAGCTAAAATACAATAACACAAAAGAATCCAGAACAAATGGATCGTTGCTTACTTTTATTCTGTTTGTTAATTTTCGATTTTCCTCTTATTGTCCAAAATTTTTCTTAGAAAGTTGCAGTCTTAGGTTTGATCAAAAGAATTAAGCATTGTGATTGTTAAAAGACCACAAAATTACTATCAAAAAAAAGATGTTAAAGTGCCTCAGGAGCACAGAGATTTTCTGCTTTAGCAGCTGTTCGCATGCAGCCTTTGCAAATGTATTTTGCGTCTTTTACAAGGGGTTTTATCTTTTCAATTGGCACTTTATCCTCTACCATTTTGCAGAGGTGCTTCTCATGACCTAGATGAGGTTGGGCTTTCGACAATACATAACACCTAAAATACCAACACGTTGGTGCAAAATATAGTATTGTGAGTGTACGGTCACAATCACAATAGACTTAGATCTAAATTTTGAGTTGGCTGATCTCCCTGAAAACATAAGCATTTTTTCTCATAGATCTTAACAAAAGAATTTCGCTTGATTAATGGATTTCGTGAACGACTTTGATGGGATTAGACCTTAACTCAAAAATCTTGCGACGAAAAGATTAAAGCTTACTAAAAGCTTGAGTAAAAATTCAACCATTGTTGAAGGAGAAAGTGTAACATTCATGTCATGTATTGATTCTATTCTTAGCAGAAGGAGCATTAGAAAATATCAAACCAAAGACATCCCTGAGGATGTTCTGAAACAAATTCTTGAAGCTGGAAGACAAGCGCCATCTGCAGCAAATAGGCAGCCTATTCGATTCGTCATCGTAAATAATCATGAAATAGCAAAAGAATTTTCAAGCGATTTGTTTAATCGTTTCATAAGAGATGCCCCTGTTGTAATTGTTGGTTGTGCAGAAGTAAATTCCTTATTAACTGGAAAATGGGCTGTCGTTGATGCAACAATAGCGATGCAGAACATGGTTATTGCTGGATGGACTTTAGGAGTGGGATCATGTTGGATTGGCGCCTTTAACGAAAAAAAAGTTAAAGAATCCCTAAAGATCCCAGACAGATGGAAAGTAGTCGCTTTAGTAACACTGGGCTACCCTTCCGAGCAGCCCAAGCCTAAGAAGAAAAAAGCTTTCGAGGAATTGTTTAACTTAAACAGTTTCCAAAAATGAAAGTATCGCATCTTAAATCAGTGGTGCACTCTATTTTTTCTGACATTTTCTATTTCTACCTATTCCTTGACCTACAACTCCAATACCAAAGCACTTAATTTGTTGAGACGAAGAGCAGTCAATACACCTTTTAACAATTTCTTTCTTCACGATTTGTCACAACTTTTCTAAGTATGAACCAATCCAAACATGAATAGTAATGAAGCCAAATTGATTTAACTTCTTTAATACATTAAACCCCAAATAGACTCTCCAGCAATCGAGTTTTTCTATTTAAGTTAGATTACTAATTCGCAATAGCCATTCTAGAATAGTATTCATTGCTTCTCTGTCAAGCACACGGTCTTCAGCATTATACCGAAGAGTAGCGTCAGGAGAAATTTTTTCGCGCGACCTTTCCTCATACTTTAGCACATGATCAGCATTCTGGGGGTATGAAAAAGAAATATTTCCTTTCCCAATGGTTGCTTCTTGTAATGCTTTGCCGTCAGCGTGCCAGTCAACTTGTATGTCCTTCTTACCTATCATTATAAGTGCTGGTTCGGGTACTTTTGAGATAAAATCTGAAGCGTTATAAGTCCATAATTCTCTGGCAAAGGGTAAATTGGCTGGACTTGCCAACCCTTGAAGCAACAATCTTATTCCTTCAGGAAGAGATGGGTCTGGCGCAATCGGTTGACCTGAGACAAATGAAGCAATAGAAGCATCGTAACTTTTCAAAAGACCCTCAGCGTTTGGCAATGATTTGAGTTGATTTTGAACTTGGCTTCGAGCAACTTGGCAGATGGACCTTCCAGGGGCACCTGTGAGAACAATCCCTTTGAATCTTTTCGAGTTCGACTGAACTTGGTAGTTTAAAGCGTGTATGGCGCCCTCACTGTTTGTTAATGCAAATATGCTTCCTGAGTTTGCTTTTACGTAAGACAATGTTGTTTTTATGGCTCCTTCAAGTTCGTCTGTGTAGCTTTTCATGCTTATTTTGCCAATCATCTTGGCCATGTCTTCCTTTATGTTGGGTCCAGATCCTCGTTTGTCGTAACGTAAAGTAACAAAGCCTCTTTGAGACAATTCTTCTGCTATCAGCTTTGCGCTCCCGTTGGTTCCAGGTAGAAGCGGCGAACACCAATCTCGATCTGTTGGACCACTGCCTGCAACAAAAACAACTGCATTACTTGTCTCTGCTCCAGTTGGTCTTGTAAGGGTACCGTAAATTGTTATTCCGTCAACTTCCCAGTTGACTTCTTTGCTTTTGAATCTAAATTGTTGATTCATAGGGTTCACTTAACGTCTTGCATGAAGAAGTTCTTTCTCTTTACTCTTTTAGTTTGATATAGCTCAATTGGTGTAAATAAAAGACTTGTTATCTTCAATTTTCGAATTTGAATTTTACTCTTAAGGCTAATTTTTCAGTCACCATCCTTGAGTTGCATCGTCGCCTGTCTGTTGCAGCGCTTTCTTTTTTTCGTCACTAACATCCGGTGGAAGGTTCACTGCTTTTCCTTGCTCTTCGATTATTTCACGCCTCTTTTTCTTTTGCATTATTGTTATTTGCCCTTTCTTTTTCTCGTCCATAAATATTCACCTCCAAAACATGATGATGTAAAATGACTTTTTTCGTAAGGTTAGATCTATGCCAGTAATTCAGCAAATAAAGCAATCAAAAATCACTTTTACGGATTTAATTGATTAGTTAGACAAAATCCTCTTAATGGCTAACCTTTTCAGATTACTCCCGGTTCTTAAGTTTCTCTTCTAAGAGCACCAAGAGCTCTTGAGGCTTCACAGGTTTAACCAAATAAGCATCTGCACCCTCATCAAGAGCTTTAACACCTGTTTCAAGAGAAGGAAAACCTGTAATCATGATCTTAACGGTATTTTGGAGTGGTTTTTTGAGTTTTGCCAGCAAATCAGTACCATCCATATCCGGAAGCCTGATATCGACTAACGCTAAGTCGTATTGGCGATTCTCTGCTTTTTCCATAGCTTCTTTTCCGGTCTCAGCTGTGTCGATCTCGTAGCCGTTTTTTTGGAGAATACGGGTAAATGTTCGGAGTATTGATTTGTCGTCATCAACTACTAAAATTGTTTTTTGGGATGTTTTCACTTCCATCAGTTCCTTCCTATTGTTTTAACAGACCGTATAACCATTTTATAGTATATTGATTTTCTGTTAACTCTTGTGAAGCCAAATCAAAAAGAGATTTGGTTCAATGACAAAGATTTTGCCCTTTAGTTTTGGACATTCTAACAAGTGTTTTTCGAGATTAATAAACTCTATCCCCTTTACTTAAACCACTCATAAATTACTTTTGAAATGACTGGATAGTGATGAATTTTAGAGCTGTTGGTGATACAATAAAGTTATTAAAATGGAGATCGTTGCATTAAGCAAGGGTTTTGAGTAGATATATGATGAGCGCGCCGTCTTCTTACAGAATTACCCCTGAAGTTCCACCAAGTTACTATGAAAAATTATTTGACTTTATATACACTCAATATTTGCTCCCTCAAAAAACAAGGTTCACGGATATAATTAGGGAAACAAATAGTCAAGGAGATAAATTAACCTATTTTGTGACGGATTCACAGGGAAAGCAACTTGTTCAAGTGGAAGTTAAAAGTGGCACTCCGTTCGAACTGAAGATAAATCCGCTTGAGCCTTCAGTTACGCAAACAAATTTAGAAGAAGCAAAACAAGATGTTCTGATAGCAATGCAGACTTTTGCGCAAAATGTCAGAAGCGCAACTGTTTACTTCGCTTGGCGCGAAGGTGAAGAAATTGTTCCTGAAGCGTACACCAAGCCTGAAAAATCTTTTAACCGCTTCTTTATTGAAACACAGATTCTTTTCTTCGTTGTTTTCATCGTTTTCGGCATGGCAATCTTCATTACTATAGCAGCTGTTTCTCCAGGAGCTTTTCTGATTGCACCATTAATTTTAATAGCTATCCAGTTTGCTTTTGTTTTTTACTCTAACCGTTTCATCGCCCGAACTGCCGACTGGCACATTACGCAAAACAACCCTATTATTCACTTTCTTGAGTATTATTTGCCTGTTACCTCAAAGGGTGATTTTAACAAAACGTATCCGCGGGAAACGTTGCTAAAGATTAAGAAAGAAATCTATGATGAAATAATAGCAAAAAAAGGACAGGTTGATTGTCAAGCAGCTCAACAGATTTTTCTAAAATATGGTGTGCCCTGTGAGTTAGATAATTTAAAAGCCAAGAGGGTTAACGTTTACGAACTGGTTAAAAGTATTGCAGATAGATTTCGGTTTCCAATGCCTAAGATTGTGGTTTCCAACACTATGGTTCCAAATGCAGCGGCTTCTGGTCCAAGTCCAAGCAGGGGACTAGTTTTAATTACGACTGGACTTCTGGTTCGGCTAAACGATGAAGAAGTTCTAAGTGTTCTAGGTCATGAGTTCGGGCATCTTAGAGGAAGAGACCCCCTGATTTTATATGGGTTGGTTTCAGCAGAGTTTCTCTTTCGTTTCTATGTGTTGCTTCCTTTGCTTCCAGTGATTTTCACTTCTTTTCTATTTATCGCTTACTTCTGGGCTATAATGGTGGTTATTTTCTTTATAGCAAAATTCTTTGAGGCTAGAGCAGATTTAGTATCAGCCATGGTAGTTGGGAAACCTGAGATATTAGCTAATTCATTGGAAAAGATTGGGTTTCAAAGGTTGCTATACGAACGAACGCCATCTTTTCGGATCCAGGAATGGCTTGGTTTGGATCCTCACCCTCCAATCTATTTCCGTGTGGATAGATTAGAGAAACTATCGTCTGAAAAAATTAAGCATCCCCTTCTGCAATCGATTAGAGATGTGATTAGGGGATTCTTTGCAACGTTAAAGAGCTAACTTTTTAGTGAAGAAAGCTAGCTCTTAGGAAATCGCAAATTCCCTCAATTCTTTTATTTTGTGTATTTCAATTGAGTTGCTGGCGTGTTCTACTGTGGTTCTTCTAGCTTCAGTGAACAAAACAGTTTCTTCATCATCAACCAAATTCATTTCATGAAGCTTATTTGCAACTGTCAATAATCTGTCTTTTGTTTCACGGTAGTTTATAAAAACTGGATATACACCAAATGTAAGTTCCAGTTGTTTTTTGACTTTAATTTCAGGAGTAACGGCAATAATTACCTGCTCAATTTTGAAGCGTGCTATCATTCGTGCTGTGTAACCCGATCGGGTTAAAGGTATGACTTTGTTAATTGGCATGCTTTGACTTATTCTCTGAATTGCCCTGCTCACGGTGTCAGAAATGTTGATAAATGGGGTATCCTCAATGATGCTTTTGACAGCTTTTTCTGTTTCATTCGCAATTCGAGCCATCATTTCAACTGAGTTTACAGGGAACTGACCTACAGCTGTTTCTCCTGAGAGCATAATTGAATCAGATCCGTCTAGAATGGCGTTTGCAACGTCGCTAACTTCGGCTCTAGTAGGATTAGGGTTGTTAATCATAGATTCAAGCATCTCGGTGGCAGTGACCACCAGTTTGCCTTTTTGGTTGCATAGCTTAATTAGAGCTTTCTGAACCAATGGCACTTTTTCGGGTTCGATTTCAACGCCTAGATCGCCTCTGGCGACCATTAATCCATTGGCGGCGTCAAGAATTTTCTCTGCGTTTTGGACTCCCTCGTAATTTTCAATTTTAGCGATTATTCCGCCTTTAAAATTATGGGTCTGAGATAAACATTTCACATCGTCAACATTTCGTGTGAATGATAGTGCAATGTATTCTACATCATGTTTTTTTGCGAACTTTAGGATTTCTAGATCCTTCTCGGGAAAAGTGGGAATTTGAAGATGCTTGTTTGGGATGTTAACGCCTTTTCCATCTTCTATCACGCCATCGTTCAAAGTCTGAAGTAGGAGTTTCCGGTTTTTCTTATCAACCACGTGAGTTCTTATTTTTCCGTTGTCAATGTATACTACATCGTTAATTTTCATTTCATCATAAAAATCGTGATTGAAAGATACTTCTTCGTCGCTAAAGCCTACTTGCAGAGTGTCTCCTTTTCTGAAGACTTCTCGTTTAGATGCTTTAATTCTGATTTCTGGTCCTTTGACGTCAATTATAATAGGTATATCAGCAATTTCCCTTACTGTTTCGATAATCGATTGGTATTGAGCCAGATTCCCATAAGCAGTGTTTATTCTTGCACCGTTCATACCCGCTTGGAACAACCGTTCAATCACTTGCTTTGAAGAACTAGCTGGTCCCAAAGTGCAAATAATCTTTGTTTTCTTCAATAAACATCACTATCGAGCATTATAGAACAACACACCTTTAGCGTTTAAAGGTTAACTGAGAGGAAGTAGGTTAGTTTAAGAAAAATGAGTAGATGCGTTTGGCAAAGTTTAAAGGTATGACATGTGTCATATATAGAGATGATTACGCAATGACTTGTGGAAAGAGTAAACTAATTGTAGCTTTCACAACCACAGCAGTACTTATCTTAATACTAACAAGCACCACGACACTTGTAAAAGCTGAAAATAATTTTAACCTTGAAATCACAAATTTAGCTGATGAACCCTTCTTTTTTACCGATCAACAACTTTTTGATATGCCAAAAACAACTGTAAATGCCGATCTGTACTGCGATGGCAGCCTTTTAACTTCTGGCAATTGGAGTGGAATCCGTTTAAGTTATCTACTTACAGAGATAGACACAGCTGGAGAAGTCGGTTCAGTTCAGTTTACAGCTTCAGATGGGTACAAAGCTAACATACCTTATGATTTAGCAATACAACCAGAAACTATAATAGCCTATCAGAAAGATGGCGAACCGCTAGTTGAAGAGCTCCGTTTGATTCTCCCAGGAGCTAACGGTGCTGCTTGGATTTCAATGATTACATCTATAACAATGAGTACAACGGGAGCTAACTACCCTGAAGGAGTAACTGTGGGAGGAGGCAGTTTACCTAAAACGCTGCCAACTCAACCCCCAGAATTAGCAGAGCAAACGCAAGTTACGCCACAGCCTCAGCCAACAACTCCTGCAAATCCATCAAATATTGAGCTCGAATCTCCAACCAATCCCCCTGTAACGAATCAGCCAACGCCCCCACAACAAGTTTCAAAAAATGAAGACCTAACCCTGGAAGCAGGAATTGCTGTGTTAGTTCTTGTTTCAATAATGGTTTTGTCAATCACAGGATACAAAGTATACAACGTAAAAAAATCTCCTATTAACTCTTAGCTATCAATTTAGGTTTCTGCAAAATTCAGATGAAAAATTGTTTATTTTCAAGAAAAGTTGTTTGTCTGCTAGAACAACAACACCTAAAAAATTCTTGTTGTTGTTCTACCAGCTTTCCATAGTAGAAAGACAGCTTTTTGAGCTTCGAATTACGGAATTTTTGTCGGACATATTGCTCTTTTATAAGATCATAACGGCTTCATTTATGAGCGATGCGTAAGTTGCTTGCAGAGAGCTTCATTTTTTCCCATAAAAGAAACGGGTGTGCCACCAAATATTTCGTATCAGGAATCAATTTTTGTTCTTCTCATTTTTGGTCTAGAATATAATTTTTTGCTCTTCGAGGTTGAACAAGCCCACTTGCCTCGATATGGATCAAACTTACTTGTAGTCTGATAAATTAAGCTCTTGGTCTTGGCATTGTTTTCTAGAAAAGTTAAGGTTTTTATGATTGCTTGCTCTGTTTCATTTAGCTCCTTCAAAAAACATGTATCCCCATGGGGCCGTCGTCTAGCATGGATTAGGATACATGCCTGGGGCGCATGCGATCCTGGGTTCAAATCCCAGCGGCC
>CAVZIW010000013.1:0-187168 GCA_963775465.1 Candidatus Bathyarchaeota archaeon | reverse complement strand
ATGACAGCTTTGTTTGAGCCAAAGTAAACACCAAAAACACTATCCCCATCCACGAGAGAAGCAGCACATCCGGTTTGGAACGGTTAAACGCTAATTTGTATGCGCATAGCCCAGTGGCAAACGGCAATAAAACCGCCCATAACCTCTCATTTTGAAATAAATAGTTGAAATAGAACAGATAACCACCTGTGTGACCTTCAAGTGGACTTAACGTTCGCATAAATCCACAATAGACCACGAACCAATCCCAAAAAACTGAGCCAAAACTAACAAACATATAGATAAGCCAAGGCAAAAGAACAGAAATTCCAATTCCCCAAAACAAAGTAAATCGCTTAGAGAATAGAAGCCTGAGATTCTTCTGCGAAATAGCAACGTATGTTAGAATTATCAGTGGAATCAGCAAAGCTTCCACCTGCTTAGTCAGCAACGCTAACCCAAAAAACAAACCGCTCAAAGCTATTCGCCCATTAGTTTTATTCTGGTTTTCGCTTGAAACAAAAAAATAGATACTTGCCACAACAAAGAAAACAAAAGGAACGTCTGTCATCGCGTGCCTAGAAAACAAGTAAAAAGTCGTAAATGTGCCCAAAACCATCGCAGAACCAAACCCAACATACCGATTATGGAGTTGCCTGCCCAAAAAATACGTTGAAACCATAGTTAAAACAGCAAAAATGGGACTCCAAAGTCGCGTAACAAAGTTACTAACGCCAAAAACTTGGTAACCCAAAGAAATAAACCACATGTAAAGAGGCGGCTTACCAATCCAAACGGCAAGATCGCCAAAAGCGTAAGGTGTTACGAAATCCCCACTTTTCACCATATGGTAAGCCCATTGAGAATATGTTTGTTCATCAGCAATCCAAAGCGGTCCATTAGCAAGGTTTACGAAAAAAACTGTTGAAAAACCCAGAATTATCAGAATGAAGATCGCATCGCTATGAGTTAGAAACCATTTTCCTCTTTGATTCTGTATTTGGGTGTCTTGTATTGTTTGTCTGTGAGAGTAAACAAAACGCAATCCAACAAAAAAGACAGCAAAAAAAACAATACCTGCAAAAACATCGAACACCATTGTTGTCCAAGACAATGAAACGCGGGTCTCAATTAGCATGTTTTCATTGCCAGAATCATTCAACTCAAAAGCATAGATTCGGCAATCACAGGAACCAAAGTAAAGAACTCCGTTGACAATTGAAGGTGAAGAATCCACAAAGTCACCAGTTGTCCAACTCCACTGCCTCTTCCCCGTTGAAGCGTTAAAGCAATAAATTCTGTAGTCTTCCGAACCAACATAGATGTTACCGCTGAAAACTACAGGCGAAGAATCAACCCAGTAACCAGTTGAACTCTGCCAAATTTTAGCACCACTAGACGCATTCAAACAGTATACATTGTTATCCTCTGACCCAACAAAGACACATCCATAAGCAACTGCAGGAGAAGAAACAACACATCCTTGAGTTTGATAACTCCAAAGCTTTTCACCGTTCGAAGAATTCAAAGCGCAAACATATCCATCGTTTGAACCAATGTACAAACAACCATCAACCAAACTGGGCGAGGAGGAAACACTGCCAGTATGTTCCTTCCAGATTTGGGTTCCCGTTGAAGCATTAAGGGCATAAACAAAAAAATCATCTGCTGCCACATATAATACTCCATTTGCAATTGCAGGCGACGAATCCACACGATAAGCCGTCGGAAATTTCCAAAATAAACTACCATCTGAAGCGTCAAAACAAAACAATCCCTGCCTACCCGAACCAATAAACACATAATTATCCACAACTAAAGGTGAAGACACAACCACTCCACCAACCACCGAAACCCAAACTGGCATCCCATTAGTCTTGTTTAGACAGTAAAGCCAACCGTCATTTGAGCCCACATACACACCCCAATCAGAGACTGCAGGCGAAGATTCCACTCCCGCACCAGTTTTAAAACTCCACACAAGTTGCCCCGAAGACGCGTTTAAACAATACACACTGGAATCTTTAGAACCGACAAAAACTTCGCCATCAACTATTGCAGGAGAAGAAACTATCGCTGCTCCTGTTGTAAAATTCCACAAAGGCAACGCTGAATTCGCCAATCCTGAACCTGATATATAACCACTGTGGTTTGAGTCATACCGAAAATTTGACCAATCGCCGATAGCGGAAGCCTGAGAAGTGAAGTATGATTGTGTGAGAACAAGCAAAATGAGTACAATTTGTACCCAACATCGTTTTTGCATTGTTATCCTTACAACAATCACGTGCCAATGGCCATATTAAATTATCGAGATTTTCCGCATTTGATCTTTAATCCCAAAAATTAGAGAGAAATAACGATTCGTCTATGCGATTTTTAAAAATACTTTGGCTGGCGACGGGAGGATAGCTTTCACTTATAAAAACCAAGCATTACATCGCGCATAGCCTGCCCAATCTTTTAGAGTTCAAGAAATGTATCAAAATTAATTAAAAATGATTCAACAAGGTTAAAACTAATTATCCTAAAATTTAATTGTAAAAAGGAAAAGGAAGAAATTTGCCCTATTCTCTGCTTGAAAGAACTAAGATATAGTCCGCAGTATCCGCACACATGTCAGCAGCTTGTTCTATGAACTCAATTAAGTCGTCAAAAATTACCATTGCCCCGCAATTCATGTTTGCACCATACTTCACGAATAGCCCTTTAGATTTCAAGTATTCAATATCGATTGCATGCTCGATTTCGCCGACTTTTTTCGCTTCTTTTATTGCTTCGTTAGGGTTGGAAGAGATTTTCTCGATGCTACCTCTAAGGGTTTGAGCTGTCTCAACAAGTTTAGATGTCATAAAAACTGTTTTCTCAGATAGTTCCAGTGGAATGTCTGCTTGAGAAAGCATTTCTAGGCATCTTGCTGCGTCTTTTGTATGATCTGCCAAGGTGTCTAGTCTTTTTACCAGATGTAACAGATCTTCCCGATAATCAGCGACAAGTGCTGCTCCCTTGGAGAGTTCCATAAATACGTCTGTGCGGAGAGTGTCGACTTCTTCTTCAGCTTTGTATAGGTTATCTATGTACTTCTGGGATTCTTTAAAATTTTTCTCGGAAAAACTTTTGGTTGCTTTATGCAGCCAGGTTACCGTATCAAACGCTTTAGTTATTTGTTCATGGGCAAGTTCTAGGCCTCTGGTTTTGCGGCGCTGTTCAAACCAATCGTAGCTTTTTTTCTCCATCAACACCAACTTCGTTAATAATCAAATAATCTTACCTTGCAAATATAACCCTTCTCTTAATACTCCGATAATGCCGAGGATTCTGCAACTTTTATGTTCCTTCAAATATTCAATTCTATTTACCGTTAAAGCTAAACAAATGCCTATTACTGAAAACCAATCCAATAACTCGGCATTCAGCTAATCTCTGTCTTCAATTCACGTTTATTACCTCATTGTCCTATTTAGAATAACCCACATAAACTATAGAGAACACTTTATTCTATCAGCAAGGTCATCATTGTTCCAGAGCAATTTTTGCTAAAGAGATTTTGTCGTCTAAACTTTTCATAACGGTGTTTGTCACTTTTACTTTTACGCCGATTTTTTCTATCCTACTTTTTTCCAAAGCATCCTTTTGATCAATAACTATCATGTCCAGAAAATCAGCGTAAAGCCCTGCAACTCCATATGCAGAAACTTCAATTCCTAACCCCCGCATCATTTTATCTGCGGGTCCCTTAATTGTAGCGTGAGCCACAATTGGACTAATGGCAACTACATTTGCCTCAGTTTGTCTCAAAGCGTCTCTTACGCCATTAATAGAAAGAATAGTTCCGATGCTAACTATGGGATTACTTGGACAAACGATAACGGTGTCTGCATCCAAAATTGACTCCAATACTTCCGGAGAAGGCTTTGCAGTAGTAGCCCCGTCGAATTCTACATCTAGAACTTCATCCTTACATTGCTTTTTAACAAAGTACTCTTCAAAATGCATAAAGCCTTCTTTTGTTTTAATTTTTGTCTCAAATTTATCGTTGGTCATCGGCAGAATCCTTACTTTAAGGTCCAAGGCTGTGCAGATTTCAGCAGTAATTTGAGTCAGCGAAACGCCTTGTTTTATCCGGTTAGTCCGGAAAATGTGGGTTGCTAAATCCTGATCTCCCAGCATAAACCATGGTTTAAATCCTAAGGTTTTGAACATTTCAAGACAATTAAAAGTGTCTCCCCTAACTCCCCAACCTTTCTCTTCATCTACTATACCAGCCAAAGTGTAAGTAACGATATCAATGTCTGGTGAGATGTGCAAACCAAACAGTTCAATGTCATCACCGGTGTTTGCAACAATTGTTACCTCTTCTTGATTTACAATCTTGATTAAACCAGAAAGAAACCTTGCTGCACCGACTCCACCTGCCAAAGCTGTAATCAAACCTTCAGAGCACCAACATTAAGGATGATAACTCTCTTTTTCCGACACCCAGTACTCAGAAGTCTTACCCTGCTTCGTGATTATATGCTCTTTCTTAAAAACAGGTACTTCACTTTTGTAGCGTTCAACAGCCTCACGCAAAACAGGAAAAACATCTGTTCGATGAGCACCGGCCACAGCTACATAGACTAAATCGTCGCCAACTTTGAATTCGCCCAACAAATGATGGATTTGAACGTTCACAATCCCAGGCTTCTGAGTTAAATCACTGCTTATTTTGGACAAAACCTGATCGGCATTTTCCTCGTAAGCTTCGATAGTTAGTTTTTCCACTTTTTCCTGCTCAAACCCCAGGGTTTCTCCACGGACAACTCCAACGAAAAGACCAATTGCACCCGCTTTACTGTAATTGGGATCATTTTTGATGTTTTCGATTGCATCTTGAGCGTTGAAGGTTCCTTTTTGGTGAACACCAGCGTTGCTATTCAAAATTTGACATTCTCCTATAGTAATTTGAGAACTATGTACTTTAGATGCTCGTGACTAAAACTGTTTACGGTTAAAAAAACAAAAAATAAATTAATGAAACAAAAATAGTTATGCCTCAGCTACTACTGAGGCAGCTGCTTCAGGCACTGTCTCTTTCTTAGTTATTACTTTTGGCGCAGAGACAAGCTTTGATTTGCGTATGCCGACATGTCTTAGTGGAGCAACTAGTTTGGCTTGATTGTATATATCTGAGGCGATTTTGCCAAGAACCATTTCTTGGACAAATTGGTCAAGCGTGAGAGCAGCAGCCTTTTCTCTTATGGTTTTCTCCATCATGTCTCTGATTATTTTTTCTTGTGAAGTTTTAATTCTTGAAAGCGTTAAAGCTGACACGGAAACTCTAAGTTTATAACCATCTTTAGTGACTGAGTTGAACAAGCCATCTACTTTAGTGGTTCTACGTCTCACTAAACTTCTTAGAAAGTCTCTTGAATATTCATGTCCTTTGAAGAGTGTTTTGGCAGATTTACCTTCAATTTGGTTAATTTGGAAAAACATTTTCAGGTAGTGGTGTGAAAAGTCACCTGTTATGTCATACAAGGTTGCTTCGACGACCCTACCGATTAACATTTCTTCTTCTTGAGCTGGAATGGACCCTAACTCGATATTACCGAAGAAGGATGGCGCGATAACCATATACCATGATTTTCCACGCCATTTATCTCGAATATGCTTTGTTGACTTGGACTTAGACTTGGAAGACAAGCTTATTTCTCCGAACGTTCCACAACATTCTCAACGAAATATTAAAAGCTTTACCGTTTTCTTACTATTTTTTCTCTATTACCCATGTATTTTCTAATAGCTTCAGGTATATTTATTGTTCCATCCTCATTCTGATTGTTCTCCAGTATCGCTACTATTGTCCTACCCGTTGCTATAGCAGTTGAATTCAATGTATGCACCGTGGCTTTTGGTGCTGCACCTTCTTTTTCACGATACTTAATTCCTAAGCGTCTCGCTTGGTAATCTGTACAGTTGCTACATGATACAACCTCACGATAACCATTCTGGGCTGGCATCCACGCTTCAATGTCATATTTTTTAGCAGCGACAGTACCAATGTCTCCTGTGCATACATTTACAACATGGTAGGGCAAACCGATTTTCTGCAAGAGATCCTCCGCATTTTGAAGAAGTTCTTCATGCAGTTTTGGGGAGTCTTCCGGTTTACAGAAGATGAACTGCTCAATCTTGTTAAACTGGTGAGTTCGAAAAATACCGCGTGTGTCTTTCCCGTGTGCGCCTGCCTCCTTTCGGAAACAAGTGCTCATGCCTGCAAGTTTTATTGGCATATCTTGTTCTTTTAATGTTTCATTCATAAACATGGCTGCCATGGGATGTTCTGAGGTAGCGATTAAGTAAAGATCTTCGTTTTCCTCTTTGTATAGAACATCAGCAAAATCATCAAGGGCAGTTACTCCTTCATATGCTTCACGCTTCATCAAGTAAGGGGGGATTATTGGAATATAGTCTTTTTTTGCTAATTCTTCAATTGCAAAGCTCATTAGCGCCATATCCAACATCGCCACTTCATTTTTAAGGTAAAAAAATCTTGACCCCGAAACTTTTCCTGCTCTTTCCATATCAATTAAGTCAAGTTCCAATGCCAAATCTATGTGGTTTTTTATCGGGAACTTGAATTGCGGGATGGTCCCCCAAGTTTTCAGCTCAACATTGTCGTTTGAATCTTTTCCAAGCGGGACAGACTCATCCAGAAGGTTTGGTAGTCGCATAAGGCAGTCTCGGATTTTTTGTTCCTGTTCAGCCACTTGCTTTTCCATTAGAGTAATTTTTTGGTCAACGAGTTGCGCTTTGGATACTTCGTTTGCAGCTTCTTGATGTGATTTTTTAAGTTTAGCAATTTCTATGGTTATTTGCTTTCGGGCGTGTCGTAAATCGTTTAGTTTGGTTAGATTTAAACGCCAATCCTTATCGAAAACTATTAAGTCATCTAGCATCTGGAGAGCTTCTGGATTGCCGCGTTTTGCTAAGTTAGCTCGAACAAGATCTGAGTTATCTCGAATGAGTTTGATATCTAGCATTTTTGTACTCACACAGAATAATTCTCTACTTACAACTCAGCTATTTAACTTTAACATAGAATAGACAAGAGTAAAATTAATTGGGTTGTCTACTATTTAGCAAAACATTAACTAAAACGAATATGTCTTTCATTTTTATTGCTAAAGAGGATAGGTTGGTATATAATCAGGCGCATTTGTATCTGCATCATCTTGGATTTCTTCTTCGGGTGGCTCGTTTTCGTAGGATTTTCTCAATAATATGGGTGCGATTATAGTTGTAATCATGATCATTCCTAAAATAGCAGCGTAAACACTTTGGCTGATAGCTCCAGCAGAGATTGCTACTCCAGCAACTATAAGCCCAACTTCACCTCGCGACATCATACCCATTCCTACTCTGTTTCCTTTAATGCGGTTTTTCAAAAAGAAAGAGGCAGGAATCCCACATCCAATCATTTTGCTTAGTACTGCAACAATTACAAGTGATGCAAAGAAGATATAGAAAAACCAGTCTGTAGTAATGAAGCTCCGAAAGTTAAATTCTGCTCCCGCTAATGCAAAGAAGACAGGAGAGAATACAATGCTTATTTTCTTGGTATAGTCCCGTATTTTCTCGATTGTATTTGAACTAGCAACGGCCATTCCTGCAGCGAAGGCGCCGACTATGGGTGATAAACCAAGAGCTGCTGCTAAGGCTGATGCGCCAAAACACGAAGCTGTCGCTGCTGCTTCTACGGTTCCTTCATATTTTGCTTTTGAAGTAAAATTAATTACTTTTGGAAGTATGAACGAAGCGAAAACCGTCATAGTGAGCCATAGTGCAAGAGATGTTGAAACAACGATTACGACATTCAACGCAGTTATGGGCGTTGAAGTTGAGATGAAGGAAACAATAACTCCGAGAATTGCTAGTCCTAAAACATCATCAACTACCGCTGCGCTAATCATCATTCTAGCTTCAATACTTCGGGATTGATTCAACTCCTGCAAAACTATCGCCGTAATAGAGATGCTTGTGGCAACAAGTGCTGAGCCAACGACCATGCTTGTTATAATGTCTAATCCAAGAACTAACGATAACCCGTAACCCATTGTGAAAGGAACAACCACGCCTATGGTTCCGATAATAAATCCCGCAGCCCCCACCTTGCGGAAATCCCGAAAAGTCATCTCTAAACCAGCGACAAACAATATAAGAATACCACCTATCTCTGCAAATGCCTTTACGATCTCGTTTATTACAATCACAGGTGTTCCGTTAATTGCAATCAAAGAGCCTAAAGCATACGGTCCAAGGAGTATACCTGCAGTCAATTCGCCCAAAACTGAAGGGATTTTCCGCCAAGAAAAAACTTCACCCAGCAGCTTAGCTGAGAAAACCAAAATGCAAATGGTCACTATTGCTGTTAGCGCTGCATTTAGAGCCAACTTACACCAAACTCTTTAAGAAGCAAACGGACGGTTCAAATATTAAAAACTAATGGCTTAAGCGATCTTTAGAGGTTAAGATATTTAATTAAACTGCTCAAAAAATAGAAGAAATATTGGATGAAGATTTATTAAATCTATCTTAGGTCCAGTTTATTTTTTGCTTAGAGTAATCTCCATCGTGGAAACCATTCTGGACTTGTTTTCACCCTCACGAGGTGGCATCTCAACTGTTCCAATTGCGATTTTGCTAACATTTAGATCTTTAATAAACCGGTTCCTTGTGATCTCGGCTACGTCAACTGCGGTGGTTATTGCTTGGCCTCTTGCTTTTAGGGTGATTTCTTTTAGATTGCCTGAGGAAAGGCTTGTGATTATGGCCAGAACATAGCTCATTGGGGGTTTGTTTCCGACGAAGATAACATCTGCGTTTTCAGTCATTATATTTTATCTCCTTTTGATGTTGCTTTGTGTGTAACGTTTTTGTTTTGCGCGTTGTTACGCATAGAACGTTACTGCAAAATAATAGCTTTTCTCGCTTATAAGGTCATTGAAAAACATAAGTTAATCGAACAAATGTCTAACAGTAGAGTAAGAAAGGCTTTTCTATTGCAAAACCCCTAATGACCAATAACGCCCAGTCAAGTTGAAGGTTATCTTGCTAACTAAACTCAAAAAAAAAATCCAGCAAATGCTTACCACAGAAGCAAAAATTGCTAAAAAATTAGGTTTTAATCCCAACAGCATTAGTGTGGTGGGATTCATTTTAGCATTGACCTCAGCTGTCACTTACGCATTGACACCTAATTACGCATCTTGGTTTCTCCTTTTAGCTACATTTTTTCTTTTAGCTTCAGGATTCTGCGACACCCTCGACGGTATTGTAGCGCGAACCTTTGGGCAAACAACCGTTTTCGGAGGCTTTTTCGACTCGGTGCTCGACAGGTACGCAGACGCAGCTGTTTACGCTGCAATAGTTATTGCTGGGTTATGCGTTCCAATCTGGGGTTTAGCTGCTTTGACCGGTTCAGTTTTAGTAAGTTATAGTCGGGCAAGGGCAGAAGCAGCAGGTATAAAAATGGAGTCAATTGGTTTTGCGGAGCGGGCTGAACGCATGCTCATTTTAGCTATAGCTTCGATCATCGCTTTTTGGTGGCTGCCAGCTCTAAACTATGGTATTATCATCTTAGCAATCATTTCTAATTTTACTGTTCTACAAAGAACGTTGCATGTTTACAAAGAGTTAAAGAAAAAGTAGCAAAAATACTCAGTATCTTGATCGTCGGCTTTTTGAATGGCGTTCGTTTTCTGCTCGTACTTTAACGATGCCGCGGTGCACTGCGCACGAAATGCAGTAATATTTAGTATCCACCCACGAAGCCAAGAATGTGCCTTTTTGCCTAAGCTCTTTCAGCTAGTTGAGGCTCAACAAATGATACACGTCGAGTAGACCTTTTCGCTTTGTCACGTGGCACCATCGACCCACAGTTGACGCATTGAACAAGAGTGCTGCTTCCTTTGCTTCCTTTGGATCTTCCTCGGCTTTTTCGCTTAAACGGCAATTATTTTGACCTCTTTTTCTCCTATTCCCCACTTATTGATTTATCTGTCTTATATATCTGTTCGTAACTCCAACAGAGAAGCAATGTTTGCGCTTTGACTTATCTGGGGAATTATTTTTCCAGTTGGAGACGTCATTAACGTCGTAACCCCTGGTCCATGCCCCGCAGTCACACAATCGGTATGAACTACAACACCAACAGAGATGGCGCCTTGCCTGAAAATCCTACCAAAAGAGTGATCTGCATCAATAATACCCACTAAATCTCCCAATCTTAACTTTTCAAGCCCGTACTGCGCAACAATTGTTTCATCAAATAGTTGAATATCGTAGTCACCTGAATTCACTTGATTTGCTCCAAGCCCAGAACCCATAATGGCAGCAGGCATGATGTGTGTAACAGGAACCTCCAGTTTGTCACCTCTAATAGCGATATTCCAAGTTTCAAGCAAACAAGGATCCATATTGAAAACTTTTATCTCGGGAAAATCCACAAGTTTCAACCCAATCCCAAACGTTTTCACCAAAATTTTATCTCCAATTACTAATTTCTCCAAAATATCTAACGGAAAATCAACGAGTACATGCTCTATTCCACCATGCTTGCCCGTAACAACACCTTTCGCTCCTTTTACATCGCCTGAGACAACAGTTGCTTGATTACCAACACATGAAAGAACGTTAAAAGCAGTGTTGGCTGCTTGCCCTTGGCGGGAATCATTTTCTTTGTTTTCAACGCTGACGCCCGGTTCTACGTGGTCAGCTTCCCAACCGCATGCAGGATCGCCTATTCTTACATTGTAGGTTATCCCTCCAACTCCGGGCAGAACCAAGGGGGTGCCTGTGGCTGAAACATTATAGGGATTGCGGAGTGTCGGGCTTGCGATTTCGCCAATGACGGATATTTTAACTAATTTTTCAGCATTGGTTTTTAGCATGCTTTTTCCTCAAGTGTCTTTTTTTCCTTTCTCATTGGGGCCTATTAAAACTTCATGGATTCTAGACTGATAAGCAACTCTTAAATTATGCGCCTCTCTCTAATTTTGCAGAGAGCTAAGGTTGTCTTAATCTTGGAGTGTAGAATTTGATGGCTGATATTGGGTTAAGAACTAAAATGTTGGTGCGTGACGTTATGAGTAGTCCAGTTGTAACGATGGATGAAGACGAAACCTCAAACAAAGCCGCAGCAAACATGGATATGCATGATTTAGGGGCCGTAATCGTTACAAACAAGTCTGGCAAATCAATTGGCATTATAACTGAACGCGACTTGGTACTTCGGATTATTGCTAAAAACCTGAAGCCTGACACCGTTAAAGCCAAAGAAATCATGACTACCCCATTGGTTACAGTTGAACCTGAGGCAACCATAAGCGATGCAGCCAGAAGAATGACACGTCTCGACATTAGACGATTAGTCGTAATTTACAAAGGCAATCTTGTTGGCATAATTTCAAGCAAAGACATCTTAGGTGTAATGCCTGAACTTATCGAGATAATGCAGGAACGATCCCGAATCGAAAATGCAGCAACAAATGACGAAGTTGAGGAAGCTCCGCTTTCAGGATATTGTGACCGTTGTAACGCGTACTCGGAAAGTCTAAAGGAACGAGACGGACAAAACATTTGTGACGAATGCAGAGTCGAGCTCGAAGAAGAAGAATAATCTCTTATACTTTCTTTTAATAACCTTTAATTAATTAAACCACCCGCTACTTCATTAAAAGTGAACATATTGATTGTTGACTGGGTCCTTATTAACGCTAAAGCCTTTATCAAAGGTCAAATCTTCGACTGCAGCATAGCCATCGAAGAAGGCAAAATTAACAAAATCGGCAAAGAAACCCAAATGCCAAAAGCCGACCAAAGGACCGACCTCCATAACCTTCTCGTTTTGCCCGGCTTGATTGATGAACACGTACATTTGCGTGACGAAGGACGAACTTATAAGGAAGATTTTACGTCCGGAACCTCAGCCGCCGCTGCCGGAGGTTTCACAACTGTCTTGGATATGCCAAACAACGATCCAGTTACAATGAGTGTAGAAACCCTACAAAACCGCATGAGAAAAGCTTCAAACAAAATTTTGGTCAACGTCAACTTTTATTCAGAGTTCCCAAAGAAAACATCCGAAATAAAAAACATCATCGCATTTGGCGCAGTTGGGTTTAAGCTTTTTATGGGTTACCAAACAGGCGGCTTAACCCTTGATGACGACAACGCCCTGATAGACGCCTTCAAAGAAGTAGCCCCCCTTGATGTGCCCGTGGCAGTTCACGCTGAAGATAGAGCAATGTTGACAGCCAACGAAGAAAAACTCAAACAGGCCAAAAAAAGCAGCATAAACGACTTTTCTAGAGCTCACACCGAGACTGTTGAGCTTAAAGCAATCAATCGCTTACTAAGACTAACCGAGCAAACTAATACGAGGCTACATTTTTGTCATGTCTCAACCGAAGAAGGACTAAATGCAATTGCCAAAGCTAAGAAAGCAGGAAAAAAAGTTACCTGTGAAGTCACCCCAAACCATCTTATCCTCTCAAGTGATGACGTGAAAAAGTATGGGCAAATGGTTATCCTAGCTCCCCCTCTTCGGAGCAAAACCAACGTTGACGCCTTATGGAACGGCATAGATGATGGGTCAGTTGATGCTTTGGGATCAGACCATGCGCCTCATACTCCGAGCGAGAAGACATCTGATAACGTATGGGATGTTAAAGTCGGCGTGCCTGGGCTGGAAACTACTTTGCCCTTAATGATGACTTTGGTAAAGAAAAACAAGTTAACTCTGACTAAGGTAGTTGAGCTATTAGCGAAGAAACCGACAGAAATCTTCGGCTTAACTGAGGTCGGACTGCTGGAGCAAGGTAAAAATGCTAACCTAACAATCGTGGACTTTAATCACCAATTCAAAATTGACGCTTCAAAATTCAAGTCCAAAGCCCACTTTTCACCATACGACGGTTGGGATGTGTGGGGCAAACCTCAAAAAACTATCGTCAATGGAAAATTAGTTTTCGATGAAGGAGAAATTGTCGGTAAAGGTGGAATCGGTAACATCGTTCGGGGAGGTAAAGGGTGAAGTTCCTTGCAGATGGGATGCTCGGAAAACTCACACGTTGGCTGCGAATGATAGGACATGATGTAGCTTATTCTGTACAGTTCTCCGACGATGAACTTTTGGAGTTAGCGAAAAAAGATGTGCGTACTCTGCTAACAAAGGATTTTGAACTATACAAAAGAGCTATCGGCAGAGGTTTGGATGCTTTCTATGTGGAAGAAAAATCGAAACCGGATCAGCTTGCAGAAGTCGCCAAACGATACGGATTACAATTAACGATTGATATGAATAAATCCAATTGCCCATTATGTAACGCTCCGCTTAAAACAGCATTAAAAGACGAGCTCACGAGCAAAATAGAAAAAAACACCTATAAATTCTATGATAATTTTTGGAAGTGCTCCAACTGCGCCCAAGTTTACTGGCAAGGCGCTCACTGGAACCAGATCACAAAAACCCTTACTCAAGTAGAAGGAGGACTTCAAAAATCAAAAGAAAGAGATAGGGCTTAAAAAAGCCACTTTAGGGGTATATCTTGGAAAGTTCCATCTGGTAGAGTTCTGCGGATTGTGATTGGTAAGATGCCTGCATCGAGTTCAGTTACGGCTATGTCTATGGGATTTGTGTTTTCTTCTGCATCGACCAAGATTGGGGCTCCCATCGAGATTTGCAGTGCACGTGCGCCAACTATTCTTGCTTTCTCGAAGCGAGTAATTTTTGGCGGTCCTACAATAATTTTTTGGCTCATTTTTAGTATCCTCCGGGCATTCCACCCATACCATCCATTCCCATGCCGCCGCCTGGCATTCCTCCTCCTGGGGGCATTGGAGGAGTCTTCATTTTTGCAGTTGCAATGACATCATCGATTTTTAGAATCATAGATGCGGCTTCATTGGCGGACTTGATGATCTGCTTCTTGACTGCTAATGGCTCGTATACGTTTAGTTTAATCATGTCTTCAACTTTGCCTTCAAACACGTTAATGCCTGCCCATGTTTTACCTTTTTCATGTTCGGCACGTAACTGAGAAATAATATCCACTGGATCTAAACCTGCGTTTTCAGCAAGAGTCACCGCGATAGCTTCTAGAGCTTCAGCAAAAATCTGCACAGCTAACTGCTCTCTTCCTGGTAATGTCTGGGCGTACTTTTTGAGAACGCTGGACATTTCCATTTCAGGTGCGCTTCCGCCAGCAACGATTTTTGGCTCTTCAAGTAGATCCTTTACGACGCTAAGAGCATCGTGAATTGACCGTTCAGCTTCTGCAGTCATGCGTTGTGTTCCGCCTCTGATCAAGAGAGTAACTGACTTGGGGTTTTTGCATCCCTCGATATAGGTCATTTTGTCATCGCCAGTTTTGCGTTCTTCCACCAATGCAGCGTATCCAAGGTCTGCGGCTGATAGTGAGTTGATGTTGCTTACGATTTTTCCACCTGTGGCTCTTGCAAGTTTTTCCATGTCCGATTTTTTGGCGCGTCTAATTGCAATTACACCTTTTCGCGCAAGGAAGTGTTGTGCCATGTCGTCAATGCCTTTTTGGCAGATAACAACGTTTGCTCCTGTAGAAAGAATTTTTTCAACCATATCTTTTAACATTTCTTCTTCTTGCTTTAGGAAGGCTTCAATCTGATCGGGGCTTTCTATGTTAATTTTGGCGTCCAATTCAGGCTTCTCATTCTCCAATGATGCATCAAGTAGTGCAATTTTCGCTTTTTCTAAGCGTTTTGGCATGCCTGAATGAACAATTTCTTTGTCTAATACGATTCCGTTGATTAAAGTGGTCTCTTTGAGAGATTCGCCTGTTTTCTTCTCAACCTTAACGTCATCTACATCAACTTTGAATGCTCCATCTTGCTTCTCGGCAACCGCCAACATCGCTTTAACAACTATTTCTGCAAGATAATCTTTGTGTTCTGCGACGATTTTACTTCCCATCGAGGTGGTTGCAGCTTTTACGAGAAAATCTTGAGACTTTAGGTTTACTGCTATGGCTATTTTTTCAAGTGTTTCTAGAGCCTTTTCGGCTGCCATCTTGTATCCGTCAATTATTATTGTTGGATGAATATTTTTGTCAATTAGCTCTTCAGCTTTGTTTAAAAGTTCTCCTGCAATAATAACTGCTGAAGTTGTTCCATCACCTGTCTCTTTATCTTGTGTTTTTGCGACTTCGACAAGCATTTTTGCCGCTGGATGTTGAATATCCATCTCGTCAAGGATTGTTCGTCCGTCGCTTGTTATTGTGACGTCCCCGAAGTTGTCGACCAACATTTTATCCATACCTTTTGGTCCTAACGCGCTTCGGATACTTTCAGCTACAACTTTGGCGGCTGTTATGTTGCCGTGTTGCGCTTCTCTTCCACGGGACCTATTTGATCCTTCTTTGAGAACCATAATAGGGATCCCGCCTGCTTGTGTTGGTGCTGCTGACAAATCAAGTAACCTCCATTAATGCGAACAACAACAAGATATGCCTATCAATATAAGTTTTTCTAGGCGATACATGTTGAAGAAAGCGCGAGCAAGTGCTTTTTGCCTTAACGATTAATTTTTTGAACTATTTCATATTCATTTGTGCCAAAGCTAATAAACGGAAACTTTCGCTACGCCTGGAATCTTTAAAAAGTCTGGGATTAGTTCTCCAGGAATTTTTTTCTCAACAATAAGGGTTAGTTTAGGTTCAGGTGAGAGTTCAGGGTCATCTACAATTGCTTGTCTTATGCTTAGACCCGCGTTGTTTAACGTTGTTGCTGTGTTCGATAGTATTCCAGGTGCTTTTGCGTTTATTGGTGTTATTTCTAATACTCCCAGGTTGAGGTGTTTTGCGATTTCTTTTAAAGAGTGGCCTGCTGGGCGGATTTCTTCAAAAATCATTCTTAACTCGGAGTTATCTTTGATGGTATTTAGCGTTTCGTTTACTGTTCGTCTGTCTACACCCGCTACTCTCGCTATGCGAACAGGTGGAATTTCGATTTGATTGAGATATATTTTTCCACTTTTTGTATTTAATCCGTTTTCTATGAGAACACGGGCTACTTTTAGGCGTTCGGGGTATTGTTCGAGTTGAATTTTAATTTTGTTCCACATTTCAGGTCGCTTGAGTGTGCTTATGTTCCTGTACGTATAAAAGTGTTGTTCACTAGCGTACAAAACTGTACGCAAAAGCCTTAAATAAAACTTTAAAGCACGATTTATAACTCAAAGAAGGCGAAAAAAATGCCAGACAAAAAAATTCTACTAAAAGAAAACGACATACCAAAACAATGGTACAACATCGTGCCCGACCTGCCACACCCGCTTCCACCCTTCATAGATGTGGAGACAAAGCAGCCCGGCGTCGGCATAGTCCCAAAGATCTTCCCAAAAGAAATCATCGGTCAAGAAATAAGCCAAGAACGCTGGATAAACATTCCAGACGAAGTCCGGGAAGTCTACAAAATATGGCGGCCAACTCCCCTTATCCGAGCAACACGCCTTGAAGCTGCGCTTAAAACTCCCGCAAAAATCTACTACAAGTACGAAGGTGTAAGTCCAGCGGGAAGCCACAAAACTAACACCGCTGTACCACAAGCCTACTATAATGTTAAAGAAGGCATAACCCGCGTCTCAACTGAAACAGGCGCAGGACAATGGGGTAGTGCACTCTCCTTCGCAGCCATGACATTCGGCCTTAAAGCAGTGATCTATATGGTCCGCGCAAGCTACGACCAAAAACCATACCGAAAAATGCTTATGAAGGCTTTTGGAGGCGAATGCATCTCTAGCCCAAGCAACAAAACAGAGGCAGGAAGAAGAATCCTAGCCGAAGACCCAGATAATAAAGGAAGTTTAGGTATAGCCATCAGTGAAGCGGTCGAAGACGCCCTGGTTAGCAAAGAAAAAACCAACTACACCATTGGCAGCGTCTTTAACCACGTATGCTTGCACCAAACTGTAGAAGGTTTAGAAACAAAAAAACAATTCGAAATGGTTGATGATTACCCAGACGTACTTTACGGGTGCATCGGCGGAGGCAGTAGCTACTCAGGTCTTATGTGGCCCTTCTACTACGACAAAGTTACAAAAAAAGCACCTAAAGAATGTAAATTCATAGCAACCGAAGCAACAGCCTGCCCCAAAGTCACAAAAGGGCAATACCAATATGATCACGGCGACACAGCTAAACTAACTCCCCTCGTCCCAATGCACACCCTCGGACACGACTTCATACCAGCCCCAATCCACGCAGGCGGACTAAGGTACCACGGTATCGCTCCAACTATAAGCCTATTGACCCAAGAAAAACAAATGACCACCGAAGCATACAGCCAAATCGACGTCTTTGACGCAGCAAAAATGTTCATACAAACAGAAGGCATCATACCAGCACCCGAACCCGCACATGCAATAAAAGGCGTCATTGATGAAGCACTCAGATGTAAAAAGACAGGCGAAGCAAAAACCATATTATTTGTGCTCTGCGGACATGGGTTCTTTGACATGTCAGCATACGATGAATACTTCAGCGGCAGACTCCAACCTTACGAGTACCCAACCCAAAAAGTTGCGGAATCAATGGAAAAACTACACAAACTCTACCCATGGCTTCCTGAAGTAAACAAAAAATACATCGGTTGCGATACATACTAAACAGCCAACCAACCCTTTTTTGTTTCTTTTATTTTTATAAATCAGCAAAAAACCATAATACAAGGTTAACCTCTGTGGTATCCAAGCAGACTACGCCAGAAAAAACCATCGGTTTCATAATAAACCCAGTCGCAGGCATGGGTGGAGCCGTGGGGCTTAAAGGAACCGACGGCATCGAAATCCTATGCAAAGCAATCGCCCTCGGAGCCAAACCAATAGCTTCAGCCAAAGCTGAAATTTTCCTATTAAACCTGTCCCCGCCAAAAGAGCACATAAAATTTCTGGTTGGTGCTGGAGAAATGGGCGAGTTCCAAGTTAAAAAACTCGGTTTCAACTGCCAAGTTTTAGGCCAAGCAAAAACCCTAACAAGCCCAAAGGACACCCAAATCATCGCACATCAAATGAAAGAATCTAAAGTTGACCTTCTAATTTTCTGCGGAGGAGATGGAACAGCCCGTGACATTCTAAGAGCAATCGGTTTAAGTGTTCCCGTTTTAGGTGTTCCAACAGGAGTGAAAATGCATAGCGCCGTTTTCGCCATTACACCTCAAGCTGCGGCAAGAGTCGCACTTCGGTTTTTATTTGTTAGTTTGCCTCTGCGCGAAGCCGAAGTTATGGATGTTGACGAACAAGCCTTCAGAGAAGGCCATGTATCAGCTGAACTCTACGGCTATGTCCTTTCGCCCTTTGAACCACATTTGATTCAGGGTAACAAAATGGAAAGTCCCATGATCGAGAGCGAGATTCAAAATCAAGCAGCTATAGCTCTCTATATAATTGAGGAAATGAAACCCACAAACCTCTACATAATCGGTCCTGGAACAACTACCCGCACTATAGGCGATCTTTTAGACCAGAAAAAAACGCTTTTAGGTGTTGATCTTTTCCAAAACAAAGAAATCACTGCAAAAGATGTGAACGAGAAAAAGCTCCTGCAGGCAATAGCAGGCAGAAAAGCACAAATCATTGTAACCCCCATTGGAGGACAGGGATTTATTTTTGGGAGAGGCAACCAACAAATAAGCTCAAAAGTCATCAATCAAGTTGGCTTGGACAACATTATTGTGGTTGCGACAAAGAGCAAATTAGATAGACTAGAGAGTTTAAAAGTTGACACCGGCGACTCAAAACTGGATGCTGCATTAAGAGCTCGGGGAATTTCCGTAATTTCAGATTACAAAGTAACAAGAAAAATGGCTATTGAGTGAATCTATTTCTACTATCTATGCCCATATGATCTAAAAGATCCAAAATAGAATATCATTATCTATAAAAACTCCTAAACACCATCCACTCAATTAACAAACCAAATTTACTGCAACAGTTAAATTGCACTTCACCAATTATTACCTTTGAACTTACAAATTAGATTCGTAATTTTACTTCAAAGGGTTATGATGTAATTGAGCAATGAAGATGGCGTTTCCAGAATAAAAATCAAGTTTGTTATTGAGGGTTTAGGCGAAGCTGAAGGTGAGTTGGTCAGATTTTTAGCTCCCCGAACAATAGATACAATTGTCCGCAAACTTCCCATGGAAGGCAGAGCTGCTCTTTGGAAAGAAGAAATTTACTTTGAAATTCCAATAAAAATGGGTGAAGAAAAAGCAAAACCCACAGTAGAGTCAGGCACTATTGCTTTTTGGCCTATGGGCAGTGCACTTTGTGTTTTCTTTGGCAATTCTCAACCCTACAGTCCAGTAAGTATTCTTGGAAAAGTAACAGGCAACTTGGAGCTTTTTAAGCAAGTAAAAAGCGGAAACATAATAAAAGTAAAGTTGTCAACGACTTAGAAAGCAAGCGAGCTGTCTTTCCACATTTCTAGAAGACGATCACATTCTTTCTTCACATAATCAGATTTAGACTTCTCTTTGAGCACCTGTAAAAACTCAATTCGTTTGTTTACTGAACGTTTTTCTGCATTCCCCCCATAGTAGAGTTCTCCTTCTAAGTACTCTTTCATATGGTAAGCTTTCTGAACCATTAGGCTGGCTGCGTCAACAGAGTTTTCCACCGCAAACTTGTTTGCCCAGATTGCGACCTCTGTCTCACGCAACTGTGTTATGCCATCAATTTCGATGATTTTGCGTATGTAAGTTCGTAAAAAGTCGCAAAAACCTGCTGTTTCGATTTGTTCAAGAGCGCTCTTCACTTTTTGCGTAAAATCTGGAGTTCCCTCGATGATTAAATCATGTTTGTAGCCTTGGTCCACTAGGCTTTTTGCAGTCTTTACTTCTTCAACCGTGTAGACTCTTTCAGGAAAATTCATAAATTTTACTCCAATTGAAAAATATGGAACAAAGACTATTTTGATATCTATGCTTCTGCTTTGTATATTTTGATGTTGTGACTGCCGGATACGAGTTGTATTGCTCCCGTAGCTTCAAGTTGCTCTAGGAAGTCTTTGGCGGCGCTTATGCGTATGCCGTAGCGAGTTGAAACTGCATATGGTGTTAGGACACCCATCTTTTTAACTTCTGTGACTATCCTATCGTCTTTTACATCTGGAACTATGATTCCGATAGTTTTTCTTTCACGTGGAGCTGCAGCTTTTTCTTTCTTTTTTGCATCTTTACTGTCGTCTGTTTTGACCTGCTGCTTTTCCATCTGTTTTATGCCGAGCTTCTTTTTTCCACCCATTATTTTCACTTGCCGAAACTTTATTCGCAACAATTACATTGGCTGGCTTATTTCAACCTTATGTTTCTCTTTCCATTGTTTTATTGGAATGCCAAGTTTCTTTTCAACTTCAGCTCGGTGGATCGAGTTCATGGTGCAGAAAGGTATGATGCGTCCGTCTGGAACAGCATAGTGGATACCACATCGTTGAACGCGTTCCAAGTCAAAATTGTAGGGATCCATAAAATGCATAGAAGAAATCATCAATGCGTTTCGAGCAAAATCTCCAAGAGAATTGTAGTCGCCGGTTGTTAGAACCTTGAATAAGTATTTTCGTAGGAAAGAAAATTTAATGTGTCTTGCAGATCCAGCTAGACGTATTTTGGCTTTGCTCTTGTCGCCTTTTAAGGCATCAGCGTAAACACCCTTTAATGAACCCACGAATTTTTCAATGTTGCCGTAGCGGGTAATAGGAGTCATGTTGCCATTTTCGATAAACACAAAAGTTGCCATTCCGCAATGAGGATGCGTTGTAAACTCAACGTACCGCTTACCTTTGAGTTCGCCGACGGCTTTGGAGACGGGCACGACTATTGGAACTGGGTAGAAGTCTGAAGCCTTGATATCTCCGTTTGTTTGCTCTTCAACTAGTCGCATAAAATCTGGGATAGTGATGCGCATTTTTTCTCTTTCTTGCTGCGGAAGTCTGCCGCATAGCGATACAGGTTGTACATTGACGCATCGAATAACATCGAAGTTTTTGGCTGCAAACTTTATGATATCACCAAGTTGTTGGTCATTGACTCCCTTCACTAATGTAACTACCAAGACGATGCTCG
Organism: Candidatus Bathyarchaeota archaeon; assembly: GCA_963775465.1. GTDB lineage: Archaea > Thermoproteota > Bathyarchaeia > Bathyarchaeales > Bathycorpusculaceae > Bathycorpusculum. Next base: position 166,051 of record CAVZIW010000013.1, on the reverse strand, counting down.
CATAACCTGCTTGGCGGAGGTTCTCGATAGCCTTCATTTTCGTTTCAAGTAAATCCAAGCCCCGGATAAACTTGTAAGCTTCAGGTGTTAAACCGTCAAACTGCAGATAAATTGTGCTTACTCCAGCTGCCTTTAGTTTCTTGGCATATTCAGGGTCAGCTGCAATGCGAACGCCGTTTGTATTGACTTCAACATGTTTGAAACCAATTTCTTTTGCTTTTCGAACGAAATCAAAAAGCTCTTCTCGAATAGTTGGTTCTCCGCCGGAAAACTGCAATGCTGTTGCAGGGACTGGTTTGTTGTTATGAAGGTTCTCGAGCATGCCTGCAACTTGATCTGCTGTTGGCTCATACACATATCCTGCAGCTGACGCGTTAGCGAAGCAAACCGGGCACTTCAAGTTACAACGGTTAGTGATGTCGATGATTGCGAGGGAAGTATGGGATTTGTGTTCGGGGCAGATTCCACAGTCGTAGGGGCAACCAAGCTTTGTCTCGGTGCGTGGGTTCTCCATTCCTGTTCCCTCATAACGGAATTTTTCAGCGCGTACATATTGGTCGTAATCTGACCAGTAGAGCTCTTGCACTGATCCATGTTCTGGACAGGTTTTTCTAATGAAGACTTTTCCTTCATCTTCGTAGATTGTTGCATCTACTGCCTTTAGACATTCAGGGCAGATGCTTTTTGTGGTCTTGATGTCTTGCATGCTTTTGCCTTCTAAAGTGTAAGCGTTACAATTCGAAGTGCTTAAGAACAGATGACATCATAATAAGGTTTCCAAACGTTTCCTAAGGTGATTGAGGGGAGAGAAATGATAATCAACGAAAATACAAGGGTTGTACTCCGTGAAATGGGGTTAAACGCCTATGAAATAGACGCTTACATAGTGCTGCTTGAACTCGGACAAATGACTGCTATGGAGATAAGTCAAGAAGCTAAAGTGCCTTATAGCAAAATGTATGAAGTGTTAAATTCCCTCAAAGAAAAAGGTTGGATAAAAAGTAGTGAAAGTCGCCCCTTCAAATACTATCCAGTTCCGCCGTTAGAAGCAACAAGATTCACAAAGCTCCGTTTAGAAGATAAATGTGTAAGTTGGGAAAGCACTGTAGCTGAAACTCTTCAGCCTCTTTACGAGAAACGCGAACTTGTTGAACGTCCAGACATGCTGATTTTGCGTGGCCAACAAGCAGTTCTTGGTAAACTTGAAGAAGTTCTAAAAAAAGCTTCGGTGGAAATAGTTATTGCAGCGCCAGAATTTGCTAAGCCAGTCATTGCTATGGCTGAATCCATGCTGGGAACGGGCTTAAAGAAAACAGTTCATGTTAAGCTTATGATTGCTGGCAACAAGGAAGATTGGGGTTTTTTAAAAAAATATGGTTTGAATGAACTACGTATAAGGGATCACATGTTCGGGGGTGGTGTAATCGCCGACGGCAAGGAAGCTTTACTGTTTCTAGGCGAAGACAAACCAAGTCTAGTTATTTGGAGTAACCATGTTGGATTAGTTGGTTTTGCGCGGGAATACTTCCAATTTTTGTGGGCTTCTTCAGCAAATGCTTAAGGCAATTCATGATTAGATTCGGTGTCCAAAAGTCTTTACACTGTAAATGCGGTCTCCTTTTTTTAATTTGTCAACTGAAGACAAAAAGAAGAAAGAGGGAATAATGTTAAGTTATTAGCTTATTTTCCCATGATTTTTCTAGCGGCGATTTCTATGTCTTCCGCTTTGATGGTTTTTCTTCCAGCATGCATCGCAAAATCTAATGCTTCTTTGGCGATTTTAACGCCGATTTCTTCAAGTGCTTTTGCGAGTTCTTTTGCTGCTGCTTCGCTTACTCTGTCAGCGCCTGCTTTTTTACATAATCTGTGCATGGGGGCTACAGCTATTTCTAGTTCCGTCATATCGACATCTCTTCAGTCTCTTTTTCATTTTAAAGCAATATTTAACCTTTGTTATTACTTTTTGCTCTAAAACGACCTTGGAGATAGTCTTAATACTTAAATGGGGGCAAATCTTAAAACGATTAAGATCCGACATATTTAGGTGAAAAAATGAGATTAATTGATGCCCACATACACCTTTCTGACAACGAATACATTGGTCATATCGATGAGTTAATAATTGATGCGAAAAAAGCAGGTGTAACAGCTTTAGTTTCAAATTCTATGGATCTCCAAACTTGCCAGAACGACATTAAATTATCGCAAAAATACCCAGACATAATTTACCCCGCGCTTGGGATTCATCCTTGGAATGTAAATGTTCTTAAAGAAAACGAACTGCAAGAAATCATTGATTTTATACAGAAACAGAAAGGAATTGTTAAAGCCATAGGCGAAATCGGTTTAGACTACAAATACGAAACCCTATGGGAAGCACAAATTATGGTTTTTGACAAAATGCTTCGCCTTGCTGAAGAACTAGACCTTCCGGTCATAATACATTCAAGAGGAACAACTGACAAAGTAGTTGAAATGTTGCCTTCCTACAATCTTAAAAAAGTGCTATTACATTGGTTTAGCCACCCTATTGCGGCACTTAGTAAAGCATTAGACAACGGTTACTTCATAACTGAAGGTCCACCAATCACTTACTCCAAGGGAATCCGCGAAGTTGTAGAAAAAACTCCTCTGACAAACCTGATGACCGAAACAGATGGTCCAGTTACTTATTGGAAGCAACCATACAATGGGCAAATGACAAAGCCTTCATACTTGCGCAACGTTGTCGAAGCAATAGCCGAAATTAAAAAAACTCCGGTTGAAGAAGTAGCTAAGCAAATAACTATTAATTTTCAGGATTTTTTCAACATTAAACTATCCTGAGCTTCTATTTCTTGGTATCTTTCTAAGTTATTCATTATTTTGAGGCGTAAACTTAAATTAAACCTGTCCTCTATTGAGAGTTGCTCAAACGCTCAAACGTTAGAGAAAAAACTGTTAACACTGGAGGAATATAACCTGGGAAATGTAAAGACTGAGCAAATAAAACGTCTTGGCAAGGAACTAATGACGCGATTCCCCAACAAATTCACAACCAACTTTGACGAAAACAAACACACAGTAGACACACTCACAAATGGGGCAACGACAAGCGTGAGAAACAAAACCGCAGGATACATAACACGTACCCTCGCATTAGCTCAAGCTAACTCTGCAGTTGAACCTGACGCTCAAGAAACAGAAGACATGTCTGAATAAACCGAAAATTTTTGGGAAAAGAATCTTTTATGATGGATCAATACAGGAAAGGATGGGCACTAAGGTACCTTCGTGAAGCGAAAGCCGAATTAGAAGCTGCACGAAAAATTCCCTACATGGCACCAAGCTTAGTATTGGAAGCCATCAGAAAAGCAAGAAATGCTATCTATTACAGTTTGGGTGAACCTGCCTTCATAGAAATCCTCATTCGTGAAGAAGTAGTTAAAAACCCTTTAACTAACGATTCAATGATGCGTTTTCTAATCGAAATCGAAACAATCGTCCAGCAAATATCGCAACTCGAAGAAGTAAACGGTGACGCCATGATGAAACAAGCCGACTCCATTGTTGAGACAGCCACTAACATAGTAGAGACTTTAACCCAAGAAAGGTTCGAAAATTAAGCCACGACATTTTTTAGTTGTTTGTTATCATAATAATTTAGGAATGTGCAGAATTTAATTTGCTCCCTAATTATGTTTTAGTATGGAAGTCTATGATGCTCTCAGGCTTTTCATCAACAAAGCAATAACTTCCAAAGAAACAAAAAAGACGGAAACCCACGATATGATATAAGATTAATCACTGTTTTTGCCGATTAAGGTTTAAAAACAACACCGCATAATTCTTCTAATCTACCCCAAAAATGAACCATCCACATTATCTAGAAGAACAGCAAAACCTCCCGAGAAAAATTTTGTAGTTACAAAGCTCCAAAAGCTACCCATCAGTGCATGGAGGGTTGGTAGAACAACAACAAGAATTTTCTAGGTGTTGAAGTTCTAGCAGACAAACAAAATAACGCAAAATAAAAAATACATCATAATTTGCACACCCCTAAATAATTAATAAAACTCATTACTTATTGTAAATCAAGGTAAATTATAGGACTTTCTAATGCAATGATAAAAAATAAACTCCAACTGATCAAAAACGGTGAAACTGAAACCATTAGGAACGCTCGAATTTTAGCTCTCGAGAGCCTTGAATCTGCATTAAAAGCTGTGGACCCCAAAACAATTGTTAAAAGCAAGCTTACCTTGAACCGTTCATTTCTTCAAGTTGAAGAATATTGTTTTGACATAAACAAATTCAAGCATGTATACGTGGTTGGCGGTGGAAAAGCATCTGGTTCGATGGCGGAAGCTTTGGAAGAAATCTTGGGCCCCAGTATTACTGAAGGTATTATAAACGTTCCACATGGAAGTTTGCAGAAAACAAAAATAATTAAGCTACATGGAGCAAGCCACCCTTTGCCAGACCAAGCTTCCGTGGAAGGAACAAAACAAATTTTGGCGGTCGTGGAAAAAGCCAATGAAGCTGATTTGGTTGTTTGCTTAATTTCTGGGGGTGGTTCAAGCCTTATGTCACTTCCACGAGAAGGTATAACACTAAAGGAAAAGCGAGAATTAACAAACGCTCTTCTACGATCCGGAGCAACAATACGAGAAATTAATTCAGTTAGAAAGCACCTATCTCGGTTTAAGGGAGGCTGGCTAGCAAAAAAAGCTTATCCTGCAACTATTCTAAACATAATTCTTTCAGATGTCGTAGGCGACCCATTAGACACCATAGCATCTGGTCCAACTGTACCTGACGAAACTACTTTTGCAGAAGCCAAAACAGTTTTAGAAAAATATAATCTATGGCAGCATTTGCCTTCTTCGACGCAAAAAGTTTTTGAGGATGGCGAAGCGGGCGCAATTAAAGAAACGCCTAAATCTCAAGATAAAATTTTCGACAGAGTCTTCAATTTTGTTATTGGAAATAACCGCACAGCTAGTTTAGCAGCTTGCCAATACCTTAAATCTCAACAATTAAACACGATTTTGCTGACTTCTACTATGGAAGGAGAAGCTAGATGCGTAGGTGCTTTGCTAGCATCAATTGCGAAGGAGATTATTGTTTCACGTAATCCCTCTGACAAGCCAGCTGCAATAATTGTAGGAGGCGAAACCACGGTCAAAGTTGCTGGAAATGGTTTAGGTGGACGAAACCAAGAACTTGTCTTAGCCGCGGCTTTTCACATAAAGAATATCCTTGATTGTACAATTGTAGTTGCTTCTTTGGGCACCGACGGTGTGGACGGACCAACAGATGCCGCAGGAGCAATAGTTGACAATAATACCTATGCAAGGTCACTTAAGTTGGGATTGAAACCTGAAGTCTTTTTGGCTGAAAATGACTCTTACCACTTATTCTCTAACTTGAATGATCTCATTTTTACAGGGCAAACAGGAACAAATGTTAACGACATATCTTTAATTATCGTGCTATAACATAATGTTGCGAGAGCCATGGTGATTACTGTCAAACTAATAGGTGCGTTACGTCATCTATCAGGTAGGAGCCAATATCAAGTAAACAATAAGGATGATTTTTCTCTCAGACATTTAATTGAACAAATGGGCCAAGAAATGACAAATCTGAAATCCATCCTCAGCGACCAAGAACTCAATGATTCAAACTCGAACTCTCTTATACTAATTAACGGCACAGAAATTAGCGTCCTTAACGGTTTCGAAACAAAATTGTGTGACGGTGACCAAATTGTTTTTGTTCCAGTAGTTCATGGCGGTTAAATATAGTTGATAACTCTAACCAGCGATTTTGGACTCAAAGACCCTTATGTGGCCCAGATGAAAGGTGTACTTTTATCCATAAATCCAAAAGCTACTTTAGTTGATTTGACACATAGCCTTGAAAAATATAACGTTCGTCATGGCGCATTTATGTTATCTTCTGCAGCACCTTTCTTTCCAAAAGGCACTGTTCACTTAGTAGTTGTTGATCCTGGTGTTGGTACCGAAAGGCGAGCTATAGTAATTCAGACTAAACAAGCTTTTTTTGTTGGACCAGACAACGGCGTTTTGATGTTATCAGCCCAAAAACAAGGTATAAAACATATCCATCAAATTACAAATCCCAAGTTTTTTCTTTCTCAAGTATCCAACACGTTCCACGGAAGAGACATTTTTGCACCCGTTGCGGCCTACCTAGATAATGGAGTTACACCTTCAGCTTTTGGTCCTGAACTAACTGATGCAGTTGAGCCTAAATTTGCTATAGTGAAAAAGAAAGTTAATTACTTCGTCGGCGAAATTTTACACATCGATGGCTTTGGCAACATAGTCTCAAACATCACCACACGCGAAGCTAGTTTTGCTAATACAGTCAAAGTTAAACTGCCAAACCAAAAACTTCACCTTTCATTCTGCAAAACTTATGGTCAAGCAAAGTTAAAGCAAGCAATTGCATTATTTGGCAGTCATGGATTTTTGGAAATAGCTTTAAATCAAGGTAGCGCTGCAGAAAAATTTTCGGCCAAAGTTGGCGACACAATTGAAGTAGAGTTTAAGGTTTAATCATTTCCACTGCTTTTTCAATTGCGTCAACCGGACTTTCCAACAGTGCAAGCTTATCCTCAACGTTAACTCTTCTACCCAAATACTTTTTAGCGTACCAAAGAATCTCCTTTTCAGTTGTTATGAACAGTGGAAAACCTTTCTGAGCAACATATCGATTCACGTAGGTTTTTGCCATATCTGAGATTGCAACGCTGGGAACACCTTGCAACGCAGCTTCTCTAGCTATCGTTCCACCGTAACTCACTACTAAATCTGCGTTTGCTACAAGATTCGCCGAATCTAAAAAGTCTTCTTTGTTGCTGAAAGTCTCACCCTGTTTGTTGTATCTCTTTATAAGATGTACTGCTCCTATTTCACCCAGTTTTTTTGCGATGTTTTTTGAGAGATCTTTTTTATCTTGGGCATACACAGCTTTGGCCTCTATTTGTCTGATCACAATTAAGGGCTTTTTTAAGCCAGTGATTTTGGCTGGTTTGAAATCTTTTATCCATGCAACCTCATCGACACCTTTGAAAAAAACAGTTTTTTTTGCGCAATATTCTTTTGTAAACTTCCTCGGTAATGCTTCCGAAACTACAACAGTGTGGGCAAAGGGAATAGTTAGCTTATTCACGGCGTAAGCATAGGGTGTATCAGCTGTAAGGATTATAGGGATTCCTAAACCGAAAGCAGTTCGGCAAAGTTCCACGGATTGATGTGCAATAGCTATGTCGGGTTTGTTGTGCTTAAAAAGCTTAGCAAATTCAATAATACGTCTAGCACTTTCTTGCAATCTTGAGTTATACGTTAAGGGATTGTATTTGCCTATAACGATGGGTTTTTCTCCCAGAATTTTGGACAGAGAAATAGTATCTGGGTGTTCTCTTGTGGTGAAAATAAATTCGTGCCCTTTCTTCCTCAGACGCTGAGCAATGGCTACTGCATATCGAACTTGTTTGCCGGTGCAAGCGTCATACCATATTTTCATTTTTGCACCTTGCTTTGTGATTTTATGAAAGCGTCACGCTTTGCTTCATAACTCGGTAAATTCATAACAAATTTTGCAGGTGCCCCAGCCACAACAGTTTTTGATTCAACATCTTTAGTAATTACACTTCCTCCACCAACGACCGCCTTTTCTCCAACTGTAACATTGGGCAAAATAGTTACTCCTCCTCCGATTTGAGCGCCATCTTTTATTATAGGCGGAGTCAAAAATGGACTTTTTGGGTATTTGTCATTTAGTAGACTGGTGTTTGGAGCGATAAACACGTTATCACCGAGAATACACCCGTTTGAGATTGTTACATGCGCTTGTATGTTGCAGTTCTTTCCTACAATCACATTTTTGCCGATATCCACAAAGCTTCCGATTATGGTGCCTTCGCCAATTTTTGAGTTGTCGCCTAATACAACATAGTTCCAGATGGCAACATTCAATCCTATTTCCACGTTTGCACCGATAACTATTCCAACACCGCACTTTGCATTTTGCATAACATGTCTTCTCTATATTCTGATTAAAAAAGTTTAACAAAAAACGGGTTTTAAAAATAAATTTGAAATCAAAACCCAAGAATTGTTGTCTTTGCCAATTCAGCTGAAAGGGCTCTCTTTTTTAAAATTTTTCTGCAATTACCTCTTTTGCAAAACCCGAGATGAATTCTACATTGCGCCTAGTTAAATACCAAAATGTTGTGGAACTTGCGTTTATGAGTGCTGCAAACGGTGTAAAAATAAATCTCGCTACCATTCTTCTTGCTAGTTTGTAGAGTCCAAAGTGTCCATATCGTCTGTAAGTTATTCCGATAATAACATAATTTTTTGATGTGCCTAGATGTGTTGCGCCAAGAAAGGGTAAAACTTTCCAGGTATAGCCTGTTTTCTGGACATAATGTTTAAAGTACTGGTCTTCCCCAAAAAATAATCGTGGAGGCTCATAATTTTCCATAAGTTTACGCCGAATTATGATGTTGTTTATATGTGGATTAGTGTCTATTTTGTCAAGTCTATAGACAGTTCCAACAACTCGCTCATAAGCAGCAACATGTTTGTTTTTGTGCACGGCAACTGTGCCAATAGCACCCACATTTGGTTCAATAGCTTTTGTAACTAATTTTAGCCAATCATTAGGTAGAAGCATATCATCATCGACCATAGCCACCCACTCAGTATTAGCCTGCAAGACTCCCTGTTTTCGTGCGACGCTGAGCGGTTTTTCATGTGTATTAATAATTTCTCCCGCACATGGCATTTGCCCAAGAATGTGTAACAATTTTTGGTTGGGTTTATCTTTTGAAGGGACAACAAAATCAACTTTGATGTTGTCCTCTGAACATGAAGACATAGGTGCCAATATGATTTCCTGAAAGATAAATAGTTTATCGCTGTTGCTCTTTTTCAAAAGATGTTACATGTTTAGGATTTTGATAGCTTTCTGAGCAGCTCGCTTGTAGCTTCTCTTTGTAATCATGCCCTTCTGAATTCCGTTTAGCAATTGTAGAATCATGCCTTGTTTAACGTGCTCAACCATTTGTTGTTCGCTTATTCCTGGAAGGTTCATACAGTTTCCTATTTTGACGTTGTAGGTCGCGATGTTGAATTTTTTGGCAATGTCATAGAGTTTTGAGCCGATGATTGGGTTCGTTATTGACCAAGAAATATACTCGATGAGGTTGTTTTTTAGGCAGTTTTTTGCAAATTCTAAGGTATTATTGACTTCTTCTGGAGTTTCATATTCAAGTTTGCCATTTATTTCCCACGCGTTGTAGAGCATCAGGAAACCATATACTTTGATGTGATGCTTCTTTAACAGGTCCAGGGTTCGTATGTTGTCGGCTTGTGTCGCGTTTTTACCTATTCCTTTGAGTACGCGTTCGTTTGCAGATTCAAGACCAATATGTGCAAGCCAAACGTGAATGTCGCGGAGTTTTTGTGCTAACTCGTTGGTTAAGTTGTCGGCACGCAGGTTACATTGGAACGTCATGTCGTTCAGGTTTAGTTTTTCAATTTCGCTACAAACTTCCAAGCACCATTTAATATTAACGTTAAATGTATCAGATCGAAGATAGATCTCTCTTATGCCTCTGCCATAGAGATAGTTAATTTCTTCGGCAATGTTTTTAGGTGAACGTTGCCGTATCCACGGTTTTTCAAGCTTCCATACTGGATTGGAGCAGTATGTGCAATAGTTGGGGCACCCTCGGATGGGAAGCAGATATGCCATACGTTTTTTTTTGCTTACTGCAATGTCGTAATTTTCAAAATCAATTATTTCCCATGCTGGGGAGAAATCTATATCTTTGAGGAGTGGTCTTACCCCGTTATTTTTCTGCAGGTTAACCGTTCCAGTAACATTTGAAATCGGCTCTTTGCATTGAACATTTTTTAGCAACTCAGTTACGGTTTCTTCACCCTCCCCTATGATGCAAATTTCGATTGGTGTATTATTGAGGACGTCTTGCGGGTCAATTGTTGGATGAGCTCCACCTGCTACCATAAGCATTTTCAAACCCAACTTGCTTACTCCATTTATCGTCTTAAAAGACAGCTCTCTTCTCGGAGTAGTGAAAGATATAGCGTAAACATTAGGCTTTATTTGTTTGACTTTTTCGAGATGCTCTTCCATGGATAGAAAAGGTTCGAGATACGTGAATTCAACATTTGACAAACGCGATTTGGCATAGCTGATTATATATAGAATTCCCAGGTTCGGCGACTCAGTCACAGCCTCACCTTTGGATTCTCGACCAAACGGCGGGTCCGCGAACACAACTTTCAACTTTTCAGTAGATTCTTTTTGCTTTTTTTTCACCAAGTTGCCATCCATACTCAACTTTCCATGCTTGTGTATATATTTTCCTGAAAAACCCTTTCAGATGCCTAAGCTGTTTTTCCTTTATTCTAACGATCGGGAATTTTCCGAGGTTGGTAACCTTCTTAAACTGCAAGAGTGAACTGTAACTTACCTGAGAGCTGAAAGACTTGGCATCCTTCCTTGTAGTTCATCCGTACCTTGACATTTACGGCGGAGGAGAACGCGTATGCCACAATGTAATTAAAACTCTGCTTGTCAACGGGCAAAAGGTGGAGCTACTGACTTTTGATTTTGATGCTGACAAATACCGTGATATTGTGGGTGAGGACTTAAGCAAAGAAGTAGTAATTCATTCATTAGGCAAGCGAATCGAAGTTAAACCACCTTTTACAATTTATAAAAGGCACAGAAACTTTGTTAATCTCTTAAAACGGTATAAAAACAAGTTGGACTATGACTATTTGTTTTCCACACAGTCCTCCTCTCCTTTTGAGCCTGTTTTTCTAAGTAAAGCTAGAAAGAACATTGCATATGTGCATTTTCCCGAAATACATTATGATTATGCTCGTGGCAATTTTAAAAGAAAACTTTATTTGTGGTTATTTAAAAGGTGGGTTGAACAGGGTATCGGCAAAATAGATCTTATTTTATGCAATAGCAACTATACCAAGGGGGCCATAGAGCGCTACTGGAAAAACCGCTATGTCAGAGATCCAGTTGTGATTTATCCTCCAGTAAACCTTTCTAAATTCTGGTGTGATAAGCCTATGTCTGAGCGAAAGAAACAGATAGTGTACGTTGCAAGATTCATACCTGCAAAACGTCATGAGATAATGAAGCGTTTAGCTTTAGATATTCCAGATTGTGAGTTCATAAGTATTGGTGGTTTGATAGATGCAGAAAAAGCATGGTTTGATGACTTTAATAAGAATTTGCCACCGAACTATTCTCTTAAGACAAATTTGCCGGGGAATCAACTTCTAGAGATCCTTCAGAACTCTCGAATCTACGTTCATCTCATGGAAGGTGAACACTTCGGAATAGCCCCTGTTGAAGGCTTAGCAAGTGGTTGCATTACTGTTGTTCACGACAGTGGAGGGATGCAAGAATTTATTCCTAAGGAATTTCGCTGGAAAAGTTATTTTGATCTTAAGGACAAGATTGTTAACTTGATAGACAGAGTTGATAAAGATTCGTACTGGGCGAAAAATCGAGAATCACTTTGGAGGGACATTTCTGTTCTCACTCCTGAGAATTTCCAAAATAACATCTGGAGTCTAATTCAGAGCTTTTAGTTAATACATACACAAAATATTACTAAGAAGTCCTGAGCAAACTTATTTTTTAGATATTCTTCATTTTGTTTCTTGCAGGGATTCGTTGCCTTGTGAATTACTACGACTTTTACCATATGTTTAAATTAAGAGTATGTGTTAAAAAATTATTGATATTCGCAAAACTCTGATGTATATGGCAACTGGCAAAAAAATTCGTAATCTTAGTGTAATGAATTCCGTCTTACTACTTGCCAGTGTAAAGGTTAAGAAGAAAAATTTATTTTATAATAATTGGCGTTTCAACAAAAAAGCCAAAAGTCTGTTAGTAGCTGTAATAATTTTTGGGATTCTAATCTCTGTTTTTGCGTTCCTGCCGAGGGGGAATCAAGCAAGACAGAATCTTGTTGACTCTTCAACCCCAACCCCTGACCCAACTGATCCCACTAAAAATAACAATAATCCAACTGTTGGACCGGAAAAGACTCAGAATCCTACTCCCAAAGTTACTCCAACTCTAACCCCCAAACCTAAGCCTCCAGGCATGATAGAGTCTGCTCAAACCATTAACAGCGCGTTTTGGCAAAAGGTTGCTGAAACAGCTTGGAAATACTATGCTCCTGGAGTAGGTGTTGACGTAAAAACTGGATTGCCTTGGGGTAGCACTGGATCGCCTTACATCACTGATTGGGATATAGGTGTTTACATTCAAGCGGTAATCGACGCGTCAAAACTCAACCTTACGCAGCCAACAGGCGATTGGGGGTTCAATTCAAGAATAGACAAGATTCTAGAGTTTCTTGAAACCCGCGAACTAAACAATTATAGTTACCCTTTCTGGTTCTACCAAGCAACTGATGCAAAGGTCTGGCATCAAAATTCAGACAAAGCCACCGACCCAGTTGACGTAGTTGATACTGGAAGACTTTTTGTGGCATTGAATAACCTGAAAAATTATGACAGCAATTTTACAGCGCGAATAAACAACTTTGTATACAATCAGCAAGGCAATAGGTCAAATTATGCGGTCATTGTCCCAAGCCTAATTAGTGAAGGAAATGCCTCCACTAGTATATACTCCTACATTATCTGTAGCGGTTTTGCTAGTTTCTGGTCTAGTGAACTTGGAAACGCACCCACGAAAATACTTGACAACATTTATTCACCTGCAAATGGGAATGTGACTATCAACGGTGTGATTGTTCCAAAGTCTGCAGTCACGACGGACGTATTACTTACTGCGGTATTTGACACTAACACAACCGATTCTAGGTTAAACACCTTAATGAATCAGGTTTATCAAGCACACGAAGCTTACTACACCCAGACTGGTAAATTCCGCGCCTTTGGTGAGGGTCCACAACTTACAAGTGACTGGCAATGGGAATGGGTAGTCTTGCCTGACGGAAGATATTGGGCTGCATTAGCTGCGGACTATAAAGGAATTGAACTTCCCCCCATGATTTACACAAAAGTAGCCATAGGATTTCTTGCTCTCTACAATACCACGTTCTCCAGAGACCTTTGTGTCAATTTGGAACGTCATAATTCAGAGCCTATATTTGGATTTCGTGTAGGCGTCGATGAACAAGGACATCAACTCGATGGGTTCAGTAGCCTGACAAATGGTTTAATCTTGGGTGCCGCACTATATAGTGTACAGAATAGTCTTTGATGAACCTTTGTCTATTGAAAAAAATTAAATCTGAAAATAATGCAAGCTGAAAACCAAATTTATTATAGGTATATCTATTTAAGTTAATTAAAAGTGAGAAGCTGATGGTTACCTTAAAGGGCTTAACTCGAACATTGACTATTATAAAAAACCCTTTTTCTGCAATCTTGTTAAAATTTAGAAACAAACGAACAAGTATTACTTTTTCTAATGGCTCTATTTTTCTGGTCACTTGGTCCCAATTCCGTTTTCTTAGGGATCACTACGATCTTGTAAAAAAATATAACTTGAAGCAGCTAGATTCAGAAACTTTCAAGATTACGACTGATCGTTATCAACTTATTGGGTCACAAATTCTCATTGGTACCTTAAATGAGATTGAATCAGGAATATATGATTGTGACTGCAAGGGAAAAGTCGTTTTGGATATAGGAGGTTTCGAAGGAGAATCAGCCGTTTACCTTTGGAGTCTGGGTGCAAGTAAAGTCGTAATTTATGAACCAGTCGTTGAACATCGGAAGCATATAGAAGAAAATATTCGCTTAAACAATATGAATGCAGAATTGTATAGCGAAGGAATAGGCAATTTAGATGGCGAAGTAACAATCGGTTACAACAAGACCGATAATTGCTTTGGCCTCAATACAGAGAGTCAAAATAACAAAATTAAGATAAAGATCAAGGACATCTCAAGAATTATTTCCGAGAGCGGCGCTGAAGTGGCGAAGATTGATTGTGAAGGGGCTGAAATCTCTTTAGTTGACGTACCAAAAGAGGTTCTTAGAAAAATCGAATATGCGATGATAGAGGTTCATTCAGTTCAAATACGACGGGCACTTATACAAAAGTTTGAGAGTTCAGGGTTTATTCTCGAAAAAAGTGATGAAGAATTCGAAGGACCAGTTTCGCTTGTCTATTTTAAAAGGCTTAATTGATTCTGGTTTGCTAGAATCATATTTTTGAGGCAGCTAATCGCAATCCTATTGTGAGTCATCGTTGGGAGCCAATCTCTGATTATTTGACAAGTTTTCTAGATTTTCTTCTCATCTAAAGCTTCATACTTTGTTACGCTGCCCCAACTTGTCCCCGTCTTCGAGGTGAGGGAATCGAATATTTCGACATTGATACATTCAACAACAAGCCCCAAATACATTAAACCCATTGAATGTACGTTGCGGTCAATTACACAGGTAAAAATATTGTCTAGGATGGGTTGATTAATAGTGTCTTTACAATTCGGGGCAGGTCCAATTTTGAATATTTCTATTAATGGAACAGGTATTGTTAAATAACTTCTGAAAGACTGTTTTTTGGGAGGCTATGGAATCAATTTAAATATTAATCAATCGAGATTTGTTCCTGTATTTAAGTTGTTGTCGTCTGTTTCAGCGTTTGATCTTTATTACAACCAAAGCCATTTAATGTACCTTACAAAACTATCGAAAGACAAATTACTCTCCGAGGGAAAAGCAATTCCTGTCTTTCATGCTATGGCCTCCTTCTTGAGTGGATACATAAAAGAAAATAGGGAACACTCAGTCTCTATTGCGTCCCAATTTAGGAGATAAATGAAAGTAGTTGTTTGGGTGTCTTTGTTGAAGTGGATGTAAATGGTTAAAAATATGGTAAAGACTGTCGGACTGATCGCTATGAAGTCTTTTAAAAGACGTTATCGACACCAAATCCATCTACCTACTAATTCACTTTTACTTGAAATCAATTTGGTCACTTCCTGGGATAAGCAATGTGGAATAGCAACTTATTCTGAGTTTTTCGCTCAAGAACTTAGCAAAAAAGCCAGAGTATTTGTGACTGAACTTCGAAAAAAAAATGCTTTAAGCCCCTATTTTGCTTTGTTAGGGCACAAAGTTGCGAGCTCCCACGATATCGTTCATATCCAGTTCGAGTACGGGTTGTTTTCAAGTCTTAAAATTGGTGGAAAAGCCTTGACAGCATTCGCAAGCCTTCTGTTCTATTTTGGGTTGGCACAAGGAAATCGGCGAGTAGTAACAACAATGCATGAGCCAAGAAAAGCCGTTTCGGCGGGTGGAAGAGGAGGATTCTTCTATACAAGGCTTCTGGATAAACTGATTTTTGCAGCGTCAGACCTGATCATTGTTCACACCCAAGAGAGCAAAAAGCTGCTGGAAAACTATTACCGAGTAGACTCTTCAAAACTGAGTGTGATTCCGCATGGCAGCTACCAGAAACCGAAAATACAAAGCAAAGAACTCTGTAAACTCGCGTTGGGGTTGCAAGGAAAAACCGTTATGACGATTCTAGGGTTTGTTACCCGTAAGAAAGGGCACGACATAGTAATCCCACTACTCGCCAAGCTCGATCCAAACGTCCAGCTTGTCGTGGCAGGTGGTCCACAAACCGATGCAGACGCCCAGTTCTTATCTAATCTTAAAGAGCTCGCACAGTTATATGGTGTCCAGGACCGGGTAACCTTCACTGGGTATCTTCCCGACCTATCGCCAATACTAAGCGCGACAGACCTTGCATTGCTTCCATATAGGTATGTGACCGATAGCGGTGTGCTTCACTTACTTGTATCCTATAAAGTGCCGACCTTAACCTCCGATTTGCCTGCGTTTAAGGAAATTCATCGGCAATATGGGTGCATAGAGCTATTCAAGTCTGAGGATGCTCACGAATTACTGATAAAAATCCAAAATATGCTTTCTTTTGGCAAGTTGCAAAGTGAATTGAAGCGTCAATGTGAGGAGATGTGGAACCAAACAAAATGGAGCAACATTGCCGAAAAACACATAGAAATATATCATGAAGTTCTGTCAAACCGCGCTCATGGAGCGTAAAAGGGTTTATAACAAAAAAAGTCCCTTAGTTGCCATTTGAGTTAAGCAATGATAAAACTGCGAATCGACGTTGATTACCCCTATCCTTCACGGCCGAAAAGTTTCCTTTATGTAGCTCTGGGCATCAAAAGTAAAAAAGGTAGCTACCTGAAAAACGCGCGTATCATCGCAAGAATGATTAACGAGTCACCGCGCAATATCAAAGCGTATTGGTTCTTTACCCCCTATACGATACCTGACCAGGGGCTGCTTGAACTTCTGAACCAGTCACGGCATGAAGTGGCGATTCACTTGGCGAACAGACCTCTCCAAGAATGGAAAACCTTTGAAAAGGAAACAGGACGCCACGTCAAATTTTACACTATTCATGGTACTTCGGGAAAAATTGCGCGGTTGATTTGGCGACGAAAATTGAGAGGACCACAAGTAGTAATTCCAACTGATTTTCCCTTAGAGGATTTTCACAAAAACGTAACATTTAGCATCGACCGCGACCGTTATAAATATGGTTTCGAAAAAATCGTTCGCATAATCGAAGAGTGGATTGATCAGGGGGTAGTTTTATCTTTTCATCCCGAGTGGCTGTTTGAAAAAAATGATAAAAACAAAAGAGGGCCAGTCTACGATGCACTATGTGCAGTTCTCAAAGTCGACGGCGCCCTTGAAGATTTAAGCGTGAGAAAAAAAGCAGGTCTCAAAATCGTCCGTGACGTGAAGGAATACGAAAAAAACATCGCACCAACTCCCGAGTTTTTAGAGAAGCTGCGGGAGCAAGGTTTTGACATCTACACTTTTCTTGATCGATCCTGGTGTTGCCCTATTTCTAATCCGTCGGCCAGTTGGACTAGAACTAACGATAATGTGGCGATGCTTAAAGTAACAACTACAGATGCTTGGTTAAGTGCAGTGGGGAAGAAAACTCGAAACATGGTTCGCCGCGCGGAAAAAAACTGTGTAAAAGTAAGCGTTGTTGAACTTACCCCGAGACTGTCAGAAGGTATATGGAAAATCTACAATGAAACCCCAATTCGTCAGGGCAGAGCGTTCCCACATTATGGTGAATCACTCAAATCTGTCACCTACAACATGGCGCTGGCAAAAAAAACTACATTCATCGGTGCTTACCTCGATGATGAGTTAGTCGGCTTCATCCAGATAATCTACGGCGACAACATAGCCATTATATCGCAGATTCTCTCTTTGCAGAGACATTGGGATAAAGCCCTAAATAATGCTCTGATCGCTAAAGCCGTGGAAGTTTGTGCCGACAACGGCAACCGTTGGCTTATGTATGGGCGCATAGGAAACCATCCCTCGCTTGACAAGTTTAAAGAAAGCAATGGATTCAAGAAATACCCTATAGCGCGTTATTACGTGCCAATAACATGGAAGGGCAAGCTGGCTATACGTATTGGGATTCATCGAGAATTAAAAGATTCTTTGCCGCAATCACTTAAGGGTCCTCTTATTCCTCTCTTCAACTGGATTAGCAGAAACAAAGCAGTGAAGTTTCGTCGCTAAAATTGAAAATCGGCATAAAAGTTTTGAATTTTACTCTATTTTTCAAGAAAAATTGGGGTGTCTGCGGGTTCTTAAAATTTGCATGCGCAGCTACTTGCAATATTATTAATGCCATTGGATAATGTTTCGGATAGAAATTCAAGTTTCTGAAACAACTTTAGGTTTGCCCAAAAGTCAGGTAAAAGAAGATTAAGAATTGGAAGTAATCGATTTTCATTTGGATTACTCTAAAGCAAAAGTTTCTCTAGAAGACTGTTTAATGCTTGCTTGTTTTTTACACCTCGGAAAATAGCTTTCCCACTGGAGTAAAGTCGAAAAGATTGATCTTGAAAGGTTAACTCAAAAATTATTCCCGCAATCTTATTTTTAACTGTAGCTTTTTTTAGAATGTTCGCGATGGCTTCATCTTTCTTTTCAAATTTGAAAACAACTATGACATCTTTTTCTGCGCCACATGCTCCCTCAATTTGAGATACATAATCATCTACACTGCCCATTATAGTTGATCCAGCTCCTTTAGAATTTCAATGAAGCGGTCAACTTCTGCCTCTGTGTTATAAACATAAAAGCTCGCTCGGGCGGAAGAATCCAATTTGAAAATTTGATGCAAGGGCTGAGCACAATGATAGCCGCTCCGCATCAATACACCATAATTATCAAAGAGTAACGCAACATCATGCGAGGATAAACCTTCAATGCTAAAAGATATGATGCCCAATTTCTCGGATAGACTTTTAGGTCCATGGACAACGACTTTGTTATTTTTCTGCATACTTTTGAGAGCGTACTTGGCTAATTGTTTCTCGTGGTCCAACACGTTATCCATTCCTATTTCATCAAGATATTTCACTGCGGCGCCTAGTCCAATTGCGCCTTCAATGTTTGGTGTTCCTGCTTCAAACTTCCACGGTAACTCATTCCATACTATCCCGCATTTTTCTTTTCTTTGATTATAAGCAACTTCTCTAATCATTTCGCCGCCCCCTTGGAATGGACTCATTTTTTCTAGAATTTCTTTTTTACCGTATAGAACGCCAATTCCTGTGGGTCCCAGCATTTTATGCCCCGAAAAAGCCATGAAATCCATGTCCAAATCCTCAACATGTACAGGCATATGAGGCACTGATTGGGCACCGTCGACCAGCATTAAAGCGCCATTTTCATGAGCGATTTTTCCGATGTGTTTAACATCGTTTATAACGCCAGTGACGTTTGAGACATGGCTAAGACAGACAATCTTGGTTTTGTTGCAGAGCTTTCTTTCAAAATCAGTATAATCTAGTGTGCCATCATTGTTGACTTTGGAATATTTTATTGCAAAACCCTTGAGTTTTGAAATGATTTCCCAAGGCACAATATTGCTGTGGTGTTCCATAAGGGAAACTAAGACTTCGTCGCCTTTTCCGAGGTTATTTAAGCCCCACGAGTAAGCAACTAAGTTTATGGCTTCAGTTGTACCACGGACAAAGACTACTCCATTTGAGTTTTTAGCGTTAATGAATTTGGCGATTCTTTCTCTTGCTTTTTCGTACAAGTCGGTTGCCTCCAGTGAGAGTGTGTGGACTGCACGGTGAACGTTTCCATTGTGATTTTCGTAAAAGTCATTTATGGCATCGATGACTTGGCGAGGTTTTTGGGTGGTTGCGGCGTTGTCAAAATAAACTAGTGGGTTGCCGTTTATTTGCCTGTTTAATATTGGGAAGTCTTGCCTGATTGATTCGGAGTTGATTATTTTTTTTCTGCCTCAGGTTTTAGTCTCTTAGAAAGTGTCTTTGCTAGTTCCTCTTCTTCTAATGCCTGTTTTTCTTCGAATGTGTGTTCTTTAGATAACCAGCTTGGATTTTCAAGGCCTTTTTGAGAGAAGTATTGTCTAATTGCACGTTTTAGTGCGCCAACGGCGAGTACTCCGCAGTGGAATTTAACGCTTGGAAGTCCGCCGATTTCCTCAGTGACTTTTTTCCATGTTATGTCTTTCCACGCAACTTCCAGAGTTAACCCTTTTATCAATTCAGTAACAATGCTGGAGGTAGCGATGTTCGCAGCGCACCCATAGCTTTCAAAGGTAGCTTTCTCGATTACTTGTTTTGCTTCGTCGATCTTTAGGTAGAAAGTTATCATATCTCCGCATGCTGGATTTCCTGCAACTGCTACGACTGTCGCGTCTTCCATTTTGCCGAGGTTCTTGGGATTACGAAATAAATCCATAACTTTCGGGTTGTAGGGTAAAGGTATTCGTGACATATTCAATCGGTTCCTGTTGAGCCTACTATTCCTCTTATTCGTTTAACCGCTGTAGGTAAAACTTCTAAAACGTAAGCTATATCCTCTTCTGTATGTGACCGTGTCGTTTTCATTAGAATGCTTCCATGAGCTTCACTGAATCTTCTTCCAATTGCAACTAAGACGTGACTGGGTTGGAGTAATCTTCGGCTGCATGCACTTCCACTGGATACGTATATGCCTTTCAAGCTTAGCTCGATGGTTAAAGCTTCACCTTCGCAACGTAGGATGCTAATGTTTGCGTTGTCAGGGCTTCTTTTTTCGCCTGTTGGGCCATTGAAGCGCAAATCATCAAGTTCATTGAATATACCGTCAACAAGCTTATCGCGTAGCGTACGCATTTTCATGATGTTACCATTAAAGTTCTCAAAAGCAAGCTCTGAGGCTTTAGTAAAGCCAACAATTAAAGGAGTGTTTTCCACACCTGGCCACAATTTTTGGGTTCCAATTTGTCCTTCGAGTATACGCTCCATGTTTATACCCTCCCGCAAATACATGGCCCCCATGCCTCTTGGACCTTGAATCTTGTAACTCCCAACAGTAGCTAAATCTACATTTAATTTTTGTGCGTTGAAAGGTATTCTACCGTAGGCATCTGATGCGTCAGTGTGGAAAAGAGTTTGTGGATTTTTGGATTTAACAATGTCGACTGCTTCTTTGATTGGTTGAATTGTACCCAACTCGTTATTCACGGA
Organism: Candidatus Bathyarchaeota archaeon; assembly: GCA_963775465.1. Taxonomy (GTDB): domain Archaea; phylum Thermoproteota; class Bathyarchaeia; order Bathyarchaeales; family Bathycorpusculaceae; genus Bathycorpusculum. The sequence continues at coordinate 145,419 of CAVZIW010000013.1, read as the reverse complement.
TGAGATGCTGACAAGGATTGTTTCGTTGTCGACAGCTTCTTTTAGCTTCTCTAAGTCGACAAAGCCTTCCTGATTAACCGGAATTTTGGTGGTTGAAAAACCAAACTTTTCCATCATCTCTGCTACTTGCAAGACGTTGATGGGTTCGATTTCTGAAATAATTATTTTTTTTCCTTTGGTTTTCTGTGCAAAGCATGACCCCATAATTGCTAAATTGTTGGCTTCGGTTTCGCTAGGTGTAAAGGTGATCTCTTCGAGGATTTTTGCTCCCATAAAATTTGCGATTTTTTGGAAGCTGTTCATGATAACTTCAAAGGCTTCCCAACCGGGTTTGTGAGTGAGTGTTGGGTTACCATATGCTACCTTGTTGTAGTAGGGTATCATTGCTTCGACAACTTCTTTGGGTACGATGCTGCTGTTTTCGTTGTCTAAGTAAACTTCATGTGTTATTCCTTCATGGAGTTTGAGGAGTTCTTTTACGTTTTCAACCATTCAATATCCTACCATAAATTTTGGAACAGATAACTCGTTATACTGCTAATGCAATTTCAACTAAAAAAACGTAACCTCACAGAGCCGAGCTACTGGAGAATGTTGTTTTGATGTGAGTTCGAGTTCAGGCATTATCCCAGAATATGCGATATTAAAAAAACCAAACCCTTGAACTTAAAATAAACACTAATAACCCACCCAAACTCATAGACAATATCACTTTATATATAGTAGGGAAAACATGAAAATCGCAGAACTATTAATACCTCAACCCGTCAAAGATGTACTGGAAGTTCTAGGTATAGTCGAGTTGTTTCCTCCCCAAGAAGATACCATTAAGGCAGGTGCTTTGGAGGGACAAAACATAGTTCTTGCGTCCCCAACAGCTTCTGGAAAAACTCTGATTGCGGAGCTCTGCGCTCTTAAAAGTGTGCTCGAAAAACATGGTAAAGTCATTTATTTGTCACCCCTTCGAGCTTTAGCAAGTGAAAAGTTTGAGGACTTCCAAAAATACACTTCAATCAGAAAGGACAACGGCAAAAATGTAAGTGTAGGTATAAGCACAGGCGATTTTGATGCTGCTGACAACTGGCTGGAACGTTTCGACATTATAATAACAACAAACGAGAAAGCTGATTCATTATTGCGGCACCGCGCCAAATGGCTCGACAGCATTTCACTAGTAATCGCAGACGAAATTCACCTTTTAAATGAAGCAGAACGCGGACCGACCCTAGAAATTGTTTTAGCAAGGCTTGTGCAGGTTAACCCTCACATCCAAATATTAGCCCTAAGTGCAACTGTCAACAATGTGGATGAAATTGCAGGATGGCTAAACGCCAAGTACATCCTTACCGAATGGCGACCAATTAACCTTAAAGAAGGTGTAATCTTACTCGATGAAATCCAGTACAAGGATGGCGACTCAAAAAAAATTGAGCAAAAGACTCGTCAAGCCTTCGTTAACTTAGTTTTGAACACGCTTAAGGATGGCGGACAAGCGTTGATTTTTTCTTCGACCCGACGTAATGCAGTTTCAGCCGCAAAAACCGTTGCAAGTCACATGGGCAAGGCCCTCTTCCCCAAATCAGGCTCCAAACTTGTCAAACGTTCATTGGAAGAGCAAACTAAAGCAGTTTTGAATAAAGAAGCAAAAAAAATTCTCGATGCAGGTGAACGTACAGGGATGAGCGAGGAACTTGCCGAATTAATCAGGTGCGCTACAGCCTATCACCATGCTGGGTTGCCGGGGGCTTACCGCAAAATTATCGAAAACGCTTTTAAAGAAAGAAAAATAAAAGTTTTAACCGCAACACCCACGCTTGCCTGGGGCGTTAATCTTCCTGCCAGAATCGTCATCATCCAAGATTATCGACGTTTTGAGGCTGGATACGGCAACTATCCCATAAGCGTTTTGGATTACAAACAGATGGCCGGGCGCGCGGGGCGACCAAAATATGACAAATTCGGCGAATCTGTGCTAATTGCTAAAACAGCAGATGAAGCCGACTACCTTATGGAAAGCTACGTTCTCGCGAAAACCGAGCGGATTTGGTCAAGGCTGGCAGTTGAGAAAATTATGCGTGGACACGTTTTAGCTACGGTTGCCTCAGATTTTGCCCACACTGAGCAGGGAATCTACGAATTTTTCGGCAAAACATTCTACGCATACCAGTACGATGTAAAAGCAATTAAAAATGTAATTAACAAAATCCTTAGGTTCCTCCACGATGAAGAGATGATTTGTGTTGTGGGGGACAACATTTTAGCTACCAAGTTTGGCAAACGGATTAGCGAACTCTACATCGACCCCCTTTCAGGAGTCATAATTCGGGATGCCTTGCAAAGCAAGCCGTCGATACTGACTGAATTCAGTTTGCTACATCTGATTTCGCATACTCCCGACATGGGTCCTGTTTTACGCCCTTACCAACGTGAAATGGACAAGTTAGCCATAATCACCGAGGACCATAAACAAGAGCTTTTCGTGGAAATCCCTGACCAATGGGGCGATCATATTGGTTATGCGGATTTTTTGGGTGAAATTAAAACCGCTATGGTTATGAACAACTGGATAGAAGAGTTGCCGGAAGAAAAAATCATCGAACGCTTCAATGTTCAACCCGGCGACTTGTACCGCACTATTGAAAACGCGAAGTGGTTATTGCATGCCATAGAGGAACTTTCGCCTGTGGTTTCCAAAAATAAAGAGGTTTCAGTTCTAAGTCACGAGTTAGTTGAGAGGGTTTCTAAAGGTATAAAGCGCGAGCTCTTGCCTATCGTGGCATTGGAAGGCGTGGGCAGAGTCCGAGGGCGCATCATATTCAACGCTGGATACCGAACAATAGAAGACCTCAAACACGCCTCCATAGAAGAATTAACCAATTTGCCTTCTGTGGGTCCACGGTTAGCTAAAAAAATAAAGGAGCAAGTCGGAGGTTTTGTCAACAAGGAAACCTGGGAGAATTTAGGAAAAGCGGAAGAAACCGAACAAAAAGGACTTTTTGATTTTTAGGTGCTTTTGGCGAATTTTTCTGCCTGTTTAACTGCCGTGCCCAAATAGTTCTTCGGGTCTAAAGCTTGATTGATTTCTTCTTCAGTTAGCTTGCTGCCCACAAGTTTATTTTCGACTAGGACTTGCTTAAATGATTTCTTTTCGACTGCGCTTTTAATTGTTAATTGTCTTAAGAGTTCGTGGGCTTCTTGTCGGTTCATTGCTTTTTTAGTTAGTGCCATCATAACTGATTCTGACATTGCGCGTCCTTCAGTCAGCGAAAAGTTTTGGACCATTCGTTCATTGTCTACACGCAGGTTAGCAACGATATTACACATAAGGCTGAGGATATAATCAAGCAGTATTGAAGATTCAGGTAGAATGAACCGCTCAGCTGAAGACTGCGAGAGATCGCGTTCGTGCCAAGTAATCATGTCCTCAAGTGCTGGAGTGATGAGGCTTCGAACAATCCGAGCTAATCCGCATACCCGCTCGCATTTTTCAGGGTTCTGTTTGTGAGGCATTGTGGAACTGCCCACTTGTTTTTCCGTTTCAAAGGATTCAAATAGTTCGCCGATTTCTGGGCGTTGTAGTTCGCGGATTTCGGTTGCAAAGTTTTCCAGCGAGGAAGAAACCATGGCATATATGCCTATTAACTCTGCATAGCGGTCACGCTGAACGATCTGGGTTGAAATTTCAGCTGTCGACAATCCTAAGCGTTTCATTACGAGCGTTTGAATTTGCTCTGCATGTTCACCTAAACCTGCTTGGGTTCCGACTGCGCCGCTGACTTTTCCAGCTAAAACTCTTTTCTTGCATTCTTTTAGGCGTTCAAGGTGTCTATTAACTTCGTATCCCCAAACTGCAAATTTGAATCCGAGTGTTATAGGTAAAGCGTGTTGGCCGTGGGTTCTGCCAATCATGACTGTGTTTTTATGTTTGGCGGCTTGCCCTCGTAGAATCACCTTAAACTCTTCGAGTCTCTTCTCTAAAACTGCTATCGCGTCTTTTAGTTGCAGGGCGTTGGCTGTATCGACGATGTCGTAGCTTGTAGCTCCTAGGTGCACAAAGGCACCGCTTCTACCACAGACTTCAGAGAGCGCTCGAACCAACGAGGCAATATCGTGCTTGATATCTTTCTCAATGATCTTGACACGTTCAACTCTCACATATTTAGTGGATGCTTTTTCAGCTATTATTTCTGCATCCTTTTTAGGTATATTACCTACTTGAGAATGAGCTAAAGCAAGGGCTGCTTCCACATCAAGTAACTTTTGAAGGCGCATTTCTTCCTCAAATATCTTGAGCATTTCTGGCGTTCCGTATCGGCCAGTGTCTATGGGTGTGATTGGCATAGAGATTCCTCAAACAAGGTTATGCAGATTAAAGATTAATGTTTTACCGATGAGTAGCAAAACATACAGTTCAGAGTGATTTGGCTATGAAAGTTACAGTTGCTGTATTAAGCAAAGATGGCAAAAGTGTTACAGGTAAAGTTTTGGATGTTCTGAAATCGTTTGATCTTGGAGTACCTCTCTATTTTGGTTTAGTTGCACCTAAAAAGAGCATTTTTGACAAAAGCGTTGCTTTGCTAAGTAAGCAAAGCGGGAATTGGTCAACGCTGTCGGGATTCGCAAGCACTCAGTCAAAAGAGACAATTGGTTACGATTTTCTTCAATTGGAAGATAGTTCCCTTTTCTTTGAAGGTAGCGTTTATTCTCCACTGTCAAAATCAGGAGTCACTGAACAGTTACTCAAGCAACCGCATCATTGTGAAACACTTCTACAAAACCTAATCCAGCAAACTGATGGTGATTATTCATTCCTACTTCTCAAAGAAGGTCGGATTACCGCTGGACGTGACCCAATAGGAGTTCAACCTTTTTACTATGGTGAAAACGAAGAAATCGTCGCTTTCTCCACAAGACGCAAACCTCTGTGGGAACTCGGAATCGAAAAACCACTATCTTTTCCACCCGGAAATTTAGGGGTTGCCCAAAAAGAAGGATTCAAGTTCAAACCAGGCAGAACCTTGACTTACCCAGATCCTCAACGTTTGTCAATTGATGAAGCTGCAATTAAACTACAGGCCCTTCTTGAAGAATCAATCAAACGAAGAGTGTTTGAGTTAAAAAAAGTTGCAGTCGCATTTTCCGGAGGATTAGATAGTGGTGTTGTGTCTTTTTTGGCAAACAAACTTGGCGCGAAAGTCAATTTGATTCATGTGAGTATGGAAAATCAACCAGAAACTGAAGAAGCTATAGTAGCTGCTGAAGCTTTGAATTTACCGCTTCAAATTGATTTATTTAAAGAATCTGACGTGGAGAAAACCTTACCCAAAGTTGTCGAGTTAATTGAAGAGCCTGATCCCATTAAAGCTAGTATTGGGGTGCCGTTTTATTGGACCGCGGAAAAAGCTTCTGAGGCAGGCTTTAACGTTGTGTTGGCTGGGCAGGGTGCTGATGAGTTGTTTGCCGGCTACCAGCGTTATGTCAACGAATACTGCCGGGAAGGAAATTTAAACGTTCAGAAAACCATGTTCAACGATGTTATGAACATTTATGAAAGTAACCTTGAAAGGGATCTAAAAATTATGGGCGCTTTTGATGTGGAGTTACGTTTGCCATTTGCTATGTATACGCTTGCGCAGTTCGCAATGAGTTTGCCTTTGAATTGTAAGATGGAGCAGAAGTCAAATACGCTACGAAAGCTTGTATTAAGAAAGGTTGCTCTAAACATTGGTTTGCCAAAATCGATAGCAGATAAACCTAAAAAAGCTGTTCAGTACTCTACAGGAATTAATGATGCGGTGAAAAGAATCGCCAAAAAAAACCAGAAAACAGTTAAAGACTTTATATCAGAGCTGTTCCAACAAAGTAGAAATAACCTAATGCCATGATCTTTATTCTGTGAAAAGGATATAGCGGGTTAGCTAGTTTTTTTGCTTAGGGGGTAAGACGCACTCTGTCTCGTGGGTAAAGTGTTGCCTCGCGAATGTTCTTTTTGCCAGTTAAAATCATTGTGAGTCGCTCAAGTCCAATTGCCCAACCAGCATGCGGTGGCATACCATAATCGTATGCTTGTAAGTGGCACTTGAAGGATTCAGGTTTTAAGCCCTTTTCCTGGAGACGTTGAATTAATTGCTGTTTATCGGAAATTCTTGTTCCACCCGATACCAATTCGATATAGCGCCACATTAAATCGAAACCTTCGCACACCTCAGCTTTGTCTTGGCGAGGTTTAATGTAGAATGCTTTGATATTTGTAGGCCACTCAGTTATGAAGTAGAAGTAGGGGTACAGTTTACCCAGTTCGCGGAAAGCTTCGGTTGGGATATCTTCTCCCCATGGAATAGTTACGCCTTGCTTTTTTAGATCATTTAGGACTTGGTTATAGGTCAAGCGTTTGAATGGGCATTTGGGTACTTCAAAATTGTAGCCAAGTGCAGAAAGCTCAAATTCACATTTCTCTTTAACAACAACACATGCATAATGGATGACTTGTTCTAGCAGTCTCATCACATCTTTACCATCAGCGAAAGCCTGCTCTATATCAACCGACGTAAACTCGCTAAGGTGTCTTCTTGTGTGGGATTCTTCAGCTCGAAAAAACGGTCCCACTTCAAATACTTTTTCGAAACTGAGTGTCAACTCTTCTTTGTACAGTTGCGGGCTTTGGGCAAGATATGCTTTTTGACCAAAATAATCGACGCAAAACAGCTCTGCTCCGCCTTCCGTTGCAGAAGCAATGATTCTGGGGGTGTGTGTCTCCAAAAAACCTTGTTCGAAGAGATAGCTACGGATTGCTTGTAGAGCGACGTGTTGGATCTTAAAAGTCGCAAGATTCTGCTCGATTGTTAGATCAATTGGTCTTGCGTCTAAGCGTGCTTCGATGTTGGCTGGCGTTTTCCCAGTGATGTCTATTGGTAATTGTTCGGTTGCTGTACTCAATATTTTTACTTCGCTCGGGATGACTTCTACGCCTCTTGGAGTCATGGTAGTTTTCTTAACGTTTCCTTTGACGGCAATGCAGAATCTTTTCTGTAGCTGGGTTGTTTTTTCCAAAACTTCAGGTTGGCATTTCTTTTTAAAGATAGTTAGTTGGATAGTGCCTTCACGGTCCTGCAGAATGACAAATCGGATACCGCCTAAGTCGCGGATGTCTTGGACCCAGCCAAATAATGTTACTTCTTGTCCATCAAAGTCTTGGGTAATTGCAATAGTATAATGTGTCCTAATCCATTCACCGATAGAGTCCAAATCCATGCTTCTTTCGCCAACCTTAATCTGCAATTTCAACGCGCAAAGACATTTTGCGTACTTTATTTGCGATTTCCTTTAGCGCTTTTAGATCCATTGGCAATTGTGTTCCACGTTTCCTTTTCAGGATCACTCTTGTTTCGGTGGTGCCATCAGGAAGCCAAATTGTGTTGATCGTGAGAATGCTAAAGGGTACAAATAGGTCTTCGAGGAATTTACGGTCGTCTACACCGTGCTCCAAAACCCGGATGTTTTTACGAGTCTCGTCACTGAGGGTTTTGACGATTTTACCTCCATAACCTAAAATTTTGGGGACGTCTCCATGTCCAACCAAGATGGCTAAGGTCTTTTCAACCTCGACTGCTCTATAGAAGCAGACGTTTTGCAGGGAAGGAAACTTTTCCTCCAGGTTGAGCAGCAAACGGGCGATTTTCAGGTCTAAGTTACTGATTTCGCCAGCTTTTACTTTGGCGGAACATTTTTGGCATAAGATGCCGCTTTTTAGGCAGAAACTACACAGTTCTGTTTTCATTAAGAGTCGGTTTTCCTGCAAAGAAGGAGTTCGGCTTGGTTCGTGATTTATCTCATCAACGTTATTTCTATTGTACTGACGTTTGTTGCCCCTTGGTTGACTTCTTCTCGGTCTATCGGTAGAAACTTATCTGTCCCGATGCCGACGTTCTTGATTTTTACGTCAGGTAGAAATCTGTGACGAACAACTTCTGCTACGTCGATTGCCCTACTTATAGATCTGCCACGTGCCTTTATACTGACTTCTTTTGCGCCGCCATGGAAGAAGGTGATGCATGCAAGAACATAGTTCATTATGGGCTTTTTGCCAATTAAGACTGCGTTGGTGGTTTCTGTCACGGTTCCGCTTCACTCCTAGTTTACTTTTTAATGGTTTGTGTTAGCTTTTTTTTTGAATAAATAGGTTGTGGTGTTACCTTTGTGTTCTTGCTGGAAACATTTTGCCATTTTTTTTGTTGCCAAACAATAATTTTGATATGTTTTGCTTTTTTACACTTTTCGAATTTTCATAGGATATGTTTTAATTTGTGGGTAAAAGGTTGTTTGGATTAAAGGCTTATTGTTTTAACAGTCAAATTATTAAGCAAGTTAAGCTACTATTGTAAAAGTTTACATTAACAAAATGGAAATAAAGTGATTGTTTTGGAACCACTAACGAAACGCTCGATTCAACTGCTCAAAACACTTTACGAGAAAGGAAAATCCACAAACACCTACACGTTAAGGGTAAAACAAGATGAACTTTCAAATCAAGTTGGCGTAAGTAGGCAAGCTCTAAACGTACATTTGCGTAAGCTGAAAAACCGTGGTTATATCCGTACAGGGAGAGGTTTTATCGACGTAACAGAGAAAGGTTTGACTGCTCTTGGCGTATCTACCACACCTGCATTCATATTGCTCAAAATTTCGCCCATAAAGCGAATTCACGTATACGAGCAAATTCATGAGCTTTCTGTTTCTCGAGCTTTCCGCGTAGCAGGTGAAGTGGACGCCTTAATAATTGTGGAAAGAGAAAATCTTGATGAAATTCTCAAGAGGCTCTACACAATTGATGGAATTGAAGACACACGTTCTTATGTTACCATTGAGGAAATTAAGTAAATAGTTAACACCTATCTTACAAATATAGACAAAAGGTATATTTGATACTAAACTATCAAGACTTACAAAAATAGAAGGTTCACAATCAATGCCGATATTAGATCCAATAAAGAAAACTATAGCCCAAAAACACAGGCTATATATGAAAATCTGTCGAGATTGCGGTGCTCGCAACGCGGAAACAGCTCTAAAATGCAGAAAATGTAAAGGCAAAAACCTGCGTTGGAAGAAGCGAGAAATAGTGAAGTAGATAACTCTTCTTTTATCCATCACACATTATGTTATTCCAACTCCTATACCAGAACGCATTCTCTCATAGGGGTAAATACTAACCACAATCCCTTAATCGTAAAGGGAAAAGACGGATCTTGAGTCAATAAAGGCCTATTAGGGCAAGAATTCTCGTTAAAAGAAACAAATGTGATGGAATCTTTAATTTTACAAATTAGAATTTGTATGAGGTTTTAATTTATTGCCATCATTTTAATCTTATCAAATGGATTGGCTTGGACAAAGAATAGGATCTGCCTTTTACTAGGTGTTTGATCTTTTTCTTTGAGGTCATGATATGTAAGGGAGTTTCATTTTATGAGCTTTAATTAGACTAGTACCTTTTTGAGTTCAAGAACTAACTGAGAAGACAACAAGGATTGAATTTAAAGGACTTTTACAAGTGTTTCCACGTTAAAAATAGTATTTGCGCACCCATTTTTAATTAATGGTATACCCTGACCCGCAACATCCATGCAACTCAAAAGTGGACTTAGCATCTTCATCTCTTCCCCGCAAGCAACGCCAACAATGCCCTCATACTTACTCGACTTTAGAATCTTCGGTATACAGGATCCACCCGGCAGAAGGTAGACATCGTACCCCTTCTTTTTAGCGTATTGGTCAGCTTTGTTTACCAAACAATCGTCTGAACAATGTGAGCAAATGTAAGAAGGGATTTCGGGGTTGAATGTTGCTTTGCATCGACAATCCATGTATTTGCGCGCGCAATGAGGTAGGAAAAGTGCTCTTGCTTTAGTCTGCAGGAACTTCCTTCTTTCTATAGTATTAATGGCTTGTAAGTCGATGAGATCCTGAAGCAAAACTACTGCATCAGACAAGTTAAGTCCAGTTGCTTCTTGAATGCGAAACTTTAAAATTAAATCTCTTGCAGTTTTCAGGAAGGTTTTATGCATGCCCTTTTGGTAAGTAATCAACGCAAGTTCAGTGAAGAAAAAACGAGGCACCTTTGAGAGGTCGAAAGTAAATTTATAGGGCATAAAATAAGGATAGCATACCTCTTGCTTAAAAAAATTGCTTATTAACTATACGGAATCTTAGGTTATTGTTTCTTCTGATTAAGGACTAAGTCTTCCTTGATCAATTTACGCATTATGTTAGACTTTACCAATCATGTATATCCGTTGGTTCCCGTCTCTATTTAGATTATCAAACCGATGTAGTAATTTCAGGCTTTGAGTGCAGCATATCTGTTCTTGCTGAAAGCAGAAATATTCTATCTTAACCATGGCTAACTTTTTAAAAGCTTAACTTTTGCTTACTCTCTCGATTGAAATCAGCCCAAGCTTTGTCTTAATCCAGCTAATTAGAAAAGGGCTTTAGATACTTATTTGAAACAAAAGCCTTTCAGCGAGTTCTTTGTACCTGTTGCGGATGGTTACTTCAGTAACCTGTGCGATTTCAGCAATTTCTCTTTGTGTCTTACGTTCTCCAGTTAATACTGATGCTACATAGCTTGCTGCAGCTGCTATCCCTGTCGGTCCTCTCCCTGATGTGAGTTTAAGTTCTTTTGCAGAAGCCAAGATTTTGTGGGCGATTTCTTCAACTTTACCTTGCATTGTAAGCTGATTAGAAAACTTTGTTATGTATTGACTTGGTCGCAGAGGCGGAATTGAATAGTTAAGTTCTCGGATTAGGAAACGGTAGCTTCTTCCCACTTCTTTCTTGTTAACGGTTGATGATTGAGATATTTCATCTAGTGTTTTAGGTAAGCCGCATTGTCTACACGCCAAATAAATCGCTGCTGAAGTGACACCTTGAATTGACCTACCGCGGATCAAACGCTCTTTCACCGCTTTGCGGTAAATAACTGAGGCTGTTTCCAGAATACTTTTAGGCAGATTGAGGTTGTTAGAAATCTTCGTGATTTCAGAAAGCGCAAACGCCAAGTTCCTTTCAGTAGCGTCGGAAACTCTGATACGTCGCTGCCATTTTCTTAGACGGTAAACCTGGGCTTTCTGTCCAGGAGAAAGACTCTTGCCATATACGTCTCGATCATGCCAATCAATAGTGGTCGAAAGACCTTTATCATGTATTGTATATGTCAGGGGCGCTCCGACACGGGTTCTTTTCGATCTTTGTTCATCATCAAATGCTCTCCATTCGGGTCCACGGTCGGTTAGTTTCTGTTGAACTACAATGCCGCAGTCCATGCATACTATTTCGGCGGCTTCAGAATCATGCATGAGTCGAGTACTGCCGCATTCTGGGCAAACCCGCGATTTCTGGGGTTCGGCTTGAGGTGAGGTTTGATCGCGGTTTACTGTTTCCTGTAACTTGTCTCTAATCATTCATTTTTTCTCCGTTGCGTTTTCGAGAGCAGCAAGTACACCGGTTTATTTAGTAGTCTAGTAGGTTCGATGTTAGTTGGTTTGATCACTGCATAGGGTGCTGTGACTGGACCAATTATATCAAAAACTTTACCGACAACTTTCAGGTTCTCGTCGACAACTTCAGAGCCAAGTTTAGGAGTCTTTTCAGCTTTAACTATGACATTTCGTGAAGGAGATACATTTGACACCCTGCCCAATCTTTGCAAACGACCATTCCCCTCTCGAAAACATGTACGTCAACGTACCTGTACATTTAAAGCTTTCTGGATGGTTATTGATCCGAAGTATAAGTATGCATTTTTATCGTCGAAAGATTATTAAATATGAAGTGTGGATAAGACTGTGCCTTAACAAGGGTGAGGCTAAGAAATATGTCAAAACCATTCTATGTAAAATATGAAGTCCCAAAAGAGCTAATAGATGCAGCCTATGAAGCCCTAACGATTGCTTCAAAATCAGGATCAGTTAGGAAAGGCACAAACGAAGCCACAAAAGCTGTAGAACGTTCCCAAGCAAAACTTGTTGTTATCGCTGAAGATGTTGACCCGCCAGAAGTAATTGCACACTTACCACTGCTCTGTGATGAAAGAAAAATACCATACGTTTTCGTTCCAAGCAAGGAACAACTCGGCAAATCCATAGGTATTGATGTTCCATGTGCGGCAGCATGCATCATAAGAGAAGGAGAAGCAACAGGTTTAATCAAGGAAATCGTAACTCGAATCGATCAGGTTAAACGAGGAACTCAGTAATGAGTAAAGAAGCAGCTGAGGAACTAATTCCATCTGAAGTTATACAAATTATCGGTCGTACAGGGGTAACCGGCGAAATCACACAAGTACGCGTTCGTATCATGGAAGGAAAAGACAAAGGCAGAATCATTACACGCAATGTTAAAGGACCTGTTCGTGTTCAAGATATCCTGATGCTGCGAGAAACCGAAAGAGAAGCAAAGAAAATTACACGCTAAATTTAGGAGAAATGTGTCATGCCAAAACCGAGAAAATGTTCATTCTGTGGTGCTGATTTCCCAGCTGGCACAGGCATGATGTTCGTTAAGAACGACGGTTCAATCCTCTGGTTCGATTCAAGCAAATGCAAGAAAAGCAGCCTACAGTTTAAACGCGATGCACGCAAACTAAAGTGGACTCAGTACTTTGGCAAAGAAGAAAAAGGCAAAGGTTAAGCAAGGCCAGTTCTTAGGGTCCAAATTTCCTTTTCCATTTTTTATTTTTTTATTTACTGGAACTTTATTTTCTAGCTAATAAGCTCCACTCAGGGTAACAAGTTGCCGCTATTATTTGCACGAAAAGAAGTTTTCGAATGGCTTAAGCAAGGTAAAAAAACAATCGATGTGAGAAAAGGTACAGGTAAAAATGGATACTTTGCCCTTTTCCAATGTGGTCCGCATATTCTACGGTTTTTAATAGTCAAACGTGAGGTTGGCAAATTAGACGATGTTGTGCGTTTGGACAACTATCTTCAAATTATTCCTACAGCTGCAGATGTCCAGGATGCAATTAATTTTTTTCACAGGTTATATGGTGCTTGTGATGGCTTTTTTACAGCCTATCATATTCGGTCGTTAGAGCACGTTGCGGAAAAAGAGAAATAAATACTAATGACTCTATTATTGAGCAGTTAATTTTTCGTTTTTCGTAGAAAAAATAATTAAAACGTAACGCTTAAATACCGATCTCATGAATGATTCTTAATTAAAGAAGGAATATAAATTGGCATCATTCAATGGTTGTTACACTGCATTAATAACCCCCATGAACCAAACTCACCAAGTCGACTACGAAGGATTAGCGCAACTAGTGGATTTTCAAGTAAAAAACGGTGTGACCGGCATCCTAGCAGTCGGCACAACCGGCGAAAGCCCCACTCTATCTTGGAAGGAGCACAGCAAAGTCATTGAGCAAGTGGACCAAGATTCAGGTAAACGCTGCCTGACCATTGCAGGCACAGGTAGCAACTCGACAGAAGAAGCCATTGCAGGCACAGAACGTGCCCAAAACGCAGGGATAAAAGCTGTCTTGCTCGTTGACCCCTATTATAATGGACCCAGTTCGCTTGAGATTCGCCGTGAATATATAGAGCCAATTGCTCAGCGGTTTCCCGAAATCCAAGTCATCCCATATATAATCCCAGGCAGAACAGGGACACAGTTGCTTCCTCCAGACATTGCCATTTTGCATCATCAGTATCCTAATGTGAGTTGCGTAAAAGAAGCCACAGGTGATTTAAAGAATGCGGAGTTAACACGCAAACTTTGCGGCGACGATTTTGAAATACTCAGCGGTGATGATGAAAAAACTCTCACTATGATGATTTCACCTGACATACGAGCAAACGGTGTAATTTCTGTCATGTCTAATATTGCACCGCGTGCGGTCTCCGACATGGTTCATTACTGTTTAGACGGCAACGAGGAAGCTGCAAGTGTAATTGTTCAAGCTCTTAAGCCGCTCTTTGATCTCGTCACTGTAAAAACACAGGAGCAGACACCATATGGATCTGTAATATGCAAAGCTCGAAATCCGCTTGCATGCAAAACCCTTATGAACGTATTGGGGATGCCGGCTGGTCCTTGTAGGCAACCGTTGGGTAAAATGACACGCAGCGGGTTAGAAATTGTGTTGAATAATGCACGCAAGGTCTACGAGGCAAACCCTCAAGTCTTAGAACCAATTACCCGACACTTCAACGTTGACTTAAAAGATCGTCTTTATAACGAGAAGTATCTTGAGGGACTAACATATGCTTAAGCTATGCGTCGCAGGAGCAGCGGGTAGAATGGGGGTTGCAATAATACAGGAAGCAAGAGCAAAAGGAATAATGACTGTTGGTGCAACCGAGGCTCCAGTTCAGTCAATGGCTACTCCTGGAACCCCGACAATCGGCAAGACTTTGCGCCAGCTTGGTATATCAGACCAGGATACAGTAATTCAAAGCTCCGATAATTTAGCGGATGCACTTATAGACGCCGACATTTTCGTAAGCTTCACAACTCCAGAAGCAGACATCACCAACATTCCAATAGCGGCTAATATGGATAAACGGATAATTTTGGGTACAACAGGTTTTACTCAAGACCAAAACCGACAGTTAACTATTGCAGTGTCGGGTAAAGTACCTGTTGTTTTCTCGCCAAACTACAGCGTAGGGGTCAATATACTCTTCAAACTAGCTGAAGCTCTAAATGCGTTTCCAGCAGGCTACGATTTTAGCCTTAGCGAAATACACCATACGGGCAAAAGGGATGCTCCAAGCGGAACCGCAAAGAGGCTTGAACAAATAATAATGCAAGCCAGGGGCTACACCAAGACAATTTATGGTAGAGATGGCATTAGCCCACGGCAACCTACTGAACTTGAGTCTGTTGCGCTGCGTGCGGGTGGGGTCGCAGGGATTCATGATGTCATAGTTGCTGGTCCAAACGAAATGCTGCGTATTGAACACACTGCGTTTTCCCGAAAGGTATTTGCACAGGGTGCAGTTTACGCAGCTGAATGGTTGAGCAGGCAAACAGAGCCTAAAATTTACAGTATGGCAGACGTTTTAGGCTTAAACTAAACCATTAAGTATTTTATCGAGGAACAAATACAGTGAAAAGATCAAAGGAAGAAGTAGAAGATGTCGAATAAGCGAAAAGTAGCTATATTAGGTGCAACCGGAGCCGTGGGGCAACGTTACATTCAACTCTTGCAAAATCACCCCTGGTTCAAGATTGAGGTACTTGCTGCTTCAGAGCGGTCATCAGGGAAAAAATATGGGGCCGCATGCAACTGGCTAATGGAGTCTGAGTTGCCTGCAGAAATAGCTGAAATGCCCGTAGTCAACTCCAATGTTGAATCAGTAGAAAACGTTAGCGACGTGGACTTGGTCTTTTCTGCTTTGCCAGGAGATTTAGCCGGTTCAGTTGAGTCAGAATTTGCTTCAATATATCCAGTGTTTAGCAAGGCTAGTGCTCACAGAATGGAAAAAGACGTTCCATTGATCATTCCAGAAATCAATCCTGACCATGCTGAATTAATCAAGATTCAACAAGAGGTTCGGGGTTGGAAAGGTTTCATTTCTACAGACCCCAACTGCAGTACAATCCAAATGGCAATTACCTTAAAACCACTCATGCAGTTTGGTCTAACGCAAGTAATGGTTACTACATTGCAAGCGCTCAGCGGTGCAGGCTACCCCGGTGTTCCTTCACTTGACATCATTGATAACGTAGTTCCCTTCATTTCAGGAGAAGAGTATAAGATGGAAACTGAAGCTAAAAAAATTCTCGGAACCCTCAGTCAAGGAATTATTCATAATGCTAATTTTGATCTTAGTGCCAGTTGCAACCGTGTTAACGTCAAAGATGGACACTTAGAATGTATATCTGTAAAACTGGACCAAGAACCATCAATCGATCAAATAGAGGCAGCCTTTGAAGATTTCAATGGTGCTCCGCAACTGCTCCATCTACCCTCCGCTCCAGCAAAGCCTATAATTGTTCGCCGAGAAAATAATCGTCCTCAACCACGATATGACCGAAATGCAGGTAACGGCCAAAGTGTAGTCGTTGGAAGAATACGCAAAGATCCCATAATGAATATCAAGTATGTATGTTTGGGGCACAATACAGTTCGAGGCGCCGCCGGAGGAGGCATTCTAAGCGCAGAGCTTTATGTAGCTAATGGCTTGGTCTAAAATCAATTATTTGCTTCACAAATCCCTTTGGTGTAATGAATGGTTAAAAGAAAACTTCGTGAACCCTTAGAAAATCGAAAAGGGAGTCTCTTTTTCGACGGCGTTTCCGTGAAGGAGTTGGCTAAAAAATACGATACACCACTTTACGTTATCAGCGAGAAACGCATCCGAGACAACTATACCCGTGTCCAAAATGCCCTAATCAAAAACTACAAGCATCTTCGAATCTACTATGCAGCAAAGGCAAACACCAACATGGCAGTTTTAAAAATTCTGCAATCAGAGGGTGCTTACTTGGATACAGTGAGCCCCGGAGAAGTCTTCATTGGCTTAAGCAGCGGGTTTACCTCAAATCGCATCCTTTTCACGGGGACTAGCGTACGAAACGATGAATTAAAAATGTTGGTCGACGCAAATGTAACTATAAACATAGATTCCCAATCCGAGCTTGAGCGTTTGCTAAAGATTGCTGTTCCTTCAATTATTTCGATTCGCGTTAACCCTGAAATCGGAGCTGGGCATCATAGCCATTGTGTAACTGCAGGTCCGGAATCAAAATTCGGACTCTGGGAAGAAGACGCGATTAAAGCTTATGCGACTGCGAA
This sequence comes from Candidatus Bathyarchaeota archaeon, assembly GCA_963775465.1. Classification (GTDB taxonomy): domain Archaea; phylum Thermoproteota; class Bathyarchaeia; order Bathyarchaeales; family Bathycorpusculaceae; genus Bathycorpusculum. The sequence continues at coordinate 128,615 of CAVZIW010000013.1, read as the reverse complement.
GAAAGCACGAGTAGAGCGCTTCGGAATCCACATGCACATTGGCTCAGGCATTACAAACGTTGAACCTTATGTCTTAGCAGTTGAAAAACTGTTGAAAATTGCTAAGAGGGTCCATGAAGAAATCGGTGTTGAGTTTGAGTTCATTGATATTGGCGGAGGATTCGGGGTTCCCTGCAATTCCTCAGATGATGAATTAGATTTGGCAGAGTTCTCAGCTAAAGTTATTTCTCCTTTTAAGACCCAAGTTAAGGAATGCGGACTTGGCAAGCCCTTTCTTTGCATTGAACCGGGGAGATACTTGGTGTCTGATGCATCCATTTTGTTGACTACAGTCAACACTGTCAAAGTCACGCCTTCACGCAAGTATGTCGGCGTTGACGCAGGCTTCAACACGTTGGTTCGTCCCACAATGTATGGTTCTTATCACCAGATCCTAATTGATAAAAAGCTTGAACATGCCGACAAAGAAACCTACGATGTAGTAGGTCCTATTTGCGAGTCAGGAGACATCTTGGCTAAAGGACGAACACTTCCAACGATAAAGGAAGGCGATTTGCTTGCAATTCTTAATGCCGGTGCATATGGATTTAGTATGAGTTCGCAGTACAATTCTCGTCCAAGAGCATCTGAAGTAATGGTTAGACAGGGAAAAGTCTTAGTAGTTAGGGAGCGCGAGCAGCTAGCAGATTTAACGATTAAACAACGGATGGAGGAGTAAGAAAATGCTTTTTTGGAAGATGCACGGCTTAGGCAACGACTATATAGTGGTCGATAGCAAAAAACAGGGAATTAGCGAGCAACAGGTTCCAAAGTTAGCTAAAAAATTGTGCCAACGACGCTTCTCCATAGGTGCAGATGGCTTGTTGCTTGTTTGTCCTTCCAATGTTGCAGATGTTAAGATGCGGATTTTTAATGCTGACGGTAGTGAAGCAGAAATGTGCGGTAATGGCATTCGTTGCTTCTCAAAATACTGCTATGAAAACGGTGTAGTTTCCAAAAACGCGTTTAATGTTGAAACACTTTCGGGCGTAAAACAAATATGGTTGACTATAAAAGGTAGCGAAGTTTACTCTGTTAAAGTGGATATGGGCGCACCAAACTGGGAACGCTCAGCCCTGTCTATGCAAGGTCAAGGAACCTTCATCAATGAAACCTTAGAAATTGGCAACAAGCCTTACTCTATGACTTGTCTTTCTATGGGCAATCCGCATTGTATAATATTTGTCGAAGAAGTTGAGGAATTCCCCGTTAATATTATCGGTCCGATTGTTGAGAATTACAAAGCTTTCCCAGACAGAACCAATGTTGCTTTTGTTCAAGTCTTAAACCGAAACGAGCTCAAAGTTAGGGTTTGGGAACGCGGTTGTGGCGAAACGTTGGCATGTGGAACAGGAACGTGTGCTGCTGTCGCAGCTGCAAACAGGCTTGGAAGAGTTGATAACAATGTCACAGTTCATCTTCTCGGCGGCGATTTAGAAGTCGAAGTGGGTAAAACCCTGCTCTTGATTGGAGCAGCCGAGAAAGTTTTCGAAGGAACTTTATTTCAGGAGCCATGAAACATGACATTTGAATTTTCTGATAGAATTAAACGTTTGCCTCCCTATCTATTTGCTGAACTAGAAACGCTTGCACGAGAAAAGAAACGTTGCGGTGTTGATCTCATCTCACTTAGCATAGGTGATCCTGACCTCCCGCCGCCACCGTTTATATTAGAATCTCTAAAAAAAGAAGCTAGTGACCTAAAGAACCATAATTATTCTTTTAGCCAAGGCGAACCAGCCTTCCGAACCGCGGTGACCGAATGGTGCAAGGAACGGTTCGGCGTTGATTTAAAGAATGACCAAGTAATTGCCCTTTTAGGCTCAAAGGAAGGTATTGCAAACACAGCGCGCGCATTCATAAATCCGGGTGATCGCGTTTTGGTCCCAGATCCCGCATACCCAGTGTACGCCAATGGCAGCGCAATTCTTTGCGATGGAAAAACCGTGCCTATTCCCTTGTTGGAGGAGAATAATTTCAAACCAGACTTCGATACAATCAATACAGAAGGCGCCAAAATGATGTTTCTCAATTACCCCAACAACCCCACTGCTGCAACAGTTGACAAAAACTTCCTCAAAGATGCTATTGATTTCGCAAAAGAACACAATATTATTTTATGCTATGACAACGCTTACTCCGAAATCACATACGATGACTATCGCGCTCCAAGCATTTTGGAAGTTGACGGGGCTATAGATGTTGCTTTGGAGTTTCATTCTCTTTCCAAGACTTTCAACATGACTGGCGACCGCATCGCTTTTGCAGTTGGAAACAAAAAGTTAGTTGATGGATTGGCTAAAGTGAAGACCCAAATCGATAGTGGGCCACCTGTTTATACCCAAAAAGCTGCAACAAAAGCACTTGCATCTTACAAGAATCATGAAGTCCCAGCATTCCTGAAAAAGAATAATCAAACCTTGCAAGAACGTCGTGACATGCTCGTTACCACCCTCTGTAAGTTGGGCTATGAAGTTGAAAGCCCCAAAGCCACCTTCTATGTTTGGGTTAACTGCAAGTGCGATTCTGTGAAGTTTGCTGCAAGACTGCTTGATGTGGGTGTAGCTATTACTCCTGGTCTTGGTTTTGGCAAGTATGGAGAAGGTTATGCGCGAATTACTTTTACACAGCCTAAAGAACGCATTGTGGAAGCTTGCAACCGAATTGCAGCTGCCTTCTAATTCTTTTGTTTGAAAATTCTTCTTAATACTCTGAGTAAATACTTTTTTCGGTTTTTGATTTTGCAGAAACAGGCACAAAAAGAAGGAAAAGTTTTTGCTGCTTGGACAAAGCTAAAGGTTTGCTGAATCAGCTAAAAGATCATTTTGGGTACATCCGTCTTTCTTAACAGTCAGAGTCTTCTGATTTGTCACTACTTACTTTTTTGGTAACTTGTGAGCACGATTGGCGTCAATCTATCCCAACTGCCAAAACCAAGAATCTATTCGCAAAATATTTGATTTTTGCAATAAATAGACCTGCGATTGCAAAAGAAACAGCATTTCAGCCTCAAAAAGCGAAGCTTTTCTATTTTTTAACATAAATGGTGTTTGTTGGGAAAGCCATCTCTATGCCTTCCTGCTCAAAAGCTTCCTTTATGGCGAAATTAATTTTTTCTTGGGTCTCCAAATATTGCCCCCAATCTGATGAATCAACATAGTAGATGACGAGGAATTTCAGGCTAAAATCACCAAACTCGGTAAAATTCGCTCGATTAAAAATTGCTAATTCTGTTTTCTTGATTATTTCTGAAATAATTACTGGTATTTTTCTGAGTTTTTCAACTGAAGTATCGTAGGTTACACCAATAGTAAACGATACACGCCTTTTTTCAAGTTTTCTAAAATTACGCACGCTGCCGCTTGTTAGTTCTTTGTTTGAGATCACTAGTTCTTCGCCTTGTAGAAGTTGAAGTCTGGTTGATCTGATTCCGATGTTATTGACTGTTCCGCTGTACTCTCCAACAACGATGAAATCCCCGATTTCAAACGGTCTGTCAAAGTAAATTGAGAACGCGCTAAAGAAATCGCTTAAGGTACTTTGCAGGGCAAATGCTATGGCGATGCCTCCCACTCCTAAGCCTACCACTGCTCCAGTGAGGTTAACATTGAATATGTATAGTAGAAGAAGAAAGGCGCTGATATACACCACTAATTGAATAATTTTTTTCAAAATAAATAGCAAATGATGACTGTTTTTTCCTGCCATAAGAGCTGTTCTGCTTGTATACCAGTCGGCTATTATGTTTGAGACGCGGGTAACTGCAAATGCACCTAAGAAAACTTCTAAGATGGTAAATATTGCCGTTAGGGTGCTGTTGAACGGTTGAAGAAACGAGAGCGGTTGAAGAGCATATTCAATTCCGATTATGACGATCATTATTATAATTATGACTTTGACAGCTGCAAGAATATCGTCATCTAGGGTAGTTTCAGTCTTCTTTGCCCATTTGGAAAAATACTTGTTAAAAATCATGTAGGCGCCCCATCCAACTAAGGCGACCGCTACAAATATGATTATGGAAGATATAATTTCCGCAGTTCCACTATCCAAATTAAAAAATTGTTGGAGGGTGTCGGTGAGGATAGCCATCTTACTTTGTTGATAATCAGCCATTATATTTAAATTTCTTGTAGATATTTTCAATAATTTTCTTTTTCAAAAAGAACTCTGCTGTCTAGAATTCAATAAGGGTGTGTGTAATTAGAAAAATAAGAAAAGAAAATAAAAAGTGGTCGCTTTTTAGGCTTTCGTTTTAGCTAATTTCTTTAAAATCTGTGCTTTACCAATGTCGTATGCAATAGCGTAGTCGAATAGACCTTGAGATGCTGCAGTTGCGCGTTTAATCATATCAGTTTCTATCTTGATTTTTAGTTTGCCAATGGCTAATGCTCCGATTCCGAAGACCCCGGTTTTGATTTCTTTGCCGTCATCATTTGATTCTAAGCCTTCAACTCCGACCGGTTTAATTGCGTTTATATCTGCCACGATTTTACATTTAGTCGCGTTTCTTTTTAGGTCTTCATTGCTTAGAAGTTGGATTCCGCCTGCTCCCGCTGACAGAATGATTTCTGCATTTTTTATAGATGCTGCGGTTTGTTCAGGTTTAGTAACTTCAACTACTTTAACCCGTTCCGTACCTGCTTCTTTATTGATTTTATCAGCGACAGCCTGTCCCTTTGCAATTGAACGAGATGTGATGATCACGTTTGCTTTTTCTGATGCATAGATTCTTGCTGCAGTTTGTCCTACAGGTCCTGTTCCCGCTAGCACTGTGACATTTTTGCCTTCCAATGTTCCGATACCTTTTTCTAATGATAAGCTTAGGGTTTTTGCGACGGCGCCTGCTGCAGTTGAGTATGCGCCTCTTGGATCAACGATGATAGAGTTCCCCCATGGTGCAGATGCCATTGCATTTTGGGTGGCAGCAACGACCTGTTCGACCATTTCAAAGTTGCTACCGTTGATGAAGATTTTTGTGTGTGCTGCACCCATTGGTCCTCGTGGAAAGAGCGCGTCGAATACGATTTTTGATGCGTCGTCAGCTGTGACATTTTCGTATTTGAATATCATTGAGTCTGGGAAAGCATCAATTGCTACTAGCATGTCAAATGGACTGCAGTATTTGTCTGTGTCTAAGAAAACGAAAACTGTTTTGAAACTTGGTTGTGCCATTTTGTACACCTTTAATCCTTGTGTGATACAGTTTAATGATTTAAGATTTGTCCAGAACGCAAATAATCACTTTACACCGCAACCGTTTAATAACAAAACCCTTAAACCATCTACATTACAGCAAGAAGGCAAATTAATTTGTCTATAAACGAAAACTTAGAGGTTCTCTCAAACGCCTGTGGAGTAACAGGCAGAGAAAGCCAAGTTAGAGATATAATGGTTCAACTCCTTAAACCCTATTCAGACGAAGTTCAAATTGACAAACTAGAAAATGTTATTGCAGTCAAAAATGGGGAACCTAAAGCTCCAAAAATCATGCTTGCAGCCCACATGGATGAAGTCGGTTTAATGGTGAAAACAATCACCAAAGATGGCTTTGTTAAGTTTTCAAAGATGGGCGGCATTGACGACCGCATTTTGCTTGCTCAAAAAGTCATCATTTATACCCAAAAGGGTGCACGTTTAGGTATTATCGGTTCCAAACCACCACACATACAAAAAGAGGAAGAACGCAAAAAAATCATAACGTACGATGACCTTTTCATAGACGTAGGTGCGGAGAACAAAGAAGCTGCCTCCAAAATTGGTGTAGCAATAGGTGACCCAATAGCGTTTGACATTAAATACACTAATCTTGGTAATGATGTTGCTATCGGTAAAGCATTCGACAACCGTGTAGGGTGCGTCGCAATGGTTGAAACCCTAAAATTGCTTAAAAAAACAGATTGTACTGTATGCGCAGTTGGAACTATCCAAGAAGAAGTTGGTCTAAGAGGTGCGGCAGCGGCTGCTTTTGGCGTCGATCCTGACCTTGCTTTAGCTTTGGATGTTACAATAGCCGGTGATGTTCCTGGAGTCAGAGAATTTGATGCCAGTGCAAAGATGGGAAAAGGACCAGCATTAACTATTTCAGATTCCGGTTTGATAGCTCATCCAAAAGTCTTACGGTGGTTAATCGATTCGGCGGAAGAGAAAAAAATCCCGTTTCAACTCGAATCGGGTTTGCTTGGTAGTACGGATGCAGCAAGGATCTCCATCACGCGTCAAGGAATTCCATGCGGAACAATTTCAGTGCCAACAAGGTATATCCATAGCCCTGTTGGGATGGTTCACCTCAAAGATATTGAAGTTTCTGCAAGGCTGACAGCAACAGCCATCCAAAGAATCGCAAAACACTTCTAAATCAGAAACTTTTGCCTTTTTTATATTTCAGTAGATCAACAAAGAAGAGGGGGGTCGTTAAACCAAAGTTAACTGTTAATGGAATAATGCTTTAATGTATTTTCCGATTAGTTGTGGCTGTTCAAATGCTGTTTTCAGAACTATGTGCGGATTTTTTAGGTGGTTTATTAATGATAGTCTCTTGTATTGAGCCATTGCTCTAGCGGCTATCTCCTTCACTTGTGCCGGGGTAAAATCCTTAGTAGTTATTAGTGGCATCCCTTTGGGTTGTCTGGCCTGAGCAAAAGCGTTCCAGGTCAAGTTCTCTTCAACGTATCCTTTAATGATGCATTCTTCATACAATCGGGTTCCGAAAGATGGTGTTGCGACAAACAAATGCATCCCAACATCATAATCTCGTTTGAGCCTTAACGCAAAATCCACTGTTTTTTGCATGTTTTCCTTTGTCTCTCCTGGAAAACCTATAATGTAGAAAGCCCCTGTTTTTAATCCGATTTCCTTAGCGTCCTTAGCAAATTCTAACACACGGTTTAAGTCAAGACTCTTACATATAACGTTGTTAAGGATTTGCTGGTCGCCTGATTCCACTCCAATAAAAACACTCTTGCAGCCTGATTGTTTCATTTTCTTTAGCAATTCCCTATTTAGGCAGTCTGCCCGGACACCATTTGGTGTTTCCCAACTAATATTGATATTTCTTGAAATAATATTGTTGCAGATGTTTTCGAATCGTTCGATGTCAAGGGTTAAATTATCATCTTCAAAAAAAACGTTCCGGACTTTGAACTTTTTAACGACAAATTGAATATGGTCAACTACATAGTTTGCTGAATGAGCCCTAAAATATCTGCCCATATGTAAGTGGACTGCACAAAAGCAGCAATTGAAAGGGCAGCCACGGCTTGTAATCATTGAAATGGCTCGATCCTTGAAGCTTCGGTAACCAATCTTTTTTGAGCTCAAATAACGCTCCATATCCACTAAATTATACGCTGGATAGGGTAATTCATCCAAATTTTTAATAAGAGGTCTAGGAGAATTCAGTCTGATTTTTCCACGTTGACGATAGGCAATTCCTAATATTCTGTCCATTTGTTTTCTGTCTTCAAAAGCTTGAGCTATTTCAAGCATGGTGTATTCGCCTTCACCTCTGACTACTATGTCTACGTCTTTTGCTTCCTTCAAGAACGCTTCAGGCGCCAAAGTAACATGGGGACCACCAGTTACTGTTAGTATATTCGGATTAACTTCTTTGACTAAATTGCTGATTTTGACAGCGTTATCAATTTGGCAAGTAAAAGGTCCAGATATGCCTACTACGTCAGGTTTTCTTTTGATTAATTCCTGCCTTATTCTTGTCAATGGCATGCCAACGATTGTTTCAACACCATTTCTTTGGAACACTGAGTCAACCATAAATGCATCCAAAATCTCAACTTTGAAATTAGCCTTTTGAAGTAAAGCGGCTAGGTACATCAAGCCTATAGGTAGGTTCCCAGCCGGCTGTTCTGAGCCCGGATAAAAAGTTTGGGGCGGATTTATCAGGAGCACTTTCATTTTAGTACCCAGTATTATTGTTTAGTTGACTGTGGGAAATATTTAAATCAATTTACAATGAAGCATAATTTTAGTCGTAGACGCATTAGGGGATTTGTGCGCTATTCAATTATGATACAGTTCTTTTGAAAAAAATAGCTGGCATGTTACTGCTATACTACAACAACATAAGTTTATGAACAGTCCTTCAGCTTTATTTATGATATCTTTTTCGCAGTTTAATGGGAGGTGAGTTTTTGAGTACACGAACTGAAGAAACCAAAAAAGGAAAAATGACTGTAGCTGAGGCAGGAAGAAGAGGCGGAGAGAAAACTGCCGCAACTCACGGGCGAGAATTCTACGAAGCGATAGGTCGCAAAGGAGGCGAAAAAGTCTCAATGGAGCGAGGTTCAGAATTTTACAGTGAAATAGGCAGCAAAGGAGGTTCAGAAAGAGCCAAGCAACATGAAGGTTCGCCGGAAGCATATGGTAAAACTAGTTTAGAGGAAGCGGGCCACCGTGGTGGGCAAAAAGTAAGAAAACATATCCGATAAGCAATATGCGATTGCAGGAAAACCTTTGTTTACTCTTTTCTTCTCGTCTAAAAGGTAAAAGGTTCCTTTATTCTACTTCTATATAGAAAAGACACCTTTTTGGGTTAAATAAATTAAGAACAACATGTAAACTTTGAATATCAAGCAAACTATCGGGAAAGAGTATTCTGAAATAAAAAATTGATAAATCTACTTATTTTTATATATAGTAAGCAAAGGTTGAAATATTCTAATTCTAAATTTATTTTTATGAAAAAAATACTAATTCTATATTACAGTCGGACAGGCAACACTGAAAGAATGGCCAATGCTGTGGCTGAAGGGGCAAAAAGCAACGATGTAGACGTTGAAGTATCTTTTCACGTTGACGCTGGTAGCCTCGATTCTTTTGACGCAATAGTTGTTGGCGCACCAACTTATCATCATGACATACCTGTCGACTTCAAGAATCTTTTTGAGGAGGCAGCAATTAAGGGCATAAACTTGAAAGGAAAAGTGGGTGGAGTCTTTGGTTCTTATGGGTGGAGCGGAGAAGCCCCAAAACTTATTTTAGAAATAATGAAGAACAAGTTTGAAATGGAAATTGTGCAATTGCCTTTGCTTGCGAGATATCTGCCTGATCAGCAAGCATTAATCGCTTGCAGGGAACTTGGACAGAAGATTTCCGAAAGCTTGATGAAGAAGGCTTAACATTTAGCGGTAGGAGAAAATTATGGTAAAAAAGAACATCGATCTCCTCGATTTTTTGAAAAATCAGATTATGGTTGAGAACCAAATCGTCGAATCATTGGAGAAAGCTATAGTTAACATGAAAAACCCCGCTGTCAAAGGTGTACTGAAAGGAGTGTCTTTAGATTCTGTTAAGCACGCTGAACTTTATTCTGCAGCTATTACTTTGTTAACTCAGGCTTCCACAGCATTAAATCAAGGTAACCTAGACGAGCAAAGAGCTTTAATAAAGAAGCACATTGAAATTGAAGCGGAATTAATCAAAAAGCTCCAAGAAATGATCCCGGACATAGAGAATGAGAAGGTTGTTTTCCTCTTAAAAGCCATATTAAACGATGAATGCAGACACCATGCTATGTTGAAGATGGTTTTGGAAATAATAGTTCATGGAGAAACTATAACAGAGGCGGATTGGTGGAAAATGCTCTGGGAAAACGTTCCATTTCACGGTGCTCCCGGCTAAAGACAAAAGAATAATTACTACTATTTACAGAGTGCAACTATGCGTTGTTGCAACTGTTATTGAAGATCTGCTGAGAAGAAATCCATGTTTCGTCGACAATTTGCTGTACTTCTTCCAAAACTGAAGCTAGCATTTCCCCTTTATCCGTCAAACCATAGGCTTTTGGTGTTCTTCTTATAAAAACGAGTTTTTTACCTTTCAAGCCTCTGAGGTACTTGTAAGTCCTTCTCATTGAGAGTTCTGTTTCTTTTGCAAGTTTTCCAGCCGATATTCCCTCTTTGGGTATGGCTTCATAAATTTTTCTTTCAGTTGTGGTAAAGGCTTCTTTATTTGGATCTCGTTTAGATTTAAAGAAGAAAATATAATCTCTCTCTTCAGGAGTTTGTATTAGACCGACTTGACGAAGGCGTTTTAAGATTCTGGACGCTATTTTTGGGGAAATTATGGTTTCAATGCTCTCGAAGGTTTTTGGTCCAGGTAATAAAGCTCTTAGGAGCATTTCCTCGTAGCATTCAGAATGTGCAGGTAGGACTTCAACAAATTCTGGAAATTCGATAAGCAGCTCGGTTAGTCTTCCCCCGAATGTTGTTGCGTAGTATTCATCACGTGATTCAGTTGCTAAACCCACTGCCATTAAGGGTTGAAGATATTCCTCATTGATGGTTTCTTGACTGTGTGAGTGTCCAGTTTTTTTTAGTTCCTGCTGGAGTTGGCTCACTGAATATCGACCATTAACGATTGATTTTAGAATGTGCAGACGCGTCTCATTTTTCAAAGCATTATACAGTTCTTTAAGGTAGTTGGGTTTGTCCATTGCTTCACGTAGTTTTCGAAGTTCGTTTTTGAGTTTGTACACATGACAACGGTTAATGCACTCTAGAGGTGTTATTGGCGCGCAGTTTCGGCATTCAGCATCTAACGTTTTGAGCATTGTGGATAAGTCTTTGTTGTTTTCACTATTTCTGATTGATAGGACATTACCCATTTTGCTTTTTTCCCCCAATGCGTGTAATTGTTACGGGGAGCATTGAGAAGTCTGGTGAAATTTTTTTAGCTATCCCGTTTTGACACGCGTCATAACTTATGACAAGCGTCATATTTAAATATGTTTTCCCCAGAAATACCCTTAATCGGTGTAAGAACTTGATACTACCCTGTGAAGTCGGAGTTAAAACAGTCTTGCCAGCAGTCAAAGCGATAATGGCAAGGTCAATCGTAGAAAAACATGGTCTAAACGAAAAACAAACCGCTAACATCCTTGGTCTATCACAATCTGCTGTTAGCAGATACATTGGAGGAGAAAGAGGTAATCAACTCTCACTTGAAGACGCAAGTGAAGTTTTAACGTTAATTGACCAAATGGTAATTAGCCTTCTAAAACATCCCCAGAACAAAGCTGAAATCCTAAAGCTCTTCTGCCAAACCTGTCAAGCAATCCGAGAACAAGGTTTAATGTGCAAACGCTGTCAAAAAGAAATGCCTAACGAATGGGCGAAAAATTGTTTCTTTTGCCGTGAATAATCATTTTAAGATTAATTAAAACGTATTTTTGCTGATTTTTATAACCAATAAACGTACGATGAGAAACCTTATATTAGACATTATAAAGGAAGCCAGCAAAAGTGTCATAAAAATAAGTATAGTAAAAATGTTACCCAATCAATGTATCATGTTTTTCAGTTGGTGGTATGGTGATTTAGAATGATAAGGCTTATGAGACTGCGTTGAAAGCGGGGGGCTGATAGCGTTATGGATAAGTGCTTAATGGTTGAGCGCGGTCATTTTGTTTTAGCTATTATATTGCTCCAAGTATCAAGGACACAACCGTTGCGATTATAACGATTACTAATGTTTCGACAAGGGTTACTTTCCAGTTTACTCGAGTCTTCTTGGAACGGTATCTAACTAGAAATACTCCTGAAATAGTTGCAACTTCAGTAAAGGCTAAAATTATGTTTAGAGGAGAGATCTCCTGCAAAAGTAAGTAAGTTGCAATTGGTAGGATTCCTGCAAAAAATGTTGTTGTTCCTGAAATTATCGCTCCAAAAAGGTTTGAGCGATGTATCTGCTTACTGAGCAAAGTAAAGAGTTTTTGGACCAGCAGCAAAGATTTGTCGCGTTCTTTCTTGTCAGGTATGTCGCTTAAACTGTAGTTCATCAGATTTTGAAGAGTAATGATGTCTGCCAAGTCTGCGGTTATTCCGCCGAGGAGAAAACTTGAGAAATTTGTTATGGCTACAGCGCTAAGCGTTAGCAATGCAGCGAAAATTAGTGTTTTGGGTTCTCCAAGCAAGGTCGCGCCCGTAAAGGTTGCTATTATTGCCGAAAGAATGACTACTAAGCTTGTTATGGCACCGTCGACTAAACCTGCAACTACCTCCATTATAGGTTCCTTTTTTAGAAGCAGGTTTTCCCATTCTTTGCTTAGTTTTTGGCCCTGAACTGTTAATTGTACTGTGCCATCTTTTTCGAAGATGAGTCCTTCAATGGCCATTTCTTTCAGAGCTTTGTCTAGCTCTTCCATTTCTACGCAGGTGTAGTTTACGCAGACACGGTCAATTCGGTTCTTTAAAGTTGTTTTCTTAATTTTAGTACCTTTGCTCAAATTTAAAAGAACAATAACCCGAATGACATCGGGCAAATCTTGAATTTCAAAGGCCACTTTGGGTAATTCACCAAATACTTGATTCAACTATCTTTTTAAAGCTAATAATTTTTGTGCTAAAAAACGAAAACTTCCATGGAATGTTTTTGTTATGCGTATTCTTTATTGTTACAGAAAATGGCTTTGACGTAATGGGTATAGATATCTCCAAAACCGCAATAAATATTGCCGGGAAAAAATCGCGATTAGCCAAGGCAAAAATTGATTTCTTGTGTGAGAGTTTTGTTGATTTGTCTTTTGTCGATGGAGAATTTGATTTTGTTTTTGATATGGTTGTTTTCACCATGTTGAGGTTGAGGACCAAGTCAAGTTCATAACGGGAGTTCACCACATTCTTCGCGGGGGTGATCTGTATATGCCCGCATGTTTTAGCTATAGAAACGGGCAAAGATGGAATCACTTTGTTCTGCAGCATATAATGGAATTATTCAGTAGATTCTTTGTGCTAGGAGAGGTAAGGCATTATTCTTCTCTCGAAGGAGACGGAGTGGTAAAGTTCTATTATACAGTTTTGAATGGAAAAGAAGCTGTAAATTATGCCATTTGTTCAAGAGTTTTTTGGATTTCTCCATATTTAGGTTCAATTGAGGGATCTTCAGATATCCAGATATAACACACTATACCCTTTTCATCTAGGACAAAGATTGAACGTTTAGCAACTGTATAACCTTTAAGTCCGGCAAAATCGGGAAACACCAAATCGTACTTCTGGATTACTTCACGATTGTAATCGCTGAGAACTGGGAATGGCAATCTGTTTTTCTCCGAAAAAGCTTTGTTGGAGAAGGGGTCGCTTACACCAATTCCTAAGACCTGAGCGTTCAAATCAACAAGTCGAGCCATTGAATCACGGAACTCACATACCTCTTTGGTGCAAACAGAAGTAAATGCACCTACAAAGAACGCGATAACTACTTTTTTACCCAAAAAATCATGGAGGCTTATAGGCTTCAAATTAGTGTCGGGTAGCGTGAAATCCGGGGCTTTATCTCCCGTTTTTATCTGGTTTGTCATAAAATTAGTCCTCGTAGAATTGAATGTATTGGTTGTATAAATGGTTGATGTTAACTGAAGGTGAAGGCCGAAGGGCAAATTTTGTTTAGTGTACAAATTTCACATTCTGGCTTTTGTGCACTGCAAACTTGTCTGCCGTGAAAAATTAAAAGGTCAGTAAATTTCATCCATTTCTCTTTTGGAGTAATCAACATGAGATCTTGCTCTATTTTGTCCTGGTCTTTTTGATCAGTTAATCCCAATCTCAATGATAGTCTACGTACATGTGTATCCACAGCGATACCCGCGATGATCCCATAAGCGTTGTAGAGAACGATGTTAGCAGTTTTTCTTGCTACTCCCGGCAGTTCTATTAACTCATCCATTGTTTTTGGTACTTGTGAGTGAAATTTTTCTACGAGCAGTTTGCAGCATTTTTGAAGATTTTTAGCCTTATTATGGTAAAAGCCAGTTGAGTGGATATCTTGTTCAAGTTCTTTTAAGTCGGCATTAGCATATTCATGGGCTGTACGATATTTCTTAAAAAGAGTTTGTGTTACTATGTTGACTCTTGTGTCGGTTGTTTGGGCTGATAGCATTGTTGCGACTAGTAACTCTAATGGGTTAGAGTAGTTTAGAGCAGTTTTTGCAGTTGGATATTGTTTTTCTAAGAGTTCAATTATTGTTGTAACCCTTTTGTTTGGTTCAAGATAAATTTCTGGCTTGTTCAATGCTTTTCCTCCGAGGAAATGTTTTGTCTCTAATGGAGGTAGAGTCATTTGGGGTAAAAGAGTTTTACTCTAACTTATCGCTGCTATTTATATTTGTTTGATTTATTGAGTTATTAATTGATATTTGCTAACTATTAACATCAAATTACTGACAATATTTGTATAATTTTTTATTTAATTGAAATTATGTTAAAAGCGTCAGATGAAAGAGTTGAGATATAGGAGAATTTGACAAAGTTCTGAGTTGAGGTAAAGCCCATTTTTACTGCGGGAGAGAGTTAATGCCGATAGGATTAGTAAATTCTGCTAAATACACGATGTTGAGAAGGAAGCGGCAGATACGGACAAAAGAATAATAACAATATAAAAGATAACAATTAGAACCCTATTTTTTAAAGTCTTATCAAAAAAATAAAAGAAAAACTCAAAAAATTCCAGATGTAACTTGAATGCTTAGATAACCTTTTTTATGCTTTTTGTTTTTTATTCTTTGCATGTATGGTGATATAGATGGGTTTGAAGCTTAAAGTTGATAATAAAGAAATTCCTCTTAACGAGTTTGTTGAAAGAATTATGAATGGAACAATAACCGGTGCCGTTTCCTCTCTGAAAGGCATAAAAGAAGATTGGAAAAAAATCGAAGTAGAAATCGAAAAATAGTTAGCCCTTAAACTCTATATTTGCCTCTACTTTAGCAAACATTTCTTTTTTAGCTTTACATATAGGGCAGACATAAGGCGGATCTTCTCGGTAGACCACATAACCGCATTGCTTGCAGTACCATAGTTTCTTTTTCACTTCTGTGTTTTTTGCAGGTTGCGTCTTTGTCGTTGATGAGGGTTTGCTTTCTTCTTGGGCTGGTGCAAGTACATTTTTTAATCCGTAGGCTCTGCCTTGTTTTTCTAGAGGTCTTCGTTCTGGTACTTCTGGTAGGTTTTTGCTTTCGAAAACGGCTTTGTTTACGTATAGTCTGCAGTAGCATGCGCCAAATTCTGCTACGTCGGGGTCGCGATAGTCGCAGGGGCAGATTATGTCTCGGTCGACTTCAAAGTTGCCTGTGGCGAGTCTGCATGGGCATGAGGGGTATCCATAGCGGTCCTCGTTAGTTTTTAACCCTTCAAGAAACATCTGCAGTAGGTCAGGTTGGGGTGTTAGGTAGTAACCGTAGCTTTTTGCGTCTGCCTCTGCTCTTTTTCGGGTTTCTTCTATTGTTATCAAATGCCCAGAGCCTCTTTTAGCTGGTCTTTGCGAAAACCAGTGATTACGATTTTGTCGTCTACTATGGTGGTTGGGTAGCTTAGTATGCCGCCTTTGCTTGTTATGGCTTGATGCGCTTTGTCTTTGTCTTGTGAATCGAGTAAGTCTACATCTACAAATTCATATTCGATTGCGTTATCTGTTAAGAATTGTTTTGTCATTTTGCACCAAACACAAGTGCTTAGTGCATAGAGAGTGACCTTGTGGTCATTTTTTTTGCCAGAAATCTTTGAGAAATTCATATTCTCACAAACTTAACTTTGCCTTAAGCCGCATATAACTGTTTAGATAACCCAAAGGCATCAAAGTAAGAACAGGTGTTAAAGCCAAGCTGGCAAAGCTTCTAAATACTCAACAAAAAGTAATCTTTTAACCCTGCTACACTGAAATGAGGCAATAATTATGCCTGAATCTGAACCTGACCAGTTTTACATCAACGCTCCGTGAATAGAACTCGATGTAAATAACTAGAATGATCAAGGCAAACAAATTTTTCTGAGGAATGGTTGCTGGAAAATCTTTTATTCAAGTTAAAGGTAAGTTTTATTGGAGGATTTTTAATGGCTAAAAAACCTATGACTGCAGAAGAGGAAAAGAAAAAACAAGCTTATTATAGTAAAACTGAAAAGAAAGCTAAAGAAGTTAAAAAGTAACCTTGTTTTATAGAAAAGTTGGCAGGCACCGTTTGTCATGGACGGGGTTGAAGCTTTCTAATTCTTCTTTTTTTAGCGGTAGCACTTTTCTTGAGACTATTCCATTTAGACTGTAAGGAAGCCGGATTAAACGGTACTCGCCTGAAGTTACCCATTCATCAATGTGAAAGCCTTCCTGCTTAGCTTGTCGTGCAATGTTTATTCTCTGCTGGATATTCAGGTTGTAGGCTTTTTCATCAAACACATGAATGTGGAAACCTCTGCCTGAATATACGATCCTTAAATCTGAAAAAAGCTTCTGCAAATATTCGTGAAGCGCGACGGTTTCTTTCTTTATCATGTCTAGCTCTAACTCGCAAAAACTTAACCCTTGCTTCCTTTTCATCTTATCCGCTAAGGTGCCGTGGATTGGACAATTTATGTTTTCCGGGTCAAGGTCAAAAGCGAGTTCCTGACCTATGACACGGTCATTTCCATCGTAGAGGTTGCGATCGTAGTATACCGCTTCAGGTAAGAACTCAAGAACCTGTTCTTGCACATCATTGATAGTTTTGTATTCATCAATAATTATTGTTGTAGCAGCATCTTGCTTGTATTTTTCTGGGAAAATCTTTGTGTGCCTGCCAATGATAACAGCAAACTTTGTTCTGCCCATATCGTTAGAGAGCCATTGTGTAGCTTGTTGTGGGCTGAATTCTTGTATATAGAATTCTTTGCGTTCTTCAAGAGTCGAAAACCGCATCCCAGGAGGTAAGTAATACTGTGCCATTCTATCCTTAATTTAGATGCAACAAGTTGCCAAAAACCTTTGTGGCAACCAAGGGTAGCAGAAAAACTAATATCTGCGCTTTTGTGAAGTTATTACGGTGAAGTTTTTGCCAATTGACCCTGATTTTCAAACAAACCGAAAAGTTGTAAGTGAACACAACGGTCACAAAGTTTGGGGACCCATTGAACCTCCTACTAAGCTTGGGATTCATGGAACAACCAGTGCAGTAGATTGGGATTCATGCCTCGGTGATGGGGTTTGTATAGATGTTTGTCCAGTATCGCTTTATGATTGGGCTGATTCTCCTGGGCATCCACTGTCTGATAGGAAATCTGATCCTGCACGCGAAAAAGACTGCATACAATGTTTAGCTTGCGAGATGCAGTGTCCAGCAGCAGCGATAAAAATTACTCCGCCCCCGTAGGTGGAAATCCCTTTTTATATTTAAGTAAAAGTGTTATATTCATTAGCTGTACAATTAAGTTCTTAGTGTATTGTTCATGAGTGGGCAGCCGAATGGTAAGACGATAGTTATAGGGTCAACTGATGTTTCACTGAAAATTAGTGATGTTACAGAAAGGATTATATCAGGCATAATGAACGATGGCGTTGTCGAAATTGTTGGTATAGCTGAATCGATCTTTTTGGTTTGTTCTGCTTTGAATTTATCTAGTGAAATCGCAAAAGTCTATTTAGATCAAATCAACTTCGGATACGTCGACGACGTGACCCTTGGAAAGGTACCTGCAATTTATGCGCATGTTACTCAGCAAGAATCCGTAAACTATGAGCGCTTGGTCGCAGAAGAAGAGCAGGCGATGGATAATATCGGAGATCGAACGATCAGTGTAGGTCATGAGATTCCAATGGAAAAACTTGTAACCAGGAGCCTCATGGCATTGGCTAGGTTTGACGAGATAAAATTAATTGCTGCGGGAGGATCCATAAACGAAGCGATTTCTCTGTCGCTTAAATTGGAGTCAGGTCAATTGACAAAAGATCCTGTTGGTGTCAAACTGTTTTATCTTTATTCCATCAACATGAGAAATGATCCTGCCAAGAAAATTTCAGCTGTATCAATTTACCTAAAAAAGGGAATCGTTACAAAACCAGTAGCTTTTGTAAAGTTGCTAAAAACGTGTTAACTACTTCATATGACTTAGGTTTGTTGACTTTGTTTCATTTGATCAGGTTTCAGAAGGTTTCGTCATACTTCGGTGCTCTTTGATGTTTGTTCGCATTGCTTATTACTTACGTTTGCTACTACTTTTTTGGTGAAAATTTATGGTTAAAACTGAAGAAAATTTGAAGGCTGCTTTTGCAGGTGAATCTCAAGCAAACCGCATGTACTTGGCGTTTGCAAAAAAAGCAGAGGAAGAGGGCTTAACTCAGGTTGCAAAACTCTTCAAAGCTGCTGCAGAAGCAGAAACTGTGCATGCTCTAAACCATCTTAATGTGATGGGACAAGTCAAGTCAACGGCGGAAAATTTAGGCACTGCAGTTTCAGGTGAAACCTACGAATTTAAGTCAATGTATCCCCAATTTATTGAGGATGCAAAAAACGAAGGTAATAAAAAAGCTCTTCAAAGCTTTGAATACGCTAACAAAGTGGAGCAAATTCATGCGAACCTCTATCAAAAGGCGCTTGATGCACTCAAAAACAAGAAGGAGCTGCCGAAAGTCGACATGTATGTGTGTCCTGTTTGTGGAAACACGTTCGAAGGAAACACACCTGACATGTGCCCAATCTGCGCAACGAAGAAAGAGAAATTTATGAAAATCGAGTAACACAAACTACTTTTATTTTTGTTTTTTTTATTTTAGCTTAGGGTTTTGCAAAATTTATTTGTATCATTATTTTCCGTCATTTTTGTTTGTCTGCCTAGAACTTCAACATCTAAAAATTCTTGTAGTTCTACAAACCTATCCATACACAGAGAGGCTGATTTTTAGCCTGAAATCGGGGATTTTTTTGAAGATTTTGTTCTTCTTGACATTGTAATGGGCTTCATTTTTGGGGAGATTAAGAGAATTATGAGGGTGTTTGTCTTCTAAGCCTTAATCGGCAAGAACTCTGATTGCCCTTTGATGTCATTGGTCTGGTTTTTTCGTCTTTTATTTTCTGTAGAAACGATTGCTTTGTTTACAATAAGCCTTGCAGTTTCAATGGATATGTAAAGTGATTAACTAGTTTTAAAATTCTGCCGACCTTATTTAATTATTGGATAAAGAAGAAAAAGTTAGGCTTTAGCTTTTTCTGCGATTTGTACACCGAAGTCAAAGCATTTTTGGAGTTCTTCATCGGTGGGGATCCATTTTGCTTCCATCGTCTGTTCCATTATGTCGAAGCCTGCTTCTTTAGCTATTTTGGTCATGTTTCGTGTTGCTCCTCCTCCCCAGCCGTATGAGCCAAAGAAGCCCCAGAGTTTGCCTTTAGGTTTTAGGCCGGTGATGTATGTTAGGAAAGAGCCAACTGAAGGGAACATGCCGTTGTTTAGCGTTGGAGAACCTACCAAAACGACTTTAGAGTCCAATACTTCGGTGACAACATCTGTGTTGTCGGTGTTTCGCAGTTTTAGCACTTTGTACTCGACGTTTTGGCTTTTTATGCCGTCAGCGATCGCGCGTGCCATTTTGTCGGTGCTTCCCCACATTGTGTCAAAGACCACGAGAACTTTTTGTTTGGTTGCTTTGCCAGTACTCCAATCCAGGTAGGCGTTGACGATTTTCATGGGGTCTTTGCGCCATATTACACCGTGGCTTGGGGCGATGATGTCGATTGGGATTTTTGCATCCGCGACCTCTTGGATTTTTTTGACGATAAGAGGCGCGTAGAGCATGAGGATGTTGGCATAGTAGGTGACTGCTTCTTCCATCAGTATGTTTTGGTCGACTTCGTCGTCGAAACGTCCGGAGCTAGCGAGGTGCTGGCCAAACGCGTCGTTGGGTAACAGGATTTTGTCTTCAATAATATAGGTAAACATGCTGTCGGGCCAGTGAAGCATTGGCGCCTCAAGGAAAGTTAACGTTTTTTTGCCCAGACTAATTTTGTCGCCTGATTTGACGATTTCGATCCGCTCGAATTCTACGCCGAAATGTTTGATGAGTTCTTCCTTGCCCCGTGCGGTTGAGAAGATTCGAGCATTTTTTGCGAGTTTAGCGATTGTTGGTAGGCTGCTTGAGTGATCCATCTCTACATGGTTAACAATGATGTAGTCGATTTTATTGAAGCTGGTTATTTCTTCAATGTGGGCAATGAGTTCCTCGCAGAAGTTGCATTTCACGGTATCAACAAGGGCGGTTTTCTCGTCGATTACTAAATATGCGTTGTAACTGCTTCCTCTGGATGTAACGTAACCGTGGAAGTCTCGTATATTCCAGTCGACGACTCCAACCCAGTTTACTCCATCTTTTAGGGTGACTTTAACCATTTTTTATTTCTCCAAAATTTACTCTAGAAAGATTGTTAAGTATAGATTTTGGTGCCTTTATATTAATTTCGTTGAAGCTATCTCTAGCTAGCTGCCACAGTTATATTGAGGAAAATACACAGTTAAATCAAAGTTCAAGGGCACTATGTTGTGGGGCGCAGGAATTTGAGTTTACTTCCAGATGACAAAAAAGAACTGTTGAAAAAAGATTTTCTGGAAAAATTGGTTGATCCAGTAAAAATTGTTGTGTTTACCCAAGAGTTTGAATGCCGATATTGTTCGGATACTAGAAAGATTGCTCAAGATGTCGCAACTGTTAGTGATAAAATTACTTATGAAGTTCATGATTTTGCTGACGTTAATAAAGCTAAAGAATTTGGTGTCGAACGGATTCCTGCATTAGCCATTATAGGCAAGAAAGATTACGGTGTGAGAATTTATGGTATACCATATGGATATGAGTTTCAGACTTTAATAGAAGCAATAATCAATGTGTCACGAGGGCAAACTGACCTCTCAGAGAAAACTAAGCAAATCCTTGTAGACGTTAAAACATCTGTACATATTCAGGTGTTTGTATCCCTAACCTGCCCACATTGCCCTATTGCGGCTGCCATAGCGCACAAACTGGCCATTGAAAGTGACCTGATAAAAGCTGACGTGATTGAAACCAACGAATTTCCCGACTTGGCACAGAAATACAACGTTATTGGAGTGCCTAAAGTGGTGATTAATGAGAAAATCGAGTTTGTCGGAGCTTTTAATGAAGATCTTTTTGCGGAGCATGTTTTGTTGGGTGCATTTAAGACTTGAAAAAAAGAGAACCTGATGAAAATCTGTTGTTTTTAGTGTCCTCCGCAGTCGCATGAACAGTTGTGACCTTTGGAACCGCCGCCGTTTAGGTATAGCGGGGGGTTTGCTTCGAAGGATTTCTTACATCCAGCTGCGCAGAAATAATAGTATTTGCCTTGGTAGAGAGTTTTGTACTTTGCTGTCTTTTCATCTACGTCCATACCGCAAACTAAATCTTTTGCCATATTTTGTTCACCTCCATTTCTATGGGGTTGGTTGTACTTAGAGTTTCGGTTTAAATCGCCTAAGTAATGATGCGTTTGTGACAACCGTTACGGAGCTGCTTGCCATTGCAGCTGCAGCGTAAACTGGGTTAAAGAGTACATGCAGAATTGGGTAGAATACACCCGCTGCCAAAGGAATAAGTGCAACATTGTAGAAGAATGCCCAAAACAGGTTTTGACGAATCTTTCTCATCGTTGCTCGACTGAGTTGGATTGCTATTATCACGTCGCGTAGGTCATTTTTTATTAACACTATATCTCCTGTTTCCATGGCTACGTCTGTGCCGCTTCCGACTGCAATTCCGATGTTTGCTTGGGCTAATGCTGGAGCATCGTTTATGCCGTCTCCGACCATAGCGACCACTTTGTTTTCAGCTTGTAGCCGTTTAATTTCACTAGCTTTTTCGCTGGGCAAAACTTCTGCAAATACTCTGCTGACGCCGATTTGACTTGCGATAGCGTTTGCGGTACGTTGGTTGTCGCCTGAAATCATTATCACTTCCAATCCCATTTCTTTGAGTTTAACTACAGCCTCGGCGGAATTCTCTTTGAGAGTGTCCGCAACAGCGATTAAACCTGCAATTTGACCATTTACTGCGATAAGCATAGCTGTTTTGCCCGATTCTTCGAGTTTAGTCATTTTCGCTTCTAAATTGCTGATTTCAAGATTGTTAGCTTCCATCAACTTTCGATTTCCGAGCAGAATTGTAACGTTTCGGTAAGTTACTTCTACACCGTAGCCAGGTAAGGCATTGAAGAGCTCTGGATCCTCAACTTTGAGGCCTTTTTCTTTGGCTTTCTTCAAAATGGCTTCTCCCAATGGGTGCTCAGAGTTTTTTTCTGCTACTGCGGCTAACTGCAACAGCTGTTCTTCAGAGAATGCTTCATTTGGATAAATGTCTGTGACTTCTGGTTCGCCTTTAGTGAGCGTTCCCGTTTTATCGAAAACCACTGTTTTGAGTTTATGAACTGCTTCGAGAGCTTCACCGCTCTTTATTAGAATGCCGTTTTCTGCGCCTTTTCCGACTCCGACCATGATGGCGGTTGGAGTTGCGAGTCCGAGGGCACAAGGGCAAGCTACGACTACGACTGCGATGAACACAGTTAACGCGAAAATGAAGCTTTCACCCGCTATGAAGTACCAAGCTAAAGCGGAAAGAGTTGCAGTAATTATAATGACTGGTACAAAGTAGCCTGCTGCGACGTCAGCTATTCTTTGTACGGGTGCTTTTGAGGTTAATGCCTCTTCAACAAGGTTAATTATTTGGGCTAAAACTGTATCTTTGCCCACCTTTGTTGCGCGGAATTTAAGCATACCTGTTTTGTTGATTGTTGCGCCCACAACTTGATCGCCGACTTTTTTCTCGACAGGGATGCTTTCGCCTGTGATTACTTTCTCGTCAACGCCGGAGTAGCCTTCGATTATTGTTCCGTCTACGGGAATTTTTTCTCCAGGACGCACAATAACGATATCGCCTACAATGACCTCCTCGATGGGGACTTCCATTTCTTGGTTGTTGCGAATTATGCGGGCGACTTTTGCTTGGAGACCCATAATTTTGCGTATAGCCTCTGATGTTCTCCCTTTGGCTATTGCATCTAAGAGTTTGCCCAAGAGTATGAAAGTCATTATCATGGTGGCTGTATCGAAGAAAACTGCTGCGTTGGGGAATAACTTTGGAATAAAAGTAACGACAGTACTGTAAAAGTAAGCGGTGGATGTGCCCATTGCTATTAAGGTGTCCATGTTTGCGGTTTTGTTCTTTAGCCCCTTATAGGTTCCAACATAAAACGTCCACCCAACCACAAACTGCACTGGTGACGCTAGAAGAAACATCAGGATGTTTGTTTGTTCCATCGGTAAAGGGGAGAGCCACATCAACGCTATAATTGGGATTGTAAGGCCAATGCTAGCGGTTAAAAGAAGTTTTAGGTGTTGGATGTGACGTTTGCGTGCTTTATCTTCAGCACCGTCTTGAGGTTTAGGTTCGACAACTGTGTATCCTGCATCTTGGATTATTTTTTTAATCGCTGGGAGACTGATTTGGTCTGGGTTGTATTCGATGGTGACTTTTTCTGCTGCGAAAACTACTGTTGCGTTGTATACTCCTTCGCGGTTGTTTAGTGCTTTTTCGATGGTTTTGGCGCAGTTAACGCATGTCATTCCGCCTACTTGGAGGCTGATTTTTTCATGGATGACTTTGTAGCCGGCAGTGGTTATGGCTTCCTCTATGGTTTTTTGGTCTACTGTGTTCGGGTTGTAGTCTATGATGGCTTTTTCGGCGGCGAGGTTTACGGTTGCTTGGGTTACGCCGTTGAGTTTGGATAGCGCTTTTTCTATTGTGTTAGCGCAGTTTATGCAGGTCATGCCGCCTATGTTGAGAGTGATTTTTTTGGTTTTGGCTTCGGTGATGTGTTATTCCTCCTTGCGTCTCTGGTTAGTTTATTTGGGTTGGGTCTCAATAATAAATATTTCTTTTAAAGATATATCTTTTAAGATTAATATAATTGTGAAAATGCTATTCCCATTCAGCCCACATACTAAAAAATAGGATTGCACTTCCTGCTATTTCCAAACACTGCAACCCAATCATGCTAACCCCGTCTTTATATAACTGTGGAATAAAAAAGTAAGAAGAAATCGCCAACGACGACTAGTTGGTTTATTCAGTTCGTTTAATAATGTGATACCCAAACTTAGTCTTAACAGGAGCAGAAACTTGGCCTTTCTCAAGTTCAAAAGCCGCTTTTTCAAACTCCTTAACCATCTTGCCTCTCGTGAAGGATCCAAGGGTTCCACCTTTCTTGCCGGATGGGCATAAAGATACTTGTTGAGCGATAGCGCCGAATTTTTCGCCTTTATCAAGACGTGCTTTGATGTTTTTGGCTTCTGTTTCTGTTTTGACTAGTATGTGGCAGCAATTTACTTTGTCTGGCATAGTCTATTCTTGGTCGTGTTGGCTTTTATCTTTTTCTTCTACATTCGCAAAATTGATAGTAAAAAAGATTCTAGTGGGTTTTCTTTGAGTTTTTTGCATTTTTGATGAGTATTTTCCATGGTTTTTATAGGAATATGTGTAAACGAGTAGAGGTGAATAGCTGCCTACTTCGAACTTCGAAGTGCTCGTGAGGGATATTGTTATAGCACAAGCACCCGTATTGGTGATTATGCGATCCGAAAAGCCTCTGGCAAATCTCGAAGCGGAACAAAACATAGACAGTGCAACAGCAAAGCAGCTGGCTAAAATAGTAGAATTCTTGCAGAACATCGAAGAATAGTTTAATTTGCCAGTATCGACAAGTTGGAATGTGCGGAAACATTTTTTATCAAAACAATCTGTTTTGCGTTAACTATAGATTTTATAAATGTTGACGTTGACTAATAAAAGGGAAATCTATCTCAGCAATTAACCGAGAGATTATTGGTTTACTCGATTACCTGAATTGCACCTTCGGGACATTGTGCTTCACATGCTCTGCAGACTAAGCATTCGCTTTCTTTGCTTGGAACTGATTTACCATCTTTGATTTCGTAGACGCCGACAGGGCAAGTGTTTACACAAGTTTCGCAGCCAGTGCATTTAGGGTCGACAACAATTTTAACCATTTTTGTCTTACCTCTGAATAATTTTCTTCAAAAGTTCTTGAGTAAAATAAAAGGTTTTAGGTGTTTTAGCGTATTTTTTCACGTAATCTTAGTAGAATTCCGTTAATGGCTGATTCTGCTTTGTCTTTTTGTTTTTGGTACTTGCCGCTGTTTTTCTTGAAGGTTTCTATGGAAATCTCACCTTTGCTTTGGCGCAGTTCAAGGCTTCTTATGTTATTTTCAGCTTCGACAAGATCTTCTTCGGCTAAGTCTAATTGTCTTGCTAAATCGGAGTATGTACTGCTTGAAGCGATAAATGCTTGTTTTGTTCGATCTATAGTTCTAGTCAAACTTTCAATGCGATTTTCTATGGCTTTTCTTTGAACTTTGTATTGGCGTCTTGGAATTTTTCCTTTTTGTGCTTTGGTGTCCATTGATTTTAATTCATCGTTTAACTGTTTTCTGTCTTCGAAGGCGTCAAGGAAGGTTTTGACATCATCTGTTGTTACATTCTGACTATGTTTCATTTCTGAACTTTTTGTTTGTTGTGCAGTGATTGGCGCAGTTTTTTGAGTTGATATTTGTTCTGCTCTGGTTGCATACGTTTCTTCTTTGGGTTGACGTCTTTTGTAGAATAATACCGCCACGCAGCCGACTCCTGCTGCGAAGGCTGCCCAAAAGGTTGGTCTAAAAGAGACCCAAACCGGGTTGTAGTTGTATGATATTTGAATGGAGTTTTGTTGGGGTGCGAGGTAATCTATGTGGCTTATGCCCTCTTCTGTTATAGTGAGTGTGTCTTGGTAGGTTCCTCTTGTTAATGATGAAGTGGATGTTATTTGGTTTGCCTGTGGAGATATGATAGTCGCTCCTTCCGGTAGGTTAAACGTGATGGTTGCTTGATCAACGTAGTAGGAGGTGTCTGGGAAGAGGTTAAAGTCTGCTAATACATAGTTTGAACCTTGAATTTTGGCGCTGGGTAAGTCATATTTAGCAACCAGTGTTGTTGTTTGTCCTTTTCCTAAGAAGGTTATCAAAGTGACGTTAGCAAGTTGCATATTGCCAGTCGCTGAGTTTGCCAGACTACTCGGTAAGGTTCCGCCAAATTGGTCTTTCACAACTAAGTTTGAGGCCTCAACTGGTATGCTTATTACGTAAGAACTCGCTGAAGTTGATGAGTTGCCTATAATTCTATAGCTGTCGGAGGAGGTAACCTTTCCATTTGGATCGATGGTTATTTGCCGATTTAGATTACTGATCGTGGTTAATTGCAGCGTGCCTGTGGGAACTTCGAAGGCTGCTGAGGCTACTGCGTAAGTGAATGCTGGAAGATTATTTTTTTCGTAAATCGCGTCATTTGTTGCTCCATCATCTTTGGTGATGGTGAGGCTCAAGGGACTACTTGGAAAAGAGAGGCTGACCTTGCATGTGCCCGCATCTTGGGGTAAACTGGGGTAAGCTGGAAAATCAAGAGATAGATTTCCTTGACCGTGATCAGTAATTAAGCCATTTGATAAGACAAATGCTACTGTAAATATACTTGGTGAATTTCCGTTGAAGTCTACTTCTGCCCCGTAAAATCCACTTTGACTAAGTTGAACGCCTAGATTGATCTGATAATTCTTTGTGTTATCATAAGCGAACCCTTCTAAAACATAAGCGCTGTATTTGTAGGGCAACCCAACCGTGAATTTATCAGGTACTTGACCCGACACATGTATTGTGTCAAGGATTGCGATGTGCCCCGAATACATGACTTGAACTTGGTAATCAACACTAGTAATAGTGTAGCCGGTGGTTTGAGCCAAAATAGGGTTAGAAGGCATAGTAATTGGCAATATGGCTAGTAACAAGAAAACCCCGATCAAGAGACCTGCAAGTGTCCGTCTCATCGAATTCACCAAACCAAAGTTTCGTTAATGTTAGGTCAACTTGTTTATTTACTTTTACCGTAATACTAAACTTATTTGGCGCTTGCTCTTTAAAAGCAAAAATAATTAGTCTGAAATTATTGGGAAAAGTAATGTTTGATCAAAATGGTAGTTTTTTGGTTGAATGTTGCTTTTTGAAAATTGTTTTTGGTAGCGGGGAGTAGATTTGAACTACTGATCTCTGGGTTATGAGCCCAGCGGGTTAATCCTGGCTACCCCACCCCGCTATGTTTTCCAACGGGTTTTTAGGTGCAACCTATTACACATTTAGTCAGATATTAATAGTTTCTTTTTCGTTATGCGGCAAAAGCATTTTAGTGTCGAACATACTTTCTATGGCTGGATGGTTTAGATTGGATAAGCCATATTTGCGTAAAATTTCAAATCCCCAGCTTGATAACCCCATATTTGTTCAGGGGCTTCCGGGCTTTGGAAATGTGGGTCGAATTGCAGCACATTTGTTAATAAAGTTCTGCGATGCTAAGCTATTTGCGGAGTTGTATTCGCCATCCTTTCCAGATTATATTTCAATTAACTCAAAGGGAATTGCTTCTTTGCCCCATTATGAATTTTTCTATGCGCCAATGGAAAAGAACAATTTGATTATCATGACAGGTGAGGTGCAACCATCTTTTGATGACGTGGTTGCACATTATGATGTTTGTGATAATATAATTGATTTTATTGAATCTATAGGTTGTCGATTCATTGTTACTATGGGTGGTGTGCCAATAACGGAGGATAAAACCCAAGTTTTTATAGCTGCAACCTCAAATCGATTGGCAGCTGAGTATATGGAGAAAGGGGCAGTTATATACAGCAAGGGCAGAATTGTTGGTGGAACAGGTTTAACTTTAGCGCTGGCAAAAGAGCGAAAGATTGAAGGTGTCAGTTTGTTGGGGACGACCATGGGTTTTAAGGCTGATAAGGGCGCCGGATTCTCGGTTTTCAAGTTTTTGATGAAGGCTTTAGGAAAAGAGATAAAAGAAGGTTTAGTAGACAACAATCAACCTGAAGAGCAGTAAGTTGGGTGTCAGATGATGGAAAACAATGAAGTTGAAGTTGGCGGTATTGAATCAAAATTTACCAGAATTGCTTTAACAATAGTCTCTGTGTTTCTTATTTTTGTTGGACCAACTTATGTGTCGTATTTGTTGTCAGATGTCCTTAAACTGAATTATTATGCTTCAATCGGAATAGGTTTAGTGCTTTTCATTGTTGGTTTAGTGTTGCTTATTTTCTTGATAAGAAAGAAAGCTATTACGTAAAATTTTTGCCTCAGATACCCTAGAGTGCATCATCAGTCAGCTTTTTAGTTTCTTCATCGGCAAATCCCTAGGGGGTCGTCTGTTTTATTAAGTATTCTTCGGGTCTTAGGTTTATTGTGGGTATGTTTTTTGAATACATAAGGCATATTAGATATTGCTAAAAGAATATTTTCTATGTTAGATAGCCGACGAAGCAGGCCCAAACTGCCAGATAAAAAGGGTGATGAATCAAAAAGAACCACAATTATCCTTGAAAAGTCGGAACGAGACTTCATTGAACTCTTAATAAAAGAAGGCAAAGAACCAGGTATAAAACCGCTTATCTCCAAAATGCTTAACATTTACAAGAGCATGACGATTCAGGATTGGCATTTTCCCGGCGAATACTACTGCGGCATAAGCCGAATAGCATTCGTTAACGTTGAATTAATCAACATTCTAACCCAACAAATTCCTGAAGAGAAATGGCACCAAGTCGGCGAAAAGATGGGTGATGCTTTGAAGGTTTCTATTCAGTCAACGATAGGTGTGGATGCAGGCAAACAAGAAAATTGGGCATCCATTTTTGAACGCCTAAAAGTTCAGGGGTTCGGAGACTTTTACTTAAAAGACAGGTTTCTGCTTTTAAAGACACCTTTCATTCACGAATGCGAAATCTGGCGAGGTCTTTTAGAAAGTCTTCTTTCTATCGAATTGGAAACTAAAAATTCAATTCCTCCACTGGTTTTTGAAATAAAGAAGCACAAATCGGTAACAATGTAGTTTCTCTTAACGTTCGACAGTTAAATATTAGTGAATATGTTTATATGGAAGACAGGCAAAGGTGTCATCCAGTGACGTATGATGAGGGATTGCGTTCATACAAGGCGATTGCCTTCATTAGAAGCTTAATATTTTATTTAGAATTAGGCGCAACCTCGCAACCAAACGTTCTTTCAAAACAAAAACCTTTAGGTAAATCTCTGGAAATTCAGGTGAAAATTTATGGATAAAATAAAATTTGCAATTCCCAAAGGGTCCCTAGAAAAAGCAACTGCAGAATTTTTCTCCAAGTCAGGATTCAAAATAGGTGGAACAGACCGCACATATCGCCCCTCAATAAATGACCCACAAATCGAAATGAAAGTTCTTCGACCTCAAGAAATTCCTGTCTTTGTTAACGAAGGTTTACAAGACTTAGGCATCACTGGGGAAGATTGGGTTAAGGAAAACAAAGCTGATGTAGAAATCTTGCAGAACCTCGAATACGGAAAAATCAAACTCGTCATAGCCGTGCCCAAAAGTGTGCCTGAAAGTAGCACAGTGGGCGAGTTTATGGAATCAATCTGGAGCCAAGGCAAAAACTTCCGCATCAGCACCGAATACCTCAATATTGCATCTGAATATCTCAAAAACACTCCACAATATACGAAGCGGTTTGGCAACGCTGACCCTATGATTGTGACCCCATGGTGGAGAAAAGGCGAAAATTCGCAAGCAAAGATTTTCCTGTCTTTTGGTGCGACCGAAGCTAAGCCTCCAGAAGACTCTGATTGCATAATGGATGTTACCGAAACAGGAACAACAATCGAAGCCAATAACCTGAAAATAATTGAAACCGTCTTAAGATCATCAGCTGTGCTTATTGCTAACAAAAAGACTTTAGAAGACCCTGAGAAACGAGAAAAAATCTTTGACATTGTTGCTCTGCTAAAAGGTGTTGTGGATGGTTCAAAGAGAATTCACATATTTGTCAATGTTAAAAAAGAGAACCTGCAAAATTTACTCACTGAGTTGCCTGCCTTAAAGAATCCTACTATATCCCCCCTTGCAGACGAAGGTTGGGTTGGAGTGAACTCCGTTATCGAAAAAGATTGCCTAATTGGTTTGCTCCCGAAAATCCGAAAGCTAGCACAAGGTTTAGTTGTTTATGAGCCGCGGCAAGTCCTCGCGCTTGACGAGATAGCACGGAGAAATGAAGGCAGATGCGTAACGGACTCGGAATAAAGGTCTGGGACTCAAAAGAGCTATCTGTCGACTGGTTCAAACGCGAGAAGGCAGACAAACAAGCAACCGTGGAACTCGAGAACAGTGTCAAATCCATAATGGACCAAGTGAAACAGAATGGCGATAAAGCGCTTGTAGAGTTTGCGTTGAAATTCGACAAAGCAGAGTTAACAACCCGTACACTCAAAGTTAAGCCAGAAGAAATCAAAGAAGCTTACTCAAAAACCAGCCCCCAGCAATTAAATGCCATAAAATTCATGAAGGAAAAAGTCGGTGACTTCCAAAAACAATTGGTCAATAAAACCGACATAAAGACTGAAAGTGACGGAATATCTGTTCAAACGATTCTACGTCCGATAAAAAGTGTCGGATGTTATGTTCCGGGAGGACAAGCTACATACCCAAGCACCCTTGTCATGACTGCGGTTCCTGCCAAAATTGCTGGTGTTCCACGAATAGTTGTGTGTTCACCCTCAGATGCCCGTGGTAGAGTAAACCCACTGGTTCTTGTTGCTTCCGATATCTGTGGAGTTGATGAAGTTTACAAAGTTGGCGGAGCCCAAGCCATCGCAGCTTTAGCTTACGGGACAAAAGCCATAGAGCCTGTCTATAAAATTGTTGGACCTGGCAGTAGATACGTAACAGCCGCGAAAGTTTTTGTTTCCAACGACGTTGCTATTGATATGCCTGCTGGTCCTAGTGAAGTTCTGATTTTGGCTGATGAGTCGGCTGATGCTCGATTTATTGCATATGATATGGTTTCGCAGGCTGAGCATGGTGACGACAGTGTTGCTGGGCTTATAACAACTTCAGAGATGGTTGCTTTGCAGGTTCAGGAAAGCCTTAAAACGATTGTTGCTTTAGCCCAAAGAAGGGAAAAAATCTCTGCATCTTTAGCTAAATACGGGTTCATTATCGTTTGCGAAAATATCAAAGAAATGGTCACCTTAGCTAATCAGTTTGCTCCTGAACACTTAGAGGTCTTGACAGTTAAACCCAAGGAGATTGCTGACCAACTCACTGCTGGACTTATATTACTAGGTCCATACAGCCCAGTTGCATTGAGCGATTATGGTAGCGGAACTAATCATGTTCTGCCTACGGGCGGCTTTGCGCAATCTTACTCAGGTTTAACAGTGCTGGATTTTATGCGGAGAGTTAGCATTGTTGAAAGCACAAGAACGGGTTTGGAAAGAGTAAAAGACAGTATAAAGACCCTCACGGAAGCAGAGAATCTTCCGAACCACTATAAAGCGATAACGGCCAGGTTCGAAAAATGAGTGCTTCATACAGAAAGTGGTTAAGAGATAAACTTGCAGAGCTCCAAAACATTGACTGCTATTCGGCAGGTGCGACACCTGAAGCTATCGCTAAGCAAATAGGCGTTAATCCATTTAAAATTGTTAAGCTGAACTTTAACGAGAGTATGTTTGTTGACCGCTCAGCGCAGACAAAGTTGATCAAAGAGTTGGCTGAAGAATTTGACTTGCGTCTATATCCTGAGGATGAAGTTTCCAAGTTTCTTCCTAAACTATCGAGCTATATTGGAGCTTCCGAAGATTGTCTTGTTGTAGGGAATGGAAGCGATGAATTAATTGACCGAATAACACGGCTATTTATGGAACCGGGTGACGTCGAGGTTTCGTTCACACCAACCTTCAGTATCCCAAAACTCTGTATTAAGCGCCAAAAAAGCGAATACATAACGGTTCCTCTGAAAAGTGACTTTCAACTTGATGTTAAAGGCTTGCTTTCTGTGTTCAGCAACAAAACTCGTTTATTGTATATTTGCTCACCTAATAATCCAACTGCAACTCAATTCAATATGAAAGATGTTGAATCCTTAGTCAAGGTCTTCCCCGGAATTGTCATTCTCGATGAGGCTTATTGTGAATTTGCTGATTACTCGTTTGTCCCTCGGATACGTGAGTTCCCAAACATGATAATTCTGCGAACCTTCTCGAAAGCTTTTGGATTGGCAGCGTTGCGACTGGGTTATGCCGTGACAAACCCTGAATTAGCTAAAGTTATTTCTGAGAAGTCGCCTCTTCCTTATCCAGTTAGTGGTTTTACCTTGCGTATGGGCAGCAAAATGCTAGACAACGTTGGTTTGATGGAAAAAGCCGCCAAGGAATTGGTAAATGAACGCGGAAAACTCATTAAGGCACTAAACCAAATAGAGGGCGTGCAAGCTTTCGATTCGCAAGCGGATTTTCTGCTGATGAACACACAAAAACCCGCTGACGAAGTTAACGACAAACTGCTCAAACGTGGTATAATGATTAAGAAATGGGGTAAAATCCTCCAATATGATAACTGTTTCCGTGTAACTGTTGGTTTGCCAGAAATGAACGCTAAATTACTTGAGGCATTAAAAGAAATTCAAGGTGAATAAGATGAGAAAAGAAGAGGTTTACCGTAAAACCAAAGAAACTGAAGTTAAAGTAGCCGTGAACTTGGATGGTGAGGGAAAAGTTTCGGTTTGTACTGCAATTCCGTTTCTTGACCATATGATCGTTTCTTTTGCAACTCACAGTCTAATCGATATAACTGCATCAGTGAAGGGTGATTTGGTGCATCACTCTGTCGAAGATCTCGCAATTGGTTTAGGTGAGGCGCTTAATAAAGCGTTGGGCACCCGTGAAGGAATTATGCGTTTTGGCAACGCCGCTGCACCAATGGATTGTTCACTTGCTTTTGGAGCAGTTGACCTTGTTAAACGTCCATACTTCAAAATTGACCTTAAACTCCGCGGGAAAAAAGTAGAAGACATGCCGACTGAAGATATCGTGCACTTCTTTGAATCCCTGTCGCAGTCGTTGCAGGCGAACGTGCATGTTTTTGTTGAGTACGGAAGCAATGATCACCACAAAGCGGAAGCTGCCACTAAAGCTTTTGCGCTGTCACTTCGTCAGGCTATAGCTGTTGATTCTAGGCGTAAAGGTGTCCCCAGTTCCAAAGGAGTTATTTGATGCCCGAAGTAGTCATTTTTGATTATGGTGTGGGAAACCTCCTTAGCCTTAAAACCGCGTTGGAAAAAGCTGGTTTAGCGGCGTCAATTGGAACTACATGGCGAGACCTCGCAAAAGCTGATGCCATTGCCCTACCAGGAGTTGGAAGCTTTACCGCAGCCGCTTCAAAGCTGGATTTAGTCAAGGAAGTGCTCCAAACAAAAATCAGTGAGGGTATACCATTACTTGGCATCTGCTTGGGCTTGCAGCTTTTCTTTGAATCTAGCGAGGAAGGACCCGGAATAGGTTTAGCTCTGTTTGAGGGCAGAAATATGCAGTTGCCTAAAACGGTTAAGGTACCACACATGGGTTGGAATACTTTAGAAATCGTCAAATCAACCGAACTTTTCGACGGTATAGCAGATTGTACTTACGTTTATTTCGTTCACTCCCTCTATCCAGAGCCCAAGGAAAAAGAAATAGTTTGCACAACAACTCAGTACGGAACAAGATTCACCTCTGCGGTTGCCAATAAAAACATTTACGGAACCCAGTTTCACCCAGAAAAATCCGGTGACGTGGGTCTTAAAATTCTAAGTAACTTTGCAAAAATCATAGTGAAGTGAGTTTATGCAGTTAATTCCAGCAATAGATTTAATGAACGGCAAAATCGTCCGCTTAACTCGTGGAGAGGCCAAAACCGTAAAAAGCTATGAAAAACAATTTGGTACCCCACTTGAAGCAGCAAAGCGGTGGCACGATGAAGGTGCAGGCAAGTTGCACATTATCGATTTGGATGCAGCTTTTGGAATCGGCCAAAACCAAGTTACCATAGCTGAAGTTGCAAAGAATGTTTCCTTGCCAATTCAAGTCGGAGGCGGAATTCGCAGCTTTGAAATAGCTGAGAAACTTTTCCAATCAGGTATAACGCAAGTTATTCTTGGCGCCTTGGCTTTCAGCGATCCTGAAGTGATTAAAAAAATTCAACAGAAATTCGGTTTAGACTCTGTCATTGTTGCTTTAGATAACAAGGAAGGATATATTATGGTTGAAGGTTGGCAAACCTCAACTACAATGACTGTGGATAACGCACTAGAAAAATACTCTGCTCTTGGTGTTCACCAATTCTTGATTACTTCTATTGCACAAGATGGCATGCTAAGTGGTCCAGACCTTCAAACGCTCAGTACAGCTGCTCTTTATCCAGGCGCGAAAATTATCGCAGCAGGAGGAATCGGAAGTATCGGCGATTTGGCTGCTCTTAAAGAAATCGGTATGGACGGTTCAGTCATTGGTAAAGCTCTCTATGAAGGTCGATTCACATTAAAGGAAGCTATTCAAAAGATAGGAGCTTAAATTATGCCTTTAGCAAAGCGTATAGTGCCGTGTCTGGATGTAGATCATGGTAAAGTTGTCAAATGCATAAACTTTCTTAACCCGAAATGTGCGGGCGACCCCGTTGAGATGGCAAAGCGTTATTCTGACGAAGGTGCTGATGAACTGGTTTTTCTTGACATAACGGCATCTTCTGAGAAAAGGGACATCTTGCGTGGGGTTGTTGAAGGTGTAGCCAAAGCAATAAGTATCCCTTTTACTGTAGGCGGGGGGATTCGCAATGTGGGGGATGCAAGACTAATTTTGTGCAGTGGTGCTGACAAAGTTTCAGTTAATACTGCAGCAGTTGAAAATCCCAAATTAATCACAGAACTGGCGGATGTTTTCGGCAGACAATGCGTAGTCGTAGCCATTGACGCTAGGCGCAACAAGATATCAAGCGAGAACAAGATTATGGTTGAAACAGGCGAAGGCAAATTATGGTTTGAAGTTGTCACATATGGCGGCAGGAAACCTACAGGGATGGATGCGGTTGCCTGGGCTATGGAGGCTGAGAAGCTTGGGGCGGGTGAGTTCTTGGTAACTTCGATGGATAAGGATGGCACAAAAGATGGTTACGATATAGAGCTAACTCGTGCGATTTCCGAACGAGTAAATGTGCCCATCATTGCAAGTGGAGGCGCAGGAATTCCAAAACACCTCTTTGATGTGTTAACCGATGGTAAGGCTGATGCTGCTTTGGCGGCTTCGATTTTTCACTATAAGAGTTATCCTGTTCCTGTTGTGAAAGATTATTTGCGTATGATGGGGGTGACTATTCGAATATGACATATGAAGAACTGCTTGAAAAATTAGACTTCAAAAAAGGCAACGGGCTTATTCCCGTGGTTGTTCAAGATGCTAAAACTAAGGAGATGTTGATGCTTGCTTATGCGAACAGAGAAGCTGTGGAATTAACTCTTAAGACTAAGAAAGGCACTTATTGGAGTCGTTCTCGAAATGAACTTTGGGTTAAAGGCGAAACCTCAGGTCACACCCAAAAAATCATCTCTGTCTCAACAGACTGTGACTACGATGCTTTGCTTTACATTGTTGATCAGACTGGTGCTGTGTGCCATACTGGAGAAAAAACCTGCTTCTTCAATAAGATGCTCTAAACCCAATTCTGGTCATAGAACTCAACATGTTCTTTTTAATTTTAGAATAAACAGGCTTGTGAAGTTAATGCTTTTAAATGCAATTCTCCTTCTTCTCTTGTGGTATAATCATGTCGTTGCATGAAGCTATGCTCTACGAGCGCCAAGGCGAGGGCAAAGTAAAATGTTGCCTCTGTGCTCGTCGCTGTTTGATTAGCGTTGATTCTACAGGTTTTTGTTTGGTTCGTAAAAACGAAGGTGGAACCCTCTATTCATTAAACTACGGTAAAGCCGTGTCTGCAGGTGTTGACCCCATCAGTAAAAAACCGTTGTCACATTTCAATCCTGGAGCGTTGGTCTTGTCAATTGCTGCCGCTGGTTGCAATTTCCGCTGCCAATTCTGCGACAACTGGATGATAAGCCAAGACCGAGAAATTGCTGGGAAAACTTTCCCGCCTGAAGAGGTAGTTAAAGCAGCGTTGAAATCGGGTTGTCAAGGCATTAGCTACACCTACACTGAACCAACAATATTTATGGAATATGCTTACGATACTGCTAAACTCGCCAAAGATGCAGGTTTGTTTAACACTTTTGTAACAAACGGATATATGACTACAGAGGCGGTCAAGACTATCGCTCCGTATTTAGATGCTGTTACGGTTGATTTCAAAGGTGGCGGTGATCCCAACTTTTACAAATCCAACATGTCGGTGCCAAACGTTGAGCCAATCTTCGAGAGCTTAAAGGAGTTCAAACTCCAAAGAGTTCATATTGAACTAACAAATCTTGTAGTCCCCAAATCAGGCGATTCGATGGATCACATCCGCGAACTCGCCAAATGGGTTAAAAACTATCTTGGAGCGGACACACCTTTACATCTTCTGCGTTTTCATCCAGAATATAAGATGACTACAATTCCTGCAACAAGCGTGAAAGAAATGGAGAGAGCATTGTTGACTGCTAAAAACCAAGGCTTGCACTATGTCTATGTCGGCAATGTTCCCGGTCATCCAGGCGAGAACACCTACTGCCCCAACTGTGATACAGCAGTCATCAAACGCGAAGCCTTTGACATTACTGCATGGAACCTCACTAAAGACATGAAATGCCATGTCTGCGGACACCAAATTCCAATAAAAGGAAAACTGTACCAAAACAGCCAACGTTTCCCCTATGCACTGTTTTAGGCAAACCAACTCTTATTAGGCTAAAACCTGACTTTGAATTCGTGCCAAAGCAGATGACCCGGTATCGTTCATTGGCGATTTCGACCAGCTACTGGAAACCTAATAGCGACTACACAGAGAAAATCATAGCCGCTATCCAAGGCAAAGTTGAAGACGGTGATTTTGTTGTAGTGTCTGAGAAGGCAATTTCGACGGCGCTTGGCAATATGGTTGATGAGAGTAGAGTAAAATCAGGTTTGATGGCCAAGGTTTTGGCCAGTTTATGGATGCGTCTTTTTTGGGGTTACCCGCTTGGGATAATGTGTGGTTTTGGGCAGCGACTGTTA
This sequence comes from Candidatus Bathyarchaeota archaeon, assembly GCA_963775465.1. Classification (GTDB taxonomy): domain Archaea; phylum Thermoproteota; class Bathyarchaeia; order Bathyarchaeales; family Bathycorpusculaceae; genus Bathycorpusculum. Next base: position 91,659 of record CAVZIW010000013.1, on the reverse strand, counting down.
ATAAGGCTCCGTGAATACCCGCTTGAATCTGGCAGTTACCACAAACAGGTTGCTCTTCAATACGCGGGGATTTGGCAGGCACTCTTGTTTGGTTCAGAAGGAGGCATTGATGGTTCAAACCTAGCCTACTCTTATGTGAGTTTGCCATTGGAAAACGCAGATGCTGTAGCATGGAAAATCCGAGAGCAAATCCGACAGAGACTGCAGAAAAACGTTTGCTTACTAATAGCCGATACAGACAAGACCTACAAGTTTCGAAATTTTTTCTTCACTCCGCGACCGAGACCTCTAAGGGGGATCCATTCATTTGGAGGGGTATTCACGTATGTCGCGGGCAGGGTTTTAGAATTAAAGAAAAGTTCAACGCCATTGTCGGCTGTTGGTTGCAATCTGAAGGCTGCTGAAGCATTGAAAATTACTAATATTGCCGACAAAACTCGTGGAGCAGGATCAGGTGCCACCGTTTGGGATATGGCCGCAAGGTTCCATGTAAAGGTTGATGCTGTAACATGGGAAATGCTTAGCGCAATCCGACATAAGCCCATAGTAATAATAAGAAGAACGCGGCAGAAAGGCTCTTCGTTGATTGTTTAACCGAAAAGAACTTTTCTTTAGAGTAACACATAAAACATGGATTGTAAGACTTAGCGCAGTGACGGGATAGAATATGGTAGATACGCTTCGAAAAATGGATGCATTTTTTAATCCGCGTTCAGTTGCAGTTATCGGCGCCACTAAGAAAGTCGATAAGGCAGGTCATGTTATTTTTAAGAACTTTGCCACTAACAAGGAACATGGTATTTTCAAAGGGGCTCTTTATCCTGTTAACCCAAATGAAGACTCGATTCTTGGCTTCAAATGCTTTAAATCGTTGTCTAAAATTCCTGGTGAAATAGAATTAGTCGTAATAATTGTTCCTGCTCGGGTAGTTTTAACAGTGATGGAAGAAGCAGCTGTTAAGAAAGTTAAGACTGCTATAATCATTAGTTCGGGCTTTAAGGAGGTCGGAAACAAAGAACTTGAAGACCAAGTGGTCGCGGTCGCCAAGAAGGCAGGTATTCGTGTCTTAGGACCCAACTGCCTTGGAGTTTATTACTCTAAAACAGGTATTGATACTCTATTTCTGCCCGAAACCAAGGTTTTAACCACAGGTGAAGACGTAGTCGCGACGCCAAGACCGCTTCCAGGCAACATAGCTATGATTACTCAGAGTGGAGCCTTTGGTGTAGCTGCGCTCGACTACCTAACCGGGCGACAGATGGGTGTCAGTAAATTTGTTAGTTTTGGCAACAAATGCGATGTCACTGAATCTGACATACTCCATTATCTACTGCATGACAAAGAAACCAAAGTCATCCTTGTTTATCTTGAAGATGTCAAAGATGGACGGGAATTTCTGAATATATCAAAGAAGGTTACAGCCAAAAAACCTATTGTAGTCATCAAATCAGGACGAAGTGCTGCTGGTGCGAGAGCTGCTGCTTCACACACTGGGGCCATTGCAGGGTCAGACAAGATCTACGACGCCGCGTTCGAACAAGGAGGAATAATTCGTGCTCGAGATATGGAAGAATTCTTTGATATCGGTAAAGCCTTAGCGATGCAACCCCCAGCCATGGGCAAAAATATCGGCATCTTGACTGATGCGGGCGGACCGGGAGTTATGACTGTTGATGAATGTGAAGCTTTGGGTCTAACGGTGGACCGTTTCTCTGACGCGACTTTGAAAAAATTCCAAGAGCTTAAAGATCAAAATATCATCCTAAAGATCGCTGCTACATCAAACCCGGTTGACCTCACTGGTTCAGTTACTGATGATATGTTTGTTATGGCCGCTGATCTGATGTTTCAGGAACCTAACATCTGTGGTATAATTCTTCTTGGGCTACATCACATGCCGGGACTCAGAGAGGTTTACATAGACGGACTAGTGAAAGTCGCTGAAAGTTATACCAAGCCTATAGTTATGTGCGATATCGGTGAGACAGAAATGGCGCTATATACCAGGTCCCGTTTCGATAAGCTTGGTGTTCCATCTTTTGAGTCGCCTGAGGATGCAGCAAGAGCCATGAAAGCGTTGGTAACTTATGGTTCTTACCTTCAAAAAGTCGGCTGTTTTGATGAGTATATGGCGGCATTAAAGAAAACAAAAATCACTAAATCTTCACCGTGATAGCAACTTCGTTTCCGTCCACTAAATTGAGGATGCCGCGCAAGTAGACGGGCGCTATAACCTCTAAGAGGTCTTTTGGGTAATTGGGAACTAAAGGAATTACGACGGCGCACTGTAAAGAACCGATTTTGGCTTTAAAGAGCATTCCTGGATAGTACCCTATTTGGGGAACAACAATTGTTCCTTCGGAGTTTTCAAGAATTGATTTGTTTTCTATATCTTTTCCTTTCAAACGAACATTCAAGGTTCCAGAATAAGGAGAAGAGTCAAGTGCTTTTTCAAGTTGGTGACGAACCCATGGCAAGTCAACGAAGCATTTCCCTTTTCCTGTGCCTGAAAACACCTTGCCTCGTAATACTATTTCTGGCAAACCTTGGCCTTCGAACTATTTTTGTTCTTTCAGCCACTTCGCAACTGACTTCAATACAGGGTCAGCTGATATGTCGATAACGGGCACGATCATTTTTTCTTTTGTTTCAATAGTAGGTGTGTATTTTGGCATATCTGAATAGCCAACGTAGGTCCAATAGACTTTGTGTTTTTCAAGTAGTTCTTTAGCGACTGCGGTCGTTGAAGCTGTAAGAGGAAAATACAAAAACACTATGCCGTCCACCCAGTAGAGCCCAGCTAATTTACCCCCTGCAATGATGGAGGTGAAGCGTGCGATTTCGTCAGGGCTGTTAAAATGGGTTTTTTCCATAATCACAATTTCTTTAAAGGGTTCATAAGAGATAGCGACGTCACAATCACTCATAACTTGATCACCGATTGTTTACTTAATGTGTGATATGTCTCCTTTTAATTTTTGCTATCTTCTTCAAAGATGTTTAAGAAAACATTTGTTTAGTCAAGATCTGATTTCTTTGTCTTCAATCATGCAAAGGAGTTTTTTCTCTAAACATAAATAATGATTTTTACTCTTGTTGAGGGCTTTATAGTTTGATGAAGCCTGTTTTGTCGGAAAATTAATATTGTTAGAGTGGCTTTTTACAGTTTTATTGTTAGGTGAATTGTTATGGCGATAAAAGTTGGAATTAATGGTTTTGGAAGAATTGGACGTCTTCTCTATAGAGCAGCGATTGAAAAGAATGCAGACATTGATTTTGTAGCCATCAACGATCTTGCAGACGCGAAAACTAATGGCAATTTGCTCAAATACGACTCCGTTCATGGGCGCTTTCCTGGAACTATTGAAGTAAAAGGAAGCGACCTCTTAGTTAACGGAAAAGACCTCAAATGTCTGAGCATTAGAGACCCCGCGCAACTCCCCTGGAAAGACTTGGGAGTTTACCTTGCTATAGAATCCACAGGTTTATTCACGAATCGTGAAGGTGCAAGCAAACATCTTGCTGCAGGAGCAAAAAAAGTCCTAATTTCAGCTCCAGCAACTGACCCGGACGCAACATTTGTTTTGGGCGTAAACGATAATACATACGATCCAGAAAAACACAACATTCTTTCGAATGCCAGTTGCACAACCAACGCCTTGGCTCCAATAAGCAAAGTGTTATCAGATAGCTTTGGCTTGGAAAAGGCACTCATGACAACTTGTCACAGCTATACTAATGACCAGAAAATCCAAGACATTGTGCACAAAGACCCCAGACGTGCACGAGCCGCAGCAATCAACATTATCCCAACCAGTACCGGAGCAGCAAAAGCAATCGGTTTAGTTCTGCCAAGTTGCGCCGGCAAAATGAATGGTTACTCCTTGCGTGTGCCAACTCCAGACGTATCCATTGTTGACCTCACCGCAATCTTAGGCAAAGATGTAACTAAAGCAGAAATCAATGCAGCGATGAAAGAAGCAGCAGAAGGAGAGCTAAAAGGAATTTTGCAGTATACTGAAGATCCAATTGTTAGCACTGATGTCCTTCACAACAACTATAGCAGCGTTTTCGATGCAGGCTTAACCATGGTTTTAGGCGAGAAGGGCAACTTCGTGAAGGTCTTCGCATGGTACGATAATGAATGGGGCTTTAGCAACCGAATGATAGAATTCATCGAAATGGTAGGAAAAAAAGCTAACCTCTAGGCCAAGTGTAAACAAACTTAAATCCATCCTTTCTTTCTTTTTTAGTATTAACTCTTAGGTGTATTATATATGGCAAAGTACAAGACTTTGGATGATTTTCAAGTTAAGAACAAAGTTGTTCTTGTCAGAGTAGATTTTAACTCAGAAATAGATCCTCAAACAAAAAAAGTTAACAGTGATGTGAGGATCAGAGCGCATGCGGAATCAACTCTTAAAGAATTGGCTGAGAAAGGTGCTAAAACCGTTGTACTTGCACATCAAGGCCGCAAAGGCGACGCTGATTACACTCCGTTAAAAGAACACGCTGAAATTCTTGGAAAAATCCTTAATTGCCCCGTGAAGTATGTTGATGATTTGTTTGGCGACAAAGCCAAGGCAGCCATAAAGAGTTTGCAAGGCGGTGAAATCCTTGTTTTAGAAAACGTACGTAGCTGGGATAAAGAAACTAAAAGCATGACCATTGAGGAGGCTAGTAAAACCGATCTCGTCCAGAACCTTGCGCCCTTGGCAGATTTGTTTGTTAATGATGCGTTTGCTGCAGCGCACCGGGGTCACGTAAGCATGGTTGGATTTACTGCGGTGTTGCCTTCTGCAGCGGGCAGAATTATGGAGCGCGAGCTTAAATCGCTTAGCAAAGCATTGGAAAAACCTGAAAAACCTTGTGTATATGTTATGGGAGGCGCAAAAGCTGATGACTCCCTTGAGATTAGTAAGTATGTCTTGGGAAATGGAATTGCTGATTATGTGCTTACAGGCGGCGTAACTGGTCAGCTATTCTTGGCGGCAAAAGGAGTTGACATTGGCAAAGCAAACATGGCATTTTTAGAAAAAAAAGAGTTGACAGGTTTAATTCCAGGAATCAGAGCACTTGAAGAGCAATTCGGTGACAAAGTTATGATTCCTGTTGACGTGGCAATGGATGCTGATGGCATTCGCAAAGAAATCGAAGTTAGCAGTTTGCCCGCTGAAAACTCGCTTTTGGATATTGGAACTAAAACTGTCGAAGCATATTCGAAAAAAATTCTATCGGCAAAATCTATCGTTGTTAGCGGTCCAATGGGCGTTTACGAGAACAAAGAATTCAATTATGGTACAAAAAAAGTCTTCGAAGCAATAGCAGATAGTCAAGCTTTCTCACTTGCAGGAGGAGGAAATACTATTGCAGCCATCAATGAATACGGATTAACCAAGAAAATCGGCTATATTAGTACCGCAGGTGGTGCGCTTATCGAATTTTTGATGGGCAAAAAACTTCCGGGCGTTTTAGCTTTGGAAAACGCTGTTCAAACAAAGAAGATCTAACTTCTTTCTTTTTTGTTTTTTCCATTTTGGGTATCTAAAATAAGAAAGTGGAAAAAACTGCCTTTGATTTAGTTTTTGTTAGTCTATTTCCTTCTGTAAGACTTGAGTAGAAAAATTGGTTTCCAAAAAACAATTGGCTTTCTGGTTTAGTTCAATTGTTTGCCACAATTTGGGCAGAACTTTTGATTGGAATCGACGATTCTTCCGCATTGTGGACAAGCTATTGTGGCAGTTTTTTGTGGTGGAGGAGCGTATGTTTGTGGTGGTGGATTGTATTGTTGCGCTGTTCCTGGGGGTGTAGGGTTGTAGACTAATGCTAATATACCGCCGATCAATGCTAGAATTCCTCCGCCGAGACCTATTATGGAAAATACCAGAATGAGTATACCCCATTTTGTATGTTCGATCGGATTAGCTTTGAGTTTGATTGCAAATATAATAATCATTATGGATGAGATTAAGGTCCATATGCCTAATCCAATAAATATTGACCAACCCCAACCGAAAAATATGCCGTCATAATAGTAGTTGCCGTAGTAACCTAAGACGTTGTTGTACGCAGAATATACTATTACTCCAAATGCGAATAATGCTATTGATCCCAATATACCGAGTATGCCACCAATTATTGATAGCCAATATGCGGCAGTGGGTTGATTTTGTGGATACAATTCCGTTTCTTCCTTAACTCGTTATTCTTTCGGTTGAAGATGTATAAAAAATTTGTGAGCACTTGGTTGCTTTGCGAATCGAGACGCTAATTTTTCTGTGCATATTGTACTTTTGAGGGTTGAGGGACTTTGCCTAAATATTTTTCCAAAAAAGTTTCTATCCCTGTTGCTTTTAGTCCATTCTAAGATGTGCTGGTAAGTCTAAATTTCATGTTTCAGAAAGAACTGATTTCATCGAGTTTCTTCGAAATCGCCGATAAGTTTGCCGCAATATAATCTGGCTCTTGTTTTTTTTCCTTCAGGTCTTTCAGACTGTTAAACTGTGAAGGAACGAAAACTGTTTTGAGTCCCACTTGTTTGGCTCCTTTGATATCTTCGATAGGGCTGTCTCCGAAGTAAACTGCTTCACATGGCATTATATCGAGTTTGTCTAGGGCGTTTTGAAAAATTTCGGGGCTAGGTTTTCTGTGCCCATTTTCCTCAGATACAACAACTACATTGAAAAAATGGTTTATACCGACTTTTCTTAGGCTTCTGTAAATGACGGGTGCATAAGTGAAGTTTGAGATTAGTCCCACTTTCCCGAGTGTTCGCGCTTGTAAAAGTAGTCTCTTTGCTCCTACCCTCAATTCAAGGGCATCAATAAAATCCTTGAAAAAAACGTTTAAAGCGGCTTTAATTTTCAAGTTATCTGGCGAAACTCTAAAGCCCAAACTGCAAAGCGCTTCAGAAACCCATATAGCATTAGTCACTTCACGGTGTTGTTCGTAGCGGATTTTGCGGTATTTTTCGTGTGAGTAAATGTAAGCTTCCAAGAACTTGTCTTTGTCTGTTGCAAAACCTTCGGCGATCAATGCCTTGTGGAGTTTTTCTCGTGAGGCATCCATTGTATAGCCTTTGCAGTTAACTAAGGTGCCCACATAATCGAAAATCAATGCTCGACAAACCATGCTAAGCCTTCTTTTTTTCTGATAGAATGTTGGTTTTGACTATTTGAATGATTTTTTTGCCAACCTCCGTTTTAAGCAGCTGCGACGTGTTACCGATGGCGGTTTCAATGTGACTATCAAATGGAATCTCTCCTAGAAATTTTAGCCCTAAATTTCCCGTTTCACTCTCGACACCCCGTTTCCTGTCTTGTTTCATGTTCTCCACAACGCCGATAATATGCATTTTTTGGTCGTAGAGGAGTGCAACTTGTTTTTTGACAGTTTCAAAAGCTAACAATGAAGGCGTAGTTACAATCAAAAACTCTATGCGCCCGATAAGCCTGACAAGATCTAGAATTGCATCTCCAATTCCAGGTGGCATATCAATAATTAGAAAATCAAGTGGCCCCCATTGTGTAACGGCCAACAGCTCAATGAGTGCGTTTGAGATATCTGCTCCACGCAACGGAGCTGGGTTGTCGCCTACAAAATAGATCAGTGACATGTATTCTAATCCATGGATTGTAGGTGGGATTAGGCCCTTTTCTTCTGTAGGTTGCAGGTTATGGGCTCCGAGAATAACGTGAGTTGAGGGGCTGGTAAAGTCAAGGTCAAATAAGCCAACTTTGCAACCGTATTTTGCGAGAGACAATGCTATTGTGGTTGCTATCATGCTTTTGCCGACGCCGCCTTTCCCGCTTGAGACAGCAATAATTCGACTTATTTTGCTTAATCGTTCGCCAATTACACTTGTCCGCGGGTCAATCATCCTATTTGACTCCTTTTAAGTCCTCAAGCCAGACGCCACGTCCAGTGACAATTTCAAAGTCGGGACTGCCGCATTTAGGACATTTAATGTAAGTGTGGGCCACCTCAGGGACAAAATGAATAGCTTCGGAAATTGCTTTATCGACTTTCTTTGTGTTATATCGCCATGTAGTATTGCAGACTCTACATTTAAGCGTAGATTTAGCCTTGAGTATGCGGAACTTGGATTTGCCAAAAATTCCTTGTTTCATTTGTGAAAGTGCAAATCTCAGAATTGGAGGCTCAACCTGCTGGAGTTCTCCAACTCTAATTGTAACTTCCGTAACCGTGGTTACGTGTTCTTTTTCTGCAATTTGTTTGGCGGATGTCAGAATCGCTTCAGCTAGTGCCCATTCGTGCATAGTTTAATCCTTCTCTATGCGGCTTTAAAAGAATATTGAGAAAGAATAAGCAAATTTATTTTTTGGGTGACAGTAGACTTAAATCAACTTATTTGTTTATGTAATTTATCTTTTATCAACAAAGAAGGTGTATTCTGGCTTGGAAAAAATAACAATTTTAGCTTTTGCCGGCAGCCTAAGAAAAAGTTCATACAATAGAGCACTGATCCGCGCAGCAACAGAAGTTGCACCTGAAAATGTGGAAATCAATTACTTTGATTTAGAAGGCATTCCACCCTTTAACCAAGACTTTGAAACGAGTCCACCGCAAATAGTCAAAGAGTTCAAGGAGAAAATAAAAAATGCAGACGCCCTGTTGATTGCAACTCCAGAATACAATTATTCAGTTTCAGGTGTTCTAAAAAATGCAATTGATTGGGCCTCAAGACCCCGAACTGATTCGCCACTCGAAAGTAAGCCAGTGGCTGTCATGAGCGCCTCAATCGGCAGATTCGGCGGTTCTAGAGCTCAATACCATTTGCGGCAATCTTTTATTTATCTCAACATGCACCCTGTGAATAAACCTGAAGTTATGCTGTCTGATGCTTCTCACAACATTGATTCGGAAGGTAGATTGACTAATGAGAAGACAAGGAAACTGGTTCAGAAATTAGTTGAAGCTTTAGCTGCTTGGACTCTAAAACTCAAAGAAAAATCCCAATAAGTAATCACTTATGTTTTGCAAAGCCTTAAAATTTGCCCAAAACCACGTTAATCATTGGCGAAAACGATTTGAAAGTCATAGCTGATATGCACATCCACGGTAAATACAGTCGAGCAACTAGTGAACAAATGAGTTTACCTTCAATTGCAAGGTTCGCAAAAGTTAAAGGGTTAAACTTGGTGGGCACTGGCGATTTCACCCATCCTCTTTGGCTAAACGAAATCAAGCAATCATTAATCCCTGATGGTGAAAGCAACCTTCTCAAGCTATCCAACGAAGAGTCACCTGTTCGCTTCATACTCCAGACCGAAGTCTGTACAATTTTTAACTTCAAGGGTGAATCCAAAAAAATTCATCACGTTATCCTAACACCAACTGTTGAATCAGCTCTCCAAATTACCGAGAGAATTACTCATTTTGGAAATTTATCTTCAGACGGTAGACCAATCCTTAACGTGTCGGCTCCACAACTTGTGGAAGAGGTGATGGCTGTCTCGGATGAGAACATGGTTTTTCCAGCTCATGCTTGGACGCCCTGGTTTAGTATTTTTGGAGCGTTCAGCGGCTTTGATACAGTTGAAGAGTGTTATCAAGACATGACCAAACACATCCACGCAATAGAAACGGGATTATCATCTGACCCGCCAATGAACTGGCGCCTAAGCAAACTAGACCATTTTACTTTGGTTTCGAACAGTGACTGTCATAGTTTTTGGCCATGGCGCATCGGAAGGGAAGCCAATGTACTAGAACTTGATCGCTTTACTTACAAAGATGTTATAGATGCTGTAAGAAGTAATAACCCGGCACATTTCAAGTTTACAATTGAAACAGATCCTGCTTACGGCAAATATCATTGGACTGGACATCGATACTGCAAAATTTCCTTTTCGCCTCAAGATGCAATAAAATTCGGAAACATTTGTCCGGTATGTCGCAAGAAACTGACCAAAGGCGTGGAGCAACGTGTTGAAGAGCTGGCTGACCGACCTGCTGAATATGAACGCCAAGATGCGCCGGGATTTATGCGTTTGCTTCCTCTTTCAGAGATAATTTCAGCGGCTTTAGGAACTGAATCGCCTTCAAATCGAGTGGTTTGGAAAAACTATAATCTGTTGGTTGAAAAATTCGGCGACGAGTACACTGTGTTGATTAGCACTCCATTGGAGGAACTATCTTCTATTGTAGATTTTTCTATTGCTCAAGCAATCATTAAAGTCAGAGATGGCACCGCAAAAGTTACTCCGGGATACGATGGCGTTTATGGGCAAATAACGCTAGGTTTAGAAGTGCCAACAATTAAGCGCAAGCCAACTCAGATAAAGGTTGAGCAGAAAAACATGGTGGATTTCTTTTAGAAAAATGTAGATTTTCCATCTGTAGAAAACAAATTGTTTTAATTATCCCAAACAAGTCTAACTCTTTAAAGGATAGATTTCGCTTTGAAAGACCTTTTGACAAAGATCAACAACTTAGCTACACAGAAATATGGAGCTCATTACGCTGAAGCTCGAGCACAAAAACTTAACAAGACAATGCTTGCTTTAAAAGAGGAACGCGTAGAAGCAGCGAAACAAGGTATAGAGAATGGCGTGGCTATTCGAGTTCTGGTTAATGGTGCATGGGGTTTTGCGTCAGTCGGCTCCTTTGATATCGCGATTTTGGCAGCTGCAGTTTCCGACGCTTGTAAGATGGCAAAGACGGCGAGTGTACGGCTAAAAAAACCCATCAAGTTGGCGGCAACTAATGCTATTGAAGACAAAGTAGTGTCTAAATCTAAAAAGAATCCTGCTAATGTTCAGATGGAAGAGAAAGTAAAAACAGCGCTGACAGTAAATGAGAACGCTTTACATTTTGATTCCCGAATCAAGAGTTGTTCAATTGATTATTATGATTTGACTGGCACGTCCTTTTTTATGAACAGTGAAGGCACCTGTATCGAGCAGGATAAATTGTGTGTTTGGGCGAGAATCACCGCCTCTGCTGTGGCAAATGGCACCTTCACTTTCAGCCGAGAAGAAATCGGTTCCACAGCAGGTTACGAGCTTTTTGACAACCAGCTTCCTGAAATGTTAGGGAAGAAAGTAGCAAAACGTGCCATTCAACAATTGAGTGCTGTATCCCCCAGGGGTGGCAAATTTCCAGTGGTGCTGGGACCCAATGTGGTCGGCGTATTTGTCCATGAAGCATTCGGGCATTTAGCGGAGGCCGATTTAGCGCTTTCAGGAGGGGTATTAGCAAGTAACCTTGGAAGAAAAATCGGCTCGGATTTAGTAACGTTTTATGATGATGGCACAATCAAGGGTACATTTGGCGCATTCAAGTATGACGATGAAGGAGTTCCAAGCCAAAAAACCCAGCTTATTAAAGACGGTGTTGTTTCAGGGCTTATGCATAGCCGTGAGACAGCACATAAGTTTGAAGTAGAGCCAACAGGTAACGCAAGGGCAGAGGATTTTCGTGTGGAACCTATCATTAGAATGAGATGCACGTACATGGCGCCTCGAGACCAAACCTTTGAAGAATTAATTGAAGATGTGAAGACTGGATACTTTTTTAAAAGTTTTAGGGGTGGTCAAGCGAACCTTGATGGGACCTTCCAAGTTGGTATCCAAGAAGGTTACGAAATCCATAACGGCGAAATCGGTGTTCCTGTGCGTAATGCTTCAATTAGCGGTAATGCTCTGGAAACATTGCATAAAGTAGATGCCGTGGGCAAAGATTTCATGCTAGATCCAGGACGATGCGGAAAAGGCCAGATAGCATTTATTTGTGATGGCGGACCGCACATAAGAGTTAACGAGGTGGTTGTTGGTGGCAGTGCTTGAAGATAACATTATGATGCAACTGGCGGAAAACGCCGTTAAAGCTGCATTGAAGAAGGGTGCACAAGAAGCGGAAGCTTATGTATACGAGGGGCAAGCAACCAACGTAGGAATCGAACTTGGGCAAATAAGCAAAACAAACCGGATAATTGATCGTGGCTTAGGCATAAGAGTGATTGTAAACAAGACAATTGGGTTTGCATACACCAACATTATAGACGATCCACTAGCTGTGGAAAAGGTCGCAGAGAAGGCTTTAAGCGCAGCACGTGCCAGTAAACCTGACGATGACTGGAGAGGGCTTCCTCAAGAGAAATTATATCCCGAAACCAAGCGAACCTTTGACCAAAAAATTGTTGACCTCAACTCTGAGGACATAGTCAACATTGCTTCAGCTATGCTAGATGCTGCCGGAGAAGTTGATAAGCGGGTTTTTCCAGTCGAAGGCGGAGTAGGTGGTGGTTATATTTCAGGTGCCATCGCTAACTCAAGTGGTATCTCAGGTTTCGATAAAGGCACAATCATTGAATGCAGTGTTGCAACTTTAGGCAAAGAGAACCGCTCAGTGACGCCAGTTTGTTTCGAGTTTAATGCTTCAAGAGAGTACACCTTGGATCCAGAATGGGTTGGAAGGGAAGCTGCAAAATTGGCTGCTTCAGCCATAAAAACCAAGTCGGTTGAAACCAAGTCTGCTAAGGTTATTTTTACTCAGTTTGCGCTGCAGGAACTTTTAGGTTACACGTTAATTAACGCTATAAAAGCAGATAATGTGCAGAGAGGGCAATCACCTTTCAAGGATAAAATCGGAGAAAAAGTCGCCTCAGAGAACCTTACTATTTATGACGATGGTTTATTCGAAAGTGGATTGCGCACTTCAATTTTTGACGGCGAAGGGGTTCCACATCAGAAGACACCTGTAATAGAGAAGGGTGTGTTACGCAACTTTTTGTACGATAATTATTCTGCGAAAAAGGATAGCAAAGAAAGCACTGGAAACGCTTCGAGAGCAGGATACCTTTCAACTCCTAGTACAGATACGACTAATTTTCACGTCATACCTGGTAACAAAACTTCTGATGAAATGCTTCGGGAAGTGGATGATGGTTTAATTGTCTATTTTCTCCAGGGCGCTCATAGTAGTAATCCTGTTAGTGGAGACTTCTCGGTTGTCGCTACTCCCGCTTGGAAAATAGAGAAGGGCGAAATAACTCATTGTTTACGCGGTGTGATGTTAGCTGGCAACGTTTTTGAATTACTAAAAAACGTTAATGTCGTTGGGTGTAATGAGCGGCAGATGGGTTCTTTGATTGCACCTTGGATTATGGTTGAAAATGTTCGGATTGTTGGAAAATAAGTTCTCTTTTTTCTCATTTTATTGAAAATATCCGGTTGCTAAAGCATTTTTGTATAACGCTTGGGCTGGTTACATCTGCTGTGTTGAGTAAGCATCAAAAAGTTATGGACTGATTGGTTATTGAAGCATTACCAATTTTTTTTGAATTGCAGATTGACTGACGCATCTTTTAGGCCCAGAAGCTCTTAGAATACTCTTTTATGACGTCTTGATATATTCGTTTTGTTTGTTGAGCAATCGTTGCCCAATCGTACTTCTCTTGAACCCGCTTGTATGCATTATCTCTTAACTGCTTTGCGAAGTTTTCATCCAATAATACCTTGGTTATGCCCCAAGCAAGTGAATCAGGGTTATTTGGGTACACTTTGATTCCTGTTGCATCATGTTCGATAATCTCTGATAAGCCACCTGTGTCAGATGCGACAACTGGGCTTTGAGCTGCCATGGCTTCCAACGCAACGATGCCGAAGGGTTCAAAGAGTGAAGGCACTACTGATACGTCTGCGATTCTTTGTAACTTAAGCAAAGATGCTTCATCTAGGAAACCTTGGAATAGCACTTTGTGTTCTAAACCCATGCTTCGAACGATGTTTAAGAGTTGTTCTTTCATATAGCCGCTGCCGACGATTATGAATTTAGCGTTTACTTTGCTTAGAATTTTCGGGACAGCGTTGATTAAGACGTGAATGCCTTTCTCGTAGACTAAACGCCCGACAAAAAGCACGATTTTTTCTTCAGGCAAAGCAAACTTTTTTCGGAAATCCCTGAAGTCGAATGGCACTTCGTAATTGTGTATGTTTACGCCATTTGGAACCATGACCAGTTTGTCGTTGGGTAAACCGAAAGCGTACCTAACGTGTCCAATCATATAGTCGCTGCAGCAGATAACTTTCCACGCCTCGTATGTTAGCCACGCTTCGGTTTCATGAATCATTTTTTCTGTGGTAGTGTGTAAGCCGTCTCGTCTACCCATTTCGGTTGAATGCATAGTAACCAAAAGCGGTTTTCTAAAAATATGCTTTAGCCCTATGCCTGCATTTGCGACGAGCCAATCATGTGCATGGAAAACGTCAATTTCATCAGATAGTTTTCTGGTAATCGCTGCAGTTTCTTTTTGCATGTTCATATTCATTAAGTAGACCCATGTGGCAAAATCGGGTGATGGATTCTTGTAGGAATCTATTCGATAGACCTCTACGCCGTCAATGACTTCGTGGGTTGGAGCTCCAGGGAAATCGCAGGTTACAACATAGACCTTGACATCTTGTTTAACTAAATGTTTAGACAAAAAGTAAATGTGAGGTGAGATTCCCCCGATCACTCTTGGCGGATACTCCCAAGTTAGCATCATTACACTTAGTTTATCTTTCATTTTGCTTTTCATCCGCCATTTCCCTGTAAATCTTAAGAATCCCTTTTATCCAGTAGTTAGAGTTTGGAGATACGACAGTTATTTTTTCTTCGGGGACATTGTAGATCCGAATGACTTCATCTTTCATCCATTCTGATTTGACATTGACTTTGCTTGCTTCGTAGAAACCCAGCCATTCGATACTTTTGATGGCCATGTTGTAAGAAGTATTTGAATTCGGAGAACGATGATCTTCAATGCTCTCAACAGAATAAACAAAAGGTAGCTTCAAACCATTTTTGAGTGTAACAGCAGCAGGGATAAAATGCCAGTCGAAAACATCAATCAGATCGATTTGTTTCTGTGAATCGTAATAAATGCTTGCTGCGGCGCGTTCAACTTCTTGATTTAATGTAAGTACCCATGTTAAAACTCCGATGTGGGTTTTTACCGGGTTGGTTACTCTGAAGGTCTTAACGCCTGTGGGTTCTTTAGATTGCCCCTTGATTGTATCATCGTATGTTACAACGTCAACGTCTAATTTGTTGCTTACAAGTTGAGCTGATAGTTTACTCACATAAATGGAGAGTTGCCCAACCACTCTAGGCGGGTATTCCCAAGAAAAAATTATGACATGCATATTTCCACTACGTGAAGAGCGAGCAGACCTTAATTATGCCTCTACCGTTAAGATAGTATCGTTTCTTTCCTTCATTGTCAAAGAAGCCTTCAGCGAACCCTTCATTTTTATACTTGTCTAATATGCCTTCGATTTCGTTTGGGTCTTTCTGCAAAAGCCTCGCCACTTCCTCCCCTTTTCTTGCTAAATCGGGGGCTGTAGCGCACAAGTTATGCAATGTTTGCAAAACTTTATCTGGAAACGGTAGCTCTTCTCTCATAACAACCCACCATATCACCAAGGAGTACCTCAACTAATCTTATAAACGCATACGTGGCTAAAAACTCAGAAAAGTTGAGTTGCCTCCAGTGTTTGTTTTCTTAATTCATTATACCGTTTATTTGCAGTATCAATTATTGTAGTTCGAATTTTTTCGCCTTTTTCTATCGATGCCTTAATTTTTCCGAGCTTTAACGCTAATTTCGTGTCTTTTAGGGAACATTTTGCCCAGCTTTCAAAATCACCGTTGCCTAAATGGAACTCCACAGCCTTCAAGTCTATCTTTTCTAGTGTTTTGGCGAACCCTTTTAGACTCCAAGCCATCTGACCTGTATAGCACTCTTTTCCAACACCAGTATAGAACAAAAAAGGCTCATTAGCAGTTAAGATTGAAATGCGTAGTCTGGCTTCAAAATCATTAAGAAGTGTCTGCGCTGCCACAAAGGCGTCCATGGGTGATTCGAAGGGGCTAAAATAGGAGTGAACTTCTCCCGGTCCACCGCCTGCCGTGAACATGTAATAGAGGTGGTCGCTGGTCTGGAAGTCACGCCACAGCCTCAAAAACTCCTCATCTTCTGCTTCTTTGATTAACGGTTCCAGTCGCCGCAGAGTTGTGTAATATGCCCACTGCATCACATTGCCAAGCCAACCAGATTGATCGCGTTGAATATCAGCCCAAGAAACTGTGCCTTCTGCTTCAGGCACATCAATTTCTCCTCCCGATGCATGTTTGTCGACTACTTCAGAAGGTGTAGCCATCTGAAGATTGTTAAACCTTAAAATCTCATTAGGTAGATGCTGTAGAAAACTATGAATCCCTGTTTCAGGCCAATGATGTTCACCAAATGTTTCATAGTCTGGGAAGATATTGATTACTTCTCCTTTGGTTTCGGCAAGCCATTTCGCGTATTTGCTTGCAGTTAGAGGCCACTCAGGCCACCATCGTGCAGAAAAGCGGAAACCGATGTCATCAGTTAACTTGTAGTTTCTCAGCAAAACTCGAATTTTTTCTGCGTCCTTGGGGGTGTAGATGTAGTTTGGTGATTTTTCACCTAGAATTTTCTCCACGCCCTCTGTATAGATACCCTTGTATCCTATGCTTTCGACCGTTTTGGCAATTGTGTTGTTGTAGAGAAGTTCGGTGTTTTCGAAAACGCGTGGAGTGTAATCCAAAAGGTCTTTGATGATTTGTTTGTGCATCTTTACTTGTGCTATAAATTCTTCTTTTTCAGCATAGAGGCTAGCTATGGAGTGATAATAAGTTTGATTTAAGAATTCGGTGCATCCGGAATCCGCGAGTTGCCGGAAACTTTCAATTAAGTCTTTTTCGAACATTTCGCATTGTTCAAGAAAAACCCCTGATAGGCTAAAGGAGAATTTTGGCTTTTTTCGTTCATGTTTGTGGCGGTCGATGACGTCGAGGATTATTTGGTTTGAAGGAAAGTAGCATTTTCGTGCTGCTCGTTTGAAGATTTCTCGATCTATTTCGTTGTTAAAGTAATAATTGAATAAGTCATTTTTAGTTAATCTTCGGAAGACTTTGCCTTCCCAAAATAGACTTCGCCTTAGCCGATGTGGCTGGTGAACCTCAAACACGAACACAACGTCAGTCATAAACTTTAACCTACCAGTACATAATTGAGATCGCGTTTATTTCTGATTTGCTCTCAAACGAATCACTTCACAAAGATTCAAACGATTTGCCAGCGATTAGTATCTATTAATTTTATAATATCGGTCTTTTCGATAACGTCACCTGAATCTGGGTTGGCAAAAACATGTGTTCTCTGAAGCTCCACCAACATACCTGTTTCGCGATCAAAGTAGATGCATCCCCAATCGTCGCTTACGTTCCAAGATGCTTGGTTAGTCTCCCTCACCCCACTATAGTAAGCTCTGTTTATGGTTTCGTTCAGTAGTAGTTCTGCTGTTGGAACTTTGTCACCGCTTTTTAAGTTAGCTGCGCATATCGGAACGCCTTTATCAGCGATTTTGAAAGTGTTTTGATTTTGTGGATTAACATCAGTTTGGAACTCAAAAGAGAATTCACCTCCAACGGAATAGCATAATGTATAGACTTGGTGGATGGTTGATCCTAAAGCGGCGGTTATTTTAATTTTCGTCCAAAGAGTAGTGTTTTTTTCCAATTCGGGGATGGCTATTTCTATGTTTTGACGGTTAGATGTATAGACTCCATACATTTCGTAGGTGAAGTAGTCACCACTTCTTACTCCAGCAGTCCAGGTTTGCATGGATATGGCGCTTGGACTAGCAAGCAAGGACAGAACCAGTATAAAACTGATGACGACTTGGATTTTTATCTTCACGTTTTTCACCGATTTTTCTGTTTAGACTAAAAAAGGGGAAGCAGTTTTGGGATTCGATTTCTTTAACTCTAAGATTGTACTTGGAACTTCTGCAATCGGCTATTCGAAGTGTCAGCTATGTAGATATAGCCTTCGTCGTCCACTACTACACCTTTAGGCGTGTTGAACTGGCCGTCTCCGTTGCCCCTTGTCCCCCAAGTTCCGATGAAGGCGCCATCCCCACTAAATTTTTGTATGCGGCAGTTCCAATAGTCAGCCACATATACGTTGCCTTCGCTGTCGACAAAGACGCCTTTAGTGGTGCTGAGTTGCCCGTTACCTGTTCCGCAGCTGCCCCACTGCGTAATGAAGGTTCCGTCGTCAGTGAACTTGACGATTCGGTGGTTAAGGTAGTCGCCGACGTAAACGTTGCCTGCTGCGTCGAGGTCTATTCCATGCGGATACATTAGCTCTCCTTCAAGGTTGCCCTTGCTACCCCAACTGCAGATGAAAACGCCTGCACTTGTAAACTTTTGTATGCGGCAATTTCCTGAGTCTGCAACATAGATGTTTCCTTCACTGTCAATTGCTACGTCGTAGGGCCAGAGAAACTGTCCTTCTTCCGCGCCGGTGCTGCCAAAGGTGTCAAGGAATTCTCCTTCTGAGGTGAATTTCTGTATTCGGTTATTGCAGGTGTCAGCTACGTAGACGTTGTCTTGAGTGTCGATGGTTAAGCCCATGCTGTAATTGAATTGCCCATTGCCGGTACCGTAGCTGCCCCATGACGAGAGATATTTGCCGTCGGTCGTGAATTTCTCGACGCGGTGGTTGTATGTGTCGGTGATATATAGGATGCACTCAGAGTTGTCGAGTGCAACGTCATAGGGGTGGTCGAATTGACCTTCACCGTTGCCTTGGATTCCCCATTTGTCAATGAACTTGTATGTTTCAGATCGCCCAGACGTGACGGAGGCTAATGCTAAAAGTAATGCCGCTAACAATGCTGCGCTAAACAACTTAGTTTGCCAAGAACGCAGAGTTCCAAACCCCAAGTTTCTATGATTTTTTAGTCGAAGATTCGTTATTCTTCCTCTCCTTAAACTGATATTTTCCTTAATTTTTTGGGTTGAAAAGGTTTTTTGTAAGGATTTGTGAACAAAACTGGAATTTTTAGTCTATTTTTGTTGACTAAATGCAAATTTGCTCTCTTTTTTTATAATAATGAAGTGGATTGCAAAAGCATAAGCTTCGGCCGTCTGTTTGCAAAAGCATTGGGCTATTTGACCTAGAAATACAGCTATGAAATGTAGACTATGAAGAGAAACGAGAGAACATCCATTACGTAGTTGCGGTCATCCACAGATTTTGCCTCTAATTTCCGATTCTTCAAAATCGTGATTGCTGTAATTTAGCTGGTTTTTTGGCAAAGTTTTAATGGCTCAAAGAAGAAATAGGTCGTTTAGCAGCGGGAAAGCATGCCAGAAAGCAGGGAAGAAATCTACTCAGTCATGTTTAGTTCACTTAAGCACCCTGCCCGCCGCAAAATCCTTCGTATCCTATCCGAAAAACCTCTAACTTTCTCGGAGATGCTTGAGATCTTGGGTGTTTCAAGCTCTAACTTGACTTACCACCTTGACAGCCTCGGCGAGCTGGTTACTAAAGATGATAATGGTTTATACAAGCTTTCTACATTTGGTTTTGCTTCTGTGAATACCATGAGGGTCGTGGAGGAAGCTCCGGAAGTGCAGCCGCGGAGGAGGATTGGCTTGACATTGAAGTGGAAAACGTTGCTGGGCGTCCTGCTAATTGGGTTGGTTGTCACGGCAAGCGTTGCTGTCTTGCAAGGCAGTCTACTTAACCAAACGTCAGGTGAGCGTGATAGCCTGCTTTCGAAGTACAATCAACTGTTGTCTTGGAGCAGTTCTACTAATAATGCCATTAATTTCTTGCAAAACGTCGTCCAAATCGACACTAGCCACTACCAAGCCACTTTGCTAAGCAATAACTTTGAGCAGCGCACCGATTTAGGTGGAACCCTTCAACAGATTATGACTTATGATCTTTCAAGCAGCGATAGCAAGTTATACGTTAGCCTAAGATTCCGTAACAATCAATTCTCAAGATATCAAATCTTAATTCAGGAAGGAGCACCAGTATATTCCCAGCCACAACCTTCCAGCGCTGTGGACAGTTCCAAAGGGCTGCTGGAGAGGCTTGCAGCTTACGAGAGCACTGTCTATCTGGGGAACATGAGTAGTCTTTTGTCGCTGGTTAGCAGTTCAACTCAAGATATCGAAATCAAGGAGGGCAACTTGAAATTAACTGCATCACAGGGCGAATCTCCAAAAATAGTAATAATGTACACGGAGAACAACGTTGATTTTTCGCCCAAAAGTCTAAGCTTAGTTTTTAGAGACGGCGACTTGGTGGACATGATTGACGGTTATTTCCTCTTCTCCGTTGGAAGCACCGAAGTCAACATTTCAAGTGACCGTGTGGTTACGTTGGCAAGAAACGCCCTTAACAGCTACAGTTGGACAGCAGAAGGTACCACAGTCTCGGACTTTCAAGTGGTCGGGCAGCCAACCGTGATTTTTCATCCCAACACTAAAAATTCTTTAGAACTGTATCCTCAATATACTGTGACATTTGCTCTTGACAAGGTTTATCCAGGTGGAATAGACGCTATTATGGTTGAAGTTTGGGCAGACAATGGTAGCATAGCCCAAATAAAAACCCAAAACAGTTAACCCTTCAATTTTTACTTAACATACAAACTCGTGTGTTCTCAAGATTGGTTTTTAATATTTGACTTCGCAAAAGATTATTTTGAGCTCTCAATGGGGAAAATTTATATGAAGAGTTGTTGACTACCAAGACATGGCGCCCAAAAAGAACCGCAAGGTAACAGCTCATAAGTCGCAAAACAGGGTATGGCTTGCAATAGCTGTTATAGCTATCCTAGTTATCAGCGTCGGAGTTTACTTCTCTTTAGCCAATCAAGTGCCAACAACAATTCCCCCTACCAAAGTTTTGCTTCAAACTACGGCAGGAGACATAACTATAGATTTAAGAACCGATAAACCCATCACTTCTGAAAACTTTATCAATCTAGTTAAAGAAGGAAAATATGACGGCACAACATTCTATCGAACCATGACAGGATTCATGATTCAAGGCGGACAAGTCAGCGGTAGCATACCCACTATAAACGATGAGATAGGCAGCAACAACCGCAACTTACCATACACAATAGCAATGGCAAAAACTAATCAACCTAATTCCGCAACCAGTGAATTCTTCATAAATGTTGCAGACAACGGACAATATGCTAACTTTGATTCAACCTACACTGTATTTGGGAACGTAATCGCCGGAATGGATGTTGTTGACGCAATCGCTAACGCTCCGGTAACTGAGAACCCCAACATGCCAGGCGAAATGAGCAGTCCAGTCAATTCTGTCACAATCATTACAGCAACTATTGTACCTTAACAGCAAAGCACAATTGAAGATACTCAATCACTTACTTAATTTCCTTTTACAGCAATTAAGACATACTAAAGTGGAAATAACTCTTTTTGCTTGCAATAGGAATAATAGCTTTAATTCTAATTGGTATAGAGAAGAATTATGTCAGGACAAAAAGCAAACCAATCCCTAGATGAATACGCAAATGGGCCAAGAATCTTACTTCACACAAGCATGGGCGACGTAACAATTCAACTGCGCAACGACATGCCCATTACGACAGATAACTTCAAGAATCTGGTCCAAAGCGGAACATACAACGGAACAATCTTCCACCGCGTTATTGATGGATTTATGATTCAAGGCGGAGATCCAACAGGGACCGGATGTGGCGATCAATCGATACCGGATATTAAAGACGAATTTACAAGAAAAAACCGCAATGATAGAGGCACCATCGCTATGGCAAATGCAGGACCAGACACAGGGAGCAGCCAATTCTTCATCAACTTGGTGAATAACAACTACTTAGACAGCAAGCATCCGCAGTTTGGCAAAGTCATTGATGGAATGGATGTTGTTGACGCAATCGGTAGAGTAGCTACTGACGCAAGAGATAAACCACGCAAAGTTGTCTCGATTCTTAACGCAACAGTCTTGCCTTAGAAAAACAAAAATTAGAAAGAATAAACTCTACTTTTTCTTCTCTTCTTCAGGTTTAGGTTTAGAACCGATTTCTACTGCTTGAATACTTATTTGATATTTTTTGCCCGCTGCAACCATCTTACCGGTTCCATAATATCCCCGACTTCCTGTTTTGAAGTCTTTCTTGTCTAGGATGAAATTTTGTTTATCGCCGTTTAACTGAATAGCTGCCATATTTACAATATCACTCATTTTTAAAGTCACCATCAATTACCTCTAATCAGTAAAGCGTTGCTTTTCACTTTTTCGATCGCTCTTCTGTTCTTATCAAATTGAAGTCAAAAGTTAGCACGAAAATTGACTGATCTATATAAGCCAGAATTATTGAATTTTCGCGTTTACCCGGAACTTGGACCTGTTTATTTGCTGAATAATTGGGTAAAGTGGCTACTTCTTTGTTGTTCAGCCAAAGTTGAAGATGCTTGCCAATTCAAATTATTCTCAAAAAGTCTTTGTGATCTACAAGTTCAATTCGGTTAGTACGTAAGATTGGGTAACAAAAATAGCTATTGCGCTTTTTTAGAAAGATTTTATGTATCCTTTAAACAACATACGTTGCGCTGGGCAATAGTTGTTTCGGGGATGGGATAGAACGGGCTAGAAACATCTGTCAGCTTAAACGAGGATTAGTTGTTGGGTATTTGACGCGAAATACTTTGAAGACGTGATGACATTTATCGCAACTATGAATGTTTACGGCGAAGTAAGAGTTTTCCATTTTGCTTTGGAGTTTGCAAAAGTCCGCTCTGCATCGAGGGCACTTTACCATTTTGATCCACTTTTATGCATGGTTTTAACGTGCGATAAAAGGATTATGCACTATTTGTTTCAATTTTTACTTACAAATTAGGTTGTGAAGTATTTACAATAACCTTCTGTTGTCTACCAATATTATGGCGAAAAGTCCACGCTATGTGAGAAGGAGTTAATCTTTAGACGATAAAGGCTTCAAAGAACCCAAGTTTCTTAACGAAAAATAATAAGGTCAGAGCCTGAGCCAAATAAGCTCAAATGAGTCCTAATTATTGTAAATAGTTGGTGCGGTCGCCGGGATTTGAACCCGGGATCATTAGCTTGGAAGGCTAAAGTCCTAAACCAGACTAGACGACGGCCGCTCTTGGTTTTGCTTGTATTTGGATTATCTAAGCTTGATTTAAGTTTATTGCAACCTTCAACTGGGAGTGGTTTGAACAGTTAACTCTGTATTTTGATCTGTTGTGGTGTTCAATTGTTCAATGTTACGTAGTTGAGTTTGAACCCAATCTCTGGTTTGCTGGTGATAGTAGAATTTGCCTTTGCCTCTGTAGTGGCGTACTCTACTGTAGTTGCCTAGTTGCTGAAGGTAACCTTCCAACTTACATACTTCACATATAATTCTCATTCTAAATCAATTCCTTTACTTGGAGCTGACCTGGGTGCTAGAGGAGCTATTTAATGACCATTAAAGAACAATTTTGGAACGTTGTATTCGTGTACAATAAAAGTTAAGAGATAGTTTGAATGTAGTGTTGTTGAAGGGCTAAATATGTTAAATAACTCTTCAATTGACTTGATTGGGGTATTTAGAAGAATAATTGCACCCTTACTTCTGTTATTAGGTGTTATTCTTATTGTAAGTGGCATCTTAAATGCCTCTTCAACTACTGAAATAATAACTTTAAACAATCAAGTAATCACTACTTATCCAAGATTCCATGTTGGTATTTTGATTAGTGTTGTGGGGTCAGCAATTGCAATTTTTTCATACCTTGTTTTTCACGGTAAAATTAAACTGCAAAAAAATCACATCTCTGTAAACTGAAATAAGCAATTCAGCTAATCATTTAAAGAATTATTTGGGAGAATTAGGTTTGCTTCTACTTTTTAGTAAAGAAACTTTGACTAAGGATGGTCAAGGATCCTTTACGATAAGGCTTTAATTATCAAAGTTTCCATATTGCATCTATGAGCTGTTTGGGTAGAGTTCTCTCTATTTTGCTTGTAACCCTCTTAACACTCTCAGGTCTGATAATGGTTGAATTTGTTTCTGCTCAGGCAATACCTAAACCTTCTGTTCCAGAATTCACTTTAAAATACGTGGATAATTCATATGATGTACCGCCAACTTATGGTACAGACGCCTATACCGGAAGAACTATTATAATCCAAGCGGGTTACTATGTACAAAATATATCGATAGAATTCATTATTAAGAATTCGCCTTTCACCACATTCAAAGATACGAATGGTAACTACATCAATTTATGGTATAATGTCAGCTCGAAGGGTCATTATGGAGACTACTGGCGCTATTATCCTGTAGGATATTATTTTGAAGCAACAAGACATGAATACGATATTATTGATTTCGGTTTCAGTTCAAATAATGGAAGCGATTATTATGCTTGGAAAATAGAGGGTTTCCCCATTGCTGGCCAAGTAGATTTTCAAGTTCAAGCATTCATAGGATATCAAACAATCCTCAAAACTACCCCCACTGAATTTGACCCAAGAACGTATGACTATTACGTCTATACAGGTGAAACAAGCGATTGGAGTAACACACAAACAATTATTATTCCTGAAGGCTCTGTTTCCACCTCTACTCCAAATCCATCGTCTAATCCAACAACAACTCCAACACCAACAAATACTATCCCAGTAGACAATAGCACTACTTCACAGATAACATCGTTAGCCTTGGCAACTATTGCCATCTTGGTGATAATTGTTATCTCTCTGGTGCTGTATGTGAGGCATCTGAAGAGAAGCGTAACTAAGCCTGATAACTCCACAGTTTAGAACACAGAAGTCTAAATCAAAGAATATGCTCTAAATATGCGCCCTAATCTGTGATACATCATAAAACATCTTATTTCCCTAGAAAATCAACGAAAAACACTCTATAAACTATTTTACAGATAGCTTTTGATAACTGTCTCTTTTATCTTTCTGTATCTTCCTATGTGTATGTTTCTTTCTTGCATTTCAAGTATTCTCTTTCCTGCCAGAGTATATTTCTTCTAATCAGGGTGCCAACTCAACATGAAAATCTATAGTAAAATATGAAAATAGGCTTTGAAATGCCTAGAAACATGTATTTCTATACTGATCAAGTTTTTGAGCCTCTTCAGCTACTTCCATGATAAATGGAGAGACTTTACATTAAATACGAATAAAATACCACTTGAATAAACAACAAAAAAGAAAATAGGATTTTCACTATGAGGGCTAACCAGATTCATCTTATTTTAAAACATTAAAAAATGCTGTAGCGTTGTTCCAGGTTCCCTCATGAAATATTACCGTTAATGTCAAATAATGATTACCCTCTGGTACATTTGTCAGGTTAAATGTGAAAGTTTTCTGCAGGTCTACTGAGTATTGTGTTTTGCTGATGTTTATCCATCTTTCGCCAGAGAATAAGTCACTGGTATAGTGGGCTTTTTCAACAATCCAGAAGTATGCACCTGCGTTTACAACTACGGTAAAAGAGTTAGTTGTAAAGTTTTCATTTTGGTTGGGATATACCAATTCAACATCGAAATCTGCTTTGGTGTCAGGTTCTTCTCTATACATATTTCCCCAAGGTGTAACCTTTACTTCTATATTTACTGGTTTGGGATCCGATTTTGAGTATGCTGAGGGTGTTGAAGATGATATGGGAGCTGGTGCAAAAGCTAGATTGTTATTTGTTGCTGTGTAGATTAATGCAACACTTAGGGAAATCATCATTACAGTAATTAGGCTTAGTCTCTTAGGTTTTTTGATTTGCATACAATACTATCTAGACAGATTGTATCTTATTACTCTCATTATGGAACAAACCGTTCCAAAGGAGGAACAGATAAGAACAATAATTTGACCATTAATATTTTGATTTAAAATACAGCAAATATACAAATCAACTGAAACCTTAAAAATTAGTTATGGAGCATCACATTAGCTCAAACAATATATTCTGATTGGTTTATTTTGACTTTGAAGTTATGGTGACATTTTTCACAGTTATAGGCGTGAATAGTAAAGCTATAGTTCTTCAGTATTCTTGAAGGTTTTTCAACTTCCTTCCCACAACTATGACAGTGAACCAACAACATCTCCAAAAGATTCAACTCAAAGTAGAATAAGAGCATATGTGATTGCAAAAGGAGACAACAAATCTTTTTTTCATTTATGAATGCCGGCAAGTATTAAATAATAAAGAGAGGTGCTTCCTCTCTTTAGGCGAGGGTTTCCTTCTTTGATGAAGGTTTCCTTTCTCCTCATATAATGAAATTGATTCTAAAGCTTAAAAGGCATATTTCAGAAATAGAAATATTTCAAAAACTATTTTCCCAAATTTTGGCTTAAGCTTTAAAGTTATGAGAAAAATATTAGTAAACTGATGAGATAAATCCGTCAAATTACAGTAACATTTTAAACAATTGCTTTACACGAATATTATATCAATCAATGTGAGGATATCGTTTTGCAGTTGCCTCAACTTCCGTCTACTGATCAAGTTTCTGATAGAATTCTTATCAATGTTTGGAAAAAACTTTCAGATAAGCCAATTCCTGAAGTTTATGCTTTTACCTTTGATGATAGGGACTTTTTGCGTATGGTGAATTTGTTGCAGACAACTCCTGGCATGATAAGCACTAGAGAAGAGTATGGACTTGGTTTTAATAATAAAAATGTTGAAGCACGTATTTTCCAGTTCAAGGAGACATTTATTATACTTGTAAAACAAGATGCCCCTCTATTTGACTGTTTGGAGCAAGAATTAAGACAAATTAAATTCTGAACTAATGTTTTGAAGCAAAAAAGAGAAGAAGGTGGATTAAACATTTTGTTTTCTTATTCTTTGGCTTCTACTATTTTTGCGATTGGAGCATTCTTTTTGATTGATTCTATTCCGTTTACGCATCCTTCTTTGGATTGGTAGGCTTCGCTGACTGCAATTATTTCTCCGTTGGCAGCTTTTAGTCTGAACCTGAACTTTCCTGCCTTATCGCAATACCATTCAAAAACTGGCTCTGCCATAAAATCACTAGAAACAATTATTTGTAAAAAATAATTAAAGAGTTTGTGGCTACATTTTGATACTACACTTAGGGAGCGCTTAGTTATTCTGTCCCGAATTAGTTTTGTATTTCTATTTTTGAATGTGAAAATGTCTACCACAACAATTGCAAACATATGCTTCAAGGGTAAAAAAATGATTATTAAGTGTCCTTTCTGGTTTCTCATTTTATTTGCCACAGCAAGGACATTCAGCCAACTGCAACTACCTTCTTAAAAATATTCAAATTAACAAAAAGAGTATATGTGACTTCAAAAAAAGACAACAATCCAAATTGCCTTTCTCAAATTGGAATTTTACGGTTCATTGCCCGTTTATAAACTTGGATCACGCTATTCTGATAAATAGGTAGGCTCATATGGGGAAAGGCTTTCCTTAGAAATGAAGTAAACCCCATTATCTAATAAAATATTAAGTTTATGTCGGTTAACAAAATCTCTTATAAGCTCGAGAGAATCCTTATCAACTATGTTTTCCATAATTCTCAAGATAAGACCATCTTTCGAAGTATCAAGAATCTTTACGTCTAATCTGCAATTAGTCTGCATTTCTCTTTTTAATATCATCGCATCAAACACCTTCAATATTACATCACCTCTCAAAATCTAGATGCATGGTAAGCGCAAAACTAGAAAGATAAAGTTATCATCAAACTATCTGCAATTACTATAATGTACTTGTTGCTTAAGTTTTTTTTGACCAGTCAGTTGCATAGTGAGCATATTAAGAATAAATTTCCATAAAAATTGCTTTCCATGACTCTGATCTTCGTCTTAACATCTGTCTGCATACTTTATTTGGTTTATTTTAAAGATAGAGGTTATTCATCTTTTAGGATTATTGTGATTTTCTCAAGGGCAGAAGCACTGATTTTGCTTATTCCTCTCTTGCCTTGTTCATATGTTATGCTTACTAGTCCCAGATCTTCCAGGGCTCTTACCTGTTCACTTATGTAGGGTTCACTTAGGTTCAGGTCTTTAGATAGTGTTGTGATATTTATGGGCGTTTTCCTTGCGGATTTAAGGATTTTAAGGGTTGTAGAATTAAGTACATCAACCACTTCTAATGCTTTTTCTCCGTATACTGTGATTTCTTTTTCAGTTGGCATAGCATCACCTTAAATTGATAACTATTTTTAATCCAACTTACATATAAGATTTTATCAAACTCTATTATTAAATTACAAATGATTCAGAATTGATGTTTTGTTAGCAGGTAGGCCTTTATGTTTCAATCCCTGATTATGGCACTCTTCCGTATTTGACAAAAAATTGCTTGCCTTGCAGAGTTAGAATCAAAAATTAGATGACACAGATTAAACTGGTTAATACAGAAGTTAGAGTTGTACTCCATTTGTTGCTGTATGAGCGCAATCACATATTGTTATTAATCCTTTTCAGATTCAAATATTAAATGGAGAAAATGCAAATACCTCATGCGGTTGTGAGTCAGGTATTAACCAAAAGCAGATGCCATTTTCCCCGTATTCTCCTTTGTACAGGGTTTTTTATCTGCGTGAAGTTAACAACCCTGAACTCACAAACCCCCTTCTTTGATCACTAACTTGTTTAGGAAAGATTCAAGAATCAATCTGTTTTTTGTTTGCCATATCCATTCCAATCCCTTGGGCATGCGATATTGGACTCACCTAAGAAAAGAAAGCAACAACATATTGACCATTAAGCACTACTTTTGGAGAGAAGGGAAATAAGGAAATAAATTACCAAAGAATATTATTTTTAGGGGATTCAATTGTCAATGTCCAAGAAAATCTTCAAAACGATAGATGAATACGTCAATCTATTCCCTAAAGATGTCCAGAATATTTTAAAGGCACTAAGGAAAGCCGTTAAAGATGTTGCGCCTCAAGCTGAAGAGGCTATCAGCTATCAGATTCCAACTTACAAGCTAAATGGCAACTTGGTTCATTTTGCAGCTTTTAAAGATCATATAAGCTTTTTTCCCACCTCATCAGGTGTCGAAGCCTTCAAAGAAAAACTAAATTCCTACAAAACCAGCAAGGGCACAATTAGATTTCCATTAGATGAACCTATCCCTTTTGATTTAGTTAAAGAAATTGTTAGGTTCAGGGTCAAGGAAAACTTGAGTAAAAATAACTCTAATCCAAAAGTCTAGAACGCTATAAATTTCCAACGCAGCTAAAAACCCCGAATAACTATTCTCGGAGCTTATGGAATCTGACCCAAAACATTTGCTTGATTTTTTCTGAAATATGCTGTTTTTAGAAATATACCTTTTAAACCTTAAATCTAATGCTCATGGTGGGCAAAAGAAGAACTTCAAAATCCATAAGTTTCCATAAGGTGTCTTAATGATTTGCGATTGGTGTGGAAAGAAAATTTCAGAAACGAAGAAAACAACAAGTTATCATATATTGAAAGACTATGTTCATAAGCCCATTGTATGTAATGACTGCCGCAAATTGATAAAGGATGCTCCAATCTTTATAAAAAAGAAGATCAAATAATTATTCTCCATTAAAATTCTCTTCATTAGTTAACAAGGATAAGACTTCAACCAACATAAAAATGCTATAAGTATTGAAAAAATGAGTATCTTGATTTTGTTGTGAGTTATTTTTTATTAAAGAATAGTTTTGGAGAATAAAGGAAATTTACTCAAAAAGAAGTTGCCTAAAAAAGTAGAAAAAAGATTATTCTAGTTTGACTTAGCTACTTTAACAATGTAGATTTCTTTGCTTCTTATTTTGAGTTGTGCATTGAATTTTCTGTCTGGTTTTCTATTGTATGCTTTTACTCTGGAAGCAAATGGAGCATACATTGTCTTTACTGTTCTGCCTTCTACTTCAACCTTGAAAATCTTCTCTGGGCTGTCCATGATCTTATTGAATGCCTCATCATATTCTGGTCTCCTCGCTATCTTTTTGCCTTCCGGTACTTCTTTCACTGGAGTAGCTTTAACATCTAATCTGACCCTTTTTGGTTTATTCAAATCTGCCATATAATTCACACTAAATACATGTTAATCATACTATTTTAAGACTAGTTTAATAAACATAGTAATTCACACCAATGCTTATTCAATAGTTATGATAAAAGTAATTTATCTAACTAACACTTATGACAACCTCTATTTTCCTACAAAGTCAATAGAAATTCAATCAGAAATCTAGTAAATTGGTTAAAAATTATTAAACAACTTTTTTGAAGTAGATCATGTATTAAGTTACTGCTTTCTAATACTCGTATACAGAAGATGGCTTAGGTTTGAACCACGCATCTGGATTTCGAAACTTCACAAAGGGAGCATTGCTTGCCTGTTCTTTTTTAGTTGTCAGCTGCTTAATCGTCTCAAGTATCTCTATGTGACGTTCTTCATCCTCAATGATTTTTAAGAAAATGCTTTTTACTTTAGTTAAATCAATAGTGTATTCTTCGTTTATTATCTTCGTCATTCTTTCCAGTGTTTTCATTTGAACCAGCATGTAGTATTCTTCACCCATCTCTGTTTCCAAAGTTACAAATATTTCACTAAGTTTATTCAAATCCCCAGAGTCAACTTTTTCTATGTTGGCCAATTCTTTAAGAATATTGCTTATTGTTTGCAGAGTTTGATTTGATTTTGCGCATTCTTTTTGTGTGCTTCTCGCCTGATTAATGCTCTCGCTTACTCCCTTGAGGAGGAAGGAGTGTTTCTTGCTATCCAACTCAATTTCTTTTAAAAGGGTCTTTATGAGCGGAAATTCAACCTTATCCGATAAAGTCTTGTACAGCAGACTAGTTTGACTCTCTAAGATGCTCTGGCAGTTTAGATATTCAGCAATATTACCTACTTGTTTTTTGCTCATTTGGGGCTCTTCCAACTGTACATATTCAGATTTTTTCTACTTAATTGCTTTATGAACTTCTAATCAGTAAGTTATCCCCTTATCTGCCAGTAACACCCGTTTCCAAACGATATCTAGTAATTTAGATTGAAAGTCTTGTTAACATCTTTTGTTAAAAATTGCTAATTTTAGTTTTAGAATGGAATGGTATATCTTGCCCAGAGACTATGCACTAGTGGATTCAAAGATGAGTTCAGATAAAGGCAAACAAAAACTTCCAGGCAGCCGAATGAAAATCCTAACCAAAGATGCTAAACAAATGGTGAATGGACCCTACTACTGTCCTAAATGCCGAAAAGAGCTTCTTCAGATTTTGGCGGATGTTAAAAATAAAAAAGTATATGCCTTATGCAAATGCGGACTTGAATGGTCATTAATATACGCACCAGTTTTTCAACCAATAGACTACTATAATAAGTTCCGTGATGCCTGGAAAAAACAAAGCTATGGAATAATCAAACAAAAATAAACAAACCTAAAATAAATCTGTCCTAAACTATTGCCTAAACAAATAATCTATAATTGAATCGTTGGTTTTTTGATTGAAGGGAAAGTGTTGACTGAAGAAAAACTTAGATTCAACCGAAAATTCCTCATCGGAGGCAACCTTGGACTTCTCGCATGGGTGTTTCTTGCTTTCTTAAGTGTTCTCCTTTACAATCAAATAGCCGGCTGGATTTACTTGCTTATATTAGCTTTCCTCATCTACTTGGTTTTACGCCGAATCAGCTGCAGCAACTGCTACAAATGCAAAACCTGCACTAGCGGCTTTGGGAGATTAGCTGGAGTATTTTTCGGAAAAAGCTACATAAAAAAAGAAAGTGTAGGTAACAAGCTTGCCTTTATCATATTCATTTATGCTCTATTATTTCCATTGCCTCTTGTGACTTTGATTTTGTCACTTTTCAGCAACTTTTCCTACACGGGAGTTTTGGTAATGATTTGCCTTTTTCTGGTCACTGCATACAGTTTTCTCTCCTCGTCTAACAGTTCAACAAAACCTGTCAAGGCATGATTTGGGAGAACTTTTAAACACTGGAACTCCAAAAGTTACAAGCATCGACGGTCAAAATGAAAAAACTCTCTTTAAAGCAACCTCCAATCAGATTTCTGGCAATAATTGGCTTAGTGCTCATCATATCGCTGCCCATAATTCTTTTCCGCCCAGTGGCAGCACAGACTACGCAATACTACGAAAAATCATTTGCTTGGGATTATGACGGCAACCACTGGACATGGAACCTAAGCATTCCTGTCGATCTTTACGCCGCTTACAGGGCAGTACCAGATTCCACCCGAACACGCAACGGACCCGCAGGCTATGGATTTATGACAACCACCGATGATTATTACATGCGTGTTTTAGCCCAGAAATTAAACGAAACAACTACACAGCTAGAATACAACTCATATGACCAAGTCAGTTTCGTCTTAGCTTTCGTTCAAAGCTTGCCCTATACATCTGACAAAGTAACAACAGGCTCCGACGAATACCCTCGATTTCCCATTGAAACTTTAGTGGATGATGGTGGAGACTGCGAAGACACATCCATTCTCTTTGCAACGTTAACGCTCATAATGGGCTATGGCACTGTTTACCTAAACCCGCCCAACCATTACGCCGTCGGCATATTAGGAGAAAACCTTAAGGGAACCTACTGGACCTACCCTGAAGGCTCCAACAACACATACTATTACTGTGAAACGACCGGGGATGGCTTCAAGATTGGGCAGATACCAACCGAATTCCAAGGTCAAAGCGCATACATCTACAGCATAGATGAGACCAAACAGTTTGTGCCAAATGTTATAATAAATCCAGATAATGAACCTTCACCGACCAATGGTCGAAGCGTCTCTACCGTACCAACACCAACAGTTAACCCTAACCCAAACGAAACTACATCCCCCAACGTCACAAAACCAACAATCCAGCCCGTTTTACGTCTATCAGTTAACTTAATTTCCGAAAATCTCCCATTGTTTATACTTTTAGCATTTGCAATAGTTACATCGATTGCGCTTGCCGTTTGGTCAGTTAGACGACCAAAACAAAAGCCAATTCTACTAAAAACGGAACCTTCACCCAAAGAAACTTCAACTCAAACGACAAACTCAAATTCTGAGGAAAGCAAATTCTGCGTATTTTGTGGGGCAAACAACAAAAACTACGCAGTTTTTTGCCAACAATGTGGGAAGAAAACAGGTTAAGAAACCCAACCATACAACGCCTTAACTTAACGCCCTGAGGATTTTAGAGGCAAATAAATCGATTTTAGATCTAACATAAACCACAATCACTGCTTCTAACACAATAACAATTGTAAGAAAAACCGCTAATTCCCACGCCAAATTAATGAAGGCTTTTCCCCCCAAAACATTTACATTTCCACCCTCAGTAACCAGCCAACTCCAAACACTCTGAACATTTGTTGACATAAAAGCGGTAAGATCAATAACCATCCATATACATAGCCCCACAAGAATAGCTGCCAACACGCAGCCGATTAGAGTGATATTTTTCCAATCCGAAGACAATTTGGAT
Organism: Candidatus Bathyarchaeota archaeon; assembly: GCA_963775465.1. Taxonomy (GTDB): domain Archaea; phylum Thermoproteota; class Bathyarchaeia; order Bathyarchaeales; family Bathycorpusculaceae; genus Bathycorpusculum. The sequence goes on along the minus strand of CAVZIW010000013.1, from coordinate 58,307 downwards.
ATGCAATTAACTTTGGTTCCATTGTCAGTTGGCTCTAAATCTATCTGAATAGTTTTCTTTGCGGTCTTGGGTGAGATTCCCCACAGTGACCCTTGCTTAACGATGATCTGCCTAAGAGATTTCTCAGAAAGAAATCTACAATTTTCCTCAGACAAGGCTGTCCTTATTTTATCATATGCTTCTTGGACTGTTAAGTTAACGATTTGCTCAAGCAACAGGACACCCTAAACCAATTAGTTATTTGATGTTATTTTGGTTTTTCATTGTTCTTAAAAAGTCGCTTCTGATAATTCGATTTAGGCTTAAAACCCCTGATAGGTTGACGACCCATATTACGTTGCCGCTCAAGATTCTTGATTCGCGCATAAAGCTTTGAAACCTTGGTTTTCGAAGGCACCTTAGAACGCGGAACATGAACCGGCACAGGCGTAAAGGGCTGTGTGATCTCAAGGTTTTTTCTTCTAATTTTTTTGCGGGCTACTTCTCTGACTTTATGAAAAACAACGACCCCTTCTTTCAGGTTTACTTCCTGAACCTCCCAACCCGCATTTAGCCAAGCTTTTGCATGTGCACTCGAAGAAACGTTACTCCACCAAAACGAATCACGATAAGCACCCATTGGAAGGTTGCTTCCGATTAGTCCATCGATGCGTGCAAAGGAAAGCTTCACGACGTTTGTGAAGGCAGCTCTAAACTTTAGGTGTCTTTCAAGCCCAGCATACTTCGAGAAAGTTCTCGGCGCCACAATCCGCCTAGCACAGTGCAAACAAAGCATCACATTTGGATCGCCAGTAGCAATGTCGGGTGTCATGCAGTCTCGACAAAACATTTTCCTGCAACGTTGACACTGCCGCATATACGTTGTCCGCATGACTCTGCCGCAGATGCCGCATTCATCCTTCAACGCAAACACCCAACTGAAAAATGCCTTAACTTACCATGCGATTTCTGAGGATATTAAGGTTAATCTTTGCTTTACCCACAGACTTGTTACTAACAAAAGAGAACTAACGCTTAGAAATATCACCGCCTCTACTAGCCAATTCCTCTTCCAAAAACCATCTTAAAAAAAATAATACCCGGAAAATGTTCAACAACTACAACCAAACCGCAACTGAATAAAAACCTAAACCCAAAAACCAAACTTAAAACAAACCAAAAAAAATGCAACACAATAGCATTCCACAACAACCAAAACAAAAACCCAAAAAAAAGAAGAAAAAAACTAGCGACCCACTAACAAACAAACGTTCCGCTAGCCCTTCACAACGGCCAACGGAACCAACCTAGCAACCTTAGTTGCAATCCCCACCTTGTCGCTAACATCAGCAACGACATCCACATTCTTGTAAGCAGAATCAGCCTCTTCAGCCAACACCGAAGCACTCGCTGCACGAACTACAATGCCACGTTTCTCCAAACCAGCCTTTATGTCACCTCCCCAATATTTCCTCTTAGCAGCTGAACGACTCATCATTCTCCCAGCACCATGAGCCGTTGAACCAAAAGTCAAATCCATAGCTTTCTGAGAACCAACCAAAACCCAAGAACTCGTACCCATGCTGCCCGGAATCAAGACTGGTTGCCCCTCACTGCGGTAATCATCTGGAACGTCAGGATGCCCAGCAGGAAAAGCCCGGGTAGCTCCTTTGCGGTGAACCCAAACCTTCCTAGTTACCCCATCAATGTCATGCTCTTCAGTCTTGGCAATGTTATGCGCCACATCATAAACAAGCTTTAAACCGAATTTTTCCGAGTCTTCACCGTAAACTTGCTGAAAACTCTGACGCACCCAATGCATAATCGCTTGCCGGTTACAAAACGCATAATTCACAGCACACGCCATGGCCTCAATGTAATCTCTAGCTTCACCACTACTGCCAGGCGCACAGGCTAACTCACGATCAGGCAAAGATATCTTGTATTTCTGAACAGCATGCTCCATAACCCGCAAATAATCTGAGCAGACTTGATGTCCATACCCTCTGGAACCACAATGAATCATAACCATAACTTGCCCCTCCTCCTCAATTCCAAAGGCTTTCGCAGTTTTCGGATTAAAAATCTTGTCAACTTTTTGAATTTCCAAAAAATGGTTCCCTGAACCCAAGGTCCCAATTTGAGTTAAACCTCTCTTCTTTGCAGTATTTGAGACTTTATCAGGGTTAGCATTCGCCATTTGGCCACTCTCTTCACAATGTTCATCATCACCCTGCCAGCCAAGACCTCGATCAATAAGCCACTGCACACCCTCAACAACCAATGTTTCCAAATCGTGAGAAGAGATAGTGAAGTCCTTTCTCCGACTTCCCAACCCAGAAGGAACATTCCGAAAAATTTTCTCCGCCAACGCCGACAATTTGGCACGAACATCTTTTTCAACCAATCTTGTCGACAAAAGACGAACCCCACAGTTTATGTCATATCCAACTCCACCGGGACTGATCACTCCATTTTCGTAATCAGTTGCTGCTACACCACCGATTGGAAACCCATAACCCTCATGACCATCAGGCAAAGTCACAGCATACTTGTATATCCCCGGAAGCTGCGCCACATTAGAACATTGCCAAAGTGTTCGATCCGTCTGCATCTTCTCAAGCAACGCCTGATTGGCAAAAATCATGCCAGGAACTTTCATCTGCGACTTGTACTTTGGAATCTCCCACATGTAATCGTTAACTCTCTCTAACGGAACCCGCTCAGGCGTAGCACGACGATCATTTTCACCCAAAACCTTTCACCGACCCAAACAAAAGATGGACAGACTATAAAATGTTTACAAAAATTCTTCATTTTCACTCAACCAGTTAACAACACTACCAATTTAACAAAGTAATATTCATCAATAGCTGGTCCAACACCAAAAACAGTTCAAAACAAACATCAAGACACAATCTACTAACAAACCCTTACTGCTATTCTAAGCACATTTTTATCTTCCCGATGTATTTTTTAGTCCCATGAAAGGCTGGACAGGTTCTTTTCTAAAAATAGATCTAACTAACAGCAAATCAACCATCGAACACTACGAAGAACGCTTAGCTTCAAATTTTTTAGGCGGCAGAGGATTCGCAGCAAAAATCCTATGGGACAGACTCAAAGCCGGAACCGACCCATTAACTCCTGAAAACCTACTAATTTTCGCAACAGGTCCCTTGACAGGCATAGGGTTACCCAACAGCGGAAAACTCGTAATTGCATCAAAAAGCCCTCTAACAGGCGGCTACGGCGACGGAAACACAGGTTCATGGGCAGCAGTGAACATACGCAAAGCAGGTTACGACGCACTCATAATCGAAGGCAAAGCACCCACTCCAGTAATAATCCAAATAAAAAACAAAACCTGCGAATTCTTAGATGCAAAGGATCTGTGGGGAAAGAACTCCTTTGAAACAGAAGAAAAACTCAGAATGAAATCCTCCAAGTTAGCTGGAATAATCTCGATAGGCCAAGCAGGAGAGAACCTGGTCCGATTCGCGACAGTGGTTTCTCAAGAAGGTCGAGCAGGTGGTCGCCCCGGAATGGGCGCAGTCATGGGAAGCAAAAACCTAAAAGCCCTCGTAATTGAAGGTACACAGCCAATCACCCTTACATACCCGCAAGAAATGAAACAACTAGCAATTGAAGGCTACAAAGAAATCCTAACTAAACCGAACTACTCTTTCTGGAAACGCCAAGGCACCATGAACACAGTCGATTGGTGTCAAGAAAACAGTTGCCTTCCCACCCGTAACTTCAAAGAAGGAGTATTCGACAAAGCAGAAGACATAAACGGCTTCACTATGGAAAAAATTAAAGTATCCAACCGCGGCTGTCCCCAATGCAACATGACCTGCGGCAACATCGTCAAAGACAGCGAAGACAAAGACTCAGAGTTAGATTACGAGAACGTAGTTATGCTTGGCTCCAACATCGGCTTAGGCAACCTCAAGCAAATTGCCACCTTAAACCGAATGGCAGACGAATACGGCTTTGACACAATCTCATTAGGAAGCGTAATAGCATTTGCAATGGAATCCTCACAAAAAGGAGTAATCTCTGAGAAAATCGATTGGGGCGATTTTGAAGCAATTAAAACCTTGATTACTGACATTGCATACAAACGAGGTTTAGGAGTACCTTTAGCTGAAGGCGTACGAACTGCAGCCAAAACTTTCGGCAAAGACTCAAACAATTGGGCTATGCACGTTAAGGGCTTAGAAGTCAGCGCATACGACTGCCACACTGCTCCCGGCATGGCATTAGCTTATGGAACAAGCTCAATTGGAGCCCACCACAAAGACGCCTGGATAATAACGTGGGAAATCCAAACAGGAAAAGACAGCTACAACCAAGCAAAAGCAGAATACCTGATCAAAAACCAGCTTATCCGCGGCGGAGCTTTTGAAGCATTTACCGTCTGCCGTTTTCCTTACACCCCACTAGGGCTCCAACTTGAATGGTACCCAAAATACCTGAAAGCGTCAACAGGACAAGACTTCTCGATAGATAGAATAAATCAAATCAGCGACCGTATACTTACTTTAATCCGCGCATACTGGATACGCGAATACGGCAACAGATGGAACCGCGACCTAGATGTTCCGCCCCTGCGATGGTTTAATGAACCATTAACTGACGGAAACCAGAAAGGCTCCAAACTTGACTTAGACAAATATCAAACAATGCTAAGCAACTATTACGCCATAAAAGGATGGGATGAAAACGGGGTTCCCAAAAAATCCACCCTCAAAAAGCTAGGCTTGCAAGATGAAGCTATTCAGCTAGAAAAATATGTAAAAATGGAAGAATAAGTCTAATACGACCTAGCAAAGTACACAGTTTCTTTAGCTTTCACTCCACAAACGACACAACTTGAGGTAGGCTCCTCAACTTCAAAAGGTCGCACTCGGATAGTAGCACCTGTTTGATCCTTCACTTTTGCTTCACACTCTGAGCTGCCGCACCAAGCTGCCTTCAAGAAACCCCCCTTCTCCAAAAGCACCTTTTTGAATTCCTCGTACGAATCTACAACGGTGATTTTTTCTTGCAGAACTGCTCTGGCTTTAGCAAGCATATTGCCTTGTATTTCTTGCAATAAACCTGCAACCTTAGCGGAAATGTCTGCTTCTTTAACAGGGCTTTTCTGGCAAGTATCACGTCTAACAATTACGACCTGTCCTTGTTTGAGATCACGAGGTCCAAGCTCAATCCTGATCGGAACACCCTTGAGTTCCCATTGATTAAACTTCCAACCAGGTGTATACTCATTTCGATCATCCAAAATCACGCTTAAACCATCTGCTCTTAGAGTTTGAGCAATTTCTTTTGTCTTAGCTGCAATTGCTTCTGCCTCTACCCCCTTGAAGAGAATAGGAACGATGACAACCTGAACAGGAGCGACTTTAGGAGGCATCATCAAACCCTTGTCATCCCCGTGAACCATAATCATAGCTCCAATAAGCCTTGTCGTAATCCCCCAACTGGTTTGCCAAACAAAATGGTCCTGCTCGTCTTCACCCACGAATTTCACATCAAAAACCTTTGCAAAATGTTGACCCAAATTATGGCTAGTCCCCATCTGCAAGGCTTTACCATCCGGCATCATAGATTCAAGAGCCGTCGTATACAGCGCACCAGCGAACTTTTCACTATCACTTTTAGTGCCAATTATAACAGGGATTGCTAAATAATTCTCAACAACCTCCTTGTACATATTAAGAGCCCACATGACTTCAGTTTTAGCTTCTTCACTTGTAGCATGCGCGGTGTGACCTTCCTGCCAAAGGAACTCTCTTGTGCGCAAAAACAATTTAGTAGCTTTAGTTTCCCATCTCACAATATTACACCACTGGTTAATCTTAAGAGGCAAATCACGCCAACTACGAATCCACTTGCTAAACATAGCATACATTATAGTTTCGCTGGTAGGGCGAACCGCCAATTTCTCCTCTAGGGGAGTGTCTCCGCCCTGAGTTATCCATGCCACTTCTGGAGTAAAGCCTTCAAAATGCTCAGCCTCTTTTTTGAGGAACGCTTCAGGGATAAACATCGGGAAATAGGTGTTACGATGTCCAGTAGCTTTGATTTTTTGGTTTACAACTTCTTGGATTTTCTCCCAAACGGCATATGCATCTGGGCGAATAATCATGCATCCTTTGACAGGGGCGTAATCTGCAAGTTCAGCTTTTAGGATAACTTCAACATACCACTCACTAAAATCTTGATTCTTCTTGACGGTAACTCCAGTATCAGACATGTAAATCTCTTCTTTGCAGGTTTACGCGGGCTGAATATAAAACAGTAACGGACTTATTTTGAGAAAAGCCGTTTGATTGCTGCAATTTTTAATTCTGACCAATTAAATGAGAAATGTTCACTTACGATCTAACTTGTTTAATATTAGACCTTTGGAAACTACGGACTATCCCAACTTGAGCACAGCAGATATAAGGAGGTCTTACAATATTCACGGAACAGAAGGTCAAGTTATGACAGAAAGAAATGCACTATCATTGGTTACATGCACCAGTTGCGGTAAACCAATTCCGCCAGGTAGCGAATCTACAAAGTTCCTCTGCCCCAGCTGCGGTGAAATTCAAATCAAACGCGACGGTAAATGCCGCAAATTCGGACGCCTATACAAATGCCCCAAATGCGGCTTCCAAGGACCATAAAAGGTGAAAAACAATGGGTCATATCCTTGTAACCTACAAGGTCTTTCCCGAAGACATAGTGAAAAACTTTGAACCACTTAAAGCCCAAATTAAAGCCATTCTACCACAAGATAGTCAAATCGAAGGATGGGGCGAAGAACCAATTGCCTTCGGACTCGTAGCACTCCTTGTTCAAATTCAATTTCCAGAAGACCAACATGGTCTAGTCGACGAATTCGAAACAGCACTCGCAAAAATACAAGGTGTAAGCCAAGCACAAGCCTTCCAAGTACGCCGAACAAGCCGCTAAACCATCAAATTCTACAAAACAACCCTTAATCATTTTCTAAAAAGCCCCTGAAAGATCGAAAAGACATTCTTTAAAGTTTATATACAATAAACTTCTTTTTCAAACACACCCTTCAACCATTTAAATCACAATTATTTGGAGAAGTTAGTTATGAGTGAAGTACAACTACGCGTCGGAGACGCACGACAAAGAGATGTGGGCAGAGGAATCGCCCGAATTGACCAACGTACCATGCAAAAACTTGGAATAAGCGCTGGAGACGTAATTGAGATCGTAAACAAACGCACTACAAGCGCCATAGCATGGCCAGCATACAGCGAAGACCAAAACCGCGACATTATCCGCATTGACGGATTTACCCGAAAAAACTGCGGCGTAGCAATAAACGAATATGTAGTTGTTAGACCAGCCAAAGTCAAAACTGCCCTTTCATTAACATTAGCGCCAGTAGATATGCGTCTAAACGTAGATGAAGACTTCACAAACTTTGTTAAAAACCGCCTAATGGAACGCACTTTGGTCGAAGGCGACACAACACTAGTTATGATGCTAGGCCACGCTATACCTTTCACAGTATCAAAAACCCGTCCTCACGGCATCATAAAAGTCACTACCGAAACACGCTTAACCATATTAAACGAACCCGCCCCAGAAGGCAAAGGCCTACCCCGCACAACCTACGAAGACATAGGAGGATTACACGAAGAAATCCAACGTGTCCGAGAAATGGTTGAATTGCCACTACGCCACCCCGAACTATTCCAACGATTAGGTATTGAACCCCCAAAAGGCGTCCTACTTCACGGTCCACCCGGCTGCGGCAAAACCCTACTTGCAAGAGCCGTAGCTAACGAATCCGAAGCAAACTTCTATTCAATTAACGGCCCCGAAATCATGAGCAAATTCTACGGCGAATCCGAAGCACGACTACGCGAAATATTCCAACAAGCCCAACAAAACGCACCAAGCATAATCTTTGTTGACGAACTTGACGCCATTGCACCAAAACGTGAAGAAGTCACAGGCGAAGTTGAAAGACGCGTCGTTGCTCAATTATTAGCTCTAATGGATGGTCTTTCAGGCAGAGGAAACGTCATAGTAATTGGCGCAACCAACAGACCAGGCGCTCTCGACCCAGCATTACGCAGACCAGGACGATTTGACCGCGAAATCGAAATCAGCGTACCCGACAAGAAAGGACGCTACGAAGTCCTGCAAATTCACACACGCGGAATGCCACTTGCAGAAGACGTAGACTTACAGAAACTCTCAGCCATGACACATGGATATACTGGTGCAGACCTTTCCGCGCTTGGTCGAGAAACCGCGATGAAAGCACTCCGAAGATACCTACCACAAATCAACTTAGAAGAAGAACGAATTCCACCTGCAGTGCTTGAAAAGATGGAAGTAACTATGGAAGATTTCTCAGGTGCTTACAAAGAAGTAACACCAACCGCAATGCGTGAAGTCTACATCGAAGTCTCCACTGTCCATTGGGACGATGCAGGCGGACTTGACGATGTCAAACAACATCTCAAAGAAGCAGTTGAATGGCCAATTAAAAACCCTGAGATGTTCACTCGTCTAGGGATAAGAGCACCAAAAGGCATCCTGCTTTACGGTCCTCCGGGCTGTGGAAAAACCCTGCTCGCACGTGCGGTGGCAACAGAAAGCGAGGCAAATTTTATCTCCATTAAAGGTCCAGAAGTCTTCAGCAAATGGGTTGGAGAATCAGAAAAAGCAATACGCGAAGTATTCCGGAAAGCCAGAATGGCAGCTCCAGCCGTCGTATTTCTAGATGAAATTGATTCACTCACTCCACGACGCGGAATGGGTATGTCAGATAGCGGCGTTTCTGAACGAGTCATCAGCCAATTGCTAACTGAAATGGACGGCATTACTTCATTACAGGACATAGTTGTAGTAGCCGCTACCAACCGCCCAGATATGGTTGACTCAGCAGTTCTAAGACCAGGACGATTTGACCGACTAATCTACGTCCCTGAACCCGACGAAAAGAGCCGCTTACAAATCTTTAAGATATACACCAAAGGTATGCCAATCACCCAAGATGTCGACATAAACCAACTAGCAACGATGACTAAATACTACTCAGGTGCTGACATTGAATCACTATGCCGCGAAGCAGCAATGCACTCACTACGTCGAGACGTAACAACTCAGGAAGTAACCATGAAGGACTTCCAAGATGCACTGAAAGAAATGGGACCATCAACATCTCCGGACATCGAGAAATGGTACAAGAGCTTTATGCAGCAAATCCGACAAGTACAAAAGCCAGCAACCCCAGTTTCATAGAAGGATACAAATAATGCCACAACTAAAGACTTGGAAAACCCGACCAGCCTACTATGTGCTAATAGAAATTCTAAGCAAAAAAGGCGACATGACAGACGATGAATTATTTGGACAACTAAAAGGCGAATATGAAGATTTAGGCTTCAAAGACTTCAACGATTTGCTTCTAAAACTAGAAGTAAGTGGAAAAATTCGCACATCCTCTATGGCAAGGGGAAAACGACGAATCGAACTATCATAATAGATAGTTTAGCCATCTTTTCCTCGCTCAGCACCCTCACTGGACTGAATCCAGTTTTCCAATTAATCAAAAAATGTCTTCTGCGAATAAGATATTTTAGTAAACCTCTTAAGACGGTTTCTTGCCTATCATATTTTGTGAATCGTTTTGGGCGTAAACTTCAAAGACCTCATTCCAAAAACCCAAATAAAACTTGAAGACCTCTCGGGCAAAATCATAGCAATAGACGCATACAACGCAATCTACCAATTCCTCAGTATCATTCGTCAACCCGATGGTACTCCACTTAAAGACAGCACAGGCAAAATCACAAGCCACATAAGCGGGCTCTTCTACCGCACAATCAACCTAACTGAAATGGCGATTAAACCCATCTACGTTTTTGATGGCACATCTCCCGCATTAAAGGCAGCCGAGATTGAACGCCGAAAGCAAGTAAAAGTTGAAGCAGTTGCCAGCTATGCCAAAGCCGCAGCAACTGGCGACAAAGAAAAAATGCGAATGTACGCTCAAGTGGCAACAAGAATGAAAGATTACATGTTAAATGACAGCAAAACAATCTTGGATTTAATGGGATTGCCTTGGATTCAAGCCCCCGGCGAAGGAGAAGCCCAAGCAGCCCACATGAACAGAAAAGGCGATGCTGATTACTGTGCAAGCCAAGACTACGACAGTCTCCTATTTGGAGCAAATAAACTGCTCAGAAACGTCACAATCTCCGGTAGACGAAGACGCGGAAAAGCAATAATTGAAGTACAGCCTGAAATTGTAGAGTTGCAAAAGACACTTACCCAATGCCAAATAACCTATGAACAGCTAATTGATGTCGGAATAATAATCGGGACGGACTTCAATCCAGATGGTGTAAAAGGGATAGGACCAAAAAAAGCTCTGAAACTCATAAAACGATACAGCACCCTAGATAAAGCGCTTCCACACATAGAAAAAGTATCCTTTGTAGACAAAATACCTGAAATTCGAGAAATATTTCTCCATCCAAAAGTAACCGACGATTATAAAATAGAATGGAAAGAACCCAACGAGCAAAGCTTACTTGACTTTCTCTGCGGCCAAAAAGACTTTGGTGAAGAACGAATCAAAAAAGCTATAGAGCGAATGACTGCCAGCAGTAAAAAGCAGAAAGGGAAAGTTTCGCTGGAAAAATGGTTTAGTTAGATTAATAACAATTTCATTTTGGATTTGTACAGCTTTTATTGGTGTTGGGATAGTGAAATTACGAAATCATTTTACAGTAACTGACTTGGCCAAGTTTCTAGGCATGTCGGGATTGAGCTTTTTCTCTAAAGACATGTAGTACGCTAAGAGCTGAAGCGGTACTGCAAATGGAATTGGAGAAAGCACTCCTGGAATACCTTTTGGTACCTCAAGATAGTCATCAGCTAAGTCTCTAATTTCTTGGTCTCCCTCTTCAATGATAGCAATGATTTGGGCACCTCGAGCTTTCATCTCCATTATATTCCCTATGACTATTCTATGGGAGTCGTCTCTAGGACAGACAAAGACAACAGGGAACCCGTTCTCGATTAGACTAATTGGACCATGTTTGCTCTCGCCAGCCGGAAATGCAATTGACGGAATATACGCTATTTCCATGAGTTTGAGTCTTCCTTCAAACGCAGTTGCTGTGCTTATACCTCTTCCTAAGTAAAAGAATATTTTTGAATCGCGATATTTCTTAGCCAGCAGCTTAGCTTTCTCTTCCTGAGTTTGCACTACGGTGTTAACAACTTCAGGCAGGTTTTGCAATTTCTCTTCTAGACAATCGATTTCATCTTGAGAAATCTTGCCACGTTTCTTGGCTAGTTTAAGTGCCAATTGTGCTAAGACAGAAAGTTGAGAAGTGAAGGTTTTAGTGGCTGCAACACCGATTTCTGGACCAGCCTGCGTGCCAATATATACACGGGAAATTCGTGTTAAAGTGGATCCGATGACGTTAGTTAAGCCTAAAACTGTTGCTGCTCGCTGTTGAGCGCAGGTAACTGCCGCTAAAGTGTCTGCAGTTTCACCTGATTGGCTTACTGCAAGAATAGTGCTATCGATATTTACAGATTTGCCGTGTTGTTCGACAAATTCTGAGCCATAAACTGGGTAAGTTGGAAGAAAAGCCAGCTTGGAAAACATGTAGGATGCTGCTAAGCAGGCGTGATAGCTTGTTCCGCAGGCAACCAAAAACACTTCGTTTGCCCTGTCAAGAAAAGTTGAGAGCAAATCTAAATAATGGTCTTGGATACGTAGAGTGTTGCGCAAGGTTTCGGGTTGTTCATGGATTTCTTTAATCATAAAATGTGGATAACCCTGTTTGACCGCCATTTCAGCTGTCCATTCAATGGTTGTGGGTTCACGTGTGATGGAACTGTTGTCTGAGATGTTGCGGATTTCGTAACCCTCGGCTTTTAAAATGACGAGTTCGCCGTTGTTAATCATGACAGCCTTGTTAGTTATGGGCAAAAAAGCTGGGATGTCACTGGCACAGAAAACGCCTTTTCCGTTAATTCCTAAAACTAAGGGGCTCTCGTTGCGAGCACAAATAATCTTGTCCGGTTCTCTTGTGGAAATGATTGCAAAAGCGTACGAACCTTCGATACGTTTAAGGCTTTCTAAAACCGCTTGAGTCAAGCTCATTTTTGGGTTTTGTTTCAGCGTCTCCTCGATTAAGTGAGGCATAACTTCTGTATCTGTTTTTGAAACAAATGTATGACCTACGTTTTGCAGTTCAGTTCTGAGTTCAAGGAAATTTTCAATTATTCCGTTGTGGACAACCACAATATCGCCGGTGCAGTCGGCGTGAGGATGAGAGTTGATTTTGAGGGGTGCTCCATGAGTTGCCCATCTTGTGTGACCGATTCCTACATTGCCGGGTAAATCATCAAGGTCAACGATTTTGTGGACTTCGTCAATTTTACCCTGGTCTTTTTTCATGAATATTTTTCCACACGAGATTGTTGCGATTCCCACGGAGTCGTATCCTCGATATTCGAGGCGTTTAAGAGATGAGTGTATCAGGGGTGCAGCGTTACCTTCCTTTAAAATGCAGCCGAATATTCCACACATTTTCAGACCTTCATTTAGACATGTTTGACAACTATGGATAGCTAAGTTTGTTATAAAGTATTTTAACATAAGAGTAGCACCGCTAAAACTTTTTTTCTAGGCGTTCAGCTTTTTTTGCCATAAAAACAATAATTTTGCGTCTTTTGAGCATGCAGTTTTAGAACCATTATAACTAAATTTTTTATAGTGCGTTTATTGTTACTGCATACCGGTAACAATGGACAAAAAGAAGTTACTTCTGCGGGACCATGATAACAACCAAGAAGTAAAAGAAATCAAAATCCTAGAAGATTCCCAAAAACTAAAATCAATGCTAGGCAAGCTCAGCTGGAAAATCTTAACCCTTCTCTCAGAGAAGGAAATGTACCCTCTTGAAATCGCTCGGCAACTAGATCTTCACGAGCAAAAAGTTTACTATCATATCCGGAAACTAGCTGAATCAGGTGCAATAGCAGTTACAAAAGAAGAAAAAAAGAAAGGCGCAACCGCAAAATACTACAAAACCACTTCACCTGCATTTGGAATAGAGTTTCCAAAAGGCTACAAAGTAATTCAAAACCTATGCTTATTAGGCACAGAAGAAAAATTGCAAGCGTTTTTCAAAGAATTCCTTGACGACGGGGTTTTTGACGGAAAAATCGTTGTTGGCAGCCCACAACCACATGGGCCCTTCAAAACTAGCTCTCGCGATGGTCACTATGCTGCACATTTAGCATTCTTTTTAGGGCAGTTCTTGAAAATTCCAACAGAGTTCGTCGTGAAATTGGACGTTGATATGAAGGTAGAAAAAGAAGAGAAAAACAACCTCATACTTGTGGGCGGTCCAGGAACAAACCTGCTAACCCAGGAAATCAACGAATATCTGCCTATCAACTTTATCATGCAATCAAACGACCAAGGTTTCTTACTTGGAGGTTTATCTTCCAAAAAAACTATGCAGGTTTACACTTCAGATATGACGGGTTTAATCGCCAAAATCGAAAATCCCTGGGATAGAACCAAGAGGATAATTGTTTTAGCAGGCAACAAAGCTGTGGGTACAAAAGCATGTGTCATTGCTTTGACAAATTTTTGGAGAACTACACTTCAGAAATATCTCAGTGAAGACACTTTTGCGGTTGTAATTCAAGGTTTTGATTTAGATGGGGATGGCAAAGTTGATTCTATTGAGGTTCGCGAGTAAATGACTAGTAAAGCAAGAGAACTCATTTTGGGGCATGGGCATGAAAACATACTATCTATTCACCCAACAACGTTGATGATAACAAAAGATGAGCATCTATCCAAAACTGGGGATTGCATTGTGACGGTTGCTGTCGACAAGCCGCTAAACAAGTTAGGTTCAAAATTTAAAAGTGAGTTGCGAAAATTAAACGCTAAACTTACAATCGTAATCGAGGCAGACAACTTGACCGAGAGAATCACCGCATGTGGTTCTCCAAATCTAATTTTAACCCACCCAACAGACATGGTTATTCGCAAAAGTGACTACATCTGCAACCGAACAATTGCAATAAAGGCTGACAAAGCATCAAAAGATTTACAAAGAATTTTTGTAGAAAAACTAAAAGATCCAACACAAAAAATCAAAATTACTCTGATTGTTGAATCCTAGAGGATTTTTGCGTCCAAAACTACCTGCGACTCAAATGGCGCAGTTTCACGGATTCTTTTTGCGTAAAGAATATCTCCCACTTTTCGCCCGTTTTTCTCAATCAATTCGGTAAAGCGTTCTTTGAGATTATTTATCGAGTCAGGTGAACGGATGAAACCATAAAAATGCACTACTCCCCCCTCTTTTTTTATTACTTTGCAGGCTGCTTCAGTAAAGGTTATTGCGGTTTCAGGCAGATTCATTATGACGCGATCGGCTACACCTTCAAGTTTAATTCGGGCAATATCCCTTGCATCCCCTAAAATTGGCAAAACTCGGGTGTCAACGTTGTTAACTCTAACATTGGCTTTAAGCAATTCTACAGCCTTCGGATTAATGTCAACAGCATAGACTTTCGCCCTTGGGTTTCTCTTACCAATTAATATCGAAAATGGACCTACACCTGCGAACAAATCCGCTATAACTTCACCTGATTGAACAAGCGATGCTACACGGTCATGCTCATGGGACAGTCTAGGGGAAAAGTATGCTTTGGCAATATCAACATAGTATTGGCAGCCAAATTCTCTGTGGCTGGTTTGAGTTTTGCTTTCGCCTGCGATGAAAGAATAGTGGCGAACGCGGTAGGTTCCGCTAATATCACCTTCCTTTGCAAGTACCGTTCGGATTTTTTTATTAGTTTTTAGGATAGCATCTCCAATGAATGCTCGGTATGGTGTAAGTTCATGTGGGATGTCGATGACTACGATATCACCAATTGTGTCAAATGATTTAGGAACTTTTAAGCGTAAGTTCGAAGGTAACTTGTATTTGAGAGCTTGCAAGAGATTTTCGGGAGCTCGTTTTTTCTCTGCAAAAACATTCTTTATCAATTCTAATTCGGGTATTTGTTTTTTAAGCTTTGATAATTCGGTTTCTAGCAACTCTCTGGATAGAGGAATACACAAATTTTGTTCATCCCTCTGGATTGAGAACGTTTTGTCCAAAGCCCTTAGCTTGTTAGCCAGTGCAATAGCCTTTTCCCCTTGGTTTTTTGGGACTTTTATGCAAGTAATTTGTTCAGACCTGCTGCTCAACTGTTTTTCTCAATCCTGAAGAGGTTATCTGTTTTTTTAACCATAAATTTGACATTTAATATTTTTTCAATAAGCCATACGTTGGATTCAATATGCTCAGAGATGGTTCTTGAGAGAATCACCGAATTGCCTGATGCTAGAGCCATATACAGAATGAGCATGTCAGCCAAGTGAATGTCAATAGTAGGTTGCGATAAAATTTCAGTGAAAAGTTTTTGGGCGGCTTCTTTGCCGACATCCTCGGCTATTTTATGTCGTTCGCCGATAGCGTCAGAGCCAACGATTGCACCTGTGTCGGTTTGAGCCCAAAGCACAATTGAACTTCCTTTTTGAATGAGGTTTGAATGATCATTTTCGACTTGAATTTCGGTGGTGTACCCTCTTTCAAAGAGGTAATCTCGTGCTGCCTTAGCTTGCCTCGATGCCACTTGCCTTTCAGCTAAAAAAGTGCAAATAGAAATACCCTTTATGCTCTTAACCTCGCCAAACCTATCTAGTATGATTGGTCTTAAGTTGTTGTTAGGTTCGACGGTCATTGTTGCTTCACCTGCCCCTTTGGGATAATAACCATATTTTTGAACATTAATTTCGGCTCTGACCCCCATCAATTTAAGTGTTGGCAAAAGAACGTTTCTTAGGTAATTGATTGTTGGGGCATGAATAGTGTCTGTTCCGCCTTTTGCCACATGCAAATGCACTGGTTTGTTAGCAAACAAGCAGATCGGCAAAACAGCCATCAGCAGCATAGGGATGCTTCCTGCGGTTTCAATCACAGCTTCGAACTCACCACCATTAATCTTGTTTGGTACAAACCAAAGTTCTCTTGAACCCAATTTTGCTCCCTCTACTTTGGCACTGCAGATTCTAGCTGCTGTTAATACTGTTTCCAGGTGTTGGTGCTTTAAACCAGGTTGGGGGCGACTCTGTCGGATGTTGAATATATGAAGAGGTTGCAGTTTGATGGCTGACAACGCAATAGATAAACGTAAAATTGTACCGCTTCCGCTTTTTTTGCTTCCATCGATTTCAATCATTCAGTTTTTTCACTTTGGGTAGTTTGCAAACAATTTAATAAGCCTCATCGATTATTTAGGGGTTTGAGAGGGAGTTTACGTGAACAGTGATAGAGAAAAATTAACTCAACTGTTGCAAAAAGTAGACACGGTTACCTCAGAATTGAACAAGATTTCAGCCGAACTACGGACAATTTCTGCGTCATTGAAATCACTTGCAGTTGGCCAATTAACGCAACCTACTGGTCAAATCAATACATCAATAATTCCTCCCGCATCTGTTGTTCCACCTGACACATCTAGGCAGAGGTCTGTAGATGACATCCGTATGTCTTTTCCTGAGGAACTTGAGTCTAGATTGAGTTTTGACGAAAAAGACGACTACATTATAATTCAGCCCAAGATGTTCTTAGGCTCAGAGAACTTTGCCAAGATAGCCTCCGCAGTTCGAGGCATGGGCGGAGAATACATCAGCGCTGGGAAAGACTCTCATTTTAGGGTGCCCAAGAAAAAAACCTGATTTTTCTTATCTGATTTGGAAATCGAAAAAATCACCACTATAATTCTCGTGGCGTACTTCAACGTTTTCAACTTTGGCATTGTTGGGACCATGGCGGCAGTACTCAACAGCATTCTTTACAGCTGATTCTTCTCCCTCAAAAACCGCTTCCACCCTACCATCAGCCAAATTGCGTACCCACCCCTTTACTCCTAAGATTTCAGCACGAAGTTTAGTATTTTGTCTAAAGAAAACACCTTGAACTCTGCCACTTATCAGAACGTGAACTCTTACTTTTGATCTCATAGATTTCGATGATAAATTAACTGTTGAATTTAAAAACTTAGGTTACAAAACTTAACTACGGTTCTATTTTTTCGCCAACCGTGTATAAAAATAGGCTCGCCGAGGGTGATCCTAACCACTTGAATTTGTTTACTAAATCTTTGACCACATCTTCGTAATTGCTTGACTTATCTAAGCTATCGAGATATTTTTGAAATGAGCCAAACTGCTTCTCTATCGCAACAAAATTTTGTGCATTTTGGATTATTGCCTTTATTTTACCTCTGTTTCTGACGATTCCTTGATCCCTCATGAGGATTTCAACATCTGAAGCAGTATAAGTTGCCACTTTGCTAATGTTAAAATTTTCAAAAGCCCTTCTAATAGTTGACCATTTTTTATCTATAACTTGCCAGTTTAAGCCTGCTTGAAATATTACTCGAGACATATTCTCAAAATAACATTCATCACTTGAAGGACGTTTTTCTCGATACCACCATTCAGGCATTTGCCAATGCTCGTCTTGCAATAAATCAACCCGCTATAATCAAGCTTTAGTTTATAATTTAAGCCGTTGTGATTGACACAATACAGCAACAAAACATTCTTCCTCTGCGATTCACTTTCAATTATCTCTCTAGTGCTCTAAAATGTCGCCTGAGGATTTGTTTTAAAAGAATTTCTAATAAAAACTAACTTGTGGCGAACATGTTTAAGGGAAACTGTGGAAAATTGATGGTTTTCGCTTCAAATAGTCCTCCAAGCAAAAACCGATTAGATTCAGTTAAATATGCTGCTAAAATGACAGCAAAACGGTTGAATTTGGATTTTGAAATGGTCCACTTTGACAAAGCAGCCTCACCAATCTATGTTTACTACGAAGAAAACGACGACAAAGAGCCAATACCGCTCTATTGTGATGAAGGAAAAATATCAAACTTGGATGAAATCAGCTGTGCATTGAGAAAAATGATGTTTGTCCTTTCTTTCCACCCAAAGCACTCTGCGCTAAAGGAAATTAGAAACCAACTAATCAAACTTTCTTAAACCTAATTGACTGGTTCTCCAAAACTACCTCGTAGACTTGGTTTACGTCAAAACTTATCTCTAAACTGTCGTATTCATGCTCAGTTAGGAACAAGATAATCTTAGGAGTTGCCATTTGATTTTTTTGAGGTAGAAATGGCATTTGCGTCTGAAGTGCTTGCATTATATCTTGAGCCATCTTGGCTTCATCTGATTGTGGTCGGAGTATGTAGGGGTTTACTTCCCTTTCTTCAAGTAACTCTATTCTCTTTCCAAGGTTGCCGTCTAAGTCACGGGTAGATTCGATTTTGTTGACTCTAACGCGGAACAAATATTTCACACTCTCCTTATGGATAGTGAATCTCAGATTTAAATTGTTTACACAGACTGCAGGGAAATTTGCTTTCTAATGCACATATCTAGAGACATAGGATTTTTGCGACTCCGCTTTAAACCTGAAATTCTTAAAAGATTAAAATCGAGGTGCACTGCCAATCTGACTCATTAATTGGGGTGTTTGAAATAACAGTTTCGCAATTCCCTAAGAATTCACTGGTGAAGGATCGGTTTTTTCTTCTTTTTTGATTTCGGCAATTCTTTTATCGAGAAGTTTCAGTCTATCCCGTATGCTTTTTATCGCTTCATAGATGTGTTTGCGTTCATACTCTAACTGTTTGAGGTTACATTCAGAACCGATTTTTTCTTCAAGGAATGCTGACAACGGTGACGGTATGTTGGGCGCAGACCAATTTTCCAATTCGATGTTTAGGACATCTCGAGCGAATTCTCGGAAAAGGTTCCCGATGTTGTTTGTGATTTCTGTTTGCTTCAATATTGCTTTTCTTAGGATTTGTTCTCCTGATTCGGTGATTTGGTAAACTCTTAGACGCCGATTCTTTTGGGTTTGCCATTTACCTTTAATGTAACCTGAATTTTCTAGATTGCGAAGGATGGGGTAGACGCCGCCTGCAGTAGGTTGCCAGAAACCTTTAGTTCGGCTGTTGATTTCTTTCATGATTTCGTAGCCGTGGGAAGGTTTCTTGTTGATGAGAATTAGTACTCCCATGCGGATAATGCCTTTTTGGGCTTCTTTCATCCAACTTGCAGTTGTCTTATCCTCGGTTTCAGTTGTCATTGGCTTTCAATTAGGTATTTGTTTTAGGGAATACTTATATTTTGCCGCTATATATTGCACTGAATAATATTGCAAAGTGATCTTACCCATGGACAACGGAAAAATAATTGAAGTACAAAACCTGACAAAGATGTTTGGAAAGTTCACTGCTGTAGAAGACATATCATTCAGCGTCAAGAAAGGCGAAATATTTGGCTTGCTAGGACCCAACGGGGCAGGCAAAAGCACAACTCTGCGTATGCTCTCTACGCTCTCACGACCTACAAGGGGAACAGCTACAATCGGAGGATACGACACAGTTAAACATGATATGGAAGTACGCAAACTAATCGGCATCGTTTCAGAAAAAATGATTATTTACAATCGTTTAACAGCAAAAGAGAACCTCTGGTTCTTTGGCAGCCTCTTCAACATACCAAAAGGCACATTAAACAAAAGAATCGATGAATTACTTGAACTTGTCCAGTTAACAAAATGGAAAAACGCACAAGTTGGCACGTTCTCAACCGGTATGCGCCAAAGAATGAACGTTGTCCGTGCACTGCTTAACATGCCTAAAGTTTTGTTTCTTGATGAACCTACCTTAGGCTTAGACCCTCAATCATCAGTAGAAATAAGGGATTTCATCAAAAAGCTCAATCAAGAACAAGGAACGACAGTTATCATAACTACACATATGATGGTTGACGCTGACTTGTTATGCGATCGCATAGCTATCGTTGACCACGGAAAAATTATAGCTCTTGACACATCAACTAACCTCAAAAAAATAATTTCAGGAGCAGATACCATGATTGTTAAACTAGAAATAGCAAACCTAACCCCCGGTATGTTGACCGATATAAAAGCCCTCAAATGCGCAGATGCAGTCACCCAAGAAAACTCCAGACAGCTACACCTAATCGTTCACGGCGAAGAAGCCTTCGACAACATAATCGATGCAGTAAGAAAAAGAAACGGAAAAATAACTTCCATGGAAAACCTGCAACCCTCACTTGAAGACGTATTTCTACACATAACCGGTCATGAAGTCAGAGACAGCGCAGACCAAAAAATCAAGCAGGAACATGGCCCACGATTTGGTGCATCACCAAGGAGGGTAAGGTAATAGATATGACAGCAAAAACAATTCTACAACACAGTTATAGGATCGCAAAAAAAGACTTAACAGAACTGTTTCGCAACAGGCTCGGTTTAGTGCTTTTAATCGTCATGCCATTGTTCATGATGGTTATGGTTGGTTTTATTTACCCATCGAATGGCACGATTACTGATTTAAAAATTGGGTTGGTTAATGAGGATTCGCCTTTTAACAGTTCAACTGCTCCAAGTCAAGCTTTCCTGATGGGCTTAACGCAAATCAACGATCAAACTCACATGCTGGTAATTACTAATGTGTCAAGTCAGGCTGAACTTAAAGATATGGTTCAACGAGGAGAACTTGAAGGGGGTATCTTAATTCCCAGCAATTTCTCCCAGAGTCTGCTAACTGGACAGCAAGGTACACTCGTCATAGTTAGTGATGAATCTAACCCGCAAATCTCCGCGACAATACAAGCCGCACTAACTGGTGTATTTAACGCAATGAGCCAACAGCTTGCGATAAACAATGTTTTACCCTTGAATGCGACAAATTCTCTTGCTGTTGTCCAACCTTACAGTGTTCAGACTCAAGGTGTCGTTTCAGGTCACCCAAGCTACTTTGACTTCATTGCACCAGGCATAATGGCTATGACGGTTATGATGAGTGTAATGACTGGTTTGCCAGTTGCGATTTCGCAGGAAAAAGAAATCGGCACAATGGATGGCATGATGGTTGCACCAGTGAATCGATTGTCTATTTTGCTGGGTAAAACTATGGCTCAAACTGGCCGCGGCTTAATCCAAGGAGTAATAATCTTAGCTCTAGCCATTGGAATTTTTGGGGTCGCCATACAAGGTAATATCTTGCTGGTGTTTGCTTTGCTTTTGCTTGGTGTATTTAGCTTCGTGGGGTTAGGGATAGTGATAACGTCCTTCACAAAAGACCAAGAAACCGCACAGATGCTCATGATGACTTTGATGTTTCCGATGATGTTCCTTAGCGGAGTGTTTTTCCCAATACAGCAGATGCCATGGTATATGCAGGACATAAGCAAAATTTTGCCTTTAACATATGCTTCAGATGCCTTACGGAAAGTCATGGTTTTAGGAGCTGGAATACCGCAAATTTCAACAGAACTTATCATACTGATCGTGTTCGGTATAGTAATGATAGCTATTGCACTACCGGTATTCCGAAGGATGATGACCCGATAGGAGAACAAACATGAGCACTCTTTGTTCCAAATGCCCTTTCTTTCAACTCGCCCCTCTTCTTAGAAGAAAGAACGCACGCAAGCGTTGTCGCATCGAACCACAAAGACAGCTTCGTATCTACAAATGCAAAGATTTCCCTAAAAAAGAAAAATGGTTCTTTTAATGTGATAGATAGCACATTTTTTCTTCATTTTTTCTCCTTTACCTAAATTCCTTATTTCTAAATTAATAATTTGTTTTTATTCCACTATAGTTTACTTGGTATTGGTTATAGAAAATGAGTAAACCTGACAAATTTGCCGGGCGATTCGAATTTCTGGAACACACTGCAGATGTTTACGTTCGTGCACACGGAAGAAACATTGAGGAAGCGTACGAAAACGCTGCATTATCGATGTTTGAAACGATGACCGATACCGATAAGATCGCTCAGTTACAAGAAGAAACTATTGAAGTTGGAGCCGAAGACCACTACGCTCTGCTTTATAATTGGCTTGAAACTTTGCTTGTAAAGTTTGAAACCGAAAACATGCTCTACTCAAAATTCCTAATAACCAGTTTGAAGGAAACTTCTGAAACTTTCAAAATAGAAGCAAAAATTTGGGGCGAAAAATTCAACTCCGAAAAACACCCTCAGAGGGTCGCCGTTAAAGCGGTAACATACCATCGCATGTTTATAATCCAAGAGATCGATAGAGTGATTTTGGAGTTTATCCTAGATATTTAAGCGAACTTTAGTCTTTTTAGTTCCGATAGCAGTTTTTCAACCATGGGCTCTGTAGGTTGATCAAGCGTTTTTGTTTCCAGTTCTATGAAGGGAACTTTCATTTCCTTGTAGTAAGCTATTAATGGACTTGTTTGTTCTTGGTAAATTTCTAGTCGTTTCTTTATCGTTTCCGGGTTGTCATCTGTTCTTTGATATAACGAGCCCCCACATTTATCGCAGACACCTTCAACTTTGGATTTTAGATATTTCACGTTGTATACTGTTCCGCAGCTTTTGCACACTCTACGCGCGGATAAGCGTTCGATAATTATCCAATCAGGAACATTTAGCTGCATTATTACATCAATTTTTGTTATGCTGTTAAGTTTTTTTGCTTGGTCGAGTGTGCGTGGGTAACCGTCGAGAATAAAGCCTCTTCCTTTAGAAATTTTTGCTAAATGAGCTTTTAGAACTTCAACAACGACTTCGTCAGGAACTAGAGCTCCTTTTTCCATGTAGCTTTTAACTTTGGTGCTTAGATCCGATTTTTCTTTAACTAATTCGCGGAAAATATCTCCCATTGAAATAACGTCAACACCGAGTTTTGCTTGAAGTCTTGAGGCGTATGTTCCTTTTCCTGCACCAGGCGCGCCGAATATGATTGCTTTCAACATGTGAAGTTTCTCCTTTTAGTCTTTGATTAAGATAACTATGCGTAATTAAGTTTTGTTGTTTGCTCATTGTTCACGGAAACATTTATGGCGTGATAAAACTACACAACTTGATTTGAGGGAAGGTTGTGCACGCTAAAAAAATAGGTAACAAGTTGTTCATGGTTGAACTGTGTACTGGCGGGTTTAAAAACTTAATCTGCAGCTACATAATTGCAGGTGAAGAACCTTTCTTGGTCGAGTCAGGACCAACATCTTCTGTACCACGATTGCTCTCTGGGTTGAAGGAGTTAAAAATTGACTTTGAAGATATCCATTATGTTGCTCTAACCCATGTTCATTTAGACCATGGAGGCGGTGCAGGTACTCTGTTAAAATCTCTGCCAAAGGCCAAAGTTATAGTTCATCCCAGAGGATTACCACACCTAGTTGACCCCGAGCGGCTTTGGGCCTCTTCTCAATTAGTTCTCGGATTCATAAGTGATATCTTTGGCAAACCAGAATCCATCCCTAAGGAAAGGTTGATTCCAATGACAGAGGGTTCGTTCGATTTGGGGTGTGGTGGTAAATTAAATGTGACTGAAACAATCGGTCATGCCTCGCATAACCTAAGTTTTCTTGAATCATTTAATGATGGAATATTTCCAGGAGACGCTGCTGGAACATACCTTCCTGAATTTGATGTTATTGTTCCAACAACTCCTCCACCTTTTCATCTTGAAGTAGCGTTAAGCTCTTTGGATAAGTTAATAAGTCTAAAACCCAAAGCGCTTTACTTTAGTCACTTCGGCAAAGCTTCTGATGCTGTTCAACGTCTTAGAGACTATAAGGTTCAGCTTCAACTATGGGCAAACATAGCCGAGGACGGTGTTAAAAAGAATCAGAGTTTAGAGCAAATTCGTGACAGAATAATTCTCGAAGATAAAGTAATGAGTAGAATCGTTGATTTTGTAAAAAATCATCGTATCTACTCAAAAACAATGCTGGAAAATTGTGTCTTGGGTTTTATCGAATACGCCAAGCAGAAATGGGAAAACCCGTAATGTACTGCCTCAAATGTTATAGTAATGTTTTGATTTGTTCTTCTTAATAAAAATGGCAGTATACTCTGTTTTCTGTAATTTCTTCAAAGAGGTTATTGAATCCAAATATCTAATGTTAGTCGGGAACGTTGTATTTTAGTGACTTGTGAGTAGGTTTAATGTTAGGAACCTTTATTTTTTGGCTTAGCAAGTGTTCTGGTTACAGGGAAATGAACTTTGCCGCAAGTTAAAGTAACGAATAGGGCAAATGATATTGAGTATGCTATACGAGACGTTATAGTTCACACGCAGGAACTTATCAAAAGCGGCAAAAAAATCTATTACCTAAATATCGGCGATCCAGCAGCATTCGATTTCACAACGCCTCAAAATGTAAAGGATGCGCTTTGTAGAGCAATTGAATCTGACGACAACTATTATTCACCCAGCGAAGGTATACCTGAACTTCGAGAAGCAATAGTTTGCAAAGAAAAGAGAGTCAACAACGTAGACATCACCTCTAGCAATGTGTTGATTACCCAAGGTATTTCGGAAGGTATCCAGATGGTTTTAGCTGCGCTAGTTGACAAAGGGGCTGAGATTCTTTTTCCGGGGCCTACCTATCCACCATACATTTCCTATACGAGATTCTTCGATGGCACGCCAATCTCCTACGAAACTATCGAGGCGGAAGGGTGGCAGCCAAACATCGATGACCTGCGGAGCAAAATTTCAACTAAAACACGCGCGATTGTCATAACCAATCCAAATAATCCTACAGGCTCAGTTTACACTCGAAAAATGCTAAAGGAAATGCTTGATATCGCAGGCGAAAATAATCTGCCTGTGCTATCCGATGAAATCTACGACCAACTAACTTTCGAGAAAGAATTCGTTAGTACAGCAAATCTCTCCAAAGATGTGCCAGTCATTGGGCTCAACGGATTCTCCAAAGTCTACCAGATGACGGGGTGGAGACTGGGTTATGTATATTTTAAAGGTGAAGGCAAAGTCTTAGACGACCTCAAGTTGGGTGTTGAAAAGCAATGCCGCATCCGTCTATGCGCCAACACACCTGTCCAAATCGCCGGAGCCGCTGCACTCAATGGTTCCCAAGACTTTGTAAAAGATATCGTAGAACGACTAAAAGAACGACGAGACTATGCGTTTAAACGCTTAAACGAAATCCATGGTATAACAGCAACAAAACCAGAAGGTGCATTCTACATATTTCCTAAGATCCACGAAGTGGGTAAAAGGTGGAAAACTGACATGGAATTTGTTATAGAACTTCTCAAAGAAACCGGTGTATTAATAGTGAATGGCTCAGGATTTGACCCGTTATACGGTAGAGATCATGCAAGAATAGTGTTTCTACCGCCTTGCGAAGAGCTGGAAGAAGCATTCAATAGTCTAGAGCAATTCATGAACAAGAAAAATAAAATAAGTCGCGGCCATGTAGGTCATGGTTAAAACAATTCTAGACTCTTACGCCGTTTTCGGGATCTTCGATTACTTTCTGAAACTCATGCATCAGTTTCTTTGAGATGGGTCCAGGTTTGCCGTTGCCGATTTGGCGTTTGTTAACTTCACGAATGGGCACCATTTCCATTGCTGTGCCGGTGAAAAAGGCTTCATCAGCAGTAAAAAGCATGAATGGTGTCAGGTTTGTAATGGTGAGTTTAATGCCAAGCTTCGCGCAAATTTCCTCCACAACCTTAGCGGTTATACCTGCTAATGCACCTGTTGATGTTGGTGGGGTGAAGACCTCACCGTTTTTAACGATGAAAACATTTTCTCCAACACCCTCTGCGATGTAGCCATTGCTTTCCAAGCACATAGCTTCGTCAACACCGCACGCATTGGCCTCCATCTTTGCCAAGACGCTGTTTAAGTAATTAAGCGATTTTATCTCATGTGTGGTTGCGTCCACGGGGTTGCGTCGGACCCAGCTGAAAACGGTCGTTATTCCTGTCTCTTTAGCGTTTCCCGCTCGGATTTGAATTGTGTCAGTTATTATTATTATTGTAGGTTTTGGGCATTTGCGGGGGTCTAATCCGAGGTCGCCGATTCCTCTTGAAACCACTAATCGGATATAACTGTCTTTCATCTTGTTTTTGCGTAGTGTTTCAACTACGGCTTTCATCATTTCTTCTTTGGAGATTTGGATGTTTAGAAGTATGGCGTGTGCTGAACGATACAGACGGTCAATATGCTCTTTAAGTTTGAAGACTACGCCGTTGTATTCTCGGATGCCTTCAAACACACCGTCTCCGTAAAGAAACCCGTGGTCGTAGACGGAGATTTTAGCCTGGGATTTAGGGTAATATTCTCCATCTATGTAGACTTTTAGTTCCTTACTCATAGGTTTCACTTCTATTTGGTTGTTTCATAGTGTTAGGTTGTTTGATAAGGTTTACGTAAGTGATACGTATAG
Organism: Candidatus Bathyarchaeota archaeon; assembly: GCA_963775465.1. Lineage (GTDB taxonomy): Archaea > Thermoproteota > Bathyarchaeia > Bathyarchaeales > Bathycorpusculaceae > Bathycorpusculum. The sequence goes on along the minus strand of CAVZIW010000013.1, from coordinate 31,941 downwards.
TTCGTTTATCAGCCGTGGAATTGGGGGCGTTTGGACAAATACATTGGTAGGGGCAGAGGCTTGTAGGGTTTGCTGGCAATCTTTGCTGTTATCTTGGCAACTAACTCTTCGGAAGTCATTTTTTCTTGTTTGCCTTTTTGTTCTCGCTCGCGAACTGATAACATACCCGATTCAACCTCTTTTTCGCCAACAACAACTATGTAGGGAACCCATTCCTGTTCCGCTTCACGGATTTTCTTCTGCAGCGTCGAGGCACTGTCGTCGATGTCTACCCGAATGCTGTGTTGGGCGATTATTTGTGCCAACTGCTCCACGTTATCGAGGAATTTGTCGGATATAGGTATGAACCTAACTTGGGTTGGTGAAAGCCAAAGTGGAAGCATCGGTGCTTTACCTGTCATCTGTTCTCGATAAGCTTTCTCTAGAAGTGCGTATATGTCTCTTTCGATGGCACCGCTTGGGCTGCAGTGAAGAATGAGTGGATACTGTTTCTCGCCTTTTTCATCTACGAAAGTAATTTCATAGCGTTTGGCGTTTTCGACGTCTATTTGATCGGTGCTAAGTGCCGCGGCTTTATCTTGGTTATCGATGAAGTTCAAGTCCCATTTGAGGGCGAAGTAGAAGAACCGTTCATTCCACACTTCAGCCAAGATTGGTTTTCCGAACTCTTGGGATAATTCAGTTATGAAGTCTTTATGTTCTATGTAGAAATCTTTGGTGAAGCGCATAGCAATCTCATAGTCGTCCTTTACCAAGCCAATATTTTTTAAAACGTCGATGCAGAGATTGAAACGTATCATAAACTCCTTTTTAGCTTGTTCAAGGTCGGTGCAAAAGGCGTGGCAATCAGGCATCGTGAACGCTCTTAGCCGTTTTAAACCGACAACTTCACCACTTTTTTCGCGGCGAAAACTATAGCGCGTAAGCTCGTAGAGTTTGACAGGCATCTGTTTGTAGCTGAACTGGGCGTCATGCGCCATAAGGAACTGCCCAAAGCATGCTGCGAACCTTAGGAAGAGATCTTTATCTTCGGATTTGAGCACATATTGGCGTGCAGGAAAACGGTTAAGGTAGCTGGATAAACTCGGGTGGTTGAAATCGTACATTAATGGGGTTTCAACTTCCATGCCACCATAATTTGCAACACGGCCAGAAACATATTGTTCCAGAAGCGACTTTATCATGCGCCCTTTAGGGTACCATCTGATGTTGCCAGGGTCGCTGCCTGGTTCATAATCTGCGATTTCTAGCCGTTTCATTAATGTAACATGGGGTGGCATTTGGGTGACGGCCCGGGTCTTTTTAATTTCGTATTGTGAGAATTTTTGCAGGTTTGTGTTTCCTCTGAATTTGAATTCTTCAATCGGGACTAGAGACCCATCGGTTTGTAGAATATGCCAATAGGACTTCATCGTGTCTTCGGCTTTGAGTGCTGCTGAAACTGGTTCTCCTTCTTTCTTGCTTTCGCATGGGGCAGGCGTCCCTGATTGGCTTACCATTTCGGGCGTATAACTTCGTGCTTGCTCAGCCAATGGATGTCCCTTGATTGATACAGTGAACTGTTTATTCCAGCCAAATGGGGCACTGTAGGTTTCTATACCTTTGTCTTTAGCGTATGATTCCATGGCTTTGATTGTTTTCAAGGCATCTGAAGGCTGGGAAAGGTTACTGCTTAAGTGAGCAAAGGGATAGATGAGAATCCTGTTCACTTTGAGTTTACCTAAAAAAGCTCTGACATCGTTTATTGCTTTCTGCGCCACGGCTGAGTTATCGCCTTCTTCGATAGCAGTAAAGAGCACGACCACTTCTTCGATGCGCTTCTCAAGCTTTTCGGCTTCTTCAGCTATACCTATTTCTTTTTCAATAGGTTTGAACACTATAAAATTCGAATGTAACTGCAAAATCCGCATAAAGATGCCTCACTTACCATAGCGCCATTTGTCTAGAGTTTTGTCTTTCTTTGTCTTCTTTTTGAATTCCTTATAGTGCTCTTTGCAGAGGAAAGCACGTTTATCTTTTCCAGCATTCATCCCTGCAGCTTTAACTTTGTCAGACGATATGGAACGGATAGCTTCTTTACCACAGACACTGCACTTTTCGCCTTTTTCGATTCGACCCAAACAATCACGCCTCATTATACGCCAATTTAACTGTAGATACGTTGCTATTGCTTAAGTTCCTTTTCATAAAGAATTTGAGCTCTCCGATAAATCTCTTCCTTGTTGCCAAAATAAGTGGACCCGATTCCCTCCACAATGCACGATGCTGCAGCTGAACCTACAGTTGCGCACCAGAGCGATTCTTTTTGACGGATGTATTCGGTCAAGAAGCCTCCAATGAAAACGTCTCCTGCTCCTGTTGGGTCGACAAGGACCTGTGAAGGGCACGCTGCGATATTGTATTGTGCTCCCCCAACAGAGAGAACCGAGCCTTTTATGCCGTTTGTGATTATCACGGTTTCTACTCCAACATCGTGAACTGCCCTTATTGCTGCTTTAAGCTCTGATTCTCCTGTCAAAGCGAAAATTTCTTTTTGTGACGACTTATAAATATTGACCAAGCTAAAGACTCGGTTGTCAACTGCCGCATTTTCTGTTACGTTCCCTGCTTCATCGAAAGATCTGAGTAATCCTTGAGGGTCGATTGACAAAATGTCCGCGCACTCCTTGAGTCGCTCAACCAATTCGTAGCTAGTTTCGTTGGCGATAGGTGCGATATGTACCGCTTTAGCGTGGAAATTGTTGGGCACATCTTCGACAGTTATAGGCGGTCCTTTGCTTTTCAGTCTGAGCTTTCGCTCAGCGAGGTCTTTGCCGTAGGCAAGTTCAAAACAAGTTGTTGGTTTATCTGCAAGTCTCGATATATTTGCAATTTCAATTCCTTCTTCTTTCATCCACCAGAGGTAAGCTTGCGGAAAATTACCGCCAACTTTTGAGATAACAGCTGCGGTTGAATCTAGAACTTTGGCAGCAAAAGACGTGTAGGTTGCGGCACCACCTAAAACCGTGAACGGTTTAGTCCTGCTTGGCAACATTATAATATCAACTGAGAGGTGTCCAACCGCTCCAATGTCAAAGGTTTGAGCTGCCATTTTTTATCTACTCTGAATATCAAGTTAGTCCTATATAGAATTAGCTTATCACAAGAAGCAATAGTCAAAGTAAGAGACAAGTCAACCTGCAAAAAATCTATTTTCTCTTTTCTATTTTTGAGGTAGCTCCACTTGAGTTTTCGTAGAGGTACTTTTTAGTTCAAATTGGATTTTTACATATATTTTTGTATAAAGGTAGCTTTTGCTTATATACACTTTTGTTCCATTGCTTAATCATGGTCTCCTTCAACAAAACTTTGTCACCCAAGAATTCAGATGTTATAGTAGTTGGAGGTGGACCCGTCGGTTCATACGCAGCCTTACAACTAGCAAAAAAGGGTTTTGAAACTACCGTTTATGAAGAGCATACGCAGGTAGGGTTACCTTCACACTGTGCAGGTCACATCAGTATTCGAAGTCTAGAAAACTTGGGTCTCTATCCGCTTCCAATAGATATTGAGGAAAACACTTTTTGTTCTGCTAATTTCTACTCTTCTCAAGGTACCAAGTTTTCGCTTGATCTCTCCAGCCCCGTAACGGTTGTGTTAAACAGAGCACGTTTTGACCAATACCTGGCAGAAAAAGCGAAAGAAGCTGGGGTAAGTTATGTTTTGAATGCACGTGTTCAATCGCTTTTAATGTCCAATGGTTTTGTAAATGGCGTTTGCGTCAAGCAAGGTGATAACAGAGAAGAGAGCATTTCTTCAAAAGTTGTAATAGATGCAGAGGGTATTTCTTCAAGGCTTATAAGGCAAGTAGGTTTGAGAGCTTTAAAACCCAGCGGATTAGTAATTGCCGTTGAAGCGGAAATCGAAAACGTTTCGGACTTTGATCTCGATGCAGTTGAAGTTTATTTTGGTAAAGGTTACGCTCCTGGTTTTTACGGCTGGCTTATTCCACGACGCGATGGCTCAGCGAAACTAGGTTTAGCAACCAACACCGGCAACCCACGCGAATACCTCAGACGGCTTATGGCAAAACATCCAGTAGCATCCAAACAGTTAGCAAAAGCGAGAATCTCCAAAATAGGCTACCACGCTATCACATTAGGAGGACCAATTCCAAAAATTTTTTCAGACGGCTTTCTCGCGGTAGGCGATTGCGCTTCGCAAGTTAAGCCCACGACAGGAGGCGGAGTAATCTTTGGATTAGTAGCTGCCAAAGAATCTGCTGAGATTGCATGTCAAGCCATACATCGAGGAGATGTCTCTTCCAAAATTCTCCAAGCTTACCAACAGAGATGCAATAAGTTTTATGACTTTGATTTCCGAGTTATGCTTCGACTCAGGAGGTTTTTGGATTCACTGTCCGACGCGAAATTTGACGAGATGATTCGAGTCTGCCAAAAGTTAAGAGTAAATAAGGCGTTGCGAGATGTTGATGAAATTGATTTTCAAGGAAAAATGTTGCTGAAGGTTCTTCGGAAACCTCCGATGGTTGCAGCTTTTCTATATTTTGGATTGCTCTACTTGTCCACAAACCCTTAAAATCTTCTTTGCCAACCTATAGCTGGAAATGTCCAATGAGCGAGTTTGAATACAAACAAGTTCTCGTCTTTCGAACTGACTTGCAGATGAGTAAAGGCAAAATAGCAGCCCAGGCGGGTCACGCTGCGGTTTCAGCTGCACAAGATGCTTACCAGCGCCATAAGAAGTGGTGGGAAGGGTGGATTTTTGAGGGGCAAAAGAAAGTCGCTGTCAAGGTTGAAGGCGAAAAAGAGTTAGGTGAACTCGAACAAGCTGCTGATGATTTAGGTTTGCCACATGCACTCATTGTTGACAGGGGTTTAACTGAGGTTCCAGAGGGAACAATAACTTGTCTTGGGATTGGTCCTGCCCCTTCTAGGATGATTGACCGATTAACGGCTAACCTAAAGTTGTTGTAGGCGACTTGATTGTCTGTTCCTGAAATTGATAGGTTGCTCGGAATTGAGGTTTACGGTACCAAAATGCCTGGTGTGGGTGGTTTGATTCGTGAATCTGTTGAGGATTTTGTGGTTGAAGAGATTCTTGTAGATGGATCCAAAGCAAGTACAAGCGATGAAGTTCCCAGTAAGGTCTTGGGTTCCATCACTCCGAGGCAACATTTTTTGCTTTGTGTTTTGGTTAAACGTAATTGGGACACATTCCTTGCTGTTAAGAACGTTGCCAAAGCATTGGATATTGATCAGGAAAGAGTTCAGTTTGCTGGAATAAAGGACGCTAAAGCAGTTACGGCTCAATATGTCACGCTTGAGAATGTTTCAAGAGAAGATGCTGCTAAAGTTGAGGTCAAAGACATAACTATTAAACCTGTGGGTTATGTTCGTGAACAAATGTCTCTTTTTTACCTTCTAGGCAATTTTTTTACCATAACTATCAAAAATATTTCCCATACAAAAGAAATTATCCAAGAACGCACAAATCAAACAATAAAAGAACTTAAAGCAATAGGTGGTATCCCCAATTTTTTTGGACACCAACGCTTCGGTACTACTCGTCCGATTACCCATAAAGTCGGTAATGCCTTATCTCACGGCAACTTTGAAGAGGCAGCGATGCTTTTCTTGGCAAAACCCAGTAAGTTTGAACATCTTAATTCACAGCAAGCAAGGCAGGAACTTGAGTCAACTCGCGATTTCAAAAAGGCTTTGGAGAATTTTCCGAAGCAATTACGTTTTGAACGTTTAATGCTTCGCCATCTAGTCGAAAGCCCCGATGATTTTTTGGGTGCTTTCAAGCGATTGCCGATTAAATTGCAAGCGCTTTTTGTTCAGGCACATCAATCCTATCTGTTCAACCGTTTCTTAAGTGAGAGAATTAAAGGTGGTTTGCCTTTGAGCGAGGCTCTGGTTGGTGATTTTGTTGTTGCAGTTGAACGTTCAGGTCTGCCTCTTACGATTGTTTCTAAGATTGTTACCGCTGAATCCCTGATTGATTGTAACAAGCAGGTTAAAGAAGGAAAACTGCGTGTTGCGTTGCCGATTTTTGGTGCTAAACAAAAACTTTCGCAGGGAGTTATGGGTCGGGTTGAACGTTTAGTTTTGGCTGCCGAAGGACTCAAAGATGAACCGTTGAGGCTCAATGAGTTGTCAAGAGTTGGCGGCAAAGGTGGATTACGAACTGTTCTTTCTCCAGTTCGTGACTTCAAGTTAACGAAAGTTTTAGACGATTCTACTCAAGCAAGTTTTATGTTAAACAGAGGTAGCTACGCTACTGTGGTTTTAAGAGAACTCATGAAGACCAAAGATCCAATTGCGGCAGGCTTCTAGCGGTATCGTTAAGCTGATAAGCAAGTTATTGGTTCTTTGGTTATTGGATGCTGCTTTTTATGGAGAATCAAACACCGCCAAGACATTGTGTAATTCCTATTCATAAACCAAGCTCCAAAGAATACATTTTTTTCTTCATATCAGGTATTTTGGTTAGTATTCCTTTCACGCTTTTCTTTTCCCAATTTTACCCTTTTTTCCCCTCGGCTTTGGCGATTATTGTTTTAGCGCCTTTCATTGAAGAGTTAGCGAAGGTTTTTCCGCTTTTTTATAGGCATGGCGAAACTGAACGTTCTTACGTTGTCTTGGGTGTGTTGATTGGTTTGGGTTTTGGCATTTCAGAATTTGTTTTGTATGTTTTCTTTCAAGGCGTACCCTTCTTTGTCAGGATTCCAGGCGTTATTTTTCATGCTTCAAGCGCCGGTATAACTGCTTATGGTATCGCAAAAAAAAACCCATTGCCCTACTATTTGATTTCTGTGTCGCTTCATGTGTCTAATAATTTGTTTGCGTATTTGCCAGATATGTTCGGAGTGTTTGTAGGACTTCTAATTCTAATTACCGTTTACTTGTTAGCTTGGCGTTTTTATAATTTGGCTTCGAAGGATAAGATGGTTGTTTAAGTGGCCTTATCCGTCTGCATTAAATCTCTTAGCCTGTTTACTCCATCGATTTCTTTGATAAATTTGGCAACGCTTCTGGGCACGAGCTCTATCCAGCTTTCGTCTTTAATCATTCTTTCTCTTACTATTGTTGAATCATACGCTTTGCGGTCGAACAACGGAATATTCTTAACAAGATAACCTGCTTCCATGAAGAGTCTTCTTGTAAGTGGTTCATTTGAGTACAAGACGTTGAATTTGGGTGTGTAGCCTTCAACTGCGCTGACCCAGAGCATGTGAAGATGAACATCAGGTACAGGAACAATCCATAATTTGGAATTATCAACTTTTGCCTCGAGTAATGCTTTGCTAATCATAAACAGTCTCTCGCCTGCAGTGAAGGGATTGTCACAGTTATGGCTGTATTGAGCGCTACCTATAACGATAACTAGTTCATCAACTTCTCTTAGAGCGTGTTCTATTGCGTCTAAGTGTCCAATATGGAAGGGCTGGAACCGCCCAACGTAAAGTCCTCGATTAACCACAATTCTTCCTCGCTTTGTGGTTAGGTTAGCCTGCATTTATCATTTGTGTAAATAATATTATAAGGTCAAATTTTTGAGGACAAACTCGACGGGGAAAAGCTCAAGATATCCACTGTTTATCGTAATTTTCTTCGGGTATGGGTAGCCTCTTTTTTCTCGTTTTAAAAATTCGAGTTTAGTTTCTAAACCGCCGCCGTAACCGCCCAAAGTAAAGTCTGATTTAACTACCCGATGGCATGGGACAATTGGAACAAAAGGGTTTGCAGCCATAACATTGCCCACAGCTCTTGGACTGCCGCCAACAGCTTTAGCAATTGCTCCATACGAAGAGACGTAACCAACAGGAATTGCGGATGTAACCTTGAGCACTTTTCTGGTGTAAGCAGGCAAAGTGTGTGTGATTAAGGAAAGTTTGTTTTTGGCTTCTTTGCCGTCGTAGATTGTTTTTAGAATAGCAAACGCGCTTTTAGCGAAGTTGGATGGTTCATGTAGAACTTGAACCGGCATATTGAAAGGAATGTTGCTTAGCGTATTGCTAAGTGTTGATTCTTGGGTTCTGCTAAAAGATGTTGCTACGATTTTTTGTTGAGTGCAGGCTATTGCAAACCAAGTATTATCTACGTTTTGGACGTAAACCTCTAACATTTTTGTGCTTCAACTTAAGTGACAGCATACTCAATGTTAAAAGTTGTCTCGGTAAAATTTGACCGTGAGAACAATCAGTGTAGTGCCGATTATTTTTTTTACTTTATCAAAACAGATCTGCGCTCAAATGCCCTTTTGGCTTTAATCATTATATGACTGATAAATTTACCGCCTTTTAGTACTTTGCCGGTTCCTTTAACTCTTTTTGAGTTACTTCGATTATCCTATAATGGTTATAAGTAAGCTTAATAGATTGTCTTGTGTATAACAACCCGAAAAGGCGAAAAAATTATGGAAAAAATCGGACCACAACTTCCGCATTTACCTCAAATTCCACAAATTCCAATGATGCCGCAGCAAGAACAACAGCAGCAAACACAAGGTCAAGGCGCCCAGCAGGGATATGCCTGGGTTCCAGGTGCTACTACTGTTGGTCTTATTTTCCAAGGCGGTGTAATCTTAGCTGCTGAAAAGCGCGTAACATATGGATACTTTGTTATGAGTAAAGGTGGCAAGAAAGTTTTTAAGATAACAGACCAAATCGGCGTTGCGTGTGCAGGTTTAGTCGGAGACATGCAGATTCTTGCCAAAGAAATGGAGGCCCAAGCTAATCTCTATAGTATGGACGTTGGAAGAAAAATCAGTGTTCGGTCATCAGCAAAGCTATTGGCCAATGTTCTTTTTAATCGCCGGTATGCACCTCTTATTACTCAGACAATTGTTGGTGGTTTAGACCAAGAAGGTGCCTCCCTTTACGTGCTAGATGTTTTGGGTTCACTTATTCCGGATAAATATGCAGCGGTGGGTTCAGGAACAGAAATTGCGATTGGAGTAATTGAGGAGGGTTATAAAGAAAACCTTACACTTAAGGAAGCCAAAGAACTTATTACGCGCTCTATAAAATCTGCTATAAGCAGAGACGCAACCAGCGGAGACGGTGTAGATTTTCTTATTATAACCGAAGAGGGCGTAACTGAAGACTCTATGAAATTCTAAATAATTTATCTCCTCCGCTTTTTTCATTAATATTTAGTATAGATTAGCTTGTTTAAGGCGAAAAATAAATTGACGTTTGAATTAACTCAGGATGAAGGGACCTTTCTAGTTCGCTTAGCACGCAACACTGTAACACGTTATCTTGGAGACGGTAAAAAACTTCAACCGCCAAAAAATACTCCGGAAAAGCTTTTCGAACGTTGTGGTGTGTTTGTAACCATAAACACAATAAGGGGTCGCGAAAAAACTCTTCGTGGTTGCATAGGATATCCTTACCCAACCAGTACTCTTGTGGAGGCAGTAATGGACTCAGCCATCAACGCTGCAACTGAAGATCCTAGGTTTGAGTCAATGTCATTTAACGAGTTAGGCAAGGTTGTTTTTGAAGTCAGTGTTCTCACTCCACCTGAACGTATTATGGCTTATAGCCCTAAAGACTATTTGAGTAAAATCAAGGTGGGCGAGGATGGACTAATAATTGAACAAGGTTACCATAAAGGTTTGCTATTGCCTCAGGTGCCTGTAGAATGGGGTTGGTGCGAGGAAGAATTTTTGTGTCAATGCTGTATGAAAGCTGGTTTGCCGCCAGATAGTTGGTTAACAAAAGATTCCAAAGTCTACAAATTTTCTGCTATTATTTTTGAGGAAGTAACTCCTAACGGTAAAATCATTCGATTAAATCTTAAAGAGTAATTATCTCTGAAATGATTCCACGATAGAAACTGCTTTATCTAGACCTTTAAACCTGCTGGAAAACTTGCTTAAAACTGTCACGTTGCTAGTGTATACGTCAATTTCTTCTTCAATTTTCTCTATTGCTTTTTCTAGAGCTTTTTGATTTTTTGCGGTGATTGAGCATTTCATATCTTGAAGTTTAGCTGCATTGCCTAATTGTTCAGGTTGGGTTGGGATGCAGATTGTTGGTTTGCCGTATTTGATGGTTTCAAAGCATGTTGCATGGCCGCCGCTGAAAATAACATATTTAGCGTTTTTCATTGCGTTCTGTCGCTCTTCAGGTGAGAGCCATGAGTGTAGCTCGCAATTGCCTTTTTCCGTTTTTATCTTCCTTCCGGGTGTTCCGAGGCTTATTATGCATTTTGTTTTGAATTTTTTTAGAACCGGTAACAGGTTTTTGGTAAGTTTGGCTCTTGTTCCTATTGGACCGCTTATTGCTGCATAGATATGTTCTTGCTTTCCTTTAACGGGGGTTGTGTCAATGAAGGCTCCTGTGTATTCAGATTTTTCGCTCAAACCCATGCTGTTTAAATTGCCTATACTGTATTCAGAAATAGTGTAAGGTGGAGGGTTGTCAGGAATTATTATTCTGAGCGACTGTTTTACGTATCTTTCAACGATCCGTTCGCCCGGACTGAGAAAAGCTGAGAAACCGTAGCTTGGTCTAATCATGTTAGCGATATAAACTGAAGGAATCTTCCATCGCGAAGCTAACCGAAGTGCGTTTATGTCGCCATCGGCGATAATTATGTCTGGGGCAATGTCGTGCAGTTTTTTTCGCAGGTCGTAGTAACGGTGAATGGTTTCCATTGCGTTGGAACTTTTTAGTTCAAAAGTGTTCTTTTCCGTGTCATACAGTGGAAGGGGAAATAGGAGGTTGATTAAGGAAGCTGAAGTTATGATTCCATGTACGTTTTCGTACCATGAGACTGGAGTGCACCTGTACACGTTATTAAACTCTTTTTGTAGCAATTCGAATGCTTTGTTGCCTGAGAAAAAAAACAAGTCATGCCCCTTTCTTTCCAGCAGTTTTCCTAACGGAATGATTCGAGATACATGTCCTAAGCCTAGTTCGGAGCAGCTGAGCAGCAATCTCATAGAGTACAGTTAGGACTATGATTTATTTTAACCATCTCTTAAGGTACCAAAAAAGGAATCAATTTAAAGCGTTGACACTAAGATTACACAGTATGTTCATTCCCAGAAGGATTTTGGAGGATAAGCTCAAACAATTCCTTGTTGACGATGTGGGGCAGGGCGATGTTACAGCCGCTGCTGTAATCCCTTCGAATTTACCCGTTAGAGCAGAAATTGTGGCAAAGGAAAATGGATTAGTTGCGGGAGTTGAAGAAGCTGTAGTGCTTGCAGAATATTTAGGGTTGAAAACGAAGGTGAAAATTGCTGATGGACAAAAAGTTAAAAACACCCAAGTCATACTGGAGATTTCTGGTGATGCCCAAGCTATCCTATGTGTAGAGCGTACCATGCTAAATCTTCTTTCAAGAATGAGTGGTATTGCAACCAAAACAAGGATGTTGAGGGAAAAATTGCAGAAAGCAAATAGCAGAGCCAGAATTGCCGCTACTCGTAAATCTGCGCCAGGGCTTCTTTATTTTGATAAAAGGGCGGTTGCACTTGGCGGTGGTGATTCACACAGGTTACACCTAGATGATATGATTTTAATTAAAGACAATCATTTGGCGATCGTCGGTAGTATTGAAGAGGCTATTAAAAAAGCCAAAACCAATGCTTCCTTTAGTAAGAAAATCGAAGTTGAAGTCACTAGCTTTGGAGATGCTTTAAAAGCTGCAGAAGCAGGCGCTGATATTGTGATGCTGGATAATTTTTCCGCCAAACAAGCTAAAAAGGCTTGTAAGGCATTAAGAGAATCTGGGTTTTGCAACTTGATCCTTGAAGTGAGCGGTGGAATAAATGGTGAAAACCTGTTGGAATACGCTGAATCTCAAGTTGACATTATTAGCTTAGGCGAGTTAACCCATAATGTTAAAGCGTTGGATTTGAGCCTAGAAATCATAAAGAAAAATTAGCATTTAGGGGGCTAGCCTAAAACCGTTATTAACCATGCTTCTATGACGGCACCAATGGCTAGCAAACCTGCGCAGGATCCAATAAATAAAGCAGTCCATTTAAGTTCGAGCCATCGTTTCTGCGTTAATCTGCGAAATAGCCATATGCTCTCTGCCATTGCTATTGAATAAGCGACAAACTCTATCCAAAAAATAGGTGTTGCGACTAGACTTATTAAACCAACATACACTGGGTAACCTTGTGTTGCTGCTATGGCGCCAAGTGCAACTCCTGTATTAAAAAGAATAAACATTCCTAACGCAGCTCCAGCTATGGGAATAAACATTAGTAAGCAGATGGAAAAGTTGTTTATGAAAATGTACTGGGCTAACGTGTTGTTGGCGCGGTTCTCACTTAGCGTTGCGTTTAGACTTTGGCTAATTGTGTAAGCGTCAGAAGAACTCAGAGGAATAGCGCTTCCTATGACCGTAACTAAAACAGCTACCAAAAAGACAAATGTTATTGAGTATAACCTCTTTCTCCTTTGTGACGCATTTTTCCAAAAAGACAAATTTAACTTCATGTAACCACCTATCATTAAATTTTTGGCTTGATTTTAATTGCTCGGTATCCTCTTGCAACAGGGTTTAAGGTTTCTGTCAATTTAACCTTTGTTAAAACGTCTTTGGTGTCCATGCCAAAACCTCTGACATCGTGTTCGCCTTCTATGAGTGAACGCAAATAGACTTTGTTGTTTAAGACTGTTGGTTGACATTTTAGAGGTAACCCTAAAATCAGTGTCTTTTTTTCATTTGCTACCTCTTGGCAGGCAAATAAAATTGCTTCCGCTCCGGCTGTTAATTCTGCAATGCGTACGGGCACACTTTCTTTTCCGATAGCAAGCATGTCAATGCCGTAGAGGCGTTTAATTTCATTTGCAACTTTTCGAAGCCTTGGCAGGATTTTGAGGATGTTTTGTCTTCCGAATCTTGAAGCGCGTAGGTTTAAGAGTTCAACTGGAGATAGCTCTTCTATAGAGACTCCGCCAAGAGAAATATCTAGATGAATCACGTCTGCTTTTATCTTTTCTAATAGGTTTTGGCAAAGTTCTGCTTCGTGCAAAACCAGGTCAAATCCCTGTTCAACTGGTCTGAAAATCGGTTCAGCTAACCTAGAAGCAGGTTCTCTATATGGTGGTTCGACTAGAACTGAGACTAAAGCAACATGCGTAACTGCGTTAAACTGTTCGTCAAGAATTGCAGCTGCTGAATCTGCTGAAATTATCCTCAAAGTATAAACCACTCAACTAGAAGAGGTCTCAAAGATTTAGCTTTGCTCTTCGGACTCTATTTTTGATTTTAGACCTAAAGCTAACAGGTACATTTCGGAGCTTTTTGCTCGACTTGCTAGCGGCTTAACTAGCTTCACTTCTTCGAAGTTCTCCTTCATAGTTTGGGTGAAGTCTTTTAGCAGGTTACCTTCAAAGACTTTTACAAAGAATTTTCCGTTGGGTTTTAGTACTTTTAGTGCTATTTCCATGGCTTTAGTTGCGAGGTCAATTTGTCTTGCGTGGTCTACATCCCATACACCTGTGATGTTTGGTGCGGCGTCGCAGAGTACTACGTCTGGTTTTCGAGGTAGAAAAGATAAGATTTGTTCTACTATCCCAGGCTCAGTAAAGTCAGCGATGATTGTTCGGATGTACTCTTGTGTGAAAGGATCAATCGGTTTTAAGTCTACGCCTAAAACAAAGCCGTTTTTCCCCGTCATCTTCCTTGCTGCTTGAATCCATCCGCCTGGGGCAGCGCCTAAATCGACGACTACATCGCGCAGTTTAATGAAGCCATATTTTTCGTTAGCTTGTACCAGTTTATAAGTGGATCGGCTTCGATAATTTTGTTCTTTGGCTTTCTTATAGTAATACTCTTTTTTTCTTTCACGTATCCAAGCTTTCGGCAACGGGTTCATCCTCTGTTAAACTATTTGCTGAATTGCTTGGAGGTTGTTGGGCATTTTCATTTCCCAAGTTTAGGATCCAATCAGTTAGTCTTGGGCAGCTTTTTGGGGAAATGGCGGTTGTTGGGTCGCATCTTGCGTTGTCAGGACATAGTAAGCATGGGCAGTCGATGATTGTTTCTATTGATGCTGGGAGCCTTTTAGGGTATAGCCGGTATGTCCATCGGCCTTCTTGGAGTTCTTTTTCTCTTCTTATGAGCCCTTTTTCTTCTAGTTTAATGGAGACTCGGCTTCCTTCGCGGCTGCTTGCGCCAAGTTCTCGCCATAAATCTGATTGGAGGACACCTTGGTAGCCAGTGCTTACCACGTAGTGGAGTGCTTTCTGTTCAAGGTCGTTACGCTTTGGCATGTTAATATCAATTCCGGGATAATACAGTATTATAAGCGTTAGGTCCAAATAAAAATATGTATCCCCAAAGAAGTGTGGATTGATATGCAGTACGATAGAAAACTAGTCTTGGGCGGTTTCTGCTTGGGCATTGAATCTTCAGCAGATGATTTTGGCGTCGGCATAGCTACCTTTAATGGAGAAATTTTAGCTAACAAATCAGACAGTTACATTCCAACTGAGGGTGGGATTCATCCTCGAGAAGCAGCAAGACACCATGGTGAAGTGGCGGATAAAGTGGTAAATGAGGCTCTTCAAGAAGCTGGAATCAAACCTGCTGAGCTTTCATGTGTTGCTTTCTCTCAAGGACCAGGTTTAGGACCGAGTTTACGTACGGGGGCAACCGTTGCACGTGTCATTTCATCATACCTTGGAATTCCGTTAGTTGGAGTTAATCATTCGGTTGCTCACATTGAAATAGGTAAACTTCAAACAGGCGTTCAGGATCCTGTCACCTTGTATGTTTCGGGAGGTAATACTATGGTGACTGCTTTTGAATCAGGGCGGTATCGTGTTTTTGGTGAAACGCTTGACATAGCATTGGGTAACTGCTTTGATGTTTTTGCGCGTGAAGCTGGGCTTAAGCATAAGAAGGGGTTGCCCCTTGGTGCCGCTATTGAGCAGTTGGCCCTTGAGGGTGAAAAGTTTGTTTCTTTGCCGTATGTAGTTAAGGGTATGGATTTGTCGCTTAGTGGTTTATTGACCGCTGCGACGGCCCTGTTGCAGAAGGGTGAGTGTCGGTTGGAGGATTTGTGTTACAGTTTGCAGGAGCATGCTTTTTCGATGGTGACTGAAGTTACTGAGCGTGCGTTGGCGCATACGGAGAAGCGAGAGGTTTTGCTTACAGGGGGTGTTGCAGCCAACAAACGTTTGCAGGCTATGCTTAACATTATTTCTGAGGAACACGATGCTAAATTTAGCGTAGTACCCCTTCAATTCGCAACAGATAACGGTGCTATGATTGCTTGGACGGGTGTTTTAGCGTTCAGGCACGGGTTAGTTGTTCCTATTGATGAGAGCTACGTTAAGTTGCGTTGGCGAGTAGACAAGGTGGATGTACCGTGGATACAGTAGATAAGGTTAACCAAACCGTGCTTCTTAAGAAAGGTGCTGAAGCCAGTCTGCTTTTTACAATGTGGAATGGACGAAAAGCGATAATGAAAGTACGCGTGCCTAAAAGTTACCGCCCCCTTGCTTTGGATGAACAAATTCGGATTTATCGAACCATCCACGAACCGCAGCTGATGCATGAAGCTAAAGCAGCTGGCGTGACAACTCCGCTTATCTACATGGTTAGTGTGCCTCACTCCACGATTATTATGGAGTACATTGAAGGTGAACAGATAAAACATCTGCTTAAAGCTGCTGGCAAACATGAACGACATGAACTCTGTAGGAGAATCGGTATTTCCGTTGCACAACTTCATAGGTATGGTTTAATCCACGGTGACCTTACAACCTCAAATATGATACTTAGTCCTGAAGGCAAAGTCGTTTTCCTCGATTTCGGGTTGGGTGAAAAAAACTCAGAGTTGGAAACTCAAGGGGTAGATTTGCATTTGCTTAAACGTGCTCTTCAAAGTACTCATTTTCAATTCTGGGAAGAGTGTTTCCAAAGTGTTTTATGTGGTTATAGATCGGTTTTAGGTCTAGAGATGGCGGAAAAGGTTTATGAGAAAATCAGACAAATAGAGAGGCGTGGCCGCTATGTCGAAGAACGTAAACAATGACTTCAACTTAAAAGGCAGAGTAGTTTTCTTTGCAACAAGTAACATCCATAAATTCCAGGAAGCTCGGAGCATTCTTGGTAGCTACGGTATCGCAGTAGGCACGCTTAAGCTGAAGGGCGATGAAATTCAAAGTGAGAGCCTAAAGGAAATTGCCAAGATAAGTGTGCAGAACGCCCACAAATGTAGCGGCTTGCCGATCTTTGTGGAAGATGCTGGTTTGTTTATTGAGGTTTTGAAAGGTTTTCCAGGACCTTATGCTGCTTACGTTTATCAAACCATAGACAACCGTGGGATTTTAAGACTTTTAGAAAATCAGAAAAATCGCAAAGCGCAATTTCAATCCGTAATAGCTTACTGCGATGAAAGCAACCAAGACAAGCCCGAATTTTTCTATGGAGAATCAAATGGTATTATAACTGAGAGAGAGCGGGTAGAGCAGGGCAAGTCGGGTTTCGGTTTTGATCCCATCTTCCAACCGAATAGTAGTTTGAAGACATTTGCGGAGATGGCCATCGAAGAAAAGAATTGTTACTCGCATCGAGCGATGGCTGTTCATAAGTTTGCGGAATGGTACAAAACTCAATAACTCTTTTCTCTGTTTTTCTGGGTCTTCTTTTTTTGCACATTGCCTATATGAGCAATTTATTTCTGTTACAGCTAACAAAGTGTTATATTGTTAGGGTTGCATAAGCAGAATAGGCGAAAGGAACCATAAATGAATCAGTATCATCGTCAAAACAAGTACATTTATGAAGGTTTAATCACCGCGCTTGCTTTAGGCGGCGTCTTTATCATTTTAGGCTTAATTGTCGTTTCAACTCCTGGCATTGTGGAGAAAACTGACGCGTTATTTAGCGATATTACTTGGTTATCTTATCCGTTTGGAAGCTCTACGGTAATGGTTCCTGCACCTGCCAATCCAGCAGCCCACATTGAACTTTTTACAGCAGTTATGAGCTTCATTTTAGCTGTTGCGATACTCCAAATAATCATCCTTCCTGTGCGGTTGGTTTTGCGTTCTCCAATTAGACGGGTTGCCGAGACTTTGGGAAATCTGATTTTTTGGGTCGGCGCTGCAGTTGTTGCTAACGTTTTGCTACTAGATGGAACAGTTGCGGGCTGGTTCCAATTCTGGTCTTGGTTAATCGTGCTTTCAGGAGTTGGATTGGTTGCAAGGTTCTTTGTGTTATTTGCGACAAGGTCAAAGCGCAAGCGTTGGTAAAACCGTTTCTTTTCCATCGGTGGGGGATTACTTTTAAATATTGGTGAAGTGTGGTTTAGGTGCACAAATAGGTGGAACGATGCCAAAGCAAGAAAAAGGAAAATCCCACTCCATTCGTCCAGTCAGCAGGCGCCCTCCAAGCTGGTGTAAATATCAGCCTGAAGAGGTAGAAGCATTCATCATAAAATTATCTAAAGAAGGTCACTCAACCAGTATTATAGGTACTATCCTTCGTGATCAATACGCTATACCATTGGTTAAGCCAATCACGGGGAGAAGTATAACCGATACACTCAAAGCTTCAGGTTTAGCTCCAAGTATGCCCGAAGATCTGTCCAACCTCATGAAGAAAGCACAAGGATTAGCAGTTCACATGGACAAAAACAAGAAAGATTTGCACAACAAACGCAATATGCAAAAAATTGAGGCACATATCCACAAGCTAAGCCGCTACTACAAACGAGAAGGCGTAATTGATAGGAAATTCAAATACGCAGCAAAAATAGCTTCTGTAACCTAAACCATTCTTTCTCACTAATTCTTAATTTGTTTTTAATGCACCAGATTTAAATCTAATCAGCTCATTCTTTGCCAAAGAAGTGAACTGCATGACTCAGCAATCATCAATCGATAGCTTTTTAGCTCAGGCCAATGTAGCTGCAAAAGCAATCCAAGAAGTAGCCCAAAAGGATGGGTTCATCAGTGTATTCTCTCATCTTGATGCGGATGGAGTTGCTGCAGCTGGCGTAATTGGGAAAGCGTTATTTCGGCTTGGTGCACGTTACCGCATACGGGTTATGCAGTGGGTTGATGACAAAATCGTTGCTGAAGTCTCCGGCGGAAAACCTGACTTGGTTATTTTATGCGATTTTGGAAGTGGATATCTCGATTTGTTGACGGAGAAGATTTCGAATAGCAAAATCGTAATCTTAGATCACCATCAAATTACCGGCGACTCATTAAACCCTAACATCGTGCAGCTCAACCCTCACAATTTTGGCATTGATGGTGCGACTGAAGTTAGTGGTTCAGGTGTAACATACTTTGCGGCAAAAGCTCTAAACCCTGAAAATGTGGACTTAGCGCCGATTGCTTTGGTGGGTGCTCTTGGGGACATGCAAGACAAGTATGAGCAGCGTAGCCTCAAGGGCTTAAATGAGATAATTGCCACTGATGCAGTCGATGCTGGTTTACTCAGGGTAGAGAAGGATCTGACTTTTTTTGGTAGGGAAACACGCGCAATTCATAGGACTTTGGCGACTACAACCAGTCCTTTTATCCCGGGTTTAAGTGGTGAAGAAGACAAAGCTTTGGCTTTTGTTGTAAATTTGAATATCCCGCTCAAGCAAGGTGAAAAGTTTCGGGCTTTAGTTGATTTAAATGATGATGAACGTAAACGTCTATGTTCGGCGTTGGCTGATCATCTTTTGTCGAAGGGGTTGCATGTAGAAGTCGATAATCTCATCGGTTGCATCTATGTTTTAACTGAGGAAGCGCCAAACACCGCTCTGCGTGATGGCAGAGAATTTTCAGTTTTACTCAACTCGACTGGCCGCATGGATCGACCTAGTTTGGGCATTGCGATTTGCATGGGTGACCGCAAAGCAGCTTTAGAAGAATCCAGCAAAATATTGGAAGATTACCGCAAAAACATTAACAAGTATCTAAGTTGGGTTAGTGAAAAACCGGATCGCATGCGAGAATTTGAAAATACTTACGTGATCTACGGCGAGAACTTCATCAACGAAAAAATAATTGGCACCGTTTCTTCAATTATTGTTTCCACGCTTGCCAACAACGAGAAACCGCTTTTAGCTTTTGCTAACATTGAAGAAGAGAACGCGGCTAAATTCTCCGCTCGAACGACGGAAGCGGCCTTGCGCAGAGGTGTCAATTTGGGTGTTGTTATGCGGTTGGCTTCGTCAGCTAATGGTGGCAATGGTGGTGGACATAACATAGCTGCAGGTGCGCAAGTACCTTTGGATAAGATTGAGGCTTTCGTGAGAACGGCAGACGAATTAGTTGGTCGACAGTTGAAGGGTGAGGCGCTTGCAGGCGACTCTAATACTTGAATACAAGGATGAGCGGACTGCTGAAGCAGTTGCTAAAGCAGTTTCGCCTGACAACTTCAAAGCTCCGGTTGGATTGCAAGTTAAAACTATGCAAGAGAACAATAAAGTCGTAACCGAAATTGGGTGGGAAGGTAATCTCGCCACGTTCACTGCAACTGTTGACGATCTGCTGTTTAGTGTGTCAATTGCGGAAAAGACGTTATTTGTCGTGAATAAATTCTAATTTTAGTTTCATTTAAGGGAAGGGGCTATTTTTGAGAGGTTGTATGGTTTTTCAGTGTTTAGCTATGTTTGTAGGTTAGGGCGAGGGCTCCCCCGATTATGCCGAAGCCTGCGCCGACGAAGTAGCCGCCCATACCTATGAAGCTGATTGCAGAAAACACCACGATGACTATTCCCCAAAGTAAATGTTCCCGTGGGTGCATCCTAAGTACAAGTGAACTAAATACAATGATTACTCCGCAGACAAAACTTACAATTGAAATTGCCGTAAAAAAGCCGGTGGAGCTTGCGTAGTTTCCCATAAAGTCGTGGTAGCCGCTCATCATGCCCTTCCAGTAGTCGCCAAAGCCGCCCCAAGATGGTGCATTAGAACCAAACCATACCAAATTCACTAGGCTAAAAGCAAGAATAATTAATCCGCCGACAAGCGAAATCACAAATGCTACTGTAACACCTTGTTTTTCACTCATATTTTCACCTCACACGAACCTTTTCGGATCAGTGTCAATGTCAACGATTGTGGGTTTGTCTGATTTGAGAGCTTTATCAACTGCTTCGTTTAGTTCTGTTGGTTCTGTGACTTTGATGCCTAAGCCTCCTGCGTGTTCAGCGAAAGATGAGAAGCTGAAATCATGGAGTTCAGTTTGCCAGCCCTCGTAGCCCTCTACCTTCTGTTCCTGCATAATCATACCTAGACGTTTGTTGTTGATGACAAACACTTTTACCTTTAGACCGTATTTTAGGGCTGTCAAGAAGTCGCCTAGAACCATCGTTAAGCCGCCATCGCCAGTTAAGCAAATGATTTGTCGATCAGGATAAGCTAGGGCGGCTGCTAAAGCGCCTGGAAAACCAAAACCCATCGTTGCCAGACCACCGCTCATAACCATCCTTTGGGTTTTCTTCATTAAGAAGTTGCGGCCAAACCACCAGCAGTTCTCACCGACGTCGAGTGAAATTACTGCGTTGTCGGCAAGTTTGTCGGTTAAGACTTTCATGATGTATGGTGCCCTGATGGGTTTGGCCTTGGCGTCGGCTTCTTTTCCAAGTTGGTTTAGCCATGCCTGTTTTAGTCGGGTAATCTCTGCCAAGTAATTCACGTTATCTTTTTGCGTAACTTTCTCAGTTACTTTGGGAATCAATACTGCGCTGTTGCCAAGCAAACTAACCTCAACAGGGTATCTTCGAGCAATCATTAATGGGTTGATGTCAATCTGTATGGTTCGTTTCTGAGGAATTAGGGATAAATCTGAGAACGACGATCCAATAGCTATGAGTAAATCTGCTTTTGTCATTAATTCCCCAGCGGCTGTTGAGCCAACGCCTCCATGGCACCCTACATACAGATCTTCACGTTCATCCACTACCCCTTTTGCTCGGAAAGTCCCAATAATCGGTGCTCCAATCTTTGCTGCTAACTTGAGTAGTTTGGTTCCTTGTCCTCTGCATCCGAACCCAGCTAAAATCACAGGTCTTTGTGCTTGATCGATGATTTTTGCTGCTTTTTCAATCACTTGATCCTCTTGACCGTAAGCCATATTTGGCATTCTTCCTTCAAAGGGCAATAATTCTGTTTCGTAGGGCAACTTTTGGACATCGTTAGGAATCCCAATGTGAGCTACGCCCTGATCGAGCAATGCAGTTTTTATTGCCAGAGTTGCAAGCGTAGTGGTTTGGCTTTCAGTCATCAGAGTTTTGTTGAAAACAGTTAGTGGCTCAAAGAAGGCTTGTTGATCTATTTCTTGAATGGCTCCTTGCCCCATCTTTTTGCGGGGAACCATGCCTGTTAAAGCTAAAACTGGCGCGTGATCTAATTGTGCATCGTATAGTCCAGTTACGAGGTTGGTTGCGCCAGGCCCAGAAATACCTATACAAACCGCCACATGTCCAGTCAATTTGCCAAAGGCGGAAGCCATGAAAGCTGCAGTTTCTTCATGCCGAACCTGAAAATAGTTGACTTTGCCGTTGGTCTTGCGTATGGCGTCCACTATACCTAATGTAGATGTGCCGGGTATGCCGAATACATATTTAACGCCCCAAGCTGCAATTTGGTTAATTAATACATCTGAAACTGTGCTTTCGTTTTTCTTTTTCTCTGCAGTAACTTGCTGCTCTTGTTTTTCCGCCAGAAGAATAAATGCAGATTTAGGTGCTCCACAAACAGGACAAACCCATTCTTTTGGTAAATCAGAAAATTTGACTTTTTCTTTTGCATCATCATAAACCCAATTGCAGACTGTACAACGGTATTTTGCCATTACAACGCCTCAAAAACACTTTAAAGTTAAACGGATTCGCCCTTATCAGTTTATTGGAATTTCAGAATCAGCGAACAATAAATAAACTGCCTAACCAATATTGAACTCTGAAGAGTTGTGTAGTTATGGAGAATTGGGATGTAATAATCGTCGGTGCTGGCTCCGCAGGTTTATCTGCTGGTATTTATGCGGTGCGAAGTGGTCTTAAGACTTTGATTTTGGATGAAAAATTTGCTGGTGGTACAATTTCCGATGCTTCAAAGGTTGTTAACTATCCCGGTTTTGTGGAGATAAGCGGGAGCGAACTAGCTGAAAAAATGACTTCTCATGCTAAAACGGTTGGTGCAACTATCCATGACATAGAGCCTGTCAATGAATTGGACCTCGCAGGTGAGTTAAAGGTTGTTAAAACGGCAAGCGCTTCATATCAAGCTATAGCTGTTATATATTCTACGGGTTCTCACTACAAGGAGCTTGGAGTAAAGGGTGAGTCAGAATTCAAAGGTAAAGGTGTAAGTTATTGCGGGGTGTGCGATGGTCCTTTTTTTAAGGGTAAAAAGGTTCTTGTGGTCGGTGGCGGAAACACTGCTTGTATTACTACACTTTATCTTTCTGGTTTAGCGTCGCAGGTTTATGTAGTTCATAGACGGGAGGCTTTTCGAGCTGAAGAGAGTTTAGTTTCTGATATCTCGTCGAAGAGCAACGTTAATATCTTGTGGAATACGGAAATTCAAGAAATTAAGGGCGATAAACAAGTTAGAACGGTAACTTTAATCGATAATGTGACTAAACAAACTAAGGATTTGGATGTTGACGCGGTTTTTGTTCAGATAGGGGAAGCGCCCAACAGTCAAATTGCTTCTGCGAGCGGGATAGAGGTTGATCAGCATGGTTATGTTAAAGTTAATACACGTCAAGAAACGAATTTGCCTGGTGTGTTTGCTGCAGGTGATGTTACCGACCAACCGATAAAGCAAGTTGGTACCGCTGTAGGTCAAGGTATAACTGCTGCTCTTGAGGCTTATAGCTTTATTAGACGACCTTATTACCGGAAGTAGAGAGAAACGATTATATCAAGCTAAATCTCTTTTGATGGCTTAAAACGCTTGAGCTTTATGCTGAAGCTTTGAGGTAACAGCGGAAACGCGTGAAAAGGGGTTTACCTATGAGTGAAAAATGTCTCGCTGTAGTTGAAATCGATCAAGATTTATGTAGTCGATGTTATGTCTGCAAATCGATCTGTCCATATGAAGCAATAAAAGCGGATTCAACTGGTAAAGTGGAAGTTAACAGTCAGGATTGCCAGGTTTGTGGTATCTGTTACAGTTCTTGTCCATCTTCTGCGATAAAAATGCAATATTACACTTACGATAACCTTTCTGAATACTTAAAAAAAGCGCAAGAAAAGGCCAAAAATGTTAGCACTCTTGTTTTGATGTGTCGTGGAAACTCTCCTTCTACCTGTGAGGTCCAGGATATACTTAAGGAGCAAGGGTTAAAAGTTGACGACTATATTGCATTGCGGTTGCCTTGCGCTGGTCGTGTACCGACAGACTTTATTTTTGAAGCCTTAAACTCTGGGATAAACAACATTGTTTCAGTTCAATGTGAAGATCCTTTCTGTCGATATAAAGAAGGCACAAAAATCAACACTCGCAGACTTGTTTTGGCACGTAATGTTCTCAAACAATTAGGCTTTGATAAGAATGCAGTTAGGATAGTAAAGTTCTCTAGAAAAGCAGTTTACGATGTGCTTGAATGTGTTGGCTGTGACAAATGTATTTTCATTTGTCCATATGATGCGCTTGAGTTTGAGCCATTTGCGACCCCAAAAGTTAATGAAGAAAAATGTGTAGGTTGTGGAGCTTGTCAATTGGTTTGTCCACATCATGCTATACAGGTCAAAGGGTTCGAATTCGAAAACGTTCTAAAACGCTACGGCACTTCTGCTGGACAACTGAAAGCACAAAGCAAAGGACCAGCTGTTTTGGCGTTTGTTTGTCAATGGTCAGAGTTTTCAGCTTTGGATGACCCGAATAAGGTCTTTGAAGGAAAGAATGTGTTGGCGCTGGAAGTTCCCTGCTTTAAATCTCTTGATCCTGTGCATGTTGTTAATGCGTTGAATAGTGGGTTTGATGGTGTAATGGCCGTTGTGTGTTCATCCCAAGACTGCAAACTGCAGGAAGGCAGAGATACGGCAGAACGCAACTTAGGTGTAATGCTTAACGTACTCAAAAAGAAAGGTCTGCTTGACTGCTTTGAACTATGCGAAGAATCGCCAAGATGCGCCGGCGAATTCCAAGCTAAACTTGATGCTTTTTACAATAAAATATCAGCTCTACCAAAACGTGAG
The DNA here is from genome assembly GCA_963775465.1 of Candidatus Bathyarchaeota archaeon. Lineage (GTDB taxonomy): Archaea > Thermoproteota > Bathyarchaeia > Bathyarchaeales > Bathycorpusculaceae > Bathycorpusculum. The sequence goes on along the minus strand of CAVZIW010000013.1, from coordinate 7,791 downwards.
ACAAATGTGGAGGACGTGAAATGTACAACATCGTAAGTAAGACTGAGCTTGTTCCAAAGATTAAACTCCTTGAAGTTGAAGCTCCAGACATTGCGGCAAAAGCACAGCCTGGACAATTCGTTATCGTAATCCATGGAAAAACTGGCGAACGAATTCCATTGACAATCTGTGGTTATGATACAAAGAAAGGTACTGTTTCTTTTGCTTTCCATGAGGTTGGGAAGTCAACTAAATCTCTTGGTTGTCTCAACGAAGGCGACTCAATCGATAATGTAACAGGGCCTCTTGGTAATCCTTCCGAGATTAAGAAATTTGGCAAAGTTCTGTGTGTCGGAGGAAGCGTAATGATTGCACCCCTATTGTTGCAAGCTAAAGCAATGAAGCAAGCGGGTAACGAAGTTACCACAGTTATTGGTGCTAGAAGTGAAGAATTCATAATGATGGAAGAAGAAGCCAAACGCTATAGTGATACAGTTATGATTGCGACTGATAATGGTTCCACAGGCTTCAAAGGGTTAGATTTTCTAAGAGATCTGCTAAAGAAAGAAAAGTTTGATCGATGCGTTGTCATGGGTCCAGTTGTGTTGATGAAGGATGTTAGTGAATTAACAAAGCCTTACAGCATTCCAACGATTGTAACCTTAACGCCGATAATGATTGATGGAATGGGTATGTGCGGTGTTTGCCGTGTTACAGTTGCTGGAGAAATGAAGTTTGGCTGCGTGGATGGTCCAGAATTTGATGGTCACAAGACTAACTTTGATGAGTTAATTTTGCGTCAAAGAACTATGCTTCCTGAAGAACGTTTGAGTTCTTTATTGTGGGAAATGAGTGGAGGATGTAAGTGTGGCAGAAACAAAGCCTAAACCTAAGTTAAATAAGAAAGCAGTTGAGATGGCAAAACAAGAACCTAAAGCACGTGCTAAAAACTTTAGCGAAGTTGCTTTGGGCTACACTGAAGAAGACGCCCAAGAAGAAGCAAGCAGATGTTTGCAGTGTCCAAAACCGCAGTGTGTATCAGGTTGCCCAGTGGAGGTTCCTATTCCAGCATTCATCAAGTGCATCCGAGAAAAGAAGTATGCTGAAGGTATTGCCACTATCAAATCTAAGAATGCGTTGCCTGCTGTTTGTGGTAGGGTCTGTCCTCAAGAAGAGCAGTGTCAGAAGAAATGTGTCATCGGCAAGATGGGTGAACCTGTAAGCATTGGTCGTTTGGAACGTTTTCTTGCAGATTGGGAACGGAAAAATGGCTCTCAACTGCCTCCGAAAGCTCCGCCGACTGGCAAAAAGGTTGCAATTGTCGGTGCTGGTCCTGCCGGCTTAACAGCTGCAGCTGACCTAGTTAAGTTGGGTCATCAAGTTACAATGTTTGAAGCTCTCCATGTTGCAGGTGGAGTGCTTATGTATGGTATTCCCGAGTTTCGTTTACCTAAAGCTATTGTTCAAAATGAAGTGGATTATGTCAAAAGTCTAGGCGTTGATTTGCGTCTTGGAAACCTGGTAGGCAGAATCCACACGATCCCTGAACTTATGAAAGACGGCGGTTATGAGGCAGTTTTCATTGGTAGCGGTGCAGGTTTACCCCAGTTCACTGGCAGCCCGGGAGAAAACCTCGGCGGCATCTATTCCGCTAACGAGTTCCTTATACGAGTTAACCTCATGAAAGCTTTCCAATTTCCAGATTCCGATACGCCGATACGTATTGGAAAACATGTGGTTGTCATCGGTGGAGGAAACGTAGCCATGGACTGCGCTAGAAGCAGCATGCGTCTTGGTTCAGATGTGTGCTTACTCTACAGACGTTCACGTGATGAGTTACCTGCACGACAAGAAGAAATCGAGAATGCCGAGGAAGAAGGCTTAGTTTGCAAGTTTTTGGCTTCGCCCCTTGAGTTTTATGGTGACGAAAAAGGATGGGTAAAAGCTATGAAATGTATTGCAATGGAATTGTGCGAGCCTGATGCTAAAGGTAGAAGAGGCGTTAAGAAGATACCTGGCTCGGAATTTACTATGGATGTTGACACAGTAATAATAGCAATTGGGCAAACTCCCAACCCCATAATCCAACGCACCACAGCTGGTCTGCAAAGTGACCCAAGACACGGAACCATCTGCGTTGATGATGTCGGTAAAACCAGCTTAGACGGCGTCTATGCAGGCGGAGATGTCGCAACAGGCGCAGCAACGGTTATCAGCGCCATGGGCGCTGGCAAACGTGCAGCCAAAGCAATGCATGAATACCTCACCAATAAAAAATAATGCCTTTCTTTATTGCTAATTTTTTTGTTTTCTGTTTGTATAGTGTAATATAGCTTCAAATCTTAATTTTCCACTTATGAGAAAAATTAAGGGTTCAAGTAACTACCTTAAAAATCAGGTTAGAAAGAACCTTGCAAGGGCAATTTCTTGTTTTCTTTTGTTTGATTTTGCTCTATTTGTTTTTTAGTGTTTAGGATGTTTTCTACTTTTCAGGTCGGTGTTTTTGAGGAAGGCTTGTTTTTTGTTTTGTTTATTCCTTTGGCGCTTTTCTATTTTTATTTGCATAAGTACCGCATTTATCGCGGTGGCTGGCAAGGAGAGAAGCAGGTTAGCGATCTTCTGATACGTAATCTTAGTTATGATTTCTACTTGCTTGACGGTTTATACCTTAAGGGAGGTGGTGGGGGCATTGATCATGTGGTTTTGGCGCCTGGCGGTGTTTTTGTTTTGGAGACCAAGAATTGGAGTGGAACCATTGTTTGCAACGGGGACAAGTGGCAAAGGCCAAGTCGACGTAACTTTTCTTCAAACCCCAGCCGTCAGGTTAAACGGAATGTTGCAAGGATTCGAAGTGTATTAGATTCTTCACCAAACCTTAAGCGACTGGGTGTTTGGGTGGACGGAATCGTTGTCTTAACTAATTTGCATGCTAAACTTCGTTTAATTGAGCCTTCGGTTACTGTCCTTAAACTTGAGCTTTTGTCTGGCTACATAAAAAACCATGGGCGATTAAGAAAATATAGTTGTGAGCAGTTGGAAGCTGTCGGGGCAGAAATCGTTAAGCACGGAGTTTTGCGGGTTTAGGTTCTGGCGGCGTGATTCTGAGCCAAGCCCCCCGTTTAACCAGAGCAAAAGAAGTTACTCCAGTGATAAAAAGGCTAACTATGACAAAAGAGTTTGGTAAAGCTCGCGCACTGTTTTGGATTGTAGAGAGAAGAATGGAGATTGAGCAGTAGAATGCAAAGCACCCGGTGATTATTTGGGTTATGTGAAGTGGCTTTCTTATTTGGAAAGCTTTGGTTTTTGTCCAGTTTAGCATCTTCTCTACGCGTTTAGAGACGTCGGGTAAGTCATCTAACAGCAAGGCTAAGCCTCCTAAGAAGAATACGCGTCCAGCGTTGACTGCAACACTGCTTGAATCGATGAAGAACATGTTTACTACTGAAAAAGGTGTGTACACAGCGACAAATGCTGAAGATGAAGCTAGCACGAAGAATCCGTAAACATAGTGGTGGAATAAGAAGCGCCCCGTGTGTAGTGCTCTGCCGATTGCGGCGCCTGGAAAGATGTTGATTATTCCAGCTGCGAGTGCTAGCCAAAACAGGTTGCCGTCGAGGAGAAATGGCGCATACGGTTTCCAGTAGGGGTAAGCCATGTAGTAGCCGTATATGATGCCAGCAACGCATGCTATTGAAATGAGTGAATTGAAGATTAATGCAATGCTGAATGTTTTCTTTAAGATTACCCAAACTTTACCCATAATCTAAACCTTGGATAAGCCCTTGTTCTTAAATCTTATAAAGAAACGTGTACTATCATGTTTTTATAAGTTACCAATAAAAAGGAGAAAAAAGCCTTGAAGTTTGATATTAAGTATAAACCGTCTTACAGTATGTTAGTGGCTAGCCTTGATCAAGGTGAAGTGCTGACTGCTGAATCTGGCGCCTTGACCTATATGACTCCTAACATTGAGGTGCATACTCGCAAACGTGAGAAGAGCCTTTTGGGGAGTTTGGGGTTACGTATAATTGGGGGGCAATCGTTTTGGGTTAACGATTACACTGCTGTTAATGGTTCAGGTGAGGCAGCTTTTGGTGCTGCGCCCGTGGGTGACATTAAGCAACTCGATGTTGCACCCGGGAATGGTTATGTGATACAGAAATCCGCGTACATTGCTTCTACTCAAGGGATCGATTTGGATGTTAAATGGGAAGGCTTCACCAAGGGTCTTTTTGGGCAAGGTTTGTTTATGCTTAAAGCGACAGGTAGCGGGCAGATGTTTATCAACACTTTTGGTGCCATTGATACTCATACTTTGCGTCCTGGGCAGACTTTGGTCGTGGACAATTTCCATCTGGTAGGTTTTAGTGAATCTTGCAGCTACAAAGTTACTCGGTTAGGCGGGTTAAAGGAAACTTTGCTTAGCGGTGAAGGGTTAGTTACTCAGATTACGGGTCCTGGAGAGGTGCATCTTCAGACTAAGAATCTGCAGGAATTTACTTCATGGCTGTGGACTTTGCTTGAACCTAAAGTTCGTAGTTCGAGGGCTCGTTAAGAAAAATCTTTATTTTCCCTTTTTTACTTCAACAGTAATTGGTGCATGGATTGGCAAACGTTGGGTTAGGTAGTCTTGTTGGTTTTCTTGTAACCGTTATTTTAGGTTTTAGCTACCCTGGGTTGGGGCATTTGTTGGGTGCCCTTATAGGGGGTATTGTAGCGGGATTTATTGCTAGAGGATTAATCGGTGGTGCGACTGCGGGTTTGTTATCTGGGATATTTAGTACTGTTTTGTTTGCAGTTCTTGAGTTTTTTAATATAATTTTGTTTGAAACAATTAGGCATGGTTTGCTGGGTTTTGTTTTCGGTGGTTTAGCTGGAATTGTGATTGCAGTTGTTCTTGCAGTCGTTGTTTTAGTATTTTCTGTGATCGGTGGTTTTATCGGTGGAGCCATAACGCGTTAAGTTGTTATCTGTCTATTATGAAGGTTTTTTCGTGTGTTGCTTTTCCAGGTATCTGGTCTAAAACCATCTTTTCTTGAGGTTTGTTGTTGAGGACAATTGGGTTTAGTTGTTTTGCTAGTTCAAGTGCGGAGGTTAGTTTGCTGTTTTTTTCTGCATATATCTCCAGTAGGGCGCCGTCTTTGCGGACTGTGTCTCCTAACTTTGCATGAAGAATTACGCCTGCGCCTTTTTCTTTGGGTGCTCCTGCTTGTCGCGCGATTCGTACTATGTCGTTTGTGCTGATCCAAAGGACTCTGCCTGCTCGCTCTGAATGCACGACTGCTGATTCGGGTCCAATTGGTAGCTCTTCTGGTTTAATGGTTGATTTTCCGCCTTGTGCTGCGATGATTTGACGCATTTTTTTCTCTGCTTTGCCTGAATCAATCATTTCTTGTGCTAAAACGCGTCCATTGTCTACTCCGACCATTTCAAAGAGTATTCCTGCTAGGCTGACTGCTTTTTCTCGCAAATCAGATGGGCCTCCTCCCATTAGTGTTGTTAGGGCTTCTTTTGCTTCTAAGGCTGGTCCTATGTTGAATCCTAGTGGTTGCTCGCCAAATGTTATTGCACATTGAATGTTTAGGCCTAAGCGTTTTCCTAGGTCGACGAAGTCTGAAGCTAGTGTGTAGGCTTCGGTGTTGGTTTTTATTTTTGCTCCCATGCCTGTTGGTATGTCTATTACTACGTGTGAGGCGCCGATGGCTTTTTTCTTGCTTAGAATTGAAGGTAGAAGCATTGGGTCGATGCCTAGTGGGTATTCGACTTGTATGAATAGGTCGTCTGCTGGTGCAAGCTCTAAGGAGCCTCCCCAGACTAGACACCCGTTGGTTTTTGTTACCACGGTTTTAATTTCGTCTATGGTTAGGTTGACTGGGCAGAGTGTTTCTACGCGGTCTGCTGTTCCCGCTGGTGAGGTGATTGCTCTTGAGGAGGTTTTCGGGATTGTGAATCCGGCTGCAGCGACTATGGGTACTACAAGCATTGATGTTTTGTCGCCGGGGATGCCGCCTACGCTGTGTTTATCAAGGATTGGTGTTTTAGCAAAATCGAGTGTTTTGCCTGTTTTTATCATTGCTCTTGATAGGGCTTCGGTTTCAGCTGTGCTTAATCCGTGGATGCTAAGTGAAGTGAGAAACGCTGATATTTCAACGGTGCTTAGGTGGCGTTCAACTACGTCTTGCACTATAGCGAAGATGTCTTTTTCTCTTAGGCGTTCTCCGCGAAGTTTGGCTCGGATGTTGAAGAGTGATTCCGGTAATGGAGCTAGCTGGACATTTACTGTGTCAGCTTCCTTTACGCCTAGTGCGGTAACTGTTTCTCTGTAGAGTCCGATGCGGTTTTTTGGGAAAAGTTCAGCTATATTGGCAATGGCGATTAGTTCTTTGTTGCCGTAGGTTATTCTTATTCTGTCTGAGCTGTGAACGCCCAGTTGGTTGGCGCTGTGTTCGCTTAAGAGGGCGATTCTGATGCCGCCAGCTGTTATCATTAGGACTTCGACACTTAGCTCCATTGGAATACCTAATAGGTGATTGTTTTAGGAATAGTTAAAGATTTTAAGGAAAACAAAGTGACACTAGCAAGCGAGGACATTGCTTTGAAGTATCTTGATTTTGTGAATACAAATTACACTCCCAAAGAAAACGAATTAGTCTGTGTTTTCTATGTGGAGCCTGAAGGAATTAGCCTCAAAGAAGCAGCGGGCGGCGTTGCAGCGGAAAGTTCTATTGGTACATGGACCGAACTTACTACAGAGCAACCTTATATGGAGCGTCTCGCTGCTCACGTTTTTAGCGTAAAAGGCAACATCATCAAGATTGCCTATCCGATTGAGCTTTTTGAGCCTTCTAACATGCCAAATATCCTCAGTAGTGTGGCGGGTAATGTTTTTGGACTTAAAGCACTAAAAAATCTACGCCTTCTAGACATTCAGATGCCCCAGCATCTTTTGGACAGTTTCAAAGGTCCTGCTTTTGGCATTGAAGGTATCCGTAAACTCCTCAAAGTGCCTAAACGTCCACTTGTTGGCACTATTATTAAGCCTAAACTGGGGTTAAACACAAAAGACCACGCCAAAGTTGCCTACGATGCATGGTTGGGCGGATGCGACGTAGTGAAGGATGATGAGAACCTGAGCAGCCAAAGTTTTAACCCGTTTGAGGCTCGGTTGACAGCGACACTTGAGAGTCGTGACATAGCTCAAGCGGAGACCGGTGAACGCAAAGTCTACATGGTTAACATTACAGCTGAAACCGATCTCATGTTAAAGCGTGCAGAATCAGTTATTGCCCAAGGTGGCGAATACATTATAGTTGATATACTCACGATAGGTTGGTCAGCTCTTGAAACTCTTCGTAACCAAGACTTTAAACTCGTGATTCATGCTCATCGTGCTGGGCATGCAGCTTTCACTAAAAATTCCTTGCATGGAATTGCTATGAAACCAATTGCCACAGTGGCGAGAATTATCGGTGTGGACCAACTGCATGTTGGAACTGTTGTAGGTAAAATGTCTGAAACTAAAATGGAGGTCAAAGATAACATCGCTGCCTGCAAGTCGGAGTTGGGCATCTTGAAGCCTGTTATGCCTGTTGCTTCTGGAGGTTTGTATCCACGTCTTGTTCCAGACCTTTTGAACATTTTTGGTAACGACGTGATTCTGCAAGCCGGTGGCGGCATTCACGGTCACCCCGGCGGTACAGTTGGCGGTGCTAAAGCCATGCGCCAAGCAGTAGACGCTACATTGGACGGCAAACCACTCGAAGAATATGCTAAGAACCATCGAGAGCTGGCCTCAGCCTTAAAACAATGGAA
>CAVZIW010000012.1:0-150567 GCA_963775465.1 Candidatus Bathyarchaeota archaeon | reverse complement strand
TATAGCACTAAACTTTAACTGAATGCTCTTCTTCTTTTGGGACAGTAGGTTTAAGATCGCAATCTAGAGCGGCTTCATTTTTTGAACGCTTCGCCAGTGATATAGGTGGCTGTTTCCAAAACGGTTAGGGCTATCCAAGACGGAACCCAACGGAGAATCAAGCTATGAAAACAAAGCAGACAATGAGGCTAAATAAAAAAGAAATGAATTAGGATATAGAAGTCAATCCCCCTGATGTTTTAAGCAGTCGTTGCCTCGAATCCTCTGGATATGGAGAAATCACGTGCATCCTATGTCTTTTTTAGTCTAAAAAAGCCAAAACGCTAGTTTGCTAATTCACCAAGAGTTAGGAATAAAACGCGTTAATTTTAATAATTAGTAATTTTAACAATTTTTTTGATTTGGAGTTGAATCTGTGAGCGATATTCTTAGTTAAGATGCCATCCTTTCATCTACAATCCTTAAACCTTGCAAAACATGTGGACATTCCTATGATGAACACGTTAGAGAGAGCAAATGCGAAGTCAAAGGATGCAGTTGTGAAAAATTCACTAACTAATTTGATTTCGTTGACTATTTCCCAAAGCAAACAATGTTCTATAACGCACGAGTAAATAATCTTTCTATTTTCCAATTTTTCCTTAATCTGTTTTTCGAAAGGTGTTACTAGCTCGTACACTCGGCGGCAGCTTGAGATTAGACGACGCTAGAGAAAAGCTCTTAAAGAATTGAATAGAACTTTGGGGAAGTGACCTGTATGCTAATCGGCAAAGGAAATTTAACTCAGGATTCATTGAAGGGTGAAGTTGTCGTTGTAACCGGAGGTGGACGTGGAATCGGTTTTGAAGCGGCAAGATCACTTGTTTGGCTTGGTGCGAATGTGGTTATCGCCGAAATCGATGAGAAAAACGGCAAAGCAGCAGAAGAAAAAATCAACAAAGAATTCGGAGCAGGAAAGACCTTTTTTGTTAAGACAGACATCGGCAATGAGAAAGACATCGAGAAACTATCTGAAGTAGCGCTCAAAAAGTTCAGCAAAGTTGATGTTGTTCTAAACAATGCAACAGTGTTTCCAATGGGCGCCGTCAAGGATACATCTGTTGAATTATGGGATTTTAGCTATCGCGTAAATCTGAGAGGACCTGTGAGTTTAGCAAGAAAGTTTCTACCACCTATGATTGAGCGCAATCACGGCGTTTTTGTCTGCGTGTCGTCCTCGGGAGCAGCGCCATTCATGGGAGCATATGAGGTTTTCAAGACGGCCCAAGTTGAATTATCAAACACGATCTCCGCCGAAATGGAGGGCACATGCGTCTACGCTTTCACAATCGGTCCAGGAATCTCCAAAACGCCTGGCTTTGTTGAAGGTGGAGGAAAGGTGGCGTCGCTAATGGGAATGAGTCTTGAACAATTATTTGAGCTAAACAAGAATGCTCAGATTTCTCCTGAGGCAGCGGGCGCAGGCTTTGCCATGACGGTTACACTTGCTAAGAAGTATCACGGACAGGAAACTAGCTCCATACAAGTGCTAAGGGAAGCTGGAATACCCTTAACAGGTCAAGAACCTGAAGTCGAGGAACAGAGACCAAATCAACCAAAAGAAGAGCAGACAACAAGATCAAGCGAAAACAGAAGCACTTCTGAACTCTATGGGGTAGTACTGAAAACTTATCTTGAGCAATCTGAAGGTTGGAAGAAACGTAATCTCTTTGAGCGTCAATGGGTTTCAAGGGACTTCAAGAAGACCACAGGATTATCCGTTGATGAAATGCAAACAACCCTTAAAACTTTAGGAAACAATCTAAAAACAAACGCATCAATATCTGATTTTGTTGAACCATTAAACCAATTAGCTAGGTACTATCTGCATCAGCAAGAGCAGCTCAAAGGGTTTGAGAAGAACCTAAAAAAGCTAGAGGAGAACTTGAAAATCATTGATAGTTGGGTAGAAGACGTTAAAGCTTTGCTTGCGTCACTTAAACGTTAAACTTCTATCCGTGTTCATCTTTGACTTCATCTTAGTGGTACCGCTAATACTTCTTTTGGCTTGGAGGTCAAGTCTTAGTGTTCCTTTGGTTCCCGTGACTTCAAAAATGATGTCTTCGTTAAAGGTTGCTTTGATTAGGTTGCCGATTGTTCCTTCGATTAGTGTGTTTTCTTTTTGACCATTGTTTGTTAGGGTCATGTTTTTGATTTATTGCTTTGAATTAAGTTCGATTGAGAAGTATCGTTCTGTTTTTTCTTTGGTTTGCATTGCTTTCCCTCCAAGTTTTAACGGCTGGTTTTATGCGGGTGCTTGTTTTGCTTGTTTGCCTAGTCGGCGGACACCGAAGACATAGTGCATTGTTAGGCCAAAGCCCCAGCCGCTCATTGGGAACAGAAACCAAGGGAACTGGGGAATAGTCAACATGTTTATGGTCACTAACATGCTGTTGACAACCGCATATGCGGTTAGGTTGATTTTGAAGCCTTTCTTTGCTTCATATGCTTGTTTTTCAAGGGGGGTTTGTTCAATTTTTGTTTGAGTTATTTTTTGGGTGTTCATTTTGTTTTTCCTCAAACATCCATATGGAGAAGAAATCCCATTAGTTTTATTTGACAAGGATGTGTAAGATTAAACATCAATGTTTAATCATGCAGTGATCGCTATGGATGAAGTGAAGCGCTTGGATTTATTGTTCTTTGAGTTGGCAAGTGAGGATAGGCTTGCAATTCTTCGGTTATTATGCGATTCAAAATTGAAGATGCAAGATATTGCACGCAAACTTGACTTAACTGCGACGGAGGCTTTACGCCAACTTCAACGATTAAGCCAAGCCAAACTCATTGAAAGAGAAAGTGATGGCTTGTATTCAACATCTGCTCTCGGGCGATTGCTCTTACGTCTTTCAGCTTCTATGGAACTAGCGTATAGACAAGGCGATTATTTCTTGGCTCATGATGTTAACCGTATTCCTTCATCATTTGTTAATAGGCTCGGTGAATTATCCCAAGCTACCCTTGTGGATAACTTAAACGAGGATTTGGGAAGGTGGGAAGCTCTCATTATGGATGCTAACGAACATGTTTGGGTTATGACGCCTCAAGTTATGGGGCATCTTAGTCATGCTATGGCTGGCAAATTGTTGAAGGGCGTTAAGCTTAGATCGATCATGAGCGAGAAGATTAGAGAAACAAAGGTTGACCTGCCTTCAGGAAAGGATGTTGAAAGAAAACTCCTGGCAGATGTTCCGTTAATTATAATGATTTCTGAGAAAGAAGCTTCGGTTTCATTTCCCAAACTTGACGGACCCGTTGACTTTCCCTCTTTTTTTGGAAGTGAAGCTACGTTTCTTGGATTGGCAAGCGACCTCTACCTCCATTATTGGGAACAGGCAAAATTTTGGTATCCATCGATATAACGTCGAAGCGATTTCCCACTAAAATAGTAAATAATGCATTATTCTATAGAGTTTTTGGCGGGCCCGCTGGGATTTGAACCCAGGATTCTCGGCTCCGGAGGCCGATGCCTTAATCCGTGCTAGACTACGAGCCCACAGTTGCTACAAACATGCTTGTGGATTTAAAGCTAACTTATTCTTGGATTAGTTCCTCGTCAATCCACCAAGCTTTTTTCTTTCCAGATTTTTCTCCTGCATAGTATTCGACGATGGGTTTGCCGATTTGTTTTTTGCTTATTTTCTGGATTTTTCTTAGTCTATTTAGGATGAGCCATCGGTTGGTTTTAATGTACTCTGCTATTTCGGGGGTGGTTGCAGATTTGTAGTGGAGAAGGTACTCCATTATTTTGTGGTCCAACTCGTCGATGCAGTATTGATGGGGGTTGATTTTGCCGTGTTGGAAAGTTAGAATTTCTAGGTCTGCGAGGTATTTTCTTATTTCACCAAATTCCTGTTCGATTTTGTCCATGCGTTCTTCTAGCGCTAAGAGTTTGTCGGCTTTGGGGGTTTTCTGTAGTTTTTCGGATATGGCTTCTCTTATGAAGTGGCTGCGCTCTCCTTCTGGAATGCGCAGAGCCATTTCTAGGTAAACATCTTCGGGTAGCTTAACGGTGACGACTCGGTTTTCAGTCATGTTGGCGCCTCAGCATAGTCTGATATGCTTGTTTTATTATTTCATGGTTTCTCTGCTACTATGGTTTCTAAGACTCAAGTTGCCGCGGATTTTTTGTAACATTTTTTCTGCTTTTTAAAAGCAATACTGATTTATTAGAGATGGATGCAAAATACAATCACGGTGACTTGTGTGATTGATTGGTCGCGAAAAGAGTTACTTATTTTGGCTTTTGACCATCGTTCGTCTTTTCTTGCAAAAATGTTCGGCATAAAAGGTCGTCAACCCACCGGTGATGAGAAGCGGCAGATCGAAGACTACAAAAAAATAATTTTTGAAGGCTTCCGATTAGCCACTAAACAGAAGGTTCCTAAAGAAATTGCAGGTTTGCTTGTGGATGAAGAATTTGGTGCTGATGTTTTGCGGCAGGCAAAGAAGGATGCTTTAATGTTTGCAATGCCCGTTGAGAAATCTGGTCAGAATGAATTTGACTTTGATTATGGGGAAGATTTTGCGAAGCACATTGAGGAGTTTGATCCCACTTTTGTGAAGGTTCTGGTTCGTTACAATCCTGATGATGACGTAACCATGAATAAGAGGCAACTTGAGAGATTAAAGAGACTTGGCGATTATTTGGCTAAAAATGATAGGACTTTTCTTTTTGAGCTCATTGTTCCAGCTTCGGAGGCTCAACTGGCTGAGCTTGGCGGTTCAAAGGAAAAATATGATGTGGAAATGCGTCCTAAATTGATGGTTGATAGTCTTAAAGAGATCCAGGATGCAGGTGTAGAACCAGCAATTTGGAAACTTGAAGGCGTTGATAAACCTGAATCTGCTAAGGCTGTTGTTGCTCAGGCTCAGAGTGGGGGGCGAAAGGTCGGTGTCATCACTTTGGGGCGTGGTGAGTCCAAGGAAAAAGTGAAGGAATGGCTCAAAGTCGGCGCTACGATCCCTGGCATCATTGGGTTTGCTGTTGGGCGAACAATTTTTTGGGATCCGTTGGCTAACTTCAAGGCAGGTAAAATCGATCGGAAACGAGCAGTTGAGGCGATTGCTCAGAATTATGGTGAGTTTACGGAGTTATGGTTAAATGAATCTAAGCTTAAGGTGAATCGACAATGACCTCTCTTAGATCTTTATCGCCGTCTTTAACTCGAATTACCATCGCTGGAGCTGTCGGTGCTGCTCTTCACATAGGAAAAGGTGATCCTGACAAAGTTGACCAAACCGCGTTGGATTTTTCGAGGGCAATATTGAACCAGACTGAAGTTGATGGAGCCGTCATCTGCTGTGAAGGACCAAAGGACAACGCGCCAGCCTTTAGTTATGCAGAGAAAGTTGGCACTGGCAATGGACCTCAAGTTGAATTCGTAGTTGATCAGGTTGATGGAACAACTGCCACATCCAAGGGCAAAAAAGACGCCATTAGTGCTTTGGCTTGTGCTCCTCGCGGTTGCTTAAAAGTGCTTCCTGACGATGGCTACTACTTCAAAGTTGCAACAAACGGAATTGCCCGGGGCAAAATTAATCTGGAAATGTCTGTTGAAGAAATCGTTAAGACTGTAGCTAAGCTGAAGAATTTGCCGTTGTCGAACTTTACTGTTATCATGTTAGAACGAGAACGGCACGCTACTTTGCTTTCGAAGCTTCGGAAGATGGGTGTTAGAATTATTCTTATAACCGATGGCGACATCGCTGGTTCTATTGTGACGTGTTTGCCTGATTCAGGTGTTGATTTGCTTATCGGTGCAGGTGCTGGTGCAGAGGCAACTATAGCGGCAACAGCGGTGAAGTGTCTTGGTGGAACAATGCTGGTTAAGGTTTGGAAAGACAAGAAAGATGATGCGAACCGGATGGAGCGACTTAAAGCTGCGGGTGTTGATGTTGAGAAAACCTACACTGAAAACGAGTTAGCAAAGGGAAATGAAATGATTTTTGCCGCTTCAGGCGTAACTAAAGGTGAGATGCTTGATGGTGTTCGCTTTACTTCTGGAGGGGCAACTGTTCAGTCTATTTGTACTAGACTTCCCAGCGGAACCTTAGAATGGTCATCTACTCATCTGAAGTTCAAGGGGCATCCGATCTACAGCCAAATAACCTAGTGCCCTTTTTTTGGGCTTTTTTCTTTTTAAAATCTGTTTTGTAGAGAAAGAAATGTTTGTTGTTTTAGGTGTGAGTGTGAGTGTGTTGGTCTTCTGGTGGTATGGGTTGACCTGAAAGTTCTGCTAAGGTAAGGTAGCGTTGTTCAATGATGTCGTGGAGTTGGTTGCGCAGGTCTTCTCCTGAGGTGTTTCTTTTTTTGAGGATGTTGATTTTTTTGGTTAGTTCTGTGTCGCCGATTCCTCTAAACCAGGCTTCGAAGTCGTTGCGTTGAGTATGGAATTGGATTGAGGTTTGGTCGACTTTGATTATTTTGTTTGCGAAGTCTCGTAGATTGTGGGCGTGGATGTTTAGGGGTTTGTCGATGCTTTCATAAAAGTTGAAGGCCTTTTCATGTGGCATGTAAGCAAGGATTGCTTGGGCTTTTTCTTTTGTGATTTTTGGTATGCCCAGGACAGTTTTTCCTTTTTCTGTTATGATGTACAGTCCTTTTTCGGGTACGCTTACGTTGCCCATTCTGACGAGTCCTAACAGGTGCATCATTACTGGGTTGAATTCTCTGTTGGTTTGTTTGGCGATTTCCATAGCTTTTTGTGGTTTGTTGCTTAAGAGCATGGTTTCTAGTACTTCTATTTTGATTGGTGATAAACTCATAGTGTTGAGCACCTACCTCAGTGGTATGTAGAACGGTCTAATCAAACTTTTCCTTAGAGGTTTGGGTTTTTTAAGTTGTTTGTCTTTTTTTTGTTTGAGCAAAGTTTTAGTATTGTGGCTACGATGCTAACCTAATAATGGTGACGTTTGGGACATGAAGATCGCTGTTTTTGTCTATGAGTATCCGCCGAAAATCGTGGGTGGATTAGGTACTTACGCTGCTGAGATAACTAGGAAATTTGTCTTGAGTGATAATGATGTGACTGTTTTTACTATGAATGATGATGCGGGTTCTTTGCCGACTCGTGAGATTTGGCGTGGTATTGAGATTCATCGGCCTTTGCACATTGATGTTTCTGACTCGTTGCCTGATGTGATTGCTGAGGACATTCGGAAATGGGGTAGAGGCATTATTTTGTTTGGTAAGCTGATGGTTTATAATTATCTTTCAGCGGCAAAGCTTGTTAATGAGCTCATTAAGCGTGAGGGAATGAAGTATGATGTTGTTGTGGCTCATGATTGGCTTTCTGCGATGGGTGGAATTACGGTTAAGCGTGAGTCTGGATTGCCGTTGGCTTTTCACGTTCATTCCACCGAGAAGGGTAGGACTTTAGGTAATGGTTCTAGCGTGGTTAGTAACATTGAGTTGCGTGCGGGTAAGATGGCGGATTTGGTTGTTACCGTGTCCTATGCTATGAAGGATGAGTTGATTGGGCTTGGTTTTCCTAAGGAGAAAATTCAAGTTAGCTACAATGGTGTTGATCCGCAAAAATACAATCCTGCTAATGTTTCTAAAGAGAGTATTCAGAAGATCCGCGCTAAATACGGCCTTAAAGACGATGAGTTGATGATTCTATTTTTAGGTAGGTTAGTTGGGGTTAAGGGTGTTGATAAGTTGATAATGTCTATGCCTCACATCCTGTCCAAGATCCCCAAAGCTAAGTTAATCATTGTCGGTGTGGGCGATCTGCAGGAGTACTTGACTAATTTGACTCGGACGATTCGGTTAGATGAGTATGTGAAGTTCTGCTTTGACTTCATACCTGAAGAAGAACGTATTGCGCATTATGCCGCATGCGACTTGGCTGTTTTTCCCAGTTACTATGAGCCCTTTGGAATTGTAGCTTTGGAAGCGATGGCGATGGAGAAAACTGTTGTTGTTGGCGCCGCTGGTGTTAGTGGTATGCGGGAAATTGTAATTTGCTGTGGTGAAGAGCAATGCGGGTTCCATGTTGATCCTAACAATCCTTCCGATATAGCCTGGGGGGTTATCAGCGCTTTGGAGAATCCTGAGTTACGTAAACAGTTAGGCAAGAACGGGCGGAAACGTGTTATAGCTGAGTTTACGTGGAATAAGATTGCTAAGAGAACAATTGATCTGTACGAATCCATAGCGAAACGGTGACACGTTGTCTTTTGACTCTGATATAAAGTGCAGAGTAGCAAGAGAGGCGGCTACGCTTCTTTATTTTGGGGCAGAAAAAGAATACAAACAAGCAAAGCAAAAAGCAGCTCAGACTTTTGGCACACATTTTTTGCCGTCTAACCTTGAAGTAGCTTTGGAACTGGATAAGATTGCCGAGGAACGTGAAGGTTCGCAGAGAAAAGAGCGTTTAGTGCAGATGCGTAGGGAAGCATTAGCTGTCATGGAGTATTTGGCGACGTTTTGTCCTGTTTTGATTGGGAGCGTTTGGAGGGGAACCATAAAGCAGGGAAGTGACATCGACATAGCAGTTTATGCGGATGAGCCTATAGAAGTCTTAGAGCTTCTTAAGACGTTAAGTGTTGGCATATTGAAGACTGCTTGGAGCTCTGTGAATAAGCGTGGGGAAACCTTGTCGTCTTTTCATATACATGCTCAGACTCAAGGCAAACATAGTCTTGAAATCGTCGTTCGCAGCTGTGAGGAGAAAGGCAATAAACGAAAATGTGAAACTTTTGGTGACGAAATAAAAGGGTTAAGCGTAAGCGAGCTCCAAAAGGTCCTTAAAGTCAATCCAACTCAGCGGTTTCTTCCAGAATAATTTTTGTTTTGGTCAAAAAAATTTTTAAACCCTCAATATTTTATGTTTATTGGTAGACAATGGCCTTAGACAAGAAAGACCTCAAGAAGATGTTTCCAAACCTCTATCGAGAACTAACCAGCAGTGAAAACAAAGTTTCTATAGATGCGGTTAGGAAGGATCCTCAGAAAGCTGAAGCAGAAGTCTGTGGGTGCGACGAATGCGAAGACATCGGTTCCGAAGAGCAAGCTTCTTCTAGCTTAGAGATGCCTGATAAGCTGCGTCATTTTAACCCGCAAGCTGTAGATTTCATTCGCCGCTGCGACACTGAAGTGCAAGCTGAGGAGATAATTAGTTACTTGGAGAAGCGAGGAGAAATCACTAAAGAATATGCCAAAGAGTTACGTTGTCAACTTAAGCGCGATGGCGTTAGAAGTTTCGGTTCCAAAAAAGAAGAATACCACTATTTTAAAGAAGGCGGACTCCGCTAGGTTTATTTTCTTCAAGGGCAGTTATCACGCGTTTTCTATATGTCAAAAGGCTGATCTCGATAACCGCATAATATGTAAACGAAATCCTGAAGGGAGTAAATGCGTTGTCTCTACGTGTAAAAATAATCGAAAAATACGTTTTATAGATTTAAGCTGCTGCAGTATTCTTTTTTCGTTTATTCGTTGTGGTTTTCTTGTTGATCATATTGCTCCATTGGTCAAGAATCTCGGTTTTTTCCTCTTCAATGACTATTGTTTCTTTCAAATGCGCCTTCACTAGTATGTCTAAAGCTTTGTTGAAAGCAATGGGGGAAAATACTGTAGGATGCCCTGGCTTGGTGTTTACTAATTTTTTCTCTTTCAAGTTTCCTAAGCTTCTATGCAGCTGCTGACATTGCATTTCTAGTTCGATAGCTAGGATTTTTTCTTCTTTAGTACCATGTTGTGCTAGGAAAACGTAGATCATAGCTTCAGTATTGTTTAGTCCGAGATTAACTAGTGCTTTCAGGACTCTTTGATAGCTCATTTTGGATTGGTCCTTTTGAGATTGTATTAGTTAAAAAAAGATGGTTGGGATTGTTTCGGTTTTATGTTGGTGGAATATACAGCATTGTCCAATGGGTGTGTATGACTCCCACCTCTTCGTCTTGACCGCCTATTAGCCAAGCGGGGATGGTGGTTTCTACAAACGCTGGTTTCTCTCCGCCGTATTGAGAAACGGTGTAGCCGCTTGAGTATGATGGTGGATTGAGCAATGTTACTACGTTTTCACCTTTTTTGATCTGGTATTCATCGCCGATTTCTCTGAATGTTAGAGTCATGGTTGCTGGGAGAGTAAAGCTCAAGGGGGCTAATGGACCAGGTAAGGTTATTAGTTTTGGGGTTGGCATGTTTAGTTCTGTGATCAGTGTTTGATCGTTTGCAGCATTCCAAATGTTATGGCTGTGGGCGGATTTTGATTCTGTCCAAGCTTCTAATTGTTTTTCTTCAACTATTATTATGTTATTGACTTCTGCTCCGCCAGCGAAGACGGTTTTGAAGAAATCTGTTGCTTGAGAGTTCGCATTATCTGTTATCAAAGCCACTGTAACATATGCGTTTGCTGGAGCATACCAGATTTGAACTACTAGTTCGTCGTGACCTGCATATCCGAAGAACTTGTTGTCCTTTGTAAAATCTAAGGCAATTATGCGGAGATTAGTGGGGTGGTCCGCTATTGCGCCGCCTGCTGGGGGCAAATGAAGATGTACTACGCCTCCGTTAACGTTGTACTTTATATTTGAGGAAACGTCCTTGGCAAATCCAGGAGCAATCGAAGCAACTATAGTTGTGATTACTAGGGAGAGAAGTAGTAGAAATCCAAAAATTGTTTGTTTTTTAATCGTTTTCACCTCCTCTTATGCCTTTTCTTTAATATTGATTTCGAATCGACAAAAGAAAGTTAAACAAGTTTGCGTATTTATCAATGGGTTGGTAACTGAGGTTGCTTACAACTCGTTAGAATGTTAGGGATTGGTGCAAGTGGGCACGGAAAAAGTGCGAAAAATCCTCAAAAGTTTTGGGCTTACTGATAAAGAAGCAGAGCTCTATATTTTTTTAGCTAAGCATGGGGTTCTAAGAACTGGTGAAATAGCTAAAGGTATAAAGACTCATAGGGTTGAGGTCTACCGGTTATTGAGGAGTCTTCAGACCAAAGGAGCAATCGAAGCAACCCTTGAATCTCCAACACGTTTCACGACGGTTCCTTTTGAGTCGATTCTAGAATTATTTATCAAGGCTAAGCGAGAAGAAACTGCACTAATAGAGAATACAAAGCAAAGTGTACTTAACGATTGGAACATAATTAGCAAGGTTCAGCAGGAGCCATTTTTAGAAAAATTTACGGTAGTTGAAGGTAATAAAAAGATTTACGCAAAGATTACACAAATGGCAACTGAAACTAAGAACCATCTTTATGCTATGGCAAAATTTTCGGGGTTAGCTCGTGCCGATAGATTTGGAGTTTTCGATGCAGCTTTTAATCATCCTTTGAGAAAACAGATTCGGTACCATTTTTTAACTGACTTATCAGAACAAACACTGAATCCGATGAAGGAACTTTTCAAGAAAGCAGCGAACACTGGTTTTGATTTCAAGGTGAGAAACCCTGATTTAGGTTTAAACCTCTTTCCGAATATGATAATGCGAGATGATGAAGAAGTTCTTTTCTTCATCTCACCGAGAATAGGTAGATCTGAATGGAATGAGAAATGTCTTTGGACAAACTGCAAATCACTCGTCCAAGCATTTACTTCTGTGTTTGACGAATTATGGAGAACTTCAACAACCTTGGACACAAAGATAGCAGAGATGGAAAAGTACGATTGTACATCAAGATCGTGTACAATCGCCAATTTGGAAGTCTCTGAGAAAAAATATGAAGATGCAATACGTTTTGCAGAAAAAGAAATTATAGTAATGACTTCTGGAAAAGATTTTGGAAAAATCTGGAAGAAGAGAGCAAATCAAATTAAAAGATTAGTAGATCTTGGTGTTTCTGTTCGAATTATGGCTCCTATAACCAGAGATAACCTCGGAGCTGCGGAGGAATTCTCAAAATTCTGTGAAGTGAGACATGTTGCTGCAAGCCAAATGAGCACTACCATTATCGATGAAAAATTTCTTTTCCAGTTCGAAACGTCGCCAAAAAATGAGATGGAGCTTACGTCGCCTTACAAAGCCCAGTTCTACAGTGAAGATCAAGAATATGTTTGTAGAGTGAAGGTTATGTTAGATGACCTCTGGAGAAATGCACATGCCCCTTCGTTAATAACCTTAGAGTCTTTAACGGAATCACCATTAAGTAGATTAAAGGTTGTTCCAGATGATTGTTATTCGGCTTCCATGCCAGATAGCCCTTATCAGAAGATGCTTTTTTCAATTATAGAGAAACCAAGGGCTGTGTCGGAAAAAGAAGTTATTAACAAAATAATGAACGCCGAAAAATGTACAGTGAAAAATCCGTTGAAAGACACTGCGGTATTATATGGAAAACAATCATCGGCTGTCATACATCTGAACAAACATCTCAATCTACCTGATATGATAATTACGTTATCTATTTGGAATGAGAAATCTGTTGTCGGGGCTCGAAATTCGCTGATGGTGCAGTTATGGCTTGATACTCCCAAAGGCAAAGCTTTCGTTCCTGTGGCCTTCGTCCATGATGGCCCAATTAGCTTGGATGCTTTAAAGGCAGCTTTTGCTGGTTTCCCGATGGTCGACAATCTTCAAGGGATGAAGAAGGAAGAGTTTCAAGTACATGCCTACGGTAATATCCGTTTTGCGGGTTGGACCAAACCAATCCCTTTGTTTCCTCCAAAATTTGTTTTGCCGCCTTCATGTATACTTTTTGAGGGGTATGGCAAGATAAAGCCTGGTATAATTATTAGTCGTCTTCCTTCAGGCTTCGTAAGTATGATGGAATACAATGGTATGGATGCGTTTGTTACTTTTTTTCATCCTTCTTCAAAGTACTCTGGACCTGGAACCGATGGGACAATGAACCGAGAGCTGATTATGACCTTTAAGCCGCCATAAAAAATTCTGTTTTCTTTAGTTTTGTTAATCTACGCTATCTTTGAACCGTCGATCCTTTTATCTGTGAGTAGATGGAGCAGACTTAGTTTGACAAATTATTTATTCTGTATCGTTCAATAATTTCCTTATCGTTATTCAGACAAGTCTTTAAGAAAATTCTGAGGAAGTTGAGATAATTAGAAACGGCAAATAAAAAGTCTACAGCTGGAAAACGTTTCGTTCCATCTTTGACCTTGGCTTTTTTTTCAACATGGATCATTGAGTCTCTCACAGGAATATTCCTAATAGACCTGGCGATAACGTTTTTTGGCTCCGCAGATCCATTTTCGTTAGCCACTGCAAGCCAGTTAGTTACTATCTCAAGTATAGCGGCCGTTTTCTCAGGATCAATATTAGGTCTATTGAGCATCAGATTTAGCCACAAGAAACTCCTCCTGATAGGTGTATTATGCATAACTTCGGGAACGTTCGGTTGTTTTTTGGCTCCAAATTTTTTGTTCATGCAGATTTTCTACCCGATAGAGGGAATAGGAACTGTGATGGTTGGGGCGATGACATTCACATTAGTTGGAGAATTTTTAGAATTAAAAAAACGGCCAAGAGCAACTGGTTGGATAATTGCGGGTGGACCCTTAGCTGGCCTTGCAGCATCTCTGGTTATAAGTTTATTTTTTGCTGATACTGGGAGTTGGCGTTCCTTTTTGCTCTGGTTTGCTCTGCCAGTTTCGCTGTTGGCTTTCGTATTTGCATACCTTGGTGTTCCATCTTATCTTAGCAAACCACAGGTACTGGCTAACAGAAAATCGTATTCGAGTAGTTTTAAGCAGGTTTTTTTGAAGAAATCGCCTTTTGGTTGTCTTGTCGGTACCTTAGTTAGGCAAGCAGGCTTTGTGTGGGGTATTGTGTTTAGTGTAGCCTTTTTTAGGCAGGTGTTCGGCTTGTCTTTGGCGCAAGGTGCTTTGATAGCTCTTGGCTCTACAGCTCTCTTTGCTTTAGGTAGTATAGTGGGTGGTCAACTGGTTGACAAGATTGGTCGAAAACGTTTGTTGGTTGCGACTTTGTTGGTTTCCAGTCCCTCTTTGATTCTGATTGCTTTTGTTCCGACATTGTCGATTGCATTGGTTCTAAGCTTTTTAGGCGTTTTTATATACAGCATGGGGTTTCCGGGGAGTACTAATTTGACTCTTGAGCAGGTACCAGAAGCTCGCGGTACAATGATGTCTATAAATGGCATTTTCATAACTTTGGGAGGTGGTGTGGGGGCAGTTTTGGGTGGAATTACACTCGTATTATTCGGTTATACGGGGGTTATTCTGACTTTCGCTTCGTTGAGTCTACTCGCAGCAGCCATTTTCTTCTTTTTAACTGATGATCCTTGCGTAAAATAGATCATTTGCTCAAAGTTTTGAGCTTTGCTAGTTTGAGTTGTTCTTTGATGTTGAAGGTGGATAGGTTGTTGCGATGTAGTCTCTGGCGAAGAATCCGTCTGTTCCTGGTCCAGAGTATTTTGAGCTAGGATGAAAGAAAGTGACAAATGCGTCGAAGCCGTTGCGTTCTGTTTCTGCTCTATGTCCTGAGGGGAAGAACATGGTGTAGGAGTCTGTTTTGAGGTTGCCGTATCCTTCTATAAGTAAACATGCGGGTGGGAGGCTGTATTTTGGAGGGAGCAGAGGAATTTGTTTTGTCCAACCGGCGAAAAGTGTATTGCCGTGTATTCGGACCTGGATCTCGTCTTTTTTGACTAGTTGAATGTTTTGGCCTGCTGGAGTACCTGCCATCATGATTTTCCAGATGGATTGGGCTTTCGGGTTATCTCCTACAAATACAACTGGCACATAAGCTTGACCTTTAGGAGTGTCAAGCCAAAGATAAACTAGCATGGCGTCTTCTTCTCCAAAAGTGGAGTGTTTTTCAATGTGAAATATCCCAAACATCATCTCGGGTAGGTTGAAGTTCGTTGGTGAATGAATAATAGCGCTCCCCAAAGTGCCATGTAACCTCATTGGGTTTTCAGGAGGAGTCTCTTTTCTGAATTTATTGTCGATAATTTTGTTTAGTATATCCCTTTCTGTTACTGTCCTTTGTTGTTTTCTTTTTTCGAACCTTAATCCACTGACTTTATCGAAGTAGCTCGGTCGTAATTCGGAAGGTTGAGTGAAGGGTGCGCGGGATTTTTTGAGGATCTCGTCGAGTGTGACTGCAGATACATGTTGTGCGTTTCTCCATATGTCGTTGAGCATGTTCCTCATTTTCTCTACATAGTCTGCATCATCAGTGTAGAATGTGTTCTTGAACTGGGGTGATATCCCGGGGTTTGGGGATGCAGGTTTGAACTGAAAGAAGTGTTTTTCGTCGATGATTGTTGACTCTATATATTTTGTAGGGACGTGTTTTACCTCGCAGATTTTTGAGAGTTTTTCCGCGACCTTTAGGTTTTCACCGATTATGGGAGCCATAACTCTGACCGAAACACCTTTTTCGGCCCACTTCTTAAAGTTCGGAATGCTTTCTGAGTACTTTTTGAGTCCATTTGAGGATGTTAGAATTATGACTTCTCTTTTTGCTGATTGCAGTGTTTGGTCGTATTTTCTTTTAGCTACTTCCTTGTCGTTGAGGATGCATGTTTTGGGTTTCTGTTTTCCCGTTTCGATTTCCTTAATCTTTTCTGTGATATCTGTGGAGTTCTGCCATAAATCTTCGAATACTGCGGTAAATGTTTCGACGAGTGCTCGGCAGTTAGTCCACAGACAGATGTCGTCTCGCTCGATCCTGCTGTTTTTTGGCGTGGTAAATAGCAGGATTTCTTTGTTGTCAACAGATAACATTCTTGGAAACATATTCACTCCTAATTCGGGATTTCTGGCTTTGAAATCTAAGCGTATTTCTGGTATTTTTTGCAAGAGTTTTTTCATAACTTTTAGGTTTTGTTCGGAAAGATCTGTGAGGAAACGATATTGTATTTCTGCTCTAAAAGGGTGACTTGAGGCTGCGTCGAAGACTCCGAAGTGGTTAGCGAGCATTAAGTCTGTGATTGTTGCTATGACTGACAATTGGTTCTTGGTGTTTAGTACCAGTTGGGTTATTTTTGAGTAGATTTTCTTCTTTCCTTTAATCACGACGAATTTTTCTAGTGAAGGCAATTCTTCTCGTCGTCTTCTATTTAGATAGTTGAGAAAGTCTGTTTTCGTTTGTTCAATGTAGGTGACTTCTTCTCGTTTCGCCTTAACGATTGAATCTATAACCTTTTCGAAGGGCATTGCCGTGAAGCGAGCTGGGAATTCGAAGGTGGATTCAACGAAGCCTTTGTTTTGGAGGCTTTTTAGGATTCGGAATACTTGGGCTTTGTCTTTATTGAGCAGTTTGGCTGTTTCAGTTGCTTTTAGAGCTTTATGTTTAGCGAGTAAAATGTAGACTTCGGCTTCTTTCTCAGTCAAACCTGATTTGCTGAGAACTGTCTTTATGTTTTCCTCGTTCAAAACTTTCATCTTGGATTAGTGATAGACGCTGTCAGTCGTCCATTCTTATGTAAGTCTCTTGGCTTAATAAAATTTTGACAATCCAGATTTGGATAAGTTATCGAATTGTTGGGAGGTGAGAGGTTGAAAAGAAAGACTATAATGGTTTCGATTGTAGCTTTGACATTGCTTCTGTTGGCGTCGATGTTGGCAACGTCTGAAGCGGGGTGGTTCAATAAGCCCAAGCCAGAATTCTATGGTTTCGACTCTAAGATTGTCTTTGGATCTTCCACGATAGTTTCTGTTGATGATAGCAATGCTCCAGAACTTGTCATCATTGAGAGTTATCCCAGTATTGTGGATTGCAACATAACCATAGACGATAAGGTGTATTATTATCCTGATGATTTTGACTTCGTTGCCAGTCATCACATGGAACTTAACCCAGTCACCGGAAACGCTTTAGTTAGAAGTGAAGGAACTTTTGTCTTCAAGATGGCAGGTCGTCCAACTCTTAGCTTTTGGGGTATGGCTCGGGTCACTGGTTGGCATTCGTTGCCTGATGGATCTCTTCTTGCACCGGAAAATGTTCTATCTCAGGGAGAATTTGAACTGACTGGAACTAAGAAACTGAGTCAGGTGGAAGGTTTCGGACTTGGAGACGGGAACTTCGTAGCGCCAGACTATGCCAATATGTACATTCATCAGCTTGGCTTTATCAAAGGCTGGTCACGTTAACCCGCGGAAAATACACTCTAAACCTTCGCCCTTTTTTGTTCTTAATCATATTGATGCCTAATTGACAAATACTTTTCCAACTGGGGCTTTATCTATGTCTGATATATCTTGTTTTCATGCAGTGTTTTTCTGAATGATTAATGAGTCGGTTTAGAATGTTCTATCAAAGAAAAAGGTTAATAAAAAAAAATATGTGCCTTTAAAAGTGTCACTAATCGGGTTTGGCTTCCTTCAAAGGTTCACGTATCTCTTCAAATTTTCTGCTAACTTCTTCTAATTTAAAACTAAACTCTGATTGATTATTACGCTGTTCTGCCAAATCACACAAAGCTCCCAACTGTAGTATACTGCAGTTACTACGCATTGTAATAAAAAATGTCTTAACAGATAATTGTCTAAAATGCAGCTACCAACCATCCTCTTATTTGGAAGCGAGGACGTTAAGATTTCTTTAGCAGTTGATGGATGGTATTGTGGCTTGACTTTACAGTTGATTCGTCAATTGTTTACGGGAATGTTGAATTTGTAAGAAATAATTAATGCAGTGCGAGGAGAAGCAACAAAAAACATTCCCATTCCAATAAAGGTGTGTTATCCCGAAATTCCTTGGAAAGATATGGCTGGGATGCGAGACAAGGTTATCCGTGCTCACTTTGAGGTTGATTTGAAAAGGGTATGGAGCACAGTTAACTCCGATATTCCTGTCATGAAACCATTTTTTGAGAAATTACTTAAAGAAAATGAACATCTTAAATTCATAATACATTGTTAATTTTTCGAGTATTCTTTAATGCGTCAGGTACTTGAAGAATCTTCAATAATTGAGTGCCATGTAGAGATAAGTTCAGTTCTTCTCGTCTTCAAAGTCTTCGCCTGTTGTTTTGTTTGCTTCATGAAATCATTGAGAACTTTTTCGAGAGCAACAGCAGAATATTTTTCTGAACGTTCAAATGAAATACTGACCATTCCCTTGGCCACTAAGTTTTCTATACTGAAACAAAGCTGATTTTTGTTTATCTTCAGGGCGTTGGCTAAATCTTTTTCTTTCCGAGGACCCATTTTGGCGAGATAGACATACACCTGAGTGTCCATCTGTGTGAGTCCCAAACTCATTAACGTTTTTATCGCATATTCTAAACTCAATCAATCACGCTCTCCCCTATTAAGTGTCCAGTGAACTAACTCAGTTTTAAATCAGAAAAAAGAGAAAGTTGTTTGAGAGTGTAGCTTCATGGCAGTCAAGCGTGGGTTATCCACTGATCTAAACCAATATTCATCGTTGCGCTTTCGTCACCGACAGATCCAAAGTACTTCCATGTTGGACAAATGAAAGTTGCGTGTGCGTTAAGAGCGGCAGCTTCAACAGTCCACGTTATGCCATTCGGCAAGCTGAATACCTGTTCGTCGGTTTGAACACGCCCATATCCTCTAAGTAGCAATAGGCCGGGTGGCAATGTCAGCGCTGAGGTTTCTATTGGGACAGTCCAGTATGCGGAGACAATTTTGCATATTTTGAATATTTGAAGTTGGCAGGGTTTGACCAACAGAACACTGATTGGACCACCAGGAACGCCTGCGTAAACGAAATCCTTGCTAAAGGCTGCTATTGTGGGGCTGTCGGTTACGACCGCAACTGTCACCCACACAGATCTGCCAAGTGGCGGAACAAATTGCCACATAGCGACCTCCAGGTAATCACCGATGCCGTGATCGCCTCTGTCATAGTGGACAACGGTTATTTGGACGGGTGGTTGATGTTCTGCAATGTCGATAACGGTAACTCCGCCTGTGGAGCCATGGTCATAGTAAGTAACTAAGGCAAAAGCTGGATCAACACAAGTAGCTGAAACAATGAATGCCAGAGACAAGGCTAAAACAGTTCCGAGATTTATCTTTTTTTTCATTTTTTTTCTCCTTTTATTATTGAACAAATATTTGTCGCGTGCCAGATATTTTCGAGGTAGTCGGAAAAAATACGACCAAATGATGTAGCTAGAGAATCCTTCCATAATTAACTTAAACTAAAACGTGTGCATTGTTAATTGAAGGTGGTTTAGTTGAGCCAAGAGCAAGTGCTAAAGACTCTAGAGAGCCTTGGATTTGACGAAATTGATGCCCAAATCTACGTTTATCTTGCAAAAAAGGGTATGGAGAAAGCAAGCAATATAATCAAAGCACTAAAGCTCACAAAACAACAATTTTACCCTAGCATAAAAAGACTGCAAAGCAAGGGTATCGTTAACTCAACCTTAGAGCATCCCGCGCGTTTCAGTGTTATACCCTTTGAAAAATTCATTGATCTTTTCATAGAGGCTAAAATTGAGGAAGCCCGCAGCCTTAAGCGAAGCAAAGCGGAGATTCTGCAGAACTGGCAAAACCTCAGGCTTGAAGATGATGTATCAGCAAAGTTTACGGTAGTTGAAGGTAGATCTTTTATCTATTCAAAGATCTATCAAATGATTCAGGAGACAAAAGACAATCTCATTGCAATAACATCTGTTCCTGTTTTGGCGCAAGCCAATCAGCGCGACATTTTTGAAGCTGCATCCAGTAGTTTTTTGAAAAAGAATGTTCCGCTTCGTTTTCTGGTAGAATTGTCTGAGAAAAATCTACACATAATGAAAGAGCTCCAAGAAGAATTTCAAGCAACCAAGCTTAACTTTGAAGTTAGAAACCCCGACTTGGGTTTAACGCTTTTCCCTCATATGATAATCAGAGACCAAGAAGAAGTTTTATTCTTTATAAGACCTCGAATTGAAACATCTATAATCGAAAAGAATGACACCTGTCTTTGGACTGACTGTAAAACGCTTGTGAAGGCTTTCGCCGTTATTTTTGAAGATATATGGCGTAACTCTACAGGCGTGGCAGAAAAAATGGTTGAACTCGAAACAGGACAACCCGCTCCAAAGACCCTCGTCATTGGAGATATTGAAGTAGCTAAAAGAAAATATGAGAAAATTGCGCAGTCAGCTAAAGAGGAAGTCTTAGTTGTTGCCTCCCCTAAGGGTCTCGCTGATTTTTCGCAAAATCTAGAAGGCATTCATGAGTGGGTCGAAAGGGGTGTTGTTGTGAAAATCATGGCTCCTATCACACGTGAAAACCTGGAAATCGCCACACAACTTTCCAGGCTCTGTTTGGTTAGCCATATCCCACCTAACTATACACCTACAACAATCATAGATGGAAAGCACCTCTTTCAATTCAAGTCCTCCTCAGAAAACCAATCCCTCGAATCTTCTTCCAAATTTGATAGTTTGCTATATTCTAGCCATCTGGATTATGTTAAGAAAAACAAGAGCATGATGGAGGAAATCTGGAAAAATTCCAGTAAGCCCTTTCTTCAAAATTTTGAGCTAACGTTGGATACTGGTGTTCTTGGGCATTGCGCTTATTTTCCGGGGGCTATCCTTAGTCCTGGACCGCACGGAAAGGCTCATCCACTTCCTCCCAACGCCAAAGACAAAAAAAGCTACAGTACCGTAGGAATCATAAACGAAGATCCAACCGGCAAATTGGTTGAACAAGACATTTTGAATGAAATAATTGAAGCTCACAAGTCTTCATCAAAAACTAAACCGGGAGTCTGCAAAGTCTATTCTAGTCAGGCAATAGCGCTCATTCACCCGCCAGACTTTTTTGGTCTTCCACCGTTGCTTATTCGTGCCCATCGCATAGAAAAAACTTCCACGTTTGGAGCTGAAGATATTATCCTGATTAACTTGTTGCGTGAAACAACAAACGGTCCAGCCTATGTGCCAGTTGCAGTATTTAGTGACAGCCTAAAAGCTAGGGCTATTTGGGGAAAACATTTTGAAGCATCTCCAGCAGGTCGCAATTTTCAGTTGGCAAAGACCAATGAATTGCAGATATGGGTTCATGGGAACACGCTCTTTGCAGGTTGGACTGTGCCAATTTCGCTTGGCGTTTCAGAATATGTTCTTCCGCCTGCATGTATGTTGATTGAAGGGTACGGTGATGTTAAAACTGAAGCGTTCTCAGTTGTTCAAGTTTCTGGCGAGAAGTTTACCGCTCGGCAAAACGGTTTTGATGCGTTTGTGACTTTTATGCATCCAACATCCAAATATTCTGGACCAGGCACGGATGGGTATTTGGTGAGGGATTATATAATGGAAGTGACGCCTAAATTCATCGAGAATTTTCATCCAAAGCAGGAAACAAGGTTATTCGAAGCTAAAAATTGATTTTGTCTTTGGTTAATTGATTTTTTTTCTTGAATAGACAGTACTTTTCTTAGGAGGTTACAGAAAAAAGAAAGAAGGGTACGGTTTAATGTTGTACCATCGATTGTGAGCATGTTGTTGTAGACTGCGGTTGAATCTGTGGTTTTAAAGGATTACCCGTCAGTAATCATCATTGTTCTAGGAGTCGAAGAAACCTTGCTTACTGTAACTATTGACGCAACAACTTTGTTGCCGTTTGTGGGAATCGCAAGAACAAAAATATTAGGTGACTTTTACCCGAATACTCAGAAAAATCATTTCAAACAAGAAATAAGCCGCAAAAATACGAATTGACAACCGCCCTATGGAATACGACAATTCTTAAATGCAACACCACTTCAGATAGCATCAAGTTGATAGACGATGACAACCCAGCAACCCAACAAAGATACAAACGATCAACCAGCCTACAAGAAAAGATTCATCGCTGCTCTCGCCGTAGCAATATTTTCAACTGGACTAGCAAACGCTATACTAACGCTTTTTGCAACCAACATTGCCAGAACATTCTTTGGATCGCCCTCACCCATAGCTATAGCAACAGTCGCACAGCTCAACACAGTCAACGTCGCAGCAGAAGTAGTCAGCGCCATAGTGCTTAGTGTGCTAGTGCTCAGGTTCAAGCACAAACGGCTACTTTTAACTGGAACACTCTTCATAATCGCCTCGGCCATAGGCAGCTTTCTGGCACCAAGTTTGCTTGCACTCCAAATATTCATCGCTTTAGAAGGAGCAGGAAGCGTAATGATAGGAATAATATCGATGAGCCTAATTGCCGATGCATTGCCACAAAAACAGAGGGCAAAAATAATTAGTATTTTATTCTCGATCGGCTCCGGCGTCACACTAATTCTAATCCCGATAGTCGGCGTTATAACAGAGATGGGTGGATGGCGTGCGGGGATGCTTACTTTAATGATGCCCGTCGCGTTGCTTGGGCTGATCTTAATTTTATTTTTAGTTCCATCCCAACCTATTGAGCACAACCAATTCAACAAATCTAACCCATACATAAGCGGCTTTAAAGAACTCATTAAAAATAAGTCCGCCTCGGCATGCATAATCGCTAATCTGTTAACTATAGCAGGAACTGAAGTTGCTATCTTTGCTATAGCCTTCTATAGAGCAGCATTCGGTGCTACAACAGCTCAAACCATAGCGATCTATGAAGTAGCGCTTGTCATCTTTATCTTAGCACCCCTAATTACTGGGCCTCTGATCTCCAGATTTGGAGCAAAACCCATCGCCCTGATTACGACACTTCTTGCAGCCATATTCACTGCAACCTTCTTCTACATACCAAACTTTTGGCTGTCCTTCACATTTGATATGATGCACGTCTGGTTCGCAGCTATGGCAGCCCCAGCTTTTGCAGTTCTAGTTTTGCAACAATTGCCAAAGTACCGTGCCACAGTATTCTCATTAAACAGCTTCTTTAATAACATTGGAAAAGTGTTGGCGCCACTAATTGGCGGCGTTTTGCTTGCCCTCTCGTCAGGAGTATATGGACAAGTAGGATTTGCACTTGGTGTAACTACAATCGGAGGCTGCGTGATTCTCTTATTAGCCGTCAAGGAATCAAACGAAACATCGATCTAACGAATTTTGGAAGTTTTAAATAATAGAATAGTTGATTAAGGGTCGAATATCGAAAACCAGTATATTGTCTAAACAACCTAAATTCTAATTCATCGCAACCTAAAATTATTTCAAATGGAAAAACCTTGGGCAGGTTACTCTTAGGTGAAGTGATATCGTCTCTCGCATGTTTCTAAGTAGCTATCTTTCTTTTTTTATATTCATGAGAAAAGAAGAGCTTATTGGTCTGAACTAATGCTACGAAAACAAAAACATATTAAATAAAATATTGAATTGGCTTTCTCTGTGTCGCTACTTCGTGGAAGGACTATATGCAGGCGTGCCAGGAAACGTTGGATTTTTGTTGGTTTTTTTTTGGGTGCCGGGTTTGGATTTTTGGAAGATTACACATGGTTCATCAAGAAAATATGGTGATTTCTATTAAAATTATTTTGTGAGTGTGTCGATACAACTAAAAGCGGTCAAAGGACGTTTCATGGTTTTTTTAGAGCTCGGTTGGTTTTTTTCAGTTTTTCTGTTAGAAAGGTTAGTCGAAGCTTGAAATCTTCGGGTGATTCAGTACTCAACAAAATAGCGCCAGGAGGACCTCGAACCCTCACAAAAGTAGATGCTATAATTTCTTTAGCGGTTGATGGATGGCGTTGTGGACTGATTTACGATTGGCTTGGCGACGGGTCTGATTTCAAGAAGGCTCCATGAAGCATCAAAAAGTAGTTGGAGACTTGTTTGTACTTTAAAAGTTTGTATGCCTATCGTGTTATGGGGTCTTCAGAAGGTGTTAATCGTTATTCTATCCATTAGCTCCATTCGAATCACCTGTTTACATATCATCAAGTTGTGAATATTTGTCTGCTCGCGGTATATGAGCAAATGTGCTGTTAGTCCATCAAAGCAAAGGACCTGTTCATCTGGTTTCTATTTCCACAAAGGATCTCCTTTGAGTGTTTCATTTTTGTTTTTTAATTTACAGCATTGGCAGTCTTAGAAAGAAAGGTTTTCGCGCACGCTCTAACGATAAGGAGTTATTAATTTACAATCAGTTTTAGGCTGTTTTTTCTTATCAAGATTCAGTTATGGAAAAAATCAAATATCACAAATATGCATTTACCTGAATGAGAAAATTCGAGTATGAAAAAATTCCTTCTATTTCTATTTGTCCTCTTCGCAATCACCAGCATGGTTACTTCTTGCTTTGAGGCGGCGGATGCTTGGAGTAATGGTGGCTACTCGAATGACCCCGCGCACCCTGTTTATTCAACGCATGATTGGATAGCTCAGCATGCTTTGGATTGGTTGCCTGCAACCGAAAAGCAGTATTTAGTCGACAATTTGGCAAAGTACCTTTATGGAACAGAGCTTCCAGATAACAATAATGCTTCAATTCCAGGTCATATAGGTGATACAACAAAACACCACATTTACTTTAGGTCCACTGGCGTTCTTCAAGATGATGCCGCTGCCGTCAGAGCCGCGGAGGAATACCAAAATGCCTTGAGTCGCCTAAACGTTGGAAATTTTTCAGGCGCTGCAATTAATGCGGGAATAATGAGCCATTATATCGCAGACATGGCTGTTTTTGCTCATGTAATGGGTGCAAGTACTGATTGGGGTGCGGAAACAGGCAACAACCATTCAAATTATGAAAGCTATGTTGGGACCCGAACAAATGCTTATTCTGATACCTACAATTCCTACTTGCAATTTGATGGATTATTGTCGACAGTTTCTGCTTATGATGCGGCGAAAAACCTTGCTTATGACACGACCTTTGATGACGGTGGAATCTACACTTGCTTTTGGATGGATAATAATTATGATACTTCTAATCCTAATTCTGCTTATTGGGTTAGAGCTGGACAATCCCTTAACCTCGCTGTAAATGAAGTTGCAGATGTCTTGCATACACTTTATGTCAGTTCAAACGTTCAGTCAATGTTTACTCCAACACCAACTCCAAGCACTTTCTCGACGACAGTGCCATCCTCTATCCAGAACCCAACACCTACGATTCCAGAGTTTCCGCCAACTATAATCCTGCTCCCGATTGCCGTGTCATTTCTAATAGTCACTTTGGGTTTGGTTGCTTATCTTAAGCGGAAATACTAATTTTGAGTTTGTCTTCATAATTTCTTTTCTTGCCGGGCTGATTTTTGGCCCTCTCATTTGTAAACGTATATGCTATAATGACCTAAAGAATCGCTGAATGTTTAAGATCTTTTGTCGCAGTTGCTTTGCTTCCTAATAGCATATATTATTTTGTAAGTTTGTATGATATTTTGAGCAAGTGACTCTAAGATCGCAAGCCAGAAGGGAATTTCTCGTGACTGTGAGAACTGAGGTTCTTCATGGACCAAAACTTGGTGCAATCTTGATGGTTGAAAAAGCAATCTCCCATGGTGATGAATATCCAACTCGAACTGAGCTCTGGAATAGTTTGCCCAGAAAAATGCAGTACCAAACCTTCAAACGCATACTAAACTACTTGGAGGCTTCTGGAAAAATCGCTTTCGATAATAGAAAAATCATTTACACGAGCGTTAGCAACCCTAAACTCGAGGCGTTGGTAAAGTCAAGCGTAACGATTTAGGTTTCAAAGTTGTTTTGGCCTCAAACCCTTTGTCGTATTTGCCGTGCTGGCTTGTTCCAAAATTTGAAAGCTTATAACTATAAATTGGGTCTCGTATCATTGAGAACCAATAGCCTGTAAGTGATCTATATGAGCTTAACTTTGTTTTGATCTAATTTCACTCTTTAAAAAATATATATCCACAATATCATTTTTTTATGGTGATGGATATGAAATTAGTGACTCTGATAGTTGGTGAGTTTGTACTTCTTTTTGCATCGGTACTTGTTTTTAGAAGCACCTGGCTATTGCTAGACGAATATCTTGGTAATTCCAATTTGTGGCTACTTCTTGGAATTGGAATGGTGACAACAGTGATTGGTTTAGTTATAGTTAATTATGAAGTAAAATGCGAATTACAGAAAAACAAGTGAGTACTCAAGAACCTTTATTGGTTGATGGAGATGCGGTGCAGGAGATATTTAAACTGCCTATGATAAGCATTTTAATTTGATTGTTCTGGGGTGCACAGGTAAGAGTAGTTCATCAAAGCTTTTTCTTGGAAATGTCAGCAGTGAGGAATTGAAAAACGCTCCTACCCTGTGTATTAATCCCAAAGTTTCTTGGATAGCGATCAACCTAGCCAAATTTTAAAAACAATAGATAGATCTGTAATTACTCTGTTTGTTATCTTTGATCCACTCTCCAGCGCGGGCGCTCATAATCATTTTGGGTAACATTCATACGCGTTTTCAATTTTGTTTCATTCGGTATTTTTCAATAAGAAACTCGACCCACTTTCTAGCTTCAACTATGGCAAATGCGAATAGAGCTACAAATAGAACGTAAATCCAATGTTCTAGCGTAAGCGGAACAACGTCAAACAAGCCCGGCATTAGGTATATCACTGACAACTGAAGAACAACACCGATCCCTACTCCTATGAAGATGTATGGGTTTATGGTTAAGCTCTGTTTGATATCCTTGAAGAAAGGTTGCTTCTCTTTTTGAGCGTGTATGCCATTTGTCCACTGAGCAAACACAACTGAGGTGAATGTCACTGAAACAGCGATTTCATATGAATACTTTCCCATCAGGTGTATGAAAAGGAAGAGACAAACAAGTCCCACTGCGAGGCCGAATGTAACAACTCTGAGTATTTGAGATCGGTCAAAAAAGTGTTTTTCCGATTTTTTCGGGGGCCTATTCATAACATTACCTTCTTCTTTAGTGAAGGGGAATGTTTTGTCTTGAACACCGTCAGTTACTATATTTATCCAAAGTATCTGAATAGGAAACAGTGGCAAAGGTAAAAAAGCAATTATAGCAAATGATACAAGCAGAAGTTCTTGAATAGCGGTTGATAGTAGATAGTATATTACTTTTCGAATATTATCGGCTATTACTCGGCCCATCTTTATTGCTTCTACTATGACTTTCAAGTTGCTGTCCAGAATAACCATCTTTGAAACGCCTTTGGCTGCTTCTGTTCCAGATCCCATTGCAATTCCTAAGTCTGCGATCTTGAGGGCAGGAACATCATTTACTCCGTCCCCAGTTACAGCCACTATTTCTCCGTTCTCTTGGAGAACTTTTACTATCCTGTGTTTGTGCTCGGGCAAGATTCTAGCTAAAACAGTTGTTTTCTTGAGCTTGTCAAAGAGTTCCTTGTCATCTATTTGTTCGATTTGCTTTCCAGTTAGCAGTTGATTGCCTTCTTCCCAAATGCCCACTTCTTCTGCAACTGCCTTAGCTGTTAATGGATCGTCACCTGTAATCATGATGACTTTTATTCCAGCTTTCTTTGCAATTGATATTGATGCCTTTACTTCTTCTTTAGGAGGATCCAAAAATCCAATAATGCCCACTATCTCAAGCTTCCAAGAGAGTGGAGATTTACTGGATCCTTCTCCGACGCCGACTGCAATAACTCTCAAGCCATTTTCAGCCATATTGGTAAGCGCTTTCTCAAGTTCTTTGAATTTATCTGAGTTTATGGCCATTTTTTTGAGTTCTTCGTAAGCTCCTTTTACAAAGAGTTTTTGCGCCCCATCAACATCGTTTATTGTGGCCATCAGCCTTAGCTTTGTGTCAAATGGATAAGTCCATATTGGTTTGTATTTGGTTCTAATTTCTTTAAAGTTCTCAACCCATTTGGCGCATGCTACGTCTATGGGGTCTCCCTTGTAATCATGAGCGTCATTACAGAGAGCAACCCCCACCTTAAGATTCTCTAAATTTAACGCGTGGACTTCTTTGACGGCTAGTTTTCCTTCAGTAATAGTGCCTGTTTTATCGGACGCTATTACAGTTGCACTGCCTAATGTTTCAACTGATGGTAAATCCCTAGTCAGAGTTTTCTTTTTACTCAAAGCAAGAGCCCCGACTGTAACAACAACCGTTACAACTAGTGGTAAGCCTTCGGGAACGGATGAAACGAGTTGGGCAACTAAGGTGTATGCTATGTTTGATAGTTCTCTGCCTTGTAAGAACCCGATTATCCCCACAATCGACAACAATGACAATAAAAGTATAACATAGCGTCTGGCGAAGTACTTGATTGCCTTTGCCAAGGGGCTGATTGGAGAAGAACCTTTGGCTTTTTCAGCAATTGAAGCAAAATATGTGTTAACACCAGTTTTGGTTACAAATCCTTTTCCTGAACCTCTGACGATTGCTGTACCAGTAAGAAGCAGGTTCTTTAGCTCATATGGAAGCGTGCTTGGTGGAAGTATGATAGAATGATCCTTTAAGACTGGAAGTGACTCTCCAGTCAGTGTTGATTCATCAACGGTAAGGCCCGTACTATCAGATAATCTCATATCAGCTGTTATTAAGTCACCCTCAGAAACAGCTACATAGTCACCAGGTACAAGTTCAGATGAGGGAATAATGAGGCTTTGACCTTCTCTTATGACCTTAACTTTGCTCTCTGTGAGTTTCTTTAAAGCATTTAACGTGGTTTCAGCTTTTAGCTCCTGCCAGAAACCTATAAGACTGTTAACCATAATGATGAAGACGATTACTATAAAGTCCGTCCATTCGCCCATTATAAGAGTTAAGAGGGAAGCTGCAAAAAGTACGTAGACCAAAACGTTCTTGAATTGCCTAAAAAGAATCTTTAATTTGCTTGTTTCTTCTTCCTCTAAGATATTTCTACCATATATTTTGATCCGGTTGTCAGCTTCTGTTTTTGTCAAACCTTCAAGTGATGTGACTAAAGTTTTAACCGTTTCATCAGCGGTTAATGAATGAGCGTTTTCTATGCCAGGGTTTAAATTTGTTGGAGCTTCCTTTTTATTAATTGTCATCCTTAAAACGTTCCCTTAAATTTTCTTTCAAAACCTAAAATCAAAGCAAAAAACAGAATGCCTTCATCAACAAGTATTGCGCCTAGTCCCATAAAAAATCAATCTAAAAACCCATTAAAAAAGTATAGTGCTTGTATCTTATAATCAAAACTATCTAAAGTCAGGAAGCACCCCTACCTCGATAATACCTCATATTTTATTGCACTTCAAAGTTAGTTTTTTTGGTTAAGCATAGTAACTGCTTGTTGGTTTGTGTTCAGTTTCTTTTCAAGCGACATTATCTTCTTCTGCTGCGCCAGCAAAATGCTCATAACGAAGGGTTCAAAAAGTATCGGGTTTGTCGCATTGCTCCCGGCTGAAGCGTAGCCCCGGCACATATCCATCATCTGCTCGAAGGCTTCACAGTCATCTTTGCGTAGAGCTCTAACAAAGCCACTCCATCTGCTGATTTCTCCTTCCAGAGCCATTCTGTAGGACTCAACAGTTTTGCCCATATGTTAAGCCTCGCAGCTTTTGATGTGAGTGATGTGAGACTGAACGAAATCGTGTTCCGCGAGGGATTTATGCAGTAGATCTTGGATGGCTGCGTTTAGGTTGCCGCCATAGTAGGGTTTCACGATTTTTTCCGCAAACTCAGAGAGCAGCGAAGCTGGAACACTATGAAAAGTCAAATCCAACAAAAGATCGTTTTCGGTTGCTAATATTTGAGTTTTCTTTTTCATGACAATCACGTGGGCTAATGCTTATCACTAAAACAAAATAAAAAGCACAGGGAAAAACTACCTCCCTCAACAGCAGAGGGCTTTGTGAAAGTGAAAAATAATCTCTATCTTAATACTGATGGATAAGGCAGGCAAACTCAAACTTCAACGACGTTATCGGCGCTTTTATGTCTCAAATTGCATGTGTCATAAAGAAAAATAAATGATTGATTGCCTATTTTTTGGGCATGCAAGATGTCGATTACATTGAGTGGGTGCCGATGGGGAAGCTCGTTAAGGGCTTAGTGGCAATGTTCATTTTATTAGAAATTTTTATAACTTTTACGATTTTGTTCTTTTCCGGGTTATCGGCTGACAGCGTTGTTCCGATTGCGATCAGCTGGGGCGTTTTAGCCTTCATAGGTTTTTTGATTTGGAATTATCGCGGTCTACGAATCCAAATAAGGGCAAACGCCTCACAGTTGTTTATGGCGTCTTCAACAGGAAATCCTTCCAGTTAGATGAGCTTACTTATTGCCGAAGAACCAAAGCTAACTTGGGACGATATTTTGGGATAGGCATTCGATACGGATCCGATGGCTCAATAGCGTACACGACATCTTTTGGAGCTGCTGTTGAGGTTGCGCCTAAAACTGGGAAAGTGTTTGTTTTCTCCTCTCACAATCCAGACCGAATATGTCAAGTAATTCAAAACCAATTAGATAGGTAGAAGTTGGATGATTAGTCATCGTAAGCCTAAAAGAAGTGACTGGACAACATCATTGATAGTCATAGGGATCTACGTTGCGGTCATTTCAGTTACCGCCTTTATCTTGCTAATCACTTACTGGTATCTTTGGATTGCAATAGTGGTAGGCGGATTATTCGCACTTGTTTTATGGCATAAAAGAACCACTGCATACCATTGCCCAATTTGCGGCAATGAATTTGAAATATCATTCCTCACTGATCTCTTTAGTCCACATGGAGTGACCAAAAACGGTGAAGGTTGGGCCTACCTGAAATGCCCTAAATGTGGCAACCGAACAAAAATGGAAGTACTTGTAAAGACAAACCTCGATGAAGCTAATTGAGAGAAGTTGAAACTGGAAGAAAAAATAGCTGTAAAGTTTGGGATATAGAGAATCATGGAATACAACAAAGTGTTCAAACAGGATGCTGGAGCTGTTTAGGGAAAGAGCTGTTGTACTCATTTACGTTATTTTAAAATGATAACATATCCCGGCAGCCTCTTCTGATGTATCCTCTTTGGTGAGTAAGGCTAATTAGTTTTCTCTGGTCATAAAAGAAAGTATGGTTGATGAATTTACTGTTGACCTTATTGCGCCATGTGGAATGAACTGTGGAATCTGCAAAGCATATCTTGCGTATTCGCGGGGAGTCCCTTATGAGAAAGGCAAAGTATCGCATTGCTCAGGTTGCTTAGTTCGTAACAAAAACTGTGCATTCGTTAAAAGAGACTGCGATAAACTAAGAAAAAAGCAACTTCGTTTCTGCTATGAATGCGCAGACATGCCCTGCAAGAATATAGCCAAAATAGACGAGCTTTACAGCGCACGTTACGGGATGAGCATGGTTGAAAACCAAAAAATGATCCAAGAAAAGGGCATGGATGAGTTTCTTAAGTGGCAGTCTGAAAAGTATCGGTGCCCAAGCTGTGGTGATGTAATTTCGGTGCATGACGGAAAATGCTATGCATGTGGCTATCAAGCTGAAAAACTACAAGGTTCCGATCCTAAGAGGCGGTGGGTTCCCAACCGATAAGTGTGGGATAGAGAAAAATTGTCAATAGATAAAGAGGGCGGATCATGAAGACCTATTTTTTGACAATAAAGGGAAATACCCTTATTAGTAATTAGAGCGAAATTTTGGGTTGTGCTAAAAATTATATACATCTTCCCAAATATTGGATCAGGAGTTTAATGTCGAGTCGCACTAATGCCAATAAATGTTCTCGATGTGGCGGTCCAATACTTAAGGGTGCACAAGGCGGATTCTTTTGTTGCGTGTGTGGACTTGAAAACCGAGCGTTCAATAACAAAGGTTACGGCAACAGGGATTCAATCGATACAAGAATGTTTTATAGCCCACGCACGGCTTCAAATTCAAGAAAAAGATATCGGGCAACCCGATAGCTGAATTAGCAAAAAAATGGTGTAATTAGTAGAAGCGATTAAGGCCAATGGGCTAAAGCAGCTGATTCTGGGTAGAGGAGAAAATGATCACGCTCTTGAGTATGAGCTTGTCTTCATAACTTCTTTTCTCACCGAGTTGATTTGAGCGTCTTTTTGGAAAAACGGATGCGCAAAGATTGTCTTATGTATTTAATCTTTCAAAAGTATTCAAAAAGTGGAAAAAACAAGAATAATCACTATTTTATGACAAGATTTCTCCTTTACACGAATGGAGTCAACTAGCGTGTTGTCGAGGTCAAATGGCTTCATCGTCGCAAAGAGGATCTCGGAAGCTTATTATTCGGTAGAATTCGTGGGGTTCTTAGAGACTTCAGCTTGTTCGCTGTTGATTCCGCGCCATATAATTCTGTAGCTAAGCATAGCCAGCACATTGGCTGAGTCGTCTACGCCTTCCTCTTCGATGATTCTTGCCGCCTCCTTAAGGGGTAGTTTTCCCGATTGACCAATGGCTACTTTTATCTTATCTCCGATTTGCAAAAGTTTTTCTTTGCTCATCAAAATATCCGCCAGGGCAACATAGCCGGAAGGCGGGCTAGCAGCTAAGAAGGCTCTTGCTGCTTCTGCAGAAACGCCAATTCTAGCTGCGAATTCCCTAAAATCAACCACTGGTTCGGTAAATCTAATCGATAAAGCCTCCAGGAGCTTAATCTCCTTAGATTTGACATCTTCAAACTGCGTTTGTAGATATTGCAGAATCGGCGCCAAGGAAATTTTGTTGCGGTAATAAATCAAGTCAAGCTGTGGTCGTTTTTCCAAAGCAGAAAGTTTTTCACATGCCAAAGCTTCATTGACCAAAAGCAGCATTTTTGGTTTCACCTGCTTTAGCTTCTCTATCTTTCGCCGCAAATAGTCTTCTGTCCAGAAACCCACAATTTCCAAGTAGATTTTGATGCCTGCTTTTTCAAGAGAGAAATCAGGTATGATCACGTGTTTATCGGCTGTTATTGGTTCAGGTTCTCTTTTCAATGCCCAGCCGGTGGTTAAGGCTTGAAATTTGGAGGCGAAGTCCTCTTCGATTGAGCTGTCATAAGTTAGAGTTGGCAAGCGCTGTTTCTTTAGCAGTAAGGAATGCTTTTGGCTTTCAAGTTTGAAGTCGCAGACTTCGTTTGTAAATCTCCAAAAAATTTTCGCCTTAACAGTCCATTCGGAGCTGGCTACAATTATCGGCAGCAGCTTAGCTATGCTCACTCCATACCTTCGAGTTAACTTAAACAAGCTACCTGAGCCATCTATTTTCACCCACAAACCATTATCTTTGTAGACTTCATAGATCAAACCAAACTTTTTTATTGCGTGGAAGAGGTCTTGCCAGTTGCCGGACGCCGTGAAACTTAGCTCTGTTGCTTCAAAAAGCAGCGTCTGAGTCAAGCCCAAATTGTACTCGCCCAACAACTCCGAGACTGGAGGCGCCGCAAAATTTTCAAGAACTAACTCGCCCTCTAAGTCTGAGTAAAAATGTTCCTCAACATTCTCCACTGAAAGAGCCATTTCTGAAGCTACGCTTTTCAGGATTTTTTGTCGGTTCTCAGAAGTGGTAGGCAAGCCAAACTGTTGTGTGGCTTGAAATATTTTTCTTCTCAAGTCAACTGGGTTAATTTTGCATTTGCAGACAAAGGTGCTTTTTCGGTCGAGCAACAAAGAAAGAGCCCTAACAAAGCGGTACTCGTAACCTTTGTCTTCAAGCTCAGCGACCAAAGCTTTTAGAACTTTTTTCTTTTCTCCAATATGCGACTTGTATGCTTCTATGAGAAAATTAGCCGCCTCAATGTTGCCGCTGGAGGGTTTGGCGTAGCGTGGAAAAATCTCGCCTTTCCTTTTCCAAACTGAAAGCAATGTGTTTGGAAGCATTTAGGGTGCGCCTCGTATTTTTTGGTGGCGTCTGCGGCTTGTACCTACTTCCAGGGTTTCTTTGGAGATTATTTCGATTAGGCGAGCTAGTTTGTCTTCTTTTTTCCTGAGCAGTCGTCCGAGTCTTTGGACGTATTCTCTGTTGCTGCCTGTTCCACCCAGAATTAAGCCTACTGAAGCGTCGGGCACATCTACGCCCTCGTCTAGGACTTGGGATGTAACGATGACGGGGTATTTGCCGTTTCCAAAGTTTGAGAGTATTTCTCGGCGTTCTTCTCTTGGAGTTTGATGTGTTATGGCTGGAATTAGGAAACGCTGACTAATTCTGTAGACTAGGTCGTTGTGGAGAGTGAAAATTAGGATTTTCTCTTTTCGGTAAGCTTCAAGCTGCTGGGCTAGTGCGGTTAGTTTAGCTTTTGAGTTTACTGCAACTTTCACTGCTCGATTTCTTGCGAGTAGGGCTTCGCGTGCTTTTGGGTCTCTGCCGGTGGTCATTATGAATTTTTGGAAGTCGGCGGCGCTTCTTAATGTAATTCTTCGTTGCTGAAGAAAGCTTCTGAAGATGTTCATTTGAGATTCGTATATTTGTTGCTCTTGGGGGGTTAGTTCAACTGCTATTTTCTGGTAGGTGTATGGTGATAGATGTTCTCCTGTAAGTTCTTCGATGTCGATTGAATAGACGGTGTCGCCTACTAGTTGTGAGAGCAAATTGTGTCTTTGATCGCCTCTTTCGTAGGTTGCTGTTAGGCCCATGCGGTATGGTGCCGTGTACATTTCGGCTATCTGTATGTAGCCTGTGGAAGCTAAATGGTGAACTTCATCAAAGACAATTAGCGTGAACTTGTTGCCTAGCTGTTCTGCGTGTATGTAGGCTGAATCGTAAGTTGCAACCGTAACCATTCGTAATGTTTTTTCGCCTCCGCCTACGGCACCCGCTTCCAAGTTGAGGCATTCTTTGACGCGTTTTTTCCACTGATCAATCAGATCCAACGTTGGAACTACAATGAGGGTTTGAACCTTCAGCTGTTGAATTGCTTTTAGGGCGATGAAGGTTTTTCCGGCTGCAGTGGGTAAAACTAGAACTCCCCTGTTTCGGGCTTTGCACCAATTGTTCAAAGCTTCATTCTGATAATCCCGTAGCGCAACATTACTTTTGATTTGTTCCAGGGGAGGCAGCATCGGAACAGAATCTTCAACTTGGAGTTTGCTTTCAGCCAAGTATTCCAAAACGTCTCGGTAATGGTATGCTTTAATTCTGTAGCAGCCCACCCTTGGGTCCCATTTTCCATATGGAGTTCCAGCTT
The DNA here is from genome assembly GCA_963775465.1 of Candidatus Bathyarchaeota archaeon. Taxonomy (GTDB): domain Archaea; phylum Thermoproteota; class Bathyarchaeia; order Bathyarchaeales; family Bathycorpusculaceae; genus Bathycorpusculum. Next base: position 115,705 of record CAVZIW010000012.1, on the reverse strand, counting down.
CGCCCTTCAAAAGAAGAGTGCCTTTGTCAAACCACAAACGAAGCATAACAATGAATCAATTCCAAACCAATTAAACCTGTCTTACCCTCATTTTGGAAAAGTAGACGTTAGAACTTCTTTAGCAGTTGATGGATGGTGCTGTGGACTGAGTTTACGATTGGTTCGTCAATAGATATCATGCCTGCCTCCCAGGAAGATCCCCCTGATGAGTAGGAGTAGAAATTCATCGAGGATATCACTGCGATTTGTTGATCGACAACAAGTAATTTGGCATGGATCCGGCGGTCGTAGTTTATGGTTATGCCTTCTTTTTTTAGGGTTTCATGGTATTCTTGTTTCTCTTTTAACACGTCAGGTCTATTATCAGATGGAGATCTCGTAACAACTGTAACCTCTGCTTTATTGGCTACAGCATCAACAAGAGTATTACTCAGATGGCATTCTTCTAGGAAAGGGTTCACGAGTAAAACCTCTTTTTTTGCTTGCCGAATAAGATCTTTAGAGAGATCATCAAGGTATGTGCCTTCTAAGAAAAAGTGACGTGCATCCAAAGAAAAAGAAAGGTTCTTAAAAGCTCTCCATTTCACAACAAAATTAGCGATATTTTCATCTTTCGGAAGAGCTTTCTCCAAAGCGATCTCTTTAGGCTCTTCATGTTCAATTAGAGGAGACTTATATTCATCATCAGGACTTTCAAAATATTCTAGATATTGATGATACAGCACAATGTCTTTAATCCAATAAAGACCATCATCTTTGCGAGTAATCACATCCAAGTTATACAACTCGGAAAGTGCCTTGTTTAAGTTCTCAGGGTAAAGCTGAGTATATTCTAATATCCCATTCCAATCACGTATGTTCTCCAACGCGATAGCTTCAAGAACGCGTCCTTTCCATGAACCATAAAACGGTGGCTCTTCAACAATCATTTTTCATGTATCCTTTAGATTGTAGTAGTTTTTTAAATACGTATTATTTGAATTTAAGACTTGAGTAGCCGTTGCATCGAACCAGAATTCTCCATTTTTTTGTTTTGAACGTGGCCGGCTTTAAAAATGGAAAATTATAAAAGATCGATATTTTTGCTTTGTTTAAGTCAGTCTCACTCAAGCAAGGAATTTATTATGTAACCAAGATTCAAGTTCCATGCTACTTATTTCTGACTAAATTGGTTGCCCGACTCCAATATAATTCAAATATTCTCTTTTTTTCAAAAACATTGTCAAGGCTTCTTACATCACCATATTTCCTATGAATGATATTCCAAGGAGGTGTACTATAGACGGTTTCATCAGTTATAACATATCTATCGTGATGTGCCGAAGAATCCTCTTCACTCAGTATCCTGAATTCCACTCTGATGCCTCTTTTCTACTAGTTCATCTCTAAAAGCTTTGTATTCTTCCCTAAAAGCTAATCCTGCTTTAGTTTTGCCTCCCAGGATTCTCAATTTTGTTGCCTTGGACGGGTTTATTTTTTCGAAGAACATAAAGCCTCTACTGTCAAAGTCTTTATCAATGACTCTAACGTCTCCTTTTAAACTCCCAATTAAATCGTACAACTTCTGGACATTTTGAAATGGTTCACCAACGACCATTATGATTTCTGCTGGAAGACTCGTCTTCTGATTAGAAACATATATTTCAAACATGGAGCGGCAAATATCGCTGACGGTTTCCTTGACGATCCCTAAAGAAGGACATGTTTCCTTGGTCTCGCTAAGGTAATGGTTGATTCGTTTTTTCAATTTACTCGAAAATTTCAGTTCTGTAAATAAATCATGACGTTTCTTAGTTCTTAAAATTCCCTTTTCAATTTCCATCTTATGAGGTTTCAAAAGAACCATTGTTCTTTCTAGAAAGCTGTCAATGTCCTTTATTTTTTCTGCGTTGCATTCTTTAATTCCTACTATCTTGTCCACATAAGAATCTATTAGTTCTCTCGAATTGAGATTGAATAGTATTTTATCCGCTTCTTTCAAATCTGGGGGGATCAACTTGAAATAATTTACTGAGCTCTCTGAAATTTCCATCAATTTGTGATTCTTTGTGTTCTCTTCTATGCATGTCGAAAACGCCTTTTCGAATTCTCCGATAATATATGCCTCGGGTGATTTTCGATGTTTTAATTGCGCGTATGCCATCACGTTGGACCGGTCTGAAAAACGATCCAACAACTCATCCTTGGTGAACCACTTCTCTCTTGAGATCTCAAAAATCTCTTCAACGACTTTCATGAAATTCGGCTTTGGCATTTTTTCATATTCAATTTTTTGCTTTCCCATTCTCTTTATTACTGTTGCAAGAACTTTGTCGATAACTGACTGGTGCTCTTTTAACTCATCGAAAAGAACGATCAAATCTTCTGAAAGTTCTCTATGTGAGCCTTTATCTTCGATTGCCCCAATTACTACCAAAGTTTGGATGTTACCTTTCCATTCATCATCAGACCATTCAATTCCCAGAGTTCTCGTTCTTAAAGATAAATTATTATCAAATTCTTTTGGAATCTGATTTCGAGCGCTGTAAAAAAGGTATAGAGTCTGATCCACTTTTTTTTCAATGGCTCTCATGAGTTTAGCATATGTCTCAGGATTCTTGGTCAGATATTGCATTGCTCGGTCGCTATGTTCTTCCGTTACTAGAATTTCCTCAATGAATCCTGGTCCGAGTTCAACCTTTTTTTTCTGAGCACCGTTATTCATGACCTGAGTAGCTAGAAAAAGTAGTCTTCTGGGTATACCCTTCGTCAGCTCCTGCAATTTTCTATATCCTTCTTCCGTGAAGGGAGTCTCAGATGGTTGTATTGAAAAATGTAGAAGCATGTTTGCTTCAATTAATGCACGAACATTTTCAATGCTTGCAAATAGGGGAACATCAAAGGTCTTTCCTAGATAGAAGTTGTATTCATCTCCTATTCGAATTCTTCTGACCCAGCTTTGATGACCCGCAAAAAAAGCAATAAAACCGTATTTGTTGTAAAGTTGTTCGAAAAAGCCTTGGTTTCCGCTCAAAAATGAAAGAATGCGATCTTCTATGGTAATTTTATCCATCTCGTCAATCAAGAGAACATATTTTGAAAAGACATTTCTTCGCCTTAATGGTAATATAGCTTTTTCAAGGATTTGACTAAACTTTGCTTCAAGTTTTTCAACGTTCATATCAACGAGATTATCGCACAATCTCTGCAAATCTTTCTCATGTTTCTCTAACCAGCTTAATTCTCTTAGAATATCTTCAGGATATTCTATATTGAAAACAGTAGCAGCTATTTTTAGGTCAGACCCGATTTTAAGAAATTCAGTTAAAAGACTTTTTACAAATTTGTGCTGAACGCTGGGACCTTCAGTTTTTTCATCTTCACCTTTTGCAACTTTTAGACGGATAGGAAGCGCTCTAAGAGTGGGCAAATGCTGATAGAGATATTTCGTAGCATAAGAGAGCATGGTTGATTTGCCAGTGCCTCCATATGGACTTGAAATCCAAAACTTCCCATATTGTCGATTTATATTCTCAAGATAAGAATCTAACTCGTCGTAAATTGGTCGTAGCCTGATAAATATTTCGTCAAACTTTGGACTTAATGGATCCAAAGGTTCACCTGGGAGAGATATCGGAAATTTGTGTGCCTCGTACCAAGGTTTCAATGTTATTCACTGCAAATCTATATTTTGCTAGATGCAATTTAGATTTTTTGCTACTAACTCAATATCGCGACTCGCGCTCTAGGAAAATAAGGCAAGAATCTAAAATATGCAAAGAATTTATTTCTCTCTCAATTGATCCGAGCCTAAAAGAAATAGGCAAAAACCTAGAAACATAGCCTCTTTTGTCCTCTATGGACCGTCAAATCTTAAAGCAAATGATATGCTTGTTTAGGTTCTCATGTATTACTTCTCTTCTTTTCCAAAGTTGACTTTTAGAAAGTCGCCTGGGTACTTGAGGGCGTTGAAGAATAGTGGAGTTCCAGAGAATGATAAGGGAGAAATTGGACCGACAGTCATAAACGGGTAATCCTTGTGGTTTAGACTGCTTTGCGGGTCTCTAAATGATTGGTATAGTTTCATTGCTTCAAATTGTCCTCCAATGATGTCCTTTAGTGCTAATCTTTCTATTCCCCAGCCTAGACCAAACCCAAAAACGTAGATCCTGATTTGATCTAGAATGTCTCGACTTAGACTGGAGAGTGTTTGACTGATAAACATCCAGCCCAAGCCATATTTTCTTGTTGTCCTGACAGCGTCTACTAATATGCTTTTCACTTTTTCTAGATATTCGTTTTCTGATTTTTCTTTTGGCGCTAGTCTGTGAGCTTCATCTATTATTACAAGAGAGTTTAAGAGCAGGTCCTTTTTGTAGACTTCTTCAGCTTTTTGGGTGATTTTTTCGAGAAACTCGCCTATCAAAACGAGCTTCATAGTATCATTCCAAAAGATATCTGTTGGGACGTTCTTTTCTGATAGGTCAATTATAATTATTTCTTGTGCTGTATTGTCTGTTTCATGAATTTTGGCTACCAAATCTTTGATTTTTGCTTTTGAGTTTCCATCGAACCTGAATAAATTGGCGATACCTGACCATAGCTGGTAGTATTCTTCTACGTCGGCGCTTTCCAATGACACTCGAACGCGTTCTCTGAGGTCAGCCATGGAATATATTTTTCTTAAGGCATTGTCGGTTTGAAGTGAAGACCAAACTCTAATCGAATGCTGCTCGAGTATATGCTTGGTATGGTGGAATTTGGGGACCAAGAAGTGAATAAGTCCCTCTGGCTTTTAGTATCGCCATAATTTCATTTGCGGCTTGCATTTTGTTTGTTTCGAGATAGATTCCCAAGTTGCTCAAGAAACCAGAGTTTATTAGAATCTTTTTGAATAGGTCATCGCCAGTTAGTACAAGATTATGTAAATCGTAAACTTGGACTTTGCGAGACATTTTGTCACAAAGTGTTGACTTAATGGAAGAGTTTTCTCTGAAATCTTTGGAGAACTCTCCTTGTGGATCCAAAACAAAAATCCCCATTTGTTTCTATGTCTTGAATAGGCTGTCATAATCATTTTTGCCAGCACTGATTTGCCTGATCCTGTTTTTCCAAATATCCCAATATGGTAAGCTTCGCCAGCGCCTTGACTACCTCTCCCGAAGTGTTTAAACCACATAGGCATCTTAACGGAGCTTCCGTAAGCTGTTCCAAGGTAGAATAGCTCTTTTTGGTAGTCTTACTAGCAGAGAGTTTAGAACATCTTGACTAAGTGCCTTTATGGGTGTGCCGGTTGATGGTACAGTTCCCAATATACTTTGATCTATTGATCCGTTCTTTTTTGTAAAAACTGAGCTAACGGTCATTTTTGCAATATGTGTGTCCTGTCTTTCGGTGATTGGATCGATTCTTCCCTTTTGTCGAATTAATCCTCTTACTGTTGGGTCCTGGGCCCACACGTTTTGCATCAAGATTTCGACGATTTGGCCCAATGCATAATGTTCAAGTCCATCTTGATTAAAATTGAATACGCTTAAACTTCCAACAAGACTCTTGCCGATTGCTGTTCCTAATACGTCTATGGTAAGCTGTCCTGTGGATGAAGGATAGTCTATTACGCCGATTCGTTCTGTGTTGTCGTATGTTTTCTTAATGTCTTCGGTCATTATTACTCCTCTAAATTCCTATATTTGTCCGATAACCATGCATTGCTAAGTAGATGTTACCCATCTTGTTTTCGCATTCAGCTGACATCTGCTGGGTAGTAGTTCGTCTAATCGCTGGCAGAGCAGTTCCCAGATGCTTAACCATCCTGTCGGCGAGATAAAGTGGGAAAGGCTCAAGCATACTTGCGGAGCTGCATTGAAGCCTTAGAGATTCAAGCAGAATAGCTAATCTATGTGGATTACTAATTATGGCCTTTGCGATCTCTATTCTTAAAACTGGAAAATAGCTACAAGGTCGATAATATACGATTTGAAGCTCATTTAGGCCAGTAAAGATTTGGTTTATTATCTCTTGAAGATTCATCGATTGGATGGGGGTTTGGTTGATGTGCCATCCTCTACGTATCTTTTTGTATTGGAACTGTACTCAACGAATTCTCCGGCTTCAAGAACAAATGTGAGGAGCCCTCGATCCTCATATGTATCAAGGTTTAAGATGTCCTTGGATATTTCGGTTCTTGTAGTATATTTTGGAATACCAGCAAATATTTTGTCAGTTCTTTCGCAGGTTACTATCTTTGAATAGGATTCCATGGCAGTGCTGATTCGTGACAGCAAAAGGTTTTCCAAATTTTTATCCATATCACCTATTTTATTGAGACCTTGATCAATTGCGATAAGCGAGGTAGCTTAAGGAAGCTATTAAGAATATACTACGTTATGAGGAGCAGAAGAGGCAATTTCTATTTCCATGCACATCATAACTGATCTAGCAAATGTTTAACCTGTGTCATCACTGTGAGGTACCGTTAAAATTTCAGATATATGATGGGGATTAGGCCAATATCTTTTTTCTGAGGGTGGAGTTAGTCCTTCCATTGCGACCGCCGCAAATGCAACCAAATCCGTGCAAATTAGCCGTTCAATGGCAAAGGCACCATCAACTGCACATGTGGTTGGATATGAAGGGGCAGAGGATAAATCGGTGTCTTTGTGAAGCATCTTTTTTTCAGTCAGTTTAGCCCGAACTTGAGTCTTGTTGTCATAGAGTTTTTGAAAAGAACTAGACAAATTGGATCCTAATTTATTGCATTGCCCAAGCATTTCTTTCTACAAGCGCCTCTGGTAATTCACCGAAAGGATGCCCGTTACTATTTTGAGACAAAGATCTCCCCTTTGCTACTCAATTATGATGTCTTAGTATATGTCATTTACTTACTCTAACTAAGTATTAACAAACAACAATTTAATCCGCGCGCGCAATTAAACCTGTCTTAAAAACAGTCAACCTATTCAGCTACACATCTATTATAATTCGCTATAATCACTTATAGGCGATACATAATGAAGGATGAGGAAGTCATGACAATACACCTTAAGAAATCAGTAGTTAGCGTGCGCCGACAGCAACACCAAACTCTATCCAGAACCCAACACCTAAGCCTACAATTCCAGAGTTTCGACAAACCATAATGCTGCTCATAGCGCGCGGCAAATATGTTAGTTGTTTATTGTTTTTTTCCGGTTTTTGCTCAGGTGTTTTCGGGGCTCTGAAATGTTTTGTGGATCACACGTTTTAGTTTTTAGAAGCGAGAAATGGGCAGTTCCAAAATGGTATGTTAATTAGAAAAAGAGAAAGGGGAAGAGTTTATTATGCGTAGACTGCTTGGATGCCTAAACTGTCGCCGAGTTCTAGTGTTCTTTGGTAGGTTACGCCGTATCCTGAGTAGCCATACATGGTGAGGAGCCTTCCGTCTTCTGAGGCGTATAAGTCAGTTTAATCCTGCCCAGTGCCCGAATTCGTGAGTAACTATGCTTCCTGGACATCCATTTTACTTGATTCTCCGCTTAGACTCCATGAGTATCTTGTGTTGAGTTTCATGTCAACTTCAGCTATGTCACCTGAAGCAGCGTATCTCCAGATCATGGTAACGGCTATAACACCGTTTCTGTATCGTCCCCAGTCAATGATGTTGTATCCATCTCCAAGATTCACCCGAATTCTTGTCTGTGGATGCTTCATACGAGAAGACTTGTGCAGAGGTTTCCCTTATCCCAGGTTTCTGCTGAAACTGTAATAACGTCTTCTTTACCTGAGCTTCAGTAAATCCGTATTGGTTAGTGGGTGTTTATCCAATATTCTGCTGTAGTAGCAAAAGAGAAGCCTAGAAAAGTGCATAATGGTCGTTGATTTCGGGGTCAATTGGTTCGGTTGGAGGCGGCTGTACTGGCTTGCCTGGTGGCGCGTCAGGTTTTGCGTCGCACTTTCAACTCCAGAATCGTTAACTCCAGTTTGTCTGGTTTGGCTGCCTTAAGAAGTCTGAAAACTCGTCAAATATCACCAAAAGCCCTTTTTTAGGATCTTTTTGCTTAATATTGTCAATTATTTCCTTGACAAGTTCCTTGATGTTTTGATCGCCTTTTCTCAGGATCCATCTCCCTTTCGTCAATACCGTAATTTTCTTTCAATTGCTTTCTTACACGATAAAAAAAAGTCCTTGCCAGAGATCTGTTTTGCTAATAGCATCAAGCTCATACTTAACTATAAAGAACTCTCTTTTAATTGAAAGAAGCTTTTCTCTCACATTCTGATTTTTAACGTTATCCAATTAATTCTGTTTTGGACAAGACCAACGAAAGAAAAGCAAGAAGATGTGATTTCCCTGTACCATAATTTCCAATAATATCGACTGATTTATGTTTCTGGGAATCGAGAGAACACTAAGAAGGTTAAGCAATTCTTCTTCTAACGTTGGAGATATTACATATTGCTCAACAATTTCTCTCTCGTTTTTTATCGATCCAATCTCTATGACATCTTGGATTTCTTGGAAATTTATCAGTTGATTGACTTTCATCGTTTTACCAACCTATTACGAATCCTTCATTATTGGAAATATCCAGTTCCATGTAGTCTGGGCTGCCTTCTGATGAGTAGAGAAGTAGGTTATTCTTTCTTTTTGCTTTTATAAATAAAATAATGACTTTCTTTTTTCGTGTAAGATAATTAAAGGTATTTATTGGATTTATCTTGCCAACCTCTTCACTGAAAAGATAATCGATGTCTTCGAACGCTATCACATTAGAATCTATTTTGTGGAAAAAGTCTCGTAGCTTATCCGCTGCTTCCTGATCTCTATCTTTTTTAGGGATTTCTAAAAGGAGCTGGGCTAACTCTACAGATAAATCATAAACAGGAATTTTCTTATCAAAACAATATTTCTTATAAGAGTCAGGATCATGCGCTTTTGTTCGTTCGTCATTAATAATGATTAACTTATTATATTGCTCTTTAGCACTCGCTAATAGTGTTGTGAAATCATTCAAAGATAGTTATCTCCAATATTCCAATATTTGCCAACCTTATCACGGAAATACCGGTTGCTAAATACCTGACTTGAGAAATCATATTTGGTTTCTTTATATTTAATATTAATGTGTTTCAGATATTTATTAAAAAACTATTTTTAATAGCCCTCTGCTTAAGAGTGTTTAACCTTTCATAAAATCTATATAAAAAAAGAAGGAACAATAGAGAAACTGGTGGAATAATGCCTATTGGTTTATATGACAGTTTTGATCCGGTTTCTGTTTACAAAGTTTTGCAGTACAGCACTCCAGGTCTTGAATACAAAACCGCAGAATCAAATCTCTTGTCGCTTATCGAAGCCAAAGGTTTAAGGTCCAAGAAAAATGCCCTTAAAATGATAAGAAGATATTACTTAAGGATAGAGAAAAAAGCAGGTATTGAATATTTCTCCCAAAATTATCTTCGCGAACTTACAGTTCAATATTCTTTTGAATCTACTAAACCTGTTTTACTTTTCAGCCTAGTGTGCCAGAGCGAAATTGCACGATTCATTCAAGAAAAAATTAATCTCTGGTATCTGAAAAGCCTCAAAATCGATCGCCAAGCTCTTGTAAGATCGGCTATTGAGAAATACGGTGACAGAATTGCCGTCAAGAGAGCGGTAAACAGTTATCTTGAGATTCTTAAAAATTTCTCGGTTATATGGATAGATGACTCTTGGCGGCAAAGAAAAGAAAGTTGCACTAGTTATATTCTTAGAACCATGATTTTGCTGTACAGTCACTTCGCTGGAAGAAAAGAAATAGATGTTAATGACCTCATAAATGAAATTTCTCTTACATATGTTGATTTGTCCACGATTGAAGACACGCTTAGGGAATTTAACTCTGTTGACTGGAGGTATCAAAAATCAGTTGTTTCAAAGAAAATTATTATCAAAATAGCGATATAATCGATCAATCATTCAACGTTCTACGAACACTTACCAATAACAAGTCTGATTAAATCTAAAAACTGATAAATAGATCCAGCATGGACGGCAAAATATTGGATGTTGTTGCATTAATCCTTTACATGTTTTTGGCTTTGTATTGTTAATGTTAATTTTAACAGGAATAATTTATCTAAAAGCGATTTTAGGAATTCGCCAAGCACCAGAAATTCAAACAAATAGCAAAATAGCTTAGGAAGGCTCTCAAAAAGTGGAAAATGACCGCATGAAGGAACGTTATAGAGAGGATAATGAAGGTGACGGCTTGATGTTTTTTGATGATCCTATATCTAATCCTGAATTTAACGTAGAGAATTATGACTTTTGATTGTGGCAAATAGAAATCTTGTTTGAAGAGGAACCAGATTAGGAAGAAGAAGATTAGCTATTCCCGCTGAGCCTGATATTTCAAAAAACAGGTCTTAAACTGTAATAACTTTGTGGTTGGAAGATTTAGAGATCAACATCGAGAATTAATCGAAGGACGTTATGTTTTTGAAATTCCAATACTGAATAACTCTCGTTTTTGCTCCATTTTTTACTGCGTAAATCTTCATGTCAAATCCGGCTGTAAGAGAAAAGCTGCCTTGTTGGGTAAAAATAACGCTTGGAAACCCTTCAACTGTAGGGGAATCAAGGTCTATGATGTAGTCTAATTGGCGGCGGGTTTGCTGCTCCGGCGCTTGGGACCTATGGCGGGGTTTTAGTCTCTTCGACATTTTTGTTGCGTTTTTAAGGTCTTGTTTGAGAAGTTTAAGCTTTTCATTACCTGTTAACCCTTCGTATCGACGTTCAAACTCTTTGTGCCTTTCATCCTCAACCTGCCTGATCTCTTTATGAACTTGAGCTTTCACGTAGGGTCTTATTTTGTCCCAATCCCGTTTAATTGTCCGAGTAGATACCTTGAGGGCTGTTGCAATTTGTTGTTGTGTTAATCCCTTTTCAGCCAGAAGACGAACTGACTTTCGTCTGCTCCTTTCACTCGTATATTGCCTTTTACTCTTGGTGTAAATGTTGACTTTGCGATATGCAGACTTATCTTTTCCACCAGTAGATGCGGGCTTGCTGAAAACCCGCTTTTTTTCTTGCTGAAAACCCCGAATCTCACCTAAACCTGGAAAATGCTCGTTTTCTGAGGTTCTATCAACAGCACTATACCCATTTTCTCGCAATTTTTTGCCATATTTGGACAAATTTACCACCACTTTCAACATCAATTTTTGATGGTGTTTACCACGCAAATCTTATTTTTGTCACCTGGTTAAATAGCTTTTGAGCGCTGGCTTGTCCCTAAATTGAAAAGCTTATAACTAGAAACTGAGTCTCGTGTCATTGAGAACCAATCAAACAAGGAAGTGATCCCTGCGAGACAGGATGAACACGAGACCCTTGAAACCCTCTTAAGAAACGTAGACTTAAGCTTTGCTAACAGCACAATAAAGCGATGTTTCCATCTCAGCGGTCCAGGAAGACCACCAAGAAACCCATAGGGACTTTTTAGAGCATTTCTAATCATGCGAATGAAAGCCATACGAAGCCTAAGAGAAATGACCCGCATCAACACAGAAAAACTAAGCCGCATAGCCAAAAAATACGCCGTCACATTTGTTCCCAAGTTCCCAACTGACACGACTAAAGACCCACCCAACACACAACCAAACAAGACCACTGAAGAAAAAACAGAACAAAAAACAGTAAACCCAACCCAAAACGTATCTAGCGAAACACCCCCAAAACCCATAACACTCGAGAACTCGGGAACAATCCAAGCAATAGAAGAATTAATGCAACACACAAAGTCACTCACTAGATTAATTATGGATTTTGGAGAAGACAGATGTTTACTCTGTCACGATATAACCCATATGGAGTGGGAAGTCAAAGACTTTGACGATACATGGGGGTTAATCTGTGGATCATGCGGACTAAAGCTCTCAAAGAAAATAGCTGCCAACAACCTATAACCCCAAATCCAAGCTAAACCTCAATAGGTGTCTTAACTGGTAGAAGAAGATTGAAAAATGTGCGCTTCTTCTTCTTCTCCCAGTTACCTGTAATATGGTTGGTTTTTTTGTTTAAGAACTTTGATTAGTCTCACTTGTTTGAGTTATGAAAGAAGCATCGTAAAACCTTAAAGGCCTTTTCCTCTATGCCTCAGATTTTGGAAGCCTTGGTTTTGCCTTTTCATTCTCTAACGGTGCAAATTGCAGAACATCCATGGCAATTTAGGCACTTAAACACATACACTTATAAGTGTGTATGTACATATATGTTAATGTGAATAAGCGGCTTCTAAAGGGATAAAACATGACAAACAAAAAAATCGAATACAAAAATTGGCTACTCGCTTATTACAACAATATGTAACCAGCAAAAAACAAGTGAACTAAAATGGGCCGCATCAACATAGACATGCCAGACGAACTAGAAAAACAGCTCAGAATAGAGACCGTAGAACGATTCGGAGGCAAAAAAGGCGACTTATCCAAAGCTGTACAAGAAGCGGTCAAAACATGGATCAACAAAAAACAATAAAGCCGCCCCTCCACAAAATACCAATAACTACATTATAAGAAGCCTAGGTAAAAGGCCAGGGCAGACAGCTAGCCTGGAACACCTCGCACGAGGATTATGGGCAATCTAGCTGCAAAACCCTTTCAGAATGTTCCCCAAACTTAAAGTGAATTTACTTTCAACACCTTTGTTTTTCAACCTCAAACTAACTTCCAATGATTTTTATGGAATATGCTCTTCAACAAGTTTCTCAGTTTGTTCTTCAGACAAATAATCCGACAGATACATCTTGATGAGCTCTCTTAAAACACTCCTCCGTATTTCCTTGTTGTTTTGGTTATTTGACGCATCGTTAATGCAACTATGTTGATTGTTGAGGTTGCTAGTTGGATTGTTAATATCGTAATTGGGATTGTAGAGATCGCTGTTTGAATTGTTAAGATAGCTATTTGGGTTTTTGTCTTGAGCTTGCAGATCTTTGACAATTCGTCTAAATAACACTCCAATTGTTATAGGCATAAAAACACTCCCTGAAGAATTAATTATTTCTACTCTGGTCTAATACAGAACAATCTTATTAGCCATTAGTTAAGTTTCACCTATTTAGTTTCAAAATCATCAGATTGGAGTTGAAGAACCAAAATCAAAGCTTAAGCTCTCTTGCTCGTTGCTCTATATCTTGCATCGTTTTCGATTGTTCACCCGATTCTTGAAAGTAATATAACAGCACAACGCATGCTTGAAGCTTAAATATCCCTTAGCACTACCATGTTAATGGAGAATATTTTTATGGGCAGTTCTTATGTATCTTTACCTGCAAATTGGGAAGAATTTGTAAAAGGTTTAGCTTACGACCATAACATTGACGTTAGTAAGGTCGTTGGTGGATTGTGCGACTGGGTTTTTTCTAGCCCTGAATACAAGAGGCAGTTTGAAGTTTGGTTGGGTACGGTTTATCCGCCGAAAGGTCAAGCTGAAGATAGAGCAAGAGCTAAAGGAGAACAAGCAAGCATGCGCGACGAGGATCGGCAAGATGAAGCTGAAGAAGAAGCCCATGAGGACCGAGACTACAGTGAAGACAGAGAACGAAAGCTTTAAAGTGGGCAGCTAAATTAACGCGTTTTAAATGTCTCTTCTTACCTATTGAAGTCTGAAATGGACGAATTATAGTATTCCTTGCGAATGTAGTTTTTTTCCCTTCTTAGAAAAGGGCTGCCACTTTCATTTTAAACCTTAAATTACGCCATGAGAATGATAATACTGGAGCTTTTTCTATGACTAAAGTTGTTGAAGATGTTTTTTCAAAAGGTTTCTTAGAGGTACATGAGAACGATACACTTTCTTCTTGTCTATCACTTTTTAAAAAAGAGACGCCCCCTGTTCTAGTGGTCCTTGATGATAAAGGCAACTACAAAGGGGTTATTTCTCGCAAATCGATAATACGCTCCAGTCTCGCTGCTTCAGACACCAAAGTAAAGACTTTGACGCGCCAAGCACCTGCTGTAACCCTAAAAGATCCTCTCAGCAAGGTTGCCAAGTTAATGATTGAGAGCGAGATTAGGCAACTTCCAGTCTACAGCGAAGAGAAAATCTTAGGTTTCGTCACCGATGAGGACGTTATCCATGGAGCTGTAATTGAGCGATGGGGCCATACTCGTGTTGAAGAGGTAATGACTAAGAAGCCGTTTGTCATCGAAGAAGACGAATCGATAGGAGCAGTGTTGAGCCTTTTTAGAAACGAGGGAATCTCTCATGTGCCAATAGTCAGCGAAGGAAAACTCGTGGGAATTGTGAGTATTTACGATATTATTGAGAATATCTTTCAACCAAGACATGTGCAAAGGGTTGGCTTTGGAGGGGGTGAGAAAGTTCCTGTTCTAAGCATTCCAGCGAAGGGCATAATGGTTAAACCAGTCGTGACAGTTTTACCTGAAACCCAATTGCGAGATGCTGAAGAGCAAATGCACAAATTCAACATTTCCTCATTGATAATAGTCAACAAAGGCAGACCCATCGGCATCATTACTAAACGGGACTTCCTTGAACCTTTAGCTCAAATGGAGCTGCCTATGCAAAAGCTCACTGTCCAGTTTTCAGTTAAAGACGTGGAAATTGATGAAAATCAACGAGGCTTCATTATGAGCCACTTTGAGTCTTTCTCCAAAAGATACGGAGAAAAATTAGAGGCTGGCACGCTATTTGTCTACATGAAGACGCACGGCACAAACTTCAAGGGCGACCAGTTGATTCACTGTCGACTGCAATTCAGAACAAAGAAAGGTGCTTTTTTCAGTTCGGGTGAAGGCTATGGTGTGGAAGAGACGTTTAAGGTTGCTTTAGATAGGCTGGAGGGTCAAATCGTGAAAAGCACCGAATTAGCACATGACCGTGAATTTGCAAAGGAATATTTGAGGCAAAGATTTCCGTTGACATAACCGTGCAGAAGGTAAAGCAAACTGGGAAAAACATAATATTTTACTTGAATTAGGAAGGACTTTCGATGCATACCTGAAGAGTTTTTCCCCTCCGAATATGAGAACAAAACCTACAGTGTGATCAACTAATATTTGCATAGCCTTGGACGAGGTGCGAGGTATGCGGAAATCATCCGATAAAGTACGTATCAGTAATAAGGAACAAAGATGCGGGTAGGAAATGTGTGCATAGACCGCTTGACAAACCGCAAAATTTCAGAATGGTTTAGGAAATTTAGGACAAAACGCGAGAACGCTATTAGAAACAGAAGAACCCTTGACGGATTGGACTCAATACTGACCTCTTACCAAAGTAGCGAGCTTCCACTCCAAATATCCAAGAACGACATAGCCAGGTTGCAAAAATCGTTTAGGCGAATGTGCAACAGCCTCAACCCCACTAGAAACCAAGAACAAACAGCTGAACGCTACATAGGAATGATCGATTACACTTAATTTATGCTTGAAAGATGGCTTTTGTCACAAAGAATTAGCCTATTAACGGTCGCAAAGACCTGAAATAGCAAATTGCATAGCAGCCTTTACTTACTAAACTTCAAAGAAGGCTCTGTTTGCGAAATTAAGCCCAAAATATATTAATAACCAATTATGCACGCACTACCCTTGTCGATATTGCATGGAGGAGAAGCTACTTAGTTTGCTAACCTTTCGCGCTGGCAATGCAGTTTCAGTTTTCTTTCAGCGCCTGTAAATTGGATTCGAGCAGCAGCTACTTCTTTTGAACTTCCTCGTCTGATATTTTCAATCTTTTTTGTCCATAATTTTGAAAATGTCATCCCATTCTTTCTTTAAGCTCGGCAGCTGTGCTTTTTTCATTATGATGTTGTCGCTCGACTGTCGACTATGAACTTGTTTTCGGTTTTATTCCAGCTCTTTTCGTATGGATCGGAATTACTACTTATCTTTGAATGATGAAACTTTTTATACAACTTAAGGCAAGCTGACTTCTAAAATTACAGATGATCAAATTGTCCAGCAACAATTTTATTAACGCATGGAATAAAAAAGCAGGAATCAACAAAAAACAGTTTGACATGTTTTTTAATAAGATGTTAGACGGCTTTGCTTACCACAAGATCGTAATAGACAAGATGGGTAAGCCAGTTGATTATGTTTTTCTTGAAGTTAACCTTGCCTTCGAAAAATTAACAGGGTTAAAAAGGCAACAAGTAATTGGCAAGAGAGTCACATCCGCTCTTCCCGGAGTCGAAAAGGACCCTTCTGACTGGATAGGAGTCTACGGCAGAGTAGCTCTAACGGGAGAGCCAGTTCAATTTGAGAATCATGCAGAATCTTTGGGTAAATGGTTTAAGATTTCAGCTTACTGCCCTGAAAAGGGCTATTTCGTAGCTATTTTTGAGGACATAACAGAACAAAAAATAGCTCAAGACGAGCTGCAGAAAAACGAAAGACGACTAAGGAAAAGTGAAGAGATTGCTCATGTCGGCAGCTGGGAACTTGACTTAGTCTCCAATAAGCTATCTTGGTCAGATGAGGTGTACCGAATCTTTGGTCTAACCCCACAAAAATTCGCCGCAACGTACGAAGCATTTCTGGAGGCAGTACATCCAGATGATCGAAAAGCAGTCGACGCCGCATACTCCAAGTCATTGCGTGAGAATAAAGACTCTTATGAAATTGAACATCAAGTAGTAAGAAAAACAACTCGAGAAATACGAAATGTCTTAGAAAAATGCGAAAATATTCGAGATGAAACCGGAAGAATTGTTCGCTCAGTCGGAATGGTGCAAGACATTACTGAACGCAAAAAAACCGAAAGAAAACTCGAACTGATCAACGAGGAACTAGAAGAGAGAGTACGCAAACGCACAGAAGAAGTATCAAAGGAACGACAGCGCCTATACGCCATACTTGAAACCCTCCCAGCTTATGTTGCTCTCCTCGATAAGGATTACCAGGTAACCTTTGCTAACAAGATTTTTCGCGAACGTTTTGGCGAATCACACGGCAAACGCTGCTACGAATACTTATTCAAGCTCAATTCACCCTGCGAGAACTGCGAAACCTACAAAGCCCTAAAAAATAACGCGCCTCATCATTGGGAATGGACAGGACCAGACGGACGCGACTATGACATCTATGACTTCCCATTCTTAGAAACCGACGGCTCCACCATAATTTTAGAGATGGGAATCGACATTACAGA
The DNA here is from genome assembly GCA_963775465.1 of Candidatus Bathyarchaeota archaeon. Taxonomy (GTDB): domain Archaea; phylum Thermoproteota; class Bathyarchaeia; order Bathyarchaeales; family Bathycorpusculaceae; genus Bathycorpusculum. The sequence continues at coordinate 98,583 of CAVZIW010000012.1, read as the reverse complement.
ACGCAAAAAAATGGAAAAACAACTCAAAGACTCTGAACGGCTATCCGCTATCGGCCTAACTGCAGGAATGGTGGGTCACGACATCCGCAATCCACTACAAGCAATAACAGGCGAAATCTACCTAGCTAAAACAGAACTAGATCCGGCACCAGACAGCGACGCAAAAAAGAACGTGTTGGAAAACCTGCAAGAAATCGAAAACAACGTCGATTACATTAACAAGATCGTGGCAGACCTGCAAGACTATTCCAGACCCCTTAATCCTCGAGTAGAAGAAATCGACCTGAAAACCATAATTGACAAATTACTGGAAAAGAACGATTTGCCAAAGAATATCGATCTAGAGGTTAGAATAGATGCCACAGCTAAGAAGGCTGTATCTGATTCCACCTTCATAAACCGCATATTGCACAATCTGGTTAATAATTCTGTTCAAGCAATGCCAAACGGCGGCAAACTATCAATACTTGCCCACAAAGAAGCAAATCAGCTTGTCATAACCGTTAAAGACACAGGTGTTGGTGTCCCCGAAACGGCAAAAAACAAGTTGTTTACTCCAATGTTTACAACCAAAGCTAAAGGTCAAGGACTAGGGTTAGCAGTGATTAAACGCATGACAGAATCCTTAGGCGGCACAGTTACCTTCGAGAGCAAAAAAGACAAAGGAACAACATTCACAATACGTTTACCCCCCAAAAAAACTAAACAGCAAAATTAACCAAAAACAAACTAAACACTCTCAAGATTAATTTACTATCATTTTATAGTAATTCTTTATTAGTAAGATTGATAGTAATCCTCACAGGAGATCAATATGGCTTCAGTTACTGTAACAAGACATTCTCAAGTCACAATACCCAAAGAAATACGCGAAGCAGTAGGGATAGCCGAAGGGGATATGGTAAAGATGAAAGTCGTGGAAGGCGACAAGATAATGATTGAAAAAGCAGACAAAGAAGTCTGGAAAAACTGCACAGACTTTTTGCCCGCTGACTTTGAAAAGATGCTCTCCTACATTCGCTCCGATTCAACAAGCAGATTCAAGCGGCTTGGGCTGGTTCCTTAAAATGCCTCAGAAAAAGAGAGAGAAAAGCAAACCCACAACTGTATTCGTTGATACCTCCATTATCGTGGATATAGACAGAGGAAAACAAGACGTGATAGCACTATGTAAACAGTTAACCAGCACCAACAACGCATACATTAGTACTGTGAGCGTCTCAGAAATCTTAACAGGCTCATACTTGCGGAAGGATTATGCGGCTGCAATAAAGAAGGCAGAAAAGGTGCTCAGCCAATTCCGTTGGGTACCCCTAAACGGCGAAGCAGCCAAAATAATAGCAGAACTTAATGCCTACCTGATTTCAAAAGGGCACCCCATAGAATACCAAGACATAGCCATCGCCGCCTCTTTTCTTTTGGAAGACTGCGACGTTTTGCTAACGGAAAACAAAGATCACTTTGAAAGACTGCCTAATCTAAAAAGCAAAGTTATGACTCCCAAAGAATTCAACCAAGAAGCTGAAAGAGATCCCAAACGGAGCCTTTCCCAACAATAACTTTGCGGTCATTCTCGCAGAGGCAACAGTCAGTGTAGTTGCTGGCTTGCGGGTCTACCAATAAAAAACATAACCGATCAAGGAAGGTTTAAGAAATTTTACTAAATGTCAGAGCATTTTCGAGAAATCATCGTACACTTTGCTTCTGTGGCCAACAAAAAGAATGACTGCTTGTTTTTTATTTTGGTCTATCTCGTAGATGACTCGGTAATCGCCTACTCTTAGGCTCCAGAAATCTGATTGCTTTAAGGGTTTTCCGATTCTGTCGGGGTTTTCACGTAGTTGTTTTGCGCTCTCAACTATTCTGGCTTGGATATGTTTTTGGGTTTTTTGGAGTTCTTTTGCTGCATTAGGATGCAGAAGTACCTTGAAGATCACTCAAGTTCCTCTATTGGGACGAGAGATTCTGGGTGCTGTTTTGCTTCTTCGCTTCTCTTTAGGAGTGTGTTGAAGAAGTTGCAGGTTTTTTCCCGTTCTTGGTAGTAGGTTATGATTGATTTTATGGCGTCGCTTCGGTTTTTGAAGCGACCTTCCGCTACCCATCCATCTATCTCTTCGAGGGTTTTTTGTGGAAGTCGGAGTTGTACTTGAGCCAAATAAGCCACCGTAAACAGTACTGTTTACAACTCACTTAAACGTTTCCCAAACAACCATCCAAATCACATCTCAGCAAAACCTTACCAACAAGTACTCATTTAAACCAGTGTTTGAAGGATAGATTAGTTTCCGATAAAATGTAAACTAATGAAGGTTCAGCGATTCAATTTATACTTTAGTCAATAAAGTTTGACTTAGTGTTTTCCAGAGGTAGTCAAGAAATCTTGACGAAAACCCCTTTAAACAACTTGCTTCAATAATTTTTTTTATGGGAAAGAAGAGACGATCATTAACAATAATTCTCCCCCTTTCCCCCGTATGGTCCCAAGATTAATACTGGTGCAGAACCGCCACAAATAGAGCCTTTCACAAACACACTTGTTGCCGCTGTTTTGGTCGCAGCAGTTGCCCTGGTAGTTGCCGGTTTGCTGATCTACCACAAAAAACAACCTAGTGCCGGCTGTTGAGACCTACTATTCTTGGCAAGCCTCCCGAAACCTTCCGCGAACTGCAAAAATCCTAAAACCAAACAAAACCTTTCTAATCCTAGCAAATTGGTCAAAAACGACACCAATTAAGAGAACAAAAAACATTGCCATCGAAGTCACCACAGATAACACAAATATCCACATATTTCTAAAAATAAAAAAATCAGCATAGACTAGTGAATAAAAAAAGAGTTGACAAACCTGCAGTAACTACAGTAAGTGAGATGGACCACATTAAACCGCCGCAAAAATTAGTCAACGAGTTTCGTGGTAATTTTTTACTTTTAGCTCAGTGCAAAGCTATGCGAATTCGTTGTTTCCTCATTTCTTTAGCAAACGGTGCGCGAGAAGATGCTGCTGATGCTGCTGCAACATTGTTTTGAATTTTAACTGTTGCATCTTTTAAAATTAAACCCAAAATTATGCAACTTACCATAAAAAGCAGGTGACTTTGCAGCTACTTGGTTTTGCCTTCAAAGAGTTCTCTAAACAGGTAGATGATTATGGGGATGTTTATGATTACTCGGATGGCGTTTATCCAGATGCCGTAGTAGATGACGATGCCAACGCTTGTGCTCAAGGTGTAGCTCAACGTAAAAATGGCAAAGGCAAAACCCCACTTACGTCTCGACAAGAGGCCTACGATGGAGCCGACCCACAAGACGATTTCTATGTAGTTGTTTAGATCGGCCGTATCGCCACCAAGCAACGAAAGAGTCATGATTAAAATGTTAAGTACCATCCAAACCACGACGGGATAAACAAACAGTTTTCTGCCAGCCATTTGTGCTCAGAGCAAAATACATATGCGATTGCTTTAAAATTTTCTGCAGAAGGAAAGTTAACAAGTTTTTAAAAACAAAACATCACAAGTATGATATACGAGGCAACCAAGTGGAAACAAAAAACCTCAAAACACATCTTAGCGAGCATTACCCGATAGTAGGAGTTCTGCTTGCCTCTTTTCTGGTTTTGATATCCACTGGAACCTATTTCAACTGGGATTCGCAGCTCGAGTTTGAAGCTGCCTCAAACGTAATCGCAAAAGGCTTTCCCTTTGTCACTACGGGGCTTATGATTAATCAGCCGCCGCTTGGCTTCTACATGGATGCACCAATCTTTCACGTTTGGGGTTTGTCGTACCTTAACGGGGTTGGCATTGCAACTGCGTTTGGGTTAGGAATTGTACTTGCCCTCTATGCTTTGGGAACACTGCTTTATGATAAACGCACAGGGCTGGTGGCTGCAGCACTCTTCGGCTTAGTCCCATGGCATGTCTACATTTCAAGAATATTTCTAATCGACAACCAATTCCTCTTCTTTGGCCTAATATTCCTAACTGTGGGCATTTTAGCTGTCAAGAAAAACTCTGAAAAACTCATCCTAACCTCAGGAATCCTATTCGCAGTTGCCTTCATGACAAAACTCTTCGCCATATTCCTGATAATTCCACTCTTGTTAATTATTTTCTTGCGCAAAGACTGGAACTTCAAAATCACAATCCGAAAGGCATTGATTTTTCTTGCACCCTCAATCATTCTGCAGGCAATTTGGTTCGGAGGCTTTGCCAACCAAAATTTTCTAGGAGTGTATTTCAGCAGTGACTTTACACATCCCGAACTCGTCGCAAACCCTTCATTGCTCTTTTTGCCCATCATCTTTGTTAAGAGTGCAGGGTGGTTCTTGTTTGCAGCTGGTTTACTCACACTGGCACTCGCAGCCATTTATCGAAAAACGCTAAAGAAATTCTTGTGGCTGGATGCCATTTGCGTTGGAACAATTGCAGCGGTTGTAGCTGTGGATTTGGTTTTTGTTTTAGGGTTCCATTTAACAGTGCCTTACGTTAGCGCTTTCAAATACAACTATGTGGCGCTGCCCTTTTTCTGTCTGCTCGCTGCTTCTTTGATCCACAAAGCCAGCTTATTGTTAGGGTCAGTTAAGCGTAAAACCAAAGAATTCTACATCCGGCTTGGTCTGGTTGGGTTTGGAGTTGCCCTACTTTTCACATCGCTTCTTGAGAGCATTCTTTTCTTGGAGAAGTGGACTGGGTTTGTGGCTTTCGGCGTTGACACAGTAACTTACTACGGATTTAACGTATTCACCGAACCAGTATACACCAATCTCATCTTATTCCACAATGCAGCATTTGTATTGATAATTTGCAGCCTCGCGTTGCCGCCACTAATCAAGCCCCTGCAGAAAAAATTAGGATTCTAAACGAAAACTCCTACAAAGACAAACAGATCAGCCAGCAGAAACCGAATGAGACCGCTTTGAGATAACAAAAACTACAGCCGAAACAGCCAACAACAAAACAAGCGACAAAAACAAACCCAAATAACGCAGGCTACTAGCAAAAATTAAACCACTAACTATAGGTCCCAAAGTCTGCCCAATGTCCATCGTGGTCGAAAGAAAACCCATCGAAGCCCCAACCAGCGTTGCCGGAACCAGATCAGAAACCAACGGCGAAGTAGAAGACAACACCGTGGCAAAAGAAACCCCGTAGCCAACCGCCAAAAAAAGCAGCAGCCAAAAATCTGAAACAAAGGGAATAACGCCAACAAACACGCAACTAGCCACTATGCCAAATAAAATTGGTTTAGTTCTTCCTATCCTATCAGACGCCCTGCCAGCTAATGGTCTTGCAATTACCAACGCAACTATTTCGCTACCCGTTATAGCTCCAACCAACAGCAGATTCAAACCAACAACATCCGTCAAGTAACCAACCAAGAAGAATTCAACTGCCCCAAAAACATAGTACTGAATCGCCTGAACAAAACTCACACCTAAAACGTGGGTATTCTTGATAATTGTTAGCCAGCCGCCAAAAATTCCCCGCGCAGACCTCTCCTGAGAAACCAACTGCACATCAGTGGTTTTTCTCTCCGCCAAAAAAAGAACCCCAATCACCAAAGAAGTCACACCAGCAATCCCAACCGCCACATAAAGCGAAAAGAAACTCTCATTGGTGGCAAAAAGCAAATATCCGCCCAAAAAAGGCGCCAAAGCCCTACCCATAGCCGTCGCCGAATTAAACAACGACATACGTTCCCCACGTTTTTCAGGAAACAACAACGCAATCGACGCTTCAGCGACAGGCACAAAAACCGCAGTTGCAAAACCATGATAAAACCTCACAAGCGCCAACGTCCACCAAGAATTTACCCCCAAATACAAGAAAGGTGCAGAAGCAAAAACAAAAGCAGCAAACAACAGCAGTTTACGCCTGCCAAAGATATCAGATAAAGACGCTGCAGGCAAACTAATCAAAATGCCCGGTATTGTTGAAGCTGAAGCAACTATGCCCAGCAAATCATCGGGCGTTCCAAGGCTTGCGGCAAAGGGTTTTAGAACAGGGTTTTTAGACATGGTTGAACTTAGGATGGCAAAAAACCCCATGATGCACAGAATCAGAAAGAAAACTGTTTGCGCCCGTTTGGTTTTAAGTATGCCCCAGACCATAAAGACACCTTGGAAGAGAGATATTTCTTGTTTGCTGTCTCACTTGGGAATGCAGTTTATTAATCCTGATGAATTTCTACTACAGAGTCAACAATTGAAGGCACGCACTTGAACGCCATCACAAAGATCACAAAAAACGACTATTTCAAATCGGCAGTTGCCATCGCTGTTGTTATTGCAGTAGTTTTAGGATTCTTCTTCGGCCTACGCATAGCGCTAAACACCGATGTCCCAGTTCGAGTTGTAGAAAGCGGCAGCATGTGCGTCCCCTACGACGGAGCCTGCGACGGCTGGAGCCACCCCTTCGACCAAACACTGCACGTCGGCGACATCATAGTAATACAAAAAATAGACCCCAAAGACCTAAACACCAACTACCCCAACAGCGACATAATCGTCTACCAAAACCCAACAAGACCACAAGACACCCCAATCGTCCATCGAATAGTGGCGGTGGAAAACATCGACGGAACCCTATATTTCCAAACAAAAGGCGACGGAAACGGTCAAAAATGGCCAGCTGTACCTTCACCTGACGATTACGATTCAAACAGACTCTGGAGCACAAGACAAGGCGTCCCAGAAAACCTAGTTATCGGCAAAGTTGTCATGCGAATTCCATGGTTCGGATGGGTAACCCTTTTCCTAAGAGGCAACCAATGGGGCCTACCAATCATCATTTCACTGATAATCCTGCTCGTAGTAGTAGAGTTTGTCCTTCCAATAATCAGAAAGAAAAAACCCCAACCAAATCAAACAGAAAAAACTGAGACTGAATTAAGTCAAAACTTAACTCAACAATTCAACTACAAACTCAGAACATTTTTCATCCATACTGCTGCCTGAAACAATTTTTACAGCCGCATTAATCGTTACTGAACTCGTACTCGGAAGCGGCGCCACTTCATTTAAAACCACCGCCAAATCAGAATCATCAATGCTAGCGCTTCCAAAACCGAAAACCCCAACTTTAGTGCCTGCAACCAAGTTCAGCTCATTCAAATATGCTTTTATCGAACTGGAAGCCTGACCTGCATAGATTGGACCGCCCACAACAACTACACCATAACCAGAAACGTTAGCAGCAGCAGAACTACTTACCCCAGCTAAGACAACAGAGTAACCAGCAGTTTGCAGGTTGTAGCCAATCTTTGTCGCAGCATCCTTAGCTCCACCAGACAAACCAGGATCATAAACAACCAAGGCAGACTCGACAGCAGCATCATTGGGCAAACTATCAGTACCAGTGGCAAAAGCGCCCGAAACATCAAACAGCACTAAACCAAACCCAACTATCAACGAAACAAGCAAAGCTGCTACCACAACGATTACGATTTTGAACATCTTCCTCTACATTCACCAACAAAACAACTTTTAAGACAATCAGCATAAAAATCCTGCGCTAATAACACAAAAAAACTCTCATTCAACCAGCAGCATTCAAAAAAAAACATTAATCTGATTTATATACCAATTCATTTAATCTAATGCAGGGATTATTTTGTTATCTCAAAGAACCTCACAAAATCTTTTGAATTTTTAAACAAAGCAATAGCCCGAGAACTCCAAGTCAGCATCCAATACATGTGGCAACACGTGCAAGTTACAGGAATAGACGGCACCACAGTAGAAGATATATTCCGAAAAACAGCAATAGCCGAAATGAAACACGCCGAACGCCTAGCTGAACGCTTAGACTACCTAAACGGCGTAGCCACAACTAAACCGGACCCGATCTTTGTCGGCGGAAGCCTCATCGAAATGCTAAAACAAGACGAACAAGACGAAGAAGACGCCATAACTCTCTACAAACAGGCAATTCAAGCAGCAGCAAGCGAAGGCGACTACACAACAAGACGACTACTAGAAGACATATTAGCTGAAGAAGAAGACCACATAAACACCTTTGGAAAACTACTCGTCGGCATGACAGAACCTTTCACTCAACCAGGAACCTCCAAAATAGAATAGACTACTGCGTAACTTTACCCGCAAGCTCCTTTGACCAAACGCGGATTTCCTCAAAATCACGCAGATCATAAACCCCAGGCTCCTTTTCTTTAAAGCCATCCTTCTCCAACTGAGGCCGAATAAAACCAAACGTTCGCCGAAACACAAAATTCATCTTATTAAAATCCAAAACCCCACCAAAAAACCCAGTCGAGACAGGATTCAAACCATACTTAGTAACAATATCATCAATGCTCATTTTCCGAGCTTTCTCCAAATCCTCCAGCTTTCCTTCCCGTTCAGAAACCGACTTCATAGTAGAAGCAAAAATCGCCACCTTCTTTGAACCAAGCTCGCCCTTGAAGTTTTTCAAAAAATCCTGAGCTTCACCAGTCCATTTACCCATCTGCATACCACTACCAACAATCACAAGCTCATAGGGTGAGATGTCTTTAATTTTTTCTTTCTTTGCATTCGCAACTTTAACAGTAAAGCCTTCTTCTGCAAGAATTTTCGAAATTTCCTCGGAGGTGTTAGCTGTTGCACCGTATCGGGTGCCGTAAACAATCAATGTATTCAACAATTTCACCACCCAAGAATTAGAGCGTTTAAAACTTAAATTTTTCTAAAAAGAAGGAAAGGGGGAACTGCTTAACGCAGCTTCATCAAAACCAGTTCAGCAGCCAAAACCATGGGTTCCCAGGTTTCGCAAAGAGGCGGTGCATATGCAGTGTCTGCTTTGGATAGTTCACGAACCGTCATTCCTTTTTGGATGGCAAAACTAAGACAGTTTATGCGTTGAGTAACTTCTTCTCCACCGATAACCTGCCCACCGACTATACGTTGACTTTCTTTTTCAACCACAAGCTTAACTTTTATGGGTTTAGCCCCTGGGAAATAATCAGCTCTGGTCTTACTGCTAATGGCTCCAGTGACAACTTCGATGCGGTTACGTTCTGCACCGGTTTCAGTTAAACCAGTATTGCCTGCTTGAATCTCAAATAACATCGTCACAGCAGAAGCCAAAACCCCGCTAAACTGGCTGTAGCCGCCTCCAGCGTTTGTCCCCGCAACCTTACCCTGCCTAACAGCAATGGTTCCAAGCTGCGCACACGTAGGCTTATGAGTAATTATACTCGGCGCCTCAGCGCAGTCGCCAACAGCGTAAACATCCCTAACTTCAGTTTCCATCCTGCCATTAGTCTTGATAGCACGAGACTCACCCAACGCAATCCCAGCCTCAACAGCAAGCCTTGTGTTTGCACGCACACCAAAAGCGCTCACAAACAAGTCAGCCTCAATCTTTTCCCCGCCAGCTATAACCGCAGTAACCTTCTCCTCGCCAATGAATTCTTCAACACCCTTTCTAGTAAGAATACGCATACCCTTGGATTCCAAATGCTCCTGAACCATCTTTGCCATATCAGCATCCAACAACTGAGGCAAAATCTGCGGCAACAACTCAACAATAGTAACAGTCAAACCACGCTCCATCAAGCCGACGCCCACTTCTAAACCGATCAGGCCAGCACCCATAATTACAGCAGATTTAGCGCCTGCCTTAACAGCAGCATCAATCTTCTCGCCATCCTCAATGTCACGCAAGGAAAGAATACCTGGTTTTTCTCTACCTTTGATAGGCGGCATAAACGAATCCGCGCCTGTAGCAATCACAAGAGCATCATACGCCAACGTTTCCACAGGTCCTCCAGCAGTCTGCACATTCACAGTCTTTTCCTTAGTGTTAATTGCCAAAGCCTTGGTTTCAGTGCGCAAATTCAGCTTAAGCATCTGAAAATAAGCAGGAGGATAAACAATCAAATCCCTAAAAGCAGATATGGTTCCGCCGATAACAAAAGGCAAACCACAACGAGAGTAACCCGCATTTACTTCCTGAGTGATGAGGGTGATTTCTGCAGTACGGTCTTTCTTGCGGGCAGCGGAAGCAGCTTCAACACCCGACGCGTTAGCACCTATGATGATTATGCGTCTAACCATCTAAGTCGCCCTGGTCAACATTTTGCAGCTGCTTGAGCTTTATGCCACTCGACTGCATTGTCAAAATCCATGATGTTAGCAAGCTCTGCCTGCAAATTCGAAGGCTTAACAACAAGCAACCAACCTTTCCCAAACGGATCTTCGTTTAAAGTTTCAGGCTTTGACTGAACCTCATCGTTAACTTCCAGAATCGTTCCACTCACCGGCGCAACTAAATCTGAGACAGCCTTTACCGACTCCAAAGTGCCGTACGGCTCATCCTGCTTAACATCCGAACCAACACTTGGCAACTCCGCGTAGACGATCTCGCGCAAAGATTTCTGCGCGTAATCTGTGATGCCGATCCGAACCTTGTCGCCTTCAATTTTTACCCATTCAAAATCCTTGGAAAAATAAAGACCTTCAGGAACTTCGTATGCTTCAACTTTTACCATAACACAAACCTTCTAACGTTACTGAATAACCAACAAAAATCTAAAATAAAAGGTTTCATGAAGAAAAAAGAATTTTAACGTTCACGTTTACCCGCAATCCAATCCTCAGTCCACTGACGAGCCTGAGAATCAGGAATCTGGATGGGCGGATGCTTAAACGCATAAGAGGGCATACTCAAAAGAGCACCAGCAGTCTTTCGATCCAACGCAATCTTTGCCGCACGAATAAGATCAATAACCACGCCAGCGCTGTTAGGTGAGTCTTCAACCTCAAGCTTTACACTGATGTTTATGGGGCGATCGCCGAATTTGCGTCCTTTAAGAGAGATGTAACAGATTTTCTTGTTCTTAAGAAACGGCACAAAATCGCTCGGACCAATACGAGTAGGCAAAGGATACGGCACAAGGCTAGTTACAGCCTCAGTTTTGCTTATGCGCTTAGACTTGAGACGGTTCTCAACAGTCATGTTCTGAAAATCAGTATCGCCGCCAAGATTTAGCTGATAGGTCTCATCAACAATCACTCCCCGGTCAAGACAAAGACGCACAAGCTGCCGATGAAGAATAGTCGCACCGACCTGACTCTTAATATCATCACCCAAAACAGGCAAACCTGCCTTCTCAAACTTTGCAGGCCACTCTTTAGATGCATCTGAACCGATAAACTCTGGCATACAATTAACAAAAGCACAACCAGCATCGATGGCACACTGCGCATAATACCGTACGGCATCATGGCTACCCACAGGCAAATAGTTAACCAAAACCTGAGCTTTTGACTCTTTTAATATATTTACAACAATATCTTTGGAAGTCGCAGAATCATCATAAACGTTGAAAGTTTCCCGCATATGAGGCGCAACACCATCAAGGATAGGCGCTGCAGAAACCGTAACCCCAAGGTTGGGCACATCAGCAAACTTTTCACAACAATTCGGCTTAACCCAAATAGCTTCACTGAGATCCTTGCCGATTTTATCCTTGTTAACTTCAAAAGCCGCAACAAAACGAATGTCACGAATATGGTAGCCACCGTAATTTACATGCATCAAGCCAGGCACGGTTTCGTCTTCTTTTGCAGTTCTTATAGTATTGGGTTCCCTGGACGAGGGCTGATGCGCTGTTGCCAACGCCAACGATTGCTACGCGAATTTCAGGCACGAAACATAACCATCCAAAGATCTGTTTTAGTTATGGCTTAATGACCACCTACGCTATAACTTTTTCTAAAACAAAAACTTGCTGTAACACACTTTGGAGCAATTTTAGCGGCTAACCACAAAAAACAACCTAAAATCAGAATATCAAAAACACGAAAAAAACTCCACACGTCTACACGCTTTATCCGAGAAGAGCAACAAGTTTTTTTGAATGTGGTTCATCTCTATTAAATATTATTTTATCCACTAAAACGCCCTGCCCATGCAAAGAATAGAATCACATATATTCTTCCGTAGATTATTTGTAGGTCGCTGAACTAATCTCTCTAGAACAGACATACACGCCCATATAGAATACGGATGCGAAATTAATGGCTGAAAAAAAGAACTACTACGAAATTCTAAACGTTCCAAAAGACGCGTCCAAAGACGCGATAAAAAACGCCTACAGAAAACTAGCTCTGCAGTACCATCCTGACAGAAATAAATCCCCAGGAGCCGAAGAGAAGTTCAAAGAAATCTCTGAAGCATATGCAGTCCTATCGGATGACGAAAAACGACAACAATACGACAATTTAGGGAGCACAGGCTTCGACCAACGATACACTCGAGAGGACATATTCCGAGGCGCCGATTTTGACTCCATATTCCGCGACATGGGCGTCAGCTCCGGTTTTGGCGATCTCTTCAGCGTCTTCTTTGGCGACCAAGACTTTGTAGAAACACAAAGAGCCATCCGCGGGCGAGATTTAGGCTACGAAGTCTACATAACCCTTGAAGAAGCAGCACGCGGCGCCGAAAAAGAAATCCAAATCCCCCGAATCGAGAAATGCCCAACTTGCGGCGGCTCAGGAGCAGCTCCAGGATCCTCAATACAAACTTGCCGAGTATGCAAAGGATCAGGAAAAGTCCAAAACGTAAGAAGAAGAGGCTCCAACGCGTTCGTGCAAATAGTGGAGTGCTCAGCCTGCAGCGGTACAGGTCAAACGATCACTAACCCATGCAGAACCTGCAACAGACAGGGATTAATAAAAAGAGAACGAAAAATAACAGTAAAGATCCCAGTCGGCATACCAGAAGGATACCAACTCAGGCTCCAAAGACAAGGAGACGCAGCCCCCGACGGTGGTCCCCCAGGAGATCTATACATCATGATTCACATTATTCCTCATCGATACTTCAAAAGAGAAGGCGATGACCTCCTATACGACCTGCATATTAGCATGACTCAAGCAGCATTAGGCGCAGAAGTCACCCTGCCCGCAATCGAAGGAAAAGCAGAACTGAGAATTCATCCTGGAACACAACCAGGACAGATTCTAAGGGTCAAAGGCAGAGGCATGCCAAAAATGGGCGGATACGGCAAAGGCGATTTACGAGTCCGAGTAAATGTGTCAGTTCCTAAAGTGCTAACCCAACACCAAAGAGCACTTCTGGAAGAGCTATCCAAAGAACTAGACAAAAAAATCCGATAAAAATATGGATCAAACTCCTCCTGAGGTTATTTGAAACTTAAGCAACAACAAAACAATGATGCGTATCAGTAAGAATAGTCTCCTTTTCATGCTCGTAATCCTTGCTGAGAAACTCTGAATTTGAATCAATAAAGAAAGGTGTTTTATGGTAGTAGTTTTTCTCTGCGAATCAGGCGGCTAGTGGAGAGTAATAATGCTATTGAAGCAACAAAAGTAACAGCAGCGATGATTAAGTCAACAACTAATCCGTACGTTGGAAAAGCTAAGGGAAGCAATAAGGCGGGAAACATTGGAACAACACCTACTACGACGCCTAACGGCTGGTTTGCACCCATGGGTGTTCTTTGAAGAGAACTGAAAGCCACCATGCAGACGCTTACAAGAAACACCTCTGAGATTCCAATTGCAAAAGTAAGAGTTGCTATAGTTGCCAGTAGGGTCAAACTGGTTCCCAAAAAAATGCCGACCACCGTATTTAAAATGATTGCAAAGACCAACAAGTACGTCGCCAAAACTAAAGATGCCTTCACGTAGCCTTTGAAGATGTCCAGCTGGTCAAGACCAGTTGAGAGCAGATACTCCAACACCCCGTTATTTTTATCATACACAAAAAGCATGACCACCGGCAACGCAAACAAAACAGCAGAAAAAGACAATAGCGCAATCGACAGCAACGGAAAACTGCCAACCAAATCAATCGGGGCAGGAGTGTTAATGTCAGGAGGAATTATTGACGGAATTATCGTCATAAGGTTTGAGAGAACGACTCCATAAATAGTTGTGATTGTCCCTATAATAAAGTAACTTTTACTCAAGCGCGTACTTCTATTCATAGTGGCTTTCCAGAAACTCACATTTACCTCTCCTCAAAAAACTCCTGCAACGGATTGTCCAGCTCTCGAAGCTCAACTATCTTGCCGCCCTGCTTCACGATTGAGTCAACAGTCTCAGCGACTTCCTGCGGATTTTGCACCGTAACCACATAGTACCCATTTTCAAGACGAGCTTGCGGAAGCATCTTCGATATGTCATTTAAAGTTTTGATACCCACACGATACTGCTTTGTCTTAACGTTCTCGATCTTATCAAAATAAGTTAACTCACCATTCTTTATTACAATCAAATAGGTGCCAATCTCTCTGGCTTCATAGAGGTTATGAGAAGAGTAAAGCACAAACTTATCCTTGCTCAACTCAGTGAGTAACCCTCTTATTTCTCTGGAGACTTTCGGATCCACATTCGATGTCGGCTCATCCAAAAGATACAAATCTCTCTCCCTAAGAAAGATCTTGCCAACCGAAACCCTCTTTTTCTGACCCTGCGACAGAGAGGAAAATTTCTTATCGCGAAGATCCCCAAGGCTTAAAACATCAATAACATGCTCAACATCTCCCCCCTCAATACCCGCATAATAATTCAGAGCGTTGTAAACAGTCATTTCCTCTGGCAAAGCATTCAAATGAGACAGATAAGCCACCTTACGCCTAGCCTCCTTAGAACTGAACAGATCAAACTCATCTAATCGCACTTGACCAGAAAAAGGTCTCAAAATACCGCAAATAGATCTAAAAAGAGTAGTCTTTCCAGCGCCATTTGGACCTAGCAAAACGTAGATTGAGGGCTGCGTTAGCTTTAGACTAATTCTGTGAATTACCTCTTCAACACCATATCCTGCACTAAGATCCCGAAGCTCTAATTGTTGCATCCCAAACCTACCTTCCCGCTATTTTACAGTAATCTGCTTTTAAGACTTGCCTTCTGACACAGACATTTGACTAATCTAATTTAATTGAAAAACCCACTCAAAGGATGGGAAGAACAAATAAGATAAAATTGCTTTCCTACAATTATCTGCAAAAGATTTTTGTTTGAAGCAAATACAGCTTTCACCTTTAGCTTAAATGTTATATCTCTCCAAATCCATAACTTTAACAATGTAAATGCAACGCATGGATGCATGCTATTTGATAACCACTGATTCGGTTAGGGAAAGATGCACTGCTGTGCGAGCATTAAGTAACGGGCTTACTGTTGTTTTTAGACCAATCGAGAAATCAGACCAGGCAAGGCTAAACGATTTTGTAAAATCTTTATCTTCTGAAAGTCTGCACTTTAGGTTCCTAGAAATAATAAAGGAACTGCCTCAAGAAACACTGCAGCGAATGTGCAATATAGACTATAGTAAAGAGATAGCAATAGTTGTACTGCCCAAAAATGAAGATAAAATAGTTGCTGTTGCTCGATTGAACATGGATAAAAGTTGGATACGGGGTGAATTCGCCCTCGTCGTTGCTGATGCTTGGCAAGGAATAGGTTTAGGAACTGAACTTATGAGCCATGTTTTCGAAATCGCGAGAGAGTTGGGGCTTTATGAAATTAATTTTTTTGTTTCCTGGGACAACTATAAAATGATTAAACTTTCAAAAAAGATGGGTCTCAAAATCAAGTCTGCTGATGGAGACACTTTGGAAATGACTTCCCAGTTGTTTTCTGAGATGACCTAACCAAAAGAAGTAGGCATTTTGCTGTGCAAATCCGCCCTGCAACCATGACAGAATACGAATTACTAAAACACGTAAACGATCTTAAAAGAGAAGTAGCTGAAAAGTTTCTGTAGGCGATAACAGTTCGCGCGCGTAGATTATCAGTAAGAATAGACAGATAGAAGAACAACAACAAGAATTTTTTAGGTGTTGTTGTTCTAGCAGATAAAGAAAAAAACACAAAATAATGACACAACTAAATTTTGCATACCTCTAAATATGGTTATTAATGTAGTCGATTCAATTTCATCGCTAAAAGCACTAAGGCACCGAAATGGCGATAAAAAACAATAAATAAGCCATTAAGCTGCTTTTACATAGAGAGGAACTGATTTTCATGGTCCACAAAAACAGGGCTTTAAGTACTCTTCTTATCGTTTTAGTCGCTGTAGCTATCATTCTATTGGTTATTGGCTCAATCTTTGTGTTTCTTTGGGTTCTGCCAGGCAACGAGCGAACAGAGACTCTGGATTTCACCGGATTTTCCTCAGTTGAAGCCAGCTCAGCTTTCCAAGTTACCATAACACAATCTACCTCCTACAGCGTAAAGATCTCTGGCAGCGAACGAATCTTCGACAGAATCGAAGTAACACAGCAAGGCCAAACTCTAAAAATCGATGTAAAACCAGGAATATTCTTCGGCCTCTTCAACAACAAAGCTGAAATAACCATGCCATCCCTTGAAAACTTTGCACTTTCAGGAGCAAGCAGAGGAACAGCAGACGGCTTCAGCAGCTCCAACCAATTCACCGCCCAAATATCAGGAGCCAGCACACTGGACCTAAACAACTTCAACGCCGGAGACATCAACTTCGAAGTAACAGGAGCCTCACACCTAACAGGTCAAGGAACCGCAAGCAACCTCACCTCAGCAGTTTCAGGAGCAAGCACCCTAGACCTCACTGACCTAACCGTCGACAACGCAAACATCGACCTAAGCGGAGCAAGCCACGCAATCATAAACCTAACCGGAAGATTAGATGCTCAAGCAAGCGGCGCATCCAACCTCCAATACATCGGCGAACCAACACTCGGAACAATAAACACCTCAGGCGGCTCAACCGTTAACAAAAAATAAATCCACAGCCGCCAGCCAAATTTTCTCATACAAAGCAACGACAGATATCAGCCCCTCCAAATCCCTCCGCAGAAAATCTTATGAAACCCCCAAAGAACACTATCACTATGAACAATTCTTCAGCTAAATTAAAAAAAGAACAAACACCCCAACAACGTGAAGAACTACTCAACGCATTAAAAGCACGTTTTGATAAAAACATGAACCGTCATCAAAGTCTTGAATGGTCCAAAGTACAAAAAAAGCTAAACGATAATCTTGAAAAACTGTGGTCACTTAGTGAAATGGAGCGAACTGGCGGTGAACCAGACATTATCGGTTTTGACAAAAAGACAGATGAATTCATTTTTTACGATTGTTCAGAGGAAAGCCCAAAAGGACGCAGAAATGTTTGCTACGACCATGAAGCGCAGCAAGAGAGAGAAAAGAAAGGTGTGCATTCAGAAGGTAACGCTGTTGGCATGGCAGCCTCCATGGGTATTGAGCTTTTAGGAGAAGAACAATATCGAGAGTTGCAGAAACTCGGCGAATTCGATAAAAAAACCCAAAGCTGGATAAAAACACCTTCCGACATTAGAAAACTCGGCGGAGCCCTATTTGCCGATCGCCGCTACGGCCATGTCTTCGTGTACCATAACAGCGCACCCTCTTTCTACAGCGTTAGAGGATTCCGCGCCTCACTAAAAGTCTAAATCACTACTCTTACTTTCGCCATAGTCACATTAGAAATGAACATATCCATACCGTCAGGAAACAATCGCACCAGAATCAAATCCCAACACCTCACCACAACCAAAAAAATAAAAGCAAATTACCTTCTAATTGTCTTTAAACACTATGCCAAATCCAAACTTCTACTCTCCGCTAAAAATCGGGTTGCTTATCACCGCATTAGCCTACTTTCTTTTTACATTCCACGCAATGTTTACTCTTTCTTGGGTTGGCGAATGGGAATCTTTCAACGGCTCCCTGCGATCTATCATCTTTGCTGAGGACATTTCTGCAGCCATCGGAGTTGCCTTCAGACTTGCAGCCAGCGCAATCGCCTTAGCAGGAGCTATACTCTACTTTGCAAAGAAAGGTCTCCCGACAAGAACAATAAAGAAGCTAATTAGGCTAGTTTTGTTTGGGGAAGCAATATACTGGCTAGGACTGTTAACTACAGCAGTTCTGACCTTGACATCTACGTTTGGTTTTACCATATGGCGCGCTAATGGCCACATCTCAACTCTACCCATCTTTGTTTCCCTACTAATTTATGAAGTACCCCTACTCGTAGAATCCATTGTTATCCCCGCTGTCTTGTTCAAATTATCCCATGAATTGAAACCGAACAAACAAGTCAAGGGAGCAATAAAATGGGCTTTGATTGCGGGAACAATTTACATTTTAGTGTTCTGGCTCACGAGTACAGCTATATGGATATCAACCATACTGCGACAAGGAATCCAATATTTAACATCCTACCCAGAAAATCTACTCAGTTTCATTTTAACCTCATTTGGAATGCTTGCACTGACAATTTTTACAGCCTATTTCGCAAAAAAAACTATAAGAACACAAAACGTGGAAAAACTTGAAATTCGTACAACTGGCGCTATAATCACTGTTTTGGGATTGTTTTGGCTTTGGAATTATCTCTCATGGGTCTCTTTCGGAAAACCTGAAACCTGGAGCTACTGGTACCTATGGTTCCTGGGCTAACCTTAACTTGTGGCTACTGTCAATTCCACTGGTGGGGTTGCCGCTGCTCTTCAAAGACAGGCAGCCTCCGAAGCAAAGTCAAACCGATTAAACATTCGACCAAACTGTGCCTGCGCACACGCTATCCGATACTCTAAGAAAAAGCAAAAAGAAACTGATTAATTTGAAACCTCAAACTGCTCCAGATTATAGTGAGGGTGTTTGGGCATGTTTCTCTGAATGCAACACTCCGCCTGTTGCCCAATTACCTTTTGGCTCTTCATATATTACTATATGGACTGCTTCTCTAGGTACACCCATATCTTCAAAAACTTTAGTTATTCCTTCAACGGCTTTCTTCTTGTTTTCAGAAGTTATTCCTTCCCAGACAGAAACTTGAACTATCGGCATACATTCTACCTCAAATAACTTTGACATCTGTCTGATAAATAGGTTCTCAAAGAGCTCTCGGCGGATTTAGGCTCTAACGATTGTAGATGTTAGATTCGGAGCAGAACTGGAAAACCGCAAACTAGCTACCGCAAACAAGAATTTGCTCAAGACTCGCAAAGCTCAAGAATCACTAAAAAACATAGAGAAAATAGTAATTAATTTATTAGGGCAAGATTTTAACGAAGAGCAACGACTTAAAAAACAGAACTTACCCCATGTAGAGCCTCAAGGACAAAACTTTTCACGGCATCAATATTTAGCGACTGCGGATCTAACGCTTCACCCACTAAACCTTTTTCCTGCACAGATCTACTAAACGGCAACACCCCAATGACCTTTTCCTTCCCAACTTTAACTAAAATTCTGTCTGCAAGGTTGCTATCGACTCTGTTTAGGATAAAGCGTATTGGTTTTTTGCTTTCTCTTGCCATATCCAAGATTTTTTCAGACAACATAATAGACTCATAAGAGGGATCGATGACTCCGAAAATAAGATCCACAGCTCCAGCTAAGCCTCGCCCTAAATGCTCAACTCCAGCTTCAGTATCGATGATAGCAACATCCTTTGGACCCAACGTTAAATGATTAAGGAAATCTTTCGATAACACACCCATAGGACAAGCGCACCCCTCACCATAATGCTTGACCTTTCCAATCTGCACCAAGTATAAGTTGTCTTTTTTTGAAACAACCTCAGACGGAATATCCTCGATGCCCCACAATTCAGTAAAAACAGGCGCTTTATGACCATCACCTAGCACTCTACCCATTTTGCCCTGCACAGACTTCTTCCCACCTATCTGCTCCATCAACTCCCTAGGCGCTACAAGACCCAGCTGCGCACTAAGACCATAATTTGACTCATCAGCATCTACAACAAGTACACGATAACCTTCATTCTGCAAGCTTTTGGCTAAAACAGCCGCAACCGTACTTTTTCCGCTACCACCTTTACCGCATATCAAGATCTTCAATTCAATTACTCCATTAACGACTTTTGTTTTGATCCCTTATGAATTTAACAGTCGATTTAACAAATTTCACAGATCTCTTCCTCAATATCAAGAATTTAACTGAAGAACGAAAAGGTCTTCTAGTACGGTTGCTTATACAGATGAAAAAACATTACAGCAACAAAAGAAAAACTGGAACTCTATCAAATGAGTGAAGCAACCAAGAAAAAAGCGTTATTCATCATCTTAGCAGCCGGTACCTTAACTGTTATGGCCGGGGCAATCATTTCCCCAGTCATAAGTTTGATGCAGGGAAACCTGCAGGGGGCTGATGAGAATAATATCCGGTTTGTTATAACCACGCACGCCCTATTTATCGCAATTTTTAGTCCCATTTTCGGAACAATAATCGACAGAATAGGCGCCAAAAAACCCTTCGCGTGTGGTCTAATACTTTACGGTATCGCTGGAGCTTCAGGCCTTTTCGTTACAGATATAACAACGATGATAATTAGCCGAGCTCTTCTTGGCATTGCTGTAGCTGCGATAGCAAATCCACTTGTAATATTGATTCTGAATGCCTACAAAGGTGAAGAATGCAGTAAAATCATGGGCTGGCAAGCTAGCACAGCTTCAATTGGGGGAATAATTTGGCCGCTTTTAGGAGGCGCATTGGGAGTATTAGCTTGGAATTTGCCATTTGGAATATATTTGACCGGTATCCCAATAGGTCTGCTTGCATGGCTCATCATACCAGACGTCTCTGACATTAGAAAACTCGAAACCCAAACCAAAGATAACGTTTCAGTGGTCCAGACAATTAAACAGAGACCATTCATCTTTGCAGTTTATGGTTTGGGTTTATGGATGATGGTCTTACTATACACAAATGTAACATTCATCCCTCAGCTTTTAGCTAGGACCTTTGCTATCAACAACAGTTTAATCATAAGCTTATTTATTGGAGTCATGGGACTTGCCGCAGCAATAAGCGCTCTTATGTATAAAAAAATAAAATCCAATTTCTCATATAACGTTATTGCATTTGTTGGGCTCGCCATATGGACTTTTGGTTTGATCCTTTTATCTCAAGATATTAGCATATTAACCGTGTTAGTCATGATGGTGCTATTTGGGGTAGGTCAAGGAATGGTTATGCCTACCCTAAATCTTTGGGTGGGTGAACTAACCAAAACATGTGTCCGAGGTAGAATGATATCCTACCTTACAACATTCCTTTTTATCGGCCAGTTTTTGCCGCCCATCATTTTTAACCCAATCTTTTCAGCGTTTAGTTTCAGTGGGGTATTTCTAACTGCGGGCATAACATGTGCTATTTTGACTGTGCTGTTCCTTGCAAACTGGAGAAAAAACACAGGAAAAATGATTATCACGATTTCAACTCCAGGAGTGCTGAAGAGTCAGATTTTCCATAGGCAAGTCCGTGTTTGTAGTTCGAATTCAAGTAATAAGTAACTTGAGAAACAAAATTCTAATATTAATCAATGTTGTCTCTTATCAAACACCCGTGGGCCGGTCGTCTAGCCTGGTTAGGACGTTGGCTTTACGAGCCAAAGGTCGCCGGTTCAAGTCCGGCTCGGCCCACTTTATAACGCTAAGTTGGCATATTAGATTTATTTTTCCAATTTTTGCGATATTCCACAAGATTTTTACCATAACACAAATAGGCAAAACTTGCAACATTGATTGTAAAGCAGGTGGAGACATCTTGTCAAACTTAGCCAATAGCTGCGAATATTTAACAAGCGATAAATTATGTCTAGCTGTTTCTGGGAGTGAAAAAGCAAAGGCTGCTAGGCAAGTTCGATGCAAAAATAGCGAGAAAGCAACATGTTGCTACCTTTGCATGTTCGTGTTCGATTGCCCTAATCCCTGCCAATTTCTAGGAAATGTTAACAATGAATCCCAACAAATTGCGAATGAAAATGCTGAAATTAAAAGCACATCTACCAGAAATGAAAAAACCGAAGTAGATCAAGGCAAAAATTCTAAGGTTGCTTTTTGTACTCTATGCAATATGGAGATGTCCCAAGCTAGAACCAAGTTTAGAATCGATGAATGGGAAGGTCCCAATCAAAAAGTATCTGACGATGCCTCGAAAAAACTAGGTGAGGAAGTATTGTCTGCAATCATTTTTCTTTGCCCAAAATGTGGAAAAATAGAATTTAAGGCCGATCAAAAACTAGACTAGTGATAGAAATTAACATTCTTGCTTAGCAAGATGACACTACAATTATAGATCTCTAAATAGATTTGTTCTTCAAACAGCGTACATCAACCTAATCGGATGAGGAGATAACAATGGAACATCATATTGCCAATCATGTTGACCGTGTCAAATTCTTAATGTCCGAAGAAAGAAAGCAATGGCATAGTCCCGAAACCATTCTAAAAGAGATAGAAATTAAGAAAGGAATGACCATAGCAGATCTGGGTTCAGGACCTGGTTTCTTTACTATACCAATGGCTCAAGTAACAGGAGAAAAAGGTCTCGTATATGCCGTCGATAGCAACCAGACGATGCTAAATGGTTTAAAAGAAAATATTGCCAAGTCAAATGTAAACTCCAAAATCATAAAAATAGTAAAGAATGATGTATGCCATACAGAAATTTCTAAAGAATCTGTCGATATTATCCTATTCGCCAACGTCTTACATGAGATCGAGGACAAGAAAGCGTTCTTCCGAGAAGTTAGACGCATATCTAAACCCACCGCCTACATTGTCGATGTAGACTGGAAGAAGATCCAAACAGAATATGGACCACCATTTAAAGGTCGCCTCTCGGAAAATGAAGCCACCCGGGTTCTTGCAGAAAACGGCTTCTCTGTAATTAACCAAGTTGAAGCAGGACCATACCATTATGAGTTGATCTGTATTCCCACAGTTAACCATCAAAAGATTTAACCCTAAATTTGAACAACAGAAACAATCTAGCCGACACTTAATGCTTTCAATGAAAAAACCACAAGATTCCCATTACGCTATAAGCATGCTATAAGATGGTGGACTGAAGAAACCTTATATTCGATCCGCTGCAATAGG
Organism: Candidatus Bathyarchaeota archaeon; assembly: GCA_963775465.1. Taxonomy (GTDB): domain Archaea; phylum Thermoproteota; class Bathyarchaeia; order Bathyarchaeales; family Bathycorpusculaceae; genus Bathycorpusculum. The sequence goes on along the minus strand of CAVZIW010000012.1, from coordinate 75,678 downwards.
CTCGCATGGCAAACGAAAAAACCGGTCGACCAATCTTTTTTCCCAAGAAATTGGTTCTATATGGCAACATAGCCCTTGCAGTTTGGATTGTTCTTGACGCCGCCGCTTTTCTACTATACGACATAACGATTGGTATAGTTTTTCTTATAGTTGAACTGATCGCAATCTATGGTGTACTGCACCTTGTTGGGTGCCTGCGTCCATGCTACAACTGCATTAAATGCACTCATGGAATGGGTCGCTTAGCAGCATTATACTTTGGCAAACGCATACTCAAAGACTACAAATATAGCTACAAACTGCCCACTGCAATATTCTTCACTCTGTTTATCGGGGCATTTCCAGCAGCATTCGCCTTTTACTCTGCAGTCCAAGATTTCACAATCATCAAATCGGCGCTTTTTGTGGTTCTTTTAGCACTCACAATCTTCAGTGGATTAACGTGGCGAACCAAAAAACGGTGACCCTATGATTTATTATTCCAGGCGAAAAAAAACAAACATGATTAACATTATTGGTCCTTTCTTTTAACAAAATTAATCGTTCAAAAAACTAAAATTCGAAAAACCTATCAACTTCAAAAACAAATTAAACTTAGAGGGAAACATCATTGATAACGAAAATTCTTGTGCCAGTAGATGGTTCTAAATCTTCAGAAAAAGCCCTAGATTACGCTCTTGAAATCGCTGAAAAGTTTTCTGCATCTATTCTAATCCTCAACGTTTTTCAACGCCCCCCAGAATATGACTATCAGCCAAATATGTTTTTCCCAGTTACAGCGGCTGGTTATCCTCAAGAACCGATGGGAAACCAACCAAATGCTGCATCCTTTGTCAACGACCTTCGAAAAACACACGAAACAATTCTATCCAACGCAGCTAAAAGAGCTCTTAAACTTAAACCCGATCTCAAAATCTACACAGAACTTAAAGACGGAAAAATATCTTCTCAGATACTTGAAACTGCAACAGACGGCAAATTTGACCTAATAGTTATGGGGCACAGGGGAGATGGCGCAATTAACGAATTCTTTCTCGGTAGCTCAAGCGAAAGAATCGCACATCAAGCAAAATGCGCTGTGTTAATTGTTAAATAAAATGGTGCCTTAACTTTTTTGTAACAGCCGAAATCAAAATTTTTTTCTTTTTCCCTGTGAAGATCTGCTACTAGAAACTGCTTTAAGGTGCAATCCTCCTACTTTCTAACTGGTGTAGTTGTTTTGAAGAAGTACGATTTAATTGTCATTGGAACAGGTTCAGGTATGGAGCTAGCCAACGCTTTTTTACAGGGTAACCATAATGCGAAAATCGCTGTAATCGACAAAGATGAACCTGGAGGTATCTGTCTAACCAAAGGTTGTATCCCATCAAAACTACTAATTTACCCTGCGGATGTAGTCAGAATCATTCAGAAGGCCAAAGAATTCGGAATCCATGTTGAAATCAAAAAGATAGACTCAGAATATGTCTTAGAAAGAATGCGATCTCTAATAAACAAAGACATAAACATGATCAGAAACGGGCTAAAACAAACTGAAAACGTAGATTACTACACAACAACAGCTGAATTCGTCTCCCCATACACCCTAAAAGTTGGTCATGAAACCATAACCTCAAAAATGTTTTTCCTTTCAATAGGTTCACGACCGTCAATTCCGAATATGGAAGGGTTGGAGGAGACAGGCTACCTGACAAGCGACACCATACTTCAACTAAAAAACCTTCCAAATAGCATCGCTATCATAGGAGGAGGCTACATCGCAGCCGAATATGGACATTTCTTATCTGGAATGGGCTGCAAAGTCACAATAATTGGAAGAAACAAACAATTCATCCCCGAAGAAGAACCAGAAATCTCCTCACTGGTCAAAAGAGAACTTCAAAAAAGGTTAACCATACTAACTGGCCATGACGTACGAAAAACCCAAAAAACCTCCGACGGCAAAAAGAAGATAACTGCAACCAACACAGAAAACAAGAAAGAAACCGAAATAGTTGCAGAAGAGCTTTTCGTAGCCGTAGGGCGCAAATCAAATGCGGCACTTCTACATCCTGAGAAAGCGGGAATTAAAACCGATGAAAAAGGCTTCATTATTGTGAATGATTTTCTCGAAACTACCCAGCCAAATATCTGGGCTATGGGTGATGCAAACGGAAAATACATGTTCAAACACGTTGCAAACTATGAATCACAAATAGTATATTACAATGCTATCCTCAAGAACAAAACATCAGTTGACTATCACGCCGTTCCTCACGCTGTCTTTACCGAACCTGAAATCGCCAGTGTAGGTCTTAAACAGTCCGAAGCTATCGAAAAATACGGCAAAGACAATTTACTAATCGGCTTCCACAAGTATGCAGACACTGCTAAAGGTGAAGCAATGGCGCTAGAAGACGAGTTTGTGAAAGTTCTTTTAGAAAGAAACACGGGAAAAATCCTCGGTGCACACATCATTGGTCCTCAAGCCTCGGTGTTAATTCAGGAGATAATTAACTTGATGTACACCTCTGACCAAAGTTCAGAACCGCTCAACAATGCGATGCACATTCACCCTTCATTAAGCGAGGTGGTTTCAAACGCCTTTCGCTCTCTGATGACCCCTGAACAATACCATCACGTACTTCACGAACACATGAACCTATAGGCAAAACACGTTAAACCAGTAAAACTACTCTAGTTGCCATAACAGCCAAAGCCTAATCTATAGCGTCTTTTCAACATTTTAAAAATCCAGACTTCTACCCCGAATTTGAAACTTGCAAATGTGAAAAAACGATTTCCAGAAAATGAAAAGGCTAAGAAATATTTGGGTTTTTATTTTTACCCATGCCATACCAGAAGAATACTTTAACAACAACTACTGTGAGAACGGCAGCAATTATACGTGCTAAAACAGTCAGGGCAAATCCAACTGTGCCCGTTACCACATTTGCCGTAGACATTTGGAATATGGTGAACAGTACTATCCCTCCGATTGCGGAAGATACAACGCCGGAAATTAACAATCTTTTGAAGTTGTCTGACCGCTTGTTCAATGCACCAGCCATGTAGCCGATTAACATGGGGCTAAGTATATAGGCCATCAAAACTGTGCCGGAACCTGAGATTCCGTGGAAACTGTTAGCCCAGTACAATGCGTAGAATGTACCCATTAGGAAGCCTGAAGCTCCTCCTGCCCATTGATTCCATAGTAAGCCAAGGGCTAAGGGTACACCGACTATGACTACAAGTTCCAGTATTTCCATCGTTAGTCCAAAAACGATTCCAACTTCTCCACCGACTATCGACTGAAGTTTTGAAATTAATACAATCACGAAAACTGCTACTACGGGAAGAATTATTCCAAAGATAATGTCGTTTTTTGTCCATTTTTTCCAATCAAGACTCATTATAAACACCTGTCAAAACCCTATTTTACATCGATTTCTCGATAGTCGCCTTTAATGGCTGAAACTTTTACGCTTACAATGGTGTTGGCTGCTTTTTTAACTTCATCTTCTGTCATTTTTGCCATTTTAATAGCTTCTTTCAATGTAGATTCACTTATTATGTATTCAAGCGGGTAAGTTTTTTCTTCTAATACTTTAATTTCGCTAAATCCTGCTTTTCGGATTAACTCGAGGTATTTGTCTTTAAGCACGGCTCCAGATATGCATCCAGCGTAGGCTTCAACATTATTTTGAATAGATGTAGGCAACGCATTCAAGAGAACAATATCCGAAACCATCAATCGCCCCTTTGGAGCAAGAACTCTGAAAGCTTCTTCAAAAACTCGCTTCTTATTCGGTGCCAAGTTGATCACACAGTTTGAGATTATGACATCAACCGAGTTGTCAGCTGCAGGCAGATTTTCGATTTCTCCAAGTCGAAACTCAACGTTTTCAAACTTTCCTTTTTTAGCATTAGCTCTAGCTTTGTCGAGCATTTCAGGTGTCATATCTACGCCTATTATTTTGCCTTTTTCGCCAACTTTCTTAGCAGCTAAGAAACAATCAAACCCTGCTCCTGAACCCAAATCAAGAACTCTCTCACCCTCTTTCAAAGACGCCAAAGCAGTAGGATTACCACAACCCAAGCCAAGATTGGAACCTTCCGGCACGGCATTGATCTCTTCTTGGCTATAACCGATCATTTTACTAACTTGCTCGTTTGAAGATGCTGAGCAACAGCTCATACTTGAAGCGCAGCAAGAACCATTGGTCTTTGCAACTTTCGCGTAGCGGTTTCTAACAAGTTTTTTAACTTTATCTTCTTTCATAACTTACTTCTCCTGTTTTGTTACTGCTTTAAGCAATGGACCAAGTGTCTCGGTAACGGCGCTCTGCAATTTTTCAGCTTTTAACATCATTATGCAGCAGATTTCCCCTTCTTTTTCGCAAGTCACAACTGCTATTTTATCGTTTGGCTTAAAGTTTGCTTTTTCACGTAAATCCTTGGGAAGAACAATTTGCCCTTTCGCATCCATCGATATAACTGCATCAATTTTGCAGGTATCGCCAACACAACTACTCACGTTATCGCCTTAATTCTTGGATGGGGCTCTTAATACTTAAACTTTGCTGATTTATCAGAAAAATCTGAATTAACATAAATATCTTAAATTATTGCCATGTCACCGAATTAACCGACTGAACTCACCAAATTATAGTATATCAGAAGATGTAATTGGTCATCTATGTATGAGAATGCGAGCTACTCGTTTTCCTACAACAATCTAATAAGGCAAAAGAGCGCATCATAGTTTAGAACAAATATGTTTAAAGTTCTATTTATTGAACCGCCTAAAGAAATATGGTTCGTGATGGGTGAATATCTCCCTCCACCATATGGAATAATACAGCTCGCCGCATACTTGGAAAAACAGGTTGCAGATGTGCAGGTTGAAGTCTTGGATTGTAACGCTGAAAAGGTGGATTGGGCACAGATGGAACAACGCATTGCATCATCCAATCCTGATATTGTTTGTTCAAGCTCTTTGTCAACCTGCAACACCTATTCAGTGGCTAAAACTCTCGAAACAGCTAAGCGAGTAGATCCAAACATACTAACTGTAACAGGTGGTCAACACTTTACTGCCACAGCAAAGGAAAGCTTAGAAACTTACCCGGAAATAGACATGATAGTTAGAGGTGAAGGGGAGCAAGCTCTAACCGAACTAGTGAAGTGCTCAATTGCAAAAAAGCCTTTTTTGGAAATCAAGGGTCTATCTCTTAGAAAAAACGGGCAAGTCGTTAACAATTCACCAAGACCTTTGATTGAAAACTTGGATGATCTTCCTTTTCCAGGTTATCATTTGGTTAAGGATTTAATGAGTAAATATCATTTTTCAGCCATGGCTGCTGACAACTCGCCCTATGCCCTAGTTGAAGGTTCCCGCGGTTGTTCTCATGAGTGTACCTTTTGTACTCAATGGAGACATTGGCAAGCATGTTGGAGAGTAAAATCTTCCGAAAGAATCGCAGACGAGATAAAATACTGCAATGAAACATTTGGCAGCAAATTCATCTGGCTCACAGATGACAACTTTGGTGCCGGCAATCGACCAAAAGAGATAGCTGAAGCGATCATCAAGCGGGAGTTATCTAAAGATGTAGCTTGGTTTGTTCAAGCTAGATGCGATGACATTATTCGAAATAAGGATGTTTTGCCAAAACTAAAAGATTCAGGGCTTAGTTGGGTTCTTCTCGGGGTTGAGAACTCGAACCCTTCAACGCTTGATGCGTTCAAGAAGGGCATTACCCCCCAGGATGCCAAGACAGCTGTTAAACTCTTGAAAGATAACGGCATTTTTGCTCATGCAATGATGATAATTGGTCAACGAAAAGACACCCGCGAATCAATCGGGCATTTAAAAGAGTATGCCAACGAGTTGGATCCGGATTTTATTATGTTTGGGATATTGACGCCGTTTCCGGGAACAGAAATCTACGAAGAAGCTAACCGAAATGGCTGGATAATGGACAAGAATTGGTCCCATTATGATATGATTCACGCGATCATGCCGACGGAAACCCTTTCAGTTAATGAAGTTCAAGAACAGCTCTATGGCTGCTACCGTGACTTCTACGGATCATGGAGCAGACGGTTCGGAGGAATCTTATCCAAAAACGTGCTAAAACGAAAAGTCTTTTGGCACATGCTCCGAAGCGGTGTGATGGGTAAGGTGAAATCCCTATAGACGAGAAGATAAACCAAAATCGCTTTTGGGCGTTTTTCCCTTCTTTGTTTTTTGTACTCTCATTTGTTGGTCTTGCCATGGTTCCTCTTCTGATTATGCAGCCTAAACTAAATCTGATTCAGTTTGAAGGACAACGCAGCTTAATTGGCGCATTTTTCTGTACAATATGCATCTCAGGAGTTGCCGCCGTATTTTATCCATGTAAATGCAGAGGTGTGTTTCAACATGCCCCAAATCCGCCTGCCAAAGCTGGCATCTTCTTAAATCATTTGCGGATTGAAGGTCATCACCCTGACTGCAAGAACTTCTCAAAGAACAGACTAAAAGTCAGAGGGAGAAGTTTTTGTGCGGCATGCACCGGTTTGCTTGTTGGAACTATAATCGCTCTGCTTGGAGCTATCTTCTACTTTTTTGGTGGTTTGAATATGGTCTCAGGAGGTATTTGGCTAGTACTGTTGGGAGAAATTGGGATGGCATTAGGGCTAATTCAGATTAAAGTCGCTGGATCCGTCAAAGCATTTCTGAATGCGGCTTTTGTTGTCGGCTCATTTGCAACTCTAGCAACAGTTGATGAAATGGGGAAAAGTCTTTTTTTGGATCTCTATGTTATAGGTTTAATCTTGTATCTTCTATGGTTTAGGATTTCGCTTTCTGAATGGAGTAACACGCGAACTTGTCGCAACTGCCAGATGTGCTTTCAGTAACGGCGGGGTCTTCTTCGTCTTCCAAATAGCGCGCCTAAGAGGATAAGCACACCAAAAATGATTATGATAAGCGGCCAAATATACGACCAGAAGTTGCCAAGGTCGAAAAGCAAAGATAAGCCTACAAATATTATTATTATACCAAAGATTAAGCCGACTATCATGCCGCCGTTGGGCAAGCCAAAGCATTCGTTTTCTACTCTTTTATAGTGTTCTCTTTCGCTTCCCGGATACTGTTGACCCACGGTGTATAATGGAGCGCCACAATTGGAGCATATCTTTTCCGTGTCTGGGTTTTGAGTGCCACATCTACTGCAATAGACCATGTAATAATCTCTCGAATTAATTTAATCCTGATTAAGTTTTAAGATTTGCGGTCGTTTAAGAATTGAAAATACAAATTATTAGGTTTTAACATAACTTTCATACAACACTCATTCATTTTCCCTATTATTCCATATCCTCCCGTTTTGCTCAAAGACTTTGCTGTTTCGCTGGTAGAAAGCAATCAGTGATCAAGAAGATAAAGTACAAGAAATTTAAGAAGTCAGAGAAAGACGAAACTCTAATTTATGGAACGTTATTAATATCAGAAAAGGCTTACCTTTATAGTGTGAGCACCTTGCTCTTTGGACATAAAAACAAACTCCAAATAGACTTGGGCGATTTACAGAATGAAAAAGAACGCATGTCCAGCTTTCTTCAATCAAATTTAACTGTGAATGTTTACTCAGGAAGGGACAAGCTTGTCGTGGATGCAGAGGAGGAGCTGTCTGTGTTGGAATTGCAGCGGGTTGTCGCAAAATATGTTCGACGCCATAACTTAAGTAGAACTCACTGGGTCTCAGTTGAAGATAAAACTGTAAAGATCAATCGGTTCAAGGGATCTGAGAAGAAAAAAGAAAAACATAACAAAAGCAAACCTCATCAAAACATCGCTCAAAGCTGGGGACTCTAAGGAAAATTTTTCAAATTCATTCATTAAATAGTTGGTCAAAAATAAAGAAGATCATTAAAGTATCGATATTCTTGATATTATAGTTCAAGTATAACCCTATCCAGACGTAAGGATAAAAAGAGAAAATTATTGACTATTTAGTGCTTTCTTCTCAAGATTATAACCGCAACTGCGATTATCACCAGCAATACAACGACCGCGATTATGTAGTAAGTTATGCTCGGTATTCCTTCGTTGGTATTTCCGCCACTATTCCCTCCAATTGCATAGAAGATGCCGTCATAATCGCCGAAGTATACCACGCCGTCAGCGACCGCGGGTGAACTGTAAATGTTGCCATTAGTTTGGAAGATCCAAATCAAGTTGCCCGTATCCGCGGTTAAAGCGTATGTTGTGTTACCTAAGGTGGAGGTGACATAGACGGTGTTGCCGATAACTGCTGGACCCGTTGTTAAACCCTCATCCATAGTATAGGTCCATTTTTCTGAACCTGTTTTAGCGTCAAGAGCATAAACTTTTTTGTCAAATGCACCACCAGTGTAAACAATTCCATTAGCATATGCAGGGGAAGCTTGGACACATTGATCATAGCCCGTAGAAACTTTCCAGACTAATGCTCCTGTATCAGCGTTTAAAGCGTAAGTGTTGTTATCAAAACTGCCGACATATACATTGCCATCTGCCACAACCGGACAAGATGCAACCACACTATCAGTGGTATAACTCCATTTCAAAGCACCCGTCATAGCGTCAAGCGCGTAGATATTGTGATCATACGATCCAAAATAGACAACTCCATTGGCAACTGCTGGACCAGACGTTACGTAACCACCCGTAGAATAGTTCCAAATTGGCATTCCAAGGGTATCGTCAAAAGCATATAGTTTGCCATCGTTTGAACCAGCGTACAATATCCCGTTTGAGACAGTTGGAATTCCTTCAGCCTGGTCATCTGTTATGCATTTCCAAATGTAAGCGCCGTTGGTAGCATTCAAAGCGTATATTGTATGGTCATCAGAACCGAAAAACACCATGCCGTCGGCAACTGCTGGAGAAGTGTAAATTTTAGCGTTAACTGCATAATTCCAGATTTTTGAGCCGTCAGCTGCATTTACCGCGATGATGTTATTGTTCGAGACATCGAAATAACCTGCATCTGATGAAGTAAAATAAACGACGCCATTCACAATTGCTGGAGATGAAAGTACCCATCCCTTTGTATCATAAGTCCACAAAGTCTGATTTGTGATGGGGCCATCTGCATTCACGTAACCTGTATGTGCCGGGTCCCGGTGAAACATGGGCCAAGAATCAGCGTCTTGAGCGCTAACCGTAGTAGAAACTGTTGCAATTGAAGAGATAAAAAGCAAAGCTAAAACTATTGATCCATAAAATTTCTTCACAATAATCTACCTATTGCCTAGTAAAAAAACTGCTTTTTTTACTTAACTGTTTCCCCTAACCTCTAAGGGCTTCTGAGCATTTGTTCTAAAAATTAGACAAACTGTTCGAAGGATTGGTGCTAAATATCAAATAACACTCTACCTTTACTAACGAAAAAGATGAGTGAAATGAGAAAAACAAACTCAATAATAACTCTAATAGTATTAGCATCAGTTCTTCTAAGCGGGGTTTGCTTCTCATTACTTGAAGCACAAGATTACCAAACCGTTCCAGAGTATCCAAGTGTTCTAAACCAGGCTCAAATCAATCTCCAGGGAGGAGAAGATTCAGAATTAATTGACGATGAAATCACCTTTGAAAGCAATCTACCTCTTGTGGCGGCTTCGATAGTTCTAGCAATAATTGTCGGAGTTCTGAGCGTAATTGTTTGTTTTATCAAATTCAATGATAGCCGAAAGTAACTTCGTTTTTTAGTTGTTGGCAGCTAGCAGTCACATATTTTTAATAATGCTCTCAACGGCATCATATCAATAACAGCTAATTTTGATTTGGAGGTGAAATATATGTCTAAAAGTGACGAATCTAACCTTAAAAGAACAGCGCCGCGAGTTACTGTTCCAGAACCTGAAATGACTACTGACAAGAAATACAGGTGTCCACTAGATCAAGAAGTATACGATAATCGCGAAGACTATAACGCTCACTGTCGGGAAGAACACGACGTCTTATAAGATATTGAATTGGTCGCTTTTGGCGAGTTGTCGTTGCTTCGCCGTCTAATGCTCCCATAAGCTCTATCATGCAATATTTTTCTTTTTATCTTTGCTTTATCCTTTATAGACTTAAAAGTTCAGTGCTTCTCTTAGCATTAAAAACAGCAAAAACAGAATACCGCATGTACCTGCCCATTACAGGAATCAATCCCGCAGCTTGGGTTCCAAGTTTACAAGTTAGCGCGTGAACAAACAAACCTAACTCCTCTACATTAATGACGTCTCGATTCAACTTAGTCCGCTCCAGAACCAATGCAACACTCTCTTTCGAAGCGCCCAAAATTACAAGTCTATCCAACAGGGACATCTGCCATCTGCCAAACCTCTCAACCTCACCATTCGACAATTCAGCTTCTACAAGTTCTTCTTCGGCGTTTGATTTGATCAATTGTACCCCAATGGGTAAACCTTCAACCAAGCTGAAGACTTCCCCGATTCTCTTCAAATCCTCTATTTTGTTGTGCAAAAGTTGGGCTTGAAGTTTCACGGCAGGTATTGTTGCTTGAATAACTCTTGGCTCAAAAACACCAATGTCAACTCTAAGTTCCTGTTTGTTTGAGTCAACTTTAGAAATGTACCCTGTTAGAACACCTTGGTTTTTTGCGTTTTCAAGACTGACGGGGCATATGCCGATTTTTTTGTTAATGTAACTTGTGGCTATAACTTCATCTTCACCAGACAACTCGACTTGAACCCAACGATTTCCAGTGTTTCCTAAAACTTTAGTTTCAACATCTAACTCTTCAAATTCAGACTTTAGCAAGTTATCTATCTGCTTTAGTTGTGCACCATGAAAAGTTTTTACCAAAAGAGTTAGAGTTGTCATTGTTCTTTACCTAATAGTCTTGTAATTTCATCATGTAGGTTTCTAACTCTTTCTGCAGCTTCAGGTTTATTCTTGTCTTGGAGCCGTTTAATTTCTATTTCGATTGCAACTTTCTTACCTTTGTCGATACGCTTGTCAGCGTAAGCAACAATTTTTTCTTCCAAAGTCTGAGGAACATAACTATCTTCAGGCCAACCCATTTCTTTAGCCTCTTCTTCGGTTACGCCTGCACCAACATGCCGCTTTATTATCTTAACCAAAGCTTCAGGCAAATTCAAAGATTTCGCTATTTGTGAACCAACAACAGAATGATCAACACCATGACTCTCTGAACGTCCAATATCATGTAGAATAGCTCCTATTTCAACAAGTTGACTGTCGATCTCCAAGCCCCTCTTTCGAAGTTGATTCGCTATTTCCAGTGCTAACTCAGAAACGGCCAAACAGTGACTGATAACCTGAGGTGGACATTTGGTTTTTTGGAGAAGTTGTAGTGCTTGCTCCCTTGACGGAAGCCAATTATTCACCCAGTTCCTTCCTGAGTACTTCAACTTTTTCAGACAGTTTATCTATCATTTTTTCATTGCCAAAATGAACAAGAGGCTCGCCGCAACCAGAACAGTGGAAAACCAATTCCACTGCGTCTTCGAAGGGTACCCGTTTACACTCTTGATTTCCACAGAAGTAGAAGTCATGGTTTTTCTCATAGTCTAAACGTACGCTGAGTTTTTCTAGAACTCGCCTCTTTTGACTGAGGATGAAACCTTCCAGTTGATCTGGTTGGAGTTTCCAGTGAAAAATGAACCATCCTGTTTTAGGGTCACGGGTACGTCTAAGGCTTACAAGAGAATGGTCGTATAGTTTATAGAGAATTTTGCGTACAGAATTGAGTCGGATGCCTGTTTTGTTAGCAATTTCATCGTCCGTTATTTCTTCCACACTTTTTAAATGCTCGATAAGTATAACAGCATCTTCTTCACCTAAAGCTGTGGCTACTTTCATTAAAGTTGCATCATCAATAGTAGATAACATGCTCTAAAGTCCCTTTTAATACCATAATATTGCATCTATCTGTAATAAAACTCTTCTTACACCTCTAAGGCGAATCTACGTTGGATTTAATTTCCTTACCCCTAACTTTAGGAGCAATCTCTATTTTTGCCTTGTCAAATTGTTTGCCAAGTTCTTTTCCTTCAAAGTAGCGGTCCAAAAAAACTGCCATTGCAGCACACTCTGAATGAGGCTGATTTCCCACGGCCACGTTAAAGTCAGAGACTTCCTGTGAGTAGAATTCGCCAGGCACTTTCTGACTCCCTACAAGTAACATCACATTTTTTTTTGTGCACTTAATTTTGCTCATGACATCGCTTGTTTGGATGTTCTCACCATAAGCAGTCAAATGAACCACTACGCCACCACTACGTTTCCATTCGTGTACAGCCTTTTTCCAAGCTGTTCCCATCTCAAAATGAAAATCTCCTCCCCACGCCCTCGTAATCTTTGCAATAGTTTCTCGTATGTGGGAATCTTCAACATCTGCCAAGATAAAGCCTGATGCGCAAAGCGCTCTGGCTGTTAAAGCAACATGAGTAGTTAATCTAACGTCTCTTTGTGGCCTGTGGCCCCATCGCAATATCACGATTTCGGGCTGATTATTCCGGATTTGGACTGGTTTGGAATTTTCCATTGAGGTCTTCCACTTTTTTTCTTATTTGATCAGCAACTGCAGGAGTAGCTTCAAATAGAATTTCAACGGAGTCGTTAGTGTAGTTTTCTTTATGTATGTCTGTTTTTTGATGAACCCAAGAAATGAAAGGCATTATGTTACCTGATAATGGAACAGAAAACTTCGCTCGCACATAATTTTCCAAAATTCGCAGAACGTGTTTTCTTAGATCATCAAGATTGGTTTCATATTTAGCCGACAACAGAATTGGGTTTTTAACCTTGTCCTTGAGCGCTTCTATCTTCTGGTCTCTTTCTTCAGGTTTTATTAAATCAATCTTATTTAATGCCGTTATAGTCGGAATGCTAGAAGCATCTAAAAGATCAATTGTTTCTAAACACACATTGTTTTTCATTTCTATTGTTTCAATAGGCTCACTTAAATCAACAACAATTATTATCAAATCTGAAAAGATCGTTTCTTCCAAAGTGGAACGGAACGCGTCAATCAACCCAAGGGGCAATCGGTCAATAAAACCCACAGTGTCAGTTATTAGGAACTTGCGGTTTGAAATCTCAATCATCCTTGTCTGGGTCGAGAGCGTCGTGAAAAGTTGTCTGTCAACCCTTGCCGTTTCCTTTGTTAATGCGTTAAAGAGTGTGCTTTTTCCCGAGCTGGTATAACCTGCAAGTGAAATCGTTAAAAATCCCAATTCCGTTCGTCTTTCCCGTTGGAGCACTCTTTTCTTTCGGATTGCAGCAAGTTTTTTTATTATGGTTTGAACTTGAAGCTTAATTGCATCTTTATAAACATCCGCCTCGTAGACGCCTAAACCCATAAATCCCGGTTGCTCGCTGCCTTTGGATAAGCGCACTTTTTCTCGAGCATGTTTAAGCTCGTTGCGTAAAGTTGCTAGTTGAATCTGCAATTGGGCCTCAGTGGTAGTGGCACGTTTGTTAAATAGCTCCAAAATAAGTTGAAAACGGTCGATAACTTCAACCTTTGTAGCTTTAGCTAAATTATAAATTTGCAATGTGCGTAAGTTATTATCGAAAATTACTTTTTCAGCACCAGTTTCTTCAACTAGCTTACACAACTCTTCAACTTTTCCCGCTCCGATTTGATAACGTGAATCTGGCGGTCTGGTCTGCTCTAAAGTGCCTACAACAATGTAGCCAGCGGATTGTGCTAAACTCTTTAGTTCCGGTAAACTTGATTCTTCACGATTGAGTCGACGTTGTGCTATGATCGCTTTCGTTTAGTGGGTGCCTCCTCCTTGTCTTTCTGCCCTATTTCGATGAGGTCCCCCAAAGTTAATTCTTGATTAGAAGTCTTAGGAATCACTCCCGTCTTTTCAGGTGTGATAGGAACAAGCAACTTGATTTTCAGGGCATGCTCAAGTTTTGTCGCTAACAAATTGTTTGGAGCCATCTTTTTAGACTCGATATGCTTGAGCACTGAGGCTTTTTCGTTTATTTTCTTTCCTAAATCTTCATGGCTAAGCGAGAGTTTCTCTCTTGTGGCTCTGATTAGATTGGGGTAACCGTCAACGAGTTCTTGATTTATTTCCACTCTTGCAATTATGGGTCTTTTCTGAACCATTGGACGTGGCGCTACAATTCTTGATGTTGCTTTGGGAGTAGGTAAGTTGGGTTCTTCATGCGCGATTACTTTTCCATGCTTAGAGCATTCGATACATACCGTTAGTTTTGCCCCTTCAATTATGGCACGTACTGGTTCAGAATGTATTTTACGTCCGCAAACTTCACATCTCAAAGTAAACGTCCCCTTTTCACTGTCTTTATAATCTTGTTATGTTTATACTTGTCGAAACAACAGTGGCGATTGTATGGAAAACCAATTAGGCAAAGTCAGGAGCGTAGCCGATTACCAATTCGGTAAAGGCGTAGGAGTCAAACTGTTTCCAGAAAGCATCGAAATCCAGCTATCTCCAAGAACAGGTAGAATACGTTATATCAACTTAGATGGTCAACGATTGGCAACTTTGCGCCCCACAGACGGCGTGCTTTCTCTGAGTATCAAAGCCGCAAAATTCATGGTTGAAAATACGCCTCAAGCAAAATGCTTTGTTATGGTTCAAAACGCCGTCTCAAAATACATTGCAGCAGGTGGAGACGTTTTTGCTGTTCACGTCGTTAAAGTCGACCCCGAAGTGAGAGCCAAAGATGAAGTAATTGCAGTAGACGAGGACAGAAAAGTTTTAGCCGTTGGACGTGCAGTGCTTTCAAGTGCTGAAATGTTGGCTTTCAAAATCGGTGTCGCTGTTAAAGTTAGACACGGCTGTAAGGAAAGTTAAATATATCAAGTTCCAACGTGAATACTTTGTTGAAGTGATAACGTATGCATAGGCACATGAATCCCCGCGAACAGAAACGTTTGATGCAACGTATGGGTATGAATATGGACTCTGTCTCAGATGTCCAACAAGTTATCATCAGAACACCGACAAAAGACATAGTTATCGACGAACCTGAGGTGGCAATTTTGCAGGTTCAGGGACAAAAAATGTATCAGGTCATCGGTGGACAAGTCTCAGAGCAAGCTCCCTCACAACAAGGAGTAGGAGCAGCGGCAAAGCCAGTCTTCTCTGAAGAAGATGTGCAGTTAGTCTCTGACCAGACTGGCAAGAGCTTGCAAAAAGCAAAAGAAGCGTTAGAAGAGTGCGGCGGAGATCTGGCAAAAGCAATTATGCTTCTGCAGTCCTAAGTTTCAACTTCTAAGCTTATTTTGTTTATTGTTTTCAGAAATGTTTTCTCTATGCCGTTAGATTACGTAAGTTTCTTGAATGGTTACTAATCCATCGTCACCAATAATCTGCTTTAAATCTGGAAGCAGTGGTTCAAGCTTTTCCTGTGTATCAACAACTTCAATTATCAGAGGCATGTTTACCGTTACTCCTTCAATGTGCATGGTGGATTTTCCACGTTTGCCAAACCCGTTTACTCCTGTCCAAACAGTTGCACCTTCAATATGTGCTTTGATAAGACAATCCATAATTAAGTTCTGAAGGCGTTTGCCTCCTAGTTCATCGTTCCTTTTTATTCGTATAGTTAGGTCCCACATTTTTTGTCTCAACGTATTAGCCTCTCTAAGATTACATCGCCAATTAGTCTGCCGCCAAATATAGCTCCCAAAGATAAACCGACATTAGCTAGTATATTGAGAGCTATCAGACTAAAACGGTTACTGTCAAATAAGTTGCTGGTTTCTAACGCGAAAGACGACATTGTGGTGAACGAGCCGCAGAACCCTACTGCTATCAGCAAAGTGTATTGGGGATTAAAGTTGAAACCAACAGACAACACCGAAAACAAGCCTAAAATAAAGCTTCCGACGATGTTGACTGCTAAAACATTAACTGGCAAACCGTAGACTGCAATTGGCGACTCTACGAGTTTGTAACGTAGAAAAGCTCCAACTATCGCACCAGCTGCCAAGAGACCAATCTCTATCCACTTCATTTTATTACCTTCTGTTTCTAGATAGGCATTATTAGCATGCTCTTGGCTGCGGTTCTGGCTTATGCCACGGCTAATGCCATAGCCAACAATCTGAGCTTAACAAACGTATTAAAAACCTTATCTGCATAAAATTTAGCTACTCTATGTAGAAGCAGCTCAAGTCTGCGTTTGTTAGGCGGTTATTTTCGGCGGTGGACGTACACCACGTCTTCCCAGTTTAATGCGAAGCGCTATTCGGTAGAGTTTTCGCAGTGACTTCACCAATTGCTCAACGGAAGGTGAAGAAGAGAATATAAGAGGTATCTGCTCGTACTCAGCTATGCTTATCGCCTCGGTATCCGGCTGGGTTTTATGGAAAACAATGATTTTAGGTTTGAGACTGCTGACCCGCACAATCATCATGGGTAAGCACCCTGCCTCAACATTGGTAAAAATTAATGCTCGCTCCGTAGTTGCGCCAAAAAGCTGAGCATAATCAGAACCCGAATATGTCTCCACTGCTTTTCTGCTATCAATTACTGTGTAACCATTGACTTCTTTAACGTATTTTTCTTTGCAAGCCAATACTTCACCGCCAATTGCTTTGCAGAGATATTCTACTCGCACTGGGATTGGAAACTCGCGAAGATCCACTACAGCCATGCTTGGTGAACTGGTAAGTTTAGCGAATTCACGGATAAAGCGACTGCCCTTTTGTTCATCAATGTTAAGAAGCGAGAGCACAAAGCGCCTTATGAATTTGGCTCCGGGACTTTTTCTTCTGCCACTTTCATAGTCGCTTACAACTGAGGATGACAAGCCCATTGCTTCAGAGAGGTTCATCTGGGAGACGGCAAAGAGTTCACGCCACTTGCGCATAGTTGAGCCCGGTCTACCAGAGAGAATGATTTCTCCAGCGATTCTTCGAGCTAAAACTTCTCTAAGGCTTGGCGATACGGACATTTGTTGTCTTCCTGATTGTACCTTCCTTCAAGGTTGAGGTATAAAACTGTATCTCAGTTAACAAGTTTAGCTATTGTACATTTTGACTTGAAATCAGAGAATTAGAAAGCATTTTCAGAGGTGTAGCTCTTTGAGTAATAACAAAAGATAGTTTCAACTTTAAGCGCTCAGGGCAAACTCAATCTGGCCTAAATTGGAGGCAACAACCTGAGCTGTACCTATACTTGCAACCAAACAGCCAATCGTCAATATTAAACTAACATAAGTTAGATGTTTAGGAGCATACCTTTTTGCTGCAAAATACACTGCTGCAACTAAAACTCCAAGAATTGCTAAGGAACCAAACTTCCAAAGCATCAAGCCCCAATAACCGTAGCTTCCAAGGATAGGCATTGCATAAATTCCAACTTCAGCAAGCCCTAAGCCTAAACCAATCTTTGTTGTTAAACCATCCAAAAACTGTGCCACAATAAGAAAGCCAAAAGAGTATGCACACAACTTTGAACTGATAGTTGGTCTATTTACCACTTCTGCAATGTATCTAAGAAACATAGACATGTCTTCGCCTTCTCCTTTCCAATGTTGCAAGACTTTTTCAAGAATATCTTTGATATTTCCAATTTTGGAATATTCCTATTTCGGAATAATATCTGAGCAAAAATTGTAGCTATATTGTTCCTTATTTCAAAAGAATTAGAAAACGACCAAACAAATTCTAAAGCAAGTGATTAAAAAGCAATTTAATGCCAATGAATTGACTAAGGGTAGATAACTGAAATGGTTATCCAACCTGTGGATTTAGGTTTAAAACTCACCGTTTTTTAAAGCTAAATTGAAATACTATAAAATCCGATCCCGAAGGGCTTAATTTGGTTTATTAGGGAGTTTTTCCTAATAGGATAGCACCAAAACCCAAAAAACTGAAAAAAGGAGTGAAATACATGTCTGAAAAAGCTAGTGACGTTATTTTTGTTGGAAACAAACCCCCAATGAGCTATGTGCTCGCCATCATAACCGCATTCTCTTCCGGCGCCCAAAAAGAAATCACCTTAAAAGCAAGAGGCCAAGCAATCACCACAGCAGTTGACGTAGCAGAAATCACAAGAAGCCGCTTCATCAAAGAACTCAAAGTAGAGAAAATCGCAATCGGAACTGCCGAGATGCCACCAAGAGAAGGCGAAAACAGGTCCCGAATGGTTTCCACGATAGAAATTACTCTATCCAAAGCATAAACCGTAGCTGGACAAAAATAAACTGGGAGTTTTAGCTCTCCATCCTTTTTACCACAAAAAATTATTGTTTACCTTCTAGATAAACAACAATTTTAGAGACAATTTCCATGAAAGCTTTTGCTGCTGAAGAGTCTTTGTGGGAAATAATAAAAGGCGCACCTTTGTCGGAATCAGCGCTTACTTTAGGATCAATTGGGATGCTTCCTAAGAAAGGCACACCTTCTTCCTGTGCCATCTTCTTCCCTCCGCCTGAACTAAAAATCTCAATTTTCTTATTACAGTGCGGGCAGACAAATCCACTCATGTTTTCAACAACGCCGATAATAGGCAACTTTAGTCTTTGAGCAAAAGTTACTGCTTTCTTCACGATCGAACTAGATAAGTCCGAAGGCATCGTGACGATCACTACACCATCCAAGTCAGGCAATAACTGAGCTATGCTTAAAGGTTCGTCTCCTGTTCCAGGCGGCAAATCGATAAAAAGAAAATCAAGATCACCCCAGACAATTTCACCTAACAGTTGACGGATAGCCCTCATCTTAAGTGGTCCACGCCAAATAGTGGGCATCTGTTCAGCCATGAAAAAATCAATTGACATAACCTTCATTTTCAAGGGTCCATCAACAGGCAAAGCGCCCATGGCGGTTGTCTGAACCTGACTTCCTTCCAACCCCAAAAGCCTAGGAACGCTGGGACCATGTATATCCGCATCTAAAATACCTACGCGACTTCCCTTAAGAGCAAAAGCAGTGGCTAGGTTTACGGTTATGGTGCTTTTTCCAACACCTCCCTTGCCACTAATAATAGCGATTTTATGTTTAATTTTGCTCATTCTTTCTTTAAATTTTTCTTGTTCTTCGGCGGCTTGTTTTCGGTAAGCCTCTAATTGTGCTCTGTTTCTTTCTAAAGCCATAAAAACATCAACCTATCGCTGTTTTAAGGGTTGATTCTAAGTAAACTAAAATAGTTTACGCTTATCAAACGCCAGCGCTGATCGTTAGCGGGTATCTATCATCTGATTAGGAACCTCGCTTGTACTCTTTTCCCAATAATAGCTAAAAAGCCTGATAGCCCAGTTGACGGCTACCTCATTTTCAGCTCTAAAGCCTCCGTTATAGTCGGGTTTGCCGTCCAAGCTTGGAAAACCAAGCGCTCCGACTTCTTTCTCTGACAAACACAAAAAGAAATCGACTTTTTCAATGAACTTAATTTCTAGTTTTCTGTTTCGAACAGCTTTATCAAAAGTGGGATGGCGAGTGGATTGAAATAATTCCTCTGTCATTCGATAATCTTTTGGCATTAAGAGTTGGAACTCGCCGCCTCTTTCCAACTCTTGCAAGAGGTAAGGAAGAGTGCTGGCAAGTATTTGGTTTGTCATTATCCAAACAAACTTCTCTGCATTCGCTATCATCTTCTCAACGTTGTGGAAAGCAATCATAACATCGCTAACGTAGCTAAAATGTTCAAAAATGCCTAGGCTTGCTCTAAACTGCTCGGGCATGACCAGAAGCTCAGTCACATAAAAAATAATCTTTGTTATCGGAGAGAAAATTAAAGCCCTTAAGAAGGTTTAATACTTCTTCTCCAAAAGGCGTTAAGTAGAAAGCGCCACCGACATCTTTTCTTATAAGTCCTGCTTCAGTTAATCTGCCTACGTTTCTTGAAGCTTCTTGAACGGTAAAATCTAATTTACCGGAAATGTGTGAGAGCTTCATTGGCGTCTTTTTTACAAGGTATAAAATATCGAGTCTATCGGAACTTGAAAATTCACATAATAAACTGTTAAGGCTATCCAACAGCTCCACCCCCTAACGTTATACGTTTATGAAATTTCATATCCGTTTCTGATATTTCATTGTTTTTGTTGAGGTTACTTTATCATCGTTTCTGAGAATGTAGTATCCGAGGCGAGAAAATTGGCAAGACGAGCTGAAGAACATTCGTTTTCTGTTGAGATGAAATCAGAAAAGACTGTGAAAAGGATGTCTCTTTCAGAGAATGAAAATGAGCACTTCTTCTTTGAAGGATACTTGGGGAAGCTCAAAGACGTTTCAATGGTAGAAGACATTATGCTTCAAATAGACGGTGTCAATGGCACTCTGCGGATGGATATAACTAAACATGAACTTAAGAAAATTCTCGACTTAAAAAGCGACAAAAAGCAGGGAAGTGGGAAACAATGAGCAGACAAAAGAAAAGGCTCGCTGTAGCAATTGTCATGGCGGCATTGTTCCCGCTGGTATACTATTACTTCTCTCCGTATCTCGTCATTATGGGTGCAGCTGAAGGGATAATAGCTGGAGATGTCCTTGCCTTTGCAGGTTTGTTCTTAACATCGCTGTTTGTCGGGCGCGCCTGGTGCGGATGGGTTTGTCCAGCTGGGGCAGTACAAGAATTTTGTTCCAAAGTAAACGGCAGAAGCTACAACGGAAAAAAACGTAACTTAGTGAAATACTTCATCTGGGTTCCATGGCTCTCGATAATTGCATTAATGTTCATTCAAGCAGGTGGATTAAAAGCTGTGGATCCACTCTATCAAACTTACTACGGCATATCGATTTCAGATTTCCAGTCAGCTATTATGTTCGTGGTTATCTTGGCTGCTTTCTTCGTCTTTGCGCTTGCAGCTGGTAAACGAGCAGCATGTCATACAGTCTGCTGGATGGCGCCTTTCATGATAGTTGGAAGGAAAATACGCAACGCAGCAAATTGGCCGTCACTGCAACTTCAAGCAGACCAAGAAAAATGCATAAACTGCAAGACTTGCAATAGGAACTGCTCGATGAGTTTGGATGTGAATGCTATGGTTCGACAAGAATCGATGGAGAACTCCGAATGCATACTCTGTGGAGCATGCGTGGACAGTTGCCCAAAGGGTGTAATCAAATATTCCTTTGGCAAAAAGTCCGCATAAGGGTGAGTTATATGAAAGCGTTAATATTGGATGGTTCAACAAAAAAAGAAGATTTCCCTGAGAGTCTCATAAAAGATTTGCTTGATTACCTACGAGCCAAAAATTTTGAAATAAGCTCTCGAATTCTGCGAGAAGAAAAGATCGCAGGATGTCTTGGTTGTTTCGGCTGCTGGCTGAAGACTCCTGGCAACTGTGTAATCAAAGATGCTGGACATGACTTGCCAAAACAAGTGATGCATAGCGATGTCGTATTTTTACTAACTCCGATAACATTCGGTATGTATTCATCAGAACTCAAAAAAGCACTCGATAGGTTCCCCTGTCCGGTTCTATTGCCTTTCTTCAAGAAAGTGCACGGCGAGATTCATCACGCACCAAGGTATGCCAATTATCCCACGTTGATAGCAATTGGGAGTCTTCCTAGTGAAGACAAAGAAAGTGAAGAAACATTCAAAACGCTGGTTAGCAGAAAGGGAATAAACTT
The DNA here is from genome assembly GCA_963775465.1 of Candidatus Bathyarchaeota archaeon. GTDB lineage: Archaea > Thermoproteota > Bathyarchaeia > Bathyarchaeales > Bathycorpusculaceae > Bathycorpusculum. Next base: position 54,112 of record CAVZIW010000012.1, on the reverse strand, counting down.
GCCTACAAAACCTGAAGCAAGCATTAATAAATCTCAAATTACCAGCCTAAGTCAATTAAGGTATAAACTCTTAGAGAGTTTAACCAAGGCAGGGATTCAATGATGCAGAAGCCAAAAAGTTCAGTTCTATTGGTTGGAAGTCCAAAAGGTCCAAATAGCAGTTCAAACTCTCTGGGAACCTACCTAACTGACCAGCTAGACCAAAAAGGCATACCCTCCAAAAAAGTGTACCTTAGCCAAATCCAAAGTTCTGATAAAAACAGAACGGAATTGTTTAGACTAATCGACGAATCGGACTTGATAATTCTTGCTTTTCCACTGTACGTTGACAGCTTGCACTCACAGGTTATCAAGACATTGGAGTTGATATCTGAACATGAAGCAAACAAAGCAGAAAAAAGCAAGAAATTCTTTGTAGCAATTGCTAATAGCGGTTTTACAGAAGCAGTTCACAACAGTATCGCACTAAAGGTATGTGAGATATTCGCTAGCCAAGTTGGTTACACATGGGGTGGAGGCTTAGCCATGGGGGGCGGTGGAATGATAGCCGGCAGACCTCTATCGGATCTCAAAGGCATGGTTCGCAATCAAACTAAAGCCTTGGATATGGCAGCTGATGCTTTGGCAAACGGAAAGCCAATTCCCCAAGAAGCTACTGGGTTAATATCTAAGCTTGGGTTCCCTAAATTTTTGTATACTTGGACGGGCAATAGAGGCTGGAAACAGCAAGCAAAAGAACACATAAAACTAAAAGAAATGTATAGCCAACCCTACAAACCAAACCAAAGATAAAAGCTGACTGAAACAAATTTTCCCAACTCTGCCAGCATCAAGAATCAAAACGCTTCTTTGGCGACCCTATTTTTCATACACGTAAAGGGCAAAGAAAAAATAATCTATTCACGCTCAACCTATATTGTAAAAGATGTGAATTCATGATCAACTTGCAAGACATCCTAACTGCCCAAAAACAAATCGCTCAATATATAAAATCCACACCGCTAAATGAATCCAAGTTTCTAAGTAACCTCTGCAGCGCTAAAGTCTACCTTAAATTAGAAAATGAGCAATATACAAACTCGTTTAAAATGCGGGGTGTAATCAACAAGCTATTGCACTTGTCTGAGGAACAAAAAAATATGGGCGTTATAACCGCCTCGGCTGGTAACCATGGGCAAGCAGTTGCACTCGGAGCACAAAAACTCGGCTTTAAAGCAAAAATTGTTGTGCCAAAACCAACGCCTAAAGTCAAAATTGAAGGTATTGAACAATACGGTGCAGAACTACTTCTCTATGGAGAAACGTACACTGAAGCTGAAACCAAAGCCAAAGAGTTGGCAAGAACTGAAGGGCATCTCTACATTTCACCTTACAACGACGAGCAAATAATTGCTGGGCACGGAACAATCGGACTAGAAATCCTAAAAGAACTTCCAGAAGTAGATGTAGTTGTAGTTCCTGTTGGTGGAGGAGGATTAATTTCTGGCATCGCTATAGCCTCAAAGAGTTTGAAGCCTAACATCAAAGTTTTTGGCGTTCAATCCACAGCGACTCCGATAATGTTTGAATCATTGAGAGCAGGAACAATCGTGATACCCCACAGACATGAACCAAGAACAGTTGCCGAAGGATTATCCGGTAGCATAGAGAAAGAATCGATAACTTTCCCAATCGTGCAACAATATGTCGACCAAGTTTTTCTGGTTAGAGAAGAAACCATCCGTCACGCTGTGGTTATGCTGTGGGTAAACGAGCAACTCAAAGTGGAAGGATCAGCTGCCACAACAGCAGCGTTGCTGATTCAGAATAGAGAGATGGTTGCAGAAAAAACAGTTGTACTCGTATTAACTGGCGGCAACATTGACGATGGGCTGTTTCAAACACTTTTAGCCTGGGAAGGTTACACGGCTTAACCTAATTTGTAGCCTATTTTCCGCAGAAAAGTATGGCGTTCTTCAATGTCCTGTTGGGTTTCAATACCCTTACTTTTAAGACCATCTACAACGCTAACTATGCCCCGTCCCCCTGCGGTTTCAACGATTAAAACCTCCAATGGATTAGCACTTGCTGCGTAAATTGTGCAGACTTCAGGTACCGCCTTAACTTTATCAAGTACATTGAGTGGGTAAGCATTTTTTATGTATATTAAGAAACTGTGACCACAACCGATTTCAAGAGCTTTTTCTGCTGCAGACCTTCGAAGTGCCTCATCGTTTCCTTCATAGCGGACAAGACAGGGTCCTGAGCCTTCGCAAAAACCAATGCCAAAGTTGATGTTGGGCACGGAGTTTACCAAAGCTTCGTAGAGGTCTTCAGGGGTTTTTATGAAATGGGCCATGCCCAATATTGTGTTGCAATCCTTTGGCGGGACAATCTTTACAATTTTGTACTCCATTACAGCTCAACCTTACTGTCCAATTGTTAATTTAATTTGTTTAATATAACATTTTAACTGGATTTTATGTCCACTGAGGTTTTTGTATGCAAAACCTAAATATCGTTGATCGGTTAATGTTTGGGAAAGTGGCGGGCCGGTAGTTCAGCTGGTATGAACGCTTGACTTGCACTCAAGAGGTCGGGGGTTCAAATCCCCCCCGGTCCACTTCAACATGATTTCCGATAAACCCCGGTTCTTTTTAGACCAGGCTTATTTTAGCTTTCTAAAAAATTTTATACCGATAAAGTCGCAAACGAGGTGATTACCCCAGTCAATATTTTCTTATTTTAGCAGTTGTTTATGCACTGACAGATATCTTCTGACAAAGTAATTAACGAAGCCTTCTTCGGGTCGCTGCAGAGCTTTGTAGTAGGATTTTCGTCTATTGTACTCTATTATAAGCATTGGATAACCGTTGTTCCACAGGATGAAGTTCATTAAGAGCCTGCCGATTCTGCCATTTCCATCGCCCAAGGGATGAATCTTCTCGAACATGTAGTGCGCTCTAGCTGCCAGTTCTACAGAATTAAGGTTTGACTTGTTAACGAATGCTAATAGTTGTTTTATTAGAATTTCGATGTTTTGCCAATCAGGTGCTATATATGGTCCCACTCTAACTGGGTATTTTCTAAATTTCCCTGCGATGTCAGGTTTTGTTTCTTTAAAGATTTCCTCATGCCATTTCAACAGAAGTTTCTCTGAGAATTTTTCATTTGTTTTCAGCATTTGCATAAATAGGGTTGCATGTGATTCAGTTTCCCGTATTTCTGTAAGTGGTTTATTGGGGGCAACTTTGTCTTCCAGTATTAACCTCGCTTCTTCAAGTGTTATAGTGGAGCCCTCAATAGCATTGGTGTTATAAGTGAAGGCTATGGATATCTCTTGCAAGTCTTTCTGCTTGGCTGACTCGGGTACTTTTTTCCATTCTTTCTGAAAATTGTTTCTTATTTTTTCTAGTTTATCAGACAGGGCTTTTTGGGGTTCATGCATGAGTTTGGATTTGATTTCTTCAATGTTGTCAGGTATCTTTTTGCCCAGGTAGAGTTCTTTTGTTGTGACTTTACCCTCTTTTCTGTAGGAGTGTTGCAGATAGAAATACTCTGTTTTTCCTTTTCTGCGTTTGATTATTCGCACAGTCTTTTTACCATTACAATCAATATAAATATTTCATTTAACTTAATAATGTAATGGTAACATTTATCGCAACACCAAAAAGTAGCTACACCTCAACAGTATGCAGGCTTGCTGCATATAGCATGTTTTTCTGACTCCAAAAATGAGATCCATTGCTCAAATTTGGGGTGAACTCAGAGGACTTGAACCAATTTGAGGTTCGAGAAATATTGGCTTGCCCCCAAATGGTTTCAAATCCCTTAGGTCCACTCTTTTTTATCAGGCAAGTTTTGATTTGAACTCTATGATTCCTTATTGATTTCTGTAACCGTACTAAACTTCAAAAAAATGCTCGCTGGAAGAGCTCCAGCTTCTAGTTCAAAACAAAAACATTTCTTTTTATTCATATGTTGATTTTTCGTTTATTGACCAATTAATTTTTTGTCGATCCTAATAATTCTTTAAAATCATATTTTCGATTCAGCAATATTGCAAGAAAGGAATTTTCCCTATATATCGCGTGAATAGTAGTATGTCGTACGATTGGATTGTGAATTAGAATGTATCCGACTTTATTGCAGCCTCAAGTAATCCAAAAATCGTCTTATTCACATTGCAGATTCTGCGGAGAACCATTACAGTTTACATTAGTAGATTTAGGCTCCCAACCACCCTGCGAAAGCTTCATTGGACCAGAACAAAAAAACCAAAAAGAATCAGTCTACCCCCTACATGTATACGTTTGCAATAAGTGTTTTCTAGTTCAACTGGAAGAATTTGTAGCGCCCAAAAAAATCTTTACAGAATACGCGTATTTCTCTTCATACTCAAAAACATGGTTAGATCATGCCAAAAAATACGCAGAAATGATTGTAAAAAAACTTGGATTAGACCAAAAAAGCCAAGTGGTTGAAATAGCAAGCAACGACGGATACCTTCTTCAATATATCAAACAAAAAGGAATTCCAGTTCTAGGCGTAGAACCAGCAGCAAACGTAGCCAAAGTTGCAAAAGAAAAAGGGATACCAACACTCGTAAAATTCTTCAATTTGGAAACTTCTCTTGAACTGGTAAAAGAAAACAAACAAGCAGACCTAATAATAGGCAACAACGTTTTAGCTCAAGTGCCAGATCTCAACGGATTCGTAGACGGCATGAAGACCCTACTTAAACCATCGGGCGTAATCACCATGGAATTTCCCCATCTACTACGCTTGATAGAAGAAAACCAATTTGACACCATATACCACGAACATTTCTCATACTTCTCATTATTCACAGTCGAAAAAATATTTGCACGCCATGGACTAAAAATCTACGATGTTGAAACCCTATCCACCCATGGAGGTTCACTAAGAATTTACGCCCGACACATCGACGACAAAGACCCCTCCAAAACAGTGACAATTAATGTAGCTGAATTACGAAGCAAAGAAAAATTAGCTGGTCTCGCCAACTTAGAAACCTATGTATCATTTTCAGAAAAAGTAAAAGAAATAGAGAAAAGCCTCAAAGATTTCTTATTAACTCTCAAAAGAAACAAAAAAACAATTGTTGGATACGGTGCACCTGGAAAAGGTAACACCCTTCTCAATTCTTGCGGCGTAAGCGCAGACCTTCTGGAGTACACTGTTGACAAAAACCCATACAAACAAGGAAAATTTCTTCCAGGAACTCACATACCAATCCTGCTTCCAGATAGAATCAAAGAAACCAAACCTGACTATGTGCTAATCCTTCCTTGGAACATAAAAGAAGAAATAATCAATCAAACCTCATATATTGGCGAATGGGGCGGGCGCTTTGTAGTGCCCATTCCAAGAGTAACTGTATTTGATGTCAACGGGGTTGAAATCCCTATTTTAGAGAATATAGACACCATATGTGAGGGATCTTAATTCGAATCGAGGTTAATTTGTAAATTCTGAGTCCAGATTTGCAATTAGTCTCAAGTAAAAGCGAACATTAAATCGAGATTTCATTTTTACCCATCGCTCTAGTTAGCACATAATGAAAGTTGTTTTTTGGAGTTGCTATGATGTGGCTGCAACTAAATAGCTGGCTATTATTGTAATCGCGTAAATGAGCATAGCAACATGGAAAAATGGAAGGGCTTTCATTCCGGATATTGCTGTTTTCTGTTTTATAATAACAGCGTTTCCCACCGTAAGTAGTAGAATACTTGCAATAAAGCCAATTATTGCCAAATTACTAAGCAATGTCAGCATTACTATTGCCATTATACCATGTACTATCGTAAAAGCGGCAATCCAAAAAGCTGTTGCTTTCATGCTGTATATGAGTAGGTATGGTGTTCATTTCTTTGGCTTTGTCGTTTTTAACATCGACTAAATCGTTGACTCCTAAATGTGCCAGTGCCAGAGGATAAAAGAAAAGGAACAGAACCAAGACGTTAATGTCGGGAAAACCCACACAAAGGTAACCTGCCACGAGAAATAGCGCAAAATCAATTCTGCCGATGATTTGAGCGATAGGGAATCTTTCAGCCCGTTTCTTCAGTTGATAGAAGACTTCAAGGCAATAGCAGGTTACCATTATAATGAATACATAAATTGAATGAGGAAATGAAAGCGTAAAAATGATAATGGACGTCAACGTAACTAGAATACCGAAAAGAATCGTGGCTTTTTGCGTTGAGATTAATCCTTCTGAAATCGGTCTTCTTCCAAAAAGTCTCCAGTACTTCGTTAGCTTATCATTTTCCACTTCTTTCTTATCCACTCTTGCATCTACAATATCATTCAAGACTAGTCCAGCTTCAAAGCCTAAAAACCCGATGAGTGCAACACGAAATATTGTTGATAAGGAAAAACCTTCGTAGAAGTTGTAAGCAAAGAAAAGCCCAGCGCAGAAAAGGGTGGGCCATACAAAAAAGAAGTGTAGCCGAGTGAGATCGATGAACGCGTTTAGGCTTTTCATTTTTCGCCACCGTTGGACTCTTATAATATTTAGTTTAATAAATAAGCCATATGGAATGTCGACAAACGAGCTTCGAGAAGAAATGAAAATCCCAACTTTCAACGCCCTCAAAGTTCTCAGAGTGATTCGTCTCCACATAATTATTGGAGGAGCTTTGGCTTTCTCAATTGGGGCTCTTCTTGCAATTATTGAAGGCGGAATTTTTAGGTTTGAAATTGTTGCCTTTGGATATGCAACCGTTTTTTTTGGAGACTTGTCCACTCATTTTAGTAACGATTATTTCGATGTTGAAATAGATGAGCAATCTGAGAAGAGAAAATTCTTCGGAGGCAGCAAGATCCTTGTGGGAAACCCAAGTTTGCGCTTGTTATCCCGAAACATTTCCATATCTGTTGCTTGTTTTTTCCAATGTGATTGCTGCGGTAAGTGTGTTCTTCTTAGACGCGCCTATTGAATTGTTCATAATAATGTTTTTTGCCAACTTGATTGGTTGGATCTATTCAGCGCCACCAGTGCGTTTAATCTCCAGAGGAATAGGAGAACTTGCGGTTGCCTGGGTTACAGGTTTTGTAATACCTGGAGTGGGTTACCTATCAATAAGAAATCAATTTGACGCTGCATTTCTTTACCTCTCAATCCCCTTCATGATGTACGGATTCATTCTTAGTTTAAGTCTACACGTTCCAGACTCTACATCGGATGCGAGAATTGGTAAGAATACTCTGTCTGTTCGGAGTGGTCCTCAACAAATTCTCAGAATAATCCTAATCCTTTCGACACTGGTCTCAGTTGCGTTATTTTCATATTATTGCTTATTCGGAGAATTCGGACTTTTGGATCTCGGAGTGGTTTTTGGTCTCTCAATGGTGACTTTGGCGACGATTTTCTTTGGGGCCATAAAATTTGGAAAGAAAAAACAATTAACTACTTTTGCAAACTTGAACATTGCTGCACTATTCTTATTCAATATACTGCTAGTGGCATACTTGATTTCTTCCATATTATAACAAGCTAAACACGTTTCTTCACTGATTATCCGAAGGAAATAGTGAGTCAACAAGCTTCTACTAAGCCTTACACAGGGTTAGTAAGCTGAGTTTTACTAATTCATTCTACAAAGCTAAAACCACAAAGTATCAGTGGTATGCCTAGCTTTTTCCATTATTGACAAAACAGCTTCTCGAGGTAACTCAGTTTTTCTCTCGAGGTATCGCAAGTCTTGTTCTAGCAACTGTTTAATGACAACGATACCAGCTTCAACCAAACGTAGCCTTACTTTTGCACTTATCCCTTTCAAACAGCTCAAAGGATACAACCTGTGTTTCTCAACCATTTCTCTTAACCCTAAAAATTCAGGAGAAGCCCATCCCACCTGAAGAATATCGCGACAACGACCATAATTTATAGCATGCTTGGAATATCTAGTGTTAGTCACTATCATCGCTCGATCGATTTTGATTCTGGTAAGACCATTCGAATAGCCTTCTGTTACGTCTTCTAAGATTGCTCTAGCGATTCGACTCTCGTCAAGTCCAGTCAAAGCATGGTAGCTGCTGTGATGTTTTACTTCTACAAAATGAGTCAACCCATCTTTGGTAGCTATCGCATCTGCTTCATGCTCCCCACATAAACCCCTAAGAATCGTGTTGGGCTCAACTTTAAAGCCGCTATGAACTAAGAGGATTCTAACAAAAGCTTCGAATTCGGGCTTGGGCACCATTAAGCTTATGCCATGCTTGAGGTCAAAGAGATGTTTGATTGCAGGCTTTTGCTTACGCATTAAAGAATAAATCATCTGAAGGATTTTTCTTGTTGTTATACCATCGTAAATTTTTTTTTCTACTTGCTGCGCAATTTGAACTGCATCTTCACGACTAGCCCCCATTCTCAAGCAAGTTCGAACTATTTTTTCTTCATCAAAAAGTTGTTTAGAGCAATCCGCTTTAGTCACCAAGACCGCCAAAGATAATCATCCTCTGCTATTGGACAGAATTGTTGGCTAACGCTTTAATTTTTTGCTGCCGCTGTACTTCCTATGATTATGGTTTTCGAGGAACTTTTGGCTGCATCAGGTTGTCGGTTCAAAAACCAAAATGTAAGAGCTTTCTGTTGGTAGATTTGCTAAAGCTTTTATCTAAACAAAGACACCTAGGCACGATGATCTCTTGCTGCAAGCTGTTGTGATTTACAGGTCAATATCTGGCTTTACAAAAAAATACGCAGAGTGGATTGCTGAAGAATGCAATGCTGACATCTATGATGCCAAAGAATTCGGTGCCCAAAAGCTTTCAGATTATTCAACTATTATTTTTGGTGGAAGTTTGCATGCTGTCGGAATAAACGGAATAAAACTCGTCAAAGAAAACCTACCGAAATTAGCAGATAAAAAGATTGTAGTTTTTGCTGTTGGGGCTTCACCGCCAAGAGAAAGTCTTGTCAGTGAAATAATGAACAACAATTTCTCATCTGATGAACAGGGCAACTTGAAGCTGTTTTATCTAAGAGGAGGATTCGATTTCGACAAACTTGACTTTTCAAATAAAGTTATAATGGCGCTTTTCAGAGTCAGGCTAAGTTTAAAAAAGAAAAAAACCTCCGATGAAATAGGGATGCTAGCCGCTTATTCAAAACCGATGGATTTTGCTAGAAAAGAGAACATAAAGCAACTCGTTGATTACGTAAAATCGGCAATCTAAAACGATGAGCATTTATGGTTTTTAAAATATATTTAGAAAAAAAGAACCTTCATCAAAAACCTTAGCATTTTGCTGTCATCAAGTTATATATATTGGGTGTTACAGTTTGATGCGATAATCGATAACAAAAATTTGAGGGAAACGTGGATTGGACGAAGTCTTAGAATTGTTAGAAAAAACTGCAAAGCGAATTCAAAAAGTTGTTGATGAAACAAAAGAGGCATCAAAAAGACACGCAACAATTTTTGAACAGCTTCAACATTCAGCTGATGCCAATGAAGAACAAAAAATTAAGGCCTTTATACGAAAAACAATCGATTTAGAAAGGTTAGAGCGACTAAATTCTCAACTAAGCATACTATATTCGCTTCAAATTTTTGCTTTTAAAGTCAGAGTTCTCGAAGTCTCAGTGGACAAAATCAACGAACAAATAACCACTTCTGGTGCACTAGCAAAGAGCGGAGAAGTTGAAGACATAAAAAAGAACATAGATGCACTTAAAATCTTAATTGAAGCACAATACGAATCACTAAAGGAAATTAACGAATCACAAAACAAAAACTTGGGATATATCCATTAAACAGGATTTTAGAGGAATGCATAATTTAACTGCTTTATAATGTTCTTGTATGAAAGCAGGGAAGTTGTCAGGTTTTCGGAAACAAAACAATCGCTTCTACAGAAACTAAAAGACGGAAAATCCAAGACATAGACGTCTAAGAGCAATCAGAATTTAACGATTAGAAAACGACTACCACATAGTCTTTTAATCAGCCCCAGAAATGAAGAAGTCACATTATCTTGTAGAAGAGAAAAATCTCCGGGAACAATTATGCAATTTCAGGCTCCAAAGCTGCATCTCTGTGGATTGAAGGGTTGGAAGAACAACAAGAATTTTTTAGGTGTTGTTCTAGCAGACAAACAGATTTTTTTGAGAATAATGACACAACAAATTTTGCGAGACCCTAAGGATTTAATAAAAAAGGCAGCCTGGTGGTTTTTTATGCCACTTTTAGGTTGTTTCTGCCTGCAACGGTTTTATAGATTTTTAGAAGAGTTTTTCCCAGCTTGTAACTAAGTCAAGAACTTCTTGACCAGCTTTGCCGCCGTAGCTCACTAAGCGTTCCCGAGTATCTTTCTGTGCGATTGCTGCTTTCTGGAATTCCTGCATTTGTGCTGCTTTATCCGTTAAGTACAAGATACCGTCTGCGCCTGCGCGTGCCATACGAACTGAGACTGTTAAGAGTTCGCTTGGAGTTGGAGTTTCTTTTGGATCATCGCCGGGCCCTATTACGTACAATGCGCAGTTTAGCTTGACGTCTTTGAAGAGTTTCTTAAAGTTGCGTACGAGCATTTCCCAATACCAGGGTGTTGCATAGTTTTTGCTGAACATAACAACGAGGAATTCGTCGGTAAGTGGTCCGAGGTCGTCAAAGTTAACGCCGAAACGTTCATAGTTTGTTACTGGGTCTGGAAGCACGCCGATAACGAATTTCTTCTTTGCTTTGTTGCGTACGCGGTCGCTTACCTGTGCCATATAGTCAGTTATTTCTTTGCGTCTCCATTCGTACCAGCTTAAGCCACTTTTTGCGTGGAGTTCTTTGCATCGTGGGCATGTGCAGTGGCCGTGTTCTGCGAAGTGAATGCTGTTTAACCATATGCCTTGGCTTTTGCGTGCTACGTCTTCGATGTAGTCGAGTTGTTCTGCTCGATGAATAGGTTGAGTTGCGCATAGGACTTCCCAGCGGACATTATAGTTGTCGTTGGTTCTCCACGCTGGACCAAGGTCTGATTGACTGATCCAGTCTGGGTGGATACGTGCGGTAACGTTGTCTCCGAAGATTGCAATGTTGCTGTGCATATCTGCCTTAGGTGGCATTCGTCTGCCTACTTCTGGTTTAACTCGGAAAAGGTCATAGTCGAAGCCTGGAACTTTCTTTGCTTCAAACATGTATGTGCCGAATTTCATCTTGATTCTACCTTTTTAGAATCCAAAACGTTCGGCGCTGTTATAAAGTTTTGCATAATAAACACAAATAGGTTTCCAATAAGAGAGTTCGATGTTCAAATAAACCAAGTTGTAACTATCCTTTTGCATTATTCTTATTATTTGATGTAACGAGCCAAAAACAAAAAATATAGAGCACTTATTTAGCTGATGAATACGCAAATCTTTTTAGGCCAAAGTCTGTTTGGCAAATCTGTTTAGGTGCTGCCGTTGAGCCAGTGGCATTCCAAAACCAATCAGGAACTGACCCAGCAATTTGGCGTCAACCCTGAAAAAGGTCTATCAAACCAAGAGGCAGCAACGCGTTTAACTAAATATGGAAAAAACAGTCTTGTCCACGAAAGAGAAATACGCTTTTTGGGCATTTTGAGAGAAGAAATCACTGAACCCATGATCCTGTTGCTTATCTCTGTGGGTGTCTTATACAGCATCTTGGGCAGCTTAACAGATGCATTAACGATAATCGTAATCATAATCCTTCTCGTTTTAGCTGAAGTCTGGAATGAGTACCGAGCTAAACGTTCAGTCTCCGCATTAAAGCAACTGGCACCACCAACAGCTTCTGTACTTAGAGCAGGTCAACTGGAAGAAGTCCAAACGGCTCTATTGGTTCCAGGCGATATTTTGCTTCTAAAAGTTGGGCAACGTATCCCAGCAGATGCAAAACTTTTAGAAACCTATGGTTTAGAAGTTGATGAGTCTTCATTTACAGGGGAGTCGTTCCCCACTGCAAAAGATGCTTTAACAGTGTTGCCAAACGAAACTAGAGTAAATTATCAAATCAACATGCTTTTCACTGGGACCATAATCACAAAGGGCAGAGCCAAAGCCATCGTTACTTCAACAGGCATCAACACGGAGCTCGGCAGGATTTCAGGAATCACAAACGCAACAAAAGAGCCCAAAACTGCGATGCAGTTGGCGATGAAACAACTATCAAAATCCCTAGTTTGGGTTGCCCTTTTCTTCAGCGTTCTTATCCCAATCTTAAGCTATGTCAGAGGAGTTCAACCCAATCCAGCTGAAGCAGTTTTGTACGGTTTGTCACTAGCGTTTGTAGTTATTCCAGAAGAGCTCCCCATAATTGTAACAATGGTTTTAGGCGTTGGCAGCTACGCATTGTCACGTAAAGGCGCAATAGTAAAGCAGTTGCGTGCAGCAGAAACCCTGGGAAATGTAACAGTCATAGCAACCGACAAAACAGGCACCATAACAGAAAACAAGATGCTCTTTGAACAACTCTACTTCGATGACAAAGTAAGCTCTTCGAGTCAACTTGGAGAAAACCAAAAAGCAGCACTAAAAACAGCGTTTTTAGCAAGCGACGCTATTCGAGACGTTGCAAATAAATCAGAAATAGCGAATCCGATGTCGCAAGCGATATCGGAACGGTTATTTATGGATGGAAAAGGCCTCTCTGACATCGCAAAAGGCTGGGTTCTTGAAGACGAACTGAGTTTTGACGCTAAACGCAAAATAGCTTCCTACATTTACAAATATAGCAATTCATTGGTGCTTCTGTCGAGTGGTGCGCCAGAAAAAATCTTGGAAAAATCAAGTCGCATTTTACTCTTAGGCGAGGAAACAGCCCTCACAGAAGAAACAAGAAAAAGAATTCTCAACACTATTGATCAGATGGCTAAAAACGGTGAACGCTTACTCGCTTTTGGGTACCGCCGTATGGCAGAAGAAACAGCCAAAGATGACCTTGAGATTGACCTTGTTTTTGTGGGTATTGTGGGTTTTGTTGATCCTCCACGAGAAGGAGTCAAAGATGCTATTAGAATCTGTCATGAAGCAGGAATAAGAGTCATTATGATAACTGGGGATTACCCCCAAACGGCAAGAGCTATTGCCCATAAAGTCGGTATTGACTCCAGCAAAGTTTTGACAGGCAGCGAAATTGAAGCCTTAAGTGATTCACAACTAAAAGAAACCCTGGACCAAACCTTTGTTTTTGCCCGTGCCACTCCTGAGGATAAACTGCGATTGGTTAGACTGCTTAAAGAGAAAGGCGAAGTTGTGGCAGTTACAGGCGACGGCATAAATGATGCTCCAGCTCTAAAAAACGCACACATAGGAATAGCCATGGGCATCAGGGGAACTGACGTCGCAAAAGAAGCTTCAAACATGATACTAACAAACGACAACTTTGCCACCATAGAAAATGCGGTAGCTGAGGGACGTAAACTTTTCTCCAACCTCCGAAAAGGCATCCGCTACTACTTATCTTGCAAAGCCGCGTTAGTCTCTATCTTTATTATTCCCATTGTTTTAGGTATCCCCCTGCCATTTGCACCCATCCAAATAATAGTGCTCGAACTCTTCATGGATTTAGCTGCATCAGCAACATTTGTCGCTGAACCCCTAGAATCAGGTTCAATGAAAAAGCCGCCAGCGAGCTTAAAAGAGAAGTTCTTTAATAGCACTATGCTAAAAACCATTTTCTTAGGTGCCTTAAGCCTATTTGCAGCTGTAACAATAACTTACTTGTTTGCGTGGTACACTAGCCAGAACATTACTTATGCAAGGACGGTGGCTTTTGCAACATGGATGCTTGGACATGTATTTCTTGCGTTGAACTTACGATCTGATCTTGAGCCATTACTAAAGCAAAGTTTGCTATCCAACAAAGTCATGATAATCTGGGCGCTATTGGCCGTAACAGCCTTGGTTTTGTGCACGCTCCTTCCTCTTGCTCAAACCTCCTTGCAGATTACCAGCTTGAATATACAAAGTTGGGTACTGATTTTCTTAACGACGTTTACCGCAATGTTTTGGATTGAGATTAAAAAAATTCTACGAAAATAAAGCAGATTTGTTCTCACTATTTTTATTAACAACTTTTGATACGAATCGGCTGTAAGGGGAAGAAAAGGGACACTTGCAACCTACATCAGCCACCGCTAGCTATCCAGTAGACCTACCGCACAATCGCCATAGTTATGGTTGTCCTTGTCCACGCCTCAAAATTCCCTTACCAGATTCCAGGAGCAATAACCCCCATGGTTATGGTGAACTGGGTCACCGCCGATATTTACGGCGCTATAGGATACCTCGGTGTTCCTCTGTTTGTCATATTAAGCGGAGCCCTACTACTAGACCCCGTTAAAGCCGACGAATCCATGAGTGTTTTTTTTAAAAAACGATTTGTCCGCGTTGGTTTACCGCTGATATTTTGGACAATAATCTTCTTTGTTTGGACATTTGCCGTCCACGCAAATCCTTTCACAATTTTTAACGTTGAACAAGGTCTATTGTCTGGTTCATATCCGATTTTATGGTTTCTCTACATGTTAATAGGATTATACTTGATTACACCGGTTCTGCGCGTGCTAATAAAACATATTGATCGCAAGAAATTTACTTTACTGCTTGCCCTTTGGTTTGTCGGTACTGTAGTGACTCCCTTTATCCACACCTTTACCGACTTTAACTTTAACCCTTTAATGTTTGTTTTCACAGACTGGGTAGGGTACTTTCTCTTAGGAATCTATCTATTGAACACCAAAATGCGCCCTGCTATAGTTTATCTAGCCGCAGGATTTGGATTATTAGTAGCTATTTTAGGTGCGTGGATTGTAACAGCAACGGTTGGTGAACAATACACAGGTTACTTCCACGGCTACCTTAGCTTTAACATGATAATAGCTTCTGGAGCCTTGTTTATGCTCCTAATCAGCATTCCTCAATCAAGAGTTGAACGCCAAGGAAAAAGAGTCAATCGAGTCATACGATGGATTGGGCAAAACACTCTCCCAATTTATGTAGTTCACATTATCTTCCTGGAAAGTCTACAAATGGGGCTTTTCGGTTTTACATTGCCTTCCACAGGCAACCTAATTGTTGATGCCCCCTACACTGCAGCGATAGTCTTTGGGCTGTCTGTTGCCATCATATATCCACTCAAAAAAATCCCTTACCTCAAAAATTGCATCGGCTAAAACAAACGAGAAAAACGTCTAACTTTTAAACCCAAACCACACATTGAACAGTCAAAGTCAACAACGGTGGATTATATGCCAATAAAATACTTCGATGCTCCAGAAATAAAACGACAAGTTGACCAGTTAGCTCAAGAATGCGAATTCTATCATGTTGTACCACAGTTTGTTTTTTGTGTACGAAGCAAAGGCAGCAAAGCACGCCGCACCATAGCTCGTATTCATGGGTTGGGCAAGATTTGGCAAGGCGTTCTGAACCTTCCACCATCGTACACCATTGAGGTCATTTCAGAAATCTTCGACAGGATGTCGCCTGAAGATAGAGAGAGAACCTTAATTCACGAATTAATGCATATTCCGGGCGGTTTCTCGGGCGGTTTTCGTCCTCACAAAGGCTATGTAGAACGCAAGAACGTTGAACAAGTATATAAAAAACTGCAAAGCGACAGGGCAGCAAGGCGGCAGAAACCTCTTTTTCCCTAAATATCTAATGATTTTCAAATTTAATTCCTAAGTGTCAAAATTAATTACTGAATTTTTATTCTTTTGAAACGAAAGATACAAAAAGCATCCATTAGCTAATAGGTTGCAAGACAGAAAACTTTGCCGATAAAGGTGTCAAATTCATGAAACATGTTATGAAGAATCTTAAACACAACGGCATATACGTTCCACATTACGATTTTAAGGGCTTTCAAATAAAAATTCAAGGTCAACCGATCAAACTAACAGATAAATCTGAACCTATGGCGGTTGCATGGAGCCGCAGAGTATTATCAGCTACTATACCGCCTCCAGACAATGTTTTTACAAAAAACTTCATGAACGAATTCCTTCAACAACTCCAAAAAGAAAACCCATCGGCAAAGATCTTGGATGAATTTATTCCAAAATATCTCTCAAGCATCGACAACCTTTCTGCTGCACAATACAGTGGAGGTCAGCAAGATGTTGCGATTGATTTTAGTCAAATTAAAAAATTCATAATAGACGAAAAAATCAAGAAAGAAGCCTTAAGCAAGGAAGAAAAAAAGAAACAATCTGAAGAACGCAAACTCAAACGATTGAAACTCAAAGAAAAATACGGCTATGCCGAAGTTGACGGACAAAAATTAGAGATCGCTAACTGGACAGCGGAACCTTCGTGTCTTTTTGCTGGACGTGGCGATCACCCACAACGAGGTAAATGGAAGCAAGGTCCAAATGAACAAGACATTATTTTGAACTTACCCAAAGACAAAAAAGGAAACCTTTTGGTCCCACGTCCCCACGGAAACTGGAAAGGAATCGTTTGGGAACCAGACAAGATGTACGTCGCAAAATGGGAAGACAAACTTACTAAAAAAACCAAGTATGTTTGGTTCAGCGACACTGCATTCCTTAAACAGAATCGTGAGAAAGAAAAATTCAAAAAAGCAGAGACATTAGGCAGACAAATCAAACAAATCGAATCATACATACTAAAAAACCTCATATCAAAAGATATTGAAAAACGTAAAGTTGCTACGGTTTCTTGGCTTATTTTGGTTCCCAATATGAGGGTTGGAGACGAAAAAGATCCTGACGAAGCAGACACAGTAGGTGCAATTACACTGCGAAGCGAACATATAATGATTAAAGGTGACACCCTTCATTTTGACTTTCTGGGCAAAGATAGCGTGCGTTGGATCAAAGAATACAAAGCTCCTCCAACAGTAATAAAAAACATCCAAGAATTCATGAAAGATACCAGCAAAGAATACCTCTTCCAAGGAATTGACAGCAAAAAAGTCAGCCGATTCTTATCCGAAAAAATGCCTAAACTAACCGCAAAAGTCTTCAGAACTTGGCGCTGTACCAAAACCGTTAAAGAAGAACTCCAAAAAAGCGGCGTTACCAAAAACGACCCCGATTATAAAAAGAAATTTGCTGCAAAAATGGCCAATTTTAAAGTAGCCGAAGTTGCTAATCACAAACGCAAGATACCCCCTACATTTGAAAAACGTGTTGCAGACAAAGAACAAAAAATTAAAAACCTGCAGGCTACTTTAAAAATAAAAAAAGCGGCAGGCAAAAAAACCGAATCACTGGAAACCCGCATCGAAAAAGCAAAACTTGACTTACAACTAACAAAGTTAACAGGCGAATACAACCTTGGTACATCTCTCAAATCCTACATTGACCCCACAGCATACGTCAAATGGGGAAGGAAAGTCAAATTTGATATCGAAAAATTTTACCCTCAAACACTGAGAAACAAATTCAGTTGGGCACTACAGGGAAAAACTAAAGTGCCTTCTGAGTGCGAGTGCATTACTCCATGAGCATCACACAAACTAGCGAAGGTACGATACTGAAGATTTTTGTTAAACCCAACTCTTCCAAATTCAAAATAGAATTTAGCGACAACGAAATCATTGTCTACTCCACAGAAGAGCCCATCAAGGGTAGGGTAAATAAAGAAATCGCAAAGGAGTTAACAAAACTATTGGGTTCTAGAGTGGGAATCGTTTCAGGACTCACTTCTAAACAGAAAGTTCTGCTATTGAAAGACGCAAAAAAAGAGACTATTGAAGACGCACTTCGAAGCTCAGTCTATAACGTTGACAAAATTAGTTGATCTTCTTTTAATCAATACTCTTTCATTCTTTGATATGTCAAAAATAGAAATATCCCTTATAAGGAAAAAAATGGTATTTGCCTAGTAACAAAAGAAAGAGGGCTAATCCCTCACCTTACCCCCTTAGGCTATCGAGTCTTTTCGGAACAGATTTTTCTCTGAAATAATTAAGGTCAATATTTTAATTTAGGTAGAAGATTAACATTGAAGTCAACTGTTTTCATCAAGGCCAAAGTGCCTTAAAAGATAATTAAGCAAAAAAAATTATCCTTGGATTTTGAAGCGTAAAATCGCAGCAATACCGCCGAAAGCGTTTTTCAACATTTGCCCTTCTTCAGTTTCTCCTGAAATTATCTCCACGTCTGTATTTGAAATTTCAGCCAAATCAGCTAAGTCGTCCACGGCATCTTTTTTGTCAATTATCGTCATGGAAGGCGCTTGACAAGAAGAGCAAGGCTTTCCAATTAAGCCTTTTTCAAAATTCTCCAAATCTTTCACTTTAACTGTGTGCTGTTCTTCATAATTGCAAGCACTACACTTGACGGTGACACGAACCAAATCTACTTCCTCAGACATTAAAAGAGTTCGAACTGCGCCTGACTGTAATAACCTTCGAACTTCGGTTTCGCCGTAAGTTATCAAGCCAGTGTCGTGTCCGACCTCGTAGAGAAATTTTTGCATAATGGCTTTTTCTTCGATATAGCGGACTTTCTTCATGATTTCAGGTGCTTTATCTACGACTTCTTTGACGCCTTGTTCCTCGACATACGCTGTGTCAAGGGTGTCTATGATTTTGTTCTTTAATTGATAATTAAGATACTCGCCTTTCTCAAAATCATATTTGGTAGGTCCAGGTCCTCCGATTATTAGACCTTTGAGGGTGTCTATGCCTAGAAAAGTCTCATTAGCATGTTGTCCTACACGTGTAAAGTACTCGTTTAGTTGCATGTCCCGCAACCGTTCATAACGTCTTGCGGATTGACCTCCCGCCCTAGTTTTGCCTGCAACACCTGAATGCATTTCGCGGACAATCTGCAAACGCTTTCCTTGTAAAGTGGCAATTGTAGCGTTCGAAGCATCCACGAGTAAGATACCGTAGGTTTCTTTTTCCCGAAGCATCTCCTGAAGGTGTTCTGTGTGAAACCGGCTGTCACAACGGTAAAGGAAAATTCTAATGGGTTCAGGAGGAACAATAACATATGATTCCATGCGTTCAGTTCCAGGTCCACCGCCTTCCTGTGGCAGGGCGCCAGTAAAGATAACGATGCCTTTTTCGCCTGGGTCTTTGAAGAGTTTGAGTTTTTGCTGCGCTTTTGTAATGGCGTCAAGTACGTTTTTGCGGGTAACGTTGGATTTGATGTTGCTGGCGGTTCCGTACTCGTTACGCAGTAGGTTTAATGCGTCGCTGATTTGTTTGTCTGGGGGTACGTAGATTGTGATGAGTTCGGTGTGACTGCCCTCTTTGCTGGCTAGGGCGTTTAGTATTTTTCGTAGTCTGAATAGTTCAAGAGAGGTTTTCTTTGTCGAACTCAACAATATTCACTTAATATGGATTAATTGGATAACTTACGTTAATAACGGTCAAATAAAAGTTCCGACTGAAAAACGGGAGCTTAAGCTTATGCCTTGGCAGGCGGCGTTGTTTCTATTTCAGGTGCAGGTGCACCAATTGAATCACGGAGATACGCCTTAAAAGGTCCTAATTTGCCGCCGTAGTTGCCTGACGAAATTTTTACTACACCTGGAACATCGATTGCTGCGGTTACGCCTTCCTTTATTCCTTTCTTAACTGCATCCAAGGACAGACCGTTTATGACAATTTCATATACGCACTGTACGCCTTCTGGAACTACTGTATCTGGCACTATAGTGCGCAATGTTGGACAATATGGATGATTAGTTGACGCTTTTAGCTTGTATTTGAGGGAGCCTGCTTTGCTTCCTGCGCGGCAAATTCCGCCTGGGAAAATCATAATTACGTCAGGAGCATTCGCGCGAATCGCGTCAGCCGCAGCTTCTGCTGCTTTAAGACCAGCTTCTTGGGTTGATGCAAAAATCATAAAGTTACCGCCTGCAACTCCCTCCATTGCTCCAAATCCATCTTCTACGATAAAGTTGCCTTCCATGACTGGAATTTTCCAGCATTTTCTTCCACCAACCATGGCTTTCTTTTGGAAGCCGTCGCCGAAGTAGCGGAGGCTGCTGCCGACGTTTAAGGTGCGTTTACCGAGTAATCCGTTGAAGGCTGCTGTTGTCGGGCAGGTTAAGGTACATTGACCGATGCGTTCCATGAGTTGATGTTTAAGTTCAAATCGATCTCTGTTGTAGATTTGGATAAGAACTCCTGGGCGTTTGTCTGGTGTTTGATCTGCTGGGACTGCTCGCTCTATGGATGCTTCTGCGGAGGCTGCAATTACGCTTGTTGCGAACCCTGTGGTTAAGCTTGCAGCGATTTGTGCCCATTTTTCGTTTTGAGCTGTGATTAGAACTCTGCCTGCCCAAAGTGCAAACATTTCAGCGAAGGTGTCTTCAACCTTCACCACGTTGCCAGAAGGCGATTTTACGTAAAACATCTTTTCGTTATCGTCATAGCTTTGAATTTCAAGCTTTGTGTTCGATGACATAACCCAGACCTTGCTTTCTGAGTTGGGAATTGTATGATTTAAGAGTTTTCATGGTTTTCTGCTTTTCATCTTGACAGATTTTAGATAAACAACCTTAGAAATTGGTTATTTTAGTGGTGATGTTAACTTATGATCTTAATTGACGGCGTATTGATGGTATTGCATTTATCAACTTGACCGCAGATATAGGAATTGAAGGTTAACAAATGATGTCAGAAATTGATTGGCCATCAATCTTTGCAGAACTTAAAGTTAATATCCCGATTGCTATCGAACCATGCCTCAAAAGGCTTCATGAGCCTTTGCCGAACTTGGGAACGGGAGCAGGTGGGGATTCAATGAAACCCGTGGATTTGGCAGCGGAAAAAGCTATTGTTGACACGCTGGAAGGATATGGATTATCGTTTACGCTGGTTAGTGAGGAGTCAGGCATTAAAAAAATAGGTGCCCACCCTAATGAGTGCTTTGTCACTGTTGATCCCATTGACGGTACAACCAACCTGATGCATGGGCTGCCCTTTTATGCTTCCTCAATAGCAGTTTCCAACAAACCAGAACTATCCGATGTTCATGCAGGCATGGTGGTTGACATCTACCACGACATCGCTTATACAGCGTTTCTAGGCAAAGGTGCTTACAGCAACGGCAAACGAATCGCAACTTCCAAAATATCAACTTTGGATGAAGCGGTGATAGGTGTAGATTTTAATTCTTACAAAACCAAAGTTGATTTGCCTGTTGTTGCAGCGCTGTTTGAAAACATTAAGCACACAAGGCATTTTGGCGCTAATGCACCTGAGGTTTGTTTTGTAGCGGCCGGCTTAACAGATGCCTTCGTAGATTTGCGACAGAAAATTCGAACAACCGACGTTGCAGCGGGCTTTTTGATTGTGAAAGAAGCTGGGGGAATTGTAACTGATTCATGTAACAGGCCAATAAACGTAAAGTTAGATCCCAAGCAAACCCTCAGCTTTGTTGCCTCAGCTAACATGGAGATTCATAAAAAAATCCTCAGTTTGGTTAAGTAATGTTAAGCTTGCTTTTGCCCAACCCAGCGGCTATGGTAAAAAACGAAAAGACTAAAACCCTTTTAATTGCTGACCCACACATAGGTTGGGAATTGGCCCTTCAAGAAAGGGGAATCCATGTACCTAGCCAAACCGACAAAATTCTAAACAAACTCCTCAAAGTCGTAATCGAATACGCGCCTGATAGACTCGTTATTTTGGGAGACGTAAAATACACGGTGGTTTCAAGTAAGTTGGGTGAGTGGCAGGATATCCCTGATTTCTTCAAGAAAATTCAAAGCTGTGTTAGCGATGTATCTGTTGTTCGGGGTAATCATGATGCGAATCTTGAACCGTTGTTGCCTGAGTCTGTTAAGGTGCTGCCAGCCTCTGGGGAAGTTATCGGTGATGTGGGTGTGTTTCATGGGCACAAGTGGCCTTCTCCGGTGCTTTTAGGATGCAAAACTTTAGTTATGGGTCATTTGCATCCTGTTGTTTTTTTTCGTGACCCAGCCGGTTTTAAAATTACTCGTCAAGTTTGGATGAGGGCAAATTGTAATTCTGAGGCGCTTGCGAGGATTTTGCTGCAAAAACAAGGAGTAAAAATCGAGGGATCAGTTTCCGAAATTCTGCGGAATAAATATGATGTCAGGTTAAGAGTATCTGAGGTTTATGTTATGCCTAGCTTTAACGACTTTTTGGGTGGTAGATCCATAAATGAGAGTGGTTCTAGAAAAAAATTGGGTTCGGAAGCTTTGATTGGTCCTGTTGTTCGTTCGGAAGCGGTGGATGTGGATAATTCTGAACTTTATCTTTTAGATGGTACATACCTTGGAACCTTAAATCAGCTTAGAAGTCTTTGATTGGTTAGGTTAGGGGCTAACTCTTATATTTGCCACATGTTATATCGCTAACATAGTTTAGGGAGAGAAGAAGAGAAATGAAATTGGTAACTGTGCTTTTGCCAGAAGCTTATCTGGAAGGTTTAGATGAATTAGTTCGAGCAAATATGTATCCAAGCAGAAGCAGCGTAATCCGCTCCTCTGTTCGTGACCTGCTCAAGAAGGAGCTTTGGGAAAATAAACGCGGCAGATAAACTGCTATATTCCTTTTGTTGAATCGCACAATTCCTGTGCGGCTTGTGCTGGATCGACTGCTGAGGCTATTTCTCTACCGACGATTAGGTAAGCTGCGCCGGCTTTAATCGCTATTTCTGCTCCGCCGCCTTGTGTTCCAACGCCTGGCGAGTAAATTGCTGCTTCGTTGCCGAGAATTTGTTTAACTTCAGCGATTTTCTGGGGAACAGTTGCTCCAACTACAACGCCGTCGGCGCCCCATTTTAGGGCTTTTTTGGCAAATGTTACGTACTGTGGAGTTTTTTCGCCAGTTTCAGGATCGATTATTGTTTGTCCGTATCCTTCGTTTGCACCTTTGTGGCTCATGTAAGTGAGTAAGATTACGCCACGGTTAAGTCGTTTGGATACATCAAAGAGTGGCTTTAAGCCTTCTTCCCAGCCTACAAATGGATTTGCGATGATAGCGTCAAAACCTGCGGCAAAATAGTATTCTGCAATTACTTGGTTGGTGTTGCCTATGTCGTTTACTTTGGCATCCATAATCGTCAGCATTCCTTGACCCCGAATTTGTTCTACCAATTGGCTGACGCCATCAAAGGTGCCTAATGGAAGTGTTAGGTGATGATTGATCTTTACTGCACAGATGTAGGGATGAACAGCTTCGAGGATTTTTTGTGCTTTTACCAGAATCATGTCACGGTTCTCGATGGGTGCAAAAGGCAAATCTAATGCTAAAATTATTCGTGAATTCTTGCTTTTTGCTGCTTCCTGCATTTTCAGCTTAAACGACATCATTGTCATCTTGCTTTATTGTGGGCGCTTGCCTATTTCATTTTTTCGCTGAAAAATGTTTAATTGGAAAAGTTTGATGCGAACATTAAAATTTCTCTGCTTCCAATTTGGCGTATACAAAAACTGTATAGAGGGATAAGGTTGAGACAGACAATTGCGGAAAAAGTCATTGCCAAGCATTTAGTTGATGGAGAGATGGTTTCCGGTCAAGAAATTGCTCTAAAGATAGATCATACCCTTACTCAGGATTCTACAGGTACTTTGGCTTACCTTGAGTTTGAAGCAATGGGTGTGCCAAGAGTAAGAACTGATCTTAGCCTTAGTTTTGTTGATCATAACATGCTGCAAAATGACTTCCGCAACGCTGATGATCACCGTTATCTTCAGGGAGTAGCTGCAAAGTATGGAGTTGTTTTTTCTCGGCCAGGTAATGGTATTTGTCACCAATTGTACCTTGAACGATTTGCCAAACCAGATGTAACGCTTCTAGGCAGTGACAGTCATACTCCGACTGCTGGCGGAATGGGTGAGATTGCAATAGGTGCTGGAGGTTTAGATGTTGCTGCTGCAATGGCGGGAGAGCCTTTCTATCTTCAAATGCCAACGATATCAGAAATTAACCTAACAGGCAGGCTTTCCCCTTTTGTTTCCGCAAAGGACATAATACTTGAAGTTTTGAACCGGCTTAGCGTTAAGGGTGGGGTAAATAAGATTCTTGAGTATGTTGGAGAGGGTGTTATAACCCTTAGTGTTCCCGAACGAGGAACAATTACTAATATGGGTACTGAAACGGGTGCAACTACGTCCATTTTTCCTTCTGACGAAGTTACGAGGGCGTTTCTTTTGGCGCAAGGGCGTTGTGAACAATGGGCTGAGCTAAAAGCAGATGAGGGCGCGAAATACGCGGAAACTATTAACATTGATCTTGCAGAAGTTGAACCTTTGATTGCTTTGCCCCATAGCCCTGACAATGTGAAATCTGTAGGCGATTTGGAGGGGCTTCCTGTTGATCAGGTTTGTATTGGAAGCTGCACCAATTCTTCTTTGCGTGACCTGAAAATTGTTTCTGCGCTTTTGAAGGGTAAAAAAGTTCATGAAAACGTTAACTTAACTGTCTCAGCGGGTTCAAGACAAGCTATGCAGAACCTTGCGGTTGCTGGTGAGCTTGAAGCCTTAATCCAGTCAGGTGCTCGAATCTTGGAGAATGCTTGTGGTCCTTGTATTGGTATTGGACAAGCTCCAACAAGCGAGGGTGTATCTTTACGAACGTTCAACCGGAATTTTAAGGGTCGTAGTGGGACTCAAGATGCTAAAGTCTACCTGGTTAGTCCGGAAACAGCTGTTGCAGCAGCAATTACTGGCAAGATTACTGATCCTAGAAAGCTCGGCAAGTACCCTGATATTCTATTGCCGGAGCGTTTTGTTTTGAGTGATGCCATGTTTATTTTTCCTAGTTCCAAATCTTCGGATGTTAAGGTTGTTAGGGGTCCCAACATTAAGCCCTTACAATCATTTAAGCCAATCATGGAAAACTTGACTGGAGAAGTTTTGCTTAAGACAGGTGATAATATTTCAACCGATGACATTTTGCCTGGTGGTTCAGAAATAATGTCGCTGAGAAGTAATATTCCTGAAATAAGCAAGTTCACCTTTGTTCATGTTGATAAGACGTTTGCTCGACGTGCTCTTGAGAAGGGTGGCGGATTTATCGTTGGGGGGGAAAATTATGGTCAAGGGTCTTCTCGGGAGCATGCGGCTTTAGCACCAAAATACTTGGGGATAAGAGCAATAATCGCCAAATCTTTTGCTAGAATACATATGGCTAACCTTGTGAATTTTGGTATTTTACCTTTAACTTTTGATAGCAAAGATGACTACTCTGGGGTTGATCAGGGAGATGAGCTAGATTTGGCAACTGATGATTTAAAGGAGCACTTGCTTGTAAAGAATCTGACCAAGGGTACAGAGTATAAAGTGAATTTAAACCTCAGCGAAATGGAGAGAAGCATGGTTAGAGTGGGTGGAAAGCTCGCTGCCATAAAGGCGAAACAAAAGTAAAGATTTTTCTTCTTTTATTTTCTTATTTTACGAGGAGTTAGCTGTATTGTTTAAAAATGTTTTTTAGACGTCCCAGACTGATGAGCTAACGAGTTTCCAAGTTATTACTAGTACCATTTCTGGGTTGTTGTATTCTTGGTAGTTAGTCAATGTTTCAAGCATGCCGGTTGCTTGGTCGAAGTAGACTCCTGTATAGTCGTAGCGTAGAGTGTTTCGTGTTGGGTCGTTGACGTCGTAGAACTCGTTTTCCATCGAGAAGAAGTCGCGTGTTCGAATGGAGGTGGCATAGGTTTGAGTATCTGTCATGTTGACTTTAACTTTGTCAAAGCCTTCGGGTCGTAGAAAATCGTTTACCCTGAGATTAGATGCGTAGATTGCCCAAAAGCCGTCTGGTTGAGTTTTTTGGCCTGTAGCTAAATCTATGGTTTGTTGATCGTTTATTGCTGTTCCATTCAAGAATTTCCATTCGGTAGTTATTGTAACTTGAGAGTTGTTTACGTTTGTTACTATGATCTTGTAGTAATCTGTATCATTGTATTGATTAAAGTAGTTTGGTAGTGTTGCGCCAAGTCCCAAGTTTGAGTTGCCTTTCAAACTGTAAGTGAAGGTGTCACCAACATTAAGGCCTACTTTTAGGGGTGCTGTGCTTTGAGTTGTTGCATAGATTATTGCTGCAGACGCCACTATCAGCACAACTAAGAGAATTATTGCAAAATAGGCCTTGTTGGATATTCCCCTCTGTTTTTTAAGCATGGTCTATTGATTGCTTAAGTCAAGTATTTAGTGTTTTTCCCAAAACTTAAGGTAAAAGTAATCTTGTGAATAGAGGTAAAATCT
The DNA here is from genome assembly GCA_963775465.1 of Candidatus Bathyarchaeota archaeon. Taxonomy (GTDB): domain Archaea; phylum Thermoproteota; class Bathyarchaeia; order Bathyarchaeales; family Bathycorpusculaceae; genus Bathycorpusculum. The sequence continues at coordinate 27,981 of CAVZIW010000012.1, read as the reverse complement.
GTGCAATCCCGAGAAAAATTGAGCATCTTTTTGTTTTTTCAAGCGATTGCTTATTTTTTTAGGTTCTGGGGATATGTTTGCTGGTGGCAGTATCTTTTTCCATCTGCTTTTTATTGGGTTGTAGGGATAGTCTTGCTTTGCTTTTTTCATGAGATGGTCAAATGACGCTTTTATTCAAGATTTTGTTGTGTAATTATTTTTCCGAAAATCTCTTTGTCTGCTAGAACAACAACACCTAAGAAATTCTTGTTGTTCTATCAGCCTTTCTTTGCATAGTGGGCAGTGTCATGATACTGCTTAAAAACATAGGCTTCAAGAGAAATTGGTAGAGCTCATTTGCAGAAATTACTCTGACAATGTAAACAAATATTTTGGATCTAACTTGGTTTCAATAGTTTCTCCTTGCGGTCGCGAGGTTTTTTGGATTTCGCAAAAAGGTTTGTCCCTTTAAGGATAGAAAAGACTAAAAAGTGAAAATAGCATTGCTGGCTTAATGCTTCTTTTTTCCGCTCTTAAAAAAGAGCGCGTTAAGGATATAGTTTACTTGCCAGTTTTCGCTTCATGTTTTGCTTTTTTTGCAGCGTTTTTCTTTTTTAGAGATGGCATAATATTACCACGCTCTAGTGATGGCTTGAGTTTAAAAGATTTTTCAATAGAACGGGAAAACATCTGACTTGTCTTTTAAAAAATAAATCCGAGCACACCGAACCTTCATATTTTGGACATATAGACAATGTTGATGGCGGATGGATGACTTACTTTATTATTTCTCCAACTGCAGCTTTCTCGCCGACTTGTGTTACCCTTATTTTCACGTAGTCTCTTGGTTTGGCTTTAGGTACCGTGATTGTGTAGCCGCGGATTTTTGACATTCCATCTCCACTTGGAGTGACATCGATGATGTTTACTTCTAACTCGTCTCCTAACTCAACGGGGCATTGCTTCTCAACATGTTTTATCTTGTAGTGTCCGCCTCTTACTCTTCTGTGAACCATTCAAAGCCGCCTATTTTATGTGTGTAAATATGTGAGAAGGCTTAAGTCTTGTGCAACTTTTTCTTTTTTCAACAATATATTCTTTTGACTCTTAATTAGAAATGCATGCCTAAAAAGTCAGTTAAAATTTCATAAGCTCATTCTGAAGAGTTGATGCCAAACGTGTCGTAACCACCACTTTATACAACACTTTATAAATTTTTCTATTACAATATGCAGCCCGTACATATGTAATATATGTTATAAATTATGGAGAAAAAAACAAATGTTGAAAAATAAATTTTTAGCGACAACTATAGCGTTGATTCTCATAACTTCTATGGCTATTTCACTTGGCTCTTTGCAAACTACAGCTGCATTCAATGATGCTACTCAGACTGCTATCGATCAAGGCATGAATTGGCCCGACATGACTGCGAATGCTCCTGCAAACAGGCTTACACTTTGGACAAGATTCCACGACATGATTCCAACCTGGTGCTTTGGCATTGCTTCACCTAACCCTGTTGGTATTGGACAAGCATTCAACGTCATCATGATGAATCCACAAGTACCTCCTAATGCGTTACTAGGCAACGATATCCGATACATGTTCCATTTGGAAGTAACTAAACCGGACGGATCTACAGAGCGACTGCCTTCAGCTGGTCAAACTCAAGGCAATGTTGGTGGAGGCGAGGGAGGTGTTGGAGATGGACTTTTCGTCTCTGACTCTACTGGCTCAACTTACACTGCATATACCCCTGACCAAACTGGAAACTACTCGATTGAAGTGTTCTTCCACCAACTCTACTATAGGTGGAACTCTGATCTTGGAGGGAGCAATGACTACTATGGAACTACATTCTTAGCTAGCAACTATACTTTCCAGGTTACTGTACAGCAAGAACCAGTAAGCATTAACGGTCTGCCTCTCATTCAGCCTGTTCCAACTGAATATTGGACTCGCCCGATTGAGGGACAAAACGACCAATGGTACACTGTTGCTTCAAACTGGCTTTGCAATGCTCATGACAGGGATAATGGCGGCGCCGAAAACAGATATCAACCTGACGGTACTGCACCGAACAGTCCACACATTCTCTGGACAAGACCTACTGAGGACAACGGTATCTTAGGCGGTAGCAATGATGGACGAATTGGAACTGGCAATGCTTTCAACGCGGGATCTCAATATCAACCACGATTCAACACACAAATCATCATGTACGGAAGACTCTACTACTCGCCAAACCTCTACACTAGCGGCACAAGCAGCTTATTTGACTGCGTAGATTTGAAGACTGGAGAACTACTATACGAGCAAAACTCCAGCATCACTGAAACGACAATCACTTTTGGTTCATTTACTTTCACAATATCAGCAGCAGCAACACCATCATTCGGCTACTACTACAGTCAAGATGACCCCAACGAACACGGAATTCAAAATCCTGGATGGCTATTCAGCAGCAACTATGGTATCGGCTACCAGCCAGAGAGAGGACTTGAATACCTTCACATAACTGATGTTCCTTCAGGTTTTGAAGTACAAGGTCCAGCAGGAGAAAACTTGCGCTATGTCTTAAGCGGCAACACTAACAATGGCTATGCATTAGGTCAATGGAACTCGTCCAAAGTCATCCCAATGATTGGTGCAAACAGCAACCCGCCATCGACACCGATAAACGCAAGCACTGCAAATCGATATGACTGGAACGTATCTATAGGAAAGATGTTTGCGACATCGCCAACTATTAGAGCAGTATATGACAACCAATATGTTTGGGGCACTAACGGTTCTTGGCCAACTGGTACAGGTGCACCCTCATACGCATATGTTGATGAGGTCACTGTTTGGGCAATCAGCATTCAACCTGGACATGAAGGCCAATTACTCTACATGAAGAACATTGACATCGAAGATGAAGCAACTAACCAAAACATACTATTCGAACGAGCTACAGGCGCTGAACAACGTTTTGTCGGCTTAAAGGTTCCAAGCTGCACATTCTACATCTGGGATATGAGCAACGGCGAATTGGTTGCGACAACTGATGCCCAATCTGATTTCCAGGCATACGGGTACTTTACTTGGCCAAGCTTGATTTCGCAAACGCAGACAAAGATGGCTTACGGAACCCTTTTCACTGGAGGCTACACTGGAGCAGTCTCTGCTTATAGCTTAGCTAATGGCAGTCTACTCTGGAGACAGATCTATCCATCTGGCGGAGAGAAGATTCCTAACTTCGTTCAGATGCTAGGACTTATTTGCCGATGGCAAGATCTTTGTCGGAACTCATGAGCACTCTGCTGATACACCTCTCTACAAAGGCGAACGTGTGCACTGTCTTAACGTTACTACTGGCGAAACTATCTGGGATCTAGCAGGATGGGCGTATCCGATGACTTTTGCTACTGCTGATGGCGTTTTGATCTACTGGAACAACTATGATGCACAAATCTACGCTATAGGCAAAGGTCCAACCGCGCTTAACGTGGAAGCACCCAAAGCAGCAATAGAGCTGGGCAAATCACTAGTGATAAGCGGAACAGTCACCGACATTTCTGCTGGCACAAAACAGAAAGAGCAAGCAGCACGTTTCCCTAATGGTGTTGCAGCTGTCTCTGAAGATTCTCAGACTCAATGGATGGCATACGTCTATATGCAAAAAGGAAAGCCGTCAAACACTACGGGTGTTCCTGTTTCGATCGATGTGATTGATTCTAATGGCAACTATCGTAATATCGGCACAACTACAAGCGATGCTAGCGGCGCATTCAGCTATCAATGGACACCAGATATCGAAGGCAAATACACTGTGGTTGCAACTTTCGCAGGCTCTGAATCTTACTGGCCATCAACCTCGGAAACTAGTTTCGCAGTAGACCCCGCAGCTCCAACAACAGCTCCAACTCAAGCACCAGCACAATCAGCCGCTGACATGTACTTTGTTCCCGCAGTTGCAGGCATAATCGTAGCAATCGCCATAGGCTTTGCCATAACAATACTGGTAGTTCTCAGAAAACGACCATAAAAAACAAAACACCCTTTTTTTTGTTTTTAAACGTATTGGAGCAGAAGGCTAATTTTAGATTTTACTAAATAACAAGCTGTTGAAATGGATTTTTCATTCTCTCTAAATATATACACAGAATTTCATCAAAACCTGCACTTTTGTGTCATAAATAAAACTGCATAATTATTGTTCTTTCGCTCAAGAGGTGATTTGCAATTGGTCAAAAGAGGCCGCTACAACTTACGCTTATTGTGTTTTGCAGGATAACAGATATAAATGAGATATGACACGTGTCATGAGAAGCCCGTGTGAAAACATGGATAAAAAATATGTTTTAAGGCAGCTTTTATTCTACGCACTCTGCTGCTACACTGGAGTTATGGACTTTCAGAACGCCTACAATGAAGCAAAACATACATTCAAATAACTGAAAGCTACAAGATCCATTAAAGCCACTTTGTCGTCATGATAGTCAATATTCAGCTAAAGATTGCCATGGATTGGACGGCATAAAAACAAAAAATCCTTTTTATTATTTTACAGGTTTTACTATAAGTTCTAATCCGATAGCTTCTTCGAATAGCAGGTACAACAAACAGTTAAAGACAGTTTGGATTATCAGTTATAGAACACTTTGGTTACTTGCTAACTCTTACTTGATGCCAAGTAAAGAGTTACTATTAAACCAGCCAAAACCAGTAATCCAATTGGAAAGAATACACCAAACAGAATATCTCCAACAATGCTTCCAAAAATTATCATGTATGCAGAAGCTATAACGGCAATAGATATCCAACAACTAACAACCGCTGCTGTCCTAAACTCCATTCCAAGGTACCTCTTATCCATTCTAGAAACTGAAGAAATTAAAAAACGTATCTTGAAAGATAATTTCCGGTAATCTAGTTAGACAAAAGGTCTATCATCAGTAAACTCAGAAGAAATGTTTAAGCTAAAGATTGTGGATATTTGAAGTCAAAACATCTGATTTCTTTAAGATTTGGATAGATTTAAAATAGCCAGAATCCCAATTTAATAGGGGTTATTGCTTTGTATGAAAAAATATTGGTTCCAGTTGATGGTTCAGAGAATTGTTATACCGCTTTAAAAGAAGCCGGTAAAGTAGCAGAAATGAGTGGAGGGAAAATCACTGTTATGCATGTGTACCCAAGGTGGTCAACGCTTATCGTGGACTCTAAGGAAGCTTTGCCCGAGATACTAAAGAATGAAGCAACAAGCATTTTGGTGAAAACTAAAAAACAAGCTAAAGCTTACGGTTTTGAAGTTGAAACTCTGCTGCTTGATGGAGATGCCGTGCAACAGATAGTTAAAACTGCTGATGATAAGCATTTTGATTTGATTGTTATGGGTGCAACAGGCAAGAGTAATTTATCAAAGCTTTTTCTTGGAAGTGTCAGCAGTGGGGTATTGAAAAATGCAACTTGCCCTGTACTAATCACAAAGTGCCTTAGTTAGCGATGAACTAGCCAATTCTAAAAATGATAGTTAGCTCGACAGACACACGTGTTGTTATTTTTTCTTGACCACTTTTAACTGTGTCCTCTTGTTTTATAACCAATTCTGCAAGACTTGACCAATACTTTCAGTTATTGCCTGGTCCAAAACTGTGCTTTTTCTATTTCGTTGTTTGTAACTCCAATTACAAAACTATGGTGCCGACTAAGGCAAGGCAATGTGTAAAGAAAGAACGTTATCTTACTGGTGGTTTAGATTCCGTTTTCTTAAGAGAACTAGAGCCAATGCAGCAATAATAGAAATTGAAACTATGCTAATAATGCCTAAATTTAACAGCGAGGAATCGGAAGATTGCGCTTTGCCCGATGGTGAAGCGGTGGGTGGGAGCGAAAAGACTTGGGTAGACGTCTGAACTAAAAGAGCATAGTTCGAAATTTTAGTCACAATTTTAGGTGATGCATCAAATTCGCTTACACTGAAGTCTGCGGAAGAATTTGGAGCTAAAGCGTCTTTTAATGTTGCTATTCCCACTCCAACTACAACACCTTCGTTGTTATAGTAAGTTGCCTCGATCTTTATGTCGTTTGCAGTTTGATTACCGATATTTGTTATTGATCCCGAAACTGTGTAAACATCGTTTAATATGCCATTAAAGACAACGATTAAAGAAAGATCTGGATACTGATCGTAATTTGTTGGAGGAGCATTAGACAAGCTAATATTAAACGCACTAGTTTTTGAAACAATATCAAAATCGATTTTGCCAAAATCGAGGTAGAAAGGCGCTATTTGCTGTGGGAGGAAGTTCTTTACAAGAACATCAGTGGTTTCAGCTGTTATTTGTGACCCATCAGAAGCAGAAACCACAACATCTAAAGATACTGACTCTAAGCTGTGGCTACATGTATTTTGCACTTCACCAAGTACAACAAAATGGCCACTTGGACTGACGTAGCTAGTGTAGCTCAATACAGTAATGCTTGTATTTACTGCTTGACCAAAACTATTGGGACTTAAAAAAAGGCTGAAAACAAAAAATACGCAAACTACTATTTTTGCAGCGCGCAACTTATCCATGCAAAATAGCACCATTTATTTTCTTAGTGCAAAAGAACTATTAAAGATCTCACTTCTGCAACTTTAAAGATAAAAAATATTTGGTAATCTTATGCAAATAAAGAGAGATTTTATAACGTAATTTTAATTACCGAAAATTCGGTATTATCCAAATAGAATGCAGGGTGTAGGACTCGAACAATCCATTGGAGACCCGCATTCCCTTTTTCTAGAAGGGTAGTGGGGGTAACTTTAGATAGTTAGCCTTGTTCTTCTTGGTGCTCTGAGGCTTTAGATACTTTTCAAAAAATCCAAAATAGCCGGAGTAACTTTCTCGGGCATCTCTGTTTGAGGATAGTGTCCAGCATTTTCCACAATTAATAATTTAGCTGATAATTTGTCAGCTATGAATTCTGCTTCAGCTTTAGGGTCGGGCCAATCTGGATCTTTCGTTCCTGCTATAACTAGTGTGGGCACTTTTACCTGATTCAAACGCTTCTCCACCAATTCTTTGGTCGAGGACCCTAGCGTCATTGCTGCTTCAAATCGTCCTTTCTCTTCTAAATTCCCCTTCAAATTGTCTAAATATTCATCAAAGTCGTTTGGTTTTCGGGTTGGATAAAGCGTTTTGTAGTAGGTAATCCACGCTGAAATTTTCCATGGACCATGCAACAGTATATCCATAGATAATTTTCTGGTGAGGCTTAGTTTTTCATTGCGTAAGAAGGCACTAATTAAAATCAAAGACTTTATGGCCTTAGGGCGTTCTAGTGCGGCCCATACTGCTGGCGCTGGCGAGAAAGATGTTGCTATGACGTGTGCTGGACTAGCAGCTAAATGATCGATAATGGCCAATATGTCTTTTCCAACGGAAGGAACATCGTACTCAGCCCATGGAACACTTGATTCTCCTTGTCCACGCAAATCTGCTGCGATTGTACGATAGCCTTCTTTTGCTAGAGCAGGTGCTAGGTAACGATACTCACTGCGAAGCGCACCCATGCCAGGTAACATGATAACTGTTTCCCCTGACCCATCACTATCTTCATATGCCAATGTACCCTCTGGTCTTGTAAAAAAATCTGTCATAATCCTCAGTTATACCATTAACTTATTATTAATTAAATATGTGTGTAATTATTCGCAAAAGAGCAGTGTAAATAAAAGTAAATCTCCGAAATGTTATTTCATAAAATTCCTTGACCGGTTCTATGTGCTCGTTTTTAGAGCTTATTTGCTATTCGTCTTCACTTCGGAGAAGTAATAAAATGGCATAAAATTCTTGTGACATTTCTGGATGTGGTGATTTTGAACTTTTGGATTAGCTAAAAATAAAAGATGCTAGGGAGATGAAACTGTATCCTTTGAAATTTCGCATTAAATCTGTGGATCCTCTTTTATTTTTCGGTGGGTGCTCTTTTCACTTTTTATTGGAACTGAACGATTTAGAATGGTTGTTTATTTTTTAAAAATCGTGTTTAGTCATTATTCTTTTTGCTTTCTTGGCAGCTTTTAAAGAATTTAAAACATTAAACTATATTAGTATTTTTGGCTATAGTATTATGAGTTTTGGAGAGGAAAATCTTGGAAACTCTTCTGTTGACAGATGATCAAGTAAAGAATCTTCTTTCAATGTCTGAAGTAATTGATGCTGTTGAAATAGCGTTCAAGCAGAAAGGAATAGGTCGGGTTCAAATGCCACCGAAGGTTTTCCTATATTACAATAAGAACAGAGGCGATCTTAGAACCCTGCCTAGCTACCTTGAGGATCTTGATATATCAGCCGTAAAAATAGTTAATGTACACCCTGATAACCCATCTAGGAAAAAACTTCCAACAGTTATGGCAGTTATAGTCTTAATAGATCCCTCATCAGGATTCCCCCTCGCTATAATGGGGGGTACAACTATTACTGATATGAGAACGGGTGCTGCAGGTGCAATTGCTGCGAAATTTCTTGCGAAAAAAGACTCCAAAGTTGTTGGACTTGTGGGTGCAGGAGCTCAAGCAAGAACTCAATTGAAGGCACTAATTGAGGTTTATAAAGGACTTGAGGAGGTAAGAGTTTGGAGTAGACATGAGAAGACAAAAAGGGATTTTGTGGCTGAGGCTGAACGAGAATACGGAAATTTTTGCAAGTTCGTGCCTAAAGCAGATGTAAGAAAAACAGTGGAAGGAGCGGATATTGTTGTGACTACAACTCCCTCAAGGAAATCTCTAGTTATGGAAGACATGGTTTCTTCTGGAATGCACATCAACTGCATTGGCGCCGATGCTTTTGGGAAAGAGGAACTTGATCCTCTTATTCTGAAAAGGGCAAAAATTGTAATCGATGATTGGGAGCAAGCATCTCACAGAGGAGAAACAAATGTTCCTTTGCTATTGAGAGATAACATAATACTGAAAGAAGATTTATGGTGTGAAATCGGCCAGATAGTTGCTGGACTAAAGTCTGGCAGAACATCCGAAGACGAGATTACAGTTTTCAACTCCACTGGATTAGCCGTTCAAGATGCAATGACAGCTAAAATCGCCTATGGCAAAGCACTGAAAAAACGAGTTGGAACTTTCATCAACATTGTATAATTTTTTCGCACAAAATCAACATGGACTATTTGTTTCTAAAATGACTGGAAACTTTCAAAAATCCCCAAAACATAAATGCTGCTGAATATTTTTTTTGCTTATAAATTATCTCGTATTAAGATCCTTCTGTTTTTAGCATTGATTCTCCAGATAGCTTGTTTTTAGTTAAAGCTTAAATATGTGTTGGATGGATTATCCATCCATATGCTAAAAGGGTTAAAAGAATATGAATAAAAAATACATACTATATATTGCCACCATAATAATCATAGTTTCTATCGTTTCTGCCACTTTCATTTACTTCAACTATAACAATTCAAGCCAATCAAATAATCAAAATAGCGTTACAGTTGTTGATGATGAGGGCTATGCAACAACCTTTTCCTCGATTCCGCAAAGAATTATTTCTCTTGCCCCAAGCAACACCCAAATCCTCTTTGCCATAGGCTTAGATGACAAAGTTGTGGGAATAACCGATTATGACCATTATCCTTACAACTTTACTGCTTGGATAGAAGCTGGAAACATTACCAGTATCGGGGGTTTCTCTACACCTAACAAAGAAACCATCGCCTCGTTAAAACCAGACTTGATTTTGGCTACGCCTATTAATGATCCGGATGTTGTGACTTTGCGGGATTTAGGTTACAAGGTTTTGGTTTTGAACCCTAATGATGTTGATGGTGTGTTAGGTGATATTTCTATGGTGGGTAAAGCTGCTGGTGTGGATCAGGATGCGGCTGTGTTGGTGGATTCTTTATCTAGTCAGATTGACGCTATAGAAGCAAAAATTGCTTCTGCTGATTTGCCTAAGCCTAAGGTTTACTATGAGGTGTGGACTCCTCCTTTGATGTCTGCTGGCAATGGCTCGTTTATTAATGATGTGATTTCTAAGGCTGGTGGGGTTAACATTTTTGGCGGTGAAACTCAGCAGTATCCTGCGGTTAGTTCTGAAACAGTGGTGCAGAGTGATCCTGATGTTATTATGTTGCCTTCTGAGATGGCGAATACTGGGGAGGCGCCTTTCTATGGGAGTGTGGCTGATGTTAAGGCTAGGCCGGGTTGGAGTTCGATTAGTGCGGTGGAGAATGATCGGGTGATAGTTGTTAGTGGGGATTTGTTTGCTGAGGCAGGGCCAAGGATTGCGGAGCAGATTGCGGTGGCAGCTGAAGCGTTTTACCCAGAACTCTTTAATTCAACCTCTTAACCCCTTTTTATTTAATGTGAACCAATCTTGGTGGTTGAACACTATTCATAGCAAGAAAGTAATAACCTACTTTTTGATTCTAACTTTTCTCCTATGCCTTTGGGGCTCAATATTTTTGACAGTGTATGCCCAAGAATCAGTTGTGGATTGGTCGCCCACTTTCCATCATGATTTAGCTCACACTGGTTATACTGCATCAACTGGGCCGTTAACTAACCAATCTTTGTGGGTTTTCCCGACCAAAAATTCCATTGAATATTGTTCTCCTGCAGTAGTGGGCGGTGTAGTTTATGTGGGTTCTCAAGATTCCAATTTTTATGCATTGGATGCCGCAGTTGGCTCCAAAATTTGGAGTTACCCTGTTACTGGTCCGATAAAGTCTTCCGCATCGGTCAGTGATGGCGTTGTTTATTTTGGTTCACGTGATCATAACGTATACGCGTTAAACACTGAAGATGGTGGCTTAAGATGGAATTTTACGACTGGTGGCGAGGTGTATTCTTCTCCTATTGTCGTTAATTCTGTGGTTTATGTTGGGTCAAATGACCACTATATGTATGCATTAGATGCCTCATCGGGCACTATGATCTGGAGCTTTAAAACTAGTAATTTTGTTTACACTAATCCAGCATTTGTTGGCGACGTGCTTTATGTAAACTCTTATGACACCGCCTATGCCCTCAACGCTGCTACCGGGACAAAAATATGGAACTTTACAACTCTTGGTCCTCTATATTCTTCTTCTGCAGTCGTTAACAACGTTGTCTATTTTGGGTCGGGTAACTCGGTATATGCTTTAGACGCAAAAACAGGCAATAATATATGGAGTTACGCAACAAGTGGAACTGTGGAGTCTTCTCCAGCTGTCGCCAACAGTTTGGTGTACATAGGGTCTGATGATGGCTACATCTACGCTTTTAATGCTCTTTCAGGCGATAAAGTATGGAGCTATAAAACTGGCGATAAGATCGATTCAAGTCCTACAGTAGCAGACGATGTAGTATATGTCGGTTCGTGCGATAATAATGTCTATGCATTGGATGCTGCAACGGGCAGCAAAATATGGAGCTACACAACTGGAAGCTCTGTGGAATCTTTTCCCTCAATCGCTAATGGTGTACTCTACATAGGCTCGAATGACAACAACATTTACGCTTTTGGCTCAATTACAGTTCCTCAACCTTCCCCACTTTTACCTTCAGCTTCGCCTACTATTTCATTGTCTACGCCTTTGCCAAATGACGAGTTTTTCCCTGTTGCACTCATAGCCTCAGTTATCATTACTGTAATTGCAGTAATAATTGGAGCTGGTTTTTTGTTCTACTCTAGAAAACGTAGACTTTAGCGAGCCTTCACTTCTCGGAGCCAGCTAAAGTTTGCTAATACGTTCTGGCTAAAGAAGGAATCCAAGATAAACTATATTTCTTTGAAATCCGCCAAAGCCTTATCCAGATCCATTGCTGCATTGAAAGACAAATCATCATTGTCATATTCTATTCTTTTTAGACCCTTAAAATTAGAGGGAAGCTCCACTTTTCTTTCAACCAACAAGATCACTTGCGTATTGTATTTCAGATAAGCCGCATTGATTTCTGAGATAACATTAGAATTAAGGTCATAAAGACCGCTATACCTTCTCTCTTGTTCAGCAGCAGCGATATTAATTATTGCACAATCACAGTTCTTCATTAACCCAAATTTACTACTGGAAATAGGAACAGTGCTTTCTTCTTTATCACCCATGACATAGTCATAATGAAGAAAATCTAACATTCTTTTAACTTGTTCAGCAACTTTGGTATCACTGTTAGAAATGAAGACTCGCGGTTTTTTCAGCCCATCTTTTTGGAGGTCAGTAGGCATTTTTTCAAAACTTACTGTTTTTGCAGCTTGATCGTTTGTTGTATACGTAACAGGAGCTTCAAAAGTAACCTTTGAAAGAGCAAGGTTTTTGATTCTAGCAGAGAAGCGTTTGTTTAATAGTTCGTTGATGCGTAACAGTTGAAGCTCAATTCCATTTTCCATAGCTGTTACTCTTCCTTCTATGGTGTCTTTGTCAAAATCGAAAGCAACAACTGTACCCTTTTGGGCTTTTCCTTTTATTAAAACTTTGACGAAGTTTTCAACCTCGGCCAAGCTTACCTTATCGGATTGTATAATTAAAAGTGGTTGTCCCCCTTCAGTAAAACCGTTTATTCCAGTTGAAGGTTCGCTTGGTTTGCCATTAAATTTTTTGATAACCCATTCTTGGAAATGATTTGATGAAAATCTTTTCAAGGTTTTTTCATTAACCTTTTTTCTCTTGAAAATTATGATTGCAGAGGTGACTCCGATAACTACTGCAACCACAGCTATGATTCCAATTGTGAGTAAAAAGTCAGGGGTACTTCCTTGGGTTGTTGCTTCTGTTGGCGTCGGAGTTGCTGTTGTTCCCGGGGCCACTGTTTGGCATTGGGATATTTGGAATGTAGATGCAACTGAAAAAAGGAAAAATGCGATAATAATGGATGTAAGCATTTGTTTTTTCATTTTTTTCTCTCCTTTATGGGTAAGTGGTTAACTCCCGACCATAGACTAATGCCTATGCTGGGTGGAGAGTTATTGTTATGTGACTTTAAAAAACTATTGAATAGAAATATTTGGCCGCAATTTTTCAACGCCAATTTTATTTTTTGTGCAAGGAGTCGATTTCAAACCTCAATAGCTTGCTCGTGAGGGTAATCTAAGGTTTGGTATTATCGCAGTTTGACTGCATTGACATGCCGGAATCATTTTCTTTGTACGTAGAAAAATGCTGGATTAACCGTGATGTGAATGTAAATCGATAACCAAAAAAGGAAAGGTTGAGGGAGAGTTGCTGGTTTGTGGCTATTTACGCTTTTTGTACGCGAATACTCCGACTACGACCACGACTATGGCGATTGCAGCTGCACTCAGGTAGATGTAGTCGACTGGTATTCCACTTTGAGTTGTGGCGGTTTGAGGTTCTGTTGTACTTTCGAGTTCTGCTACAGTCCAAGTTGAGAAGTGGTTAGTGTTGCACACAATGTACCCGTTTTGGTCCATGAAGCTCTCAACAGGTGCCCATTGTGCCTGTGTCGTGTTCCAGTACATCCAGGTTAGTTGTGAGGCGTTAACTTCTCTATTTAGCTCTTGACTTAGTTCTGTTTGGTTTATGTGTAATCTTATCTGCGCCGTCAATTGCAATTCAGCGTTGGGTTCTATGCCTAAGTAGAAGTTCAGAGATCGTTCCATAACTTGTTCGCCCAGAAGTGGTGATTCGTACATGTTCATCGTTAGTGTCATTGTCTGATTTGGATCCACGGATAAGCCCAGGATCTTGGGTGTTACTTTTGGATCTGAGTTGAAGACTACGTCACAGTTCTTTGAACAGTTCATTATCATGGTCATGTTTCTATATTGGAATAGAGCTGATTCTCCAGCTGCAACTTGCGCCATTTCAGCCACTGGTGTAGTGTCGGTTTTATTGTATTGCACTGCATTGTCAGGGGCACCAGGCACATCTGGATATTTACTATCACTCGAAGGTTCTCCAGAACCAGCCGCAGCTACGTATAAAGGTACAATATACGCAACAATCAACAAAGCCATTGCGAAGGCACCGAGTTTTTTTCCATTCATTTTTCTTGATATCATCGTAAATCACGAGATATGATATACTTTTCCCCTGACTTAAGGGATACTTTGAAATAAGCGTTCCAAAACTTGAAACACCCTATCTTTATGCTTCAACGATTTAACTTCTGCCAACAGGTACAGGGTAAGCTTGACGTTCCTCAGCCATGCCAGAGACCATGCTTGAGTCTCTGTTGAATATGACCTAATTGCGTTTACGAACAAATAAGAAACTGTACGGACCCTAATCGTGAGCCACCCCTGGCTAGAAGGTTCATTTCCTATAAACTCAACAATCGTATACCTAAACCAAGCATTAACAGAATACTCATAACTGGTGAGGAATTGTACTTGCCTCTTTATCCTGGCATTGGAAACTTGATTGTATAGTTTCATCGTAACTGGAGGTTCAATAAAAAGGAGATTGGGCGATTCCAATCTAATATTTGATCGTTGCAAAATCGTAGTCGCAGCAGAAATTCTCAATGAGATATTTGTTGCTTTTGGAAAAGAACACTTAGCGTCAAAGATGTTGAGCAGCCTTATGGATTTAGTGAAGGAAGACATATTAGCAATCGAGTTCTCGGTTGAAAAGATGGAAAAGATTTCGAGGTAGAAATGCGAGAGTGGTCTCCAAAAATTGCATTGGAGGTGTCTTTGGAACTGGTTAAGCGTCTTGAAAGGTTGGGGCTTGTGGATATAATGAGAATTATCTTGAAAATCAAGTTTAACTTTAGATAGAGAAACAAAAATGAGAGGTTGGGAAACGACTTTGCTTTTTTCTTATGGATGGCCGCCGATGCCGCCACTATTGCCTGAGCTGCCACTGTTGATAGGTCCTTTTTGCGCTTGATAACTGCTTATTTCATGATTCATCGACTGCTCCATTTGTTGGACCATTTGGCTGATTGATTCGCAATCTTCCAGGGCAAGGTTAAAGTTTTGCTCAGTTTGGGCGGTTTGAATACGGTTTTGGAGGGCTTCCATAAATTGGCTTTCAGTTTGGTAACCGTAAGATTGCAGCACACCTGTGAAGTCAACGCCTTGATTTTTACCGTATCTGAATCTTTCTTGGATTCTTTCTTGGATTCCTTGGCAGTAGTTGTTTAGTCTCCCAGTGTTAGATTCTTCAGCTTGTCCTTTCAGGTATTGATAGACTTCTGATATGTCTTGTTTAGCTTCCAGAAAAGCTGATCTAGCTGCTGTTATATCGCCATCAAGCAGCAACGTTTTAGCTTGGTTCAGTAGTTCTTTGGTGTCATCTAATAATTTCAAGATCTCTTGTGGGGATCCATCAGGTAGTATTTCTTCGAGGTTGTCTATTCTTTGAAGATCACGTGTTATGGCTTCCATAATCGCCTGATTTTCAATTAAGTCTCCTTTTTCGAGATCGGCTGCTTGGAGTATTGCATGTATGGAGCTGTAGACTTCTCTGAAAACGCTCAAAGCTTGCACCATGGAATCTATGGAATCTTGGTATTCAGAGTTTGCCAGTGCTGTTTTTGCGGTTTCTAAGTATGCTAAGCCAGTTAAGAACAACGTTGCATTTTCTTTGAACTCATAAGTGAGACCGGCGGTTTGGATTTGTGCGAGGGCGTTTTGGTCTGCGTTTATCATGTTGATTAGGTTTTGGGTTTGTTGGCCTGCTTTTTCAGCGAGTGTTAACATTTGTTGTGAGGGGGCAGTTTGAATCTGTCCTTGCGCTACGAGCATTGCAGGAGTTGTCGTCAATATGATTGTTGCTAGTATTGCTATTATTGTGACTTTGCTTTTTTTGAGCATTTCATATCACCGATAGTATTATTTCTTAATCCTCCAATTAAGGGACACTTTGAAACAAGCGTTTCAAGACTTGGAACACTAGTTAAAGCGCTCAAAATTGTAAATTGCCACCTGATCGGTGTGCTTAAATTAATCAATTTTGGTGAAGCTGACGCAGTTTTTTATAGTCCCCAGCTTTGTGCAGCAGTTTGGTGAGGAGGCTCTTTTTCAGGTTTCTCTTTTTTCTCGACGAATTTAAATCTGTTAATTTTTACAGTTTCACCTTCAACAGAGACCCAATGAGTGTTGTTTAGGTCTCGGTGGTAGACAAACTTGTTTACTGCATGCTGCAGTTCCTGAAGTGACACATTTTCTGAATCTACTCTTAACTTCTCTTCAACTTGGGAAACTGAAACTTTGAGGTGTTGTTGAAGAAAACTTGTTAGGTTTTCTTTTTCGTTTTGTAAATCGCCGAAGTCAACTTTGAGTTCACTTTGAGGTTTATTTTTGTGCCCAAAAAACAAAAAACTCGCCTATGAGGGTAAGCTATTCTGATATTAAAAAAGTTTGAGCAGTACCTTTGGTAGAACAGTCTTTGTAAAAACCAAGAGTAAATCTATTAATGAAGACAGAATCGATCTCCTAAAAGTAGCTGATTTTAAACTAGCCGTTTCTGCCCCGCTTGCTTGCCCACTAAAACTACAGGTGTAAAGACTAATCAGTAAGCATATTCTTCAATTCATCTAAAGGCTTCAAGTTTTTTCCCATGAGAAATCAAGATCCTCTTCTTCACCGTTGACCGTTTTTTGATTCCAATTTGAACTTTCCTTTGCAATTAGCAATTGTGACCTAGGACACTAATTATTTGTGCTATCTCTATTGCACTATCTTTGAAACTAAGTCTGCGCAGTCATTTGCCTCGTTCCCATCTAATATCAATTTTAAGGTGACCCCTTCATTTAGAGTAGCATGGGTAACTTGATTCGCAAATGATGTGAAATCGCTCTCTGAAAACGTACTTGAACCTGTAGCCCCAAACACTCCTAATCTTACATTTATCGGAACCGTCTTCAAGAATTCCCCAATCGAGCTGCTGACTTGTCCGAAATACACTGGACCTCCAGCGACAATCACAGCATAGCCCGTTTTGTTGCCGGCCGTCTCGCTTCGCACTCCCGCTAAATCAACTATGTAGCCTTCTGCTTGAAGGTTATCTGCAATCTTTGCCGCATCCTGTTTTGCGGCGCCAGAGAAGCCGGGGTCGTAAACAACCAATGCGCGCCCAATCGGGCTGCCTGCCGGATTTAGAGTTTCACTGCCAGTTGCGCCGAAGCTTGATATGTCTAAACTTAAGGCGGCAAAGGCTGAAACGATTAAGACAAGTATGACAGCAAAAACAATTATTATAATTTTCAAAAGTCTTCTCATTTAAACTCCTTCAATTATTTTATTTCACGAGCAATTCAGGGAATAAGGTTTTCCTTCAATTTGGTTGCCATTTCGTTAGCGTAGTTTTTTGTGCGTTCTATCTCTCCTTCGACAAGTGGACCTTTCCAACCTTGCACAAGGCCTTTCAAAACGGGCAGCAGTTGGTTCATCTTCTTCTCCTCGAGTTTCTCGGCGATCTTCTCTGCTGCGCTCCAGTTTTTGTTCTCTTCACGAGATTTCTCAACGTTCTCTGGGTTTTCTGTGTCGAAAGCAATGAAGGGCTTGTTTGTCCATTCCTCACTTTTTATTTTGCCTAAGAAGAACTTCATTGCAAAGCTCATGGTGCCGTATTTTGTTGGAGAGCCAAGAGCTAGAAATTTGTATTCCTTTCCGCTTAATTTCTTGACTTTTTTTATGTGGAAAACATCGGTTTCAATTCTTGCCTCTTTTAGCGTTTCTGCAAGTACTTCAGCAATTTTCTGGGTGTTTCCGTAGGAGGTGTCGTAAATGATTATTCCCTTCATTGTTAACCCTGATTTGGGGATTTGTTTTTTTCAGAATATTAATTTTTGCCTTGAATTTCGACCTCAAGCCCGAGAGAAGGCAAGGGAAAACTGCTGAAACACGCTTTCCACATCGCCATTTGGGCCTCTAGAGTTTTTTTATATTGTGCAGGGGTTTGGGATTCGAATTATACTGATTTCTTTCCCGAAAGAGGCTCTGGGCAGAGAAAGGGTTTACTGTTGGTTGGTTTTTCATTTTTTGTTTCTTTGTGGGGATGGGTGTTTGCAGAGTTGTCCCATCCCATCTTTGGGTTGTCGGAGGGTTTGGTTTTTTGGTTTGGGCTGTTTTTTTATTTGCGTTGGGATGGGGAAATCGGTCTTTTTTCTCGCAGGTTATGTAGGATGGGTGGGATGAGGATGGGCAGAGTGTTCTTTTTTGAGTTTTTTGTCAGATTATGTGACCTTTCAGCATCTCAAGTTAGTGTCTTTTCTGCCTTCACTTTTCAGCTTAAAAACCACTGGCAAAACTAATCGATGGAGTTCGACTCAAATGCAGGGGGTTCGGAGTCGAACACCTTAAGTTGCCGTGGTGTCACTCGCAAGCTCCCTCTTTTCTTTGCGTATAAGGTAAATCTACATGTAACACGATTGTTCACAATTATGGCAAAATCTCAATTCGTGAAAGGCCTTTACGAAACAAAAACAAAAATATTGGGGGTGTTTTAGGGCTTTGCGAGAGTTATTTCCATCGTGGAAACCATTCGGGACCTGTTTTCGCCTTCTCTTGGCGGCATCTCGACGGTGTCGATTTTTATGTTCTTCACAGTAAGTTCTTTGATGAAGCGGTTTCTTGCGATTTCTGCACAGTCAACTGCTGTGGTTATTGCTTGGCCTCTTGCTTTAAGGGTGATTTCTTTTTGGCCTTCGGAAGAGAATGCGGTTATGATGGCGAGCACATAGCTCATTGGGGGTTTGTTTCCAACAAAAATAACGTCACTAGCTTTTTCAGACATGTATTTCACTCCTTTTTTAATGGTAGCATCAAGTATATAGTTACCGTATAATTCAGCAAAGCTACCGAGATCTTCCGTTTTCTGGTGTATAGTAGGAAAGGCTTCGACGATTTTACTATTCTTCAACAAACTATAAAAAATAAAATCAAACATTCTTTACTATAACCCCCTCCGTTTGCGGAAGATCTTTGCTCCATTTACTGCACAAACGGTCGAAGAATCAAACCTCGACGTTTTTTCCTTTGTTTATCCTGAATAGAATGCACCTGCCGCGTTGGGCATCTCTGGCGTTATCTGTTGGGTAATGTCCCAGTACTCGATTATCTTGTTGCCAGTGAAGCGGAAGAGATGCACTTGCCTGAGGCCGCCTTGATCTGGCTTGGTTTTGTCATTTAAGAGTTCGGTGTGCACGGCAACTGTGTCTCCTTCCTCTATGGCTTGTTTGATTGTAAACTCTGCGTTCGGATACTGGCCTTTTCCTTGTTTGTTTGCTTTGTCCATCGCTTGAGTCAGGGTTTTAATGTTTCCGGAAAAGTAAGGATTATGGGTTTGGCAATCAGGCGAAAAATACTTCACACCATCACTGAATTTGCCCGTTAGGCTGGGGCTTAAAAAGTCAATTGCTATTTTCTTATGATCCATAAAAATTCTCCGTTAATAGGCATCTGCTCTGTGATAATAAATATTCTGCTCTTGCCGAGCCCGCAATTTTTTGCGGGCTTCGCCATTTTGTTCCCCATAGCACTAATTCCAAGGCGAAACAAACTACATTTCAAAGGTTCCAAAAGAGAAAAAGAAATTTGCAGTCTGGTAAGCTGGCTTTAAGTATGTTACTGAATTTCAAGGTGCAAAAATATTAGAAAACGCAAACTTGGCAAAAAGCACTCCCTATGTCGGGCCAGGACAAACCCCCTAGAGTTTATTTATATATGGTGCAGGGGGTGGGATTCGAACCCACAGTCAGCGGGCGATATCGCCACTCCATTGGTTTCTTCGCAGCTTCCTTCCCTTTTTTCATTCTAGTAACATTTTTCTAAACTCTTCAAGGAGGAACAATTTTGAAAATTTATAGTGATGACCCTAACTTACCATACAAAACCACCAAGCTGAAAGCACTTTACACAAGAAGCGAGATTGATGGTTTATTCGCTAAATGGGGAGTCAAAGACACCTACTGGCGTTGGGATCCAGACAACAACGAAGTCTTTGTCCAATTCAAAATCGCTGAAAAGATCGACGAGGTGCCCAGGCAGTTTTCAGCGAAGGTTGAGGCGCCAGCGATATGGGATCGCAAAACCCGCTCCAAAGCAGAATCCATAAACTGGGACATCAGCATGCGCGTCATGTTCTGGTTCATCAAATCCCACTTAGAAGCTGCCTATCTGCTTCAGAGCTCCAAAACCGTTGCTTTCTTGCCCTACATCGCCACTGGTGACGATTCCCGAACTGTGAAGGACCTTATTCCCATGCTTAATCAACTTCAGCATTTGCATGCCCTGCCCAAACCATCCATAATTATCGACCAAGAACCGGAGGTTACTCGATGAAGCAAAGAGAAATTGAGCTTGCAACCGTCTACATGCAAATGTTTCTTGCTGGCTTAGCCCTCAACTTTGGCGCCAATTTTCATGAACTTGAAGAAATAACAAAACGTGCGCTTTTCCAGGTAGAAAACCCGCGGCACAGTAGTAGGATGATTTTTTTGGTTGAAGAATCGTGTCATTGAACCCAGTTCAAAGGGAGCGGTTCAAAGGTTCAATAAGAGTTTTGAACTCTTAGAGCCTTTACCGGAGAAGGCACAGAAGATTCTTGCTGTTTTAGGTGCTGATGGCGTAGCTAGTGAAGCAGTCAAAATCGCAAATTGCGTGAAAAGTAACGTGTCTTATTGGAAAGATCGCTTCATCCAAGCGGGCGCCCTGCGGCTAAAACAGGATGGCATAGTGAAATACTATGAGTTGACGCCTTATGGTTCAAAGCTTCTCACTGGAAGTGACGGTGAGTTGCGTTTGCCTGTGGTGTTTGAGGATCATGCTTTGAAGTTTGTGGTTTTGCGTCGGGAGCGTTGCCGTGTGGATTGGGAAAAATTGGGGGAGCCGCGGAATTGGCGAAAGCTTGGAGTTTTGATTGGGGTGGTTCGGGTGGAGTTGAATTTGGGTTTGGAGCCTACAGTTGTTATTCATCCTGGGCAGGTTAAGGGGTTTAATGTTGATGAGTTGGAGATGGAGGCTGCTCGGATTGTTGAGCGTACCAGGGTTGTTTTGGAGCAGAAGTTTGGCATGCAACTCTCTGAGAACGGAGTACCGTTGCATAATCCGAGATGGCGTATTTATCGTCCTGAGTGTCATGAGTGGATTTCAGCTGGGACCGTTGAGGTTGAAGGTGTAGGCGCTTTAGATCACAGTCCCACGCATGACAAGAAGGATCCGCTGTCGGGTAGGCCTCATTTGGAGTATAGTGATAAGCGTTTGGCTGCTCGCGCTGCAGGTTTTCCTGTTGCCTATGATTCGGGTAAACGGTTGGCGGTTTCGGCTGTAGAGTTTCCTGTGGTGTTGGCGAATTTGGAGGCTAAGCTGGATGCTTTGTATGGTCAGTTTGAGCGTTTGGCTGCTGCCAATGAGCGTTTAACCGATATGATGCTGGGCAGAGTAGCGGATTTGGAGGAACCAGACTCAGTTGAGGTTGTTGAAGGCCAGAAGAAACTTGGAGATTATGTTAGATGAATCAAGCTGACGCGCACTTTGCAGGATGGTTAGTGTGTCCTGTCTGCAAGAAAGAAACTCGGCACTACACCAAAGACACCCATGATAGTCCTGTCTCGAAGATGCGCAGGATTTGGTGTGAGGATTGCCGTGTGGTTCAGATGCAGTTTAAGCAAAGTAGCGGAAAATGGGAATAATTTGAACAGACTAATTGAATGCTTGCCTGCAAAGATAGGTTGACCGGAAATTCCACAATCGGTTTTTGAGGCGGGATCACTTGGTTGTTGCCAAAGGATTTGGTGCTTAAGCTTAAAATAAATCGCACAACTTTGTGTTAATGTTCGGTTCTGTTAGTCTTTCCCAAAGGTCTGTCGGCTGTCATCAATTAAATATTGTTAAGTCTTAGATAGGCTTTAATACGAATTTGACTAAGAATTGTCAGTATAATTGTTGGGGGTCTGCAAATGGCTACAAAGAAAAACGGTTTGAAATCTGCAAAACTCTTCTAAACTCAAGATCGAAAATTCGGAGTTTCCAATTGTTGGGATTGGCGCTTCTGCAGGCGGATTAGACCCAATCACGAAAACTTCTAGAAACTTGCCCTTGATACGGGTATGTCATTTGTTGTTATCCAGCATTTAGCTACTGGACAAGAAAGCATGCTGCCAGAAATCCTTTCAAGATCAACCAAAATGAAAGTTCAACAAGTAAAAGATGGCATGAAAGTTGAAAAAAACAACGTTTACGTCATCGCTCCAGGAACAACTATGACGTTAAAGAACGGTTGCCTTAAGCTTGTTCCCAAAGGTTCAGCTCTTAAACCCATCAACGACTTCATGATTTCCATAGCTTCAGAGCGAAAAACCCAAGCAATCGGAATCGTCATGTCAGGAACAGGCAATGACGGAACCGAAGGACTAAAAGCAATCAAGGCTGAAGGCGGAATAACCTTCGCACAAGACCCAGACACAGCGCAATATCCTGACATGCCCAAAAACGCCATAGCAGCCGAAACCCCCGATTTTGTTCTTTCCCCAGAAATGATAGCAAAAGAACTGGTCAGAATCGCCAAACACCCTCAAATCACTTCCTTCCAAAACAAAAATATCAGAAACAGAAAAAACCGAATCTGACTTGAGAAAAATCATCATGTGCTCAAAACTTCTTTCGGCGTTGATTTCACCCACTACAAAGAAACAACTATAAACCGACGCATCACACGCCGCATGGTCATCAACAAAACCAAAAACATGAAAGCATACGTCGAGTATTTGCGAACACACCCAAACGAGCCTACAAGCATTGTTTGATGACCTGCTCATCGGCGTCACAAGTTTCTTTAGAGAACCAAAAACCTTTGAGGCTCTGAAGGAAAAAGTCTTTCCTGAACTTATCAAAAACAGGTCACCCAATGAGTCCATTCGTGTTTGGGTTCCAGGGTGTTCAACAGGCGAAGAAGTCTATTCTTTTGCCATTGCAATCCAAGAATTCCTAGAAGAAAAAATCATACCTGAGATACGGATCCAAATTTTTGGTACTGATGCAAATGAAAAGAATATTGAGAAAGCTCGCCAAGGAATATATCCAAAAACTATAGAAGACAACGTTTCCGAAAACAGACTAAAACGATTTTTCAATAGGCAAAACGGAAATTACCAAATAACAAAACTCATCCGAGACATGTGCATATTCGCAAAGCAAGACATAACAAACGATCCGCCTTTCTCCAACTTAGACCTTATTATGTGCCGAAACGTACTCATCTATTTTGACCCTCTTCTTCATGAAAGAGTATTTCCGATATTCCATTATGGATTAAAGCCCAATGGTTTTCTAGTTCTGGGTGAATCTGAAAGTATTGGCAAATTCCAATACCTCTTCGAACCAATTACCACAAAAGGTCTAATTTACAGAAAGAAGCAAGCACAGCCACAAATTTTGTTAAATGAAAACTTTGTTCCGACAGTCTTCAAAGAACACCGTTAAACCGCTTGAAAAAGCAGATCTACTGACTGTTTTAGGGCGAGAAAGTTGATCATCTAATAACGACAGAGTATGGTCCAGCGACTTTGTTGGTAATAATAACTTGGATATACTGGTTTTTCGTGGAGATGTTTCTCCATATCTTTCGCCTGAATCAGGAGCGGCGAGTTTTAACGTAACAAAGATTATCCGAAAAGAGTTGAGGTCACAAGTTCAAACTGCTCTTTATAGAGCAAAAAAAGAAAAGAAAGCCTTCAAAGAAACGGTTCGTTTCAAACAAAAAGGCCAACCAAAAACAGTTAACATAGAGATAAGGCCATTAGAAACACCGCAGTATGACGAACCTTTCTACTTTGTGTTGTTTACTGAAGACAGGTTCAAATGATATGCATTCAGTTCAAGAAGTTGAATCTCCAGTTTCGCCTGGCGAAATAGAGAGTCTTAAGGATCGTCAAATTCGTGAGCTTAAGGGAGGATTTGGAGGCAACTAAGCAGTCTTTGCAGACTCTTGTTGAGGGGCAGGAGGCAACCAATGAAGAGTTGCGGTCGTCTATGGAAGAGGTTCAGTCGAGCAATGAAGAGTTGCAGAGCACAAATGAAGAATTGGAAACCGCAAAAGAAGAGTTGCAGTCTGGCAACGAGGAATTGCAGACTTTAAATGAGGAGCTTAAGAACCGCAATCAGGCTCTTGGTCGCCTGAATGATGACTTGGCTAATCTGCAAACGAACATTGACATCGCAGTGGTTATCGTTGACAGTGGCCTGAAGATAAGGCGTTTTACTGCATGCAGCTCAAGAACTTTTGAGAATTTCGCCATCCGATGTTGGGGGCTCCATCGCCAATGTTACTCCAGGAGTTCATATCGAAGACTTGGAAAAGACAATAACTGATGTAATCGACAAGTTAACTCCTGTTAGTCGAGAAGTTGAGGGTTTGGAAGGCCGTTGCTATGAAATGCGGGTTCGACCGTATTTAACTGAAGACAAAAAAATTGACGGAGCATTCTTATCTTTCACAGATATTACTAAACGAAAAAAGGCTGAAAAGGCACTTGATGAATACTCCAAGAACTTGGAGAATCTTGTTGAAGAACGCACCAAACAACTTAAAGATTCTGAGCGTTTAGCTGCTATTGGCGCGACTGCAGGTATGGTTGGGCATGATATTCGCAATCCTTTGCAGGCTATAGCTAGCGATGTTTATTTGCTAAAACAGAATTGGCTTCGACACCTGAGAGCGAAGAGAAAAAAAGTGCATTAGATAGCTTGTCAGAAGTTGAAAAGAACGTTGATTACATTAACAAGATTGTTGCGGACCTGCAAGATTTTTCCAGACCGCTTAACCCGAATGCCGAAGAAGTCGACTTAAAACTCATAATCGACGAGTTGTTGAAAAAGAACGGTTTGCCAGAAAACGTTAAAGTAAGCATTAAAGTGAAACTGCTGCTGGAAAGTTGTAGCTGACTCCACTTTCATAAACCGTATTATGGTAAATTTGGTTAATAATGCTGTTCAAGCCATGCCAAAAGGCGGTAAACTAATCATACACGCTTACAAAGAAGCAAAGGACATCGTCATAACTGTCAAGGATACTGGAGTTGGTATTCCTGAAAAGATTAAAGAAAAACTGTTTACTCCAATGTTTACAACTAAAGCTAAAGGTCAAGGCTTTGGTTTAGCAGTAATTAAACGCATGACTGAAGCACTTAGGCGGAACAGTACACTTTGAGAGTGAAGAAGGCAAAGGAACCACTTTCATAGTACGTTTGCCCCCCCCCAAGGAACTAAACGGTAAATGGACCTATAAGTAAGTTTAGTTTTCTAATTCTTTAGCAAAGAAAAGGGTCTCAAAATGCAGCTCAACATATTCGCTTCTTGATCTTTTCTGCAGTTTTTTCATGTTTAGTTTTTTGTGAGCGTTTTATTACCCGGGGGTTATTGAGGGTCTGGTGTCTCTGTGATTGATGTTTATAACTTTAATCGTAAAGCTTTTAACCGTTCAAATTAAAGGATCAACATCACAGTTTTCAACTCCCTTATACTTGCCACCAGGGCAGAAAAAGAGCGGCGTATCAGGGCACATTAACAAAAATAGAGAGGATTTTATGGGGCAATCTTCGTAGCGCAGAAAAAAGGCAAAAACGTTACAATAGGAAGCGATGCGAATGATCTGTTTCTAAAGTATCAGTTTTCATGATAAGCTTTTGGCGGAAACGGTGCATACTGTGGAAACAGAGAAAATTGTTTCTGAAGTTTTGGCTGAAAGAGTATCCCTGATGTTTCTGAAGTTGTTTTTCAATCTCAAGTTCTGAATCATGATTACGGTGAGGTTTTGGTTGGAGCGATTTCAATGAGTGAAGCTGATGTCGCTGATTGTTCTGAGGCCTACAAAAACCCCTCTTGCCCCTATGTCACTCAAATTAACATTAACACTGCCTGCATGAAACAGGTTGATAAGGCCTTGATTTCGCTTTTAGGCAAAGACGGAACCGGGCTTAATGATGGTGTGATTCATCGGATGCTTCAGAAACTCGATGATTTGGAAGCGAAAAATAAGGTTTCTGCGAGTTGGCTGGACCTGATTAAACCCATCGCAGTTTCTGTTGTTATCACAGCTTTGACAACTTATCTTCTGACAAGGTTTGCATGACCTTGACTTTAGAGATTTTAATTCCTGAACCGGAAGTTGTGGCAACTTCTGCGCTTAAAGTGGATGGCAAGAACCCCAATAAGATGTCGCGGGAACAGTATGACCGCCTCAAAGCTTCAATACAGAAATTTGGCTTTATTGTGCCAATCATCACAAACAAAGACCTGCTCATAGCGGATGGCGAGCAAAGATGGATCATAGCCAAAGAGCTCGCGATGCCAAATGTCCTCATCATCAGGCTTCCAATCGAAGAAGTTGATAGACACTTAATCCGTCAAGTTCTAAACAAGCTCAAAGGAACTCATGACCGCGAACTTGATGCAGAAGAATTTGAAACAATAATAGAGCTAGGCAAGAAGAGGACCTTAAGTATCTGCTTGATTTGTCTGATGATAAACTTGATGGGTACCTCAAAGAGGAAGAATCAATTGGCTACGAAAAACAGTTTGAAGTAGTCGTTGAATGTGAAGACGAAATCAACCAGGAAGCAATCTACACTAAACTAGTTTCAGAAGGGTACAAATGCCGAGTTTTGACATTGTAAAGTCCTGGGTTCCAGAAGAAAATTTCAGGACCGCAGCGGTCAAAGCGTCTTTCACCCTTGAAGACATTAAGCTTCAGAAACAGTTTACCGGAGAGATCCCCATTGAAGGCCTTGACTGGAAGATCGGGTTAATTGTTGGGCGCTCCGGAACAGGAAAAACAAGTATAGCGAAAGAAAAGTTCCCAGACGCCTACATCAGAAGCTTCGAGTATACACACAAGAACTTCCTAGCCGATTTTCCTAAAGAAAACACAGTTGACGAAATAACAACAGCCCTCTGCAACGTTGGCTTTGCGTCTCCGCCAGATTGGCTCAAAAGCTATGATTGTCTAAGTCAAGGCGAAAAAATGCGGGTAGACATCGCACGTGCACTCTGCACCAAGATGCCCATTAACCCAATAACTGGAAAAGAGCTCATAGTTTTCGATGAGTTCACAAGTGTAGTTGACCGAGAAATAGCAAAAATAGCGTCCTTTGCAATCAGTAAATCAATTAAGCGTTCAAACAAGCAGTTTGTTGCTGTCACATGCCACTATGATGTTGAAGATTGGCTTGAACCAGACTGGGTACTCTACACCGACACAATGAAGTTTCAGCTTCGTGATAAAAAAAAAGTTCACGACCCCCAATTGAGCTTGAAATCTATGAGTGCACTCGGAGTCTTTGGTGCCTCTTTAGGCAATATCATTATCTAAACACAAACATCCTAACATCAAACAAACACTACGTGGCGCTCTACAACAGCAAACCCGTAGCATTCATCTCGATTGGGCGTTCACAGTACAAATACAAGTATTGGCGGGTTAGCCGCCTTGTGGTTCTTCCAGATTACCAGGGCGTTGGCATTGGAACAAGGCTCTTGACTTGGGCAGCCCAATACTTTTATGAAAAAACTCGCCTGGACTTTTTCATAGTTTCCAGTAATCCTCAGCTGATACATTTACGCAACAGCCCCTGCTGGATCCTGAAGAGAGCAGGACATAGCGTAAACAAGAATAACAGGTTTCGACGAGAAAAAAACCTAATTAACAGTAGCAGCCAAAACCGCTTAACTTTCAGCTTCAAGTACAAACCTCAAACTCGTAAACAACCACAACTAAACCCATCAAAACTTATCTTGTAGAGCTAAAATTACAAAAACCTTAGAAAAAGTGACCACAAATGCAGCAGCAAACCCTTGAAAGACGCTTAGAATTACTAAAGGACGAAGGATACGGGTATTTTCGTAAAGAAATAGTTGAAAGATTAAGTGTGAAATATGGGTGTGCTAAGAGTACAATCTATCATGATTTCGCTACTAAACCAGTGTGGCAGCCTCTTGTTTTGGAAGTTAAAAATGCACTTCTCACAATTGTTAGTTGTCACCTACAGTTGTATCGTAAGGCAGCACTTACGTATATGCAGGCAGAGAATAATGCGCAGAAAATAGCTGCGATAAGCCTTTT
>CAVZIW010000011.1:0-79912 GCA_963775465.1 Candidatus Bathyarchaeota archaeon | reverse complement strand
AGATACATTAGTAGTTAGAAAAGGGGAAGTCATAAACGAACGCTTAGCAAGTGTTCTCTCAAAACTTGGCATTAAAGCCGTTGAATTAGGAATTTCAATGCGTGCAGTCTTTGACAACGGTCTGATCATAACCGGTGACCAACTCAAAGTTGATGTTGCCGCAACTAGACGAAGTATAGAATCAAGCAATCAAGAAGCATTCGCTCTCGCTCTGAGTATCAGCTATACAACCAAAGAAACGATCAAACCTTTACTGCAAGAAGCCCATCGGAAAGCAATTGCATTATCGGTCGGGGCAGCAATACCTACCAAAGAAACTATCGCAGACCTAATTCGGAAAGCTAATATGGAAATGAATAGTCTAAACAGTGCGGTTGACAAAGTCAAGCCAAAAGCTGCTTAGCACCCTATATCTTATTTTCTTTAAATTTATTATTGTATTTTTTTAAAAAAGTTCTATTTTAGATTTTCAATCGAATTGCTATTATTTTTCAGTTTTGTCTGTAGCCTTTGTAATTATTTAGTTTAGAGGATAATTTTTTTATGGGTGGTGATTAAATTAGAAAGTTCTCTTAGATTTTTTTTGTCATAACGTATGCGTCTTCGCCATCTGAGTAATAGCCGCTGATTGTTCGTGTGATTTCAAAACCAAGTTGTTTGTATAGAGAAATTGCTATTTCGTTAGTGACGCGAACTTCTAAAAAGCCTTGTTTTGCCCGATAATAAGCCATGCCTTCCAATGCTTTGTTAATCAATGCTTTAGCGGCGCCTTTGCGTCTGGCTTGGGGCAAAACTGCAATAGAGACTATGTGCCCTTTTCGGACTAAGCCGCCAAACCCATAGTTAGATAACCCTACTTCAATGCGGCACATAATATAACCCAAAATTTTTCCTTTTTCTTCTGATACTATGAACGTTTCTGGGAACCTCTGATGCAGGTCAATGAAGAAAAAGTCGGTATAATTTTCTGGTAAGCAGACGCGGTTGATTTGCATTACGCTCTGCAGGTCATCAGGAACAAATTTGCGTAGCATAAATGTTTGCTGCATTGTTTCGCCTTGCTAATCCAAATTTCAATGTGCAGACTTAAAGGTTGCGCTTTCAAGTTTGGTTCGTTAGTTTTTGTTTTCTTCAAGAGTCTTAAAAACGGGCAGTGTGTAACTTCCTTGAGGCATCGCCCAAACTCTTGAAGCTGAACCTGTAATTTTCATTGCTTCGTTTAGAGCGTCGTTAACGGCTCGAGCAGTTTTTAGTTTAAAAATGCTTGTGGCGTAGAAGTCAGGCAGCGAGGATACCAAAATTATCTGGTGATTTTGTAAGGCTTTTAAGAGGTAATAGGCTTTGTGTCCTCCCATGACGAAATTTCGTTTAATTTCACGTTCAATGGTTTTAAGGTCGACAAGTCTTGTCATCCAATCATAGAAGACTTGATTGCCGTGTCCCTCGGGGCATTCAGCAACTAAGATTATGACCCCGCCTCGTTTAACTGCATCTAGCGCGTTGTCTAAGCCTTTGTAGGCTTGGTAGAGGTTCATATCTGAAGGGTGTCCGCCTGCACTTACAACGATAATATCTGCTCGTCGATCCACTTTCACGCGGTACAATTCATCTACCAGTTTGACTGCTTCCAAAAATGCTGCTTCAAGGTCTCCGGCGAAGGCTTTTGCAACTTCCCCATTCTTGTTTTCAACCACGTTAACAATAAAATCTACTTTTGCAAGCCTTGCGGCTTCGGTCATATCGATGTGAACAGGATTATTTTCTAAGATCCCCGTTCTGGCACTAGCGTGCAGCAATAAGGCGTGGTTTTGCTTGATAGTTTCTTCTCCACAAACTGCAGGTAAGATGCTTTTTCTACCGCCGCCATAACCTGCATAATAGTGGAAACCAACATCGCCTAAGAGTACTTTGACGTCTGCTTCGGCAAAAATACGGTTAAGGTGCACTTTGTTGCCATAGGTTTTTGTTGTTCCGACGTAAACTAAGTCTGTAGCGGTATTGCAGCAATGGCTGATGGTTTTCACCCTTTTTAGCGCCTCGCTACCGAGGAGTTCCTCTGCCTCTTTCTCACTCACAGCTCGGTGGGTTCCGCAACCAAAAATAACCGTGATATTCTCATCTTTAACACCTGCTAAATTTAATTCAGAGAGAACTGGTAAAAGCATTGCTTCACTTGGTGCTTTTCTGGTGGCATCATCCACAACTATGGCTACCTTGCTTTCGGATTTGGCGATTTCGCAGAGTCGTTTGCTTCCTATAGGTTCTTTGAGGGCGCGGTCAACCTCGATTTTCGCGTCAGGGGCACCTTGTCGCTCTTTAGGTTCGATTATTCCCAGCAAATTTCGAGCAGGTATTCGTACACAGACATCGGTTTTTCCATAAGGCAACCAAACATCAACCATTACAAGTCAAACCATCTATATTTTAAAATGTACTCGGTGCAAGAAACTATTAAGCATTATCAAACTAAGCTTGATTTCTGAGGTGATACCACTATTTTATGTTGTAAAAGATTCGTGGCGGCTCTTTGATGAGTTTTTCCTAGAATGACGGTATTCTTCTATGGCAAAGACCTATTCTTTTGTCAGATCCACCGGCATTTTTCTGGGTCAACTCTTTACTTTTATCCTTTGATATATGATAGAAGATTCGGAAATGCGCAAATTCTTTTAAAACGCCCTTCGTATATTAGTCTGTGAGGATTCGAGTTATGTCAATTAATAAAATGGCCAATCCAAACACTGTGCTTTTTACTTGGTTCAATCAGTATGCTGGAATCTCGCTAAAGACCCCCAGCAAAATGCTTGTCATCGATCCAGTTGACATAAAAGCAAAAAACCTCACAACAGTCGATGCTATCCTGATAACACATGAACATTACGACCACCTTGACCCTCCACTAATAGAAGAAATCCAAAAAACAACTAATTGTTCTGTTATTGCAGATTCCGCCTCAGCTAAGAAACTTCAATATGCCGTCCCCAATGAAAAACTCCAAGAAGCCAGACCAGGGATGGAAACCAAAATCGGCGAAGTCACCGTGAAAGCAGAAAAATGTAACCATCCAGCCCAAGCCCCAGTGACATACATAGTAACAAGCGAAGACAACCTCAAAATATACCATACTGCTGACACGTTGCCGTTTCCTGAATTAGCATTAATTGGTCAGAAAGAAAAATTCGATACCGTTTTTTGCACAGTTGGCATTGCTCCCAACGCGACACCGCAAACGGGCTTTGAAATAGCCCGCCTAACTAAACCTCCGCTGGCTATACCCTACCACACTGCAAATATGCAAAGCCAAAAAGAATTTGCCGAAATTCTCAAAAAAGAACTGCCTAGAACATCATGCTTGATTCCTGAACAAAACAAAATCTACCAAATCTCAAAGAGGATTTAGAAATGAAAAAAATAACCAATTCTCTAGACAAAAAGGATGAAATGGCTAACATACTACTTAAAATTGATGCACTCAAGTTCGGTGTCTTCAAGCTTTCAACTGGAAAGGCAAGCCCCTATTATATTGACCTAAGAGTAATTCCCAGTTTTCCGGATGTATTTAGCGAAATCTGTGAATTCTATGCCAAAACAATAATGGCTGAAATAGGACTCAAGAACTTTGTCCGAATCGCAGGTATCCCGATTGCGGGTATTCCATTTTCAAGTCAAATAGCCTACAATCTCAAAAAACCCTTCTTGTATATGCGTAAAGGTGTCCATCTTAGCGGAAGGGAGCGCAGAGTGGAGGGAATTTTGGTGTCAGGTGACAGAGTCTTACTCATTGACGATTTGTTAACTACAGGTTCAACATTAAAAAAAGCTGCTGATGCTGTACGTGCAGAAGGTGGAGTTGTAACTGATGCTGTAGTGTTTCTGGATCGTGAAGAAGGTGGAAGGAATCTGTTGGAAAAGACTGGTGTGACACTGCATTCGATTCTGAGAATTAGTGAGATTGCAAATAAGCTCTATGAAATAGGTGCAATTGATCAAGATAGTTTAAAAACTATTCGAAAACAAATAAAAAAGCAGTAAGGCTTTATTCGTAATAGATTAAATCTGTTTCTTCGAGCAATGCATGTATATTTTCCACTGCTGTGAAGACGTCTTGTTCTTTTTTAGCGCCTGTGCAGACGAGTTTACCGCTTGCAAACAGTAGAATTACAACTTTTGGTTCCACCATACGGTAGATTAAACCTGGGAACTGTTCAGGTTCGTACATTGCATGTCCCAGTGTGTAGGCCGCTTTTTCTAGATCAATCATTCCTCCTAAACCTCCTGAGGCAACAATGTTTTGGATTTTTAGTTCAGGTTTTCCGATAATGATTATGCCGCCTCTTTTGAGCTCTTTGACTACTTTCATGACTGCCCGTTTGGCTTCTTTTTCGGATTTAGCGCCTGTGCAAACCATTTTTCCTGAACTAAAAATCAGTGTAGCGGTTTTTGGGCGTTTTAGACGGAAAACTAAACCTGGAAATTGCTCAGGGCGATATTCTACTCCTGGGTATCCTTTTACTACTGCGTTTAAATCGACTTTCTGGTTGAGGGTTGCAGAAGCTACAACGTTTTCTATGCTGATTGATGCTTTAACTTTCGGCAATCACTTTTCTCCTCTTACGAACTTGCCCCTTAAATATCACCTTATCAAAAGCTGACTTTATAAATACATCTATGACTGCAATTTTAATCTTTTTTGTTGTGCAGTTTGCTTTTTTTCTTTGTAGAAGTAGCCACAATTTTTCCAACTGCCAGTAAAAGGACTAAGGCAATGATCACTATTATACTCCACGGATTATTCTTCAGGAAGAGAGCTATCCCGCCAACCCATGGAATTCGAATAGCAACCCTCCCGAGAACTTGGTCTTGAGGAACACCTAGCGAAGTTGGAATATCGTCAAAATAATTAGGAATATTAGGCCAAACGATTGGACCGGCTCCGTCTCCTTTAGTTTTAAAATAATTAGTGTTGTCGATTATTTGTTCGGATATAATGCGGTGAACAATAAAGTTGCCGCTCGTTTGGTCCTTGAAAACAATAATGTCGCTGTTGGGGTAATTCGAGTTTAAATCCCTTGGATTGACTCCTTGAATAATTAGCAGATCACCAAGGTGAAGGGTTTCGTCAAAAGGGTGATTCCATCCCTCACAGTTGCCATCCTTTGAAATACACATACTGTTGCTCTCCAAAATCAAAAATGGTGTTTGTGTATTCAATGCGAGCTGCATTATGTAGAAAAACCCCAAACCAGCTGTCACGACCAAAGCTGCGGCGATTATGATTTTGACCGATTCTTTTTTCCAGATCTTCTTTGCAGATAACACTTCTTTGCCTCAAGTAGCGGTTAGTTATATGTCGATTTTAGTTTTAAGACTAACGCTAAAAAAGAAAAAAAGAGAGTTAGTCTAGTCTTTGGTCATTTAGATTTTCTGTTTGCTTAAAACTTCTCGGAATACGTTGCCGCATTTTGGGCATTCGTAGAGTCCGATTTCTAGTTGCATACGTTTTCCAGCTTTATCTGGACGGCCTGCCATTTTCCATGTCTTTTTTGGCTTTGCTACTTCAGTTCCGCATTTTGGACATTTACCCATTACTTTTTCCTCCTGTTGTCTTTTCCATGGTTTAGTATCATTGGATAAAAAACTTTCCATAGTGTTTCCATAGATATTTATTTTTTTAACATAATGATTAGACATTTTTTTGTCAATGCACTTGAGAGTAAGATAAAGAAATGTTTAACGACCCATAATATACTCAAGTAATCGCTTGAAACGGTACCAATAAATTACTTATACATTAACACCTGTCAGAACCAACATAGAGAGCCTCAAAATTCTGTGTTTTGCCCAATATTATTTTATAGAACAGTTGAAGATATTCATTTTAGCATCTAAGGATACTAAATTGCAGGAAATTTCTGAAAACGCTTTTGAAATGCTCGTCAAGCCAGTGCGTAGGCTCATTGAACAGAGAGGATTCTCTAAACCCACTGAACCCCAACAGAAAACTATACCAAAAATCCTCGCTGGCAAAAACATTCTTCTTATTTCACCGACAGCTACAGGCAAAACGGAAGCTGCTTTTCTGCCAGTACTCAGTATGCTTTTGCAAGCACCTAAGACTCCGGGTATAAAGGTGCTTTACATCACGCCGTTGCGCGCGTTGAATCGTGATTTACTTGATCGGATGCGGTGGTGGTGCAATAATTTAGATATTAAATTGGCAGTGAGACATGGCGACACAGAAACAAAGGAGCGTTTGCGGCAGTCTCAATGTCCTCCAGACATTCTTATAACTACGCCTGAAACGTTGCAGGCAATTCTTACAGGTTGGCTTTTGCGACAGCACTTGCAAAGTCTTCGTTGGGTTATAGTTGATGAAGTTCACGAATTAGCGGATAGTAAGCGAGGAAGCCAATTGTCTTTAGCGTTGGAACGTGTCAGAGGTTTGATCGGTAAAGACTTTCAGATGGTTGGTTTGTCCGCGACGGTTGGTAGTCCAGAAAAAGTGGCGCACTTTCTTGTCGGAGATGGGCGTCCTGTCGAAATCGTCCGAGTACCGGTTGCTAAAATGGTGAAGTTACAGGTTATTTATCCTAAGCCAACAGAAGAAGACACTCGTTTTGCTTCAAAAATTTATACTCATCCAGAAGTTGCGGCAAGGTTGCGGATTATACGTGATTATATGACTAAACGCAAATCTGTTCTTCTTTTTACGAATACGCGTTCAGTTTCTGAGGTGTTAGCTTCCCGCTTCAAAGTTTGGGATGCTGATTTTCCAATATCCATTCATCATGGTTCTTTAACAAAGCCTTCCCGTATTGCTGCAGAAGTAGGGCTGAAGAGAGGAGAGTTAAAGGGGTTAATTGCGACTAGCAGCCTTGAGCTTGGTATAGATATTGGTCATATTGATCTCGTTATTCAATATATGAGTCCACGACAGGTTTCGCGTTTAATTCAGCGGATCGGTAGAGCGGGGCATACTTATGGACATTTGTCTGAAGGTATAATCGTCGGTATGGATTCAGATGATACTCTCGAGGCTTTGGCTATCGCACGTAGAGCTTTGCGGGAGGAGTTGGAGCCGCTGCAAATACCTGATAAACCCTACGATGTTTTATCACATCAAATCGCTGGGTTGTTGTTAAAGAATCGGCGATTAACTTTCAACGAAATTCTAGAAATATTCAAGAATGCAGCACCTTTTGAAAACCTCAATTTGGGTGATATTGAGAAAATTATCAAATATATGCACCAGCGTTTTCCACGCTTGGCTTGGGCATCTTTTGAAGACCAAGTGGTTCTAAGACCTCAACGAACCAAAGCCCTATTTGAGTACTATTTTGATAATCTCTCTATGATTCCTGAGGAAAAGCAATTTCTAGTTATTGATGAATCCATAGATTCTTCAATAGGTGTTTTAGATGAAGCTTTCATGGCTGAGTATGGAAAGCCGGGCACTAAATTCATAATTCGAGGCAGTCCTTGGCAAATAATGCATGCCGCTGAAGACAAAGTTTATGTTCGTCCCGTTGAGGATCCAACCGGTTCAATTCCGAGTTGGATCGGAGAAGAAATCCCTGTTCCTTATGAGGTGGCGCAGAATGTTGCGGAAATCCGTGGGTTCGTAGAAGAAAAGCATCGAAGTGGAGCTTCAGCTGGGCAGATTAGTGTTTTGCTTTCTGAACTTTATCCAGCTGACGCCGAAACAATCTTGCATGCATTAGCCGAAACCATCGAGCAAGTCAATAGTGGCTTTTGTGTTCCCACTCCTAATCGTATAGTCGTGGAAGAGTGGGGTGAATTTATCATTGTTCACTCAAATTTTGGTTCTAACATAAATCGTGCTTTTGCGCAGCTGCTTGGACAAGTGCTATCTGACAAGCTGCGTCGTGGCATGGTTGTTCAGCATGACCCCTACCGCATTTTCGTGCAAACAATCGGTGCAATGACTGCGGATCGACTCGTTGAAGTCTTAAACGAGATAAAAGACATGGCTGAACAAACGATTCGAAGTACACTGACACAGTCAGCTGTTAAAACGGGTTTGTTTAAACGACGAGTTATACAGGTGGCTAGGCGTTTTGGGGCTCTTAAGAAATGGGCTGACTTTAGTAACGTTAGTTTGCAGAAGTTGATTTCAAGTTTTGATGGGACACCCATCTACGAAGAGGGCCTGAAAGAGGTTTTTTCCAAGGATCTTGATTCTGACGGGTTGGTGATGGTTTTAGGTCGTTTACATGATGGATTGGTACGGTTTCAAGTTGTTGAGACAGGCGGTAATCCAACTCCAGTTGCTCGCGTTGGCATTGAGCGGGTTAGTATGAAAACTGATCTGATTCCTCCTGAACAGATGCGTGCCGTTCTAGTAGAATCTGCCAAGGCCAGGTTGATTAGTGAGACTGGTAACTTTGTCTGCACTAGTTGCTGGGATTATATGGAGATGATTCGTATAAAAGATCTGCCTGACAAACCTAGGTGTCCTCGATGTGGCTCGTTTCAGATTGGAATGTTGAAGATCGAGGAAGAGAAGGCTTTGTCATTGGTGGAGAAAAGGGGTGAGCATTTGGCAAAGAACGAGGAAAAGATGCGTTTAATTGCTAAACAAACAGCCGAGCTAATTGAGAAATACGGTAAAACAGCTGCTGTTGTGTTGAGTGCCCGGCGAATTTCAATAATAGTAGCTTCGAGTGTTTTGAACAAGGAGCCTAAGCCGACAGACAAGTTTTATGAATTAGTTTTGGAAGCAGAACGCAAATCCCTAAGCAAACGTTTTAAGTAAACAATGTATTCAAAGTGTTTGTCTTTATTGTTTTATCAGCAACTTTTTAAGTCATGAATATCTTAATTCAAGTTTGCTTATGCCACAGGAGAATTAAAAGTGGAAATTAGCCGAAAAAAATTACGCGATGAAGTTCTTGAACGCATTAAATACGTTAAAACTTGTGTAATGGCAAGAGAATTATGCTTACTGGTTCGTACTAACAGGGCGGTTTTGGAACCTAAGGATGTGCAAGAAGTTTGCCAATTTATTTCTGGTCTTTGCAAGCAAGAAGGTTGTAGCGAACCAAGTGATCTTTGCATGAAAGCAGCAGAAGCTGTTAGTTCGGTGGATGAAGAAAAATATCTTGAACTATGCGCTCAGAGTTGCTTAAAATGTGGAGAAGCACGTAGACCCCAACCTAAAAAAGACGCTTATGTGGCATGATAGAGTGGTTAATAACTTGTTTAGGGAGTGTTGAAGCATGTTTATTGCTCCTTTTGTTCCGAGTCCAAGTGTTGTTGTAGAGTACATGTTGAAATTGGCTGATTTGAAAGCTGGGGAAGTCCTGTTTGATATGGGTGCTGGGGACGGTAGAACCGTGATTATGGCAGCTAAGACTTTTGGTGCACGGGGTGTTGGAATTGAGTTGCGAGAAGACTTGGCTAAAAGAGCAATGGGGGTCATTCATGAGAGTGGTCTTGATAACAGGGTAACTATTCTAAATGATGATATGTTTAAAGTTAATTTGACATCTGCTGATGTTGTGTATTTGTATTTAACGACGAGTGCAAACGACAAAATCAGGCCAAAGCTTGAAAGCGACCTCAAAAAAGGTGCGCGTGTAGTTTCCCATGACTACGAAATTATCGGTTGGAGACCTGAAAAGATAGAGACTTTTTGTGAAAATCCAAAGTTGGGTTATCCTGCGCACACGATCTACCTTTATAGAAAAACATAGTCTCTTTTCTGTTGTTTGGAAAAGACTTTAATTCTTTTTGCTTTGTCTTTTCAGAGTGTTATGGTAAAGATGCAGTTTGTTCCTTGGCAGAATGTTGCTGACTGGCAATGCAAAGCATGTGGTTACTGCTGTAAACTCTATAGTGTAGTGTTAGGCTTTCCTGAGTGGCTCAAAATCTCTAAAACATTTGGCTTTGATACCACAGTAACAGGATTGGATCGTTTCTATATTAGACGTGAAAACGATGGCTCCTGCAGGTTCCTTTGCAGCAAATCAAACACCTATTCTTGCTATTTACAGGGCATCAAACCCGAAGCATGCAAAATTTGGCCTTTTAAAATTCTTGCTGGCCCCAAGTATGGTGAACCAAAACAAGCGGCATTCGATTATATGGGAAAAAGACTTTACGTTTACGCGGATACTATGTGTTGTGGTTTGCGATTTGGACAGCCGACTTGGGATTTCCGCAATTCAACAATAAAAGAATTCATTGAACTTGCTTTGGGGCTTAGAAAGATTCAGTATAAAACTACTCGACCATTATGTTCTGAACCGTTTCGCTAGGGTAGGCAGTTGTTTCCTTAAATTCTTGGAAGTCTGTTTTATCTTTGCTGCAATTCCAAATAGATGTTATTTTTGATGCGATTTAGAGTATAGTTAGTCTGTTTAGTTTTGATTGATGCAACTGTTGAAATTCAAATCACTGTTGCAGCAGCATCAGCAGCAGCTTCTCTTAGCGTTATTTTTCTGGCTTTTGAAGAAAAGTTGTTGGTTGTTGTTGATTTGAGTTTTAATCCTCAGTTTTTTAAGGTTAACTTATTTAGTTTGTCTTACATCTTACCAGAAAGATTCCATTTGTAGATTAGGTGTTTGTATGTCTAAAGCGAAAGTTGGCGTTTCTATGCTGTATTGTTTGGGTGAGCCTTTCAGCCGTATGGTAAAACGTTTGGGGAAGATGGGTACTAAATACATAGAAATCTTGGATGATGGTAACCACGATCTCAACAAGGAACGCGTTTCCCAACTCAAACAAGCCGCAAAGTCTTATGGTCTGGAGTATTCTTTGCATGCGCCTTTTGCCGACATCAATATTGCCTCGCCAATTAAGCCTCTGTTAACTGCTTCATTAAAACGTTTGACACGATCGCTAACTAATGCGAATGCAATTGATGCGAAAATCTGGGTTTTTCACCCTGGACAACGTACAGGTATCGGTCAATTTTATCCTGGTGAGGATTTTAAGCAGATGTACAAGAGCATTGAATTGCTTTATGCAAAAGCAGAAGAGTACGGCATAAACATTGCTTTGGAAAATTTGCCTGCAAAATACTGGTTTCTGCTAAACACGCCTGAAGAGTTCCACAAAATGTATAAAGAAACTAAGTTACCCTTCGGCATTGCGATGGATCTTGGGCATGCTAACTTGGAAGGGCAAATTCAGCCTTTCTTTAATCAGCTTGCTGACAAAATTGTGCATATTCACGCCAGCAACAACGACGGTTCAGACGACCAGCATTACGGTATAGAAGATGGTGATATTGATTATGTTTGGCTTGCTGATACGCTCAAGAAAATCGGTTACGACAAAACTGTTGTCGTTGAATCGATGCATAAGGTGCCTGAAAGTATTGCTAAATTAAAGCAGTTACTCGCCTAAAGGTAACTCAATTTCAAGGAAATCTTCTGCAAAAATAGTATTTGAGAAAACTTTTTTGGCTTGCTCCAATAGCAAAGAGGCGTCAGGATACCTTGCACTTATGTGAGATAACACCAACCGTTTTGCGCCTGCCGCTTTGGCTTGTTGGGCTGCTTGAGTAGGGGTTGAATGTCCGTCCACTAATGCTTTTTCGGCAAGAGAATCGTCAAACGTGCAGTCATGAACCACCAGATCCGCGTTTTCTGCAAATTTGGCAAACGAATCGAAGGGTTTGGTGTCACCTGTATAGATGATTTTGCGTCCGGCCCGCATTGGACCCATTACGTCATTTGGTTTTACTGTGTTACCGTCTTTGAGCTTGATTTCTTTACCCTTCTGCAGTTGAGACCATAACTCGCCCTTTGCAACTCCCAGTGCTAAAGCTTTCTCGGGATAGAACTTTCCAGGGCGAGGTTTTTCTATAAATGCGAATGCATAGCTTTCTACGGCGTGGTTGGATTTTATTGCTGTAAGGCGATATTCTTCTGTTTCGCAGACATCGCCTTCCTCGGATATTTCGTTGATTTCTACAGGGAAAGTTAATCCGAAATTAAGGGTTTTTTTTGTGCACAATAGAAATTCTTTTAGTCCGACTGGACCATAAACTTGTATGGGTTCTTTTCGATCCATTAAAGCCATGGTTTGCAAGAGTCCGGGCAAACCCAAAACGTGATCGCCATGCAAGTGGGTGATTAGGATTTTCATTTTCTTATGGAAACTTGTTTTTGCCTGCATCATTTGCCTCTGAACGTTCTCCCCACAGTCAAACATCCATTGCTCCCGTGGGCACTGAACAACCATCGCTGGCAAACTTCGTTTCAAAGTTGGTACGCTGCCGCTCGTTCCTAAAAACACAACGCAAATACTCATGAGGTCACCTTTTCGAACACTGCAATCTCCCTCGTCAAGGTCTGATGGACATAGGCAAAGTGGGACTCAACGTGTCGATAGCCCAATTTTTTGCCGATGCGTGAGATGTTTAATGTTTTAGGAGAAGCTATACAAATTCGTTGCCCTACACCCAGCAATGAATGTGAAGCGGCTAAGACTTCTTCAACGAGTTGTTTAGTAGTTGATTTCAGGGTACTTGATGATCGTCCGTATGGTGGATCAGTTACGATGGCGTCAACTTTGAACAAGGGAATTTTGCGTGAATCTGCCAGTACCAAGCCTTCAGCTGAGATATTGAAAAAATGAAGGTTTTTTTTGGTTCCTAAAATCATTCGCCTTTGTGCATCGATGCCCACAGCTCTGCAGCCGATGTAGGTGGCTTCGATTAGTGATGTTCCCGTTCCGCAAAATGGATCGAACAATACGGATTCAGTTTTGGCAAGCGACAAATTCACCATACAACGTGCCATCTTTGAGGGCATTGCGGAGGGATGAAAGAAGGGCTTTTTTCTTGGGCGCCGTTCTGAGAACGTTTTACTCGTTATATCGGTGAGTTTTAAGCCTAATACTATTTTTTCGTTTGTTATAATGCCGATTAAAGTCTTATCAGGATTTTTTAAGTTGACTCTTGTTCCTTCGGTTTGGTTGAGGATTTGACATCCTAATTCTACTTCAAGAGTCATAGTGTTTATCTTGGAATCGGCGTAGTTTTTTATTCGGTTTATTCGGACCACGAAACTTTCGTTGGGTTTGAGCACTGCTTTGAAGTCCACTTGGGCAGCTGCTTTGGCTATATCCATCATGTTTGCGTTTGCAACAAAGAGTTCTTGAGCGCAAACCCGAGTGTAAGCCGAGCGAACCTGAACCACTTTGGTGCTTTCAATTTCAGATTCTAAACGCAAAACCTGATCAAACTCTTGGGGATTCTGGTAGATGTACCCTTCTGCTTCCAGAATTGCCTTAACCTCAGCGGAAGGTAAAGTCTCGTTTTCGCCTGAAAGTAAAAAGAAAAGATTCGGCACTAAACAGCGCCTTTAAGAGCTTGACTAATCAGTGGTGCCAACGAAACCTTACTTATGTTTCCGGGAACGCTGTCGGTACCAACGATTTCTTCAACTCCTGCATCCGAAATTCGCTTCTCAGCATCACCAATGAGTAAGCCGTGGACGCAACCGCAAAAGACATGTTTGGCTCCCTGTTCCCGAAGAATTTTTGCTGCACCAACTATGGTGCCGCCTGTGCTGATAATGTCATCAAGGATAATCACGGTTTTGTTCTTTACGTTTAAGCCCTCCGCTGTTTGCACGGTTTGCCCCGTGTAGCGGTCGCGAGTCTTGCTAAGATATCCTACGTCGCCGCCTAAAACCTCTTGAGCTTGCTTAGCGATGTACATTGCGCCTTTATCAGGTGATAGAGCGTATGCGCCTTTGTGGCCTTTCTTAGAAAAGTAGTCTGCTATTAGTGGGATAGCACTTAGGGTTTCAGCTGGAAATGGGAATTGCTTGAGTGTTGGTTCCGAGTGGATGTTGACGGTTAAAAAACGGTCGATTCCTGCTGCTTTTAGCATGCGTACAATGGTTTCCACGCTTATTCCTTCCCCTGCGAGAAACATTTTGTCTTGTCTAGCATACGCCAAATAGGGCACCACTGCAGTTACTTTAGCGGCTCCTGCACGTTTAGCTGCATCAGCTAAAAACGCCAATTGAAAAAGCCTGCTATCTTGCATGGGAGGGCAAGTTGTCTGAACAATTGCTACATCTTCATCTTTGACATTGCCGTCTAAACGAACGTAAGACTCGCCATCAGGAAAAAACTTGGATAAAACGGGAACGTTTGGGAAACCAGTTTGCGCTGAAATTGCTTCAGCAAGTTCTTTGGACGCGGGACCCGAGATTACCTTCATATTGTTTTCATCTACTGTTTCTATTCTTTAGAGATTTCGTTGCTTGGTTTTAAGCATTTATCTAATCATCATAAAGAGTCACATCTTTTTCTTTTAAAAATTAGTTGCATAATAGTTTTAAACACTACCTCACTTTTTCTTAGAAAAAGGATTAGAAAAGTATGGATACTTGGCGTTTGCTGCCCCTTGAAATACATGATGCTTCTATGAACATGGCTATCGACGAAGCAATCTTAACATCGCGAATCAAGGGGCAAGTTCCGAATACATTGAGATTTTATCGTTGGCAACCTTCCGCTGTTAGCGTGGGCAAAAACCAGAATCCTGAGACTGAGGTTTACCTCAACTCTTGCAAGCAATTGGGAGTCGATGTGGTTAGACGTATTAGCGGTGGTGGTACAGTTTACCATGATTTCGAGGGTGAAGTTACCTATAGTGTAACCGCCAAAGCTGCAGATTTCGGGATGGGCGACATAACCGCTGTTTACTTCAAAATTTACGAAGCAATAACTGACGCGCTTCGCATTTTAGGAGTTCCAGCTGATTTTAGCGAGGGTGATGCCAAGAACTGCCCAAACCTAACTGTGAATGGCAAAAAGATTTCTGGTAGCAGTCAAACCATTACTCGCGGCATCGTCCTGCAACATGGTACCCTCTTGAGGAGTGTAGATTTGTCCAAAATGTTTCAGTTAATAAAATTCAAAAACCTTAGTTGTACTTTAGCAACCGATATTGGCAGGCGTAAAATAACTAGTATTGAAAACGAGCTCGGGCATAAGATTAACCCAGGTACTATTGCTAATGCTCTTGCACAAGGGTTCAAGGCGATCCTGAAGATTCAACTTGAGGAAGGATACTTGACGCCCAACGAGTTGGCGCTTGCGGATAGACTCTGCAAGGGAAAATACGATAGTGGCAAATGGACGTTCGATGGCAAAGCTTAAGTTTTCTCTTTATGCCACCGTACACCTTGTGCTGTATCCTCTAGGACAATTCCCATGGTTTTGAGTTGAGCTCTAATTGAGTCGGCTTCTTTCCAATTCTTTGTTTTTCGAGCAACTTCACGTTTTTGGACTAGCAGGTCTATTTCTTTGGGTAAAGCTTCTTCAACTTCAACTTTTCCAATAACCCCTAATACATCATCAATCTCTATTATTACCTTGATGATTTTTGCAGACTCCTCTTTGCTAACGTCGTTTACATCAAGTAGGCTATTGATTTCTCGTACAAAGTCAAACAGTGACGATAGCGCTACTCCAATATTTAGGTCGTCATCCATGGAGCCATCGAAGCATGCTTCTAATTTCTCAATTAATGTTGTTACTTTTCCTTCGCTTTCTTTGCCTTCTGCTTCATAAAGTCGCCTAACAAAGTTACGTAACCTCTCTATCGCACTTTTTGCTGATTCAAGTCCTTCAAACGTAAAGTTGAATTGTTGCCGATAGTGAGTAGACATCAAAAGGTACCTTATTGAGATGGGGTCATAGCCTTTTGTTAAGAGATCACGTAGAGTGTAAAAATTGCCAAGTCTCTTTGCCATTTTTTTGCCCTCCACCTGCAGGTGCTCGTTATGCATCCAGTAATTAACGAATCTTTTGCCTGTAGCGCTCTCACTTTGGGCAATTTCATTTTCGTGATGAGGAAACATGTTGTCGACTCCGCCGCAGTGGATATCAAATGTCTGGCTTAGGTATTTCATGCTCATGGCGGAGCATTCGATGTGCCACCCTGGTCTTCCTTTGCCTAACTCTGTTTCCCAAAAAACGTCGCCATCATCAGGGGTCCACGCTTTCCAAAGTGCAAAATCTTGTGCTTCCTCTTTGGCGTATTCGTCTTGGCTAACCCGTGAGCCAACCTTAAGTTC
Organism: Candidatus Bathyarchaeota archaeon; assembly: GCA_963775465.1. Taxonomy (GTDB): domain Archaea; phylum Thermoproteota; class Bathyarchaeia; order Bathyarchaeales; family Bathycorpusculaceae; genus Bathycorpusculum. The sequence continues at coordinate 63,842 of CAVZIW010000011.1, read as the reverse complement.
GTCTACTTTGATGTGGGATAGTTTGCCGTAATCTGGGAATTTGCAGACAGAGAAATAAATGGAGTTATCTTCACCTTTGTATGCAAAGCCCTTAGCCATAAGCGTCTTGATTAAAGTAACCATTTCAGAGATGTGATCGGTTGCTTTAGGGTAGACGTCGGCGTTCTCTATGTTTAGGACTTTTATATCTTCAAAGAAAGCTTTCACGTAAAAATCTGTGAATTGTTTCAGGGGAATGCCCTGTTTTTGGCTGCCCATTATTGTTTTGTCATCAATGTCGGTTAAGTTCATAACATGTTTAACTTTGAATCCGCGGTGCAACAGCCAACGCTTAAGCAAGTCCTCAAAAACAAAAGCACGAAAATTCCCGATGTGTGCAAAATCGTAAACCGTGGGTCCACACGTATACATCTTCACTTTTCCACTTTCTAAAGGATTGAAAGTCTCCTTTTTGCGTGTTAGAGTGTTAAAAAAGCAGATACTCGATTGTGTTTTAATCACTTTCTCAGCCGAACAAGATACAGAACCGAAATTATTTAAGTATTCATATAATCGTTAGCCAACTCGCTTATTCCGGCAGTTTCAGTTCCAAGTAATTTCTTATCTGCTTTGTATTTTATTCCACATTGTTTTTCTTATTTTCGGTTGATAAAACGATTAAAATAGTTTAGGTCTTTAATATTTGAAATCACAGAGGCAAAAGATTTTGGTGCTTGATTTTCAAGGGAATGTAGTTTCTGCTATTCAAGTTATCGGATCAATTTTGCTGCAAAAAAGTGGAGATTGATGATTCCCACTTTTTTAATCTGGGGTTTCGCTCTGGTCCTTGGTTTAATAATACATGTTTACAGTATACTGTAACATTTAACAAACTCTTACAAGCAGGGTGCTATAGAAAAAATTGCACTTGTCTTTAGGCTATTTCACCTTTTAGGTAGGTTCCAAAAGTTTCTACAACTTCAACCTTCAAAGTTTTTCCAAGCAAATTGCCAGTGCTTTTTACAGCGATTGGCTTGTAGGCGAAGTTTCGCCCAATCCATGTGCCTTCAACTTTTCCTTTTTCATCTACGAGTACCTCTCCAATCCATTTCAGCCATTGTCGATTGCGTTCAGCAGAAAGCTGCTTCGAAAGATCTGACGTAAGGGTGCTTCTGCGTTTAATTTCCTCTTTCTCGACCAAACCATCTTTCATTTTCCAAGCGGCAGTTTTGGGTCGAGCAAAAAACTTTGAAACGTTAACTACATCAGGTTTAACTTCTTCTAAAACTTTCAGCGTGTTTTGGAAGGCCTCCTCAGTTTCGCCTGGAAACCCTAAAATCACATCAGTAGCAATCGTCAAATTTGGGTAGCTGATTCTGAAGGCTTTGGCAATGTCTTTAAACTCTGCTGATGTGTAATACCGATGCATGTTTCGAAGCACTGTATCGTCTCCACTCTGCATAGGCAAATGCAAAAACTTAAAGACTTTATTTGATTCGAATGCTTGAATCAGTTTACTTTGCATTTTCAATACTAAATTCGGAGTCATCATGCCCACCCTAATCTTAAAGTTATCTTTTATACGATCAAGTGCAAAAAGCAACTCTGCAAGATCAGTATTTAGATCTCTGCCGTAACTGGCTGTATCTTGCGAGGTCAACCATAACTCTTTTACACCTTCAGAGAGGTCTTTTTGCGCACGTTCCATAATTTCCTGAATCCTGTAGCTTCGCAGATGACCGCGCGCCTGAATCACACAGCAGTAACTGCAACTACCTACACAACCGAAGTTAATTGGAACTATACTTCTGACTGGATTGGATGTTCTTTTTGGAAGACTCAAAAGCGGCTTCTCTGAATCTTCAACGTTAATTACTGTTTCACCAGCTAAAACTCGTGTGGCAACCTCAACTATTTTTGCACCAAATGCTGGACCGACTACGCCGTTGAAATAGGTTTCTCGCTCTAATCGCTCAAAACTAATCTTAGGTAAACAACCCGCAACTATGATTTTTTTCCCTTTTGGCGCATTTTTTATTTGGTTGATTATGCGGTTTTCTGTTGGTCCTTTGACTGCACAGGTGTTGTAGATAATCAGGTCAGCGTCTGTTTCTGAAGAAGTTATCTTGAAACCCGCTTCTGACAAGCACCCTATTAGCACTTCGCCATCCGCTGTGTTAGAGGAACATCCAAAATTCTTGACGAAAACCGAACCGTACATGGTTATCTAAGTAGTTAGTTGCTTCAACAAGAAATAAAAACGTAGTCTTTGAGGTGCATGAATTAACAGGAACTTGCAAAATACATGTTTCTTGATTTATAAGTTAAGGAACGAACATGTTATATTCATATTTGCCACATGATATATAGAAGTATAACCTACAATTAGCGTTGTATGTTCATAAAACTTAGGGAGTTATATCCCATATGAAATTAATTACTCTGTATCTGCCTGAAACGTATATAAAAGCTTTGGACCAGTTGGTTGGCGAGCGGTTCTATCCTAACCGTGCCGAAGCGATCCGAGTCGCAATTCGAGACCTGATTAGCGCTGAAGTCTGGAGGCGTAAAGGCGTTGACTAAACAAGAACATGACCATGTTCATGATGATTTGAAATGCGATTTAAGCGTGGACGACGTCAAAGTTGAGGTCATACCAAAAATCATCGATGACAGCATTGTCATCGATTCAACCAATGTAATCCGTAAACCAAAAGGTAAAGTAAAATCAAGGATGGTTAAGACAAAATTGACAGTTAAGAAAAGTGAGTTAGAGAAAACAACAAGTCATCTTTATGATTTAGAAGACAGTTGCGGATCAGAAAAAACGTTAGACGTTGATTTTGGTCTCTACCAGATGGAAGATTTCTAATCCCTCTTTTCTTTAATTTCATTTTTTAAGAAAAGCTCATATTTTAAAAGAAGACTTTTTCTTTCATGAATAATATCCTGCTGCAAATAAGAGCAGACCTAAAAGAAAACGCTGATGAAAAAGTAAAAAAAAGTACTCAACGTTTCTTCAAAGAACAGACAAAATTCTACGGTGTCAAAACAGAGACAGTTGGGAAAATAGCTAAAAAATATTGGCTTCAAGTGAAAGCTCTCGACAAACAAGCTATTTTCAAGATATGCGAAGAACTATATCGTTCAGACTACACCGAAGAAGCTTTTGTAGTTGCATTTTGGCTTCCACGCTACATTGAATGCCTCGAGCCTGCTGACTTGCTGATTTTCAAATGCTGGATTGAAGAATATATTAATAATTGGGCTAAATGCGATGGGTTCTGTAATCACACTATCGGCGACCTAATCCAAAAATATCCACAAACTATCACTGAATTAAAGCGTTGGTCTAAAAGCGATAATCGCTGGCTCAAACGAGCTTCCTCAGTTTCACTTATTGTTCCGGCCAAAAAAGGTTTGTTCCTAAAGGAGGCCCTCGAAATTTGTGACATACTTTTGGTAGATGAGGATGATATGGTGCAGAAGGGCTATGGGTGGCTTCTCAAAGAGGAAAGCAGAAAACACCTCAAGGAAGTCTATAACTATGTTATTAAGAACCGCAAAATTATGCCGCGAATCGCTTTGAGGTACGCTATTGAACTGATGCCTAAAGATCTGAAGGTAGATGCAATGAGGAAAGAATAATTTTATTAAAGATAATTGGGTCTTTCCAGAAAGGCAGGGAATTATCTGGTTTTTTATTATGTACTATTTTTTGGTTTTTTCATTTCCCACTCGTAGTCTTTCTACCTCAGCCTTCTGGGGCAAATCTACAATTACTGTTTGGTTGAGGTAGTCTCTACCATACTTTACAGTAACTTTACCCGATTTGGCGTCTGAGTAAGAAGCTGTTAATTTAGCGGCGGTTTCAATGGCTTTTTTGGTTTTTGGTCCCTGCAAAAGAGTTGTGGGTCCCACGACGTCAGAGAGTTCAAAAGAAAAGTCTGTTGGCATTTTATTATTGGCCAAAAACTTGTTTTCTGATTCATTTCTTCCGACGATTATCTTGTTTTTTCCGAGTCTAAAATGCCTGCCAAAACGAAGCAAAGTAACATCCGCCATCGAAATGCGTTTTTTGTTGTTGAATAGATCTCGAAGTTTCTTTGTATATTCTTCGCAAGTTAATAGACATCCGCCAGCGGGAGACGGAAAAGTTGTAATCTCATATTTCTTGGCAAGCTCAAGCTGAGGCTTCCTCGACCTGCCCTGAATGTTTAGCAATTTGTTTCTGTCAACTATCCCTTTTTTTTCTGCTTCTGTTTCGGGCAATAGTTTTGCTGACAGTGGACGTAAGAGTTTTCCTTTTAACCCAGATTCTTTTGCAATAATCTTGAGGGCGAGAAAATGTTGGGACATAGGACGCTCACCCAAAACTTCTCCGGTAAAGAGGAAGTCAGCACCGATTTCTTTAGCGTATTTTTTTGCTTTTTTTAAGATGAAAATTTTGCAGTCTACACATGGATTTAGGTTTTTGCCATACCCATGATTTGGCTTACGCAGCATCCGAATGTAATCACCTTCGGCAGTGAGGACTTTTAGGGGAACTTTTAGTTGTTTGGCAGCTTCGGCAGCATCACTTGTACCGTCTTTTTTAGGAATCCCGAAAGGTGTTTTAACGTTAAGAGTTATCACTTCAATTCCTTGTCGCCGGATGAGTTCTGTGGCAAGGATGCTGTCTAATCCACCAGAAAGTAAACTGATAGCCTTGACTTTCGTCATAGTGTTGATAGATTCGGTTGCCACGAATAATAATTTACCTATAGGAATCATTATAAAAAAGAGATGAACTGAGAACAATTTGAATAAAGGTCCACATATGTTGGGCGCTGTTTTGTTTTTGAAGCTTTATCCTTTTCACAGCAATTTGTGTTTTTTTTGTTGAAAAACGGATATTTGTCAAAAAAGATATAAAAGTGGTGATTTGCTTATTCAAAAATTATTCTAAGTAGAGGAAATTAGTTATATGATTTCTAAAAAAACTGAAAAGCTGAAGAGTTTTCATTCATACATGGCAGAAAACGTTGATAAGCCCATAACGCTTAGCGAATGGAAAGATTACAAGTGGCAGCTAGCCAATTCGATTAAAACCATTTCTGCTTTTGAAAAGTTCACAGGTATTACTTTTACAGAAGAAGAACATAGAGAACTTGAAAAAACAATTAGCAAATTCCCCCTCAACATAACTCCTTACTATGCTTCTTTAATAGAGAAAGAGAATTATTGCAATGACCCAATATTCAAACAATCATTTCCTGACCCTGCTGAACTTACTATTTCACGATACGATATGTCTGATCCCTTGCACGAAGACAAGGATAGTCCTACTAAAGGGATAACCCATCGGTATCCTGATAGAGTGCTTTTTTTGGTCAGTAATCGTTGTTCAATGTATTGTAGGCACTGTACCCGGAAAAGAAAAGTCGGTGACCCTGAACTTATCCCCTCAAAAAAACAAATACTCGAAGGAATAAACTACATCAAAAACAACCATCAAATCCGTGATGTTCTGCTTTCAGGTGGAGACCCTCTCATGTTGCCTGATGAATACTTGGACTGGATTTTGACAGAATTAAGAAAGATTCCACATGTAGAAATAATACGGATTGGCTCAAGAATCCCAGTGGTTCTTCCATATCGAATAACCGACGAACTAGTGAACATGCTCAAAAAGCATCATCCAATTTGGTTGAATACTCATTTTAACCACCCCAGGGAACTTACACATTCGGCTCAGGAAGCACTACGTAAGTTGGCAGATGCAGGAATTCCGCTCGGAAACCAGTCTGTGCTGTTGGCAGGTGTTAACGACTGTCCCAGAATCATGAAAAAACTCAATCAAAAACTCGTACAAAACAGGGTTCGACCCTATTATCTGTTCCAATGTGACCTCTCTGAAGGACTCTCTCATTTCAGAACACCCATCGGAAAGGGTATAGAAATAATCGAAAGCTTAGTAGGGCACACAAGCGGGTTTGCAGTACCAACATACGTAATCGATGCTCCAGGTGGAGGCGGAAAAATCCCAGTAATGCCAAACTACATCGTTTCTTGGTCCACAAACAAAGTTGTCTTAAGAAATTACGAGGGCATCATAACCACCTACAAAGAACCTGACAGCTATGAACCAATTTTCTGCGACAGAAAATGTGATGACTGTCACTTACAGTTGAAATTGGATGAGGGTGACGAAACAAAAACTATAGGCATTGAAAGGTTATTAACTGATTCAAATGACGAAATTTCGCTTGTACCCCGTGGAAACATGCGTTTAGAGCGAAGAGCCAAAAAAGTTAAGCAGCAATGAAGTGTTTTATGTCTAAAAACAAAGAAATCTTGATTTTCAATATCAGGAACATAAAAATTGAAGACGTAAAAGAAGTCTACAAGTTGCTAATAACAAACAGACCATACGTTGGGTTAAATTCCCGCTACACCTATTTTCTTTTAGCAAAAGATTTCTCAAATACTTGCGTCGTTGCTGAACATGAAGGCAAAATAATTGCGTTTTCGTCAGGTTATGTACCGCCGAATAGACCTAACACTTTTTTCAGTTGGGAAATAGTGGTTCATCAAGATTACCGAGGACATGGTCTACAATTACGCTTGCTTCTTTACCAAATAAGAAGGGTAAATGCGAAATATTTCGAGGGTACGGTAAATCCTTCAAACAAAACGTCTAGAAAAAACTTCTTGAAATTAGCAAAGCTCTTAGGCTCAAAATGTGAGGAAAAACTTTTGTTTAGTGAAGAAGATTTCGAAAATGATGGTCATGAAGCTGAAATTCTTGTTCGGGTCGGGCCAATTTCGCAGGTTGCTGCTGAAAAATTGTGGCAGATGCAAAGATGCATTCCTCTCTGACTTCATGAAAAACCATCGACTTGTCACTTAATTATCGAATGATTTAAAAAGGCAACCCTTAAAATTAACTTTGTACGTTTATTCGACTGACTGAGGAATAATTGTGGACATCAGCATTTTCATCCCCGTTTACAAGCAATCCGATCAACTATCGGGGATGCTAAAAAGACTGGTTTCACAGAATGTTTCTAAAGAGATTTTTGTAACCGTAGACCAACCCACCGAAGAGTTTAGTCAAGAAATCAGGCAACTTGAACAAAAAGATGTGAAGTTCCTTCAAAACAAAGAACGTGTTGGAAAGGCTAACGCGTTGAATAATACTGTAAAGTTGTCCTCGGGAAAAGTGCTTCTTTTCTTGGATTCTGATGTTGGAATACCAAACGATTCTGACTATTTACGGAAAATTGTAATGAAAATGCAGCAAACTGATGTTCTGGACATAAAAAAGAAAGTCACCAAGGGCAATTCGTTTCTCTCCAAAATGGCATATTATGAGTATTTGACTTTTAACATAAGCGCCTGGTTAGCTTCGAGGTTTATGCACAAGTGTCCAGCAGTAAACGGTGCCGCTTTTGCAATAAAACGTGAAAAATTCGAGCAGGTTCATGGTTTTCGAAAAGTTGTTGCTGAAGATATTGATATTGCTACAAGAGCTTTTCTTGATGATAGTTCTTTTGCTTATACACATGATGTTGAGGTCCAAAACGTTGTACATTCAGGTTGGAAGAAATGGTTTACTCAGCGAAGAAGGTGGGCAATTGGACAAGCACTATGGCTAAAAGACTGGTACAAACCGCTTGCTAAAAGGTTCATTAGAAAACCTCAAGTTTTCTTACCCAGCCTCTTTTTCTTGTATCCATCTGTAGCCGTTTTCGTTTTAAGTGCAGTAATTCCTAGTCTTTGGATGTACAATTCCTTGTTAGTTGTATCACTATTTTTGTCAGTGAAATTCAACTTTGCTCTCCCAGTTTTTCTCCTCTCTTTAGCCACTGCAGACGCCCTCAAAATACTTCTAATATCCCTATCTGGGTTTGCTATAACTGCCGCTATCTTCTATGGGTTCGCTAGAAAGCTTGGTTTTCGAGAAGTAAAATTGCATGAACTCTTTGTATATTACTTCTTTTACTCCAGCGTATGGATGATAATAATCATTATCGGTCACATTCAAGTGTTGGCTTTGGGCAAAAAGGCTGGGCCAGATTGGAAAACCTAACTTTTTTTGTTCTGGCTTTTAATTGCTTCGTTTTCCGGTTGAAAGATTTTGTGTTTTAACGCAAAACAACAGGTAAAATTATATGTGCAAGTGTCTCCACATAATCAAAGCTCTTGTGGGTCCGTGGCGCAGTACGGATAGCGCGTCAGCCTTCTAAGCTGAAAGTCATGGGTTCAAATCCCATCGGACCCGCCAAGGTGTCACAATTGATTTTTTAAGCATTTCTTGATCTTTTGTGAGATTGTTAATAAGGGCGGTCTCTACTTTCCTAATGTTTAAAGGGATTAGGCTTGAAGAAAACCAAAGTGTTAACTTTTATTTTGCTCGTAGTTCTGATGATTATTCTGGTTTTTCCTGCACAAGCTACCGAAGTTGAACCTTTTAATCTCAATCATTCAACTGGGCAATTGTTGTATGTACTTTCGGTCGGATCAATCTTTAACGGTTCTGTTTCAGCAACCGGTAGCGTCCGTGTTTGGATGAATGCGCCAAACGGCGAACAAGTCATCAATTTGGGCTTAATCGACGTACCGACCAGCTTCGGATTAGTTGCACAACAGAACGGTACTTACATCTTAAACTTTGAAAATGATCTCCAAAATACAATTTCGGTGACTTTTAGTTATCAGACAACACCTGAACTGTTCGAAGGAAAAAGGGACAGCTACCCATCTAGAATATCTCTTGATTACCTGATAATACCCATCTTTCTCTCAATCTTTGGCTCTGCTCTAATACTGCTTGTGATGAGACGAAAAAATAAAACAATAGTCTCAAGGGGGAGTAACTATTGCGGAATCTAAAAATAAAGAGCTTAAAAAACGAAAAGTTGCTACTTGGGTTTTATTGAGTTACGTCCCAGTGCATCCAAGATTTCTTCTGTTGTTGTTTTTTTACCTACGTTTCGCACAAAATCTGAAGCCGCTACAATTCCGACCAATTTATTGTTCTTTAGAACGGGTAATCGTCTTATTTTGTTGTTTGACATTATTCTTGCAGATTCTTTTAACGAGGAGTTCGGGTCGACTGTTATGAGTGTCTTAGTCATAACTTCAGTAACTTTAACGTCAAGAGAGCTCCGTTTTGCTACGATTCTTCTAACAATGTCGCGTTCAGTAATGATTCCAACAGGAAAGGCTTGAATAACAACGACTAGGCAGCTTACGCCCTTAGAGGACATTAGCTTAGCCGCTTCAAAAACGGTTTTACTAGTTTCGATTGTTACAACCTCTTTAGTCATAATATCTTTTATTGTTGGCATAAACATCCATTTAATCAAGTGACTTTTTTAGTGATAAAAGGATTGTCATAATGGAAATGTCGCTGTTTTTCAATTAGAATGTTAAGACCCAGCTTGCTTCGTTTGCATCTTTCTTTCTTAAAAAATTAGTTAATAACTGGTTATCACAGTCTTTACAGAGCCATATTTATGGCGATTGACTGTTATACCAGAATTTAATACTTTTCGAGTAAAGGAAAGCTCTGGTGCCTTTGAATCAAACCTTAGTTTTTCCAGTTAAAACCAAAAGTGATAAACAGAACCTCGCTAACAAGAACATCTAATTTAATGGATGACAAGGAGATAAAGTTGATTGTCTAAGGCAACCGAGATGGCGAAAGTTTCTGCGAAAGGCGGCTTTCACCTATTATGGGGTCTCGTTGCATCCACAGTTGTATCGTCAGTAGGTACAATAATTCTTGCCGGACTCTTGTCACCTGGTGATTTAGGTTTATATGCGATTGCTCTTGCAGCTCCCAACCTCATTGCAAATTTTAGGGATTGGGGAATAAACACTGCCATTGTTAAGTATTCCGCGCAATACCGAAGCGAAAACAACATAGCAAAAATCCGCAGCGTTTTAGTCGCTGGGTTTGCGTTTGAAATCATATTGGGTTTAGCGCTTTCTTTGCTATCTCTTGTTCTTGCAGGATTTCTCGCCACTACATTTTACAATCGTCCTGCCATTACACAATTGATTCAAATAGCTTCATTTTTCATCCTAACTGGTGCATTAGTAAGCACAGCAACCGCTGCATTCACAGGCATGGAAAAAATGCATCTTAACAGTGTTATGCTGATTATTCAATCAGTCTTCAAGACTGGTTTAATAATTGGGTTAGTTTTGTTAGGACTAGGAACTCTTGGAGCAATTGACGGTTTTATTTTAGCAGTCTTAACGGCTGGAATAGTTGGAGTATTATTGGTTTTTACAATGTATCGTGAATTTCCTAATCCAAATCACGTTAAGTTGGAATTAATGCAAACCATAAAAACCATGATTAAATATGGTCTACCGCTTTCAATCGGCACTATCCTAGCTGGTTTTCTAGCCTATTTTTATAGTGCCGTAATGGCATATTTTGTTACTGACAATTCTCTTATCGGTAGTTATTCCGTTTCAACAAACTTTGTCGTTTTAATAACTTTCTTTGCTACGCCTGTAACAACAATGCTTTTTCCTGCTTTTTCTAAGTTAGACTCTGCGAAAGAAGGTGAATTGCTTAAAAGTGTTTTTCAATTTTCTGTAAAGTATGCTGCTCTTATTGTAGTTCCAGTTACATTTCTAGTTATGGCTCTTGCTCATCCTGGCATTTTTATTCTCTTTGGTTCAAAGTATCCTGAAGCACCACTTTTCCTTGTTTTACAATCTGTGGCTTATCTATTTACTGCGCTTGGAAGCCTCAGTGCAGGTAACCTAATAAATGGACAAGGATACACCAAATACAATCTAATTTTAACAATACTTACCGTTGCAGTTGGTTTTCCTCTCAGTTTTGTGATGGTCTTTCAATTTGGTATTATTGGGTTGATTGTCGCTACGTCAACTGTTGGTATTCCAAGTTTGTATTTTGCTCTGCGGTTCATTAAGAAAAATTTTGGGGTTTCAGTCGATTGGCGTTCTTCAATAAAAATTCTGTTTTCTTCAGGTCTGTCTGGGCTATTAACCTATTTTTCATTATCTTTATTGCCATCAAGTAGTCTAATTCAATTATTTACACAACTAATATTCGGTGTACTAATTTTTGCGATTGCCTTCATATTGATATCTATAATTACCAGAACCATCAACAGAACTGACTTAACTAACATTAGGCAAATAGCAAAAGGTTTCGGTCCCTTGTCTAAGCTACTGAATGTTTTCGTTACCTTGATTGAGATGTTGATGAAGATATTCCACGTTTAACTCAAAAGCATAAGGCAACAGCAAGTAATAATACCCAGAGTATTGCATAGTGTAGAAAGGAGCTCAATACATGAATCTGCTAGGCGATCAACTTTCTATATTGCTTTATTTTACCCCAAATCCGCATAAAGCTAAAGCTCCAGACAGAGAAAAATGCCTTTGGAACGATCCAACGTTTATCCATAAATTTGTCAGCAACAAAGATGAACCACGGGTCGAAAAAAGTTGGGACTGGAATTATTTCTTTACAAGTGATTAACTATGAAAGTGTTAGTGACCGGCGGATTAGGATTTATCGGAAGCAACTTTGTCAAGCTTATGCTTGCAACCCACTCAGACTACGAATTGATAAACGTGGACAAAATTGGAATAGGCGCTAACCCGGCAAATCTGCGTGACATCGAAAATGACAAACGATACACCTTCATTAAAGGCGACATATGCAACCCACACCTCATGAATCGTCTAATTCACCAGGTCGATGTTATAGTTAACTTTGCAGCTGAAACGCATGTTGACCGGAGCATATCTGACCCCAATTTGTTTTTACAGAACAACACATTGGGCACTTTTACAATTTTGGAAGCTATAAGACGACATAACCAAAAAGCTCGGCTTTTGCAAGTTTCCACCGATGAAGTTTACGGTGAAACCACAGAGGGTTCGTTCACCGAAACGACTGTGCCTAAACCATCTAATCCATACTCTGCTTCAAAGGCGGCCGCGGATATGTTTGTGTTATCTTATCATAAAACCTTCGGATTAAATATTTCAATTACGAGATGTACTAATAATTTTGGAAAATATCAGATGCCTGAAAAACTAATTCCCAAAACCGTTATTCGTGCACTGAGGAACTTGCCGATTCCCATTTACGGTAAGGGTAACAACATAAGAGATTGGATTTACGTCCAGGATCACTGCGAAGGGATTAGTGTCGTGCTAGAAAAAGGAAAACCAGGTGAAATATACAATATCTCAGCTGGCAACGAACTAAGCAATCTGCAAATTGCTAAAAGAATAATGAACGAACTCAAAAAACCTGAGAGCTTAATTACATTTGTCGAAGATCGCCCAGGGCATGATGTTCGTTACAGTTTAGATTCATCAAAAATTCGAAACGAGCTTGGTTGGAAACCTAAGTTCAGCTTTGAGGAGTCATTAAGATCTACTGTTAAGTGGTATATTGAAAATGAACATTGGTGGACTCCGTTTGCAACTGACGTAATATTGCATCCGACTCCTTGGAAGCTAGGTAGACTTCATTAGGTGTTCAAAAATGCTCTCTAAAAGGATTAAGTAGATTCCGCAAACATTCAAAGCCAGAATAGGTTGAAAAATGAGCTGAAGCGGCTGACGCAACAGGGCAACTTAAATCTGAGTTATACACAGAATCTAACTAATAGCGTAATAATTATCTAACCGAACTATATTTCTTTGGCGTATCTGATAGACTTGATGAAACAAACCAACATCAAACAAATAGCTAAGCAACGTATCCGAATACTCTTAGATCAAGCCCAAAAAGTCTACAGAGAAGATCCAAAATTGGCGACCCAATACGTTGCTTCCGCACGTCGAATTGCCATGGCTGCACGGATTCGGTTGCCTGCAGAGTTTAGGCGTCAAACATGCAAAAAATGTAACAGCCTATTTGTGCATAGCCTTAACTGTCGAGTTAGGGTAAAGCAGAAAAGGGAGCCCCATGTTGTAATTACCTGTTTAAACTGTGGGAATCATACTAGGATAATGTTAAGAAAAAAGGAGCAAATCAGAATTGAGCAAAATAACAACCAGAATGAAACGCCACGTTAGGCACGTGTTAAAAGAAGAGAACCCGACAATTTGGGTTGGCAAAGAAGGCTTGACACCTCAACTAGTGGCTGAAATCGAAAAACAACTGCAGAAGAACAAAATGGTTAAAGTTCGAATTCTACCAGCTGCACTTCAGAAATCCACAACAGCTGAATCAATAGCCTCGGAAGCAGCAAACTCGACTAATGCTGCATTGGTTGAAGTACGAGGTCACGTGTTTATTCTGTTTAGGAAACGAAGAGCGTTAACAGAAACCGAACAATAGAAGCTATAAAGTTTCAATGCCTATTCGCTAATGCTTTTGTGAATATCGCTAAGTTGAACCTATTCAGAAGTGATTTGTTAGATAAGTTGAAATTGATTAGAGCAGGATTTTCTTCTGCAATTAACAGTATTTTCGTATGAAACGCTTAATTATACAATAAACAACATTAAAGTAGCTCTAAAATAGACCCTGAGTCCACTAACCCCATTGAAACCTTCTGTAACTTTGGTGTTTACAAATGGAGAAGGGGTGGGTGAAGTTGGGTATGGAGTTTGCTTTGTATTCAGAGAATATTTATATTAGGCTTCATTGTTTTACTGCAAGGAAAAACTAAAGGATAGAGAATCTTTGACTACTCCTCATGACGTTCCGGCTTCAAAATTCATCGATCGATTAGCGAAGTATCTAAAGGAAAACGTTGACGATGTCCAACCTCCCATTTGGGCACCCTTCACTAAAACAGGTACTCATGTTCAACACCAGCCCCAGAATCCTGACTGGTGGTATACAAGAAGCGCAAGTATTCTGCGTAAAGTGTACATTCACGGTCCCATTGGTCTTGAAAACTTACGCTCCGATTATGGCGGAAGAAAAAACCGAGGAAGCAAACCCAACCGCGTCGTTAAAGCCGGGGGAAGCGGTATCCGCAAAGCTCTTCAGCAACTTGAAACCGCTGGTTTCATTCAGATTACACGGCCGAAAGGAAGAATAATGGCTCCTAAAGGACGCAAGCTTCTTCAAGAAGTAGCTGGCGATTTGGCAAAAGAAATAGTTAAAACTGTCCCTGAACTCAAGAAGTATCAAGGCGAATAGTAAGATGTCTGATGATGAACTTGAGCAGATACGTAAGAGAAAACTTTTGTCAATGCAAAGTCGCATGAGTGACGAGCAAAGACAGGCTCAAGCTCAACAGCAATTAGAACAACAGAAACAGGCGTTGTTAGCAAAGATATTAGCGCCTGAAGCTCGGCAAAGGCTAAATAACCTAAAGATGGTTAAGCCTGACTTCGCAGAGCAAATTGAGTTGCAATTGATCGAGATGGCACAAACAGGTAAGTTACCCATTCCGCTGTCAGATGCACAACTTAAATCTATCCTACTTCAGCTTCAATCACGGAAGCGAGAAACAAAAATCAGAAGGATATAGAAAATGGCAAGAGTAAAACCAACAGCCAAAAAACTCAGATTAGCCAAAGCTGGCAAAGAATCACAATCTGTTCCAACATGGGTTATCGCTCGAACTGACGGAAAGGTCCGAAATAACCCAAAGCAAAGACGCAATTGGCGAACTAGAAAGATAAAGGCCTAAGGAGAAAACAGATTACAATGACGAAAGAAACTAAACAAGAACAAGTAACAAAACCAGAGGACGAAGAACTTGAAGAATTAGCAGAGCTACCAGAGGAAGAAACAGAGGCTTCACTAGAAGAGCAAGTTGCTGCAGAGGAAACAGAAGAAGCCCCCGTGATAGAAGAGGAAGCAAAACCGAAAAGAAAAAAGAAAGAAGATGAAATCGTTGAAGAAAGATTCTACACAATCCCGTTGCAGAGAGCGCTTGTCCGTCCTCCCAAAAAGCGTGCTCCACGTGCAATGCAATTGCTTAAAGTCTTTGTAACTAAGCACATGAAACTTGAAATGAAAGTTTCAGAAGAAGAGGAAGAAGAAGAACTGCCTCATTTAATCGTTAGCCAAGAAGTTAACGAAAAGATTTGGGGCAGAGGAATCGAGAAACCTCCACGCAAAATCAAAGTGCGAATAACCAAAGACAAAGACGGAAACGTCACTGTCTACCTGGCTGAAACATAATAAACCAAGTTTCATTTTATCATTTAAATGATGTTTTTATTGTTTGATTTAACCGCAATCTAAAATAGGTAGAACAAGGAAAACAACGCATTAACAATTTCGAAGGAGGATCAGTTCTTGGCTGTTTATTTATCTAGCATAGTTGGAAGCGCAAGCATAGGCGTTTATTCACTAGCAAACGAAAACTTAGTCTTTATTCCCGTCATGGTGCCCGAGGAGAAAGCAAGGGAATTTGCTGACTGGTTAAATGTTAAGCTAGTTCACACTCACATCGGTGGTTCAGTTCTCATCGGTGCATTGGCATGTGCAAATTCCAACGGGATGTTACTTCCAAGCTCCATTCGCAACGAAGAGTTGAAACTGATCGAATCAGTTTTTGAAGGAAACATCAAAATCATGGAAACCAAAAAAACCGCTTATGGTAACCTAGTTTTAGCCAACGACAAAGGTGCAGTGGTTGACCCCAGATTCAAACCAGGAGAAATCAAACAAATCTCCGAGGCACTAGACGTGGAAGTAGTGCCAACTCAAATCGCCCAACTTCCTTACGTCGGATCCTTAGCTACTGCAACTAATAGAGGCGTTCTAGCTCATCCTATGTTGACAACAGAAGAAAAGCAAACTCTTGAAAGTGTCTTCAAGGTTCCCGTTGATGTGGGTTCCGTGAACTGCGGAGTTCCCTACGTTGGCACTGGCCTTATAGCGAATAGTCATGCAGCTGTTGCAGGATCTATGACAACTGGACCCGAGATGTTTATAATTGGGAATGCAATGGATGTTGTGCAGGAAGATGAAAAATGAAAGCTTTCAAAGTAACCGGTGAAATCCACAAGCCAAATCTTGCCACGCCATTCGCTAAGGAAATTATTGCCGACAAAAGTGAACATGCAGTTGAGAAGGTTTATGCTGAAATAGGCAGCAAACACCGAGTAAAACGTTTCCACATAAAGATTGCCAGCGTTCAAGAAATGAAGGCTGACGAGATCGAAAATCCGATTTTAAAGAAATTGGTAACTGGAGAGTAATTTTTTGGCACAGAGAGCTAAAGCTGAAGAAGAACTTCGTAGACTCAGCATGGAAATGCGTTACCTTGAACAAACAGCGGAAGCCTTACAGCAACGTATCAATATGGTGAACGCAGCTATCACAGACTTAACCTACGCAAACGCCACTATAGATGGTATTGAAAAAGAAAAAGAAAACATTGAAATGCTTGTTCCAATTGGCGGTAGTTCTTACGTGAAAGTAAAGCTCGCCGACTCAAACAAAGTAATCGTTGGAATGGGTTCAGGTGTAAGCATTGAAAAGCCTCTTCCAGACGCCAAAGCGATCTTAAAAGAACGCCTTGACGACCTCGAGAAAACCATGAATTCTGCTCAACAACAGTTTGCCCAAGTCGCTGAAAGAATCAATAGCGGCAGAGGCAGACTTGAAAGTTTGCTTTCAAACGCGCGAGAAGGTAAACCTTAAAGCGATGTTTGAGAAACTAAAGTCGGGATTTAAAGGATTAGTTAGTAAGGTTACTACAACTGAGCTTAAAACTGAGAGTTTAACCCCTCTTTTATCAGATTTTAAAATGGGTTTAGCTGAAAATGATGTAGCTTTTCCTGTCGCAGATAAAATTTGCGATGAACTGGAAAAACGTTTGGTGGGCGTTTCAGTTAAACGATTAGAAGACCGAAAAAAAATCATTGAAGAAAACCTAAAGCAAGTGCTTTTAGAAGTAATGTTAACGAACTGTCGAATTGATTTACTAACGCTTGCAGAGGAAAAACGCAAGAAAAATCAACCATTTTCTTTACTCTTTGTAGGAATCAACGGAACGGGAAAAACCACAACCATCGCTAAAGTTGCACATTTTCTACGTGAGAAAGGCTATTCTGTGGTATTATGTGGTGCTGACACTTACCGCGCTGGCTCCATTGAACAGTTAGAAGAACACGGAAAGCGCCTTGGTATACGTGTAATAAAAAGCACATACGGCGGTGACCCAGCAGCAGTTGCATATGACGCAGTTAACCATGCAAAAGCTCACGGTATCAACATAGTTTTAATCGATACTGCAGGGAGAATGCAAACAAACCAGAATTTGATGAATGAACTTATAAAAATTAAACGAGTTGTGAAGCCTGACTTGACGGTCTTTACCGTTGACTCTTTAATCGGTAACGATGCAATTATGCAAGCTGAAGAATTTAACAAAGCTGTCGGCATCGACGCTACGATTCTGACCAAAGTCGACGCAGACGTGAAAGGTGGTTCAGCGCTAAGCGTGACTTACGTTACGCAGAAACCGATTCTCTTCATAGGCGTTGGGCAGACTTACAAAGATTTGGAGCTGTTTAACCCTGAAAAATTCGTTAATATGGTTTTAAGATAAACTATGGTTCTTCAAAATTGATCAGTTCAAAACGGATTTTTCCTGGATAAATCCAAAATATTTTAAGAAAGTCTTCAATTTTTTGGTTAATATCCGATGCTGTAAAAAAATTAACAAAATTCTTATCCACTCCTTCAAGGTTGTTTGAGGAGTAAACATTGATTGTTGCCCAGTATTCTTTTTCGTTGCACAAGCTTTCTATGGCTATGTCTGACGAGATGTTCAAAGCGAATGGTAAGTTAGTTAAAACGTCAAGTGCAGCTGCTTTACGTACACTTTCATTCTTGGTTTTTAATATTACTAGACGTTGCTCGGTTAATCTAAAGTTCCATTCTGCATCCAACGAGATTTAACTCCCGCACACTAAGGTAAGTTACACACTATTTTACTTTTTTAGCTAAATTTAGCTTGTCATTTTTGCTCAGATCAGAGTTACGGCTACCTTACCAATTTTGAAGCGAGCTTTCCTTTGTAGCTTTAAGAACTATGGTCCATTTATTTCCTGTCTTAGGAACTCTTCCCAATTCTTTCTTTCATTCGCTATTTCTAAGGGACAAATAACAGTAGCAATTCCGTCAATTTGACCTTCATTGCTTCCATGTCTGCAAACTAAGTTGCCACCATCATCTATGTGTATGTCACAGGGTTTTTGGTCAAAGCATTGGCATTCAATTTCTGGTGTGAAATTGGGCGACAAACAAGCCATATTAAACATTTTCTAGCCGCCTGTGATTTGTATATTGTTTGTTTAGATTAAAACGGTTTGTTGTTTCAAGGTGCAATCACACAGCTAATGACAACCATTCGGATCATTGAAGATTTAGGTTAGCATTTTTCTCCTTAGGCAACTTTGATTATTTTCTTCTTATCGCGTCACGCAAATTTTGAACTGGATAATCATCAGTATATCCCTGGCTTTCTCGAGTTTTCTGCTTGTATTTTTGCTCCGCTAATTTTGCTTTGCCTTCTTTACTGCTTAACTCTACACTGTTCTCAAGCTTATGAATTGTTTTGCCTATCCTGCGCTGACCTCTAGTAGCTGTGCATCTTCCCATTTTTATCAAACGATAGTTAAACGTCAAGGTTAAAAAACCTTCCAGCTTATACCTTATTGGTTGTGAAGTTTTGAAAAAGCTTGAAGTGACAACAATAACACAGAAAGTGATAATCCCAAATGTTTCTCCTAGACAAGTATACGATTCCTATGTGGACCCAAAAAAACAAGAAGAATTTACTGACAGCAAAGCAACGGGAAAACCCACGGTTAACGGAAAATTTACTGCTTGGGATGGGTATATTTTTGGCAAATTTTTGCTGCTAGAAGATGGTAAACGTTTGATTCAAGAATGGACTACTACGGATTGGGAAGAAGGCTACCCTGCTTCAAAATTGGAGATGACCTTTACCAAAGTCCCTGATGGCACAGAAATATGTATGGTACACTCTAATGTTCCTAAAGCGCAAGCCTATGAGATTGAAGAGGGTTGGACAGAATTTTATTGGAATCCACTGAAGGAATATTTCAAGAACGAATAAAATCCACCTAAGAAAGAATTTTCTGCTACCTTGGTGTTCTCCGAATCAATTATATAGTTAAATATTCCCAATTTAGAAGAGTGGAGCTGTGTGGGCGGAAGAATTACAGTCAAATTCATTTTTGCGTCAATCCAGAGTATTATCGCTCTCTCCGCGTTAATCCTATCATTATTCTTGAATTTCAATTTATTCGGCGTTCAATCATGGCTTAATATTCCAGATCAAACAGTCTTTTTCTTTGTAACTATGCTTTTTATTTTCGGCATTGTATTTCTGATAAGCGGCATCTTTCTAATTTATGAATGGCGGGAAAACCTGTGAGCCAAAACCCAACCAAGAAAACCAAAGGATTCGGATTATTTGACATCGTAATGGCAGGGTTGAGCGGCGCAATAGGCTTTGAAATCTTTGTGCTTCTAAATTATGCTTATTTTCATCTAGCAGGACCTAACATGCTTATTGCTCTTGCATTGGGTGGAGTGATCAATTTCTTAATAATGCTCAGCTACTGTGAATTAGCTACAGCGATGCCAAAAGTTGGCGGTGAATACACTTACATTAAAACAGCCTATGGCGGTTACATTAGCTTCATTTTTGGGTGCTTCCGATGGCTTGCCAGTATTTTTGCTGCTGCACTAGCGGCCGTGGCTTTTGTCCTGCAACTCTCGTATCTTTTTTCAGCAATTTCCCCTCAAGTCCAAAACGGTATTTTGGCTCAATCATGGATAATCTCAATAGTTCTCATTATCGCCATGGGTCTTGTGGAAGTTCGAGGGTATAGGCAAATTGGAAACATAGCTGTTCTTGCTTTCATCTTGTTGTTCGTAGGTTTTATTATCGGAGGCTTTCTCCAGGGTGTCACCACTGTAAACCTTACCCCTGCTCCCCTGGGAAGCGGTATATCGGGTATCTTCGCTGCAGTAGTTTACGTTTTTCCAATGTTTATTGGAACTAGAGCTATAGTAGCGGCTGCTTCAGAATCTAAAAGACCAGAAAAAGACATCTCCCGAGGACTTATAATATCTGCATTATTTATTATCCCCATTTATGTTCTTCTAGGCATTAGTGGCTGTCAGTACCGTAACTCCTGCTGAAGTTCTTGAGCAGGTTCCTCTTCTGAGTTTTGCAGCGGGCAGAGTATTTGGCAGCTATGGTAGCATAATCTTTTCAATTGCTGGAATGGCGGCTTGTCTTTCTGCACTCGGAACTTCTCTATCTATTCAATCTAGCATTTCCCGCGGTATGAGTCGAGACGGCTACTTTCCTAAAATTCTTCTCTCGATCCATTCGAAATACGGAACTTTTCATGTCGCTGTCATGGTTGGAACAGTTTTCATTATGCTATTAAGCTCTCTGGGTGCTATACCTTTTCTAGGTTATGCTGCTAGTTTTGGCTCTCTTCTGGTTTTTGCAGTTGTCAACCTTTCTTTGATTCGATTGCGGAAAACAAAGCCGTACATGGATCGACCTTTCAAAACACCTCTTTATCCCTTTACGCCAATTTTAGGGGTCATTCTCTCAGTTGCTCTTCTCTTTATTCCTGTACTTATTGGAGATGGAAATGCGATTGACGCTTTAATTTCGAGCATTGGGCTTACAGGGATAGTTCTTGTTAGTTATTATCTTAGAATGGTGGGTCGTTATCGCACGCAAATTGCTCTAGGCGGCATAGGTATCGGTGTAGGTGTTTTTCTAGCAATTTTTTCGTTTTTCAATATCTTGCCTTTTATTCCAAACTACATCCAGCTTTCCGTAAGCCTGATTCTCATTGTGACAGGCTTTTTTAATATCAGCGCAGGAAAAAAGAAAAATCGGTTTGAACAGACCGTACCAAACAAAAGCGGTATTAGTCAGAAAAATACTGAATGACCGCTTGATTGAGATCCTCACTTTCACTGTTTGATAGCCAACCTTCTTGCTTTAATTTGTTTAGTCCGTTCTTCGTAGCCTCACTTGCGTTTCTGGTTCTTAAGAGGTTTGCTTTCATGCAAGCTTCCGAAATTTCTCGGTTAAAAACAATATTTTCTTCCAATAGGCGGATGAACCCATTTAATATTGCAGTTATCTTTTTTGACTTCGGTTCAAGTAATTGCCTGATTTTGGTTTTTCCCAAAGCTTTTAGCCTAGTGCTTAAACAATCTTTGTTTACAATTGATGGAGCCAAGTATGCGAAGCGTTTTTTGGATTTAGATTGGTAGCATGAAAGGTAAAATGGCATATAAACCAGCGATTTCATTTCTCTCTTCTCCTTTACTCCCAACTGGTCAAATTCCGGTAAAGTATTTTCTCTACTTATGGCTAATTCGTCGACTTTTTTGATTATATTTGAAGTTAACTCTTCAATCTTTTCTATTTGATTTTGATAAACTTTGATTTCTGCATCTTGGGAAGCTTCAAGTTCAGCCAGATCTTTGCTGGCTTGTTTAATCTTCAGCTCTGTATCTTGTTTGAGTTGAAATATGACGTTTTTTTGAATTTCTTCCGCTTCATTTATTTGTTTTTGAATTTCCTTCAAATTTGAAGCTATTTCTGGCTGTTTCTCTTTCAGCTTTTTTCGTTTTATCTTCCATTTTTGCTCAGTTATGTCATCTTTGTTTATTGCTGAAGTCTTTATTTCTGCTTCAGCTCGCTCGATTTCGATATCTAACTTTTCTTTATCCTTTTCGAACTTCACAAAATCTTTGTGAAGGTTTGCCATTTTTTGTTCGAACTTATTAGTGATTTGGGTAACCTGATCTGAATATGCCTTATTGATTTTAGCGACATTAATCTTTAAAACAGTTTTAACTTTTTGGATTTTGAATTTGTATTCATCCTCAACGGATTTGATTTCTTTGTTTAAGGCAGTTTGAGATTCCCGAGTTTTATTGTTCAAGAGCTTGATAATTTCGTTAAGGCTTCCTAATTCTTCTGATAGTTGTGTTCTTGTGTTTTCGATGTTTTGGACAATTTTTGAAACATTAGCTTCATTCATAGCAGGTGTAACTAGGACAGAATCGTTTATTGGTGAATCAATTGTTGCTGCCTGTTTTGCATATTCTAAAAATTCCTTAACAAATTCGGTATCGTTCATTAAACCTTCAATTTTTAAGGTCTGGACCGAATTTGAATTTTGGAAGTAGTTTTGGTTATTGGCTAAAAAGGTTGCATGAACTTGACGTGTCATTGACGGGTCTCTTAGTTTTTCTATGAATGCTTTGAGGTCGGGTAAAATAGGGTAGCTTATTGTATGAGAAGGAACGTTTAATCCATCTATTAGGATACTTAAATCCTTTAGAGGTACGATCCAAAAAGGGTAAAGCACTTTCGAAATGAAAACTATTTTTTCGGAATCTTGTTTCTTGAAGAATCTTCCGCCTTTTTGTCTATCTAGTTCTGCGGTACAGAAAACTGCAGCTTTCTCGGCATCGTCGTTGAAGACTTCGTTGGTTTGATAAGTCGCAAAAGGCAGAATGGTTTTTTCCGTGGATTTTTGCAAAGCAGTCAACCATCAACCTAACTGGATATCCCGCTAGAGAGCTATAAGACTTGCTCTTTGGTTCCAACGAATGGGACTGAAGGCAAAGAATTTTTAACTTGTAAACATTAAATGGTAATGTCTCGGAGGCGAGCTTTGTATGTCTTCAGAAGAAGAAAATAAGGAAATAACTGTCAAAGCGCCTTCCAAACCCGCTGTTTCTGAGGAAAGACAATATCAAAAGACAGTTGAAAAGTCTCTAGAAGAAGAAAGGTTTAAAGTACTTCAATTTCCAAAGAAAATCAGTAGATACATAGGTGTAACCGTTATTGCAACGGGGTTTTTGCTTGTTTTATTATTTGCATTTATGGGTGTAACAGGGAAAACAGCGGGTATCTTGGTTTCATCAGAAAGTGGTTCGCTGAGTATGGGATTGTGGGTGTTCGTAGGTTTACTCAATATTATTGTCGGTTTTCTTTTTTTCGGACGAGAATAATTCTTTCAAACTTTTTTCTCTAAAAACCAAGAAAAATCCACAGAAAACATCCAAAAAACCCAGAAATGCCACTGCCCCAACCATAACTCCACTTTGAAACAGGCTTTGAATTTCTACTGAACCCGTGGCAACCAAAATAACAATGACCAAAACTAAGAATCCAGTGAAGGAAACAAATCCTCCTAACGCGATCCTTAATCGCTGATTGGTCGATAACGTTGACAAGGCATTAACCAATTTGAATATCAGTTGTGCTGGAACATAACTTTTTTGCTAGAAATTAGTGCTGTCAATCTCCTTCATTGAAACATCTAAGATTGCAAGACTCCCCGAAATTTTTTGACGAATTTTTCGGGCCCACGTGCTTTACCTCTTGACCTTCAGAGGGGAATAAGTGGATTTTTAGCGGACGGATTTCAGATTTCGTGCGTTTCGCAATACAAGAAGTCCCCTAGAATTTGATGCTCTTCCCCGATAATTTTCATTCGACGTCAAATTTCTTGGCTTTTGGTATTTCAAAGTTGTTTTGGCTTCTTGTTATTGTGAGTATTCAACTTTTCGTTTGTGGTACCGCTTGCATTCTTTAACCACTTTACTAGCAAAATTAGGCGGGTACATCGTAACAATCTCGGCGAGCCACGGGTATTGGCTTAGGGGTTCTACCTTTGTTTCGCAATAATCTGGGCATTCTGCACATTGATCAGGGAAATCATTGAAGCATGCATTTTGTACTTGCAACACTTTTTCCCAATACTAGTTAATGGGGTTAGATATTTAAAATATGCTAAAACAAAAATGCTGAAGTGCACCTTATAGTTTGGTCCAAAACGCTTCACGGACTAGCCAGCTAATCGAAAACGCATTCGAATATGTTTGTGCAATAGACGATTGAAAGCTTTTCAGAAAATGCAAATAGTCACTTGAGAGATTGGAGTTCGGAAAAAGAGGCGGGGGCTGGGAATTGCGTTCAATGATAGTGTAGAAATCTCCGAAACCGTTTTTATTTTTGAAATGCTGTTTGATCCCTTAAGGGAAACAAGCTAAATACAAGAAACGCAGAAAGGCAATTGTGGTTTAGGCGTTCTCTCAACAAGACACAAAAGGAGGTATGTGAAATTGAAGAGAATTCTCTTTATTAGTGGTTCACTCGGTTTAGGGCATGTTGGAAGAGATATTGAAATTGCTAAAGCTTTAAGAAAACTTCGCCCTGAAATTGAAATATCTTGGATGGCTGAATCTCCAGCATCAGATGTTTTGAAGAGGAATGGAGAAAATCTACTGCCCGAAGCTGACCTATTGTTTTCATCAAATTCTGTTATGGAAAAAACAGCTAAAGAATACAAAGCTAACTTGGTTCAGTGGGCTATGAATGTGCGAAAGGGTTGGGTTAAGAATGGTGAAGTCTACGCGAAGATTTTGAATTCTTATGATTTTGACCTCTGGATTGGGGATGAACCGTACGATATTATGATTGCCATGGTAAATAGTCAAATATTGAAAAAATGTCCCTTTGTGGTTATTTATGATTTTTTAGGCTTGGACGCTTCCACATGGAACCCTGTTGACCATCTCGCCGCTTATTTGATTAACAAGCTTTGGCTCAAGTTCTTGAGAAGTGAACCGCCTCTTGCTGATAAGAGCTTTTTCATTGGAGAATTTGAAGATGTGCCTGACAGAAGCTTTGGATTTATGCTTCCAAATCGTCGCAAAATTGCAGAGAAGAGGGTGGATTTTGTTGGATATGTCGTTCCTGAAGATATCGAGAGATATAAGGACAAGTCGATGGCTCGAAAGCTCTTGGGTTATAAAGATGAACCCCTTGTTGTTTGTTCGATTGGTGGTACCATCGCAGGGAAAAGCCTTTTTGATTTATGTATTAGAGCATACCCTTTAGTGAGATCAAGAATTCCCAATATTAGGGTGATTTTGGTTTCTGGACCACGTTTATCAACTGAGTTGATTAAGGCACCTGAAGGAATCGATGTTTTAGGGTATGTGCCAAACCTCTACAGGCACATGGGGGCTGCTGACCTTTGTATTGTTTCTGGCGGTGGGACGATAACTCTCGAGTTGACAGCTCTCGAAAAACCTTTTCTCTACTTTCCGCTTGAACAGCATTTTGAACAAGAAGTTAGTGTGTCCAGCAGGTGTCAACGTCATAAGGCCGGCGTCAAAATGGTTTGTTCAAAAACCACTCCTGAATTATTAGCAGAAACAGTATTTTCAAACATTGATAAAGAAGTTGATTATGCAAAAATACCGATTAATGGCTCTAAAGAAGCGACAGAAAGAATCAATGAACTTTTTTAATTTACATAAGTATTCGTGTATCCAAAAAATAGGGTTTGTGACGAATCCGCATACTACATGGCGCTGGGGTTGAGAATTGCATCTAATGCAACGGAAAACCTCAGCAATTTTTCATTTTTCTTGTTTGTTTGGGTTCGAATGTGAGTATGTAATATTGCAGTGTGACAAGGAAATCAAAAGAAAAATTTAATAGTTTTATTTAGACAATTTTAATGGTGAATTTCTTAATGACAATCCAAGAGAATAAGGCAATTCTTAGCAGGTTTATTGAAGCCTATAATGATAGAAACTTGGGAATATTTGAAGAACTTGTAGCGCCAGATTTTGTTGATCGTACGCATCAGCAGAAAGGCAGAGATAAATTTAAGCAATTATTTACTTTAGCTTTTGATGGTTTCCCAGATTGGCACGAAGAAATTGAGGATATAATTTCTGAAGGAGAAAAAGTCTGGGTTCGTGTAAAAGCAACCGGAACGCATAGTGGCGACTGGAACCTCTTTGGTGTTCCATTACCCGCCACAGGCAAAAAAATAACAATGAACATGGTTTTCTTCTTCCGTATAGTCAATGGAAAACTTGTAGAAACGGAAGAACTAGATGATCAAATAGACTTCTTCAATAAACTTGGCTTAATTGAATTCACAGAAAAAGGGAGAAAACTCTTTCCAGAAGAAACCAAGTAAAACAAGTTTGGTATCTTTAGCGAATCCTCATCGACAACTCCTATTAACTACTGTAATTGTTGAAATAAGACCGGCTAGGGGTGAACTGGACAAGTCACCGAGGCTTCTTCTTTTATTTGCTTATGTTAGCGACTTTCAAATGCCTTCTAATTTATAATTAGAGGAAATTGAACCAATGTTAGGTTGTGACTTCGTCGATTAAATAAATGTGTATGTGTAATAGGAAACTTGCTGCTTTCCTGGTTTAAATCCAACATCCAAGAAGTATGCAGGATTTTCTATTTTTGAATCACTGTGCCGTTCCAGTAGATTAACCTATTATATGGGAGGGTTAAGGTTTGAGAGTCGATTCTAGTTTCATACACTATGTCCAGAGACATAGCATGTGCGTCTAAGAGCTGTTGGACGTTTGCCCATACTTGTGGGGAAAGCGTGTCTGGTTCCCATTTGCCCCATATTTTGTCGTCAGGTCCACGAAACCCGTAGCCGTAGTCTTTTGGGAGAACGAAGGCAGTATTAGCTAGGTAAAGGTCCACTGAAGGTTTATGGTGGATGTAGTTCCAGAATTGCTGCATTTTTTCCAGGTGCTTTTCAGTCAGGGTTCCGTATTGCGTGGGTGGAGTGAATTGGGCTGGCGAGTTGAATACAACGATGTATTTTGCGCCATTTTGGTATGCGAGCACCATGTCATCATAAAGTTGTTCAGGATTTTCGACAAAGGATTCTAGTTCATGTGACCATGTGATTATTACACCCCAGTCTTTGTTTAAGGTTTTAGCTGCTCCCCTGCAGAGTCCAGTGGCGATTTCCCTGCTTTGGTTACCAACGTATTCGGTAAAAACTACGTCATAGCCAGCCACGTAGTTGTACCAGAAAAGTGCATAATCAGACGTATAAAGTGGGAAATCTGCTGGTGCATAAAATTGGCTTACGTTTCCCAAGTAGAAGTTGAGGTGATGTGTATAGAGGATGGCTGCATCTGAATACGTATCCGCAGCGGTGAGGTTAACTGAATGCGCGCCATCCATGAGTTTGCCTCCGACTTCATCGAAGAGATAAACTCCTAAAAATTTGTTGCCATACCTGTCAATTGCATTATTGAAGAATTGGGAGCTGGGACCTCTTGGCGGCGCATCTTCTGATCCCTCACCGAAACCCACGTAAACGATAAAGTGGAGACCTTTTTGGAATATGTAGTCGCATACCCGGGTTAAATTCTCGGTATTCATGGTTATGTCAAGTGAACCCAAGACAATCAGGTTTATATAGTCTGCGACTTTGTCGATTTGCTCAATTGCTGTCTGGTCATCTCCGTAGCCAATATCTAAACCCACAAAAATATCGCTCGCGGCCACTGGTCCACTAATTATTGTATCGACAATTGGAATTGTAACTAGAAGCCCAAAGATAATGATTACAGTGGCGATTATTTTGGGGCAGTTTCGTTTCATGTAGCTAATCTTGCTCCTATCTCCCCTGTCTGAGATTGTTTACTCGGATATTTACTATGCGCACTCTAAAAACCGTTCACATACTAATCAGTTACTCAGTAAACACCGATGTTCTAACCGAGGGCGGTTTCGTTTTAAATAGTGCTTCAAATCCTTGTGAAATATGGATAAGAGGAGTTAAGTTTGGGCTGTATTTAGAAAAATATCTGTGGGTTGTAAACAGTACCTAGAACGCGAAAAAACATTCAACACGTTCGACGCGCTGGTCAAGCGGAGCTCTAAAGAAGCGGTAGAAAGAATCAAGGGAGGTTATTTAATTTACATAAGTATTCGTATATCAAAAAATAGGGTTTGTGACGAATCCGCGTAATTCCTGGAGCTGGGGATGGGAATTGAACCCATATATAGCAGCTCTGCAGGCTACCGCCTGAACCATTCGGCCACCCCAGCAACATAACTGTAGGTTAGAGTCTGACATAAAAATATTGTTGGCGGCTGGTTATCCTTTTTCAAGCGTTAGTTTGTTCGCTTTAACTCTTATTTTTTGAAAGCAAGACCTGAAAAAACTGCCACGATTTTATCTATTTTGAGCACCATAACTTGGTAAAGTCCCGTGGTCTTGCCCTCAGAAACCCTTGTTGCCTCAGCTGTTAGGATGTCTCCTTCAACGGTAGGTTTTAGAAATTTTATATCAACTTGAACTGCAACTGCAACGTTATCGCCAAAGTTACAAGCTAATGCAAAAGCATAATCTGCCAGAGAAAAGATTGCGCCACCATGAGTAAAACCTAAAGCGTTAGTGTGCGCTTTTTCTACTTTCATGCAGACTTTTGCGAAGCCATCTTTTGATTCGAGGACTTCAATGCCTAAAGTTTTGGCAAAATGGTCTGTTCCTTTCATTGTTTCTTTGCCTCTTTGGTTTTTTCCTCTGAAGTTATATACTTTAGGAGTTTGCGTAATAGGGGCGCTAAGCCTTTTGGAGAAAAGATCACAATTAATACCAAGATAATCCCTATTAGAAGATACGCTATTGGTGGGCCAACATTGCTTACTCCGGGGAAGTAAACGCCAAGAGATGAACGCATCGATTCTACAACGCTAGGAAGCGCTAATGTTTGCTGGAGCGAGACAAGGAAGATAGAGCCGATTATGGGTCCAGCAACGGTTCCTAAGCCTCCGATAACAGTCATTATCAGCGGCAAAAACGAGTTGGCAGGAGAGAAAATATCGTTTTGTATGAATCTAATAAAATATGCATATAGGCCCCCGGCGATGCCCGCGAAGAAGGTGCTGATGACGAATGCGATGAGTTTGTATTTTGCTGTGTTTATGCCGATCATTTTTGCTTCTTCTTCATTTCCGTGGATCGCTCGGAATGCTAATCCTATGCGTGATTTCATAATCAAAGACATCGCGGTTATCGAGGTTACTGCAAATGTAATTACTAGAATGTAGAATGGGTATCCGCTTGGTACGAGTGTTGTGGGTGCGAACCCGTTTATTCCATTTGTGATATCATTTAGTTGGCTCGATAGAGTGCTTGCAATAACTGAGAATCCAAAAGTTACCATCGCGAGGTACCAAGCTTTCAACCTCACACAAGCTAGTCCTATCAAGAAACCTATTCCTGCTGAAAGCAATCCGCCAATAAGAATCACCACGATTTGAACTAAAACAGACAGGGCACCAATCGGCATTTTAGTCACGCCTAAACTGATTATTATGGCAGACGACATTGATCCTCCGATGAGTGCCGATGCGAATCCTCCGATGCCTAAGAAAGCTGCGTGCCCAAGGGAGCCTTGACCCGAGTTCGCTAGCAAATTCCAGCTTGAAGCGTAGATTGCAAAAACAAAAATCAAGGTAAAGACGTAGAGGAAAAAGTTGTTGTTGGCGAGTATCGGAATTATAGCTAACAGGGCAAATGCGCCTAGCATTATTTGGAAGCCTTTGGAGCGCAAAAATGACGTGAGCGCCTGTTTGATTTCCATTTTTATTCTCCTTTTTCTCCAAATATTCCGTTAGGTCTAATGATAAGCACAACTATAAGCATGGCAAAAGCAACTGCGCTTCCCCAAACGCCGCCAAAAAACAGTGTTGCTAATTGTTCGACGATCCCGTAGAGCAAGCCACCGATGATGGCACCTTTTATGCTTCCCAATCCTCCGAGTATTATGATGGCAAAAGCAATGATAGTTGGAATAGCACCGACTTGATAATCAAAAGAAAAGATGATGCCATATAATCCTCCAGCTACAGCTGCTAAAGCTGCGCCTATCGCGAAGGTAAGCATGTAAATTGTTTCAACATTTATACCCATGAGCATGGCTGTACTGCTTCTTTGGCTTGTCGCACGCATGGCTAAGCCAATTTTTGTTTTCTGTATTAGTAAACCAAAAGCTATCAGGGTAACGATAACTACAAATACCGCCACTATTCGGTCGTAGGTAATTGATATGCTTGGTAAAGCTAAACTGAGTCCAGCTAAGGGGCTTACGATCTGTTTCGAATTGGCTCCCCAAATTAACATTGCAGCGTTTTCAAAAATGTAAATTAAACCAAGACTCACGAAAATCTCGTTGAGCTTATCTCCGCCTAGAATTCTACGGAAGGTTAATCGCTCAACTGCAACCCCTATGCAAGCCACAACGAACATGGAAACGATTATTGCTGCATAGGCATTTAGTCCAGCTGAATACGTTATTGTCCATGTTAAATATGCGCCGATCATTAGGAGCTGTCCATGCGCAAAGTTAACAAGTTTCATGACACCGAAAATTATGTTTAACCCTGTTGCCAGCAAAATGTAAACGCATCCAATGGCGACACCCCAGATTAAGGTTAAAATGATAGTTGGTGCCGTGATATCCATGTTTTAACGAATCCTCTCTCAAGTTAAGGTTGACATAAATTCTCAAGTTAACTATTTAAAACATACGAGAAATAAAAGAAAGGGATAGTTTGGACAGTTATTGTCCAGGTTGATACCCTGTTGGCAGGGTGAAGTCTGCTTGTTTTAGACCACTGTTGCTGTTGGGAGTCCAAACGATTTGTGACGTTAGGTGGCTTGTTGCTTCATCCCATTTTAATTGTTCAACGAATGTCAATGGTAGGATTTCATGGTAGTTGACGCCTTTACTGAATTCAATCTTGCCTGATTGTGTTGGAATAAGACTTTGATCCAAATTTGTTGCTTCAATTGCGTCTCTCACAGCTGCCTTGTCGATTGTTCCAGCACTTTCAATGGCTGCTTTAGCTATATAGAAAGCATCATATGTGTCTGCGCCCATCATGCCTGGCATCGTATGTGGGTAGAGTTGGTCGAATTTCTCAACGTATGCTTGTACTGCTGTTGAGTATGAGGGCTCCATGAATGGGTTAAACCTTGACTCAAGAAGTTGTCCATCA
Source organism: Candidatus Bathyarchaeota archaeon (assembly GCA_963775465.1). Classification (GTDB taxonomy): domain Archaea; phylum Thermoproteota; class Bathyarchaeia; order Bathyarchaeales; family Bathycorpusculaceae; genus Bathycorpusculum. The sequence goes on along the minus strand of CAVZIW010000011.1, from coordinate 32,997 downwards.
CCAGTGCTTCCTATAAGATCATAGAAAGCTTGATCTTGGTTGTTTTCAATTACAATGTACACAGTCTTTAATCCAACGTCGTTCCATCCTTGTTTTATTATCAAGGGTGATTTGTCAGGGTTGTCAACAACAAGTACTGCATCTGGATTCGTCGTTGCAACGGCTGTTAGGTCGGTTTGATAGTTTGTGGTTGTTGGGTCATAGTTTCGGTCAGCTACTAGAGTAATTGGGAGGTCTTCATCTTGTATCCAGAATTTTACAGCTTGCTCTACGCCTTGTCCAAAAGCGTCATTGCGGTAGAGTATTGCTAAGCTAAAGTTGCGGTCAGGTGCTACCATGGGTTTCATTTCGTTGGCGAAGAAGTCAACCACAGTTTTGCTGTAATGGTAGGTTGTGGTACAGTAGTGGAACATATAGCTCATTCCTTCGGCGTCGCTGACGCTGTTTGCTCCGTTTGCTCCAAATCCACCGTAGTTACCTTGAGGTCCTCTTCGAGTTACAAGTTCGTTTGATGCTCCGGTGATAATGAATGGGACTTTGTTTTCGATGGCGACGATTTCGTTTGCCAATGTGCCTGCGCTACCGTATCCGCCTATGAGTAAGTCAACTTTGTCTGTTTCAACAGCTCTTGTTACTGGTGCAACTGCATTGGTTGGAGCATCGTTTATTGTGTCTGCAATTACTAAACTTATGTTGACATTGGTGTTCCAACCGGAAACGTGTATGCCGCCGGCATCGTTGATTTCCTGTACAGCCATGCGAGCTGCGCGTTCCATGTCTTGTCCAACTGGTGAGCCCGATATTGGGGCAACCAAGCCTATCTTGATGTCTCTTGCATCAGTAGATGGTGCGGGGGTCATGCTTAATTGAATTGCTGCAACAATTGCAATTACAATTATTATTACCACTATCACGGCTAAAAGTTTCTTTTGCAATATAATATCCTCTTTTGCTTTTTGTCTGGTATATCCAAGCATATTGTTAATAAAATTAACTCAACAAACGCTTTTTCTTCCCAGTTGGAATGCTTTTAGATTTAAATTGATGTATTTTTCTTTAAGTCTGCCTGAAATGGCTTGCTTGAAGGAGTCAACACTTACCGGTATCTCTGGAAGGGCAGAGAGTGCGCCCAGGAGAATCGTGTTCACGACTAGCAGGTTGCCAAGTTTTTGTGCTATTTCGGTTCCCTCAACTTCATGAACCACCGCTTTAGTTTTAAGTAGCGCAATCAAATCCTGAGTTTTTAAGGATTTAGCGTCAGACGTTAGACAGCTAGGCGGGATATACTTCTTGTTAACAATAACTGTGCCATTATTTTTGAGCATCGGCAGAGCTCGGGCAGTCTCTAAGATTTCAAAACCAACAATAGCATCTGCTTTTCCTGTTTCAATCAAGGGAGACTCAACTTTTTCACCAATTTTTGTGTAAGCAACAATTGAACCGCCACGCTGCGCCATTCCATGAATTTCCGCTTTCGCTACATCAAAACCCTCAAGCATGGCGGCTTCGCAAAAAATGTCACTTAAAACTACGACTCCTTGTCCCCCAACACCGCTGAAGACTACATCAAGTTTCATGGCTCTTTCCTCTGTATCGAGTCAAATGGGCAGACAGTTTCGCAAACGCCGCACCCGTAGCAGAGGGTGGGGTCGATTTCTGCACGCTCTTTAGAAAGACTGATGGCTGGACAACCGAATGCTTTAACGCAAACTCCGCAGGCGTTGCAATCTTCTTTGACTTCTCTTTGTTTGCCTCTTTCCACGAGCAGTGGACAAGCTCGCTGCGAGATGATAACTGATGGACCCTGATAGTCCAAAGTTTCTCTTATAGCTGCAGTTGTCGCTTGGAGGTCGTAAGGGTCAACGATTAAGATTTTTTCTATGCCAACACTTTTGGCGATATCTTTAATTTGAATTTTCTTTGCTTCTTTGCCCATTGCTGTTTTTCCTGAACCTGGTGTCGGTTGATGACCCGTCATGGCAACTACACTATTGTCCAAAATGACCACGCAAACATTGGCTTTATTGTACACAATGTTTAGCAATCCAGGCATTCCTCCATGGAAGAATGTGGAGTCACCGATAACTGAAAACACTTTGTCTTTAACCCCTGCATTGAACATTCCTGCAGCTTGAGAAATTCCGCCCCCCATGCATAGGCATGATTGAACCACGTTAATCGGAGGCAAAACACCCAGTGTGTAGCAGCCGATGTCGCCCGTGACGATTTTATCGTTGGATCTGCCTGCTAAAGTCAGGGCACTTTCGGGACAGACAGGTATGCATTTTGGGTCTCCTCCGCAAGCATCGCAAATGATGGCTTTGTTGCTGTTAGGATGCAACGTTATGGCTCCGTACTCGCAAGCGTCTATGCACCAATCACAGCCTTTACATTTTTGCTCATCAACCTTTATGATCCCTGTCTCCAAAGATTGGGTTAGAGCTTTTTCGGGGCAAACTCTTACGCAAGGAGCGTCTTTGCAGGCCTTGCAAGTTATAGCAGTGTTAACTACCTGACCAATTCTTACAGACCGAATCCGCGATTTGCGTGGATTAAAGACTTTTTCCTTTTCAAACGAACAAGCATACTCACAGATCTCGCAGCCAACACATTTTTCGTTGTCGCAGTTCACATGCTGGTTTGTCATGTTTAAAGCGTAATAGAAGGCTCGATGAGGGCAACCAGGGCAAAGAGCCGGCGGTCGAGGCGGCAAATCTACCAGTTCAGGTTTTTCTGCTTGGGTTGTTAATTTTAATTTAGCGAAAGCTTGCCTTACGATGTCGGGGGTAAATTCACCGATCTCCTCTAAACCCAATTGACTTTTGCCGATCGTTTTTAGACCTATTCGCTGGATGTTTTCTTCAAGATAGGGTCTTAATTCTTCAATTACGATTAATTTTTTTACTTTCGACGCAAAATTCTTGACTGTTTCATCTGGGAAGGGGTAAGCTAAACCCAATTTCAGCCAAGAAAACTTGGAAGTATCCAGAACTGACCTAGCATAATAGAAGCCCACTCCACTTCCAATTATACCAATCTCGCTTTTGTTGTCTTCGATTGAGTTGAATTTTGAGTCGTTGGCGAGTTTTTTTGCTTCAACTAACCTACCTTCCAAAACTCTATGTTGACGAATTGCGTTGGAGGGAACCATGACCCATTTGGAGCCGTCCTTGTCAAAGGCAGCTTTTCGGCTGATTTTTTGGAGGCTGCCTAATTTTACTCTGGATTTTCCATGAGCAACCCTTGTTGTGAGTCGCAAGATAATCGGCAGATGAAGTTTTTCGCTGATTTCAAAGGCTTCTCTTGCCATGTCGTGGGCTTCTTGAGGATTGCCTGCATCGAGTATTGGCAATTTGGAGTGGACTGCGAAGTAACGTGTGTCTTGTTCGTTTTGGCTGCTGTGCAATGCTGGGTCATCACATACAGCAATAACCATGCCGCCTTCAACTCCAGTGTAAGCTAAAGTCATTACTGCGTCTGATGCAACGTTTAAACCTACATGCTTCATGGAAACGATCGAACGTACTCCAGTCATTGAAGCACCGGCAGCGACTTCAGCTGCGACGATTTCGTTAATGCTCCATTCAGCATAGAACTCTCTCTCTTCTGCAACTTCAGCTAAAGCCTCTAAAATTTCGGTAGAAGGGGTCCCAGGATAGGCGGATGCGACTTTGATGTTTGCTTCTACTGCTCCACGTGCAACTGCCTCATCTCCATTAAGCAAAGCAAAACTGCCAGGTTTATCTTGTGCAATCTTGGAAGTCATAACTGTGAACTTTACATCTTGCCTTTACGTAAATCAAGAACCCGTTTAGCTTTTCCTTCACTTCGCGGAAGCTCGCCTGGTTTAACAATTTCAACGTCAGCAGATATTCCCGTGACAATGTGAATTCTTTTTTGAATATCGGTTTTCAAGGAATTCTTGTCAAGACTCGGGTCTTTAGAGGCTTTTTCGCATAATTCAACCTTAACAACAAAGGTATCCAATGCGCTTGGTCGGTCAACAACTATTAGATATTGAGCGGCAAGTTCAGAGAAACACATGACAGCGTATTCGATTTGTGATGGAAAAATGTTTACTCCGCGGATAATTAGCATATCATCAGATCTGCCGTGGATACGCATCATTCTGGAATGGGTGCGTCCGCATTTGCAGGGTTCGATGTTCACTTTCGAGATGTCTCTGGTTCTGTATCGAAGCATTGGCATCCCCGTTTTAGTTAGAGTTGTGAAGACTAATTCGCCTTCTTGGCCTGGCTCCAAAACCTCGCCCGTATCTGGATCGATTGTTTCGATAATAAAATTGTCTTCCCAGACATGTAGTCCATCATGTTCAGAGCACTCGATTGAGACTCCTGGACCGCACAGCTCTGTCAAACCATAAACGTCGAAGGCTTGAATACCCATTTCACGTTCAACGCGTTCGCGAATTTGGTTTGACCATGGTTCAGCACCAAACATTCCTAGTCTAAGGTTAAGGTCACGTCTAGGGTCTACCCCCTCTCGTGCCATTGTTTCTGCAAGATAAACTGCAAAACTCGGAGTGCATGCAAGGAGAGTAGCTTCCAAATCTTTCATTAGTTTAATTTGGCGTTGCGTCATGCCACCGCTTGCAGGTACAATCTTTGCGCCAAGTTTTTGAGCGCCATAATGAAAACCTAAGCCTCCTGTGAATAATCCGTAACCATAAGCGATGTGGATGACGTCGCTTTGTCTACCGCCTACTGTATATATGGAACGCGCCATGAGTTCTTGCCACATATCCATATCGCCTTTAGTGTAAGCTCCAACGATGGGGTTCCCTGTCGTGCCGCTGGATGCGTGTATTTCCACGATTTCTTGCGGTTTGACGGTTACCATCCCGAAAGGATAGTTATCTCTAAGGTCGTTTTTTACTGTGAATGGAATTTTGGCTAAGTCTTGCAGTGACTTTATATCGTCCGGCTTTAGGTTAGTCTCGTCAAATTTTTTGTGGTAGAAACTGCTATGTTCATAGCAGTGTTTAACTTGTGCTTTGAGTTTTTGTAGCTGATGTTTTTTTAATTCTTCAACAGGCATTGTTTCTATTTTTTCATTCCAGTATTTGCCATCCAAAGTCTTTGCCTCGCCTATCTTAGAGACCTAAATACACTTCTTTTATGTGACTATTAGATAAAAGTTCCCTACTTTTGCCTTCCAATATTATCTTGCCCTCTTCCAGAACGTAACCTCGATCAGCTACGTTCAAGCTGTCATGGATGTTCTGCTCCACAAGAAGTACCGTGACTCCCTCGTCGTTTATCGTTCGGACAGTGTCGAGAACTTTTTCTACAATGATGGGCGCTAAACCTAGCGACGGTTCGTCTAGAATCAGCATCTTAGGGTTAGACATAAGACTTCGACATATTACAAGCATTTGTTGCTCGCCTCCGCTAAGAGTTTGCGCTAATGCTTTTTCCTTCTTTTTTAAGACTGGAAAAATTCCGTAGACTTTCTCTTTAGTCTGTTTAACCTGCTCTTTGTCCTTTATGGTATATGCACCTAACATTAGATTTTCTAAGACGCTCATCCGAGGAAAAATTTCTCTGCCTTCAGGAATCATAGTTAGACCTTTTGTTACAATTTCGTTAGTGGAGGTTTTTTCAATGTTTTCTCCGCTAAACCTTATGCAGCCAGTTTGGGGTTTTAGAAAACCCATTATTGTTTTAACTAAGGTTGTTTTGCCGGCGCCGTTTGGACCAATAATGCTGACTATTTCTTTCTCGTCAACTTTGAAGTTGACGTTTCGAAGTATCTGCACCATACCGTATGCCGCTGAGATGTCTTCCACTTCTAACATGTTTATTCTTCTCCGAACTTGAAGCGTTTGCCCAAATACACGTTTACAACATTTTCATCCGTGCATACTTGTTTTGGTGTGCCTTCGCAGATTTTTTCTCCATGCTGTAAAACTACCACCCGATCACACAAGCCCATAATGACTCGCATTACATGTTCAACTATTAGTACTGTAACCCCTTGTTTGTTGATTTGTTTGATCAGTGCAATGGCTTCATCGCATTCTTTAGGCGTTAAGCCGGTAAGTAATTCGTCAAGCAGAAGCATCTTGGGATTAGTGGCCAGTGCTTTTGCGAGCTGAATGCGGCGTAGTTCGACTACGTTGAGGTTTTTTGCAGGAGTATCAAATTTTTCTTTTGCTAATCCAACAAATTCTAGCAGTTCTCGAGATTTCTGAAGGGTATTGCTTTTTTCTTTCAATTTTTTCTGGTTAAACACTGCGCTTGTGAGTACATTTTCTGTGGCAGTCATTTCTGGAAAAGACTGAACCGTCTGCGCAGTTTTGGTTATTCCTTTGGCACAAATTTTGTGAGGAGCCAACTTTGCTATATCTTCACCGTTGTAAATGATTTGTCCTGAGTCGGGTTTGTATACTCCACTTATTAGGTTTAGCAGAGTTGATTTGCCACTTCCGTTAGGACCTACAAGACCGGCTATTTCGCCATCATCAACGTTAAAATTGACGTTTCTTACGGCTTGGAGACCTCCAAAATGCTTTGAAACGTCGGTGCATTTTAACAAATTTTAGTTTCTCCGATTAGCAAGGAATTAGCCGATAGAAAATATAAATGTTGGTTAAACATGCAGTTTCTTTTTTGGTTGGGAATTGTTTGGTTAAAGTTAAATATTAACTTCTGCTACTGAATAACTTGGTGTGAAGTGTGCCGATAACTCAGGTTAGTGTCTTTCTTGATAATCATCCAGGTTCACTTTTTGAAGTTGTGTCTAAAATTGATGAAAATAAGCTGAAGGTGTTTGCATTGTCCATAGCTGATAAGGGCGAATTCGGATTAGTTAGGTTTATAACTGAAGATCCGGAAAAAGCTCAATTTGCCTTGGAAGAAGCTGATTTTAATCTTGCAAAATCAAAGAAGAACACTGAGGTTACTGCAACTTTTATCTCAGAGCAGAATTCTCTCTCAAAGATAACCAAGATTTTAGGTGATTGTGGCATCAACATTGAATATGCTTATTCTTCGGCGGTTCACGTTGAGGGAAAGATAGCTCTTATTCTAAGGCCAAGTAATGTGGAGAAAGCTGAATTGATGCTAAATGAAAACGGTGTCAGGATACTTTCCCTCGGTGAGATTAAGAAGTACTTCCAATAGGATTCTCTGATCCGCAGTAGCCACTTGATTTCGAGAGGCTTTTCTTTTTACAACCCTGTTATATTCAACGGTTAAGGTTTTTTAGGCAATAAGCTTTTAATCTGTCCGTCTTACACGAACCTTAACCAGAGGATTCCCGATGGTTACCAAAAATCTAGACAAAATTTTTAACCCCAACAGTGTAGCAATTATAGGCGCTAGTGATTCTGAAGGGTCAGTTGGATATGCCATAGTTAAGAATTTTACTCAAATGGGTTATTCAGGCAAAGTCTATTTTATTAACATACGTAAGTCAGAGATTTTAGGCGTAAAGACTTATCCTTCAGTTGAAAAAGTTCCACATGCAATCGATTTGGCGATCATTGCAACTCCTGCTAAAACTGTTCCCGATGTAATAGAAGAATGTGGCAAGGCGAATGTCAAAGGTGTAATAATTGTTTCTGCCGGCTTTAAAGAGACAGGCCCCGAAGGTAAGGCATTGGAAGAGAAATGCGCAGAGATCGCCAAGAAATATGGGATTCGAATAGTCGGTCCAAATTGCATTGGACTTATAAGACCAAGAAATAACCTTAACGCAACTTTTTTGGATAAGATGCCTAAAGCTGGCAACATTGCTTTCATTTCGCAAAGTGGGGCTTTGGGATCTGCCATTCTTGACTGGGCTATACATGAAAACATCGGTTTTAGCAACTTTGTTTCGGTTGGATCCATGATAGATGTTGACTTTGGAGATTTGATTGATTACTTCGGTTCCGACCCTAAGACCAAGAGTATCTTGATGTACGTTGAAGGATTAACTGAAGCCCGCAAATTCATGAGTGCTGCTCGGCATTTTGCGAGAACTAAACCCATCGTTGTTGTTAAGTCCGGCAAGTTTTCCGAGAGCGCCAAGGCGGCTGCTTCCCATACCGGGTCGCTTTCAGGTGAAGATGGGATTTACGACGCTGCCTTCAAACGCGCGGGTATCGTTCGAGTGAGCGAGATCGAGGACTTATTCAATTGCGCTGAGGTGTTAGGGACACAGCCTTTGCCGAAAGGTCCCCGATTGGCTATAATAACTAATGCCGGCGGCCCTGGTGTGATGACAACGGATGCCTTAATTGCTCAGGGTGGCAAACTTGCCAAGTTAAGCCAAAAGACTATTGAATCGCTTGATGCGGTTCTTCCTCCTTTTTGGAGTCATGGCAATCCAATAGATGTTTTAGGAGATGCCAAATCTGACCGTTACAGAGCGGCAGTTGAGGCTTGTCTTAACGACGAAAACATAGACGGTATAATGATTGTGTTTACTCAGCAAGCTGTTTCTGAATCTGTCGAAATCGCAAAGAGCATAGTCGAGCTTGTTAGGAGTAAGACTTACCAGAATAAGACAATTTTGACTTCACTTATGGGTTTTGGAGCCGTTGAAGAAGCCAACAAAATATTGAACGCAAACAATATACCCACTTATTCGACTCCGGAACAGGCAATCAAGACTTACATGTATATGTACAACTATCAACGAAACATCGATTTGCTCTACGAAACACCTGAAGAGCTTCCTGTTGATGAATCGCCTCCTAAACGCCCAATAATGGTCCTGATTCGAAACGCGGCATTTGAAGGGCGTGAAGTTCTAACTGAAGATGAGGCAAAAAGAATACTCAGTTACTATAATTTTCCAGTCGTTCGCACGGCAGTAGCTAACAACATAGATGAGGCAGTTCTGTTTGCGCAGGAAATGGGTTTTCCAGTTGTCTTAAAAATTCTCTCCCCTCAGATTATCCATAAGAGTGATGCTGGCGGTGTAATTCTTAACGTCAAATCGCCAAGTGAAGTTAGGGATGGCTTTGAACTTTTGATTAAGCGAGCTACTGCCTACAATCCGAAAGCTCAAATAATCGGGGTTACTGTTCAGCAGATGCTTGAAAAGGTTGGTCATGAACTAATTATTGGTGGTAAGACTGACCCAGTTTTTGGTCCAGTAATCCTTTTCGGTATGGGTGGTGTGGGTGTTGAACTTTTTAGGGATACCTCTATTGCTCTTCCTCCACTGAACACTACTCTTATTCGCCGTATGATGGAGGAAACTAAAGTTTACAAACTGCTCAAAGGTTACCGCAATGCAGCACCTGTAAATCTTAAGAAACTTGAGGAAACCATACTTCTGTTTTCTCAATTGCTGGTTGATTTTCCTCAAATTAAAGAAATAGACATAAATCCTCTATTAATTAACGAAAAAGAAGCTTGTATACTAGATGCGCGAATCGTTATCGACAAGCATAATGTCTGTCGTAAATTTGAGCCGCATGAACACATGGTTATCAGTCCGTATCCTAAGGTAGATGAGTTACTCTGGTCGCTAAAGAACGGTCATGAAGTTCTCTTGCGTCCAATAAAGCCAGAAGACGAACCTATGTGGCTGGAAATGTTCCAAAGTCTATCTGACGAATCGATTCGGTATCGCTTTTTTCAAATGCTCAAAGATACTCCTCATGAAGTCCGTGTCCGCTACTGTAACATCGATTACGACCGTGAAATAGCAATAGTTGCAGAAACTGAAGAAAATGGAAAGAAGAGACTTCTTGGCGTAGGTCGTTTAAGCTTTGAATCTGACGGGAAAAACGGCGAAATCTCTTTTATCGTGAGCGATTCATGGCAAGGCTACGGATTGGGTACAAAGATGGTTGATTACGTGCTGGATTTAGCCAAGGACAAGGGAATTGAAAGCGTGTATGCAATAATGCTCCCCGATAACTACAGGGCGTTAAGCTTAACAAAGAAGATGGGTTTCCAAATAGAGTATCTAAAGGACGGGACAATTAGAGCTGACTTAAACTTGAAGGATGAAGATATAGATAAACGCTGCTTGATAGCTATTCCAACCACCGCAGAGGTTCAAAAAGCTCAGTCTAAGTCAGTTTCTAAGGAAAACAAAGCAGATTCCGATAGTCAGCCTAAAGCTGCATCCACATAATTTTTATTTTTTGCAAAAAGAAAAGAAAGTATTAGGTAAAGTGAACTTTAACGTAGTGTGTCGAGCAGGATATGCATGGGTCGTAGGCTCTAACGAGCATTTCTAGGTTGAGTTCGATTTCTTTTTCTGTCTTGTCTAGAATTTGAGGAAGCAGCGCTTTCATGTCTAACTCTATGTTTGCATGGTTCTGGTTTGTTGGTATAACACAGTTTGCTTTTGTACACGTGCCCTTGTCGTTGTATGTGTAGTCGTGGTATAGGATGCCTCTTGGGACTTCAACTGCTCCTACTCCGCGTCCGGCTTTTGGTTTAATGTCTGGGTTGTTGTATATCGATTGGCTCTTCAGGCCTGATGCTTCCAGCTCGTTGATTAGTTTTATAGAGTCTTCTACGCTGTGGACGACTTCTACGAGTTGTGCAATGTTATTCATGAAGGGGTTATGGCATACAGGTTTGAGGTTGAAGGTTTCTGCTGTTTTCTTTGCTAATGGAGAGAGTTTGTCGTAGTTTAGGTTAAATCGGGCAAGGGCGCCTACCATGAAGGAGTCACGGGCGTGTTTTGCTCGTTTCGCTGTTGATATGGGAACTATGTATTCGTTTGTGTAGGTTAGGTAGTCGTTTACGGGGGCGGTACCTGTGTCGGTGGATCCGAGTATCCCGTCATATAGGGCGTATTCGTCAGGGTTAGTTAAGCCAATAAATTCGGTTTCTCTGGTGAAGTCTGGCAGTTTGGGTGCTAAAGTCTTGATTAATCCTGCTACTGCTTGTAGGTCTGGGATTGAGTCTTTGAGTCTTTTCCTTAGCGTCTTTAATTCTTTCATTGATGGAATTTTGGAGAATCCGCCTGGAATTAGTCTTTGGGGATGAGTTGTTCTTCCGCAGATCAGATTTGACATTTCGTTAGCTAGGCGGTGTAGGCGTAAAACTGTTTTTACCTCAGCTGGATTAGACGAGGCTAGTGGAATAACGGAGCCGACTCCGAGCAAATCGGGAAGAACTAGGAAGCCTAAGTGTAGAATGTGACTTTGCATGTTTTCTCCGTGGAGTGCTAGTTTTCGAAGTTTAAGGTCTTGTTCACTGATTTTAACTCCCAGCGCTGCTTCTGTGGCTTTTAGCGAAGCAAGGGTGTGACCTATTGAGCAGATTCCGCAGATTCTTGAAGTTACATGATGTAATTCTTTGAAGTTTCGTCCGACTACCATTGCTTCAAAGAACCTTGGGGCTTCTGGAATTGCCCACTCGCACTTTTCAATCTTGCCTTCTTTTACGTTTACAAATATGTTTCCATGTCCCTCAACGCGAGTGACGTAGTGTACATTTATGTCTAAGTTTTGGTTTTTCATTTTCTTCTCTCCTGCCAACCGAAGTATAGCTTAAACTTGTTGATTGCATCATCAACGCTTAAACCATATTTCATTAAGACTTCTTTTTCCGAGTTTTCATTAGGATTATCAATCAATCCACGGCAACCCCAGCAAATTGTTCCTTCGTTGACGCAGCATGAGTTGCAGCCTGCTCTGGTGACGGTTCCTACACAGTATTGTCCTCTTTCAAATGCGCAGACGTTTTCGTTTTTCTTGCATTCAACGCAAACGGGGTAATTTGGTATTTCTGGTTTTTTGCCCATTAACAATGATTTGACCACACTTAGGAATTCTTCCTTTGTCATGGGGCAACCGTGCACATAAGCGTCGACTGGTATAACTGCGTCAATAGGTCTTGCAGTATATGTGTCAAAGAGTCTTGCGTTTTCTCCATAGACAGCTTTCTTGACATCATCGATTTCTTTATAGTTTCTAAGAGAATTTATGCCTCCGATTGTAGCGCAGGACCCTATTGCAACGACGATTTTGGCGTTCTTTCTGATCTGTTTTAGTCTATCTTCATCTTGTAGTCTTGTGCATGAGCCTTCGATAAAGGCTATGTCGTAGTTGTCGCTGTGTTCTTTCATGACTTCGCGGAAGCTGACTACTTCCACTTGACCTAGCAAAGTCAGTATATCTTCTTCTAAATTCGCAATTTGGAGCTGGTCGCCTTCGCAACCAGCAAAATCAAAGAATGCAACTTTTGGTTTCATTTTATAGGGCCTCCGGGACGCCTTTTATTTTGGCATAGTTAAAGACGGGTCCGTCTTTGCAAACGTAGATATGATTTATCTGGCAGTGACCGCATTTTCCGACTCCGCATTTCATTCTGCGTTCCAAGGACATTATTATGTGATCGTCGGGTACACTTCGTTTCTTTAGGTCTGCTATTACGAACTTGTACATTATTGGGGGACCACAGATTATTGCATAGACACTTTCTGGATTGAATTCAATTTGAGGAATCAACGTTGTGATAACACCTACATTGGCTGACCAGATTTCTGATTCAGGGCACCTGTCGACTGTGGGCTTGAATTCCACATCGTCGCGCCGGCTTAACTCTACGAGCTCATCAGAAAATAGCAGTTCTCTTGGTTCTTTACAGCCGTATAAGAGTGTTACTTTTCCGTAATCCTTTCGATTATCTAGGACATAGTTGAATAGTGATCGCAAAGGCGCCAATCCTAGCCCGCCTGCTACAAACAGTAGGTCTTTTCCTTTCAGTTGTTCGGTGTCAAATCCATGGCCAAATGGTCCTCTTATGCCTACTTTATCACCCTCTTTTAGGGCATGCATTTTGGTTGTTACGTTTCCTAGTCTTCTTACACAAAGTTCGAAGGAACCTTTCTTTGTGGGAGGCGATGAAATTGAGATGGGCGCTTCCCCGACTCCGAACACTGAGACTTCAACGAATTGTCCAGGGTTGTGACCGAGTTCTGAATCGTCGTCAAGCTTTATTTCAAAAAGTGTTTCCATTGAGGTCATAGGATGTTTCTTAATGACGGTTGCTAGTCGGGGGACATAGTCTATGTCGGTTCCTGTTTGTATTTTTATGTCCGGGGCTGTTGGCGCGGTTATTTCTAAACCGCTTTGTTGAGTTTCACGGTACATGTCGTTGAAAAGGCTAACTGGGTTTGCGATGTCAGGAAGACAATTTGAACCGCATCTGCCGCAACCCACGCATGATATAAAACCGAATCGGTCAAAGAGATACTTGCCTTTTTTGAAGTATCTGTGCCTATACCTTGTTGGTCGGGTTGCGCGGAAGTTTTCTCCTGAAGCAATTTTTGCAAAGTCTTCCAGCAAGCAACCATCCCAAGTTCGAACTCTTTCTCCTTGCTGCAAAGTAAGGTCTGGGTTGTCTTTAACGTCAAAACAATAACAGGTTGGGCACACAAGAACGCAAGAGCCGCATGCTAAGCATTTTTCTGAGTGCTTTTCCCAGAATGCACTCTCTCCATAAAAATTATTTAACATTTCAGGGATTAATTCGGGCGCGAAATCAAGTTTTTGTTTGCACATTGCTGCGACTTCACGTTTTTTCTGACCAACCATCTGGATGTCTCGTGCAAGTGCGTTGGTTAATCCTTTTGCGTATTTGTCTAAGAGCTGTTCTCCCTTTTGTGAGCCGATGGCGATTGCATAGCGGTTTCCCAAGTCTGTTAGCATAAGGTCATATCCGTATTCGATTGTGTCTGCGCCCATGTAGGGTGCAAAGCACCATTTTGACATACTTTGCATATTAACGCCGATGATAACTGATGATTTTCGTTTTTCAAAATAGTATGGGTCAGATTTAGTTTCGCTGAAGATTTCGTCCATGTGGAGAAGCGCTACTATGTCGTAGGGGTGTACTCCTACAATTACTGTTTGATTTGGGTCGGGGGACTCTCTAGCAGAGAAACTCTTGCCGATGTTGTAAGTAACCAACGTCTCCCTCTGGGGAAAGAAATATTTTTTTGGCGGCAGAAGGGTAACGTCATAATCTAACCTGAGTTCATCTGCTGAGTTCAAAGGGTCAAAGGCAAATTTCTCGCCTTTGGATTTTACGCCTATCACGTTTAGTGAATCATCGTCTATAAGCGCATTGATAAAATCCGTAAAGTTCTCTTTTGTTATAATACGCATACATCCAGCTCCCTAATTGCTTAATGTAAGCAATTCTTTTACCAATAATACCGCTAAAAGAATTTAATGCTTTCTGAAGAAAATTTGAAATTTACCAATAGTTTTTCCGAGCTGAAGCAACTTAAAATGGTTGCCAAAACGAAAAATTGGTAGATTGACATATTATTTGTTACAGTTTGATGGAGTTTGGGTAGATAATAGCTCTGAAATAAGGTGGTTACACTCCCAAAAAAATTCTCTTTGACGGTTTGAAACTCTTATATACACCAGATGCTAATTCTCTGTTGAGTGTCATGGCTGAAGTTTGTTCAACATGCGGACTACCAAAGGACCTATGCGTTTGTGGAGAAATAGAAAAAGAACAACAACGTATTCGCGTTCGCCTTGAAACCCGAAAATATGGGAAAGCAACCACAATTATTGATGGTATGGACGACAAGAATTCTTCTAATCTACATAATGTCGCCCAAAAACTCAAAACCTATTGTGCATGTGGCGGAACCAGTAAAAACGGACAAATCATGCTTCAAGGCGACCATCGTGATCGTGTTAAAGATTTTCTAATAAAAATTGGTTATCCACAAGAAAACATCGAACTCCAATAAGCTCAAAGTCCATTAACCAAACATCCGGTGCAATCTTAGTAATGAAAAAGTTAGATAGTCTTCGTGAAATCCTTAAAAACACAAAACATCGAAAAGTAACAAAGATTTTTTGTCCTCGATGCTGCAGTCCAGAGATACAACTCAATAGCAGCTTAGATATTTGGCTAACTCCAAGACAATATTATTGCGAAAAATGCGGTTACACCGGCATTTTAGTGATGGAACTTGAAGAAGAAAAACAGCAATCCGCAGAAGAAGAGCCTTAAATTTATTCTTTTAAACAAATAAAAAAGAAAGAAATTGCCCTAATCAGGCAACTCGAGATTTAACTGCTTTTTGAGTGTCTTGTAGCGGTTACGAACCGTAACTTCGGTTACACCTGCAGCTTCAGCGATATCTTTCTGAGTTTTCTTCTCGTTATTCTGCAAACAAGCAATATAGAGGGCGGCAGCAGCTAGACCCATAGGGTCTTTTCCTGCAGCAGCACGTTTGCGTCTGGCTTCTCGAAGAATTGCTATAGCAGCACCTTGTGTCTTGCCTGAAATGCCTGTCTTTTCTGCAATCTTTGAAACGTAAGTTAATGGGTCAGCTATCGGCATGTGAACTTCCAATTCTCGCAATAGAAGCCTGTAACATCTGGCAACATCTTTTTTGTCAACTAGGCTAGCTTCAGCAATTTCACGCAGAGTCCTTGGGGTTCCACTTCCTCGACAAGCAGCATATAATGCTGCGGCGGCTATTGCTGCAATTGAGCGTCCTCGAACTAAGCCTTTGTCGAGGGATTTTCGATATATAACTGCGGCTTTTTCTTTGATTGGTGGTGGAATGTATACTTTGTCTGATAATCGGTCAAGTTCAGCCATGGCTTGTGCGAGATTTCGATCGATGGATGAGTGGACTCGGCTTCGGATTTGCCATTTTCTTAGTCTCCACATCTGAAGTCTGGTTGAAAGCGGTAGTTTTCTTCCGAAGGCATCTCGGTCAACTTGGCTGATGGCTGTTGACAAACCTTTATCGTGAACTGAGTAAGATGTTGGAACACCGACACGACTTCTGGAGGCTTTTTCTTCTTGTGTGAATGCGCGCCATTCTGGTCCTTTATCCATCATTTGTTCATATAGAACCAGTCCGCAGTCACCACATACGGTTTCGCCGGTATCGTAATCGTGAACTAAGTTTACGCCACCGCATTCAGGGCACTTATCTGCCGTGCGTTGGGACGTTCTTTGGGGAGTTTCTTTTTTTATGCTCATCTATTCTACCTCTTAGTATGCGTAGAGCCGTCACCATAAGCCAGTGTGGCCAGAAAATAGTACATTCGGTCCGCGCAAACTAAGCTGATGAACAATTCTAGTATTTAAGATTTTTGGTTTATTAAACCTGTTGCACATAACCATTTCGAAACGCTCAAAACCCCGCTCACAGTTGCATGGGAAAAATGTAAAAAAGTGTAAAAGTGCGCGCCAATCAGCCTCCAATTAACCATATTCCTAAAACGCATCATCTCTTCAAGATTCCCCAAACAAACGTTTTTATCCCAAACTTTTCAGGAACGCTTATTAACAAAATAAACACCCATAAACCTCTAACCATAAATAAGGGCAGTTTTTAAACTGTTCATGCAGCCCGTTGGTGTAGTGGTCAAGCATATCGGGCTTTGGACCCGACGACGAGAGTTCGAATCTCTCACGGGCTACCACAATCTCTTTGAAAATGCTTACGGGGAGTTTTGATAAAAAAATTGTTTATTGAAAACTATTTAGCCGAAAATTTAGTCGACATTCCCGTGACTAAAATAACTAATAAATATTATTAACCAAATACTCGGTAATTGAGTAGGGTCGTAAAAGGTTTGATAAGTGCATCACTTATCTTGAAAAAAGAAGTAAGAAGACTTAGTTTTATGAGGGTAAAAATTAGGGAGATCTAACAGCTTGAAGAATGGAACTGTTTTTATTTTCGGGGCATTATTAATTTTTAGTCTTTTTTTTTGGGGTTTTTATCTCAACGGTTCAAGCTTCAACAGTGAACACGTCTTTTTCAGGGGTCTCAATTACACCTAAAACGGCAGCTTTTGGTCAAAAGATTACAATAATAGCAAACATTTCGCCTGCACCGCCCTCTGGATATTCTTACCACGGAATCCAGTTTAATGTTATAGACATTAATGGTAACTATAGGCTCATAGGAGTGAATAACACTCAACCAGGAACGGGGACATTTTATTTTTCTTGGATCCCTGATATCAGGGGTACTTATTTATGTAATTTTACTTACCCAGGCGAAACTTTCGCCGGTAACACTTACACTCGTTGTCAAAGCGATGGTTCCTTCTTTGTTGATTCTTCCTTGCCAACACCTACTCCAACACTCTCACCGGTCACAACTCCAGAGCCTACTCCAACATCAACCAACACATCAACCCCAAAACTTGAAACATCACTTAGTGTTAACTACCAAAGCTCAACGACCTACTCAAACTTCAAAGAAAACATACAAGGAACATTGACATCAAAAAACGCATGTCTATCTGACTCACCAATTCTGTTGTCATACAGTGTTGACGGAGGCAACTCATGGGCATCATTAACCTTTGTAAGCACAGATAACACTGGTGCGTTCCAAGCAGTTTGGACACCCTTAGTGACAGGCAATTACTTTTTGAAAGCCACATACGAGGTCAATTCAGAGTTTGCTTTTGCAAGCACAATTGTAAATTTTGTAGTCCTACCTTTCCAGGACGATTCTGTTTTCTCAGTGGCTTCTAATTCGTCAGTAACAGCTCTTGCCTTTAACTCTACTACTCAAGAGTTAAACTTCAAAGTAAACGGAGAAACAGGAACAACGGGCTACGTCAACATCTACATATCAAAATCAATGATGAGCGATGCTTCAAACCTAAAAGTATACTTTGACAAAGAATTACTGCAACCTGTTACTCAATCTATAGGCGATTCATGGCTAGTCTCGTTCACCTATCACCACAGTGTACATGCTGTAGCCTTGGCGTTTAATTCAGCCATATCAAATACTCAAACACAGACACGAAATCTACAATACATTGCTACTGGCCTAGCATGTGCAATTTTTATTTTTGCATTAGTTGTGGTACTCTTGAAAAGGAAGGCTAAACTTTTGAACGTACCAAACTGAACTCTAATGTTTAGTCAAGAAACGTTTACTGAGTTTAGTCAAAAAACTTTTACGAGAAGTCTTTTATTGCCAAAAAAAACTGATGGCTTAATTGGCGAACGTAAATGCCCAATTCATTAGAATTATCAACTAATAACCTGCATCTAAAAAGAGGCAGCGTTTTTGTTGTTTTCTTGGTATTTGCTCTATTGTTTACAATTGCCTGGAATCTTAACGTCAGTAATGTAAAAGCACAATCAGAGAGATTCAAAATATCAGGATACGTCTTAGATTCAAACGGTTATGGGATCCCCAATGCAGACGTAATCTTTAATGCACCATCAATCGTTCCGGGCGTTTTTACAGATACTTCGGGTTACTACGAAACTTATGGTCCTTCAGGCACATACCACCTTAATGTTTGGCCACCATACAATTCAAACTACATTAATTATGACCAGGCAGGCTTTACAGTTTTTTCCGATGTTACAAAAAATATGACCTTGCAGACAGCGTTCAAAATCTCAGGTTACGTCATTAATTCCATAGGAACCCCGATGGTGGGAGCGGCGGTTTTGTTTAAAACCATCAGTGGAGTTTATGGTTCAGGATATTTCACAACCAACTCAGGATATTATTTCATAAATGTGCCCGCTGGAACCTATACAATAGACGCTCACCCTCAAACTACTTTCAACCCAAGCTACACAGGTCAATGTACTCCTTTTCCAACCTACTACGAATACAACTTTGCAGTAAGTGAAAACCTCAACAAAAACATCACAGTAGGCGGCGCCGAACCAACTGCAACCCCTACGCCAACAACCCCGCCTTCCACTGAAGCCAACCCGAACGATTGGACAATGTATCGTCATGATATTCAGCGGGCAGGATCAACAACCTCCACAGCTTCTAACGGCAATTTACTTTGGCAATTCAATACCGGCGACAAAATCCGTTCCTCCCCTGCAATAGTTAACGGCGTTGTCTATGAAGGCTCCAACAACGGTATCATCTACGCTTTAAATGCATCCACCGGATCAGTAATCTGGCAATATAACAGCTGCAGTCAAGTAGAATCTTCACCTGCTGTAGTTAACGGCGTTGTTTACGTTGGTATCCTGTGGGATGGCCACAACGGTTACGTTGTTGCTTTGAATGCCGAAACTGGGTCATTGATTTGGCGTTTTTCAACAAACAGTGGAATTGAGTCTTCTCCAACAGTAGTCAACGGTATCGTTTATATCGGTTCGTATTATGGGTACATCTACGCTTTGAACGCAGCCAATGGCGCTCTAATCTGGTCTTATTTTACGGGTAGCTCAACCTTTTCTTCACCTTCAATAGTTAACGGAGTCCTCTATCAAGGCGCAGATAACGGCAACGTCTACGCCTTAAAAGCAGCCAATGGCGCTCTAATATGGGCATTTCAAACGGGGTCCCACGTCTATTCTACCCCTGCAGTTGTCAATAGCGTTGTTTATGTCTGCTCAGACTCTGGTACTGTTTATGCTTTGAATACAAGTGACGGTTCAAAAATTTGGCAAGCTTCCGTCGGCAGCGGTACCGACCACGCTGATGATTCTCCCGCAGTCGCAAATGGCATGGTCTATATTGGGGCACGCAACGGTTACTATGCCTTAAATGCCACAGATGGCTCACAAATTTGGTTCTTCACATCGCCTTATTCCCAACGTCAACTTCAAGGCTACGTTTATTCATCCCCTGCAGTCTCGGGCGACGTAGTATACTTTGGTTCATGCGATAGCTACATATTCGCTTTAAACGCCTTCAACGGCTCAATGATCTGGTCATACCGTACAGGGGGATTTCTGTTCGCATCACCGGCTATAGCCAACGGCGTACTGTACATAGGCTCATACGACGGTAAAATTTATGCGCTGGGTACTCAAACAAACTCAACAACACCTAATTCTCAATCAACAATAGAGCCCTTACCAACGCCTACGCCAGAACAGACAACCGCACCAACTCCCTTACCAACTCCTCAACCTATAGTAAAATCCACTCCTGACCCAACAATAATCCAAGCGCCGTCTCAAATAATCGAAACTCAACCAACTTTAGTGCCCAACTTTAGCGTTGAATCGAGCAGAGACGAACCTATAAACTGGTATATATTGGGAGGAATCATCGTTTTAGCAGTATTAGCATTGATATCATTGTACGTCACTTTCACAAAAAATGACCCGCCGAAGTCTGATTGACGAGGTCAATGGTCTCTATCCTCTAAATATTTACAAGTAAGCGACACCATGAAAAGAATTCGAGAATATATATCAGCAAACGGAGTAAAGATTTGGAGAAAGAGATGGGAATTTTTTCCTATCTCTGTTTTTCAGCATCCTTATTCCTAAAAAGGAGCGGAAGACCAAGAAGAGGCAATGATAACATCCAAAGATCCATGTTGTGGCCTAGGAACCATGCATACCAATAATTCCAAGTGTTACCCGCTAAGAAGACCCAACTAAAATAGTTCCAGAGGAAATAGACTCCGAGCGATGTGATGATTATTCCTATTGCTCCTAACTTGAGGTCCTCTAAAGTTTCCGTCCTTGCAGATTTTTTTGCAATGTAACCTATGTAGATTGTTAGTGCCAACAATCCAAAGACTGTTGAGACAAAACTAACGAGATGCTCAGGGTGAGCGGTTAAGTATTCTATTCCTGCTTGCCCTACAATGCCAAGCCAGCTGCTTGTGTTAGTCAGCCAGAACACAACTATGAAAATTGTCCCAGTAATAAAACTCCATTTTACAGCCAATTTTATTGGTTTGTTCGATTTAACTTTGAAGGCTAAAATGAATAAACTGATGGGCAGAACTATGGATTCCATTACGGTAGGAATTACATCTACTATCAAAGAGTTAAGCAATGAACCTAACGGGCGATTCTGTAAAAGGATATTCCAAAAGCCCTGAACGCTGTACCCTGCCGTTGTGAGTAGTCCCAGCCAATAAATGCCTTCAAAAACCAAAACCCACCTGATCACTTTGTATGCAGTTTGCTTTTTGAAATCTTTCTTAATAAAATAAATTATGGTTGCCGAAAAAGCAATTATGCTAGCCAAGAATCTGAAAGCTAGGCATGCAGTTGCCGAGATGTCTTCCACAAAAATGATCGTTCTTATAGGTTCGTGTAAGGGTTCCCATTCTCCAATCCATGAGAGTGTAAACATGCCGTGCAACGTGAATAGAAAGTATCCGGTTACAACTGCAAGTAAGCCAATTTTTAGCGGGGTGTAAAATTTTTGTGGCTCCATAGAATCAACTAGGTGATAGTTTTAACTAGATTCGGTAAATTGCATATATTAGCTTTTGGTGACTAAACAAATGGTTAGCGTTAAATATGGACTCAACCAATTATTATTGGGGAACAGCTTGAATTTAACTCAAAAACAAATAACTCAGTTTCTGTTTGCCGTTCAAGGCATAGGCATAATGTTTGTTGGCATATTCCTAGTTGCCTATTTAGGCGGTTTACCAACCACCAACGTTTTGCACATTGAACCTGTATTTAGGATTCCTCTGGCTGTTTTCGGCTTGTTATTTTTGGTGCTGGTTCTTGTCACTTTGGTTTTGGCGGCTCTACGCAGAAAAAATTAAGACAGCTTTTAAGTTTAATCAAGTTAAGATAATCTGTTTTTCGCCGTTTTCAAACAAATAAGCTTTGCCAATAACTTCGAATATACCGTTATTAAAAAAAAGTGCTGACCCTTCAGGAACAGCATAGACTTTCTCATCTTTAGAAAAACACAACAAAACATCATCCTTCTCGGGAATATAATGAACTTTTAACAAAATGTCTACTAAGCCAAGACCATATACGATTCTTACTTTACAGCTACTGCGAACAGTAGTTATGCAACGGCTACACAAAGCCAACGCTCCTGCACTGCGTCCAACAATAACCCCTTTGTAAGCAAAAAGCAACTTGTCAATTCCTCTTTTCTTAAGTCGTTCAATTAAAACGCTTGGAAGACCCCCCGTCAAATAAACCATACTGGCATATTTCATTTTATCCTCGATAAAATCAGGTGAATCCGAGTAACCAACAAAATTTACAGAACATGCGCCAAGACTGATTAGATAATCGGAAAATAGTTTTCTCTTCCCGTATTTTCGATCAAAGGACGCTCTTGCCCAAGAAAAAACCAAAACATCAATCGGTTGCTTAGCGTCTCGGAAAGCTCTCTCGTTAACTTTCTTTGCGTTTCTCCTTAGAACGTTCTCTCCACCCAAAAGATACAGCTTCGGCATACCGAATAGGAGTTGTTGAGAAATTAAAAAGGCATTCCAAGAGACTAATCAGTTTTCATATCAAATTAACGCAAGTCATTTATAGCATCCGCAATACAAAAAATTCAGTGTTCACATTTGCCTGTAACTCCTCTTCATTATCCCCTAGCAAAAATTATTCAAACGCTTGACGCGAAAGCACGTTTGAGTCTTCCTGCACTGATCGTTGGTTCGCTTGTACCTGATCTTGAAGTCCCCTTCATCTATTTGTGGAGTGGAACTTGGGGACAGGATAGGATGGTGCTTCACAGCTTAGTCGGCGGCTTAACATTAGGAACACTTATTGCGGTAGTGTTTACGGTTCTTGTCTATCCGTGGTTGGTAAGCGCATTTTTGCCTATCGATAAGACGAGAGTTAGAGAGAAATGCACTTTATCGTTTATGCTGGTCTTTTCGGCTTTGCTTGGAGTGCTCTCACATGTCTTGTTGGATATTTTCAATCATCCCTATAATCCCCTTTTTTGGCCTTTTCTTACTCTATTCCAGACTCCCAGTCCTATCGTTCCCCTTTTAGGAGGACAAGGCACAGCTTCACTCATCGTTCATGGTGTTATGTTGCTGCTTTTCTTTTTGTTACTTATTAAGAATCGGAGCAACCTTTGGGAAAAACTGGTAGTGGGTTAATCGGTAATGCTTATAAAAAGCCTAGATCAAAGTAAGCCTGATACAAGATGGTTCCTAAAGGTTATGTTGAATATAAACGCAGAGAATTCTGCAAAGATGTCAAATGCCCAATCCAACTTGAATTAAATGCGCAAATGGATGGTTCTCCAGAATACGAGAAAACAAGGAAAAAATGCAGCGCAGCTTGCCTTTATACCACATGGCAGTTTCACCACTGGCTCACAGAAAAAGGCTATGTCATAATAGTTAGCTCACAATTAAAAAAATAATCAAACAACTATGCTGCAAATATCTACAATTTAGTCGACTGGATTTCTGGATAAGTCAATGCAAATCAATTGAACAAATGTTCTAAAAAAATATGTACATTAAAAGTAACAATCAAGATTGACTGCCGCAATCGATTTGACCTGGCTTCTAACTGCTCTCTCCTTATTTTCTCTTCCTTAGACTTCAATGAAAAATTCCTGGCTTAGATTATCTGCGAAACCTATTTACGATAAGATAGTAAAGTGAATGAGTAGGTGCATTATTGTGAATCAAATGTTCTGTTTTCAGTGCGAGCAGACTGCGCAGGGAAAGGGCTGTACAACTTTTGGTGCTTGCGGGAAAAATCCTGATGTAAGTTCGCTTCAAGACTTGTTGATTTACCTACTCAGAGGATTATCCCAATTATCGTTGGAGGGAAAAAAGGTAAACATCAAAGATGAGCAGCTGAATGTGTTCATTTGCGAAGCAGCTTTCGTTACCTTAACAAATGTAAACTTTGATGAAGACAAATTAATAGATTACATTCGAAAGGCAGTAAAGTTCCGCGATGTCCTCCGTAAAAAAGTAAAATCAGCTGGGGGATATATCGGATTTCAAGGTCCAGTTGATATGTTACTCGAAAATACTAAAGAAGGAATGATTAGACAAGGAAAACAGGTCGGGATCAAGGCTGACCCCTCAATCGACCCCGAGTTGAACAGTATGAAATGGCTTCTAATCTATGGGTTAAAAGGAGTAGCGGCTTACACTTATCATGCTTATCATTTTGGAAAAAAAGATGATGTTGTATTCGATTTCATTCAGCAAGGCTTCGCAGCAACCCTGGACAGTTCGTTAAGTGTTGATAATTTCTTTGATCTTGCTTTGAAATGTGGAAAAATCAATATCAAAGCAATGGATCTCCTAGATGCGGGAAATACAGAAGCTTTTGGCGATCCAGTTCCTACCCAAGTTCCACTCGGACATAGGAAAGGTAAAGCTATCCTCGTTTCCGGTCATGACCTCATTGATTTAGCGGCAATCCTAAGGTTGACTGAAGGCAAAGGCATCAACGTATACACTCACGGCGAGATGTTGCCGGCACATGGCTATCCAAAGTTGAAAAAGTACCCACACTTCTATGGGCACTATGGAACTGCATGGCAAAATCAAACTCGCGAGTTTGCTTCTTTTCCAGGGGCAATTCTAATGACGACAAACTGCATTCAAAAACCCGCAGAAAGCTACAAAGCAAATATATTCACAACTGGACCAGTTGCTTGGCCAGGTGCAGTTTACGTTGAAAACAAAGATTTCTCACCTGTTATAGAAAAAGCATTAGAGATGCCTGGGTTCAGCCAAGACGAGAAAGCCAAAACAGTGACCGTAGGTTTTGGTAGAACAACTTTTCTTTCAATGGTGAACACTATTGTTGAGGCAGTAATGAAAGGTCATGTCAATTCCTTCTTCCTTGTAGCCGGCTGTGATGGAGCTAAACCCGGTCGTAATTATTACACTGAGTTTGTTGAGAAGACTCCCAATGATTCTCTTGTGCTGACTTTGGCTTGCGGAAAATTCAGATTTTTCGACAAGGATTTAGGTAAAATCGACGGTATCCCTAGATTGATGGATGTAGGACAGTGTAACGATGCCTACGCAGCTATTAGAGTTGCTCAAGCCTTCGGAGAGGTCTTTGAGAGTGAGATAAGTGATTTACCATTGTTTTTCATTCTTTCATGGTATGAACAAAAAGCCATAGCTATTCTTCTGTCACTTTTCTATTTAGATATAAAGAACATTCGCTTAGGACCAAGTTTTCCAGCATTCTTTACTCCAAAAATTCTGGAAAAGTTCAATATAAAACCATTAGGAAACCCCGATGAGGAGTTAAAGGCAATTCTTGATTACGTTAATGGCGTTGCTACCTAAAACTATGCCAATTACGTGTGTCCCGAAAACAAATACTCCACTAATAATTTTTAATAGGTTAAAAAATGCCCGGAGTCTTTGAAGTGCTATTTTTATCGTAAATAAAGGCAATAGCAACAAATTTAAAATGAATCTCTAACAATAGACTAAGAAGGAAACAGGAGTTATTTTTGAAATGTCTTGGTTGAAAGCTATGAGGGAGAAAGAGCCACCTGAACCCAATAATCCAATTGGAATTGTCGTGATAGGTTCTCTACACCCAGATGTTATGGATACAGCTAAACATATGGTCAGAAAATCTCTTAAACTTGCACAATTCAAAACTATTGATGTTGGGAAAGGAGTTTCTCCAACAGTTTTTGCATCCAAAGCTAAAGAAGCAAAGGCCGACATCATTGTAGTTTCAGTTTTACTCAGCGCAGCTAAGGAGAATCTACCCAAGCTATTTTCTGCACTAGAACTTGAAGGTCTAAAAGATAAAGTTGTAGTTATAATTGGGGGTGCAGCAGTTGAAAAAGCAGACGCAGACAAGATTGGTGCACTATTTGGGAAAACAAGGGAAGAAGCTGTAGTGCTGGCAAAAAGAGCAATGGATCAAAAGAAAAAGTCCTGATACATTCCGCCGAGTCTTTTTTTACTTGTTTTACACGACGTTTGCTATCTACGCTTTCATTATGATTAATTATATTTTGAGTTTTTCGTTTTTTGGAAATCAATGAATTAAAGAAAATGGCGAATTCATTAATCAGGAAGGGTTACCCCCGCATAAGTTTTCGATAGAATGGTTAAATAATACTGCGATTAGCATGCGTGTTTTCTATTAAGAGTTTAAATTATGTTTAATTGTGTGCTGAACTTTCTATTCCTATTCGATGGAGCAGATGTAATTGAGCTCATTAACTTACAAATCTATTGGCGTAGTGCATTCGCCGTTTAAAGAGCCAAAAAATGTTCCCATACAAGCAGCAGCATCAAAATCCACCTCGGGAACACTAGAAATTTACCCTGAATATGCAGAAGGATTACAAGATGTAGAGGGTTTTTCTCATCTTATTTTGCTCTACCATTTTCATTTAATCAAGGGTTGTTCTTTGCTTGTTAAGCCCTTTCTTGATAATAACCTTCGTGGAGTATTCGCCACACGCTCACCCGCTAGGCCAAACAAAATAGGCTTATCCGTGGTGAGGCTAATAGGAATCAAAAACAACGTCTTGCAAATTCAAGATGTGGATATAATTGACGGAACTCCTCTCCTAGACATCAAGCCCTTTGTTCCAGACTTTGACTGCAGAAATACAAACAAAATAGGTTGGCTTAGAGGCAAAATAGGGAATCTTGAAATCATAAAAGATGACGGCAGATTTTCGAAATAGCTTTTTTAAATGCCTATTTTGTGGTATGTGCTGATTTCATCGAAAAATGGGGAAGATGACTTTGGAGCTTTTGTGTTATGGGCTGGTGGAGGATTCTACTACGTATTCCAACAGTATTGTAAAAATCAAATAAAAAACAAGAACTCAGGAGCAATTATGATTGAGGACAATGAAAATGACGGGTTTCACGTTTGTTTTGGATCTATATTTTGCATAAATAACGGTTATATATTACCCTACTGATTTTATGAGCGATATCGCAAGTGATATGCTAATGAAACAAGCTGAAGGGGTTCCTCGAGGTCTTCTGCGCTTTATAGTCTTGAAATTCTTATCGGAGATGCCAATGTCCGGTGCAGAAATTGTGAACAAAGTTGAAAATGAAACGGGCGGAAAGTGGAAACCAAGTCCCGGATCAATCTACCCACTTCTGGCTGGACTCAGAGAAAATGGCTTCATACACGAATCATCAGCTTTTGAAAGTGGAATGAAGCATTATTCTCTTACAGATGGTGGGAAAGAATTTTTCCAGGAACAGTTGATGCTTGGACGAAAATTTATGGAAAAGATGGAGTACCTTGTACCGATGTTCATTGGAGGGTTCTATTTTGGCAAAAACGAAGAAAACTTGCTCAGTGCCAAAGAATCGGCGAAAAGATTCTTGCAGACGTTTATAGAATTGGACGCTAAGAAAGAGGCTCTGACAAAGGAAAATATCGCAAAGATAGTAAGAATCTTGGATGATTCCAATATGGAGCTTAGAAAAATTATTGAACAAATCGATGCAGCAAATCGTGATTCGATTTCTTAATAGGAAGTGGTGTTTTGTATGGGGTTAAAATCTAGTTTTTTGATTGCATGGCGATCGTTATCCAGAAGGAAAAGCAAGAACCTCAGCGCGATCCTTGCTGTAGCTTTAGGTGTAACTTTACTTGTAGGTATCCAAATTACGACGGCTACGCTTGATAACGCTTTTTTGGCAGGTCTTTCTCAAAGTCAAGGTGAAGTAGATGTCCAAATATCAAACGCCACTTTGGGCGGCTACCTCAGAATTGAAGATCAGATCTTGATATCTAATCTTGCTCCTGATGCTGTAGGAATCATGCCGGAACTTACGGCTCAGATTCCAGCGTTAGTCGAAAGCAATTTCGACCCGAAGATGGATGCGGCTGGAGTACCAGTAGATTACTCCGAGGTTTTTGGCAGTTTCTACGATTGGAAAACAGAAAATAAACTGGACTTAGATAACCTTCTAGCTGACAATTCAAGTATCTTATTATCAAGTAATCAAGCCGAAAAATTAGGAATAAATAAAGATGCATCGTTTCCTGTGAAATTAACCACTGAATTCACAAATCTAACTAAAACACTCATACCCCCGACTGTTCCATTAGTTAATTGGACAATAAACACAAACCTCACTACTGCAGACTACGTACTATACAGCAATGATACCAACCTATCCTTAGAAGTACAACCTGTCGATTTTCAAGGCATTGTTATGACATACACCACTGAATGCCCAAATCTAAATCTAACCAACTACTCCTACGTTAACATAACAGCCACAGGCTCCCCAAACGCAGCCTTAATACTAGGCTTTCTTTTAGACGACGGCACCACCATCACTGTAGCAAACCTAACCGATCCATCAACCTTAAACTCCCTATCCTTTGATCTAACACCCTACGCAAATAGAACCCTGAGCGGAACAAGCTTCCTAACAGCTCTAAGCCTCAATGGAACCAACGCAAACCTCGACATAACCGAAATAGCCTTTGAAACATCCACCCAAACCGGCTCTGAACGTCTACCCCTGGTGAAATATTCTTCTGAGATATCAAGAGTAGATCTGCAAGTAGTAGGCGTATATGATTCTAACCGCCCTGGGATAGGATCACAATATTCAGGAGCAGTATTCAGATTAGAATACCTCCAGGATTGGCTTAGTCTAAAAGACCAAAACCAGCAGACAGATATCATCAGCGCTTTTTCAATCGCCTACAAAGCAGACCATTTTGTTAAAGAAATCGATCAAAACTACCTGCAAACCAAAGTAGATCATCTTAACGCTACAATCCCCCGAGAGATAGATTTTGCCACCGGTGAACCAATCGATATCTATCAAATCAGCTCTGCTCGACTTAACTTCTTTGACCTTGCCTCATTTTTCATTACTCTATTGAGCACGATGCTAACCGCGTTGGGTTTTCTCATTATGCTAACGGGTGTGCTGCTAATCACCAACATTCAACTTATGAGTGTGGAGGATAGAGAATTCCAAACAGGAGTAATGCGAGCCGTCGGTGAAAATCGAAGAGGAATTTTCTACTCCATAATGATCGAAAACCTATTTCAAGGAGTAATAGGAGGCCTCATAGGACTCTTAGGCGGATTGGCTTTCGGGCAAACCGTAGCAGCATATCTTGTGAGCTTATTTGGAACGGGTCAACTCAGCGTCCAACCAGTCATCTCCGAAACAACAATCATCCTATCAGTCACAATCGGTGTAGTGCTGAGCATCGTAACCGGGATTCTTCCAGCCTTAAGAGCTTCTCGGGTGAAAATAGTGGAGGCTCTGCGAGGAATACAAATCAAGTTCCAATCCAAATCAAGCAGAAACTTGGTAGCACTAGGCGTCTTGATGACAGTTTTAGGAATATTTGTTCTACTATACAACGGAGTACTTGACAAACAAACGCAAGTGATCTGGAGCAGCCAAGGATGGGACAGCATAGAGGAGTGGAGAAACCTCCTGATAGGATTTGGCTTTCTAACGGGCGGCTTTGGTTTTATCCTATCGCGTTTCATCGATCGCGTCAAAGCCTTCAACATTACAGCTATAACACTTTGGGCATTCCCCTCATTTCTATTCATCTACGCCATGGGAAACTGGATAAAAGGTATCGCAGGTCTATCTATTGACATTTTGATTTTGGGTATTGTCGAAATAATAATCGGCTCTGTCCTATTTGTTGCCCTCAACCTATCGATCCTGATGCGGGGACTTCGAACAATACTGATTAAAATTCGGGGTGCAAAAGGCACGGGGCAATTCTCACCCGCACTCATATCTTCACATATTACCCGTTCAACGCTGACTTTTGCCATATTTGCAATCATCTTGACCTTGAACGTTCTAGTAGCAGCTCTTATCCCAACGAGTTTAGGAACAGCCACACAGATCGAGAAGGATTCAAACGGGGTAGACTTCACAGTGTTTTTGAGCAAGCCAGAGGCAATCATACCTGGAACAAACTACACCCAAGAACTATACAAACTTGATAATCGAATAACAGATGTCATAGGGTTCAAAACTTTTAAGCCAGGGACGGATTTTACAAAGTTCGTTTCCCTAACAAACCCGCAGTCTGATGCTTTTGACTATAAAACGGATTTGCTTCCGATCGGCATTAGTGAATTTAAGCCAGAACAGATTCGAGGAAATGCCTCAACCTACTTAGATAGTGATTGGCGTTATCCCGCCTACATCTCAACTTTCCCAGATGGCGTTCGGGAATCTGTAGTTTCCGATATGTCAGATAGTCAAGCGCAAGAATTGTCCAAGAAGTCGTGGGATCTACTCTTCAACCCCTCATATGAAATGGCTGCCTACAATGTCTCATCGGATTTGCTTTCTGTGTTCTCTGGTGAAGGAGACCTCTCCAGCCTGGATTTAGGATCAGCAGGGGGCTTTGGCGGAGCCAGCGAAGATCCTCTATCAGGCGTCCAACCGCTTACAGATAACACAACTAGCATAATTCAGCACCCCATAGTTTTTACGGATTCTTTCATCTTGCCTGTTGGAATGCAAATTTGGATACCTATGAATTCTTCCTCAACCGTATTGCCAAACTACCAAGCGTTCACAATTGGAGCCAGTCTTGATTCACAAAGAGGTGGAGGTTTCCCATTGGGCGGTGGACTAAGCTTTGGTTCAGGAGACGGAGACTTTAGTTCGATATTGGGCTCAGTATATCTTTCTAATTACTGGACAAATCAAACAGATTACCTAGGAGAAGCAAACGGTAAAACCTCGACTTCCCGTGCACCCGACCAATATGATGTGTTTTTAGTCAAAGCCTCTCTCCCAGTCGATGATCCCCAGCTAAAAGATATTACACACGCAATTCAGGAATTCACAAACACAAACAATCAAGGATATCGTCTTCTCGCTGGAGATGACTTCTATGTTGCAAGTACCAAATTAATTTACTCAAGCATCGAAACCACATTAGAAAACACCGATCGAATAGCCTCTTTTCTCCAAATATATGTCACGTTTGGCCTGGTCATAGGCGCAGTAGGCATGGGTGTAATCTCCGTACGTAACGTCTCTGAAAGAAAACGCGAAATCGGAATGATGCGTGCCATAGGGTTCTCAAGAAGAGAAGTTGTGCTATCTGTTCTCTTTGAACTGGTAGTCCTTGGAATAATCGGTTTAGTCATAGGCACAATTAACGGATTGCTGATTAGCGTAGGGTTTGCTAACATGCAAGATGTTGCGCTTGTAATTCCATGGCAACAAATCGGAGTGTACCTTTCCATCATCGTTTTCATAGCCATCGGTTCAGGTTCAATACCTGCGCTTGTGGCATCAAGAATACCCCCAGCAGAAGCCTTGAGGTATGTCGGATGAAAAACAACAGAACAATACAATTCCAAAAAGATATTCTCAAAATAACTAACCTACATAAGCGATATAACGAAGGCAAATCAAACGAAGTCCATGCCCTTCGAGGAGTAGACTTGACAGTCAAAAAAAGTGATATGATGGCAATCATGGGCGCATCAGGATGCGGAAAAACTACTCTACTTAACATGATAGGTAATTTAGACCGCCGCTCCTCAGGACAAATAATAATCGACGAGGTAGATACTTCCAAGTTATCTGATAGTGAGAAAACCACATTTCGTAGAGATAAAATCGGATTCATATTCCAACTCTTCAATCTCTTTCCCTTCTTGAGTGCTGTTGAAAACGTTGAAACACCCCTACTGCTACGTGGCTTAAACTCTGGATTAGCAAGAGAACAAGCAAAGATGATGTTGCGTGAATTAGGCATGGGTGACCGTCTTTACCATCTACCACGAGAACTCTCAGGTGGGCAACAACAAAGAGTCGCTATAGCACGAGCGTTAATCAATCAACCAGCGATCATCTTAGGCGATGAACCAACTGGTGATCTAGACTCTTCAACGAGCGCAGATGTAATGGATCTTTTCCGCCGAATTAATAGAGTCAACCAGCAGACCCTAATTTTGGTCACCCACAGCCGTTGGATTGCAGAACAATGCGACTACATCGTCCATATGAGCGATGGCCAAATCTCAGGTATAGAAAACAACCAAAAAGACACGGAGACCCAAAGATGAAAGCCTACTACTCCGCTCTAATGGCCAAATCTGACCTTTCCGAAAACTCCAAATTGTCCAAAAACCTAACCACGACTTTGAAGAGAAGTCTTAAAATCCACAGATCCAAAATACAGCACAAAGAAATCAACACCTTCATATTTCTATCAGTAGAAAAGCAACTCCAAAAAAAACTCGATTCAAAAACTATTGAGCAAACGCAAGAAAAAATACAAAATCAACTCCAAAAATACTATGTCAAAAACAGGTCAAAGCTTGAAAAAAGGCTCAAAAACAGCCGAGAGCTAAAAGAGACATCGCAGATAGTAGGGGAATTCCTAAAAGAGATAGAACCCAAACTCCAGAAAGTATTCAATACTCAACTCAGAAAACAGCTCTCAGAAATTTTAATAAAATTCTATGAAATCCAAAGTAATAGTTTTACTGCAATTTGGAACTTGAATGAAGAGAATACAGACCAAATGTATCTATCAGCTTGCCCAAATCAAGCCTTTAAACTACTGCAAATCCAACAGGAAACAGATTTAGAAGGAATGGTCGATAAAGCAGAGTTACTCAATTTCTTCTTAACATTTCTTGATCCAACCTTAAAACGCCTCAAGGATATGAATGGAGTTTTAGAAAGACTGAGGTTAGGTCTTAAAGGAACCCACTTTAAAAGCAGCGAGAAAGAAACTCAAAACAAGCTTGAAATGTTCCTCCGTATTGTATCGGCGAAACTCAGTGCACTACAAAACATAGAAATGGCGATCCTCTCGATATTCAAGTTATTTAATAAAGTGAACGATTACTTTAACAGAACCAACATTATTGAATCCAAATTCCGAATGCCACAAAGTTGTTGAAGAAGTAAAACAAAAGATAGATGAAGGCAAAAATCTCGTAACAGAAGTTCAAAAAAAACTTGAAGAATGCCTAATTGACTTAAAAGATTATCTGGATGAAACAAAGAACGGAATAAAAACCGTTAATTCCAAAGACGAGTTCAAACTTGCTTTGCTAAACCTGGCTGAATTGAGCTCTAATTTATTCATTGAATCAGAGCTATCAAAGCTTTGGATAGACTTCTTTAGCGCAGATATCCCCTACTTTGCTTTCCAGTCTACGCTTTTTAATGTAAAAACTCCCCAGCTTTCAGACGCCTCTGCTCAAAGTATCATCTCAGTCAGAAGCCTAGTTAAGAACTACACCTTAGGACAAACCACTGTGTACGCCGTTAGAGGGGTGGACATTGACATAAAGGACGGCGAGTTTGTAGCTATAGTCGGCAACTCTGGAGCAGGAAAGACTACTCTT
>CAVZIW010000010.1:0-106865 GCA_963775465.1 Candidatus Bathyarchaeota archaeon | reverse complement strand
AAAAAACAACGTTCTGATGTTATTGCTATCTGTATGTTTTATTTCTTTTTACTTTTTCTGCGAGTAACAGACACTAACAGAGTGAAAGACATTATTCACGCACGAGCAGGCGTGGGTGATTGGGAGTACGTAGTATGAGTTTGAGAGAGAGAAAGAATAAAATTTAATCCAACCAACCCATGGATTAGCAGCAAAAACTAGAAAAATTTTGAATACCCAAACACCAAAACCAAATCCAAACAGCGCACTCGATTAATCGCATTTTTAATTTTGACTACACCTACCCTTGAGGAACTCTTATATTCAGTTATCCGCTAGGTGAAGTAGAGGATTTTTAGTGAAATTCAAAGACCCTGAATTCTTAGTGGCATTATTGATTGTCATAGCAACAGCATTGTTTATGGTCGCTGCCTTCGTGCATTGGATAGACACAAGTTTCTTTGTTGGTCCTCTTCGTTTTAGTCATTGGCTTGCTATAATTGGAACAAGCTACATAGCCATCGCTACCCCAGCATTCGTGCTATTAAAGCGCCAGTATCCTCAAAAGTACAAGGGTCTTCTCAGGTTTCACATATACGTAAATCTTCTATTCTTTTCGCTAGTCTCGATCCATTTTGCAGGTCAACTAGGAAGATCCGCCTTATTCTATCCCTCTTTGGGCACAGGTTTAGCTATTTACATTGCCTTAACTCTAGAGGTGATATCAGGTTTTGCTGAGAGATTCCCGTTAATTAATCAAATTGACCATAAGACTAACAAGTTTATTCACGCAAGTTTGGTTATGGTGTTTTTCTTGGTGATAATTTTCCATGTTCTCATTACACTAGGTATTCTCTAAAACCAATTTTCACTTCGGAGGTTTACTCTGAAAAGTAGAAGAGCATAAGGTTTGAAAAAATCAAATATAGCTACACTCACTATTGAAGACGATCATTTTTGCTTTTGCGTAATTTTGTATTGTTGTGGGTGTGTGTAAGGATTAGTAGTATAGTAAGAGTAAGTAGTAGTTTTTAGTTTTGAAGAGAGAGAAGAAGATTAAATTTTAATCCAACCAACCTTTTAACGGTTACAGAATGGAACCAAGAAAAAACATATGGTTACTAATTGGTTAAGGATGGTATAGATAGAAATAAAATTAAATCCACGAATTAATTCTAATTAAATCTGCAAAATCATTTTGACGTTTTTTAGCAATCTTGCACAGGTAATTCAAATAATCGAAGAGTTGTTGAGGCAATGCAGTCATAAAGTTGAGTGGAGTCATTTCAATGAAAAATCAATTATGCCCTATCGCAGTATGCAATAATAAAAAAGATATACCTAACCCCAGAATTGTTAATTTAAGAATTATGTTGTTAAATCCTGCGATAATTATAAGGCATTTAGCAAACTGCGGTATGAGGCGTCAGTCATTTAGTGATTGGCAGCTTTATTGTGAATTTTGCTCCTTTGCCCACTGGGCTCTCAAATTCTATCGTTCCACCTTGAGCTTCAATTACCCTTTTACATACGGCTAAACCGAAGCCTTGGCCTTGAGCCTTAGTAGTAAACAGAGGCGTGAATACCCTTGGTTTAATCTCATCAGGAATACCCAACCCTGTATCCTCAACGCTTATCTCCACTTGCCCCTCATTGACACGCCTTGCTTTGATGGTTATTTGTCCTCCATTTGGCATAGCTTGAATCGCATTGGTTACAAGATTTATGAGCACTCTTTTGAGTAATTGAAGGTCGGTATTGATCACCAAATCTTTGCTCACTGAAACATCAATTTTAATATTTGGCGTAATTATTTTAGCTAAAATATGATCAATTACTTTTTTTAAATAGACTTTTTCTTTATGTGCCTCAACTGGCTTGACGAAAGTTTGTAAATCGCTAACTATCTTATCCATGTATTGCGTCTGTTCGGTAATGGTTGCTATGCTTTCATGCAGGCTTCCTTTTTGCTCACTATCCGGTAATTCCTCTAAAGTCTTTCCTGCCAAGTATAACTCGCCGACAACCGTCTGCAAAGGATTACGAAGGTCATGTCCAACCATACCTGCGGTTTTCCCAATAGCCGCCATGCGTTCAGAAGCAATCAATTTGGCTTCTTGAGTTCTAACATCCGCCTCAAGCTTCTCAGTGTGTCCTTTTTGCTGTAATTCGAGAAGTTTTCTTTCGGTGATGTTTACGAAGGTCAAGACGGCTCCAGCAATTTTCTTACTAGAAGTTAAATATGGTCGAATTCTAAGCTCGTAGTACAAACCATTTTGTCCGGGTACTTCTTGCACTACTTGCGTGAAGTTTGTAGTCACGTTATTCAGCTTGGTTTCTAAGTCCTTAATGAAATTTGCAATATTTGTAGCAAAAATCGCGTGTCCAATATCTGATGGCTGAATGTTAAGTACGCCCCAAGCCGACGCGGTTGCCCGCCTTATTACAAAATTATTGTCCACGATAACAACAGTGGTGTCAACGTTTTTTATCAAATTAGCCAAGTCATCATTTATTGTCGTTAGTAATTCATTACGGTTTTTTAGTTCCTCATTGAGAGTTTGTAATTCTTCATTGCTTGATTGTAGTTCCTCTTTGGCTGTTTCCAATTCCTCATTGGTGCTCTGTAGAGCTTCGTTACTTGATTGCGCTTCTTCTATTGTTGAGCGTAACTCTTCTGTTGTTGCTTCATGCGACTCAATAATAGATTGTAAGGTCTGCTTAGAAGAGATCAAATCTTCAGTTAACTCACGAATTTGTCTTTCCTGTAAATCCTCACCGCCAAACTTCAGCCCTTCCTCAGCGATGGATGCTTTAGGCACAGAAGGGCATAATATTTCTTTGAAGCTTATGAGAAGGAATGTTTCATCAAACTGCGATGCATTAAACGGTTTAACCATGACCTCTACTGTTCTGTTGACGTCTTTTTCTTCGAGTGAAACCCTCTCAATAGCCGCCTTGTTTTCTTTTTTTGCTCTCAGAATAGCCAATTGAACCTGTGGCTTTAACTCTTTTTTAACAATTTTATTAACGTTGAAGCTTGCAGTACCAGATTCATGTGTTAGGTATGGGTTAACTTGACCACGAAAAAGAAGAATATCTAAATTGCTGTTAGTTAGCAATGTTGCAGGAGCATACTGCTCGATTAACTCACTATCGACTTCTTGCTTTAATGAAGTCATTGCATCTATTTTTTGGGGTGGATTGTAGGTTTTCTTAGTGGCATATGGTACAAAAGTTCCGGTTTCTATTGTCGCTTGTGGCTGGGCTCGTTTCTTCTTGAAAATGGCGCTTTTTGTGGTGAGCGGTTCAAAGAGGTATTGAAATTTTCCAACGCTCTCAGATTCGCCTAAAACTAGAAAACCATCAGGTTTTAGCCCATAATGGAGAACGGGCAAAACCCTTTCTTGCAGGTAAACATCAAAATAAATTAGTAAATTGCGGCAAATAATGAGATCCAAATTAGAAAAGGGCGGATCAGAGGTTATATCATGCTTGGCAAAGACACACATATCACGTATTGGTTTTGAAATCTGATATCTTCCATCCAACTTGCTGAAAAACTGCTTTAATCTGATGTCAGAAACGGCCTCTTCTATTGCTTTAGGATAAGTTGCTTGACGTGCCTTCTCAATACTTTTTTCGTTCGCGTCCGTTCCAAATATCTGAACGTTAACATTGACTATGTCATTATCTTGGAGAAATTCTTGAAAAGCAATTGCAAGAGAATATGCTTCTTCACCAGTTGAGCAGGCTGGAACCCAAAAACGGAGCTTTTCAGTAGTTGGTGATCTTTCATTTATTATCTGTGGAAACACTTTTTGTTTTAAGATTTCAAAAGTTTTTGGTTCCCTAAAGAAACTGGTAACACCTATCAGCAAGTCATTAAATAATGCCTGCAACTCTTTTTTATCAGATCGCAAAACATCTACATACTGGCGAAGGTTCTTTGATTTGTTGATAACCAAACGTCGGGTTATTCGACGGTTAATGGTAGTTTGCTTGTAGTGGGTAAGATCTACACCAAAAGCAGTTTTGACAAGCATGAGTATTTTTCTTAGATCCGTTTCTTCCTTGGATAGTTGAATCTCAAGTTCCTTTGCTTTGGCATGAATTAGGTTAGGTTGCCTGGCTAAAATCGTTAGTTCTTTGGCGATTCTTTCTGGTTCGAGAACAAAATCTATTGCCTGTGAGTCAATAGCGTTTCGGGGCATATCGGCGTATTGAGCATTTTTTGGTTCTTGTGCAAAGGTGATTCCGCCTTCGGCTTTGATTGCTTTTAATCCTTCAGTTCCATCGTTACCTAGACCAGAAAGCACTATCCCGATTGCCTGTGATTTCCGTTCCAGAGCTAAAGAAGAAAAGAATGCGTTTATCGGTCTTTGCGGGGCGACTTTTGGCACAAGCTTTAGATAACTGCCTTCCAAAGTCATCGTTGTCCCAGGAGGGATAACATAGACATGATTCTCTATAACTTCCAAGTTATCTGTGACCTGGACAACTTGCATTTTGGTTGACCTTGCAAGAATCTCAGGCAGTAGGCTTTCTTGCCCCGCCGCTAGATGCTGAATAATTACAAATGATAAGCCTAACGTACTTGGAAGGTGCCCAAGCAACTCCCTAATTGGCTCCAATCCACCTGCGGAAGCGCCAATACCAACGATTGGAAATGCATCGTCCCTTTGATCAGAAGTTTCATTCGTAGCCTCTTCCGTCTTGAGCGTCATAACAATTAACCTGAAATTATGTTTAAAACGTGTTTTGTCCTTTTATAGTTTAGCAAAGTTTTTTGGCTGAAATCGAGTAAATCGTTTTCTTAAGTCTTTTTTGGCTCTCGATATTTCTTTTTTGTGTTCTTTAATGAAGACACCGATTAATTGAATGGCAACCAATGAAGCATCCTTCTCTTTGTAAACCCCA
The DNA here is from genome assembly GCA_963775465.1 of Candidatus Bathyarchaeota archaeon. Classification (GTDB taxonomy): domain Archaea; phylum Thermoproteota; class Bathyarchaeia; order Bathyarchaeales; family Bathycorpusculaceae; genus Bathycorpusculum. Next base: position 101,966 of record CAVZIW010000010.1, on the reverse strand, counting down.
TTTTTGACACTTTCATGCAAGGACTTGATTATTTGACTTTCAACCGAGAAATGGTGTTTTCCGAAGACAGGAGTTTCTGTGTGCAACTATGCCTTTTGAGCTGAAAGTGCGCGCGCGCTCGACCGCATTAATACTGAAAAAAACAATACCTCTTAAAGAGAAATTGTTTTGTCGTGCTGTTTTGGCGATTGTGGGGAATATTGACGGGATATGAGGAGGAGCGCAGCTAGTTAGAAATCAGATCCAAAGCACAAATCTTAGTTCAAAATCATTCTAACCTGAGCTTAATATTTTTGGCAATAGCTTTCAATCGAAGAGTTCTTGAGTAAACACTGTCATTGAGTTGAGTAGTGGTAGTTATGAAATCGCAAAATAGTTTAATCGGACGAACAGAACAATTTACTCTAATTAGAATAAAAAAAGCAAGATTTAACTTACTTAATTAGGCTGAGGTTCTTGTTGACTTTCTCCCAATTGACTATGTTCCAGAAGGCTTCGACATATTTTGCCCTTTCATTTTTGTAGTCGATATAGTAAGCGTGTTCCCAAACATCGAGAGCCATCAAGACTTGAAAATCTGGAATCACGTTTACGTTGTGTTTTTCAATTTGCAGGATAAATGGTCTTCCAATACATGGGTGTGCGGCTAGCACTGCCCAACCTGAACCTTCCGTACTGATTGCAGCGGTAGAAAACTGTTTTTTAAATTGCTCAAAGCTTCCAAAACCCATGTTAATCATTTCTAAAGCTGCTCCTGACGGCGATCCTCCTCCACCTTTACCTGATGGTGCTATGTTCTCCCAAAAAAGCGTGTGCAACATATGACCGCCGACGTTGAAAGATAGCTCTTTTGCTAAAGCTTTCATGTCCAGACTTATGCTTGGGTCTTGTTTTGCTTTGTCCATTTTCTCAAAGGCTGCGTTGGCAGCATTAACGTAGGCTTGATGGTGTTTGTCATGATGAAGTTTCAACTGTTCTTCTGAAACATAAGGTGAAAGAGCGTTGTAGTCATAGGGCAGACTGGGCAAAGTAAATGATTTTATTTTTTCCAAAATACTCATCAAAAATCTCCTAATTTCCCTATTCCAACATTGTTCATAAAGATGTGTTGTTGCAATGGCGCAGTCACAACTCGCAAGAAGCTAGTCCCTAATGTTGTTTTGCTCACTGGCATCAGTTAGAAAAAAAGGGGAACTGCGGGTGATATCTCCACTTTCGCTTGGGTTCAAATCCACAGGTGTTCCAAAATGGACCAGGGGGTAAACAAAAGTAGATAGTTATTGGGTTTGCTGGGGCTCTGGATTTTTAGGTTAAAGGAGAAATGAATAACCTAACTCACTATAGCTATTGTACTGTGATTTTGCTCCAAAGCCCTCTCAGCCCACATATTTCTCCATTGCATCAAGAGACTAAAAAAAAGAGAAAGGAATTTTTGGTTTTATGGCCGTTTTCTCAACAATAATACTGCGACTATGGCAATAGCAATGATGATAGCAACCGTGCTGGCAGCGATGTACATTTCTGTAGGAGGCATAGTTGTTACTGGATACGGTGACGCAGTTGGTGCTGCTGGATCAACAACAAAACTTGTTTCAGAATATGATGGCCAATAAGAGTCTGAACCTGAAAATGTAGCTATCACAGTGTAAGCTCCTTCGATGTCAGGGTTCCAGCTTAGGCTAAACATGCCTGATGAATCGCTTGTAGCATTTCCGATGTTGCGGTAGTTGCCGTTAGAGTCGATGACGTTAATCATCACTGGAACGCCTGTTGTATTTGTTGGGAAAGGCTGTTGCATGTAAACATACTCCATCCAATGGCTCATGCTATCGTCTGAGACTGCGGGAACTCCATTCGGGAATCTAGCAGCGACTTGCTCTGTTCCAGCTGCAATGTCAGTTACTCGTCCTCGAATTACTATACTTGAGCCTTGTGCTATACCAGCCATAGGTGCCTCGACTGTCAACGCACTTGGACCTTTTCCAAAACTGTATATGCGGTTGTCAGCAGCGTTTAATGTCACAAGAGAACCGTCGGCAATAACTGGGTGTTGATACCATCCAAGTATAGTCCATAATCCTTCTCCTGTTTCCGCGTCTATTGCATGCAACTGATAACCTCTATAGAGAGGCATGCTTGGCGAGTGCTCATTGTTAATCGCAAAGACTTTGCCGTCTGCAACTGTAACTACTGAAGCGCTACCAGTAACACCTGCACAGAATGGGTTGTGTCCATAGGGAGTACTAACACCGCTGCTTCCATCAAAGTACGTCCAAGCCGTTGTACCGTCCGCTATGTTGTATGCATTAACTTCCCCACTATAGGTTGCTGTGTAGAACTTGTCGTATGCAATAGCTTGACCACCCATCTGGAACATTGACCAATCGCTTTCAACAGAATCAGTTATCCATAACTGATTTCCTGTTTGAACATCGTAGCCTAAGTATTGTTTTGATTCTTTTAGAAGTGCTGTATAGATCCCTGCGGCAGCAACGGTACCTCGGGCGCCAGTAATCATCAATGTCATGTTACCTGGCACAGTACGTGTTTTTTGCCAAATAAGGTGCCCTTCAGAACCAGTTTTCAAACTAAAACCGTAATGCAACCATCCTGTTTCTTGGGTGTATAATCCTCTGGCAGTCTGTTCAGGACTGTTAGCAGTAGCAACTAATACATCATCAACAATAGTGGAAGTTCGCGGGCTCCCAGAAACAGCAGTAGTATTTACTGTCCACATAGTTCCAGTAGTTCCATTAAGCACTCCATTTGTGGGAGGTCTCCATAATGGTGACTCTTCACCATAGCTTGTTGACAGAAAACCATCAACTGCCGTGGAATTCCAAAGGCTAAGTTTTAAAACACCGCCCTGGGTAAAAAGATTATACTTCAAGAGTTCACCCTTAGGACCAAAAATTAATGTGCCTCCTGGGACATTTGTAATATCTAGAATATGTTGACCTGTGAAGGCATCGTACATCTTGTAAGTAGTACCGCTGGTTGACCATAGATAAGGTATTATTCCATGTTGGTTAGGTGAATCAAAATTCAGCAGTTGACCAAAACTAAGGGTAACGCCATCTTGGAACCAGATTTCTTTGCCAGTTTCTAAATCAACGCAAGTCATTCCAAGTATCGAAGATGAGCCTAATCGTTTGTTATAATAGAGTCTTCCGTCCATTATTACTGGTGGATCCCATTTGTTTTCATAAGACTCGCCAGAGTAGAAAGCAGTATCGCTATAGTTGCCTCCAACTATTCCTCCGAAATCCATCTCTTTTGTCCACATAATGTGGGGACTGTTTGGTGCTGATGTGTATGGGTTAAAAGGATTAGTGTTGCCATCATAGTATGCCATTAGCCAGTTTCCTCCGATTTGGAACCATTGCTGGTTTTCAGTGTTTATTGGGCGTGTCCAATACTCTGTTGGAAGAGGAACTGCGGGGGGCATCGACACGGGTTCTTGTTGTACGACGACAGAAACTACGTGGCTGGTGCTGGGCTTGTACCATCTGTCAAAGCTAGTTGTGTTAAGCCAGTTTCCTGGAAAGTTTGTTTGGAAAGAATATGTTCCTATTTGGAGGGGAACGTATGATGCAAATGTTGTGCCTGTGGGGTCAGTGTTGTATGGACCAAGGGTTTCAGTGGTGTTATTAGGCCTTGTAACAGTAATTGTTAGACCTGTCCATTGGTAGGCGATGTTTGGCAGTGGCTCTGATATGCCCAATACGAGTAGCATGTTCTGGCCAACTCCAACGGGGTCAGGTTCAGCCATGATTACAGCATAGCTTTCTTTCGTATCGACCGACTGCGCACTTGTAAGCGGATAACATGTTATCAGTGAGGCTGCAAAAGCAAACAATACAATCAAAGAAAATACTTTTAATATTCTTTTTTTAGCCATTCTCTTCTCTCCTGCATTTGCTACACGAAAATGTGCAATCTGCCTATGTTTTCTTACTTATTTAAAACTTGTTTAAGGTCAGGCTTGCTACAAATTGGTCAAGTCAGAAGGGTTTGCTGAGGCTCTGGCCAACTAAATGGAGAAAAGAGAAAATGCAAACTCTCTTTCAACAGCTTATGGCTATTTTGAAGTGTAACCAGAGCCCTCTCAGCCCCCATTCTACTCCAATGCAAATTTATTGACTAAAAAAAGGGAAAGATTGTTTTTTTGATTTTCTTATGGTCGTTTTCTTATGAGCAATAGAGCCAGTACAATACCGACTATGGCTATCGCGACGATTATGCCTGCGACTGCAGGAACAAAGTATGCATCTGTCATCGATAATACAAGTGCTTCTGTTGGTGCGGGTGTTGCTGGTGCCGAATCTACGCTAAATGCTGTTACAGCGTGCGATGGCCAGTAAGATTCGCTGCCTGCGAAAGATGCGTAGACAGTGTATGCGCCTTCAATATCTGGCATCCAGTTTAAGCTAAAGAATCCATTAGCATCACTAGTGGTTGTTCCAATGTCTCGGTAGTTACCGTTTGAGTCAACAACGCTCAGTACGATTGGAACACCAATTGTATCCATTGGACGTGGCTTTTGCATATAGACGTACTCCATCCAAGCGCTTTGGCTTGCATCAGATACCGCTGGAACACCGTTAGGGAATCGAGCAGCTTGTTCATCCTGTTTTGTGCCTGCAGAGATGTCAGTGACTGTGCCTTTGATGGTAATTGATGAACCGAGCGCAACAGCAACGTCAGGTGCCGTAACTGTCATGGCGCTAGGTCCTCTGCCAACAGAGTAAATTTGCATGTCATAACAGTTCAGGTAGATGAAGAATCCTTCTGCCACTATGTCGCTTTGGCCTACATACATACCTGTACCCCAACCCATCATTGTCCAAATTTCTTCGCCTGTGGAAGCGTTGATACAACGGAACTGAGTACCTTTATAGAATGGCGAGTCAGGAGAGTGCTCAGATGAGCCCAAGTACACTTTTCCATCAGCGATAACGTCTACAAAGAGCGGATAATGACCCCATGCAGTCTCAAGACCGGAGTAAGTAGAGTTTCCAACACCACCATTGCCGTAGGTCCAAAGTAGATTGCCGTCTTTCATATCATAGCAGTGTAGTACGCCATCAAAGCCAGAAACGTAGAGATTGCCGTAGGCTACTAAAGATGTGCTTCGCATTGTATCCCATTTTGCATCGTCAGGTTCAACAGTCCACACTTGGCTTCCATCGATGACGCTAAAACCAGTAAGTCGCAAGCTTTCTTTGTCTTGAGTTACAAATACACCTGAATCTTCATCGATTGCCATCACTTTTCTGGTTTCGTTATTTGGCGCTACAGAATAAAATTTAGTCCATAAGATTTGTCCTGCTGTTTCTGGCTTAATGCTAACTGCGGTTATGTTCATACCTGGTTGTGGATTTCTAGGCCCCCCAAAGTTACCTTGCTCCATAAGCAATAGATTACCTGGTATAATGTGCCTATTGATGGTCCATGTTCCAGAAAGGGCTAATGTTTTGTTCCAGTCGTAACGTGCAGCAGTGCCTGCATCTATAGTTCCAGAAGTTTGGGTTACAAATACATTTGATGAGTTCCACTGAGCTAAACTTTGAGATGCAGAACTGTATACGTATCTTAGAACTTCTCCTTGTGGTCCGGGTGCCGCTATGCCTCTAGGAACATTGGTTATGTTAAGATCAAGGACTCTTCCTGTCATTGGGTCGTATGCTCTTGCAAAGTTTTGGGTGAATAACAAACCGTTCGGTATGACACCGTGTTGGTTCATCATGTCATAGCAGTAGAGGTAACCTGTAACTGGTTTTCCAACTGAAGCGATAGTTGAAGCATCAAGTCGCCATAGTTCTTTTCCAGTTCGTAAATCAATGCAAATGTAGTCTCCGCCGCTACCCGAATTACCCCAAGATTGTTCAAAGTATAGCCGTCCATACATCACTATTGCGTCCCTGAATCTAACATTGTAAGAACCTCCCATGTAGTATGTTTCGCCTTCGACAGCATATATGTCGCCGCCAACAACTCCGCCGTCCTGCATAGGTCTTGTCCACATTATGTGTGGGCTGTTAGGTGCAATACCGTCTGGCTGTAATCTGCCGTAACCGCCTTGGGTATCGCAAGATGACACTGCACCCTGTGTGCCACTGTCTCCGACCCAATTGAATGGAGAATTGAGCCAGTTGGAGGAGATACTATACCAATCGGTATTCTGTCCTTCTATGGGTCTAGTCCAGTATTCGCTTGGGATTGGATAACTTAGTATAGGTGGAGTTAATGGTTCTTGTTGCACAACTAATGTTGTTGTTGCGCTGTCTGCCAGAAAAATATCTCCTGCCCAAGTTCTTGTAGAGTACGTTGTGTTCCAAGTATATTCTTGGCCTTTGTACTCAAATAGCAGAGTGTAGTCGCCAACTTGGTCGGGTGTGAATGAATAAAATTGTACGCCGGTTGTATCCCAAATGATTGGCCACTGCTCTGTTTCTTTAATTCCATCAGGCTTTGTGATCGTTAGGGTGTAGTCGTGTCTTCTTATGTCGTTGGCTTCGGAGGCTGATGTTAAAGGTGCGTCAACCCACATGTAAACCTGTACTTGTTGCCCTACGCCCACGGGACTTGGTTGCGCAGCAATGTAAGCGAAAGAGGGAATCTCCCATGCTGGTGTGTGGGCAGTTGTAGCAGGAACGGCTGCAAAGGGGATAACCATTGATAGCATTAGAAACAATGAAATTAAAGAGAATGATTTCTTGTTTAGTTTTTTCATTTTATTTTCTCCAATTTTATTTCTTTAATGTTAAACAAGTTCACTAGAATAAATTTGCTTAACAGAGTGCATATTTTGTTTGCAATTAGTATATATAACTTTGCAAATTTACGATTATATTAATTTTATAACGATGTTATGAATCATTCTATATAAGCAATTAAGTTTTTAATCGAATTAGTTCGACAAAATATTAGCTATATAAATTAATAGAATAAATAACATGAAAAACTGTATAATTTCAAACTGAACATTTTACTTACAAAATCAGGTCCATGAAAAATAAATATTAAAAACAAGACAGCACAAACAACACAACATTCAATATATCTAAAAAGAAATAGGATTTATGCAAAACATTAAGGGTTTGCTGGGGTTCTGGATTTTTAGGTTAAAGGAGAATGAATAACCTAACTCACTATGGTTATTGTATGGTATTTTTGCCCTCAAGAAACTAAAAAGAATCTACAACCCTTCAATATTGTAGAGTAATCGCACAGAAAAATCCTGCCTCTCAAAAGGCGTCGATTTAGTAACCCGAAGGAAGCTCTCAGCTGGTCCAGTCGTAACATAAAGAAGTTCAACATCAGGAAATTGCGATTTGTTTAATTCTTTAATTTTATCGAGATCCTTATTATGGCCCGAGTTTTGAAGTCTTATTAGTTGATTATATGACTAAAGTTAACAAAAGCTATTGAGTAGGTTAGTGACATACTGGCCTCAGTAAGTAACAAAGCACGCGCAGAAGAGGAAAAACGAGTTCTCTTGATTGTAGCAAATCGTTAGACTAAAGAATAGCCCATACAATAAGGTAAAAAGCAAAAAAACTATGTTTTTAAGCGCAATCTGGGAAACTTTAGCTGACCTATATTCTTCATTATCCACTGTACAAGTTCATCGTATGCTTCGGATCCCTGTTTTGTCAAAACAACAAACTCTTCTTTGTTGATTTCAATGAAGCCTTTCTCTGACAACCATGCAAGATACTTGATTAATTTATCATAAGACAAACCTGTGCAAGTAGCAAGAGCAGTCTTATGCAAGTGGTCTTTTTCTTTAAGTACTTTAATGATTCGAGCTATAACATAAAGATCTGGTTTATATCTCTGCGTTTCTGACCTCATAACTTACTCTCCGCAGATCCCAGTGCAGTTTATCTAGCTCTCGAATCTCATTAAAACGTCTAGAAAGATCCGTTTTCAAATATGCAAAAACTATGAGAAGTGAAATCCACAATGAAGCTCCACCAAACACTCTTGTTTGGTTCAGTATTAAAAAAGAGGTAAGGTTGAAGGCAAAGCCTAATGCGAAATAGGTTACAGTCCAGTAGGCTACCCCTTTTCACTAGACCGTACATTGCATAACTCAGTTTACTCGATGAGGCAACGTCGAAAGATAAATCCCAATTAATTTCTGAAAGCATTTTTAGGGCAAAGGGGAACCCTTTGGAAAGCTCATCTTTCCACTCGCCTGTTTTGACAGCATTGATTTTTCGTCTTATATATAGAATGCCAACAGCATCTCCACTTAGAGGTATTACTATAAGAAGAAATGTCAGAAAGAATCGTTGGGGTTGAGTGAAATTATTCAACAAACCGGAGAGATTTAGGTAAGTGTTGATGACTATTAAAAGAACGATAGAGCTGATAACGATAATGGCGAATTTATTAAAATGCTTTTGGAGTACATTGTATTTTTTGACCGTGTCAAGGGTTTCCATTAGTTCGTATACTTTATTTACTACGATTTCTTCATCTTTGACCGAATTATCTGCGTCTTTGTTTATCATCCATGCCTAACTCTACTATAGTTTGGGTGGGGATATAGGATATATAAATTAAACTCTCTCCCAATGAGTTAGTCTTAATTGTTTTTCTTGCAAAATTAATAGTTACCTAAGAAATAGGAGAAAGTAAATTCTATGTTATCGCAATTTTCAAAAAAAAAACTTGTAACTATAATATGTATGCTTCTGCTAATGTCAACGCTTGTTTCCATTGTATTTCTGCAACCTGCTAGTGCGGAGTCAAAAACACAATCTTGGCCACTCCTTGACGTGTCACCAGACCCAATAGGTGTAGGGCAAAAACTTACAATAATCATGTTCGCTAACCCAACTTTTCCTGGTGCAGCAGTAACTAATGACATAAGAAGACACGACTACACCCTAACGATCACAAAACCCGATGGAAAAAATGAAACCATGTATTGGCCTGTCATTCAAGATACAGGAAACGGGCAAGTGGCTTCATATACCCCTGACCAGGTTGGCACTTATTCTTTTGTGTTTAGCTTTCCTGATCAGGTATATACATGGAATGACACTTCCACGATGAGACAATGGACCAACACAGTCTTTCTAGGTGCAACTAGCAAGACAGTAAAAATAACCGTGCAAGACGAACCTTTACCTGCTCCCATAAACAGTTATCCCTTGCCAACAGAATACTGGACACGACCCATCGAAGGACAAAACACTGACTGGTGGACAATTGCGTCAAACTGGCTAGGAAGTCCATACATATCTGGAAATACAGCACATCAATTATACCAACCAGACGGCACAGCACCTGGTAGCGCACACGTAATGTGGACCAAACCCCTCAGTGATGCAGGTGTTGTAGGAGGAAGCGGCTTAGGAACACCGGGTGAAACCTTCTATCAAGGGCTCACTTATAATCCGCGATTTCTCAACCCAATAGCGATGGGTGGTAGGTTGTTCTTTGAAATGCCCTACCAGAATTACGGAAGCAACGGCGGATATGCAGCGGTCGATCTACGAACTGGAGAAGAACTATGGACCTTCAATACTACAGGTGTTGGGGTTCCATCATTTGGCTACTATTATGCTCTTGACTATGAGAATCAGCATGGCGTAATGCCAGATGGTTTGCTTATGGTAACTTCTGGATTTAGCACTCAGACATGGCAGGCAATTGACCCCCGCACGGGACAGCTAACCGGTTTGAATGTTACTAATGTGCCTTCAGGTTTTGCTGCAGCTGGACCAAAAGGAGAAATACTGCGCTACCAGATTGACTTGAGAAATCATTGGCTTGCTCAATGGAACTCTTCCAGACTACTGCCTCTTTCCGGTACTAACCCTGCAGGATGGATCAATAGCGAGATAGATGCAAGCTTACCGGAGCGTTATGACTGGAATGTCACCTTACCCTCAGAACTGCCAACGTCAACAGCCATAAGGTACGCGTTAGTTGGTGACATAATTTTAGGAACGACCTCCTTTGCCGGATTTAGTTCATTTCTCACCCCAGATCCGTACACTATGTGGGCTATTAGTCTGAAACCAGGCCACGAAGGCTCATTGTTATGGATGAAAGATTATTCAGCGCCGCCTAACAACGTAACACGTCGATTAACCGCAATAGATCCAGTCAACCGAGTTATAATGTTCCGAGACAAAGAAACATCATTGCAGATAGGTTACAATCTTGACACGGGAGATTTAATGTGGCAGACCCCTCCTGTTGAAGGTGCTTCTGACTTAGCATATTTCGATTTGGGCACTGTCGGCTTAACTCCAGCTACCGCATACGGACGTCTCTACAACATAGGATGGGATGGAGTGCTATATTGCTGGGATACTAAAGATGGAACACTGTTATGGAGCTACGGAAATGGTGGAACAGGAAACAGCACAAGTACAAATCTGCAGTCATCTTGGGGTAGATACCCTACATTCATATATGCTCTTGCTGACGGAAAAGTCTACATGATGTCTAGTGAACACTCACCTGATACGCCAATGTGGAAAGGGGCACTTGCAAGATGTGTTAATGCAACTGACGGAACAGAAATCTTTACTCTTGATGCATTCGGAGGACAACTCGGTCGGGATGGCACTGTTGTCGCAGACGGATTTTGGGTATACTACAACTATTATGATGGTCAACTATACTGTATTGGCAAAGGACCAAGCGCAACGACAGTCAGTGTGCCAAATAACGTTGTTAACTTGGGAAGTAGTGTATTAATTCAAGGTACAATTACAGATATTGCTGCCGGCACAAATCAAAACGAGCAAGCTGCACGTTTCCCCAACGGTGTTCCTGCAGTTTCAGATGCAAGTCAAGGTCTATGGATGGACTACGTTTACATGCAGAAACCTCGCCCTACAGACACAATAGGCGTTCCAATCGTACTGAGCGTTGTTGACTCAAATGGAAACTACCGCGAAATCGGTACCACAACAAGCACTGACGGATTTTTCACCTATAACTGGAAACCTGACATAGAAGGTCTATACACTGTTTACGCCTCTTTTGCAGGCAGCGAATCTTACTGGCCATCACACGCAGTGACCTCTTTTGCAGTTGATCCAGCTCCTGCAACTCCAATGCCAACTGAAGCTCCAGTGCAATCTGTCGCTGACATGTACTTTGTTCCAGCCGTTGCTGGAATAATAGTTTCAATCTTTATCGTTGGAATTATACTGGCGTTACTGATGCTACGAAAGCGGCCATAAACAAAAACAATCTTTCCTTTTTTTTAAGTTTTTAAAAGTATTGGAAAAATATAGAATGATTAAGTTCTGCATTAGATTCTATAAAATAGCTAGTTAGATGGTTCTTCGTTTCTTTGATAATTTGTAGCAAATAATATTGAGATTCAGTGCAGTTTTCCTCCGCACATGTGGCATTTCCCACTTTTCTTTAGCCCTCTAATTGCCATGTTGAGGTTGCATTTGTAGCATAGGAGAATTTTGCATCGGTTACAGCAGAACGTTGCAATCTGGCCGTGCGGTCGAATTTGCCTATGTTGCTTATTCGGTAAACTGCGGGTGTATATTTTGGTGGGCAACATTTTTTTACACTTAATTTCGGGACAAGGCAGCGCGCGCCCTGATTGCTCTGCTATTGGTTAGTTAGTTTCTTGTTTCAAGATTTTTTTGGAGGAAGGAACAAAATTTTAATCTCTCTCGACTTCAAAAAGTTGCTATTTACTCTTACTATACTACTAATCCTTAAGCACATCCACCTCAAAACGGCATCAAAAAAAGAAAAGAAGGTTTTGCGGGTGATATCTCCCTCTCACTTGGGTTCGAATCCCACCCCTGCATCATACAGATGTAAACAAGCAGGAGGGTAAACTTCTGCTAAAGCTTGCGTTTCCTGAAGATTTTCGCACCTTGAAACTCAGTAATGTACTCGAAGCCATGTTCAATCAGAACGATCCTGCAAAGTGCTTGTCAGCTTGATTCATCTAACATAATCCCCGAGCTTCTTCTGGCCCTTAACAACCTGACCTGAATCTGGTTCTTCTAAATTCGCTACTCTGCCGAGCATCATATCGGTTAAACGCTCAGTGGCAGCTGCGTGCGCCCTACTCGTCGTCTACCTATTCAACGAATATTCGAAGACAAATTCAAGCAAGAAAACGTTTGTGAAAGCAGTTTCTTTGCTAAATTAGGCAGACTCCAGAATTTTCTTTAGCGCCTGGAAGTTTGTTTCTACCCCTTTTTTAAGCAATCCGGATAGTACCAATTCAGGTGCGATTTTAGCTTTCAGCCCTAAGACTTCAACAAGTCCTTCCTTATCCACCTCAGCTTTCATCGAAACTTCGGTTGCGTCGCCTACGGGTTTGAATTCATAACGATAAGTAAATGGAGTTGGACCTGAAGTAATTTTGATAGTAAGAGTCCGGTTTGGTTCGTAATCAACTATTTCGTAAATGTTTTTTGCGGTTCCGTTTGGAAGATTTCGAGTCATAGAGTATTGTGATCCTTTTTTGGCTGGGCCGTGAGAGATTTTTGTAACCGATGTGACTGCGGAATTCCATTTAGAGTTGTTTTCGCCTTCAGCTATAAAAGCAAAAACCTGATCCACCGATCGGTTGATTATTTCTTTAACCTCGAATTTTATCAAAGCGGGAACCTTTATTTTATGTTGGTGTTTGGGAGAGGAGCTTTTCGCCTTTTTGAGTGTATTCTATTAGTCCCATCTTGTGGAAGAAGTCGAGTTGATCGTCGAGTTCGCCTGTTTCGACGAGTTTACCGTTTATGATTCTAAAGAAGAAGACCATAGGCATTGTTATTTTTTTGCCTGTTGCAGGTAGGGAAATTCCAAGAAGCTCCCAGTTGCCAGTATGCGTTCCAGTTGCCTTAACCTTCACCCAGACTTTTTCCCCTTCAGCAACCATATCTTCGATTTCTTCATGCCAGTCGGGGAAGCCCGCAAAGGCTAGGGTGAAAAGTTTTTTGAATGGTTCCCTGCCTTTCTGTCGGTGGGTGCGATCTATGAAATCGGGTTCCACTAATTCTTCAAATATTTCTAAATTACGATTATTGTAGGCTTCAATAAATCTTCTCAGGGTTGCCTTATTTTCTTCAATCGTCAAGAAAAATCGCCTTAACATAAAAATAGGAATTATATTTATTAAATATTTATGCAGTTGCAGTAATATTTTTATTAATTTATAAAAGGCATCAAGAGATGGTTCAACTAAAATAAGAAAGGGAAAATGCGGGTGAATCTATGGCTCCGTGAAGGGGCAAATTTTCCCGGTCCACTTCAACATTCTTTTTGATAACCCCCGACATGGGCTCTCTGCTCATCGGCTGGGTAAGATTATCCGAGGGTAATTGAATGATCCCTCAGCTAAGGCTGTCTAGTTAAGGCCGAAATTTATTTTGTTTTTGAGGATCATAGGAAACTCTTAAATGCCCTTCAGGAAATACGCTCATTTCAAGGTGGGCAATTGGATCGGGCAGGCGCTGTCTTGCTGCTAAAAGAAATCATGCATGAATGCGAATCATTCATCGAAGCGCAAGCCGTAAGCATATCGGAAACTGAATCAGGCTATATCTTGAAAGCCAAATGGATTTGCCCCCAATTCGAACGGGACTGCCTAAGACGCATAATGCTCAAGCACAACGTGGAAATCTCAGAACTAGACGATTACACTGTTTTTCGTTAAACAGCCAAAAATTACCTCGTTTGTCACTTTAAAGGATGCCCCGCAAGCATTGCAGGCATATCCTTCAATTTGGAAACAACAGTTTTTCAGAGATTTCACTGGTTTACCTGGGCTTTTTCCGCAGATTGGGCATTTTGTCAGCAAAACTTGTTTCATTTCTTAAAAACAAAGTATTATGGTAGAAAATCCATAATAAGATATGTTGTCACCTCAAAGAAACAACACAAACAATGGAAAGACTCGAGGTTAGCTTCTTAGGAGTTTTTGATTCTGAGGAACTTGAGGACTCTTTTCTGTGTCTCAGATGATAGATCGCCGAGGAATATCTCAGGTTGCCGGTTCATGAATTATCACTCCGATTTCGCTTCCCTGGTTAGGACATAACATGCTTGTATGCAATGATTTAGCAAGCAAGCTTGTTGTAGCTATCCTGCAATCACATATTTTTAAAACAGCGATTTTGCAATATCCATTATACTGATTTTTGAGGAATCAAAATGGAAAACATGATTAAAAAATCACATCCAACCTATATGCCTAGAGTCCACGATGTAAAAGCCCCATGCCAATGGCTGAGTAACTGTCAAGACGGAAAATGCCCATCGCTTGTCAAGCTCAACGGCAACTTTTACTGCGCTCAACCTAAGCAAACTCACGGCTAAAGGGATAGATATGGTTTCAGCGTTAATTTTGGTAAATACGGACATTGCAGGGAAAGAAAATGTTCTTCAAAGAATAAAGCAGGTCAGTGGCGTTGAGGAAGCTCACGCTTTGTATGGTGTTTACGATTTCTTAATCAAGGTTAGTGCAAATTCGATCGACAGACTCAGGGAGATAATCAAATACAATTTGACGCAGTTAGTTGGTATTGTCACGATCCTGACGCTTATGATCGTTGAGCATTAGGTAGAGTCTCTGCACACTTGCGCAGAAAAATTTAGGCACAAGTTCATTGAGTACAGTAATTGGGGCAAAAGGTCTTTCAGAAACTGGCGGGTAAAGCGAGAGAAATTTTGTATTTTTATATATTCTGATGATTTCAGAAGACCTGACCCCACTATGGGACCCAGATTTTGGAAGGCTTTGATTAAAAACGCTTTAGCATTGATCATAGCAATTAAACCAAAATTATCCTCAACTATATCTATGATAAAACTCGCAGAACTGAAACTATGCTTGAAAGGACTACTATGACCAGTGCTATAATAAAAGTTGCAATTATCCAGTTACGGTCTGTTTTTGATTTCCAGACAAATTGAATGGATGCCCCCATATTGAAAAAAACATAGAATAAAATCACCACGTAAATTAATGCTCCAACTGCTCCGATGTTGAAAGAAAAAGTAAGGCCTAATGAAGCCAGAAAGCCAAAAAATATGAGAATTGTTTTAATCTCAGGAAGTGTGTCCTCAATCTTCTCAAGCGTATTTTTTTCATACTTTCCAAAGATATCCTTGAGAGACCTTTTCATGTATGGAGAGACTTTGAAGCTACCTTCGCTATATTCTTTACATTTTTTGCTGGTCAAATTTTTGACTATAAACATGCTCAATCCAAACCATAGCCGATTCCAACTTTTTTCTTTTTTCGGGAAAGCTATAATTTCATTTAAGTTGTCTTCCAATTTTTTCTTTTCAGCATTTCCAGCTTTTTGATAGCTTTCAACATCAAAATTTGTTAAATTACCAAACGCATCCTTAATTTTGCCTTGTTCAAAAACTATCCAGGAAACCACAACCCCCAAAGCCCAAAAGACAACGAAAGGAAGAGTATTCCACAAAAGATCAAAACTCTTCCTAGGCAACAAGTCATCCCCTGAAACACGAGTGGCAGTTGAGTTTGGATTATTTGTTAATAATAAAGCAAAAGAGTCAGATTGACCACCCTCCATCGTAGTCTGATTGTAACTCCAATTGATGATAAGCGTGGTTTTAGCCAAGCCCGGAGTGTGCACAACTGGGAGAACTCTTGGATCAATAATTTTATACGGTGAAAAGAGTTCTTTGTCTCCATATGTTGTTTTTATCTCAAAAGAAGAAATTGTGATTTTATTGTCAGAGAATGCTTTTGCAGTATTATCGATCGGTTCATAAATGTTAGAATTATTCTTTGCTATTTTGGGGTAAATAGTATAATTTTTAAAAGGAAAATAGTTCTCTACAGAATATGTTAAATTGTAGACAAAGCAGGTTATGTTGCCATCAAGAAACCTTGCTTCTACGGGATTTTTTATTTCTATGTTGAAAGCTTGGTCAGCCCAAAGGCTATAGAAACCTAAAAAACTTGATACAGCTAATGTCGCTACCAGAACTGCAGCAAACACGATCTTGCCAGATATCGGGTTTTTCGATTTCTCAGAGTCGTTTGGTTCACTTTTCAAGTAGAGAACACTTCCGACAAGATAAATTTAGGCTAATCAATATTTATAATTTTTCATATTATGTATTAAAAATAAGAAGATTTGAGAAATTATTTTAAGCATTAATCAAGAATTAAGATTAGGTGCTTTGAATGCAATGTGTGTGTCTTGAAATAGGAAAAGACGAAGATAAAACAAAAACTTGCCTAGCCTCAGTTGAAACCTCACCCTGGAATGTTGACAGTGATGCATTGTCAAGATTTTGCGAAAAGGATGAATTCCAAAATTGCCCTAGATTAATTGCGTTTATGAATTATAAGCTGGCAAATAACGCACTTAACGTAAAAACAAACTAATAATCCCAGACAATCCCAGGTTGAAGAAGCCTATTTTTTCAAAGGGATAGGTGACTTGCCAATTTGGCAAAGAAAATGTCTTTTTTTGGTCAAGATTATTGCCGAAAAAAAGTGTCCAAAATCAATCCTTAAATCATAAACATTCGGGCAAAAGGTCTGTCGCCGATTGGAGCGGATAGAATTAGACAACCTCAAAATTATTTGTTGTATTTTATATGTTCTGGTGATAAGATAAAATCTGCAAAGCCTTTATACCCCAGTTTGTGGAAGGCTTTAGATGACCCTTTTTCCTTATGATCAAAAACATTGCTGCGACAACAACTGCAACTATGACAGAAACAACGGCTGCCACCCAAATAAGCTGTGAAGGCTCGCTTCCCCCAATTGCATAGAGCCCTTGCGTAGTCGATATGATGGCAGTCAATGTTTTTGCCTGCGAATCATCAACCGTTTGAAGCGGAGAATACACGCCTTTTTCTGGATCATACCTCAATATCTGCCGCGGGCTTCCGACCTTTTCAGGATCATAGCTAAAGCTCATCTTTATGCCGTTTGGAGCAATGTCACTGTCACTCACGCCAAAGCAAGAAACTAAGACAAAAGTTGCTGCCTTGAAGTCAGATGGTAAGCTTGCACGAGCCATAGGATTGCCGAGGTATTTTATTGCGCTGAATTCGCCACGAACATCTTCCGTCTGGTTTTCAGCGCCCTTTATGGTGACTTCTAAATCTAGAGACTTGAAGACAAAACTTGTACTGCCTCCATTCGGCGGAATCGTGAAAAACTCACTGGGTCTTGCCGGACCGATATCCCAGCCGGGGTCATATCCTCCAGGAATTGGAGTGAGTTCTGCCATGCACAGAGGGAACGAAATAGCAAGAGCCAGCGCAAAGACCATGAATTTAGATAGC
Source organism: Candidatus Bathyarchaeota archaeon (assembly GCA_963775465.1). Taxonomy (GTDB): domain Archaea; phylum Thermoproteota; class Bathyarchaeia; order Bathyarchaeales; family Bathycorpusculaceae; genus Bathycorpusculum. Next base: position 84,668 of record CAVZIW010000010.1, on the reverse strand, counting down.
GCCATAGCTCTAAATATGCGTTTTATGCTCAAAAGCTTTGAGTTCGCTTAGGTCTTCCTCGGATTGGGCGGCATAGAAACATGCCACACGAATATTATTATTTAATTTTTATAGGTTCTGATGATTAAATAAAATCAGAAAGACCTCTCTATACCCCTCCAAAAATTGAAAACCTTAGCTAAAAAGCTATACAATCGACGCTATGTCAAAAAAAATTCTTCAGAAAATTGACTCTATGAATCTAAGACTCTAAAACTCTAAGAATCTAGAAGAAATGATGCAAACTCCATATTGCAACTCGGAAACCTCAACCTTTGCATGCAGTTGATTCTCTTCAATGGCTGCTTTCTTGTTAGTGGTTAATTCGAAAAGTTGTTTATTCAGAGCTAATACGTTCTGCCTCAAACTCGATATCTATGTGTTTTCCGAGTTCTACTTCTTCAACTTCGTAAAGGTTGTCGCAGCGTTGTCTAATCCGATCTACTGTTTGTGGGTCAGGGACGTTTGTGTATACTTCTTCACTTGTGGCAGAAAGAAGCGCTTTGCGTGGTTTGTCGTCAACTCTGGTCTGTGGCAATATTTTCTCTAATATCGTTTGTTCTGGAGTCCCATTGTGGCTTCCATGATGGCTTATCTTCAAGAAATGCACCGGTTTGAGAATACTTGGAAAAACGTCGTTTATTACATTCCAGCTCTCTTTTTCCGCATCACCTGGGAAAAGCAATCGAAAATCACGCCATTCAAGACAAAACACAACGCTAGTGTTATTGGCAGCTTTGTCGATTGCAAGCAGGTTATCAAAATGCCCATCTCTTCTCATTTTAACTAATTCATAGAAAGCTCCAGCGTCCACTCCAGAAGGGGGAAATACATCCGTTAGAGACGGGCGCTTCCCGCTTCCAGTTGAAGTCTCAGTGACACCCAAGCTCATTGGTGCAATTCTAGTTTTTGAATAGTAAATGGATGTATCCTCTTCCGGAGCCAGAATTTCAATTCTAGCTTCGCTAAAGGGGTGGCACTCATTAGGATCAAAAACTATTCCTTTGTGTCTAGCGCATGCACGAGAAACGTAAAATGTCTTCTCACCTATCCCCTTCAAGTAGTTTACACAGTTTTTGGTATTGTCCGAGTTATTGAGCCATAATAATCTATCTGTTAAAGGCACGTCTGCTTCTAGTGTTTGCATGAATCTGTCAATTTCTTTGTAGGTAGCAGAGAACTCCAAATGTTTCTCCTTCGCCTTGGGGTGTTTTTCGTAGTATCCATCCTCAGATGAGGCGGTGAGCCATGTGTAACGGGTCTTGAGTCTCTTTGCAAGTTCATCATCAGTTTCTGTGTACAGTTTTTCTTCGGCATATGGCAAACCCTGAACATGATCGAGATGTTCATGCGTCATAATATAAAGATCAAGCGGTCTGCCGTTGAGTTCTTTGAGGATGTCCTCTACAACCGGTTTGAAAACCTTATCACTGCCACCTTTGCGAAGAAGATTTCCAACATCAATAAGGATGTTCCGAGTTTCAACTGTGCCGTCTAACTTAGTTTCTGGAAATGTGACTAAGAAAGCGTCACCAAAGAGAACGTTATATGCGCGTACTCGAATCTTATCCATGAATATACCTTCTATTTTTAAATGATATGTAACATCTTTGCAGCTCCTCTTATTCGCATTATACCATCCAAATCTTCAGCTTGAATGCAGGAAAGCAGAGGAGTGCGCCCGTCTGGACCAAATGAATGTTGATTAAACTTGAGCAAGCCTTCTTTAATTAGGCATTTTACGAAATTGGTTCGGTTCTCAGATTTTTCGTTAAATTCATCGGCTACAATGGACCGCTGTTTCTGATTTGTGTAGCGTTTGTCAGTGTTTGTTTTGTGCGGTGGAGCAGAAGATAAAAGTGCCAGGACAGTTCCATCTTCCCAATATAGTGCTAAAGTTGTTCCAACTCTGAATCGGCGATTTTCCGGATAGCCCGATCCAATCGGGTTCTTTTCAATAGGATCCCAGGCAACCTTGAAAATACACTCATGAGTTTCTTGGATGTTAGCCGGATCACAGAGAGGTGGCTTTCCAATCGGTTTCTTTCTAACCTCTAATCGAGGGGAGAGTACTTCAAAGGGTATTTCAGGTGGTATGCACAACAACCTACGACCTTCGGGGCTGTTTGCGAATCGATAAGCCTCCCAGTCACTTTTGCAGAGATTCGAAACATCAAAACCATTCAACGCATCATCTTTGAAAAAAGTGCTAACGTCCAACGCATCTTTGTCATTAATAATATTTCTATTAAAAAACTCGTTTGTAATCCAGTCACGAATTTTTAGAGTGCGTTCTTCTCCATAGTATCCGACAGAATCGGCAGCTACTATTGCTCGTCCATAGTCAACAAATGAGACATCACCGGGAGGCAGATAATCAAGTGCCCGAAAAATCATCTGTTTGAAGCGTTCAGCAGCATAGTCATAAAGAGCAGAACGAGAAACGTGTAACCAAAGATTCCGACTAAATCTTGGATCTTTGGCATAGTGAGGTTCTAGTTCATCTTTGAAGTCTTCATATATTTTCAGAAACACATTGTACAGGGCTCCACTTAAAACCTCGCTGAGTTCATGGCATTCATCGCTCCTTAGGGAATTTAGAGTCTTATTGTTTAGCAAGTTTCGCATATGTCTACCCCCTTCCTCTAATTCTGTTCTCCAGTTTTCGGCGATAGTGCTGAAGTCGTTGGAATCTCTGATAATACCGTGGTTTTTCTTGAGAACGATTCTATTAAGATTCCAACTCGATATGGCCATGAGAAGAGCCGTTAGATCGGCTATGGATTCATGCATTGCCAGCGCTTGACTCTGTTGGGCATGATATAGGTCAGGGGCGATTGCATCTACTATAGCGTGTCCTGTTTCGTGGGCAACTATGTCTCGAAAAAGGCACGTGTAAACCGTTTGATCAGGATTATCTTTGGGAGAAAACATGAAGAACTGGAGGCTATTAGATTCTCTATGATAAAACGCATTTTTCATTCGTCCGGCTCTAGGAATCACAAGCAGTTGGGGCAAACCGCTAGCCCAAGTAATTGAGTGCCCTAATGTATCCCCTTTATCTTTGTCCTTTTCCTTCTCGCTCTCGCGTAACATGTAAATTGTTTTAAGTACAGTAGCAAAGGTGTTTACTTGCAAGAAAGCCGGAGCTGTCAAATCTTCCAGATTCAGTTTGTCGTATTCGTCAAATCGCCTCTTTTTTTCCTCATCTTCCCCGTCGTTTTCGTACCAACCCCTTTTCCGTTTTGGTGGTGGTTTGTGCCATTTTGCACCTTTAACCAATTTGCCTGTTTCCGGATCAAAATCCAGAACGGCGATCTGCTTGGAAATGGGACCTGATAGAAAGAACTCCTCATTCTTCGGATTGAAGCCCTCCAGCCCTAAGTTTGGTAAATCTTTATATTTTTTTGAAGTTGAGGGATCTTGAATCATTAAAGGGAGTCTTGCTTGCATTTCTGCTCAGTATACAATTCATTTGCAAGCAAATAAAACTGTTTGACTGATTTATGATAATCTAATAATTTTTTTTGTTAAAAAATATATTGATTCTAGCGAAAGATTTTATATGATAAAAAACACATCCATAATATGGTGATTTGATTGCCATTTATTGTGTTAGAAAAAGCAGATGTAATGCCTGACATTGTAGAGCAACCAAGTTTGGAATTAATAGAGAATTTAGAACGCAGGCGTTTCTCGAAAAGTATGTCGTCAAACTTAATGCGCATGACTTTGGACTCCAGTATTACGGATGTAATGATCAGGTTAAAAAAAGTCAGAATATTGAACATCCATGAACCGGCATGGGATAAAAATGCAGAAATCTATTTGGTTTATTCAGTTGCCGATGGTTCAGAGGAAAAACCGTTATCATACGATGTAAAGACATTTATAAATGTCAAGAAAGGCGATGTTTTAGACATTGGAGGAAACGGATTAGCAATATATCAGAATTCTCCTGGGAAGTTACCTCGGTACTTGGACATTAGGCTACAAATAGTGGAAAGTGACCAGCCCCAAAGAGATGCTGCAGAAATTCTTAAAGCTGTCAACGACAACCAAGGGTTCAAAGACATCCAGAAAGTCCTAACCACTTTGGCGACAACAGCTAATCCTATGCTCTCAACGGTCACGGACTTGGCTGGAGGGGTAATTCCACTTATAGGAAAAATATTGGAAATGAACAAGGACGATCAGATTTGCTATTACGCAGCTACCTTCACAGACAAATTTGACAATCTCGGTGTTGGGCTTCATTCACATACAAAACCAAACGAGGTTGAATTCACCTACGAGATATTGTCGAAGTAACGTATGATCGGCGAACTCACCAACTCTAAGCGGGCGCTTAATAAAAAGTTATAATACAGTAGATTAACGTTGGTGCATACGTCTATATGAATTGAGGCAGGATATATGTAATTTAGGATGAGCATTCCATCGAACAAGCCGAGGAGTGACAACAACGAGAGCTACGGTCAAGAGAACGATTTTTTTGCGAGCCAAACTGCCAAACCTTCGCTTGTGGATTATGGAAGCCCTTAGCTAAAGAAATTTTCGCATGCACAAAAACACTGTACGCACTGATTGGGCTCATCTAAAAATTTTTTAAGTAAAACTCAAACAATAATGGATTGGTGAATGTTTTGTCTGAACCGAACGAACCAGTTAGAAAGGTAGAGGCAATACCATCGCCGCTGCCAAAACCGCCAAATCCAGTTGCCCTTATTCCAGTTCCGCTTCCCATTCCGGCAAGGCAACGCGGGCAATTTGAACGGATGGTTGCAGGTCTTTTAGAGTCGCAATACAATATCAGAGTCAGCCAAGAGATGCTCCAGCGCCTCGTAGAAAACACAAAAGTTGCCCTTCCATCAAGAGATGACGTGGAAAAAGCGATAAGAACGAGCTCGCCCTTGTATGCCGCGATAAAAGTATCAGTTGATCCTATCTCATTGCCTTGAGACGACTCTTTGAGTCCAACTTACGTGTGTGGATGATTAGTTAAAACTCTGAAGATCTTCCTTCATATCCCGAAAACGCTGCAGACAATGATCGGCGTAAAGGTCTTCCGGAATTTGACCGGCATGAGATAAGGTAGATCCAAAAATATTTTATTAATTTTACACGTTCTGACGAATAGCTCTTTATCTCTATTCTCCCGGAAAACCTTAGGCTATCAAGGGAATTAACTCACCGGCCTAAGACATACCATTCTTGTATGCATTGTCTTAGGTATGTGAGCAGCAAGTCTTTTCGCTTTCACCGTTTCAGGTTTCGGCTAAAGTTTCTTGTTATCAATATTGCCTCTTGCAGCTCATTATGCAGTATTGTCATCAGCGCCGCATCACCCGAATATAGTCCAAATATCTTGCTGAGCAGTTTTTGCAAATCCACCAGTCTATTTTCAAATTCTTTTCGCTCACTTTGCGTCACTTCAACTGCCAGCGCCTTTCCGATGTTGCCATGCTTCGTAATTTCATAAGTTAATTCTTTGCGTTCAATTACATCAAACTGGCAACCGCAATTTTCGCACCGAAGTTTAGTGATGAGAAGATCAGCGTCTTCGATCTCCCTTATAACTTCAAAGTCTCCTGCGAATCCGCAATCAGGACAAGAACTCATCACCGCAGTCTGTCCTGAGCAATCAAGTTAACTGACACAGCTGGATGCACGCAACATATGCCGTCAAACCATTTGCAGGTGTTGCAGAGTGAACCGAAACAATCGGGAGCAGCAGAAGGCCGACATTTATTTGCCCAAATGCATTGAAAGCACTGAGTGGTAAATTTGGGCTCTGAGAAACAGTTTGGTTTTGGCGGATGTTCTGAAAAGTACCTGATGAAAAATAGGCCTGGAAGTATGCCGAGCATGAGACCTAGGAAGACAAGGATTTGACGTTCTAAAGGTTGTTTCAACCGATAGCACCTATGCTTCATAAGTGATCCATCAAACACATAAAAGCTTCCGCTGAACCATTGACTATGCCCCGAAGATACGTTAATGTGAAACTGCCTGTCGAATTGGCTGATGAAGTCGACAAAATTTTGGAAAAGAAGATCTTGGGATATCGCTCAAGGGCAGAGTTTGTGGCTGAGGCAGTTAGGGACAAGCTCTTGCAAGTGAAGAAATAATTGGAAATCCTCAATTTTTCGATTTTTCAATCAAATGCTAGCGCGCGCTTACGGAAATGCAGAATTGTTGATTCACAAGTCTTTTAAGATAAACGTATAGTCAATATACCAAAGTGAGCGGTCGCTCTATGTGTCCAAGTTGGCTGTCCAAAATTCTGAATCCGCCCGGGGCAACTCTGCCGAAAGCAAGAATCGAATTGTACGCGGACAAATCGCAGTATTCTCTGGGGGAGCAAGTAACTGGTAAATTAAAGGTGGCTTCCGATGAGGAATTCGTGGTAAACCAAGTTCTTGTGCGGTTGAGCTGCATTGAGAGCATAAAGAAAACTAAGACTTGGAGCAGCCAGTATGGGACGCAGCAAAGCGAGTATTGGGACAGAGCAGAAATCTGCAATGGCAGCTGCAAGGTTTTTGGTGCCTCAACTATACCTCAAGGTTTTGGGGCTACGTACAATTACGCGATAGGCATATCTTTTGCAGCTCAGCAGACGCTCTACAGCATTGACCACAACGTAAAGTGGATGTTGAGGGCTGTCATGGAATCAGTGGGAAGGCCGGTCATACAAACGCAGGAATACGAGATCCAGGTCGCGAGGCCTCAGCCTGGTCAAAATTCGCCTGCAATCATGAAAGAGGTTACTCGAGAAGTTGTTTTGATTCCATGCTCATATTGTGCCGGATTAATGCCCCAAACTTCAGTTTTCTGCCCAAATTGTGGAGCTCGAAGAAAGGGCTAAGGTCTTTCACAAATTTGTGGTATAGGATAAGTCAGGTTAAAACAAATTATAATCATTTTATATGTTCTGATTATAAGATATTTTGCGGAAGGCTTTCCTACTATACCCCCCCAGATTTCGAGGTCTTATTTGTGTTTTTTTCCAGATGGAAACTTGAAGCTGGAAGTGCCATCGTTTATCTCAAGCTCTTTCTCTATAATTGCAACTTTAAGACCTGCTGTGTTCTCCAACATTATTCCGTTCTCCTGGATAGCCTCAAAAGAAAACACAAAGGTGAGTCGTTGTAGAACAACTGCGTGATGAACTATGCTCAAACAAATAACCTATAAACGTCTCTGGCAAACCCACTAAGCACCTATCTCAAACAAACTAATTAGGAACTATAACTGTAAGTGATAAAATGATGAAAAGACAAGCCACATTATTTCCTCAAGATACAGCTAAAATTATCGATAAACTGGATTTAACACAAGCCCAAAAAATAGCCGCCTCAATTAAAACAACTGTGGAACCTCTATGCGAGTTGATTGAGGTTGCAGGCAGCATAAGACGACAAAAAACAACGGTACATGATATTGACTTTGTTGTAGTAGCAAAAAACGATGCTGATTGGCAAAAGATAAATGAAAAACTAAAACAATTAAAATCTAAACCTAACTGCTCAGGCAACAGCGTCATTAAAGCCTTTGTGCCCTGCCAAAACGGCTTTTTCCAAGTGGACTTCTATCGAGCTCAGCCATCCACTTTCGGCATTCACCTACTTGTCCGAACGGGTTCAGCTGAACATAATATGTGGCTTGCTGCACACGCATTTTGCAAAGGGATGCGGCTCAAGTACAGTGAAGGCCTAATCAAAGACAGCGTGGCAGTTGCTGGAGAAAACGAGACCAGCGTGTTTGAAGCGTTGGGTTTGCCATATCCTTTGCCCTCCGAACGGGAGATAATGAACAGCAAACCCGTTTGGATGCTTCCTGAACATTGTAACACTCCAACAAAGCAACCGATGAAGGTCAATATCAAGACTACAGTGAAAGCAGAAGAAACGAGGTAACACAAAATGGAAAAAAGTAATGTTCACAAGGCAAAGAGTGCCAAAGAAGAGCTACTGGAGCTACTTGAGAAGAAACCTCCAATTTACAAAGTCGCTGTCAAATATACACTTGCAGTCCATAGTGGGATTATGTTCTATTCTCTTTTCAAGGATTTGAATCCTAAAGTGGACCGTGAAAATTTTCTTAATGAGCTGCGGGAGGGTGACTCTTGGAGTGTTGTTAAAGACCCTGAGGGTAGCTCAGATGTTTTGTTGAAGTTAACTGAGAAAGGAAGAGATGAAATCATTGACCTCTTCTATGATGGTAAAGAAAAAAGAGAGCTAAAACGACTCGTCAAAAGATTTGACCTCCAACTAAAAAAAGGGTAAAAATTATACCAACATTAAGCAGTAGGCTTTTTCAAATTTATTAGTCTCAGCTGCATCAGTATTATCTAAGTAGATCGGTGGATTTGATGGCTAAAACTGCGTATTTAGATGAAGAAGACCGCAAACTTCTTTTTGAAACCAAACAAAAACTAGATGAAGCTACAAAGCTGATGAGTGAACTTATGGAAACCATCGATGTTTTAAGTGATAAAGAAATGATGAAAGCTATCAAGCAAGGTCAAGATGACATTAAGGCTGGAAGAGTCAAGGATTTGCGTTCCCTTCTGAAGGAAGAGCACGTTGAAGCCTAAGTATAAGGTTGTTTTATCAAGGCAAATTGAGCGTTTCTACAAAAAGTTAGAGGGAAAAGACAAAGCAAACGTCCAAGAGTGCTTGATTAGTTTAGAAGAGGATGCGTATGCTGGAAAGAGGCTTCACGGAGACTTAAAAGAGAGCTATAGTCTGCGTATTGGAAAACTACGATTAATATATACAGTTTCTGAGAAAGACAAAACAGTCTACGTTGTAGCGATAGGTCTAAGAAAAAGCGTCTATCAGTGATTTTAACTAATCAGAAAAATATGAAATGCGTAAGGTCGGGGGTTATCTACGATCTTAGATGTCTGGGAGGTTCCAGCCTTCGCTTCTTTTATTGCGGATTATTTCTTTGATTTCTGGAACAGTTAACGCAAATTCTATATGTCCGCAATTCTCGCTCTCGTCTAGTTCGCAGTATATTCCTTCCGGACTAAAGCGGATGTCAGCTATTCTGTGGAGCTGTCGGTCGGTAATTCTTACGCCGTGGACACCCATGTTAAAGTGGTCATAGCGTGGCAGTGGAGGTTTGTATTTGGTTAGGAGTTCGCGGAGGGCTTCTTTGACGATTTCCGCGCGGCTCTTAAAGCCGTAAGTGCCGATTAATTTATCCATTGCAGTGACTAGGTCGTTTGGGAGTTTTATGGTTGTATAGTCGCCCTCGGTTGGGTCTTTTTCTATTTTTCTTGGCAATTTTATTCCTTTAGTAATGTATTAGTAACGTGCTTGTTTAAGTATTTTTGGCAATTATTCAGCCATAGGGTTGTTATAGATTACTAATAGCTTGCAAAAAAACCTTAAATTCAACGTGGCTGATACAAATCAATTAATAATAGGTGATTAAATGACGCATGAATACGTAACCATAAAACTCCCCTGCAACATAGTCAACGAAACACTCGACCCTCTAGTCGGAACCCACGGCTACTCAAGCAGAGCCGACGTCATAAAAGACGCCTTAAGAAGACTCTCAGAAAAATACAAACCTTCAACAAACTAAGAGGCAGTGTTCTTGGGGAAAAAGCTTTCTAGAAGTTTTGCTTTTTGGGAGATTTTGCGTGTTTAAGCACCACGCCATTAGCCTTCTATCAATTTTTAGAGCACCTCTCCCCCATTCTAAGAGCTCCCTAAACAAGAACACATCACCCCTTAGCTTGTTTGATTCCCCCACCACATATTGCATTATAATATTGTCAGGAGGGTGTCGCCGATGATTGCATTTGAAGATCTAAAGCAAAACTTTGCAGTTTTACCCGTCGAAGACTTGGGGGATTGCATAGTTATTCCTGGTGAGCAGCTTGATCTTGATTGGATTCTTATGTTTCTAGAAGAAGGCTACCGATTTGAGGGCATTCACCTTGATGGACACCCAACTATTCTGGTTCAGATTAAAACTATGGTAATCGACAGCCTATATGGGAAGAAAAAAGATCTCAAAAAGGGGGCTTCGCACTAGTGGTTGATGAGCAAGGAAAGGCTGGTCTTATCATCCCTGCAGAGGAATACGCATTTGACACTAAAGCCTATTCCAATTCTTGCAAGTCAGAGCCAATTGAAGGTTCTGCAAAAACCAGCCCCCTAAACTCACTTCTCAACCTAATATTGGTCCGCTACCGCGACCATGTTCTGTATAACCGGAGCTCTGCTTTGGCGATGCAACCTCAAATCAGAGAAGCTGTTGGTTGGCTCGTCTACGATTGCGAGCTTTATGTTATTTTGTCTTGGGATAGAGATGCGGGACCGCCGACTCTGCATGGAGGCGATCCTAAGGCCTCTGGCTTGGTCTTGTTAAAATCAGACATAATTGCGCTAGAAATACTAAAAGTCAAAGCTCAGATTTCACAGGAAACCGTTCAACGGATCTTAAATTCTTCACAGCCTATAGTTAAGGATGAGTATGCGTTCCGACCAACGGAGCGAAAAACTCACTCCCCCACTTGCAAGGGAGAGAAGAAACCATGATCCAAAGAGCAAAAACCATAGCCCCCGCTATAACTCGAACACGCAAACTATCCGTTGAACAACTGAAAAACCTTAAACTGCCGCTGATATTCCAACAAGACACCATCATCATTGAGAGAAGCTTAAACGATTTTAAACTCAGAACACCAATAAGCATAGACCAAAACAAAATCCTAGAAACTCAAGAAATCGGCTTAGTCGAATACATCATAAAATCCTGCCTAAGCTACCAACCAAGCATAATCCCATACATCTTCGAAAATAAGAGCCTAATAAAAGTTGCACGCCACTTCTTCAGACACTGCTCAGCCTCAAATCAAAGCTGTCTAATGTACACAGTCAAACTAAGAAAATACGCAACTTGGCTAGGACATAGCCCCGACACAATAATACAGGACATAAAACCAGTAGGAGCAATCCCCGATCCACTTAAAGTACAAAATCACAGCGGCTTCCTAAACGACTATGTAGCAGAACTTCAAGACAATGGATTAAAACCCAACTCAGTTAACAATTGCATAAAAGCCGTCAAAACCTTCTACCATGTAAACGGCGCTGAAGTAAAGCTCTTAGAACCTCTCAGACGCAAAGCCGTCTACAAAGACAGAGCACCCAAACCAGAAGAAATCACCCTAATGCTAGACAAATCAGCCACCCGAGAAAGCTTCATAATCGCCGCTATAGCAACAGGCGGATTCAGAGAAGGAACATTCGCCAAACTCAAATACAGACATGTCCGCGAAGACTTAGAAGCCAACAGAGTACCCATCCACATCCACGTTGAAGCAGACATCACCAAAGGAAAATACCACGACTACGATACCTTCATCAACGCAGAAGCAAGCCACCTGCTAAAACTATACATCGAGGACAGAAAACGCGGGAACAAGAGAACGCCGCCCGAAGAGCTAACAGACGACTCACCATTAATACGAAACAGCCGTGTCGCCGACAGAGTAATTGGCGTTACCGAGAAAACTATAGGTCAAATAGTTCACGAATTAGTGGTAAGCACAAAAATCGCCAAAAAACTACCAGACAGCTGGATGTATAGCGTCAGAACACATAGCCTCAGAAAATTCTTTAGGACCCAGATGAGCGCAGTAAAGATTGACTCGGAAATCATCAATTACATGATGGGACACACAGTAGACACCTACGAAGACGTCCAAAGCCTAGGCGTAGAAACACTCAGAAACATGTACCAGTCAGCAGGATTAGCCATAAGACCAAAAACACAAGCCAACAGAATTACGCAACTAAAGGAGATAATTCGCGCCTGGGGAGAAAACCCTGAAGAACTTCTAACCAGAGACGCATTATTGCGGGGGAACATAACTGAAACCTCAGTACAAACAAATGAGCACCAACTGTCGCTTCTCGCTGAAGAGCTAAAGAAACTCATAAAGAGGGAGGTTTCAGAATAAAACACCAAAAAACAGTACTTTTTTCGGATCAAGTCCATAGGAAACCAGCGGCCCCACCACTCCCTAAATTCCTGTTTTAAAAAGTATTGAAGCAGTCTCAAAGCATATCTATTTGTCAAATACTTCATCAGGTATTTTTTCTACAAATTTTTTAACTCTTTTTCTATATTGTTTGAAAGCGTCTCGACCTTTCTTTGTTAATGCAAGAGTTGTGTGGGGTTTTCTGTCAATGTAATCTTTAGTTACGTCAATATATCCGGCTCCTTCTAGCTTTTTAAGATGAGCGGAGAGATTTCCAGAGCTCATTTCTGTTTGGTGCTGAAGGAACAGGAAGTCAGCGCTCTCAACTACATAAAGCTGCGCCATTATCATCAACCTACTGGGTTCATGTATCAATCGGTCTACATTTTGGATGTCTGCATCGCTATTGAACAACGGAGTCTTCACCTTTCAATGGATACTTTCTGACGAATTGAATCAACAAATAAGAGCCAACCAGCATTACTGCAACTCCAAGCATTAAAACTAAGTAAGCGAAAAAGACACTTAGAAAGTGTCCACCCACAAATAGAGCTAACGCTAATACCCCATATGCATATAGACGTTTGAGGCCTGTTGCATATCCAAACAAAAAGCTGATGGTTAAACCGCCGATTCCGACTAAAATTAGTCCATTTGTAAAGATGAAGTCAGCCCAAGATGATGACTTAACGAGCAAAGCAAAAGCCAAAAAGAAAAATGCGCCGACAACCATGAGCCCTGTGAAAATAATAGTTACTTTCTTTCCGCCAGTGCCAAATTTAACGTACCCGATGCGGGGCATTGTTATCTTTCTTTTTGCAGCTATCCAAAGGGGCAAAACTAAAATAACCAAGAATCCTGGGATAAATAACCCGAAGCTGTAATCCCAAATGAAGTCTAACAATATTCCAATAGAAAAACCTACGATGTATAAACTCGCGAATATGTCAAGCAATCCGTCTTGGTGATATGAGATGTAGGTTTTTCTTTCAATTTCTTTTAAGTTTGGTTCTTTAGCCACCATATTTCACCAATCATATAAAGTACTTTCCAAAATATATAACTTTGCATTACAAAGTACTTTGTAATCAATCCATCAAATGCGATCCTCACACTTTTGAAACTATTGAGGTTTTGTGAATAGTTCAAATCTGGGTTCAATTAGAGTTTTTTGAAAAATCAGCCAGCTTTTTACCTTATAAAATTGAGAGAGACATATTCCATTGACTGAAAGCAGGGTTTGCTGAGGCTCTGGAAATTTGGAGAAAAGAGAAAATGCAAACTCTCTTTTAATAGCTATGGCTATTTTGAAGTTTAACCAGAGCCTTCTCAGCCCCCATATTTTTCCAATGCACTAAACAAAAAAAGGGAAGGTTGTTGTTTTGTTGATTTTGTTTTTTTATGGCCGTTTCTTTATGAGCAATAGAGCCAGCATAATGCCAACAATCACTATTGCTACGATGATTCCTGCGACTGCGGGAACAAAGTACATGTCAGCTGCAGACTGCTGCGGAGCCTCCGTTGGCGCTGTTGTTGGTGCTACCTCGTCAACTACGAAAGCAGTTTCTGCATGTGAAGGCCAATAACCTTCGCTGCCGGCAAACGATGCAATCACAGTATACTTTCCTGAAATATCAGGCATCCAATCCAAACTAAACACGCCGTTTGCATCACTAGTAGTTGTGCCAATGTTTCGGTAGTTGCCATTAGAATCAACCACATCGATAGATACTTCAACACCAGTAGCATTAGTCGGTCGAGCTTTCTGCATATAGACATACTCCATCCAGTGACTCATGCTATCCTCAGAAACAGCAGGAACACCATTGGGGAACCGCATAGCCTGCTCATGCTGACGTGTACCAGCTGAAATATCCATAACAGTACCAGTAATCACGAGACTTTGATCCAGAGCAATACCAGCATGAGGCGCTTCAACAGTCATCGAAGTTGGCCCTTTCGCAACAGCATACACCTGATGATCATAGTTGTTCCAGTAGATCAAAGTGCCATCAGCAACAGCAAACGTGTAAGGATGAGCCCAGCCATACATAGCCCAAACTTCAGAGCCGTCAGTAACGTTGATTGCGCGAACTTTGTTTCCTTTAAACAGCGGTGTATCAGCAGAGTGCTCATGAGTGCCAACAAAGATTTTACCATCAGCAACCGTGCCAAGCATCAAAGTAAAGTATGGAAATACAGTTCTGCCAGTGTAGTCTTCATACTGCCAAATCTTTTGACCAGTAGTTAGGTTGTAGCACATCACAGCTCCGGTATAGCCACCAGTGAACAATCTTCCGTCAGCTATAGCAGTAGATTCAGTATGAATCAAGCTTGGGAAGCTATAGTAGCCAAATGGATTAAATTCTGCTTCCGGAGGATCTGACTCCCAAAGTTTATTGCCAGTCTGGGTGTCATAGCCAATCCATTGTCGTTCAAAGAGCTTCACAAAAACTGCTACTCCTTCTCCGACGCGTTCCATCATGATTTCGCCGCCGTCTGGTGGATTTGGTATTGTGTCAATGTTTTTCATGTATAGAAGTTGACCTTCACTTCCGGGTTTTAGACTTGCTGCCCATATAGTTACTGGACTTGGATAGTCAAAGCGTGGACCGCCTGTGCCTACTGGGTGACTGCCGTTTCTGCCAAAGATGTATTCGCCAAGAACGACTTCTTGTACGCTTATGCTAGACATTCCAACACTCCACGGAGTTGAAACGTTAAAGTCGAAATCCGTGGGATTATTGGCTGTTTGTACTCCGCTTTCAGAGTCGTCAAAGACTTTGCTTGAGTTCCATTGATACATGTTGCCGCTGCTGGTAACTTGGACGCGGATATGTTCGCCTTGTTGTGCGCGTACCTCAAAACCAGAAGGAACGCCAGTTAATTGAAGTTGGTCATATATGCCGTAGCGTGGATGGATCGAGTGTCCAAAGTTGCTTGAGAATAGCCAACCGGGAGTTACAACACCGTGATTATTCATGTTGTCTAAGTCATAGTAGTAGCCGAAAGCCGGGTCAGATATACCGGTACCAGATGCACCCATGTCCCTATTTTCCCAGATTGTTTCGCCTGTCTTTAAGTCAACACAAATCCAGCCGCCGTTAACGCCAGCCCATGTAACTGGAAGCTCGTAGTAGAGACGTCCCCACATGATTATTGGGTTAGTAAACCGAGTCTGATATTGGTGACCTGCATTGAAAACTTCTCCAGGAACAGAGAATTGCTCTCCGCCAACTAGGCCGCCGTCTTCAGTGACTTTTGTCCACAGAATGTGCGCGCTGTTAGGGGCAACGCCATACCTCTGGAACTGGTTTCCTGATCCATATAGGTCATTGTCGCCAGGACCGCTGAGATAATTGCTTGCTACCTGGTACCAGGGAGTGTTTGTGCCTTCAATTGGTCGAACCCAGTACTCTGTAGGTAAGGGTTGGTCAGTCCAACCTGTAGGTAAAACAGGTTCCTGCTGGACAATCAAATTCTTTGTGTACGATGCACTATTATAGGTAACACCGTAATAGTCTCGTTCAGTACTTGATCCTTGCCAGAGATAGAGTAATTCAAGGAAATTCACGGTAACAGTGTAGTTTCCAACTTCTGAGGGTGAGTATAACGTGTATGCAGTTCCTGTAGAGTCAGACTTGATAGGTCCAAGAGTTGTTTTAACACCATTAGGATCAGTAACATCAACAGTGTAGGAATACCTAATGTCATTAGCTGCGTTTGCGCCTCGAGGCTGCTGGGGCATAAACAACACAAAAGAAACTTGCTGTCCAACACCAACCGGGTTAGGCGACATAACCATATACACCTGAGTAGGTATATGATCTTGATACCGCTCCCACATCAAAAGCCTAAGATTCGAAGCATCCTGGGGCAAATCCCAGTTCATACCAGCATCAATGGCATCTTGAGTTGAAGTATTGTAAGCATCAGCAGAAGGAAGGCTAGAGATAGAGACAACAACGCTAAGCACCAGAAGCAAAGATATTGCAGTAGCTATCGCTTTAGTTTTAAATATTTTCATATTTTTTTCTCCATTTAATTTATTGAGCAAAAAAGCCATAAGCCTATTCACTCAACTAAACTGCTATTTTCCATAACTAATAGTATATAACATTTTGCAATATCCAAACACTAAAAATTAATAGTCAATTATCATATGCAGAATTCAACATAAATCAAAATATAATCAACTATATAGTTAAAATATTAAACACTTGAATCAAAAATGGTATGATGGCAGAGAAATACAAAGCATAATCTGAAAAAATCTTTAGAGAAAAATACGCCGATAAGTGGACGACTATAAAAGTGAAGAATAGCACAAGACACACTTTTATAATAACCTATGCTCCTCGAAACTGCTTGGGAATAGAAATGCATGATAGAACCGACTGCTAAAATAGCAATAAGCTTGTGAATTAGGTTAAATCCGATTCGGCTCGTGCTTATGAATTCTGTCAGTTTTGAACCTTTTGCATCCTGAGCCTCAGGGGTTCATCAATCAACCTGCCTCAATTGAAACTATTTTCGTTGATTCATTTATTCTTCTTTTGGTTTCGGAATTAAGCGTGTTGCCCACTCAATTTTTTCAGAGTAGATTTCACGCAATTTTGGTACAGCTGCAGAAGTGGATGTTTTGGGTTTTGCAAGCATACGTTTTTTGGATTTAGTTATTGTGTTATCTCTTTTCGGTTTTTTTCTAATTGATTTATAACGTTCCAATCTCATAATCAATCTCTTCTATTTCAAAGCTATATTATCTAACATATAGAAGTTTGCAATCCATTTTCTGAAAAAGCTTAAGCTTAGACAGTGATCTGATTCGGAAGCTTTTTTTATTCATACTTCCGGATCATCTAGTAAATAGAACATCAAACAATTTTTTGCTGTTCCAATTGCAGTTTTTGCACTATGTAAACAGACACCAACTCTTGCCCAATTTTTTAAAAAGTTGCGTTGTTCATGTCAAATTGCACTGTTTATGTCAAAATTTGCAGCTAAGGAATTAGACCGTTGGAGAATATTGACGAAGCATCATCCACATTTGTCCCCAAAAGATAAAATGAATTAGATAGTTGAGACATATTTGCGTTCTATTTGCTCAGAATTGCCTATATTGGATGGTTGGGTAATATGTTATTGCAGGTCGGGGAGTACGCTTTAAAGGCGATGCATTGAAGCAAAGAGCGCATCGGTTGAAACAGCAAGAAAATCGGTACGCGACAAAGAATCTGCTTCGATGGGCTGAACAGCAATGTTGCAAAAAGGCTTGAGCAACATGGTCAAAACGGTGAAAGACCATGAAGCGACCAAGACAAACCTTGATGGGCCGTGAACAACATTAAGGCTCTGACTCGCCCTGCATTTTAATTATCAGCTTTTCTACTGGTCTCATGCTTTCTTTACGTGTATATAAAATAATTTTGTTAATATGATTTTGGTTAGAAACAAGCAAACATCAGGATACAGGTTTATTAATTTTCAGTCATGAATAGAAACGCGGTATGTCAAACAATCTAGAGATTTTCAAGGCGCACCATTCAGAAAAAACAAAGTACTATGGCTTAATCTTCATCCTCATAATCGCAATCCCAATAGGTATAATTCTTTTTTTGACTCTGCAAGGCCCAATATTTTTTTCTG
This sequence comes from Candidatus Bathyarchaeota archaeon, assembly GCA_963775465.1. Taxonomy (GTDB): domain Archaea; phylum Thermoproteota; class Bathyarchaeia; order Bathyarchaeales; family Bathycorpusculaceae; genus Bathycorpusculum. The sequence continues at coordinate 66,967 of CAVZIW010000010.1, read as the reverse complement.
CTTTAATGTTCACGGTACTGATTGGGGTGATTTTTCTGCTTGCTTACTTTTCCCTTTCCACTGGCAGCGCACGATATGAATTGTCTAGGCAAAAATCTTGCAGTAATTTTTGGTTTAATCCGAAAGAGAATAGTTTATGCTCGAATTGTAGAAGTAGAAATTGCAGATCTTAAACTTGTTTTGCGTCTGTTTGGAGCTAGCCTTCCAGGATTCCATTGGGGTTTTTATAAAACCAACATCGGAAATGCTAATGTGTACGCAACAAGAATTGAGGGAAAATTTATCGTACTCACTTTGGATGACGGGGAAAAAATTGCGATATCTCCAGAGGATCCTGAATATTTTCTTAAAGCTATAGAAGAAAAGAGGTATCTCTTTAAGGGCCAAACTGGCAAAGAAATAGCGCAACACACGCAATCTATCCAGAAATCTGCGTATATTCAAGTTTTGTCAGTTTCAATAACATACGTTTCTTTTCTGGTATATTTCTTTTGGGTTTATGTACAACTTCCTCAGATTATTCCGTTGCATTTCGGGTTTGATGGAGTGCCCAACCGCTTTGGCGAAAAATCGGAACTACTATGGGTGGCTGGAATTGGTGCCGTGCTTCCGATAATTAACGCTATCTTGACTTTGAAGTTTGGAAAGTATGAGCGAGGTTTGGTTCTTTTATTAGGAACTATGTTTATCATATCTGTTGCAGTGTTTGTTTACGCCACTTACATGATAGTTTCAGCTTCCTGAAAAGGCTTTGAACCACTATGTTTTCTTAAATAATTTTTCTACCTGAAGCATCAAGTTTTTGTTTGCTTTCTCTATCAACCAGGTAAGGTATTGATTCGTTTTCTTCTCGAGAAAACACTCTAGTCCCTTTTTTGACTGCATACCAATGTCCCTTTTCGCCCTGAAATGAAAACATTATGCCTGACATGAAATTTCTAGTAGCATTTCCAGAATAAACAGTATTGTTTTCTTGGTTTAGAAGCCGTTTGAACCGCCAAACTATTAGGTCATCCACCTGTGCCCATGTACCTTCATTAGCCCCTGCTAAGTAAGCAAATGTGCCGTCAAAGTTAAAATATAAAGGCGTCCAATTGTAAGCGCCTTTTGGACCCCAATCAAAATGCAAAGTCCACAAACCCACCGGATTCAGATCCAACTAACCTCTTTCTCTAGAGTATTAGAGGATTGTTAAATAATTTTCTCGCATACTGAAGGTTGAAATAGATAATCGATCTTTTCTTGGTTAACAATAGCTAATCAGGCAAATCATATTTTTCAACGATCCGTCGAATTGTTTTAATGTTTCGGGTGGTCGCTTTAATTTTTAATTCCGATTCTATGAATGGATTGGGTAATGCACCTTCTCCTCCACCATGGGTTGCACTATAAACTTCAGAATCCCTAATTATGAGAATTTGAGCGGTGGATTTTGGAATTACCAGAGGCAACTGAAATGTCACTTTTACCGGTGCAATTGAAAGAAATGTAACCAAAGAACTTGTGCCTTCAACAGGGACTTTCAAAGGATTGCGCTGGATCACGTGTTTTAGCTGTGAAATTGTCCTCACGAAAACGGAAACCTCGTAACCCAAAATTGTTCGCAGTTTGTTTTCGATTTTAGTTATTAATTCTTCAGGTGCTAAGTTGCTAGTTTCGAAGATCACGTTGCCGCTTTGTCCGAAAGTGGACACGTTGTGAAATCCTAATGAAGCGAACGCTTCTTTTAGTTGTTCTTTAGTGACAATATGGCTTCCAACGTTTATTCCTCTAAGGAAAGCTACAAAACGACTCATACCAATATTTGAGACTGGGCGTTCTTAAAAATTGCTAATACAAATGGAATTTGATAATTGACTAAATCAGGTTTTTTCCTCTTCACAATCCTTGTTTTTATAGGGAATACTCAAAACGTCTTTGACTCGATTTGTGATAACTGGACCCAAACCGTGAACGGTTTTTTCCCAATCGTCCACATTAATCAATGCGTTAAGAGGCGTTTGGTAAGAATCTAAAATAGCCGTTGCTTTTTCGCGTCCAATACTAGGCAAACTTGCAATGAAGTAGATTTGAGCATCAGACAACGTATCACACTTTTTGAAAGCATGCACAATTGCACTTCTTTTTTCAACAATTTGCTCTTGTCTTGCTGCCGTGTAGAGAAAATCAATGGTTTCTTTTTGTGAAGCAGTGTTAACTATGGCTATACCGTTTTTTGCCAGATTAAACATGGCGCCCCAGACTGCTTGCGGTTGGATGCTACTGTATTTGTAAATAATAGGCAGGTAACCTTCCAAAACAATAAGAGACCTGGGATAAACATCTTTTAGCCTAAACAGCTGCTCAAAAAGATAACGCCTAGTCAAGGTGTAGACAAAATCGTTAACGGTTTTCCGTTCAACCGCACACTGGTCAGAAAGAATATAGTCGCCTTTCTCTAGCATCTCAGTCTTAACATTAACCCCCTTTTCAATTAGACCAGTGGAAATTTTTTTGGCGCTACTTGCTTCGCGGGTATCAACTATTATTGTCGGTTCTTCGCCAGGCTTCTTTTTCTCTCTAATGAAAGGAACGAGCGTTTCTGATCCAGACATAGAAGCAACCCTAATGCATAGAGTAACCAGAACTCAAGTTTATTTTACTTCCGCTCGGACAATAACAAAATCGTTTCAGAAATAAAGCATTAAAAATAGGATCTTGCGATCAAACGTGAAGATTCTTTCTCATTCATATCGTTTTAAGAATAAAGGCTTTTTCGCTTCTTCACGTCTAACTTCAAGAGGTACATCTCTTAGTGAGATAAGTTCTGACTCCTGTTCAGCGGTGAGAGGTCTTCGTATTAAACAAGATTCTCCTTCTCGACAATTCATTCATACCCACCTTAAAGTACGCATTGATAAAAGAGCATATATGTGCTTGTGGTTGTTGCTTAGTTACAACATCCAAAAAGGAACAGACGAACTTAAAGAGAAACAATAATTGTTGCGTATAAGACTTAAGTTACCTCTAAAACAGGAAATAATTATTTAGAATTTCGTTAAAATAACAAACACAAAAATGGTAAAGGGAGGTTTATAATCCCTTTTTAGTTATTTCTTTAACGGCGCCTGCTGCAACAGTTGTGCCCATGTCTCGAATTGCAAATCTACCGAGTTCTGCGAAATCAGTGAAGGTTTCGATTGCGATGGGGTGAAGTGGTTCCATTCGTACCCAAGCAGCATCTCCTGTTTTGAGGTAGCTTGGGTGCTCTTCGGATACTTGTCCAGTGCGTGGGTCAATTTTCTTTATGAGTTCAGTGAATTTAACTGCGATTTGTCCTGTATGATAGTGGAGGACTGGTGTGTATCCTGCGGCGATAGCTGTTGGGTGATAGATAACAATGATTTGTCCGATGAATTCTTTTGCAACTGTTGGTGGGTTTTCAGCTGGACCAGCGACATCTCCTCGGTGAACGTCATTTTTTGCGATTCCTCTAACGTTCATGCCAATGTTGTCGCCTGGCTCTGCGATTGGAATGCTAGTGTGGTGCATTTCGATTGATTTAACTTCAGCTGTCTTGTTTGATGGCATAAAGATGATTTTTGCTCCTGGCTTGAGTGTGCCTGTTTCTACTCTGCCCACTGGAACCGTACCGATACCTGTGATAGTGTAAACATCTTGAACTGGAACACGAAGGGGCTTGTTAGTTGGTTTGCTTGGTATTTCCAACATATCAAATGCTTCCATGAGGGTTGGACCTGTATACCATGGCATTTTATCGCTTTTCTTAAGCAGGTTTTCGCCTGTCCATCCTGAACATGGAACAAAGTGAATTTTATCAACTTTATAGCCAACCATTCTGAGCATTCTAGAAACTTCATTCTTAATTTCGTCGTATCTTTCTTGGCTGTAGTTAGATGAGATATCGTCCATCTTATTAATTGCAACGATAACTTGTCGGATACCCAAAGTGAAACCTAAGAATGCATGTTCTCTTGTTTGTCCACCTGCGCCGATACCTGCTTCGAATTCACCTTTTTTGGATGAAACAAACAGAACTGCGGCATCTGCTTGACTTGCGCCTGTAATCATGTTCTTGACGAAGTCTCTGTGACCAGGTGCATCAATTACCGTGTAATTATATTTCTTGGTTTGGAACTGCAGGAATCTAAGGTCAATTGTAACACCTCGCTCACGTTCTTCTTTGAGGTTGTCAAGGACCCAAGCAAATGCAAATGTGCCTTTGCCCATTTTTTCTGCTTCGTCTTGATACGATTTGATTGTCCTTTCGTCAATTGCTCCTGCTAAGTATAGTAGGTGCCCAGTTGATGTTGATTTTCCGGCATCAACGTGCCCCATGATTATAAGGTTTAAGTGGGGTTTATCGCTTTTGCTCATTTTTCATTCCTTCTATTAATTTATCCTAATTTTGAAATTCGTTAACACATCAGTCCTCCAATTATTTTAACATTACGATGTTACATCTCACTGTAGTATGACTGAAAAACCCAAGATTGAAAAGAAAAACAAGACATAAAAAAGAAGGAGAAAAAGAAGAAAATTTTTAGAAGCAAAAGAACTTTTAACCTTCAAAGAGGCTTATGGAACCTAATGGATTCAAACTTCAAAATTGACGGTGTATCCGTCGTGACTACTACTTGGAACGAAAAAGAAAATATTGAAGAGCTAATACGTAGAGTCAACCAAACACTCAGTGGAATACCTCATGAAATAATCGTTGTTGATGATAGTTCATTGGATGGAACTCTTGAAGTTGCAAAACAGTTTGCAGATATTGCTGTTGGCAAAGTTAGAGAAGGACAGACAAAGGGTCTACTGTTTGGGGCAAAACTATCTAGATTTTCAATAATAGTAACCATTGATTCTGATTTAGAGAACACACCTGAAAAGATACTTGCCTTAGTAGAAAAATTAAATGTTTATGATGTAGTAGTAGCTTCCCGAACAGTTGTACCTCGTTTCTCAGAGAGATTAGCATCTAAAACATTGGGTAAAACGATTGGAGTTTCGGATTTTTTCTCGAATTTCAGAGCTTATAAAAAACAAGCAATTACTCAGAATATTCTTGGTGGGGAAACTTTTGGCGGTGAATTTTTAGTTGCTGCAAGAAAGCATGGTTTTAAGGTGGGCGAAATCAATTATGTAGCTCCGTCAAGACGCAGTAAGCCTCGTATTGGTGGAAATAATAAGGCTAATTTAAAGATAATATTTGCTACATGGAAATGCTGGCTTATTTATTTGTTTTAGTTTGCGTTTTAGTTGTGAAATAATTTATTTATGTTCGATTAACTCAATCAAGGTTCCGTCTGGGTCTTCAATAAAAGCAATTGTTGTGTTCTCATTTAGTTTGAAGGGTTCATCCGTCACAGTCACACCAGCGTTTTTCAAGCAGGAAATAGTTTCTTCCATGTTGAAGATTATGAAACCTAAATGGTCAAATAGTCGATTTTCATAGGGTGGCTGATCAAACTTTTCTTGATCACGATAAAATGTCAACTCTAGTGTGCAACCTTTACTTTGGGAATCTTGGAGAAAAGCTATTTCCGCGTTGGTCTGCTTGATTTCTCGGCGACTCTTAACTCTTAACCCTAAAAATTTTGAGTAAAAATCTATTGACCGCTCCATATTGCTTGTGCGAATACTAGCATGTACAAACATACTACTTTCCACTTCACCATTCGAAGTCTGATTTAATTCGATTAATCCTTTAGTTGATATTTTTGCAGCTTGTTCATCTAAAGTTTTGTTAACTAGTGCATCTGCTCTTTGGATTTGAGAATGCTCTCTTGGAACATTAACAAAAATAATTTGTTTAAAGTATCGTTTTTGTTCTTGGACTTTTTGCCAGAGTTGTTGAAGCTGAGAGTTTTTTACGGTATATTCGCCGTTGAGTTGTTTTGCAACCAGTTCGCTGTCGAGGTGACAGATAACCTCTTGGGTTTTGGTACCTTTAGCAAAGCTTAAACCTAACAAGAGTGCTCGATATTCAGCTTGGTTGTTTGTGTGAATACCAATGAATTGGGCAGCCGTCTTTATTATTTCGCCTCCTTCGTTTAAGGCTACAAATGCGATGGCTGCTGGACCTGGATTTCCACGTGCTCCACCGTCAGAAAAAAGCATCAAACACTGACTCATAGCTCATTCACAATTGCCTGTATTTACAACTACTTATTTAAAGGCTTTAACAAGTCCAAAACTTTTGTGTTCAATGAAATAAAAGAATAAAATTTCTAGTTCTTACATTCCTAGTTTGAGTCTTCTATAGGTTGTGTAATCGACATATTCTATGAAGGGGTTTTCAGCTTGGGATTTCACATTAATTTTTTGGCGTTTTCGCTTTTCGAGAATTTGGCTTGTGGTTCGTAGAAGGTATGCGTCGCTTCCGGCTCCTGAACCGTAGCTAACCATTAAGATTCGTTGATCAGGTTCTGCAATGTCAAGTACTGAACCTAGACCTGCAGGAGAGCAAGCGGAATATGTGTTACCAAACTTGTTTATCACTAGTGAAGGAGAGAATTGTTCGTCTTTGAAGCCTAGTTCTTTTGCTATTCTAACTGGAAACGTTGGGTTTGGTTGATGGGGCACAAAATAGTTAATGTCGGATGCTTGCAAGTTGGATTGTTCCATGAGTTTGCTAGCGGCTTTGCGAACATGTTTGAAGTAAGCTGGGTCGCCTGTAAAACGTCCTCCGTGGCTTGGAAATGGTTCCCCATCGCGACGCCAAAAGTCAGGTGTGTCTGAGGTACAAGAATACCAACCTTCAACTTCTGCGATGACATCTAATTTTCCAAAGAGAAATGCAGCGGCACCATAACCTACAAAGGTATCGAGTTCGCCTCCGGGGCATCCGCGTGGAGCTGCTTGCGAATTATCTGCACCTATTACCATCGCGTTTTTTATGTTTGAACGGGGATAACTCACGAGAGCAGCTGCATCCTTAAACATGCTTGAACCTGCTTTGCACGCAAATTCTGTGTCCACTGCGTCAACACCTTGTATATCGTCGTCTTCTTCACCTAATTTCAAGACCTGCGCTACCTTGGACGCAATTGGCTTAACTGCATACGGGTTTGATTCAGAACCAACATAGACTTTACCTACAAGCGAACTATCCAGACCCGAATGGATAAGCGCTAGTTTTCCAGCTTCAACGGAAGCTGTAACAGAGTCTTCATCTATGAATGGTACAGCGCGCTCCAAATTTCTTTCTTTAATACGGAAACGAGAAGTGTAGACTCCATAGCCGATGATACCTGGAAGTTCATATTCCTTAGTTGGTTGGACGATTTTGTATTCTTGGTGAGGATAGTACTCATCTGCAAGGGTGAAAGCTAATGAGATTGTTGGAATTACATCGCCTTTTCCGACTGAATAGCGTCTTCGGAACCTTGGGATTACTTCTCTGCCTTCAAAACTTGATATGTCAACATCTTGACCGTCACAAAGCAATTGGTCGGTTAGTCTAGCGGGCACCCGAATTTTGCCATCATGAAAAGAGACGATTCCGTAGATAAAACTTGAAAGTTTCATGAATTTGTTTGTGGGTTCGTTTATGTAAGTTGCAAGTTCAAGTTTTCCTTTATCGAAAAATAGATCTATGCTAGCCATTTTTCCGTAACTTTTTCTGCCGCAAATGCTGCAGTAGTCGCGTACTTCGAAGTATTCTTTGCCGCAGCATTGACAACGACAAGCCTTAAGGCGATCTCCTAAGTACGAAACCCGGCGTTCGATAGGTTCGCTACTCATCTAGTTTTGTCTCCTAGTATTGTGGCATAAGCTTTGGTTCCAAACCCCTCAAATTCAACGACACAGCCCTGTTTTGGCACGCCATCAGCATTTTTAATTTGCCTTTCATCTGCAGTTCCGCGGAGTTGATGGAAAACCTCAAAAATCTGTGCACCGCCGGTTGCCCCTAATGGGTTGCCGTCCGCTTTTAGACCACCATCAGTGTTCACATAAAGGGGTGTACCCTTTTTAGTGTAGCTATTTTCGCTATTCTGTAAACCTTCATGAATATTTTTCCAAGCAGTTCCAGGCCTGTATAAACCTAAATCTTCCAGTGAAATCATCTCCATCACTGTAGATTGATCATTAACCTCAAAAACCTGCAAATCTGAGGGCGCTATGTTAGCCATTTTTGAAGCAGTGTTCATGGCATATTCAGCGGCGATAAAACGGGATAGGTCCTCCCGCGCCGGGTAATTTAGGAAGTCAGTTCCTGCGCCAAGTCCTAAAATGTGGATCGGTCGATCACTTATTTCTTTTGCAACAGACTCATTGGTGAGAATTAATGCAGATGCTCCATCAGATATGGGGGCAAAATCGTAAAGCCCTAATGATTTATGAGATTGCTTTCTTGCGGTTAAAACTTGTTCAACAGTAATTTTTCTTTGGTACTGAGCATACTTGTTTTTGGATGCGTTGGCGTGGTTCTTGACTGCTATCTCGGCGAGAGCCAGATTTAGCGTGTCCAGATTTTGACCTGTAATATTATGTTTTTTAATGTAAGCGCGAAGCATTAATTCATGGTTAGATTCAGGGGTGCCACCTGCAAAGTAACTCCACGGGTCATCAAGTAACATAAGATCATCACGTATTTTGTCCCAGCGGTCAGTCATTTTTTCTATTCCACCAACTAAAACAGTGCCATAAACGCCTGCTTGAATAGCATGGCAAGCGGTAAGAAGTGCTGCGCTGAAGGAACGGGTTACTTCCATGGGTACATGGAGTTCGGTTAATTCTGAGAGGAACCCTTCTTCTAATCCCAGTTTGTTTGTGATGGGAAGAAGACAGTCAGACATATAGCACGCTTCGAGGTCTTTACGTTCGATACAGCAGTCATTTGAAGCTGCAAGCCAAGCTTCCTCGATTAGCTTTTCTGGTTCTTTGCCGTAGTATTCGCCAAACTTTGTTCTTCCAACAGCTATTATAGCCGGTTGATTTTGCAATATTGGTTCTCCGTTTGGATTTAGAGTTACACCTTTTCTGGAAAGGCTATTAAGTGTTTGCCATTTTCACAGGTTATTGGATTATTCTTTATATAGATGAGTTGAATTTTTTCGCGTTCTTTAGGATTTATGGAGAATTTCGTTTTGTGTTAGTTGGCTTCTTAAAGTTTTAATTAAGTCTTGAAGTTTCAAACTCAATTCAACAGGATATGTTGGAGCGTTAGTTAATTCCTTGTACGGGGCAGGTAACTGGAACATGTTTTCCTGTGCAGAGCATCGGATTTCCTTTAAAGATGGCAGCTTGTAGGACAACTTGCCATTCTCCATTACTCTCGAGAGCAAGGGATCACCCTCAATTTTTTCTTCAGCAAGCGCAATTGTATCTTTTTGGTAAACGCCCTCCTTGGATTTAGAACGGAACACCTGTTTTCGCCCAGGCAAGGTATTTTTGTCCTTGCTTAGTTTCATTATCGGCGAAAAGGTCCCTTCAGGGTTCATCGTTTCGCATAGCTTGTAAATTACATCAAGATACGGTCGGTCGGCGGATGTTCCCATTTTTGTGCCTACTCCAAACGCATCGATTTGTGCTTCATCCTTTAGCAGTTTGCTAATTTGATATTCATCGAGGTCCCCGCTTGCAAAAATCTTAACGTACCCCAAGCCTTGCTCATCAAGTATTTTCCTTACCTGTTTACTTGTTTTTGTTAAATCTCCGCTGTCAAGTCGGATCCCACCAAGTCTAAATCCCTTTGCTTCAAGTTCTTTAGCTACTTCAGCGGCTTTTTCTGCACCTGCAATGTCATTGTAAGTATCGATAAGTAGAGTTGAGTTATTTGGAAAAGTCTTGGAGAAAGCGCGAAAAGCATCAATTTCCTTTGCATATGACATCACAAATGAGTGCGCCATAGTACCAAACACTGGAATCTCATAAGTCAAGCCTGCCAAAACATTGCTGGATCCTTGACAGCCTGCAATGTAGCTTGACCGTGCCACCTTCATTCCTGCGTCAATACCGTGCTCGCGACGCAAACCGAATTCAATTATGGCTTTGCCTTTTGCAGCGTGGACTATACGTGAAGCTTTAGTTGCCATCATTGTTTGCAGGTTAACGGTGTTTAGAAGGAATGTTTCCACCAACTGAGCCTCGATTATTGGGGCAGTTATGCGGATTAGTGGTTCATTGGGAAAAGCTACTGTGCCCTCAGGAATAGCCCACACATCACCCGAAAAGCTAAATCCAGATAAATAATCCAGAAAGTCCTCTCCAAAGCCCTGGTTTTTTAGGTAAGCTAAATGTTCTTCAGAAAAGTTGATAGTCTGCAGATACTGTAACGATTGTTCTAAACCGGCAAAAAGAAAGTATGATCGGTTTTCTGGAAGACGACGTATAAAGAGGTCAAATGTTGCAGGTTCAAAGTTATTATTATCAAAGTAGGCTGCACACATTGTCAATTCGTAGAAATCGGTAAATAGACTCATATTTTCTTGCTTGAGAGAGTCCAGAAAATTATTCATGTTCTTATAGAAATGAACTTGGCGATTTAATTGTTTCTGGCGCCCAATTTTTTAATATTCAGTTCTTTTGCATCCAAGGTCCAAAAAAAGTCTAAGGACATTTTGCTTTTATTTAAAGATCAAAAAGTTGCAGAAGGGTGAAGGTGATCTCAAGAGTAGAAGATTTACAGTTATGGCTTGAAAATTACTAAGTATTTTCGGTCTTTATCCTCAGATATAGTTAAACCGTTTTTTTTTGCGTACTCTTCTATTTTTAGTCTATTGTAATCACATTTAATTTGAATCTGAAAATGGTTTGGCTTTGCTTCAACCATCGACACATAGGTAGGGTCAACTAAATCATTAACAGCCAACTCTTTCAACATAGCCATAGCTTGTAATCTATCCAAGGGTAACAGCCAAAAGAATCTAAATTATATCGGTATTAAAAATCTTTCCTAAATGCAGAATTATCAAGCATGCGCTAATGTTTCACTTTGAAAGTTATCTTGCAATTTTTGCAGTTATAGGCTTCAACGCAGAAAAAATGATTCCTCAATGAACGGCTCGGTTTAGCAACTTCTGTTCCGCAGTTAGGACATTTAGCCACAAGAACTCTTCCAGTATAAAGTAATACTTCTGAAAGATTACTTATGAAAATTTGTGGTTGCGCAAGTATTGCAACAACATCAAAACACATTATTTCAGAAAGAAGACCACATAAAAAATCTGGAAATCATATAGAATACACCTGATAGAGCATTAATTTTCAAAATCCCCACCACGCTAGATCGACTCTGACAATTATTACCAAACTTGTCCACGCGGGAACAAAAACAACGCTTTCAAGATCTTCTCAATACCGTTGGACTACAAGACCGAACTCGTCATAAGCCTGAAGAATTAATTGGAGAAGAACAACAAAGAATCACAATAGCTTCCGCTCTAGCTAATGACGCACCTATCATACTTGCAGATGAACCTATTGGCGAATTGGATACGGCAAATCCAAGAATCATAGCGGACTACCTTGTTAAAAATAATCAGGAACTGGGTAAAACTATGATCATGGTTACACATGACCCCAGCGTCGCTCGAGTATCAACTCGAATCCTACGTATTGAAGACGGCGTAATAAAGACAGCTTTGACACCTTCCGAAGTGATTGTTCAGGAATAAGCGGTCTCTTATATGGATCAAATTAAAGCAAGGATCTATGAGATTACCATGGAGATACAACAGTTAATCAGCGACTTCCGTCAAAGCACCCTTGAAGGCGACGAATATGTCCAGAAATGTCAATCCTTAAAAAACATTAAAGTAGTCTCAAAGAAGAATGCTCACGAATGGGCGTTATTCCTCCCTAAATTTTTTGTGAATATGCGGAAGGTGAATATCAAAGGAGAAATCTGTACTTTAAAATTTCACTTTCAACTAGCCCTCCACTAAGAAAAATGTATGTCTATTCGCGTGTTTTAAATAGCTCGTATTATACATCAACATAAAAGTGTGAAATTTATGTCTGAAGACGATGGTCCTGCAGAAGAATTCAGCGATAGACAGGCTCAAATGGAAGCAAATAAGAAAAAATACGAGTTTATAGAAGACCTGCCAGGAGTTGGTCCCGCAACCGCGGCTAAACTGCGTGACCTCGGTTACCATACCGTGGAATCCGTAGCTATGGCAACCAGCAGGGAACTTGACCCAGTCGGTGTTAGCGAGAAGAAAGCTTTCCAAATTATAGAAGCCGCACGATCTTCCATCGGGATAGCATTTATTCGCGCTGACGAATTGTTCAAAATGCGCAAATCTGTAGCACGAATCACCACGGGCAGTAAAGCATTGGACAAAATGGTTGATGGTGGTTTAGAAACCCAAACCATAACTGAGTTTTACGGTGAATATGGTTGCGGTAAGAGCCAAATGTGCCACCAGTTGTGCGTTAATGTTCAACTTCCTCCTGAAAAAGGGGGGTTAAACGGCGCAGCTCTCTATATTGACACAGAAAACACGTTTAGGCTTGAACGCATAGTGCAAATGGCAAGATTCGCAGGTTTAGAACCTGAAGAGGCTGTTAAAAACATTATTTATGCAGAAGCTTACACAAGCGATCATCAGATGTTTCTCTTGGAGAACGCTGACGAAATAATCAAAGCAAACAATATTAAACTCATCATAATTGACTCGTTAACCGCACATTTCCGAAGCGAATACATAGGCAGAGAAATGTTGGCGTCACGCCAACAAAGACTTAACAAGCATATGCATAAGCTTGTCGCGTTATCTCGCGCGTTTAATGCAGCGGCTGTCGTCACTAATCAAGTTATGGCAAAACCTGACCAGTTCTTTGGCGACGCTATCCACCCAATTGGTGGAAATATTGTTGGTCACACTAGTCACACTCGCATTTACTTGCGTCGTGCTTCCCATGGACCCATACGAATCGCAAGGCTGGTTTCAAGCCCATATTTGCCCGAAGGAGAGGAAATCCTTAAAGTCACCGAAAACGGAATAGAAGATGTCTCTGAAGAAGAGAAAGCAACTAAATCACGTGGACGCTAAATATGCCGATATCTCAAGCTTTAGTTACAAGGTACTTCCAGCTCATCGTTGGCAGGCAGTTTGCCGAAGCTGAGCGTGAACTGGAACGTGTTAAACAAAAAATGCAGAAAACAGATTGGAACCGAGGGTACTTTAGAGCACTCTACGGTATGTATCTTTCCAGAAAAAGTAGTTCTGATGACTACGCTTTCTTTTCTAAACTTGACTTAAGTGACAAGGTTGCCTTGCACGCTTACCGAAAAGAGTTTCTTGATCAGATGGGCAATGGATTGCATGCTGATTTTGACCGCGGGTATTTTTCTGCTTGGGCAGACTGCATGCGTATCTTAACTCGTATGGAAATTCCCAGCCCAAATGGCAAAGCTGCTGTACCTGAAAAGGTTGAGACACTTCGCAGTGATAAGAGTCAAGTGACTATGGGGAATTTTCTCCAGAAGAATCAAGAAAAATAAATAATAATAAAATTTTTTTATGCGACTACTATGTGGATTATCGTGTAGAATAAGACAAAGAAGGCTATCCACGCAAAAAAGTACATTCCTATTCCTGTACTCAGGATTTTTGAGGGCTTTTCTATTTTGTCTCTGAAGACTGCTCGAAGAATGTAGTATGTTATGAAATATATCAGTAAGGCTATGGTTATGCTGTTTACAAGTGTTGTGATGTCAGTTAGGGTCCCGATTAACTCAGCCATTACTGCAGATATTGCGGCTGCGATTATTCCTAATGTGACTCTTATCCAGTAGAGGCGAACTAAAGGGGTCATGTGAATCTATCCTTGGCACATATATTTTGTTCTTACTTAAAAAAGATGCCTAAGTATTAACCGTTTCTGCCTGCTCAACCTATCTTTTTGCCAAGTAAGCGTAAATGGTTATTTCATAGTGGAATATAATATAGACCTCAAACGGTGCAAGAGTTGCGTAAAAAAGAATTTACAAGCTTTGATATAGCTGCAGCAACTGAAGAACTAAAAACGCTAATCCCTAATTCCAGAGTGAATAACATCTACCAATTCGGAGAAAAAACTTTAATCTTTAAACTGCACAAAACCGACAATCCACCCATAAGACTGGTGGTTGAAGCAGGCAGAAGGCTCCACTCGACAAGCTATGCGGAAGAAAGCCCCGCTGAGCCCCCAGCTTTCTGCATGATGATGCGCAAGTATCTGCGTGATTCGTGGTTAAGAGGAATTGAGCAAGCTGGATTTGAGAGAATCGTAACAATTACCTTTGAAACCAAAATTGGAATGCTCAAGTTAGTGGTGGAACTTTTCGGCGACGGTAACATTATCTTGACAAACGAGAAAGACGCAATCATCCAAGCTTTGGAATTTAAGAAGATGAGAGACCGCGACATCTTGCACAAAGTAACTCTTGTGCTTCCACCTTCTAGCGGAAAAAACCCCTTCAAAGTATCCATGCTCGAACTCCAAGATATCTTAAAAAGCACTGCCAATGTAGAAGTTGTTCGAGGATTAGCAAGGTCTTTGGGTATTGGTGGAGTTTACGCTGAAGAGCTTTTGCTTAGGGCACAAGTAGAAAAAACTAAACCCAGCAATGATTTGACCGTTGATGAAGTTAAAGCGATTTTTGAGGCGCTTCAAAGCTTGCTTTTGCCTGTTTTGGAGTGTAAGTTTGAGCCGAGTATAATCTTGGATAAGAACGGTGACTATTTAGATGCCGTCCCTTTCAAACTCAAACGTTATGAGGGTTTGAAAGTTCAGGTTTACGAATCTTTCAATCAAGCTTTGGATGAGTTTTATTTGCGAGTAACTGTTGCTGAGAAAGCAGCTGGAAGCATCGAGACTGACAAATTAAAACAGGAAACCCAACGCCTCAAACGAGTGGTAGCTGAACAAGAGAAATCTATCGTAGAGGATCAGAAGAAATCTGAGAAGGACAAGCAGATCGGCGATACAATCTACGCCCATTTTAATATGTTTCAAACGTTCCAAGAACAACTTATAAAAGCAAACCAGAAGGGACACGACTGGGACAAAATTATCTCAACCGTTATGGCAGCTAAAAAAGCCGGCAAGATTCCTGCAATATATGTTGAATCGTTTGACGGCAAAAACCTGGCCTTAAACCTAGATTTAGACAATTTTCATTTTAGCTTTAACTTGCGGGATTCGCTTTTTGATAACGCGAATAGATATTATGAACGTGGCAAACACGCAAAAGAAAAAGCTCAGGGTGCCCTGTCAGCTCTGCAAGATTCGAAACGCAAACTATCAAGAGCTGAGCGCGAGTTAGCCGAAGCGGAGCACATGAAAAGTCTCAAACCTGCTGAAATTATGGAAGCCCTCTCTAAACGTAAAGAAGAAATGGCAAACAGGGAGTGGTATGAAAAATTCCGTTGGTTTTTTTCATCGGAGGGTTTGTTGGTGGTTGCGGGCAAAGATACTGTCAGTAACGAAGTTTTGGTCAAGAAGTACACCTCACAGGAAGATGTTGTTTTCCACGCAGAAATCACAGGAGCGCCGTTTGTTGTCGTCAAAGCAGAAGGAAACTCGATCGGCGAACAAACCCTAAAAGAAGCTAGTGAATTCGCAGCGTCTTTTTCTAGGGCTTGGCGTGAGAATGCAGGATCGGTGGATGTTTACTGGGTTAAAGTCGATCAGCTCAGTAAAAGTGGTCCATCTGGCGAGTCTGTGCCTCATGGAGCGTTCTTTGTTTCTGGGAAACGTAATTGGTATAGGAATACACCACTTCGAGTCGCAGTCGGCCTGGTTGTAGGCGAAGAAACCGTTTTTGTTGGCGGTCCGATAGATGCTGTTAAAGCCAAAACAAAATCATATATTATCATAAGTCCTGGAGATAACATGGGGAAAGACTTGCTTAAGCAGACTCTCAAGACACTAACGCTCAAGTTGTCAAAAGACCAACGGGAAAAAGCAGGCAAGGTCTCTATTGAGCAAATTCGCGAGTTCATTCCCTACACCAAAGGCGCTATAAATCCAAGAGCAACCTAATCATGAACTCTGGTTTTTTTCAATTCCTAAATTTAAAAATCAAAATTCTATCGCCTAATGCAAAAAATTATTTATTGTCTTAGGCAGGATTGGAGTTTGATTGGATTATTATGGATAAAGTGGATATAAAAAAACAGTGTAAAGAATTCTACAATGCTTCATCTAAAGAAGTCACAGTTGTTGACGTGCCAGCTATGAATTTTCTTATGGTTGACGGACAGAGATCCCCCAACAATTCCCCTGAGTACATAGTGGCAATTGAAGCATTGTTTAGTGTTTCATATACTCTCAAGTTCATGATCAAAAAAAGCAGAGATGTCGACTATGTGGTTTTGCCTCTAGAGGGATTATGGTGGGCTGACGACATGACAAAATTCAGCGCAGATCGCAAAGACGAATGGAAATGGACCGCGATGATAATGCAACCCCAATATGTTACCTCTGAAGACGTAAAAGAAGCAATTGAACAAATAAAGAAAAAGAAAGACCTGCCAGCGATCGCTAAAATACGGTTTGAAAGTTTCTTCGAGGGGAAGGCCGCGCAAATCATGTATATTGGACCATATTCAAGCGAAGGAGCAACCATCGCGAAGATACATGAGTTTATTCAAAACATCGGGTACACTCTAAGGGGCAAACATCATGAAATCTATCTAAACAACCCCGGCAGGATAGCACCAGAGAAATTGAGAACCATAATAAGGCAACCAATGAAGTAAATTTTAGAAATTATATCTCCAAGATGGATTATCTAGAGTTACCTTTACTACAAGAGCGCACTATCTGTAAAATGAATATGACATTTAGCCCGTGATATGGGTAGTTAGCTAAATTCGGTTAATGCGGTTTGCTAATTGCTCGATTTGTGTTCTGAATCGTTCACGCATCTTTGTAAATCGCATGGCAGCGGAAGGATGAACAACTTCGAAGTATTCTATTCCTTGCTGTCGGGGAGTTTCTTTTGCAGAGGCGCCTAGAAGAACAATAATTTTTGGTTTAATTATTCTGATTTGCTCAGTCAGATAAGGTAGGCATGCAACTACTTCATCTGGAAGAGGCTTGCGGTTTCCTGGTGAAACATGTTTCACTATATTTGTTATGAATACTTCTTCACGGTTTATTCCGAAATCAGCAAGGGTTTTTGTGAGGTATTTTCCTGCCCTGCCAATAAACGGCCGCCCCGTTTCATCTTCATCCGAACCCGGATTTTGCCCAACAATCATTACTTTGGAGTTTAATGGTCCTTCGCCTGGAACAGCGTGCTTTGCTCCTTGCCAGAGACGGCATTTTTTGCAACCGTAAATTTGCATCTGTATTTCTTCAAGTGACATTTAGAGAACGCCTTGACTTTAATTTCTGGAGTAACTTAAAAATTCGTCTCTAAAAAAGTTTTTAATCAAGTAAAGGATTAATGATTTAGGAGATAATATCTCGATTTTGTAGCTTAAATTTTGAGGAAAAATCATGGCAAATAATCGAGCATCGATTTCAGAATCGCTCATAGGAAGCGCTATCCGAGTGTTGTTCAGAACGGCTCTTGTCTTTGAACCCTTAGCACCCACAGCAATAACGCTTCTTGTTAATCAACAATTACACCGCTTCAGGGATACTGAAGTAATCGGTAAATACAAAACCCACACAAAACGTTTAGGCAAGTTTCATTATCGAATCGAAATCGACTTGGAGCTAACAGGTAAACAAGCTGTGCATCTTCTCTCTAACCTTTTTCCTCAACAGTTATACAGATACAGGAGGTGGTTCCATGACTGAAATGGCAGAAAAAAAAGGCAAACTAAAGATAACAGTTGAACTTGAAGTTAATGAACAATTGATGGATCTAGCCAAAGATGCAATGTCAAAAATGCCCATGAGAATGCAGGAAATGTGGAAGGGACACGGAGAAAAGAAAGAATAAACTTCGCCCTCTTCAATCTCAATTTTTCCATTTTTTAAAAAGGCTTTATAGTTAACCCCAGTTACCTTTGTATGGAATGAGCTATGAAATTCCTAATAATTCAAAAAGTTAAACGTGAAGTTTCGATTGAAAAATGGTCAAGGATGCTTCCGCTGCAATTCAAGTATTTTGAAGACTTAGAAAAAGAAAAAACTCTAGAAACCTACTACCACTTAATTGGGCAACAGGGAAGTATGTTAATTGTCAACGCTGAATCAGACGAAAAACTCTCCAAAATCATCGGGCAAGATCCAATGTTCTTTGACTTAGACAGAGAGATTTACCCCCTCACAACTCGCCAAACACACGAAAAACAAATTCGACAACTCCTGGAAAAGTAGTGCCAGCTTATGGGATGTCACGGTGGATTCAGCCTCGACGAAGCAACCAGACGCTCATGGTACAATCCAGAAATTATTTTGCATGAATTACATTCAGGCATGACTTTTGTTGATGTTGGGTGCGGCGACGGCTTCTTTAGTATTCTAGCTGCAAAAAAAGTTGGTGAAAAAGGAAGAGTCTACGCTATCGATGTCGACAGTCAAGCCATTGAGAAACTAAAACTCAAAGCTTCTTCCGAGGGCTTAACCAACATAACCACAAAAGCAGGAAAAGCCGAAGATACTGTTTTTTGCAGCCATTGCGCCGACTTCATATTTTACAGCATGGATTTACATGACTTTAGCAACCCCGCAAAAGTGCTTGACAATGCTTGGCAAATGATCAAGCCAACAGGAATGCTAGTTGACTTGGATTGGAAAAAAATAGCGATGCCGTTTGGTCCACCTATCAACATTAGGTTCAGCGAAGAATATGCCGAAGGGCTAATGAAGGCAGCAGGGTTCACTTTGATAGACGCGAGGGATGCCGGACCTCACCATTATATAATAAAAGCTAAACCACACTAAGCCAACATACTCCTGCAAAACTGCCTATTCTGACCTTGCGTATAACTCAAGTAAATCATGTTTAAAACGATCAGATTGGTCCTTGTAAGCAGAATGACCTGCGCCATCGTAGATAACTAGTTTTGCGTTTGGCAACTTATCAACCAAAGTACGCATGTCTTCACTTGCAACGATATTATCTTCGGAACCCCAAACAATAGTTGAGGGAAATTTGAATTGATTATACGCCTTTAGAATGTCTGGTTCAAGAGATCTTGCAGGGGCAATCAATAACAAACCTTTAGCAGGAAACCGTGTTGCGTATCTGAGTGCAATGTTTCCGCCGATGCTTGCACCAACCAAAATAGGAGTTTGAGACTCGAAAACAGAGTTGATTGCTTCATTTGCAAAAAGGATGTTTTTTTCTGGGCTACGCGTTTTTGGTTGACATTGACTTCTCATCCCATATGGCATATCCAATGCTAAGAAAGGAATGCGCTTCTCAGTTAAGAGGTCAGTTACGCCGATCTGTTGCCAAATCTTACCAGTATAGGATAAACCGTGGAAAAAAACAACTGGAACCCCAGAAGCAACAAAATATATAGCGTGACATTGATGGTTGACAGCATTCAATGTTTTTTCCAAACAATCGCCATGTTTCTATACACATTGCCATTTATAACATTTGATTTTGATCTACGAAAACAATAATAGCCTATTAAAGTCAATATTGTTCGGTGATTTTTTGCAAGTTAAAGCAGGAGATAAAGCACCTGATTTCACACTTCCTTCACAGATGGGGGACAATGTAACTCTCTCAGAATATTTGGGCAAGAAAAACATAGTTCTCTATTTTTACCCTAAAGATGAAACATCAGGCTGCACCAAGGAGGCATGCACTTTTAGGGATAACTATGAAGAACTGACAGAATTAGGAGCTGAAGTCATTGGAGTAAGCGGGCAAAGCGTAGAATCGCACAAATCCTTCGCCACACATTACGGACTACCATTTATTCTTCTTGCAGATGTGGATAATAAAGTGCGAGAACTGTATGGTGTACCTTCAACTATGGGAATAATCCCAGGGCGAGTAACATACATTATCGATAAGAAGGGTATTGTTCGACACGTTTTTGTTTCGCAAACTAAAGCAGAACGCCACGTCGAGGAAGCAAAAAATACATTAAGACAAATCGAACAAGAACAAAATCCAACTGAGTAAAACCAAAAAATGCTGAAAATTTTCAATTCATTAACTTGCAAAATTGAAGGGTTCAAACCAGCCAAAGACATGAAGGTCAAAATGTACACGTGTGGTCCCTCAACATATCAACGGGCCCACATCGGGAACTTCCGCACCTTCCTTTTCGAAGACATCTTCCAACGATACATGGAATACCAAGGCTACAAAGTCGAGCGATTAATGACATTAACAGATATCGAAGACAAAGCAATTTTACAAGCTAAAAAAGAAAAAGTGACAGTTGAAGAGTTGACAGCAAAAAACGAAGACGTTTTTTTTAAAGATTTTGAGCTATTAAGAATCAAAAAGCCAACCTACCCAATTAGAGCATCAAAAGCAGTTGATCAATCAGTCAAATTAATTTCTAAACTTCTCGAAAATGGATATGCTTATTGGTACTCTTACAATGGCAAAAAAAACGCATATTATGACCCCCTAAAGTTCGGTGGTTTTGGCAAACTTGCACACCTTGACATTACAAAATGGCCCAAACAGAAACGACACTTCCATTTGGATACTTATCCTGGAACACCTTGGAATAAAGGCGACTTTGTTTTGTGGCATGGCTGCGACCGAGAAGATTTTTGCTACGATACAACAATTGGCAGAGGCAGACCGGCTTGGAACATTCAAGATGCAGCAATAGTAACAAAACAAATGGGTTTTTCTATTGATGTTGCCTGCGGAGGAATTGACAATTTGGTCAGACATCACGACTACACACTGGCGGTTGCAGAGGCATGTTCAGGAAAACAGTTTTCACGCTACTGGCTTCATGGCGGTCATCTTTTTGTTGATGGCGCAAAAATGTCCAAAAGCAAAGGCAATGTACTCTATACAAGCGATGTTTCCACTCAGGGTTTTAGCGGTGATCAATTGAGGTTCTTCTTAATCTATGGATGCTATAGGAAAAAACTGAATTTTACTTATGAAAAGATAGCAGAAACGAGCCAAATGTTAGATAGTTTCAGAAAAATGATTTCTGAGATAACAGAAATAAAAGCAACTAATGAAAATGCAAAACATGAAGAGACAACAAAGAAAATAAAAGTTGATTTTGAACGCAATATGAACAACGATTTAGACGTAAAATCGGCCTTTGATTGCCTGAACACAACAGTTAATGAACTTTACAAAACAAGGGAAACTTTGAGTGTTAAAGACATAAAAAATGTGTTTGAAGCTTTGCACAGAGTTGATTCTGTGCTAAACTTCATTTTCTAAACCAAGTCACCTACTAATTTTACTCTCTGAAGATTTTCGTCTTTATGCGGCGCCATTTCTAATTCTTCTGTTAAATCTTTGCCTGCTTCATGCATTCCTAGGTGGTCTCCTTCCATCCAGAAGCTACTGTCTGTAACTTCGTAGACTTTGCCTTGATAAGCAACATAGGCTGGTTTCCCATTTTTTCCGTTGTTTTCTTGGAGTTGTTGACGAGTTATTTGTACCAAAAAATTCACCTCTTTATTATCCTAAAAAGGTCTGTAGAGAGTTTTAAACATTTAGGGCTTTCTTGATGTTTTTAGTTTCTAGTGTTTGGGCTTGTTACAGATTGATAGTTTGCGTTTATATTGATGCTGCCGAGGTTAGTCTTGTTGTTAATTTCAATGTTACTCTGATCAGGGTAATTGTTCGATTGAATTGGAGATTGACTACCTGAAAAATTCTTTTGCGTAATATGGATACTTCCAAGGCTAGTTTGGGAAGTCACCTTTGCTGCAACACCACTATCCACAGCTAAATCCAAGTTTATAGAACCCAAATCCGTAAGAGCGTTAACATAGAGGTTTCCTTGAAGAGTCTTAGTTTCATTAATATCCATATTTATAGATCCAGTGTTAGCCTGCAGAGTGATTGTATTGTTCCCTTCAACTTTGACCTGGCTTACTCTAAAATCCACTCTTCCAGCTTGAGTTTTAAGAGACAAATTTCCCTCAATCGTTGCATTCTGCAGGTTTGCTTGAACTTGCCCCGCAGAACTCTGAAGATTAAGATTTTGAAAGGTCGCTTCTTTATCGGCGGTTAAGCTGACCTGTCCCGCTTTGGAGGTTACGTTAAGACTTAGTTTCAATTCAGGGTTAACATAAATCGTACAGTCCACTGTTAACCTAGAAAAAGCAGTTGATTCTTCAAGGATAATTGTTATTGTTAAAACGCCGTCTTCGGTGCCATTATAAGTGGTTAATGCTATGGGGTTACCAGTTTCGCCACTAAACATACCTTTCGAAGCTATCCCATCAATTGCAATCAAGAAATTATTGTCGTTAATTTTTTGAGTAAAGATTGTAACTTTTGCAGCACTAGATTGAAAGTTTAGGTTTAACATATCAATGTTAGCGGTATTGTCTTGGTAAGTTTGTTCTATATTAATTGTTGCAAAAGGTGCACTAAGCAAAATTGCTACAAAAACGCTTGCAAGCAATATTGACATTAAGACAATTGCAATTACTATGACTGGATCTTTTCTCAGAGGAACTTGAGATTTAGGAGGCGGGGGCGGCAGGTACGAGTAAGGTAAAGCACCTGGCGTTCCACATTTATAACAGAAATGTGCAGTTTCATCAAGTTTGGTTCCGCATCTTCGACAATAAGGCAAAGGCAGTCCTCAAGTTACGGGTATTGTAACTTTAAAATTTAAGCATTCCCAAAGAATCCAAGATTTTTAAATACCCAGCCACAGTAAAAGAGGTTAAAATCGACTTTGAACTCATTGCGTTTATTATAGCAATTTTAATAAGGTTGGTACTTAACCGTTTGTTGGAGATTAGGTTGCCAGAAAAAGTTTTAGTTACCTCCGCTTGGCCATACATCAACGTTACGCCACATCTTGGTAATTTAGTGGGATCGGTCCTTTCGGCAGATGTTGCAGCAAGGTATTACAGGCTCAAAGGCAGTGACGTGCTAATGGTTAGCGGATCTGATACTCACGGCACACCAATTGAGGTTGAAGCAATTAAACAAGGCATTACGCCAAAAACCCTAACAGACAAAAATCACGCCAAAGTCTCCGAACTCTTCCATAAATGGAATGCATCCTTTGACAATTACACAACAACAGAGAGCCCCATCCATAAACAGTTTGTTCAAAAAACTTTACTTGAAATCCAACAAAACGGCTATATATTAAGCAAAGAGACCCAAATGCTCTATTGCGACCATGATCAACGATTTTTACCAGATCGATTTGTAGAAGGCAAATGCCCTTACTGTGGCTGTGAGAAAGCCCGTGGTGACCAATGCGACATGTGCGGCAAGCTCCTTGAACCCACTTCACTTGTTGAACCGTACTGTGTGATCTGCAAAAGTAAACCTACAGTGAAAACAACAAAGCACTGGTACATTGATCTCTCTAAACTTGCTGACCCCTTAACTCGATACCTCAGAGAAAATCAGCAGTTGCCAGCTAATGTTAAAAATTTTAGCTTAAACTGGATAAAAGAAGGCTTAAAACCCCGAGCCGTAACACGTGACGTCGAATGGGGCATCCCAGCGCCATTTGAAGGTGCAGAGGGAAAAACCATCTATGTATGGGTTGATGCGGTTCTAGGTTATGTTTCTGCAACGATCGAACAATGCCAACGTCTTGGAAAACCGGAGAAATGGCGGAAATTCTGGTTTGATAAAGATGCTAAAACGCTCTATTTTGTAGGCAAAGATAACATACCCTTCCACACCATAATTCTACCAGCACTCCTTCTGGCTTCAGGACAAGGATATAACTTGCCGTGGAATGTTTCTGCTACTGAGTTCCTTCAGTTTAGAGGTCAAAAAGCTTCAAAGAGCCAACGAGTCGGAATCTGGATCGACGAAGCTTTGGAAATGTTCCCTGTAGACTATTGGCGCTTCTTCCTGATTGCGACTCGCCCTGAGAGCAAGGATACCAACTTTACATGGAGCGCCTTTAGCGACAAAATTAACGCAGACTTAAACGATACATACGGCAACTTCATTCACCGCACTCTCTCTTTTATTGCCAGCAAGTTTGAAGGGCACATTCCAGCCCCGTCCAAAATAGACAAAGATGATGAGGCATTACTACAGACGATAAAGACAAAAGTAGAACAAGCCGCTACAGAACTTGAAGATTGCCGACTACAATCTGCGGCAAACACATTAATCGGAATAAGCCGAATAGGCAATCAGTATCTAAATACCAAAGAACCCTGGAATCTGATGAAAACTGACAAGGAAAAAGCAGGTTCAATCTTTTACGTTGCGGCGCAAGTTGTTAAGGCTTTAGCCACTTTATCGGAGCCTTTTATGCCTCAAACAGCAGAACAGATTTGGCAAACCTTGCAACTCAATGGAAATGTTCACGAAGAAAAATGGTTCGATGCTTTAAAACCTGTTGAAGCTGGGCACAAAATCTCCAAACCTATACCTTTGTTCCACAAAGTAGAAACTGACGAAGAAAAACTTGACGAGCAACTGGCGCAAATAAGAGTTAAAATGGGAAATCAACCTAAGTAGTGAGGCTAAGCAATGCAAATCAAAGCTGACCTGCATGTCCATACTACTTATTCAAATGATTCACTAATAACGCCCAAAGACCTTATCTATTACTCAAAAAAAAGTGGATTAAACGCTGTTGCAGTAACGGATCATAATTACCTAGATGGCGCCTATAAGATTGCAGAAGAAACCGATTTTTTGATAATTCCAGGTATGGAGGTTTCCAGTAGCGATGGACACATCGTAGCGTTGAATGTAAAGGAATTGATTCCCAGTGGTTTAAATGCCGCAGAGACAGTGGAACGCATTCATAATTCAGGAGGGGTGGCTATTGCTTGTCACCCGTTTGTATTGTTCAAGAGCGGTCTAAAAGAAAGTGTCTGTGGCACCTTTGATGCTATCGAGATTATAAACGCTAGAGCATTTCCTTTCAAAAGAAGCGTTAAGAAAGCCTCTCAAACAGCTGAGCGCTTAAATCTCTCCCATGTCGGAGGAACTGACGCACATTATGGACCACAAATTGGCTATGGTTATACTGTTATTGAAGTCGATGAACCCAGTGTTGAATTAATTGCAGAGGCAATTGTTAAAGGTCGCTGTCAAGCCGTTGGGAAAGCTGTCCCTTTTAACTTGAACCTCATGTATGAGTTCCAAAAGCTGAAAAGAATGAGGGAAAAATAAAACAGGAGAACCTGGAGCAATAGTTCAAAATTGCCTAATTAGATGACTCCTCTTTATGAAAAAAATTATTTATGCCTAAATCTAAAAGCCAACATGTCCATGCCAATCTTTTTTGAATCTCTAGCGGGGTTAACTTTCGAGCCGCCTTTGTTTCTCTCCGACCATTTGACAGGGACTTCAACAACAGAAAAGCCAAGGTTTTTGCACCTGACAATCATTTCTGTATCAAAAAAGTATCCGTCAGATTTAGAACTGCTCAATACAACTTCGGCAACATCTCGACTCATAGTCTTAAAGCCACATTGATGATCATTTATTCCGTCTAAAAACAGCAGTCGAACCAGTACGTTGTAGGTTAAACTAAACAAAGTTCTGGATAATCGACGCTGAACAACTGAACCCTTAACATGTCTTGACCCTATTGCCATTCCACGATTTTCTTTAACTACCTTTAGAAGTTCTGGCAAACAATCGAGATCAGTTGCTAAATCAACGTCCATGAATGTTATAATTCTGCCTTTTGAGAAACTAAGGGCGTTCTTGATGCCTTTCCCTTTTCCAAGGCGCGTTGGCGAATGCAGAAGGAAAAGGTTTGGGTTATTTTTTGCCATTCTCTCAACGATTTCCGCAGTTCCGTCTGTGCTACCGTCTTCTGACACGATTATTTCGTAAGATTTTGAAAGCGCTTTGACAGCTTTTTCCACTTCAAGGATACATCGTTCAATCTGGACGGCCTCGTTAAAGGCAGGCAACAGAATTGAAATTTCCTTGGTGGGCTGGCTGTTTTTCAAATTGTATTACTCTTCCTGAACGCAAAAACAAACTATTCTTACCCATAAATGACTTGCGTATATCCCTCAAATTTTAAAGAACAACATTTTGGGAGCTTTGGCAAAGTCTTTTTAGATGTCGATTCACTAATTCTCTTTCCATAAAAGGGGTCGCTAAACATATCCCAAAACACCAGCATTAACCCTATGTCCACACAAACCAAGGTAGGGTTCGCAAAAAAGCATCGCTACAAATTGGTTTTGCTGGTTTTCTTGATTATCTTTGCTGTCGCTGCTCTCTATCAAATCGGGTATATGTCTGTTCAGTGGGATGAAATGCCCCACCTTTATGGCGGCACACTACTCGTACGTGGACAAATTTGGAGTTACATGACTACTTACGGGTACTACCCACCAATCTTTGATTTGGTCACAACTGGGTACTTAAAAATCTTTGGAGCCGATCAAATTGCGGGGCGATTAGTAGCTACCACATTTGCAATGTTGGCAATTGGCTTGTTGTTCCTGTTTGTGAAAAAAACCTACGGAACAAAAACAGCATTAATATCAAGTGTTCTTCTGGGCACTATGCCAGGTTTTTTCTGGTTATCGCGAGTCACCTTACTTGAAACCATGCTTATATTTTTCTTCACTTTGGTTATGTTCACATTTTACAGTTGGTTGACCAAAGACTCCAACAAGACACTAATTTTTAGTGGTTTAGCTTTGGGAATTGGTATTCTCGCTAAATACCAGATTGTTGTAGCGGCTATAGCGATGTTCTTGAGTATTCTGTTCCTTTCCAGAAAGAAACTCACGTTGAACCTGGCAAAGCTTCTGGTAATTGTATTGGTTGCGGTTTTAGTGGTAATGCCTTGGTTTTTCATGATTTACCATTACAACGGAGTAACCAAATTTGAAACAATTCAATACGTTATAAGTGAGGGTGGACAAGACCGCCCCGCTTACAGTAACCGTTTCCAACCTCTCCCCATTTATTATTTAATGGAAATGGCATGGCCATTCAAAGACATACCTGTTCACCCGATCTCGTTGCCCATATTCATTTTGGGACTTTGCGGATTAGGATTGTTTGCTTACAGAAGAAGTAAACAAGATATATTTCTTCTAACCTGGTTTTTGGTTATTTACGGATTTTTCACGTGGATTCCTAACCGACAGTGGCGTTATGTGACGCCTTTATTCCCAATTTTAGCCATTTCAGCTGCTTGTTTTATCATTTTTCTATACGCAAGAGTTCGAAGTTGGAAACCTCAAGAAAAAGGCATAAACTCCGATCGGAGAAAAAAGATCGCAGCAGCCCTTTTCATAATCGTTATAGCTTCTGCAGTCGCTTACAGCAGCTATGACGCTTATCAAATGACAGTTCGTGACCAAATTCACATTCCAATACAAGAGGCTGCCAGCTATTTGGCAGGAAATTTAAGTCAAACTCAATCTGCTGTATTGGTCTGCTCTTTTAACCTTCTTAGTCAAGACATGTTTCGCTTTTACTTACCTAAGAACATGTCTGGCGACCAAATTTGGCAATACCCCTCTTTAGCTGTTGATGCTTTTACTCCAAATTTCAACATCACAGAATTCCTCAACCTTTGTGTGGAGCGAAACGTGAAGTACATAATTCTCTATGATTTCGGAATAAATACAAAATTCTTTAACTCAACATTAGACTACACCCAGGTGGAACAAATGATCTACAATACTGGACGGTTCGGTGATCCGCAGGATCAACCTTTCTGGGGAGACTACAACGGCTGGATGGGACACAGAATCTTCCTAGTACGCTTCTTAGGCTAGCACTCCAAGAGCTCAAAACCAGTTTCCTTATTTTTTGCTCTTTTCGCTGAACCCCCAGAAAATTCGAAAATCACAACTTCACCAATTTGCCAGACATCTACACCCTTCCTAACACAACCAGATACGGTATTATCGTTTCTGCCAAAACTTGCATGCATATGTAACTTTGGCGCACCTGCCTCATCAGTGAATATCGTGCCTACCCCATAGCCTTCATGCACGCCTTTTAACAGAGTAATCATAGGTTCAGGAAGGGTTGCTTTGCCATCTTTAGGTCCAACAACAACTTTACTCTTGTCTTCTGCACCGCCCAAAAAAAAGCACATCCCACTTTTGACCCGTTTTTCTTTTGCGAAGCTCTCTATTATTTCGTGTAAACGTTCGTTCTGGTGAAGCCGGAGCACAAAAATTCTCCCTAGCGAAGTTTGCGTGTAATTCAAGGTTTAGCTTCTCCTGCAACAACTAAACGAAGGGACACAACTATAAAAGAGTACAACCATCAAGAAAAAATTGAAGACTATATTCTAGTCAGGTAAAGCGCTTGTTCTGCGTCGTCTTTACGTTTCTGTGAAGACTCATTCTTCCGACTATCTTTCGGCAAATTAGTGGATGATTCGACGATTGCTTGAAAGTCTTCTTTACGCCTCAGATCATTTTGCTGTGACATTTTTTCTACCTCTTAAAGAGACAACGCGATATCAAAGTTAACTTATAAACATTTTCCATCGCTTTAAAATCTCTTATGAATCAGCAGTAAGTATTGAAAATAACAAAAAAATATCCTGCAAAGCGTCTAATTCTAAGAAACATCTTGGTAAGTTAGCGCCTGAAACGGTCATTTCGCCACACATCCGCACTGTCACTATAACCTCGGCGCTCCCAAAAACCCAACTCCTTATTTCTCGTAAACCGCAGTCTCACCACCCAAAGGGCACTCTTGTAAGCATACTTATCTGGCACGATTAGACGCACAGGGGCCCCCAAACCTTCTTCAAGAAATTCACCGTTAAGTTTGTAAGCTAACAATACGTCATCACCGGCTAGCTCTTCACGGAATAGGGACGTTAGATAGTTGTCAGCAGACTCAAAAGAAACAGCGCGCGCGACATCTCGAGGCTTGACTAGATTTTCAATGTCTCGGATTAGAACACCCTCCCAGCTACAATCCAAAACGCTCCATCCCTCTACACAGTGAAAATCACTAATAGAAACTGTTTTGGGTAACGCCAAAAAATCAATCCAGCTAAGTGTAACAGGCTTATCAACTTCACCGTCGATAGTCAACGTGTACTTTTCTCTTTTCAGTTGAGGGTTAACTGAAGTTATTCCTGGATGATCACTCCCCCAACGCAAGATACGGGCTGTAGCGGTTTGATCAGGCGGCAACATTTTTTTAGGAGAAGACAAAAAGAATCACTAAATAGTATCAATATTTCCTGGAAAAAAAGGTTACCGTCACGGGTTCAAAGAAAGTGCTGATGTAACCCAATTTAGAAACCATCAATTTGCAGCAATCAGGCAAAAAAATTCATGTACTCTGGAAAAAGGTTGTTAACTGCCTCTGATTAGGCTCTTCTTTGCTAAACCCTGAAACTTTCACACCGACTCTTCGGATTTCAAGAGTAGATTCTCCCAGAAACTTCTCAAACAAGCTGCGGGTATTTCGTTTAATTGTCTCCTTATCTTTTACAGGTTGATCTAATGTTACAGAACGTGTTTTACTGCTTAAATCCACCATTACCATGTAGATTGACACAGTTTTGAAACTCAACTTCTTAGCCGAAACGTCCTTGTGGATATCTTCGATTAGTTCATCGGTTTTCTGCAAAATAAAATCCAGGTCTCGCGTATCCTGCTTTAGAGTACCTATACGGCTGATGGATCCGGCATCACCCTGTTCCATAACGGGTTCGTTATCTATACCATTAGCTGCATTATGAAAGTATATTCCCACAGTTTTGCCGAAAACTTCAATCAGCCTCTGGCAATCGTACTTGGCAAGATCACCGATAGTTCTAATGCCCATCTGCTCCATACGCTTGTTGGTTTTTTTACCGACACCTAAAAGGCAATCAACTGAAAGGGGCGCAAGAAAAGATTCCGCATCTTCAGGTTTCACAATAGTTAAACCGTCAGGTTTTTGGCTGTCGCAAGCAATTTTGGCAAGAAGTTTGTTCGGACCAACACCGATAGAAAAAGAAATGCCAACTTGAACTTTTACATCTGCCTTGATCGTCTGGGCGTACTCCATAGCTTTTTCAAAGCTTCCATCAACCTCCTCAGTAACGTCCAAATAAGCTTCGTCCACACTGACCTGCTCAAGGCTACTAGCATATGTTCGGAAAATCTGCATTATTCGATCACTGATTTGGTCATAATATTTATGGTCAACCTTGAAGAAAACAGCATCCGTACCCTCCAATTTACGTTTAGCCATAAATAAAGGCAAACCGGACTTCACACCAAATTCGCGAGCAATATAATTACTAGTAGACACCGCCCCGCTATCCTCAGTACGGCCAGAATAAACTCCCACAACCACAGGCTTATCTTTAATTGAAGGGTCACGAAGTTCCTCACATTGGGCAAAAAAATAATCAAAATCCGCCAGCATAATCACACGATTCTGCATTAAACAAAGCCTCCTTTTGTTTTGGGCAAAAGCCATGACCCATCACATACCGCGGTGTTCAGCTCGGTCATCCCTTCTCTGCACACCCCAAACTGTAGCCCCATCGCTAAAACCTGCTCCCTCACGTTTTTAAGGAGTTTGAAGCGATAATTTTTGGGCAAGAGTGCACTTCCGCCGATTTTTTCTCCTTCTTGAAAATACAGCGGTTTAAGCTGTTCCATTACTTTAGGCAATGCATCATTCAGACGTTTCCAGTTGTCAGATTTTGCTTTGTAAGTCGAACAGGTTATATGCTTAACCCCGATGTTTGCAAGAGTTTTTATAAGTTTTTGGGGTTGGTCATTTATGTTGGGGATGATTGGGTCGATGCGAACAGAAACAGGAACACCTACCTCGATTAAGTCCTGAGCAGCTCTAATTCGCTGAAAAGGTTTTGGCGCATTTGGCTCAATAATGCTAGCTAAAAATTCGTTATCCGTTGTTATTGTTAAAGCAACTGTTGCGGGAATCTTGCTCAAGAGGTCGTCATCTCGAGCAACTATGTTGCTTTTTGTTATGATTTGGATTTTACAGTTGCAACCCGCTAACACCTCAAGACACCGCCTAGTTAAGCATTCAGAGGCTTCTTTTCGCGGATAAGGGTCAGAAGAGTTGGCAATAGATATTGTTTGGCCACTAAGCTTTGCCGCTTCCCGCCTTAATCTTGCGATTAAGTCTTTTTTTGGGTGGCAATCTTTAAAGTTGGAGATGTAACTTGAAGCGTAACAGTAGAGGCATTGATGGTCGCATCCAGTGTAAGGGTTAAAAGTAAGCTTAGGTGGGCAAGTGCAAAGGCCAGAACGCCATGGATCAAAGCTTGAAATAAGAGACACCGAACGTTCACATCTCTTACTATTGCCTTCTGGTAGACAAAAAGTATTCGCAAAACCTGAAATAAATCCACCTGTCTGAAGATAAAATCTCAAAGAGAGGTACATCTATAGGGTATAAGAGCGTAGTTTTCATTGAAAAATTGTTGGCAGTGAAAACAAAATATGGTTGAGAACGACAGACCTAAAACGGTGTATTGGCTAGACAACACGCTTTATCTCAACATAACAAACCAATGCTCCAATTGCTGCTACTTCTGCATACGCAAATACAAACGCGGGGTTGGAGGATTCAACCTAAAACTCAAAGAAGAGCCCACCGTCAAAGAAATTAAAACCGAATTATCCGAGGTTTTGCATTTGCGAAACTGGGATGAATTAGTCTTTTGCGGTTTTGGCGAGCCAACAGAGCGATTGGATGCATTGCTTGAAGTCGCCAAATGGGTTAGACAATATTATGGTAGGCCACTAAAAATGCGAGTAGATACAAATGGACATGGTTACCTCCTCAATCCAGGAAGAGATGTCGCCGCGGAAATGAAGAATACAGGAATCGAAAAAGTAAGCGTTAGCTTAAACGCAGAAACCAAAGAAAAATACATGGAAATCTGCAAGCCAAATTTTCCAGAAGCCTATGAAGCCCTACTCGATTTTATTTGCAGAACCAAAAAGTTGCTTGAAGTTGAGGCAACAGCTGTTCGTTTACCGGAAGTCAATTTAGCCAAAGTGCAAGCGCTCGCAAATAATTTAGGTGTGAAATTCAAAGTTCGAGAATACATTCAATGCTTCTATTAACAAAGTAGACGCAAATCTCTTATAGCGTCTGTTTAATGAGAAAAACACTACATTTAGAGCGAAAACGTTTTAAATAAAAAGTACACAAATCAACGACGAACTAAAATGAAGAAAACTTCTCTCTTCGAGTTCGAAGTACCCAGATACAGAAAATGCCCAATCGGACTTGCAGCAGCAAAAAAACAATCACGATAAAAAAATACTTGACTTTAAGATTCAAGTATTAGTTACTTAGGTTTTTTCCTCGAAAATTAAAATTAAAAAAACTATTTTTCTAATTAACACAACTTAGCTCCAACTTACAAGCAACCTTTAGCTCTAGGCAATCTGTATGTTTTCAATCACCTGATATAACCGATTTTCCTTTTCAGCTATTTTTTTACTAAACTTCTGGGGTCAATCTCTTGGCGTTTTCCATCCTTAACAATGAAAAACTTGTAATCATACTCATCACAGTAATTCTTGAATTCCACATAACGTGCCTTGTCCCCTTGGAACATTTCTTCAGTTGCCACTTGACATAGTCTTGTCAAACAACCCTTCTTCTGCGCGACCACGTCAGGAACCATCGGACCAACTTTTTCAGGTTTATTCCAACCTTCCAAGTTGGCTTTGACTTCCCATTTATCTTTTTTTAGTTCTTCCGCAATCGCCAAAACGCAAGCATCATGAGATTCTTCGGATCCTTTCTTTACCATCAAAGTCACCTTTCAAGATATATAGGGGAGGTTTGGGATTTAAAGCTCTTTATGTTCAGACGAATTCAACTTTCTGAGCAACCAAGCCATGTTTCTGCCTAAATCTTCCATAGTTTTCATGCCTTCCTCATCTTTTTCGACGTCCCCTTTGCTCAAACCTACTCCGACATTCCAGTAAGAGGAACCAGGAACAATCATTTGACTGATAAGAAAGAAGTGGTTTATAGCGTCAAAGGTTGGAATACCTCCTGCCCTACGTACAGCAACTACAGCTGCGCCTACTTTGCGTTTAAACAAATCATCGTTCGATCTTCCCACAAAACCTGCTCGGTCAATTAATGCTTTCATTTCGCTACTCATCATGGAAAAATAGGTGGGTGAACCAAGAATAATGCCGTCGGCCTCAACCATTTTTTGTATATACAAGTTAACATTGTCATTTACGATCTTGCATTCTTTGTTTTTAAGCTTGCGGCAGGTTCCACATGCAGTGCAACCGTGAATTTGCTGGCCTGCAAGCTGAACGAATTCAGTTTCGATGTCTTCTGCCTCTAGAATTTTGAAAATGCGCTGAATTAAAGCAGCAGTGTTTCCGTCTTTTCGAGCGCTCCCATTAAAAGCAACAACCTTCATTTAACAAACCTTCGAAACATAATTTCAAAAACAGAATAAAAGAATACTGGAAACAAACTACATTCTTTTACGTCTGTTCCAAACGATTAAAGACACAGCAACCAATACAACAGCCGCTAAAACGCCCAAACCTATCGTCTCAAAGGAGATTAATGTCGGAGAGTCCGGTTGAATGGGACTTTGCATGAGGGGATAGCGATCTAGATTTAAGAGATCAATTACGTATGGTGTATCACCTATGCCGTCATTGTTTGCATCAGTTCCGTTATAATCACTCCAAAAATTGCCTTCTCTACCGTTGTCCCAGCAGTGTGGTGGTTCAGTTGTGTTGAAATCTTTGCATTCGCAGCCATTAAGTTGGATCACGTTGTTTTCAAAGTCGTTATGGTTGATTTCAATGTCTTGGGGTATTGTGTCACCTTGATTGTTAAAACCAAAGAATAGCCCCCTTTGGTTTTGAGAAATATAGTTTTGAGTGACGGTTTCATTTTCGCCGGAAAGCAGTATGCCCACGATGTTGTTGTAAACAGCATTTCCTGTTATTGTGTTGTTTTTGGTCCAGATGTACATACCAATACTGAAATTGCGTATATTCAGATTGCTGATTGAAACTCCTTCCACGGTTCTGCTTGCTAAATCTATGCCAATCGTATATTGCGCCAAGATACCTTGAGGTAACTGATCTGGCCCTTCACCTAATACCCACACATCCATCGCTGTTCCGTTGTATGAACCATAAAGCGTGTACCCTGCACCATCAAGCACTATATTGCTTTTTTGAATCTTTAGAGTAGAATAGATATTATCAGTAAAAGTGTAGGTGTTACCTTTCTGGATTATAGGCGCTGACGGGGGAGAAACAGTGCCGTCAGGTTGGATAAGAATTGTTGGTAAGGGAGGTTGTGAACTAACGGGCTCAATAGTAACCAGGAGCGACAAATAAAAAGCTAACATGATCACAAAAAATATCGTTTTTTTAGATGTACTTTTCAATCTCATTATTCTCCAATAATCGTATCCGATTTAATTAACCAATTCCTAGACTTACAAACCGTTTTTCCAGCAAACTTAAACTGCAAACAATCTTCGCTAGGGCACATCTCCACACAACGCAAACAATAAATACATTGTGAACTCGCGACATCACCGCTCTTTTGTTCATAGACTTCTTTTACTTGAGTTGGGCAAACCCGTTTACAGATTCCACACTTAGTGCATTTCTCCTCAACCTTATTGAGGCGAACCCCGCTAATCCATCGAAAGGGAGCAAAACGGTTAAAGAGTGCGAGCAAAGCTCCAAGCGGGCAGATGCGGCACCATGAACGCCTAAAAAAGAAAGCCGCCAATGTAACCAAACCAAAAATGATCAAATTAGTCGAAGTTATGAAATACCCTAACTGCCAGAACTGCCCTGTTGTGTTTTGAACTATCCATTCTGGCCTCATTAAACCAACACTTGTTTCCGAGAGTATACAAAGAGGCTTCATCGGACAAACTTGACAAAATGGAGCTGAGAAGTACGTGTAGACAAAACCGCCTTTTTCAGTTCCTGCCACTAACTGCGTGCCCGCTATTGCTTGAGCCCCGAAAACCACACTTAAGATAATTATGAGCGCCAAGATGACGTAACCTAACTGGTGGAAACGGGTATTGAATCTATCAGATAACTCTCGACGCTTAATCTTCAAAGCTTTACGCAGTCGAGTCATTAAATCAACGTATAAGCCAAAGGGGCAGACCCAACCACACCAAAACCGCCCTAAAACAACAGCAGCTAAAATAATAATTCCAAAAACCACCGCCAACCGAGCCAAACCTGCAGAATCGTAATGAACGCCCCAGCCACCGCCAACATCAAAGAACGGATAAATGTAGGCTTGAATCTGCCAGAGAGCACAAGTTGTAATTCTTCCGCAAGGATAGAAACAACCAAAGAATGGCGCTGGAATTCCATCGGGCATACCCACTCCCAAAACACTAGTTTCAATGTCGAGTTCGTGAGGTGCAATCTGAGCAGCAGGCACAGGCAAACCATAGTGATCAATAAATATGCCAAAAAATATGACAAAAATTAAAGCTACTTGGACAAATAAACGTATAGAACTAATTTTCCGAGTTTTATTTCTTGTCCCAAAAAAGAATATAATTGAACCAGCGCTTAGGAAGACCGCTGTGACACCGATTACGGAGTAGTTGGGTTTGTAGTTTAAAGGTACACTTGGGCTTGGAGGAGGCGCGTCGGGATTGGCTGGATCAGTGACTTGGGCAAAGAGACGATCGCAGATATGCCCGTCGATGGCAAAAATATTCCAGTACCCTGCCATATCAAGCACTTGAGTAACTGAAAAATTCCCGCTAACGGGGTCAGTTAATGAGTATTGTTCGATGTAGGTATAATCAGGTCTGGTAAAGGCAATGCGAATGGATTTATTTTCAGCCGCTGGACAAACTTGCCCTGTTACTGTGACTGTTTGATTTATGTCCAGTTGGGTTTTGTCTATATCAGAGGTTATGCAAGGACCATAACAAGAATTGCCTAACTCAACGTATTGCACACTCAGCAAGCAAACAACAACAAGAGCAGCAATGGATAAACAAAGAAACGTTCGCTGTCTAATTGTTACCACCCTTGCCCATATAACCACATTGTCTTTTAGTATACATATATTTTTGCAAAGAACCTACCCTATGCACCGCTAAGATAGAGGAAAGGAACTGAGTTAACAAAGTCTGAATCAACTTCAATCATTGCACATAATGTGCTCTTATTATTTCGTGATAAAAGGTTTCTTGTCAAGATTTCTTGACTAAACAAGAAATTAAGGCAGTCAACTTTTTCTTGACTAAACAAAAAAGCACTTGGAGTCCTAAAAATAGTAGTCTATTATCGCCCCAAAAGCCTTTAAGCAATAGAACAACTATTAGCGCTTGATCGGTGGAACATTGGACAAAACAGATTTGATACTCTGTCAACTTCTGCTCGCAAACTCAAGGCTTTCCTACCGAGAACTTGCAGAAAAACTTGACTTATCAGTCACAGCAGTACATAATCGCATACAAAGCTTAATCGACACAGGCATAATCCGCAAGTTCACTACAAGCTTGAGCATCTTCGCCCAAAACGCTATCCACGTCTTTATTTACGGCAACTCCAAAACCAAATCAATTGCCAGTCTAAAAACAAAAATGGAGAATAATGGATCAATCTACTGGCTAGCCGTAGGAGGGGGGAATTTCCTCTACATCGCTGCTTACTTAAAGAGCCTAAACGAAATGGAAGCACTGGTTCGTTTTGTGAAAGAAAACGCAGAGATATTAGAACCAACAGTCGGCTTAACAGGATTTCCATTTCCACCCATGCTGAAAAACGTCAAACTTGACTCAAAAAACAAGTTATGCGAATTAGATTACAAAATCATCCGCTCCTTAAAGGATGATTCACGAAAACCAGTTTCAGTTGTGGCAGAAGAGTTAGGTATTTCAACAAAAACTGTTCGCCGAAGACTTTCGATGATGATTAAGAATTTTTTGATTCAGTTTTCGATCGAATGGTACCCTGACGCTTCAAATGACATCATCAGCATTTTTCACGTTAACATCAAAAGTGATGCGAACCCCAATGCAGCAAACCTAATTTTGCAGAAACATTACCCGAACACAATTTTCTATTGGAGTTTCAGCAACATTCCCGACAGCTATGTTTTCATGGTTTGGACGCCTACCACCAAAGAGCTTAAGGACAACCGTGAAAGCATGGAATCAGAGCCAACCATTCAGGCTGTTGCCCCGAACATAATCTACACAGGGTACATTTTCAAAACCTGGAGGGATAAAGTTCCCTAAGAATGGAGTTCCCTTTTTTCAATTACTTGATGTCAAAAAGTGACTTATTAGGTGTTTAAAGGGCATTTTGTTAAATTGATTAGTAAACATGAAACTAAATTCGCAGACTCCCATGTAGACTCAATGGAAGAATTAGAAATGAGTGAAACATCAATAAAAATAGATAACTTGACTAAAAAATATGAAGACAAACTGGCTGTGGAAAACTTTAGCCTCCAAGTAGCCAAAGGTGAACTATTTGGGCTGCTAGGACCTAATGGAGCAGGAAAAACAACCATCATCAGCATTCTATG
Organism: Candidatus Bathyarchaeota archaeon; assembly: GCA_963775465.1. GTDB lineage: Archaea > Thermoproteota > Bathyarchaeia > Bathyarchaeales > Bathycorpusculaceae > Bathycorpusculum. Next base: position 29,418 of record CAVZIW010000010.1, on the reverse strand, counting down.
TGGACTAATAAAACCCACAAGTGGAACAGCCACAATCTACGGCTATGACATCCAGAAGGATCAACAGAAAGTAAAAGAACTCATTGGCGTATGCATCCAAGAAACCGCAATCTATCCATACCTATCCGGCGCAGAAAACCTTGCCTTGTTTGGAAACCTATATGCGATGAACAAGAAAGCCATAAAACAAAGAAGCGAGCTATTGCTGGAAAAGATGGCACTCAAAGATGACGCAAAAAGAGTAACCGCAAAATACAGCGGTGGAATGAAAAGACGTCTAAGCCTCGCACTTGCCCTGATCCATGATCCCCAAATTGCATTCTTAGATGAACCGACCGTTGCCATGGATCCTCAATCTCGTCATGCAGTTTGGGACTTCATCGGAGAACAGAAAACCAACGGTAAAACCATAATCTTAACGACCCACTACATGGAAGAGGCCGAAGAACTCTGCGACCGAGTTGGAATAATCGATCATGGCAAACTCATAGCATTAGGAACACCAAAAGAGCTCATATCCAAGAACAAAGTCAAAAACTTAGAAGAAGTCTTCATACAACTAACAGGAAGAAACATGCGGGAGGAACTCTAAATGAATCTCCAACGAGTCTTCGCGTTAACCAAAAAAGAACTAAAGAAAACCATCCGTGAACCTGCAGTTTTATTCATGATCTTCTTGTTCCCCATAGTTTTCGTATTTGCCTTTGGCGCTTCATTTGGTGGTTTTGGCGGCAATCAAACTACAATTTATCAAGTTGGCGTAGCAAGCCAAGACCAAGCCAATAGCCAGCAATACTCTCAAATGTTCATTGATGCACTATCAAACACCAAAATAATAAACGTCCATATTTATGATGACAACCAAACTGCCCAAGCTGAATTAAGTCAAGGAAAAGTTCAAGCAGTTGTGCTCATTCCAGCCAGCTTTAGCCAAAGCATCACGGCGTATTTTGAATCTCCAAACAGCCCCAACCAATGGGTCAATACAACAGTACCGCTCTACCTTGACAAAGGCTCATTGGTCGCGACTCAAGCTGTTCCACCAATTATCCAACAAGTCCTAACAGGCATAACCAACCAAAACCAACAAACAAATCAAAGTCCATTAACACTACAAACTGCATCATTAGTCGAAGTAAAACAAGCTTCAACTCTTGACTTCATTGCACCAGGCATGTTCACATTTGCTTCGATATTCCTCATAATGATGGTGGCTCAATCATTCACACAAGACAAAGAAAACGGCATGATGAAACGCATCCGCATCTCCCCCGTAACACCAACCGAATTCATGAGCAGCCAAGTGCTATCCTACATGGCCATAGCGTTGATTCAAGCAGCATTGGTTTTCGCAATGACTTATGTCATGGGCTTCAAACCAGCAGTCGGTATCACAAGCTACATATTTGCATTCATCTTGATCTTAGTATTCAGCGTATCCAACGTAGGGTTCGGATTAATCACCGCCACTGTCGCGAAATCCTCCAGCGCAGCCACAGGTTTAAGCTTCCTCTTCGTACTACCACAACTGTTTCTTGGAACCTTTGTAGGCGCATCTCTCTCTGGCGGCGCCCAAATCATAGGCAAATTTATTCCCAGCTACTATGTAACTGACGCCTTAACTTCACTGTTCCTTCGCGGCGCACCTCTAACAAGCATAACGATATTACTTGATTTAGCTGTAGTTTCAGTAAGCTGCATCGGAATATTGATAGCGGGCATAGTGCTCTACGCAAAATACTACAAAATCTAAACCACTTTCTTTTTTGTTTTTACAATCATCTTTAAACAGTACATCCAACAAGTTAGTCTACAAGGTTGAATAGTTTGGTTGATGCCTGGCGTGAACCCTATCAAGTTGTAATAGAGGTCGAAAATAAACAATGCAAAATGGTAGGCAAACTCGCCTCTCTAGGTTTTAGCCACCTCAAAGTCGTAGATGTACGTAGCTCGAGCACAGGCTCAGTTCGGCACCTAATGGACATCGGCGAAGATCAGGCAAAAAAAGTCCCAAAAGAACTCGCCGCCAAAGGTCATGTGGAAAGTAAGTCTTCAGTTTGGCTTGAAAGCGAAGGCTGCGAAGTATGCAACACGATTCTTGAACACGATGCCTTTTTGGTTTCAGGAAAAAGCATGCAAAACAACATCATAACCTACAGTTTCATGGTACCCACGTTTGAGGCTTACAGAGGAATAATCACAGACCTAGAAAAAGCAGGACACAAAGTTAACGTTGTAAAAATAGGCAAATTCGAACAACAAATCGGGGTTCTAACTGAGAATCAGGAGAGAATTTTCTGGTTGGCACTTAAAAGCGGCTTTTTTGATTATCCTAGGCAAATTGGAATGGCAGAGTTGGCAACAAAATTGGGAATTACTGCAGCGACGCTTTCAGAGATTATGCGCAGAGGAACCAGAAGACTACTAGAACATTATTTTAAGAAAGAACTCTAGTTGTTTCTGTCAACCCTTAAATGAAAAACAGCGCTTTTGATAACGATGATGTTGTATTGCTCTCAATTACGATATGTGTACTCCAAACAAGCTTAATTGAGACTTGGAAATAAGCGAAAAAATAAGATTTAAGTTTAGGTTAAACTCTCAGAATGACTTTCTCAGTGAAAGGCTGGATTTCTTTTGCGAATTCAGAAATCGTTTCGGGAGCATAAACCATCAAAGTTTGAAAATGTTTATCCAGCGTGTCTTGGGGTACGAATTGTTGAAGGGCATGAATTTTTGAACCTTTAATCATTTTAGCTATGCAAGTGATGTCTTGGGCTGTCACGATTTCCGGGACTACTGTTGTGCGAAATTCGAATGGGGTTTTGCCTGACTTAAGAAGGTCGATGGATTTCATGAAACCTGTTGTGTCGGTTGCGCCCAGTAGCTTGTATTTTTCCTGGCTGGTTTTAATGTCCATAGCAACGTAATCAACTTGTGGTAGGCATTCTTTTAGAACATTAGGATAGAAACCGTTTGTATCTAGTTTCACTTTGAATCCGCGTTCTTTAAGTTTAGCGAGAAACCTTGGGAGTTCCTTGTGCATACATGGTTCGCCGCCTGAGATAACGACAGCGTCAACGTATTTTTTTCGGCGCTCCAAAATTTGTAGGGCAGCGCCTTCTTGGAGAAAAGGCGGTTGTGGGTCAACTACGATTCGCCAATTATGGCAAAAAGGACAACGGAGATTGCAGCCAGGTGTATAGAGCACGCTTGCTACTTTGTCAGGATAATCCAAGAGACTGGTTTTTTGCAGTCCACTAAACTTCACTTCACATGTTCACCTAAACTGTCACTGGTGCTGTTGAGATAACTGTGGAGCGGTCGAAGGTTTTGCGCATGGCAAACTCTTCTTGTTTGCCGTCGTTCCATTGATCAACTGGTCGGAGGTAACCCACGACACGTGAGTAAACTTCGCTTGGTGCGCCACATACTGGGCATTGTCTGTGTTCGCCGCTTGTATAGCCATGAGTTGGGCAAACGCTAAAGGTTGGGGTCAGAGTGAAGTATGGAAGTTTAGAGTTCCATGCGACTTTCTTGATGAGTTCAGCTGCGGATTTCCATGATTGCAGACGTTCACCAAGGAATATATGGAATACTGTTCCACCTGTATATAGTGACTGTAGAGTTTCTTGATGTTCAAGTGCATCAAAGAGGTCGCCAGAAAAGTCAACTGGAAGCTGGGAAGAGTTAGTGTAGAAGGGTTGAGCGTGGTCGGAGACAACGTTTTTCTGGTTAGCAAATATGATGTCGCGGTAACGTCTTTTGTCTATACGTGCTAAGCGGTAGCTTGTGCCTTCGGCGGGGGTGGCTTCAAGGTTGTATATGCTGCCTGTTTCTTCTTGGTAATCTGCTAAACGTTTACGCATGAAAGTGAGCATTTTAACTGCAAAGGCTTGTCCGTCTTTAGATGCAATGTTTTGTCCTAGCAAGTTCACGATTGCTTCGTTAACTCCTACGATGCCTATGGTTGAGAAATGGTTCTTCCAATACTTATCATAGCCTTCTTTCACATGCCGAAGATAGCGGCGTGAATAGGGATACAAACCATTTTCGGTAAATGCTTCCAGAACTTTTCGTTTAAGCTCTAAACTGGCACGTGCGGTTTCCATTAAATTACCTAAACGCTCGAAGAATTCATCTTCGTCTTTAGCTAGGTATCCGACTCGTGGAATGTTCAATGTTACAACACCGATGCTACCTGTCAATGGGTTGGCACCGAAGAAACCGCCTCCGCGTTTACGTAATTCCCGATTGTCAATTCGTAAACGGCAGCACATGCTACGAACATCTTCGGGTTTCATGTCGCTGTTGACAAAATTGCTAAAGTATGGGACGCCATATTTGGCTGTGACTTCAAAGATGGCTTGTGAGACCGGTGAGTCCCAGTCGAAGTCTTCGGTAATGTTGTAGGTTGGAATGGGGAAAGTGAAAACTCGACCTTTAGAGTCGCCCTGCTTCATAACTGATGCAAAAGCAGTATTGAACATGTCCATTTCTTTTGTCATGTCACCGTAGGTGTCTTGAGTGACTTTTCCGTTGAACAATACGGCTTCATCCTTCATGAAGTTAGGAACAGTCAAGTCCAAAGTTAAATTAGTGAATGGAGTTTGGAATCCGACGCGGGTGGGCACGTTCATGTTGAAGAAGAATTCTTGCAGAGCCTGCTCAACATCTTTGGATGTTAAATGGTCATATCGTATGAATGGAGCTAGGTAAGTGTCAAAGTTGCTAAAAGCCTGTGCACCTGCCGCTTCGCCTTGCAATGTGTAGAAAAAGTTCACAACTTGCCCAAGCGCAGTACGGAAGTGCTTAGCGGGTTTACTTTCAATTTTACCTGAGACACCGCCAAAACCTGAAAGTAACAAGTCGCTTATATCCCAGCCAACACAATAAGGACCCAAGACTCCCAAGTCGTGAATGTGCAGGTCACCTGAGAAGTGAGACTCAGCTATGTTTGAAGGATAAATTCGTGAAATCCAATATTTGGCAATAACCGTTGAGGAGAGGTAATTGTTTAAACCTTGGAGTGAATAGCTCATGTTACTGTTTTCTTTAACACGCCAATCCTCAACCTCAAGGTACTGATCTACCATGTCAGAAGAACTAAGCAACGATGCTAACTCGCGCATATCGGTGTGCTGTTTACGGTACAGAATGTATGCCTTTGCCGTTTGGGCATGTCCGTTTTCAATTAACTGCTTTTCAACAAGGTCTTGAATACCTTCAACGGTGGGCACGCCATCGTCACCGTAAATCTTGTTAAGCTCAGCTACGACTTTGTCGCTGATGAGTTTAGATTGTTCCTTGTCTTTACCGCCTACTGCTTTTGCAGCTTTCCAAATGGCTATTGTGATTCTTTCTTGATCGAATGGTTCTAATTTACTATCTCGTTTTAGGACAAACTTCATGATTTTTTCACTTCTAAGAGTAATTTTCTGAAATCGTCAGGTTCTTCAAATTGCTTGTAAACCGAAGCAAAGCGAATGTATGCAATTCGGTCAACACTTTTCAGATATTTTATTATGAGGTCGCCGATTTCTCGTGATGAAACTTCCTCGGCACCCTTTGACATGAGGTCTTGGCGTACTTTGCTGGCTAACTCGTTAATTTGATTCATGGTCACGGGTCTTTTTTCACATGCTTTCTGCAAACCACGGATTATTTTGTTTACGTCAAAGCGTTCTATCTGAGCGTCTTTTTTTCTAACCATTAGTTCGATAGTTTCCAGGTACTCGTATGTTGTATAGCGTTTGCCACAGCTGATGCATTCTTTGCGTCTTCGTGTGGTGTTCTCTGGAGAATCACGAGTTTCGAGGGTTTTGTTTTCTTCAGAGTTGCAGTAGGGACATCTCATAGGTATACATACTCATGCGGCAAATATATGCGTAGTGTTGATAAGCATGTCTCATACACTATCCTTAGCGCATATATAAGCTGTTTTCACATTAAACCTGCAATAAAACCCGAAACTCCAAAACAAACACCATAAAAAATACACAAAAAGCACAAAAACAATAAACCAAAAAATAACCTAAAATCGTAAAAGAAACCATATTCACCTGAATATTAGATAGGTTAAGCCTTGCGCAAGCAATATAATCAAAAAACCTTTACATGCACAGATGCACTTCATTATTCAAACCCAACCATTAAAAAGATGGACTATTAATGAGACCTATAATTAAAAAAGCCAATCAGTTAAACGAAAACTATACAGACGAGCGATGCTTTGTCGGCGAAAACTATAGTGAAAAAGCCATTTCGATTGCCCGAGCTAGAGTTAAACCAGGCGTCACAACCGTACCCCATCACCTCAAAGGAGTAGAGGAAATTTACCTAATCACCCAAGGAAAAGGAAAAGTAACAATTGCAGGTTTAAAACCAACTGAAGTAAACGTTGGCGATGTTGTCATTATCCCACCAGAGACATCACAAAGCATCACAAACATAGGCGAAACCGACTTAGTGTTCTATTGCATTTGCACACCTCGGTTCACTGCGGACTGCTATGTAAGTGAAGGCTAAGAAAAACTTGTCGCTGACATATATCGATAATAGAATTAGGGGTTTATATGCATCACAAAGAAGTAGGATGTGGGAAGAAAGGAGAAGCTTCTCACTTTTTCATATTATAATCTTAGCTTGTTTTGAGATCATCCATGAACTCGCTGAGGTCAACTAACGAGTTTCCGTTTGCATCTTTAAGTTGCTGTTTAGCAGGCGGATTCTGCAGGTAAAATGGTATCCTCCCCGCAAAGCGTTCTTGAAAAGTAGGCTCTAACTCGTTTTTGTAGAATACACCGATAGGAATTTGGTCACCCCATTCCTCTGCCTTCTCTAAACCAGCCACTTTTTTCTTGAATACCTCACTAGCTTCGTGAACCTCGGGGTCAAAATCGATCTCTTCTAACTTGTATAGTCTCGATTGGGGTTTACCTGAGGAGTCTTTTCGGTCTTCACCTGCATACCAATCTTTAGTGTTAATATTGTTGTACGCGGGGCAAGGCTGCAAACAGTCTACTAATGCTAATCCTTTATGTTGAATTGCTTGTTTTATTGTGTTTTTTAGATGCATAACATCAAATGCGTATGACCTTGAAACAAATGTGTAACCTGATGTAATTGCTAAGGCAACTGGATTAACTGCTTCGTTGATGTTTGGTTTTGGCAGGGATTTGGTTTGCATTCCAAGTTTAAGCGTAGGGGATGCTTGACCTTTAGTTAAACCGTATACGCCGTTGTTGTATATTAGATAAGCCATGTCTATGTTTCGTCTTCCTGCATTAACGAAGTGTCCTGCACCGATACCTAAGCCATCTCCGTCACCGCCTACACCGATGACTTCAAGGTTGGGATTGGCAACTTTTATGCCCATTGCAAAGGGTAGAAGTCTTCCGTGGAGCGTGTGAACTCCGTTTACTTTGACAAAATGTGGCGTTTTGCTAGAATTTCCAACTCCTGAAACTACGACTACGTTGTGGGGTTCAAGGCTTAATTCTGCCAGCGCCATCTGTAGAGAACTCAATATTCCAAAGTCTCCACATCCAGGACACCAGTCGACGTAAACATCGGTTTTGTAATCTGTGGGTTTTTTATGCTCCATTCATCAACACCTGCCTTTCGGTTGCTTTTCCTGTTAAAATCAACTTGAGGGCTTGATAGACTTCAGTTGTCATCATGGGTCTACCTGTGTATTTGAGAATGTAATAGTTGGGTTTAACCAGCGCTTGCTCAGTGATTACGCCGCCTAATTGGGCGTTGTGGTTGTCTTCAACGTCAATGACGCGTTTTTTGTTTTTAAGCATTTCTTGAATGTAGGCGGACGGAAGCGGATGAAGCAGGCGTATTTGCATAAAGCCAATTTTGAAGCCTTCATCTTTAAGCTGATTTATTGCTTCAATTATTGCACCTTTAGGTGAACCCCAACTTACAACAATGTTTTCTGCATCTTTGTCGCCGAAAAAGTTGATTTTCAAATTCATCGGTACTTCTTTATCAACTAATTCAAGTTTGTTTATGCGTTTCTCCACCATTTTTCTTCTGATAATAGGCTCCTCGTTGATGTTGCCCATTTCGTTGTGCTCGTCGCCAGAGTACCATTGAATCGCATTCTTTGTACCGATAAAAGCTCTGGGAGAGACACCAGTTTCCGTAAATTGGAACCTTTTGTATGTTTTGCCTTCAAGCTCTTTTTCACCCACGATTAATCCACGGTCAATTTTCACTTTTCCGTAGTCAAACTCCGGGTAAGTCTGGGAGCAGTTAGCCATAGCTTTGTCAAGCAGATGAATCACTGGCATTTGATATTTCTCAGCTAAGTTGAAAACGTGAACAGCATCAAAGAAGCACTCCTGAATGTCACCCGAAGCAAGTATAATTCGTGCAAATTCTCCATGTGCCGCATGCATAACAAACCGTAAATCCTGCTGACAGTGCCTTGTGGGTTGCCCTGTTGCAGGTCCACCACGCTGATAGTAAGTTATCACAAGTGGTACTTCGTTGTGGCCTGCCCAACCTAAACCTTCAGCCATTAAAGAAAAACCAGGACCAGAAGTACTTGTAGCAGCTCGAGCACCCGTCAAACATGCACCCGAAGCAGAATTAACTGCCGCAATTTCATCTTCAGTTTGGATAACTATTATGGCCTCTTTTTCTTGTTTGGTTTTAAGTATTTCATGAGCTTCTAAATATTCACTTTCATCTGCCGCTGGCGTAATGGGGTAGTATGTTTGAACTCGGCACCCACCCAAGACTTTGCCCATAGCTACTGCTTGGTTTCCAGTTAGGAAAATTCTTTTTTCATCTACTGCTTGTTTTTCAAGTTTGTGTTTAAAAGTGTTAACATCAAATGTTGTATTTGCAAAGTCAAAGGCATTGTTGACTGCAACCATATTCATTTCAACAATTTTTTCGTGGAGGGTGGCTTTAATTGCGTCTTCGACTAGTTTTTTATCATATTTTAAGAGCGCAAACGATACTCCGATGGAAAGAACGTTTATCATTTTTGAAAGTAAACTAACTTTTTCAATGTTGAGGTTTTGTCCGATTTGAGTCAACAAATCCATATAGGGAACGGGAAAAATCAAAACATTTCTCTGCTTAGCATAAGAAAGAAAATCGTTGATTGTTTCGCCGATATCGTTCTCTTTCATAAAAGCGCTAATTTGCGCTTTATAATCCTCTGAGAATGTCGCTATATCTTTGAGTACATTAACGTTCAAATGCCGGGAATCAACGATTATGCCCCCGCCTGATACTACTTCATCGACATGACGAACCACGGTTTCAGCGTCAAATGCCGCAAGCAAGTTTACATCGCTAATGTTTGCTAAAGTGGGTTGTTTGGATACGCGTTGATGGAAATAGCTATGCATTGTTTTGATGTTTGAGTGGTATTCTCTTCTACCAAAAACATACAAACCACCGTAACCACAGGCTCTTCCAAAAATGGTTGACGCTGTATCAACGCCGCTTCCTTGTGGTCCCCCGGCCATCCAATTTACACTTTCAATTGCCATATCGTTTTTCTTTCCTTGAAAATTTTGTAGAGAGGTTATCCGCCGCCAGTTGCTTTATCGCTACCTATGCAACAGGTGCACTTTGCTGTCTCGCCACAATAGGGGCATACACATTTGCATTCATCGATAAAGTTTCCGCAGTTTATGAAACGAGGCTAATTATTCTTGCTCATCCTCTTAGCCTCTGCTATATTACTCTTTGGAAACAAAGGAATTTAACTTTTCGGAAATTTGTCTTTTAACAACACTCGATTTTACCATTTACCAAAGTATCAAAAATGCATTTATGAAATATTCAAAAATGTAAAAAAACAAAAAAGAGAAAAGATTTTTTTTATTTAACGAAATCGTCAAATGTCCAGAAGTGCTCTTCTTCTTGCATTACAATATCTTCGAAAATTCGTCGTGTTGTTGTATCCCCTCGTTTCAGAGCTTCAGCAATGATTTGCCGGTAAAGTGCAATAGCGCTACTTTCGAGAGCATGGTCAAGCTTTAGGAAGTCGTCTGCGGTTTCTCCGACAACTGGCAAGGGATCAGGTTTGGTTGCTGCTTCGCCTTCAAGAAGATAAATGCGTTCACTAATTTTTTCAAGATGTTCCATTTCTACCATAAAGATGTCTTTGAGGAGTTTGCTGACAACGCTCGCTTTGTTAGTGTCTGCAATAGTTTCAAGTGGGGTGTTTTTCATTCGTAGGGCAAGAAAGCTGGCTTTTTCATGTTGGTTAGTGTATTGCACGATTCCTGTTATTTCGGCTGCTACAGCTTTGTTTAGAAGAGTAAAGTAATCATCAGTGTAGATTTTCCTCCATTCAGGGGGAGGAACTATACTTGGAGTTTCTTTTTCATCCGGGAACTTTGTGTATTCTTGGAATTTGAAGAGGTGTTCTTCTTCGTCTTTATAGATTTTTTCGAAAAGTTCACGTGTTTGCCAGTCACCTATTTGCGCTGCTGTTTCTATGATTTTTCGGTACAGTGCCAGAGCTTCTTCTTCAGCTGCAACGCCTAATTTGGCGAATTGACTAATGCTGTCGCCGACTGCAGGCTTGCTTGCTTTGGTGGTTGCTTGGCCGCCCAAAAAGTATATGCGTTCCATTATGCTTGCTGCATGTTTCATTTCTTGGATTGATATTTCTTTTAGAACTTTTCCAACTGCGTCGTAAGTGGTTTTATCGAGCAGTATATTTTCGGGAATTGTTCGGCGGACTAGTTTTTCCATTTTTGCATGTTGAAGAAAATACTGAATAGAAACTTGGAGTTCGCGTTCAACTGCCTTGTTTAAGAGGTCAATATACTCGGATGTTATTTTAACAGACATAAACTAATCACAACTTTTCTATCCAAAAGGAACCGCATCTCAAATATAAGATTTTTTATGAAGCTGGATATTGGTAGAATGGTTAATTGATAAATTGGCGTTATTATATGGATTTGCCACATGACCCGCAGAAATTTCTGTCGGGGTTTTTTCTGTTCCACAATTGGGGCAACTTTTTGTGTGAGCCTGTGTTGTTGAATGCTGAGTTTGATAGAAATGAGTTTGAGCAGTGGCAGGTTTAAGTTTGTTGAATCCAATATAGGCGAAAATCCAGGCATCCAACCAACGACGAGAACTATTGTGCCCGCTAGAGAAGTAGCCCAGCCGCTCTTATCTCATTTTACTATCATGAGAGATTTGCATGTGTTATTTTTTCCATTTTCCAGAAGACCATCTGCTAATACTCGTCGGAGTGACCTTGATTATTGGCACTTCGCCTTCTTTCCAGCTGCCATCCGCAGTTTTATACTCTGGAAATTTTTCTTTAAGCAAATCATGTGCATATACGTATTCTTTGCCTTTCCAGAGAATTTCCGCTTCACCTTGAATGCGAACACCTTTATTATTTGACCAATTACTATGATCGTAGTCATCAAAAACCAGAGACACTTGAGGGTTAGACTCAATATGCTCAAGTTTTGGAGTGTCAGGATCAGAGGCAAAGTAAACATAAACTCCGTCAAAAACTGTCCAAACTGGACGCACCACTGGCTCGCAATCTTCAGTCGCAGTCGCTAAGCGACATACGGGAAGTTCTTTAACGAAGGTTATTTCAGATTTTGTAAGTTTAATCGTCATTTAAAGCACCAACTATCGACCGCAGAAAAACTGCGTATTTGGTCTTTGTTTAGATAGTAAAATGCATAATTTAAAGTAATAGTTACTTGATTAAGGCAAATTCAGCATGTTTGCTCCAGTACAGAATTTGATCTGATTTATCTGATGCTTGATAGGCTGGATTATCGTAAATGTATAAGTGTGAGCCAAAGTTGCCAAGTAATTCTGCAACACATTCCGAACCTGCCAAGAATTATTGTCAGATTACAATAGACGCCAATAGTTATCCTGCAGTTTTCTAAAATCCCAACCTTAATTGTTAAGCAAACACCTTTGCCAAAAAGTGAAATTCATAAAAAAACATCATGAAATTAAATAATAATTTACATACAATCTTAAACTACCAATAATGTCATGATAATCGAGTAAACAAATAAAACCACCAATATCGGTATCCCAATTATTGTTACGTTGAATAGGAAACGGTAAATTTTTGCTTCTTTTCTCATTTTATAAAAAAGTTATCGAGTCATTACAAACACAAGCACGCATACTACTGAGATTGGAAGAGTAATTAACTGGAAAGCCATGATTTACTATTGGAGCTTGTTTCTATTCAAGTTTCAATCATAGCCAAAAACACAAGGTCACATTATTTCTCAGAAAGGGTATAGTTGTGAAAGACAATGGCTAAGTAAAGAAAAATTGCTTGTTTTCGTATTCTAAAAATAGTTGTAACTTCCTTACAATACACAAATCTTAAATCCCCTCAAGATCTAATTATTTTTGGGAAAGAGCACTTTCCTAGATAAATAAGAAGAAGAAATTGAGTGAGCGCGTAAAAGACTCTTAAAGGCATTGAATACTCTGCCATTAAAAAGAGTCTGCAGTTGCTCTTTCCTTCTCCCTTTTTTGGCCGAAAACAAAGCAAAAAATAGTTGCTGTTTTCAGGAGCGATCTATTCAAGGTTATAAGATTTTTGGAACAACAGATACACTCTGCGAGTAATTGATATTGCTGTCAATAGCCAAAATGATATGCGTAGCAACAGTTTTGAACTTTAAATGCTCAGAAAACTTTAATTAAATTACCTTACACTCAACTTCTGAGACTATCACTTCGGCGCTCAAATCTGAACATTTCAATGTCTCTGAATCGGACTTAGAAAAACAGAATATTAGCGTGCGGGATTCCCCAAGCCTGGTATGGGGCAGGCCTGCTAAGTCTGTGGTCGAAAGGCCGCGTGGGTTCAATTCCCACATCCCGCGCCATTAATCCAAAGAAGAATTATAAGACGTATATCTTAAGGAATTGATAAATCATTTAAGACCATAACCAATGTGATGGCGCATTAATTGATTGATAAAAAAATAAACCATTTTCACGCATGCCATGAAGCTACCTCTAATTCAATGAAACTACACAAACTAAGAAAGCTCATAGCATATTTATCCAACCAACAAGGCAGAGAGATGGATTTTGTTTCACTTTACATTCCACCAAAGACATCAATCGATGATGTTATCGCCTTTCTTAAAGGAGAATCTGATTCCACCGATATGAGATTCGATAACGAAAAAAAGCACTTTAAAGAAAACCTCAAAAGCATAACTCATCACCTTAAACAACAAAAAGAGATCCCAGAAAACGGACTTGCAATGTTCATGGGAACTGCCATAAACAATATTGAAGGAGAAGTTACAATTTTTGAACAAATTGTTCCACCAAAACCTATCGGAAAATACGTCTACAAAGTTGACAGCCATTTCCAGCTTGAACCGCTAAGAGAAATGCTTCGAGACCAAAAAATTGTGGGATTAATAGCTTTAGATTCAAAAGAGGCTGGCTTTGGAGTATTTATTGCAGATCAACTGGAACTTAGCAGAGACATCACTTCAGGAATTCCGGGGAAGACAAAAAAAGGAGGGCAAAGTCAAAGGCGGTATGAACGTGAACGTGATATGGAAGTCAACTTCTTTTTCCGTCGGATTGCCGAACATGCAGCGAAACTGTTTTTGGAAAATAATCAAGTTACAGTTTTAATCGTCGGAGGTCCGGGAAAAACCAAAAATGAGTTTGTTGAGGGCAATTATCTCCATTACGAACTTAAAAATTCACTATTGGATATGGTTGATACACAATTTACGGGGGAAAAAGGCGTTAGGGAAGTTCTCAGCAAATCATCCGTAACGATAAGAGAAATGTGTGTGCCTGAAGAGAAAAGAGCTGTGCAACGGGTTCTCGCTGAATTAGCTAAACAAAACGGTTTGGTAACTTATGGCTTAGATTCAGTTTTGGAAGCGCTAAAGAAAGGCGAAGCTGAAGTTGTGCTTTCAACGGACAGTTCGGAAATGATTGAATATGAAACTGTTTGCAAAAGGTGTGGACAAATAAAAGCAGTGATATTGAACAAAAATGATGTTCAAACCATGAAGAAGGTTACTTCAAGCCCATGCGAAAAATGTACTGCACTTGAATATCAAATTGAAGAGAAAGACATAATTGATGTTTTAGAAGATGCTGCGTCGCAAACCGATGCTAAAGTTGAGGTTATATCTGCTGAGTCTGAAGAAAAAGTAAAGCTTGCAGAGTTGGGCGGGTTTGCGGCTTTGTTGAGATATAGAAAAACGTAAATGGTGATCAAAAATCTCTGCGGTAATTTAACGATAGGGTAGAAAATTTGATAAAAACAAGAAAAGGCAGATCTAAAGAATTTTTTTCCAATCTTCAAACCTGTCAATAACCTGTTGAACCGGTGTTCCGCCGAACGTTCTAAGACGTGAAAGCATCGCTGTGTCTGTGAATGCAGCTTTTTGGAAATCTACCATTTGGCTATTGCCGTCAGTTAAGTAGAGAAAACCATTGGCACCTGCTCGAGCACATCTGACTGTTACTGTCATCAGTTCGGATGGTAAGGGCACATCTTTTGGGTTGTCGCCGGGACCATAAACGTACAAACTCACATAGAAAGGTTTGCTTAAAAGTTTCTTGAAGCCTCTCACCAACATTTCCCAATACCATGGTGTTGCATAGTTTTTGCTAAACATCACAACACAGAATTTGTCGGCGTATTTCGCAAAATCGCTAAAATCTACGCCGTAGCGTTCATATGAGCTTACTGGATCTGGTTGAAGGCAGAATACGAGTTCTTTTTTGACTGTGCCGCGTATTTGAGCCATATAATCATTTACTTCTTTTTTGCGCCATTCAAGCCAGCTTAAGCCACTTTTGTGCCACTTTTCTTGGCACCGAGAGCAGGTGCAATGGTCGTGGTCAGCGAAGTATTGGCTATTTAGCCATATACCTGGTGACTGTCTGTCCAATTCTGCGATGTATTTTAATTGTTCTTCTCTGTAATCTGGCTGTGTAGGGCACACCATACTCCAATAAATATTGAAGTTGTTGTTTCCAAATTTAGCAGGACCAAGTGGTGACTGAGAAACCCAGTCAGGATGGTTTTGTACAGTCAAAGTGTCAGCAAATACTGCAATGTTGCTGTACATGTCGGATTCTGGTTTTATTCTGAGGCCGGTTTCTGGTTTTACACGGAGAACTTGGAAGTCGAATCCCTGGGTTTTTTGCGGTTGAAAAGTATATGCGCCAAATTTCATTTGCTGTGGACCTTCTGTTCGCAAAGATTGCGATTGTAGCGTTATAAGTTTTACGCGTAAGAAGAGAAAGCGAACTTGTTTTTTTGATTAGTTAGTTGACTACTTTGGAAGAATTTAATGATTTTATTGGTAATTGGTCAATAATTTGGTTATTTTATGGATAAATTTTGATATTTTGGAAAGTTTGTTAGTCAAATGTGGACACTTGTAGCATATTCATTGATTTTTTCAAACATCCATTTACTAAATTGCTTTGTTTGTTTTCAAACGGATACTTTTATATAGTTGTTTGAGATAAATGCACAATCAATACAAAAAAAAGTATACATATGTCTAATGGTGAATAATAAATGAGTGCAACTGTAACAAACTCTGGAGATATAGCATGGTTAATTACATCAACGGCCCTAGTAATGTTGATGACCCCCGCATTAGGTTTCTTCTACGGAGGCTTAGTACGGAAAAAGAACCTAGTATCCACGATCGCTCAGTGCTTCATAATTTTTGCAGTAATAAGTATCATATGGGCAGTGTACGGATATAGCTTAGCTTTTGGTCCCAGCGTTGGCGGAGTAATTGGAAACCTATCTCTTGCAGGACTTGCGGGGATAGGTATACATGACGTTACCCCTGCTCTTGCAGCAACTGTACCGACATTGCTAGTCTTTGCATTCCAGTTAAAATTCGCAGCAATCACACCAGCATTAATAATCGGTGCCTGCGCAGAAAGAGTTCGATTTAGATCACTTCTAATTTTCATTGTACTGTGGTCAACATTTATCTACATACCAATCGCTCACTGGGTCTGGAACCCTGATGGCTGGCTAAAAGCCTTAGGATCCATAGACTTTGCTGGGGGGTTAGTTGTCCACATATCCGCTGGTGTCTCCGCTTTGGCTGCAGCTCTCGTTGTCGGCAGAAGAAAGACAGGAGCATGCTCAACATCCCCAGGAGGTTCAGGACTTTCAATTCCATGGAAAAGTCACATGGCAAAGCTAGACGCTCCGCCTCCATCTTTCAAGCCAACTAACATCCCCTATGTGCTGTTAGGTGCAGCATTACTATGGTTTGGCTGGTTTGGATTCAACGCGGGCAGTGCATTAGCAGCAAACGACCTAGCAGTCTCAGCGCTCGTAGTTACAAACTTGGGGGCAGCTGCAGCAGCTGTGAGCTGGATGTTAATGGATTGGCTAATTAAAGGCAAACCGTCAGCAGTTGGTATGGCTGTAGGTGCAGTCGTAGGCTTAGTCGTGATAACACCTGCTTCAGGCTTTGTTGGCCCCACCGCTGCTTTGATTATGGGCTTTATCGGAGGAATAATCTCCAACTTGGTTGCAAACTGGAGAGCTGGCAGATCAAGAATCGACGATTCATTGGATGTCTTCGCATGTCACGGTGTTGGCGGCATTTGGGGCGCCATAGGCACTGGAATATTTGCCTCTGCAGCAATCGGTGGTGCAAGCGGTCTACTTTACGGAAACGTTGGACAATTCGTCGACCAGCTAATCGCGGTCGCGATTATTGTACCGTTTTCGTTCTTCGGCTCCTATGGGCTGCTAAAGTTGGTAAACCTATTCTCTCCGCTCAGAGTTAGCGAAGAAGCAGAGGATGCAGGTTTAGATGTTAGCGAACACGGTGAAGAAGCCTACCAGTTAGATTAGGCTAATCACCTCCCACAATTTTTCTTTGTTTGTTTTGTTCTGGACAGAATTACCCGATTTTACTTATTTTTTGAACAAATTTGCGATCAGACAAGATTTCTGAACTTTATGCTGCATGCTCAAAAGACTTACAAATAAAATGTTGGACAATTGTTAATTTTTGCACTTACAATTGAAGCGAATGCATAGTTTAAATATTAGTTTTAACAAAACGCATGAACAAACACATTCAAAATAGGGAAAGGTATGGAAAACGCAGCAGATATCGCATGGGTCTTAGTATCAACCGCACTCGTAATGCTAATGACTCCTGCATTAGCCTTCTTCTACGGCGGGTTAGTTCGTAGAAAGAACCTTGTGTCAACATTAGTTCAATGTATCGCTCATTTTTGCCGTTGTCAGTCTAGTCTGGTTCTTCTGGGGTTACAGTCTTGTGTTTGGACCTAGCATTGGTGGCGTTATCGGAAATCTGTCACTTGTAGGCTTAAATGGAATAACCATAAACACATGTCAATCCAACTTATGCATCAGGCATTCCTGAAGTTCCTATTTTTTGCCTTCCAACTGAAATTCGCCGCAATCACTCCCGCATCTTATCATTGGAGCATGCGCAGAAAGAATTCGATTCAAGTCCCTGCTTATTTTTGTATTTTATGGTCCACGCTTATCTACTCGCCTATCGCGCATTGGATTTGGAATGTTAATGGGTGGCTTACATGTCTTAGGCGCCTGTCGATTTTGCGGGCGGCATTGTAGTGCATGTACCGCGGGGTTATCCGCTTTGGCAGCTGCATTGATCGTTGGCAGAAGAAAAGGTTGTGTTTACTGGAAAGATCAAATGAAAGCTTAGACAATAAAGCGCCAAGTGCTCCAGGCATGGGAACGGAGTTTAAACCAACAAACATCCCATATGTAATTCTAGGAGCTGGTCTACTATGGTTTGGATGGTTTGGTTTTAACGGAGGGAGCGCACTTGCAGCCGACAACTTAGCTGTTTCAGCTGTTATTGCCACAAACTTAGCGGCAGCGGCTGCGGCAGTAGCTGGATGATAATGGATTGGGTAATAAAGGGAAAGCCATCAGCGATCGGCATCTCAGTTGGGCGCAGTTTGTGGATAGCAGCTGTAACAGCAGCATGCAGGCTATGTCGACTTCACTTCGGCAGTAGTCATCGGATTAGCTGCAGGGATAATATCCAATTTGATAGCTAACTGGCGAGCAGGTCGCTCAAAAATTGACGACACGCTAGATGTTTTGCCTGCCATGGAATCGGAGGAATCATTGGCGCAGTTGCTGTTGGTTTGTTTGCAACAGCGGCGATTAATCCGGCAGTACAAGGATTGTTGATGGAAACATTTATCAGCTTGGTGTCCAATTACTTGCCGTTTTGGTTGTATCTGCATTTGCGTTTGCAGGTTCTTATTTGCTGCTTAGGATTGTTGATGTATTTTCACCACTCAGAGTAAGCCCTAAAGAGGAAGATGAAGGGTTGGATTTGAGTCAACACGGCGAAGAAGCATACCACCTTGAATAGCTCATCAAAAATAGCCATCACTTTATTTTATAAATTTTAGGAAAGTTTAGTTGAAATACCAGTTCGCCAAAATTTATTTTTTATAGAACATTGGGCTAAGATAAAAAAAATGATTTCTAAAAAAGGAAGAGAGGAATTACTTCATTATTGCCTGAAGATCTGCATCCGGTGTACTTATAGGCATTATGTTGAATTTATCAACGAGTACGTTTAGGATGTTTGGTGTTATGAAGGCGGGTAGGCTTGGTCCGATTCTTATGTCTTTTATACCCAAGTAGAGCAGCGACAGCAATATGGCAACTGCTTTTTGTTCATACCACGATAACACTAGTGAGAGGGGCAGGTCGTTTACTCCGACTTTGAATGCATCTGCTAAAGCCTGAGCGATTTTTACGGCTGAATAAGCATCGTTGCATTGTCCGATGTCTAGAAGTCTTGGTATTTCATCAATTGTGCCTAGTTCTTTGTCGAAGAATCGGAATTTACCACATGCTAAAGTTAAAATTATTGTGTTGTTGGGTGCTTTTTCCACGAATTCGGTATAGTAGCTTCGTCCGGGTTTTGCTCCGTCGCATCCACCTACAAGTATGAATCGTTTAATGTGTCCATTCTTGACGGCGTCTATTACTTTTCCTGCAACGCTAAGCACCGCATTTCTGCCAAAGCCCACAAGGACAGTCTTACCATCTGTGTCCTCTTGGAAACCTGGCATTTCTAATGCTTTGTTAATTACCTCAGAATAGTCTCTTCCTGCAACGTGATTCACGCCTGGGAATGCGACTGGTCCACTTGTGAAAATATTTGCTTTGTAGCTTTCGACGGGGCGTTGGATGCAGTTGGTTGTCATGAGAATTGCACCTGGGAAAGCAGCGAATTCTTTTTGTTGGTTTTGCCATGCTGTTCCGTAGTGACCGTAGAAATTTGGGTACTTTTTGAGTCCTGGATATCCATGGGTTGGGAGCATTTCTCCATGTGTGTAGACAGTTATGCCTTTTTCTTCAGTTTGTTTTAGTATTTCTTCTAAATCCATGAGATCGTGTCCTGAGACGAGAATTGCCTTGCCTTTCTTGTGGCCTAATGGCACTTTGGTTGGAACTGGGTGGCCGTATCTTTCTGTGTTTCCCGCGTCTAGGAGCTCCATTGCACGGATGTTAATTTCGCCACATTTGAAAACTAAACCGACTAAATCATTTGTGCTAAGTGTCTTTTTGAATGGTGCGGTTAAACCTTCGTAGATGAAGTCGAAGACTTTGTTGTCTTTTTTTCCCAGTAAATAAGCGTGGTATGCGTATGCTGCTACTCCTTTTAGGCCATATGTTAATAGCCATTGGAGAGAGTGCAAGTCTGCGTCCATTGCTGGTTCAGAGTTTATTCCGTATTTTTTGCCCTGTGCAACTAAACCTTCAGTTGTTTTTTCTATTTGCAGATTAAATGGTGTGTCAACTTTGCCTTTTACGCCTTGAAGTCTGTTTCGAATTTGATCTTGGTATTGAGCTGTCTTTCGTACGTATTCTGCCAAAGATTCGGGGTCAAAGTTTACGTTTGTTAGGGTAGCGAATAGAGCTTCACAAGTAAAGACATCAATTTTCTCGTCCCTAATTCCAGCTTTTGCTGATTCAATAGATAGTTGGCTCAAGCCTCTTAGCATGTAAACAAGCAAGTCTTGGATGTTAGCTACATCGGCGGTTTTGCCGCATACACCCGCAACTGTACATCCTGTTCCTTTAGCTGTTTGTTCGCATTGGTAACAGAACATTTGATTTTGACTCATATTTTTACACCTTGTATATGCATAGATATTCACTATCACAAATAGAGCTTCTCCCTAATATATTAGGGAAAATACTAAAGTCAGTTAAACTAAAACCGACAAAAAGACAGAATAAAACAGATATTAATAAACAAAACTGTTCTACCCCATTGTTTCCTATAGAAGGGTTTGTTGTAGTCAGATGACAGTCACAACTTCTAAAGACCAAGACCTAACTTGTATTATTTTAGAGGGATAAAATTTTTGAAGATCGCGATCATAGGAAAAGGCAATGTCGGCACTGCACTGTCAAATGGACTTAGCAAAGCTGGACATCAAATAAAATTTGGTCACCGCGACCCAAAAGAAAACGTCTCTGACGCTGCAAAATGGGGAGAACTCATAATCCTTGCAGTTCCCCACGAAAACTCAGATAACGCAATAGAAAACATCAAACCTTTCGCCGACAAAAAGATTGTAATTGATGTCATGAACGCCATTGGAGCAAACATGAACTTGGGAATCAGCTGCACGACATCTACAGCGGAACAAACACAGAAAAAACTACCCGAAGCATATGTAGTAAAAGCCTTTAACACTGTGTTTGCACCAAACCAAAGCACAGCAAGAATAGGCAACGAACAGTTAACTGCATTCATCGCCGGAGACAACTTAGAGGCTAAAAAAACAGTGGCTCAACTAACCAAAGACATAGGCTTTGACCCAGTCGACTGCGGACCATTAGCAGCTGCACGCAACTTGGAATCCATGGCAAACCTGATAATCAACCTAGCCTACAAGTACGGCATGGGAAACAAAATGGGCTACAAACTAGTGAAGACCTAACTCAAAAACCAAAGAAGTTGCCTTTGTAACCGCAATTTCAACAATGCCGTTCAAAAAATTAAGGCACATCAACCGTCTAAGAAAAAATAAAGTTTACTTGTGGCTTGATTGATAAAAACAAATCAATGTTATTCTCAGGAAAAATTTATAGCAACAGACTCCAAAAGCTGCCACTTGCATAGAAAGGTTCGGAAGAACAACAACAAAAATTTTTCAAGTGTTGTTGTTCTAGCGGACAAATAAAAAAACTGAAAATAATTATAACCATGATTATTCAACCCAATTCTGACCGCCAGCGAAAACAATCAAAACAAAAACTATCATAACTAAATAATCATAACCAAGAAACTCGCGCCCAAAAAAACCATCACCATAGAAATAGCCAAGTCAAACACAAACTTGCACTCTACAAACCATAAAGTTTAAGGGCAAATGATTATTTTAGGTTGCGAGTATTCTTACTTTGAGGTTTGTGGTTTGAGCACCAAAATCGAAACAATCGAAGAGCGCAAAGCGGAAGTCCTGATTAAACTCAGAAAATACAAACTTGTTGAAAAAGAAAAATTTGAAGGCGCATACGCCTACATCATCGACATTCCAAAAGACAAAGAAAGAGCAATCGTCTGGTGCATCCTTGGCGAAGCCACTGTCGGCATCGCAGCCATGAACACCCTCTACAAGATAATGAAGGAAAAAGAAATCGATCGAGCAATTGTAGTCACTGAAGGCCGTTACACTCATGCCGTTAAGCTTGGCGCAAAAAAGAAGAATGTTGAACTTTTACCGAAATCCTTCCCTGTCTTTGACATATTCGAACACGCATTAGTTCCCTTCCATGAAATCATATCAGAAAAAGAAAAGAAGGAACTTCTCGCCCAATTTAAAGTCAAACCTTATCAGATGCCGCAAATCAAGTCTGGCGATCCGGCAGTGAAGGCAATTGGCGCTCAACCGGGTGATGTCTTGAAAATTACAAGAAAAAGCACTACAGCAGGCGAACATATAACCTACCGGTACGTAGTGGAATAAAAAAAATTATTTTGCAATCATGATTTCTGTTGATTTCACGATTGCTGAAACTTCGTCTCCAACTTTTATATCTAATTCTTCTATGGCTTCTTTTGTAATAACGGATGTGATAGTTATAGGCATAGTAATTTCAACCTTAACTTTACCAGTTATGATACCTTTGTCTACAGCTACGACTTTTCCTTTAAGCTGGTTTCTTGCACTTATCTTCAAACATTTCACCTCCGAACTACCCTGATCAGTTATAACTCTATCAAAGTAACTTTCAGCTTGTCTATACTCATTAAGCAAATCTTTCCCTAAAACGGTCAGTTTTGCTCCTCCCCCGCCTGATTTGCCTCCTTTGAAAGTTTCCACGATCTGTTCTTCCATTACTGTTTGGATTTCCTGTATGTAATTCCAAACGTAACGATAAGACATGCCTAATGTTTCCGCAGCTTTAGAAATTGAGTTCTCTTTTTGGATCGCAGCTAGTATTTCTGCGCCGCCCTTGCCGATTAAGGGTTTACCTTTGATTTCAATCCATACTTTGCATGAGAGAGTGTGTTTTTTATTGGTTAACAAGCCAGTTTAATTAGTCACGATAAGGTTTATAAGGATAATGATATGTATTTCCAAACATAACGACGGTGTTTATCATGCAAATGTGGCAAAAACTAATCATCGTAGCTGCACTCGTAACCATTATAGTCATTGCGGGTACATTGGTATACTTTAACAACTTCTCTAAGCGAAGAGTTTTCATCTCGACAACCACTAGCTTATACGATACAGGACTTATTGAACGCTATAGAAAGCGACTATGAAGCAACACACAACGTTGACTTAAACATTGTAGCAGTAGGTACAGGCATAGCTATACAACAAGCGGAAAACGGAGATGCTGACATTGTCCTGGTTCACGCACCCTCAGTAGAGCAAGAATTTCTAGACGGGGGATTTGGTGTAAACAGAAAAATCATAGCATATAATTTCTTCACAATTGTCGGACCAGCAGACGATCCAGCGCAAATCCAAGGAAAAACAGCTGCTGAAGCATTATTCAACATAGTACAATACGGACAAAACATGCCTGACCAGTCAGGAGCAAGCCAAATCTGGGTTTCTCGAGGAGACAACTCAGGCACAAACTCAAAAGAGAAAAGCCTATGGACTGAAGCTGGCTACAATTACACAGAACTCTCTACTGAACCCTGGTTTGCAAGCACAGGACAAGGCATGGGCGCAACCCTAACCGTTGCTAACCAAAAAGATGCATACACACTCTCCGACATCGGCACTTACCTAAAATTCCACGCAGATGGTTCAATAGAAATTAAGGCACTTATAACTGAAGAACAGTCACTTCTTAACGTTTACAGTGTAATGGCTGTGAATACGCAAACGGTTCAAGCTAACAAAACCATACACGACAGCATTAATTTCAATGATGCAATGGATTTCATACAATACTTGATTTCCCCAGAGACTCAACAAATAATCAACAATTACGGGCTAGACACTTACGGAGAAACCCTCTTCCATGAAGCAGTGCAACCGCTAAAAGACAACGCGCCCCAACCAATAGTCAGTTGGATAAAAGATTACGCCTTCTTCGACGGCTCAGAATGCGCACCACAATACAGAGTTAACGATTATCAGCTCTACGATTAGAGGACAGTGAATTGGCTGATATACTCGGCGAAGTAATACAGGCCTTCCAGCTAATATTCACAGGCAACCCAGAAATAGAAGGAATAGTCCTCCGCTCCCTCTTTTTTTCCGGAACAGCAGTTATTTTAGCCATACTTTGGGGAACACCACTCGCATTAGTAATTGCCCTCAAAGAATTTCGAGGAAAAACAATAATCAAAGCAATCCTAAATACCCTAATAGGTTTGCCCACAGTAGTTTTGGGTTTGATTCTTTTCTTAATGTTTTCAAGAGGAGGACCCTTGGGATTTCTAGGACTACTATATACTCCCGGCGCTATAATGCTGGGTCAAGCAATACTAATAACACCAATTTTGATAAGCATAGGCGTCTCCTCCATCGAATCAGTCGATCCAGAAATAATGAACCTCTCCAAAACGCTCGGGGCCTCAGAATCTCAGGCACAAATAGCAGTTCTAAAAGAGGCAGCCAACGGAATCATCTTATCGGATATTGCCAGCTTTAACCGAGCAATAGGAGAGTTAGGAGTAGTCTTACTAGTAGGTGGAAACATTGCCGGCGGAGGCAACAGAACTGACGTATTAACAACAGCCATCTCACGTGATGTTCAAATCAGCGAACTTGGTCTAGCCATAGCATTGGGAATAATATTAGTCAGCATACTTTTCATCATAAACATCTCAATAATTGTACTAAGGAAAACAAATTTAATAGTAGAAACGGCTAAAGGGTCCTTTGCCAAATTAAGAAAAAGAAAAGGAGAGCTTGCAGACCAATAATCACTGCAGAATTGAAGAACGTTACTAAGACATACTATAACAATACAGTAGTCAACTCCGTAAACCTTCAGATACATGAAGGAGAAATATTGGCACTACTGGGACCTAATGGCTCTGGAAAATCAACGATACTAAAAATTCTTGCTTTTATTGAAAATCCAACAAGTGGCGAAGTCATATTCCAAAGTAAAAAGGTAAATTACAAAAATACTGAAAAAGAGAGAATGCAGAGCACTCTTGTGTTTCAGAAGACAACCGTTTTCAGTACTTCAGTTTATAACAACATTGCCTATGGATTGAAAGTAAGAAAAGTACCTCAGTCTACACGCGATGAAGAAATAAAAAGAGCACTCAAACTTGTCAAGCTGGAAGGGTTTGAGAAACGCAACGCAAAAAAGCTTTCGGGCGGCGAGCAGCAAAGAGTCGCTATCGCGAGGGCTTTAGTTCTCAAAACGAAACTCTTGCTCTTAGATGAGCCCACAGCTAACCTGGATCCTAAGAACGCTGGCATACTTGAAGAAGTTATTGATAGAGTTAATCGTGAAAACAAAGTTACTATAGTGATGGCGACCCACAACATATTTCAAGCTAAGACGTTTCCTCACCGCATCGCTTTGATGAATGAAGGGAAGATTTCTGAAGTGGGAGCACCGGTAGAGGTTTTCAGTAAACTCTCCAGGAATCTGGCCAGCTTTGCAGCAATTGACAATACATTCGCTGGTGAAGCTGAAATAACATCAAAAGGCACAACAATCGTCGACTTGGGAAATAATGTACAGGTTGAAGTTGCCGATCAAAAGGACGGCAAAGTATCTATTTTTGTTAATCCGCAGGACATTATTTTGTGCCAACAAGCTGTTGAGTCAAGTGCAAGAAATGTGCTTAAGGGAAAGATAGCAGAGATCATTGATTTAGACTCGCTTGTAAAACTTAAGGTGGATGTCGGTAGGGTTTTTCTGGTTCAAATAACTAAACGATCTTTTAACGAGCTTGCGCTCAACATTGGTGCCGATGTCTGTATCGTATTTAAGGCTTCAAGCGTGCAGATTCTTTAGGACAGATACTCCGTTCATCCTTTAATATGAATATTAGCAATAGTATACGCTCTTTTGTTGACGATTTAATTTCTAAAAATTTTTTGCGTGGATGCTTTAGATGGCTAAGAAGAATTGTTTGTCTAGAAGAAAAAATGGTTTCTGCAAAAATGGCTAAACTATTTTTTTTCCTCAATCAACTCGTTTAAGATAACTATTGCCTCCCCAAGCGGCATGCCTAAGCGTTCTGAAAGCTCAGTTGCTGAAACATCTGGTTGATTGGGTAAGATGCTGTCTCGGGTGTATGCCTTATGGGTTGGATACATAACTGAAGCATGAACAGATTCAACGAGCAATTGCCAAAGCTGTTCTTTAGAATATTGATCCAGATTCATAGGACCTCAACCAAAAGATACAACATTTAGGTTATTAGTCTACCGCAAAAAAAATTCAGCAAGATTAATACCACATTTTAATACATACTATACATTAGAGTTGACTGTTTTTGAAAGCCGCCATTTACCGTGGACCCCGTCAGATTAAAATTGAAAATGTTCCAGATCCCAAAGTAAGGAGCAACAGAGTTCTGGTAAAGTTTAAAGCTGGAAGCATATGTGGCACCGATTTGCACTTTTATCGAGGCAACTGGAAATGGATGAAGAAAGGAACAATCATAGGACACGATGCCTGCGGAATCCGAGAGGATACGGGAGAACGAGTTGTCATGGTTCCCATTGTCAATTGTGGGCACTGCGACTTCTGCCTTAAAGGATACCCCACATATTGCACCCGGGGAAAATTTTATGGTTTAACTAAGAACGGTTTTTTTGCTGAATCAAAAGCGATGCTTCCTCGAAGCTTAGTTCCTGTTCCAAAAAACATTAATGATGAAGAGGCTGCAGTGGTAGAGCCAGTTGCTTTGGCGCTTCGAGTTCTAAATTACCTGCAACCAAACGTTGGCGACTGGGTTACAGTAATTGGTCAGGGAGCAATTGGCTTGCTTATGACGCAAATAGCATTAATGAAAGGTTGCCGTGTGATATCGGTGGATTTGATGGATTATAGACTTGAGCTTTCAAAGAAGTATGGCGCTGATGTAACTATAAACGCAAAGAGAGAAGATGTTGTTAAAACTGTACGAAAACTAACCAAACGGGGCTCTGATTTTGTGGTTGAAGCTGCGGGAACTACAGCTGCAGTTGTTCAAACACCATATTTGGTTAAGAAGACTGGAAAGGTGGCGTTAGTGGGTGAATCTAAGGGGT
The DNA here is from genome assembly GCA_963775465.1 of Candidatus Bathyarchaeota archaeon. GTDB lineage: Archaea > Thermoproteota > Bathyarchaeia > Bathyarchaeales > Bathycorpusculaceae > Bathycorpusculum. The sequence continues at coordinate 2,643 of CAVZIW010000010.1, read as the reverse complement.
ACCTTAACTTAGAGGATGCCGATGAAGCTTCCTTTTTCACTATGTACATTTCACCTGTGGAGTATCCTTTGGCTGTTGAGTTAATTTCTCGAAGAATTGTCGATGTAAAAGGACTCATATCTCACAGGTTTAAGCTTGAGGATTTTGAAAAAGCACTTCAAACCGCTGACAATCCAGTCGAAAAGCCACTAAAGGTGGTTGTAACAGAGTAAAAGTTGAGTTTCGGATTACCGCAAAGTATATTTCTGTTAGGACTGCTTTAACCCCAGCCATAGAGAAGAGCGGAGCTAAAAGTCATGTCCATTGAAGCTGTAATATTCGATTTAGACGGAACGCTTGCCCATTTTAACCTTGATTATAAATCGTTGAGGGCAGAAGTAAGAAGCTATCTAATGCGAGCGGGAGTTCCCGGATCAATACTTGACGTTAACGAAAACATTTTTGAGATGCTAAAAAAGACAGAAATCTATGTTAAAAACAAGTCGAAGTCAAATGAAGCATTCAAAGAAGTTCGAGCCCAAACATTAAGCATCGCTGAAAAATATGAAACAGAAGCTGCAGCCTCAACAAGCCTATTAACTGGCGCTATCGAAACATTACAGGAACTCAAAAGAATGAAACTAAAAATAGGATTATGCACGACAAGCGGAGAAAAAGCAACAAAATATATTCTTCACCGCTTCAAAATTGAGGAATCTTTCGGAGTAATAGTCTCACGGGACAAAGTCAAATACGTTAAACCCAATACCGAACAATGTGAATTAGCACTCAAAGCTCTAAATGCACTTCCAGAAAATACTGTAATTGTGGGTGATAGTGTGGTGGATATGCAAAGTTCAAAAGATCTTAAAGCAATCGCCGTAGGACTACCAAACGGTATCTCAACAAAAGAACAACTCTCTTCTAGCGGCGCAAATTACATCATAACAGCTCTGACAGATCTACCAATACTTATAAAAAAAATAAATGCGAACTAAGCGACGTTAACTGTATCGCCGTCTTTGCAAACGAGTTTTCGTTCCCTAATCAGCCGTTCTAGTATTTCTGTAAATATTTGTTTTGCATCTTTACCCCTATAGGTTATACCAAACACTCGAGCAGTTTCTGAAACCAGTGAATCCTTACTAATGCCAAAGGCATGTTGAGCGATGATTCCCATGGCAGATTCAACTTCTTCAGGAGCGATGTATTGGGGTTTGCGTTTGGATTCGGGAACACCTTTTTGCGGAACTCGAACGGGCGTTTCGCCTAGTTCAGGTGGCCACAGAAAGCTACCTTTGATAACTACTTTTTGTTCTCTGATCAGGTTGTTTAAGGCTTCTTTGACAGCATGTGAGATTTTTGGATTGACCTGTTTAATTCCCCATGATTTTGCTAAGCGTTTAACAGCGTAGTCAATATGTACTGGTCCTTCATTTTGGACTAGTTCAGCAAGTAATTTAGTTTGGTTTTCTCGGTTTTCTGGAAAATAAAACGCGTTTTTTACTTTTGTTTCATTGGTGCTTTCTGTTGTGATTGCTTTAATGTAAGGATTATAATTTGCTTTAAGGGGGTGGATTTTGTAGGGCACCCCTATTTTTTCAATGCCGGCAAAATTGTTTTTATGTACGTCCATTTCTGCCGTTGACTCATCTTCGCAATAAATTTGAGGCTGCTGGATTTCCTGCTCTATCTGCCGTTTTTGGGCTTGCTCAAGCGCTTCTTTGAGGCGTCGGATTTCACTGTCGCGTCTTGCCACCCAGGTTGGTGACCAAATACGGTGAATAGTCCAACCCAGTTCTCTTAGAACTTGTTCGCGGAGACGGTCACGGTCTCGGGCACTGTTACTTGATTTATAGGTTGTACCGTCGCACTCTACTCCCAGTAGGAAGCATCCTTGATTAACAGGATCAACTACGCCGATGTCAATTTTGAAACCGCTACAGCCAACTTGTGGAACAATCTGATATCCGAGTTTCTTGATTTCATCTGAAACATCTTTATCTATGGCAGAATCGAATTCGTCAACTGAAGAATAAGCGTTGTATAGTTTCTGGTTCATTCTCTGCATAATAAAGGTAGGCACGTAATGTTTGAATCCCTAAAGCTTTGGTATCGGGATCGATGTCAGAAGATTTGATGGAGGTAATAAGCACCACTTTTTCTCGAGCACGTGTAACCGCCACGTTTAGACGTCGTTCGCCTCCTGGTTTATTGAGAGGCCCAAAATGCATCGTTATCTGTCCATGATGATCAAATCCGTACCCCACACTAAAGAAAATGACGTCGCGTTCGTCACCTTGAACATTTTCAAGATTCTTAATGAAGAAACCGCCTAAACGATCTTCTTTGAAAAAATGGTCAAATTCAGGTCGCTCTTTAAGGCGGCGATCAATTGCATCTGCTATAGTTTCCATTTGTGCGACGCTAAAAGTAACTATACCAAGGGTTTTTTTTGGATATCTCTTAAAGTGATCAAAAACTAAATCGGCAACTCTTTCTGCTTCTCTAAAGTTGCTTCTAGTACCTCCCCGATCGTAGACACCTTCTGGAACATGAACAAGTTTTACGCCCAAGTTATCTGTTTGGCATTTGGCAGAGGGGAAAGTTATCAAAGTGTCATCATAGAAACGGTGGTTGGAGAAAGCGATTAGGTCTTCATGT
>CAVZIW010000009.1:0-103741 GCA_963775465.1 Candidatus Bathyarchaeota archaeon | reverse complement strand
CGCGGCGTACCAATTTTTGCGCCATTCGATGATGAAGTCAAATTTACAAAAGATGCCGGCGGTTTTAACGGTGTCTTCGCTCGGGACGCAGACATGTTAGTTGTTGAAGAGTTACGTAACCGAAACGCTTTTGTCAAGATTGGAAAAACCAAACATGAATACCCAACATGCTGGCGTTCACATCATAAACTCGTTTGGCTTGCTAGGAAAGAGTACTTTTTACGAACTGACAAAATTAATAGCAAGGTACTAGAAGCTGCAGAGAAAATCGAGTACTTCTATGAAGAGCCCAAAAACCGTTTCTTAGGTTTTCTAAAAGAGGGCAAACCTTGGTGTATTAGCCGTGAACGAATCTGGGGGTCACCCATACCAATATGGGCATGCCAAAAATGCGGCAACAAACACCTGGTCTCAAGCAAAAAAGAGTTGCTGGAAAAAGCTCAAGAGCCGATTCCAGAGGACTTTGAATTGCACAAACCTTGGGTTGACCGAATAACACTGAAATGCGAAAAATGCGGCGGGTCAATGAGGCGAGAAGACTTTGTTTTGGATACTTGGCACAACAGTGGCGCTTCACCTTACGCCCGTTTCACCGACGAAGAGTACGAGAAGTTTGTGCCCTCAGCCTTTCTAACTGAAGGTATCGACCAAACTCGCGGTTGGGCAAACTCGCTGCTCTTGGAAAATATTATTTTATCTGGCAAGCCTTATGCACCATACAAAGCCTTTTTGTTTCAAGGACTAACGCAGGATGCCAAAGGACGGAAAATGAGCAAAAGCCTCGGCAACGTGGTGGAAACCAACAAACTTCTGGAGAAAACCAGCGCTGACCTGTGCCGTTTCTACATGATGCGTAAATGTTCCCCTGTAGATTTCATGAGCTTTGACACGCAGGAACTCACCAGAAGAAGCTACCAAGTTCTATCAACACTATACCATTTAAGCCGATTCTTCATGCAAAACGCCTCTTTTGATAAGTTCGCTCCAGAAAAATACTCGCTTCAGTGGGCTTTGGAAGCAAATAAAATTCGGCCAGCGGACTTGTGGCTGCTCTCAAAACTTCAAGAGAGAATTCAAGATTACACCCACAAACTTGAACGTTGCGAATTCAATGCTGCTGTAGCGGTGCTTGATGATTTCGTGATTGAAACCCTTAGCAGACTATATGTGCCTATGATCCGCAAGGAACTTTGGACTGATGAACCTGCGACTTTCGAACGACGCCAAACAATCTATGCGTTGCTCTACCATACTCTAAAAACAGTTACGTTACTGTTCAACCCTATTACACCACACCTCAGTGAAGCGCTCTATCAGAAAGTATATCGACAGCTTGAGCCGACCCTTCCAGAAACAGTCAACTTGGCAACTTGGCCCACTCCAGACGGCGAAATCAGAAACCCAATGCTTGACGAACAATTCGATACCTTACTTAGAGTTGTGTCCATCTCCTATGCTGCGCGGCAACAGGGTAAACTCAAACGACGTTGGCCACTTAGCAAAGCAATTGTTGTTGGTCCCCAAGCTATACTTGATTCTGTTAAATGCCTTGAAGAATTGTTCCTTGAATTAACCAATGTTAAAAGTGTTGATTATTCCACTGCGCCCCCAATATTTGTTGAAGGTGAGAGTTGGGTTTCAAGCCAAGAAAATGACGTAACTGTATTTGTAAGTGGGCAGCGAGACGATAAACTGTTAGGGGAAGGCATCATGCGGGATTTGGCGCGACGCGTACAGGCTTTGAGAAAGGATATGGGTTTTGTACCCACAGAAACATTGGAGTCAGTTCACATTGCCGAGTTAGATGCGGAAAGTATGGGGCTCTTGGAGCCTTATTTAGAGGAGATGGCTGGTTTGGTTCGGGCAAGAAAAGTTTACTTGCATTCCTCTCGAAGCGAAGTTGAAGCTGAATGGCACCAGTCTGAGCTTGACGGCAAAAAAATCTGCCTAAACATACATTAGGTGAACAACTATGGAACAAGAAACAAACAACCGAGAACAGCAATACAAATGTCCTTATTGTGCCTGCATTTTTCTAAACAAAGCAGACCTGCAAAAGCATCTCCAGAACTTTAGCAACAACAAAGCAGAACACGAATATAACTACCGAAAAACACATGACAGATTAGAACGTGGTTACGACGAAGGGTAAGTTAAAAAGATCTCATAAATAATCTGTCCTTCAAAATTTATTAACTAACGACGAGAACCTGCAACTAACTGCTTAACCGAAAGCTCTAAATGTCAACGTATTGGTATTTTTGCAGAAATGGGCCGGTAGATCAGTCTGGTATGATCGCCGCGTTCGCAACGCGGAAGCCGCGGGTTCAAATCCCGCTCGGTCCACTTTAACACAATAACAGAGACCCTGCTTATTTCGATTCATTGAGTTCATGCCGCAAGAAAGCCAAGTATGGTGCTTCTTTTCCAATTTGCCATAATGCTGCCGACAATTCGCCAAAATGCACCATGCACCCTACACCATGTGTGTGAGTCCAGTCTCTATGCTTATTGAAGTACCTTTGATCCATGGGTTGGCCACTCGGTTTAGATAATCTGCTGGTTTCAACGTTTTTAGAAATTTGCCCGTATTCTCATGAATGAGAGTCATGTATGCCTTTAAACGTACAAGGTTTTTGAAGTCATCAAAAACTGGATCTTTCCATTTAGAGAACTCGCCCCTTAGAGTGTAATTGATCCATCTATCTTCTACGACCGTTAAGTGAAGGAATACATCACGCATTGAATCAAAGCTTAAATCTCTGGATTTAGCCACTTCTTCCCAGTCCAATTTTGAGAAGGCTTCAAAATATAAGCTTCGAACTTTATCATTGTACCGAACTAATTCTGAGACATCCATGATTAATTTGGTATTTATGGGTTATCAAGTTCTGTTTAAATAAGAAAGAAGGTTTTGCAGGTGATTTCTCCACTTGCGTCTGAGATCAAATCCTGCCCGGTCCATCGGCAAATAATCGGATTGTATCGTTTATTAAGTATAGCTCTGGCAAGATTTATAGCGCAAAAGTAGCTCGAGAAAAGTAAACCTTGATTAGTTATAAATATCAATAATGTCGATAATTAATTTTGAAGTAGTCGTGAACTCAAGAGAAATTGCTCTAATAATTGTTTTTGTGGCGCTCACGATAGCTCTGGATCCAATTAGAATTCCCAGTGGGTACCTACTGGGCGTTTCTTATCGTTTTAGCGAAATACCCATCCTTGCAGCCTTCTTACTTTTTGGTCCCAAAGTTGGAGTTTTAGTAGCTGTTCTGAATCTACCTGCGGAAATAATCCTATTTCCCATTCCATCTACAATTATTGGTGTTCCATTCGTGTTTATGCTAACTATGAGTATGTTATTCGGAATCTATTTAGCATCAGTTTTCTTGAAACGCAAAACATTGCAGAACCCTGCATGCAAAGCAAAACCGATTAAATATTTCACAGCATTTGGAGCTTTTTTTAGAACTTCATTAGCTCCTTTTGTTGTAGCATTTGACTACCGTTTCATGTTGCCGATTGTGGGATTCAATTTACCCGATAAGATAATTTTAGGTCTAATGCCTGCGTTTGCACTCTATGCATTCACTTTTTCTCTATACACGATTCCAATAGGCTATTTAATAGCTAGAACAATTAGCCAGAACCTCAAAATAGACACGAGACTCTAGAAATTGGAGATAAACTTACTCCATTCCTTTAGGCACTTTCCCTTTACTTCTGTGGCATCGTTGTAGTTGAAACGATGTCTCTAAAGAACAACCCTTCTGTTCCTGGTCCAGAATACTTAGCGGTAGGATGTATGAAAGTGACAAAGGCATCTAGATAATTTGATTGCGCTTCAGATTTGCAGCCTGAGGGAGCAATTATTGTTGAAGCCCGGGTTTTGATTTCTCCATACCCTTCAATGATAACGCATGCAGGAGGAAGAACGTACTTTGGAAAAAGTGGAATTGGAACTGTCCAACCAGCAAACAAGGTATTTCCATGCACTCGAACTTGAAGCTCATCTTTTTTAACCAAACGATAATACTCTTGGGCTTTTTTATCTGGAAAATAATTTTCCTTTCTGTGAATTACCCCTTGAGGATTATCGCCAATACCGCCAGCTGGAACAAATAAAATTCCATTTGGTGCTTCAAGGTTTAAAGAGATAACTAAAGCATCTCCCTGCCCAAACCAAGACCGCTTATCTATATGGTCAACCCATATCATCATATCCGGCAATTCAAGATACTTGGGAGGATGAATAATTGCTGATGCACTTGTGCCGTACATTTTTCCAAATTCATTTGAACTATTTGATATTTGTTGATTTGAATTGATTATTTTGTTTAGAACATCTTTTTCTGATATTTTACCTAGGTCTTCTGTAAAGACATTGAATCCTTTAAGCTTTCTCAAAGGCGGAAAACTGGATCCAATTATAAACCCGTATTGTTCCATTATTGATTCTATGGTTGAGCTGGAAGGTTCGCAAGCGTCTCCCCATATGTCATATAGTCTTTTTTTCATTTTGCTGACGTATTGTATATCATCGGAGTAGAATGGATCAATAGCAGATCTAGCTGTGAAATCATTTGTTACAGAAGGCAATTTAAACTGAAAAAGATGTTTCCCATCAATAACAAAAGTCTCTATGCAGGTTTGAGGAACATGTCTTACTTGAACGTTTTTTGGTAATCGGCTTATACCTTCCAAGTTCTCTTGAGTTATAGATGCCATTATTTTCACTAGGCCTTTTCCAGATTTTAGTATCTGTGCTTTTTTCACTAGGTTAATGATTTCTTCTGGAGCGGTAAAACAAATAATTTCTTCCCTAGCTAAATGCAGAATATTCTCAAATTTTCTGTAAATTGCTTCGGCTCTGGTATTTTTCGTTTTTGATTTTATGTTTTTGCTGCTTATACTACTAATGTTCTTTTTGATATCTGTAGAGTTACGCCATAAATCTTCAAAAACAACTGAAAATGAATTAACTAGTTCTTCACAGTTAGTCCATAAACATGAATATTCTTCGGACTGAGGTGACGTAAAAAATAAGAGTTCCTCATTGTCTTTGATAACCATCCTTGGCGATAATTTTAGCCCTAACTCAGGGTTTCTTCCCTTTAGGTTGAATCTAGTTTTTGGGGCTTTTTCTAGAAGCTTTTTTAGTGTACTGAAGTTATCTTCGGTAAGATTAGCTAGAAATCGAAATTTAACTTTTGATTTGAGCGGATGATTAAAAGCAGACTCTAAGATTCCGTGTTGGTAGGCGCGTATTAAACTTGGGACGGAGGTTACTGTTGATAATTGTTTTTTTGTGTCATTTACCATTTGTTGAATTTTTGAGTAAACATATTTTCTGCCTTCAATAACTGTGAATTTTGCAGAATTATCTTCAGCTTCTTTCACCACTACCGATTGCCAGTCAGTTAAGAGTTCAGTTTTGTTTTGTTGTATGCTTTGTGCTTCTTTGAGTTTAGCTTGTGCAAATAAATCCAATGTTTTTTCAAAGGGTACCGCTGAGAATCTGGCTGGATGAGTAATTGTTGAGTTGACTATAGCTTTGCTTTGGAGACTTTTTATTGATGGGTAGAGTTGTTGCTTGGAAATTTTCAGGGCTTTGGCGATGTCTCCTGCTTTTTTGGGTCCTCTTTTGGCAAGAAAAACGTATACTTTAGCATCCACTTTGGTGAGTCCAAACTCTGAAAGAGTTCTAAAGATTTTTTCTTGGCTCATCCACCATCTCCAACGCCAAAAAAATACAGCTGATATGTACAGTTATTTGTTGATCGGGAAATAAACTTTTTCTGTAAAAAAACAGAATAATTACTTTAACTAAATCTTGCGTTATTCTTCTTTGTTAGATTCTATTGAATTCCAGATAGCTAAGAGTTCTTCTTTATTTTCTTTTATTGCTTTGGATTGATCCACTTTTACTTCTATTATTTGCGCTATTGCTTTTTCAAAAGTTACGGCTGAATACGTCGCAGGGCGATGAAAGGTTGCTGTTATTATTCTTTTGTTCTTTAATTTTTTTAGACTGTGGTACAGTTGTTGTTTAGTGATTTTTAGAGAATTAGCTATGTTTTTTGCTTTCTTGGGACCATTGGCTGCAAGGAGCAAATAAACATTAAAATCGGTCTGTGAAAGACCAAGGCTCAACAATACCCTATATATGCGTTCCCGACTCAAATGTCCGTTCCTGACCCTCAAACTTAATTTTTGATAGTAAAATAAAAGAAAAGAGGAATTAGTTCAAGATTGTCATTATTTCAGCTTTATGTTTCGATGAGATATCCATTCCATGTTCCACCTTGAGGTCCATCATAGCTTGCTACAATTTTTTTGCCTTCAAACACACCAGTTCCATAGAATATGCCCGATGTCTCTATATTAAATGTCGGGGGTGTTGGTGGATCTGTTTGTGGTACTGGTGGGTAGTGATAGTTTGTGATTTTCAAGGAACTAACACCAACAAATGTGCCGTCCATACCCTCAAATGCCAGAACATTATACTCAATATAAATTCCAAAACCCAAACTGTTAGGGGTCTTAGTAGCATATGGAATAATGACACCATTGTCCTCAGTCCACCAATAGTAACTACTAATGGCCTTATCAACTCCGTAAATTACAGCCCCACAATCAATTCTAAATTCAAGGTTGTATGATTTTTCTCTATCAGTCCAGTGAGATACATAATTAATTATGGTTTGTTCTCCACCAGTTGCACTTCCTTGGACTTCGATGAATTTTAGGGTAATAGGTTCTTTTCCACAGCGTCTTTCTCTATGTCCAATTCTGTATCTATCCACACACGCACTTACAGTAGGAACCAAAAGCATCAAAACAACAACAATGGCAATGGTTGTTATCATTTTTTTCTTATTCAAACTCTCTCACCTCCTTTTACCAAAAAGAATCTCATAATAATTCTTGGGAAGTTTATCCTCTTAAGGTGTAGTCAGTCTGAAAAGTTGACTATTTTTTCGGTTTAGACAAAGCGCATATTATTCTCTACGCCCTGCCAATGAGGGATGAAAAATGAGAAGAAGAAAAGCCTTGTTGACATCTCCACTTAAGGCAAGGTTAAAATCTCTCCGTTTCACTTTTGGTCTCGTTGAAAAATCAAGTTAGTCTGGAGAAGATTGCGGTTTCTTCAATCGCCTCTGATTTATTTTCTTTATTAATTGATGCAGAAAACTGCCTATGGCTATAGCGAAAGCTGGAAAGACAGGCATTATATACCAGTAAATTTTTGTCTGAGCAAAAGTAAATACTCCGAGCACGATTGTTATCCACAGGAAAATTAAGGTATCTTCCTTTAGATGTTTAGCAACAAAGTTAAACGCACAGAACCCCACCGAAAATGGAAGCAATATTACCCAAAGAAGGTTTTCCCTGTAGGCTAAGTAGCTGAAATAAAAGAGATAATCTGAAGTGTGACCCTCAAGCGGACTAACAGTTCTAGAAACAACTCCGTACCCGAAATATCCCTGCCAAAACGCCGAACCAAACTGCACACTCATGTAAATTAACCATGGAGAAAAAACCAGAACCCCAAGACCCAAAAAAAGAACAAACTCGTTTTGTGATGAGGAATCTGAGGTTTCTCTTTGTTACGATAAGGTATGAGAGGATGATTAGAGGAATTAACAGAGCTGCAGTTTGCTTTGTCATCAATGCTAAGCCAAAAGAAACGCCACTCAACAACGCATATCGACTGTCATTTTCTTTTTTTTCGCTTAAAACAAAAAAGTAAATACTGGCCATAAAAAAGAAAGCCAAGGGTACGTCAGTCATGGCGTATCTTGCAAAAGTATAGTAGGTTAGGAATGTGCCTAAAACCAGTGCAGAAAGAAATCCCACATATGAGTTGTAAAGTTTTTTTCCCAGATAGAAGACAACAACCAAAGACAAGGTACCGAAAACTGCAGTCCAAATTCTAGAAGAGAAATTGTTAACGCCAAAGACTTGGTAAGCCAAAGACATCAACCACATCAAAAGCGGCGGTTTACCTATCAAAAACAACGTGGCACCCGAAGCCCAAGGAGTCAGGTAGTCTCCGGTTTTAACCATATGGAACGCCCATTGAGAATACGTTTGTTCGTCAGCAACCTGAAGAACGCCGTTTCCCAAATTGACGAAGTATAATAATATTGAAAAGACCAGAATCCCTAAAACAAAAATTGCATCAATGTGTGATTGGAACCAGAAATATTTTTGTTTAGAAGTGTCAATTGACGCAACATTTGGTTTATTCAACCTGTTGGAATAAACAAGTTTCGCACTCACAAAAATAATTATCGCGCCTACAATGACTGCAGAAACATCAAACGCAATGGTTGTCCAAGGAAGTGAATGGGCATATTGTGAAATCTGGATTTGACCAGGCGAATTGTATAAAGCTAACGCGTAGAAATTGTTGTCGTCTGAACCAACGTAGAGTACATTGCCTGCTATCGCAGGCGAAGATTCCACATAATTTCCTGTTTGATAACTCCATTCTCTTGCTCCTGTTGTGGCGTTGAAGCAATAAATGCTGTTATCTTCGGAGCCTACATATACATTGCCTTCTGCAACTGCAGGAGAAGAAGTAACCCAGAAACACGTTGGACTCTGCCACATTTTATCGCCGTTTGTAGCGTTTAAACAATAAAGGTTGTTGTCATCGGAGCCAACAAAGACGCATCCGTAAGCGACAGCAGGAGATGAGGCAACTTCGTCTGCCGTTTGGAACTTCCAAATCTCAGCACCTGTAGAGGCATTCAAGCCGTAAACATATCCATCGTACGAGCCCACGTAAACGTAACCATTGGATACGGCTGGAGAAGAGATGGAGGGTCTAATATGGTGAATCCATACTGCTTTTCCTGTAGAAGCGTTAATGGCGTAAACGGCATCAGTGCTGTCAGCAATATATATTACGTCGTTAGAAAACGCCGGCGAGGAATTCACCGAGCTTAAAGTTGGAAAAATCCATATTGGAGTTCCATCTGTTGCATTAAGCGCGTAAATGTTTTGCTTTCCTGAACCTATGTAGACTACGCCATCAACAACTGTAGGTGATGAACGCAAAGAAATTCCTATGGGTGATTTCCAAACAAACAAACCAAGAGTAGCATTTAAACAATAAACATAGCCGTCGTCTGCTCCAACGTAGATAAATCCCTTATAGATAGCTGGCGACGACCAAACCTCAGACCCAAAGGAATATTTCCAAATTGGTTCTCCAGTTGAAGCGTTGAAACAGTAAACTTGACTATCCCTCGAACCAACAAAAACGCAGCCATCAACTACAGCAGGAGAAGACTGAACCATCCTTCCAGTAGTATAAGTCCACAGAATCTTAGCCGAGTTAGTTGACTCCTGCGCTGTCGTGAATCCGCTGTGGCTCGGGTCTTGACGAAACATTGTCCAGTCTGCAACGTTGGAGCTTGAGTTACTGCTTGAAACCGGCAACACCAAAACTGACAAAACAATAATAACGGAAACAACCGCAATAGGTAGACCAGTCTGAGTTTCGCATTACTATCCTTACAAAAACCAGATGCACAATCAGAATATTAAATTAATTGCACCCGATTTTTCAGGGTTTCAAAATCTAGCAGGTTCACATATTAAGATTAATTTTCTGTGTTTAACCTTGCAACTTGTTTATTGCAGCTTTTAGGGCATTTCGGAAACTTTTGAAAAGTTTAACATAATTTTTAAGTCAAGATTTCTTGACCTCAGCAAAAAGAGGCTTCTATTACAAAAGTATTTTTAGTTGTGGGAGACTATAGCTAAAGCTGGGTAAACGAGATGGTGAGACGAGTTGCGTGCTCTTTTCTTGCAATCATGTTTCTCATCAGCATAACAATGGTCAGCTGCATTAATGTTTATCCGGTTAACGCAACGACGTATGGTCCGGTTTCGGGAGGAACTTCAAATCTTGGCAGAGTCGCCAACGAAGAAGGTTACTCTCTCAAGCTGACTCGTGATACTGGTCTAATTTTTGCTGGCTATACTAAGTCCCTCGGTAATGGAAATGCGGATCTCTGGCTAATTAAAACCGGTTTATCACCTTATACAATGCAGAACGGTATTACAGGCTCCTTTCAGAGAGAGCAATGGAATGTAACTTATGGCGGAGCAAAAGATGATGGTGCCCTGTCTGTTATACAAACATTTGATAATGGTTATGCAGCTGCTGGCTTCACTTATTCGTTTGGCGCAGGCGGTTGTGACGCGTGGTTGATTAAAGTGGCAGCCAACGGGGCGATTCAATGGAATAAGACTTTTGGGGGGTTAAACAACGATGCTGCAAACTGCCTTCTGCAAACCAGTGACGGTGGATACCTAGTTGTTGGTTCTAAGAACATAGATTTGCCGTCCCAGAGCGCTTGGGTAATAAAAACTGACTTTTTTGGCAACTTGGAATGGAGCAAAACGTTGCCCGGTAAAGCAGCTAATTCTGTGGTGGCAACAAGTGGTGAAGAGTATGCTTTAGCCGTAGAGTATCCCCATTCTTTTGGCTTAATAAGAATCGATACTTTTGGCAACGAGTTAATAAGCAAAACGTATGACCCTTTGGGGTTTGATGTGGCTTCTACGCAAGGGGTAGTTGTAAATAGCGATGGAAGCTACACGCTTGCAGGTTGGGTTTCAAGTAGTCCTTCTAGCGTACATTATTCTTGGCTAGTTAAAACTGATCCGTCAGGACAAATAGTATGGAGCAAAATGCTATCTGACTTGGGGGCATTCGACATAATTAATATAGCGAATGGTGGCTACTCATTAACAGGAGAACGCGCATTCTTACTTCTAACTGATTCCGACGGAAACGTTGAATGGAACCAAATTAACGATGGAAACCCATGTAATGATACTCGGTACGCCAGCCTATACCCGACCAACATGCAATCAATCATTGAGGCTAGCCCTAATCACTTTGTGATGATTGGTACCTCAAATGGCGGCGAATATGTCAACCTACAGCTAACTTGGATTCAGATGGCACTTAAATCTGGTGAACAAACTAATCCGGCGCAAGTAACGATTCTTTCACCAACAAACCAAAGCTACACCCAAAGAAATATTCCGCTTAGCTTCTATGTAAATGAGCCAACAAGATACACCATCTATAACCTCAACAACCTGGCAAACTCAACGATAAATGGAAACACAACTTTGATAAATCTGCCAAATGGCAAATATGCAATAACGGTTTACGCAACCGATCAAGATCTAAACACAGGTTCATCTCAAACTGTAGCTTTCAATGTTAACAGTGTAGAGCCTTATCTTGCTCCAACAGTGACCATTCAGTCGCCCAGCAACCAAGTTTACAGTACTGAGCAGATAAGTTTGATTTTTTCAGTGAATCAAGAAGTCGCGTGGACCGCTTTTAGCTTAGATGGAGGCATTAATCGAACGGCAGTTGCCGATGTCACCGCAGTGCTGTTTGCGAAAAACGGACAACATACATTAACTGTTTATGCTGGACAAAGGCCTGACGTGGCCAGTTCTACAACTGTTAGTTTCACGGTTGATGCACCGCAGCCAACCTCTTATGGTCAACCCTATCCACCGGTGGAATTACATTTGCCTGTGCAAGTTAGCAATTTTTTTCAAAGTTCATTTGACTTCTTTCTCTCACCAGTATTCTTGGCACTGACAATAGTGTTCCTTGCAGCTTCGATAATAGTTGTTATCTTGGTAGTTTTAATAGCAAGAAGGTCGATTTCAAAGGAAAATAACCAGTTACGTTAACCTATTTTATTTCTCGCAATATCCGCCAACTAAGCAACTTCAACATTGGAACTAAACCTGAATTAACATCCAGCTGAAGGGATCGCGCAAACGGCTTAAAAGAAAGCGCCTCTCTAAGCATAAAGCAGAAGGCAGCAGCATGACGGTTGACGTTGAAATAATCTGTATAGGCAACGAGCTCTTAATTGGCAAAATACAGAACACAAACGCACAATGGCTTGCTACACAAACCACCAACTTGGGCGCAAACGTTCAACGCATAACCGTAATCCAAGACAACTTGATGGAAATCGCCAACGCTATAAACGAGGCAAAGGCGCGCAAACCAACTTTTATTATCACTACAGGTGGACTTGGACCAACTTTTGACGACATGACACTGCAAGGTGTTGCAATAGCATTGGGAAGCAAACTGGAAGTAAACCCTTCTGCACTGGAAATGGTCAAGCAACGCTGTATTGAATACGCCAAAAAACGAGGGTTGCCAACTGACATCGAGCTTACGCTCCCCAGAATAAAAATGGCCAAGTTCCCAGAAAAAACCCAGCCGGTAACTAATCCCGTCGGAACTGCACCTGGATTACAGGCAGAAATAGATGACGCATTTTTGTTTGTTCTACCAGGTGTTCCAGTTGAGATGGAGACGATTTTCACAGAAACTATTGCTCCCCTCATTAAGCATTCAGTGGGGGAATTCGTGTTTTGCCAGAGCAGCCTCTATGTGGCAGGCATAATAGAGTCTCAATTGGCCCCGCTGATTGACCATGTTATGGCTGCCAACAAAGATGTATACATTAAGTCACATCCAGCGATGGGAACCGAAAACAAACCCTACACCGAGCTTCATCTAACTATACGAACAAACCAGCCGAATCCAGCCAAAAAATTAGAGAAAGCCACGAAGGAAATCGCGGAACTAATCAAAGCGAACGCTGGTAAAGTTGGGTTCGAGCCGTAGAAACCTTTTTTGCGAAAAATATAAGTGGTTAGTCAGGTGTCATTAGTCAATCGTGGAATGCCATCTTTGAAATGTTATCCCCTTGCCTATTCGAGATGCATAAGGGTTATCTCTGCGTTATTTTTCATATTTTTAATCTCACTTATCTTTGTTCCATCCTCAACGGCTGCTCTTGACCCCCCTTCTGTCGAATGGAGAAACACATACGAAGGTTTGCAGGTTAATTCGGTCATTCAGACCTCGGATGGAGGCTATGCCCTATCTGGGGCCGCCTTGACTTCTGGTGGAGCCACATTAATAAAAACCGACTCCTCAGGCAATGTTCAATGGCAAAAAGCTTTCGGAAATGTTGTTTCTTTGGCGCAAACTCCTGGTTTAGGCTTCGTGCTGTTCTGCGAAAATGGTGACGTAATAAAAACAGACGCAGAAGGTAATAGACTCTCAACTTTCTCCCTTGGAGCCAACAAAGGTGTTCGACAAGGAATAATAACTGAAGATGAAACCTACATTGTAGTTGGTAACGCTATCAGAGAAGGTCAAGAGACTTATGTTTGGTTGCGCAAATTTGACCCTCAAGGCACAATTCTTTGGGATTTAAATTTCACCGGTGGCTTTCAGGTTTCCGCAATTGTAAACACTATTGATCGTGGCTGTGCATTAGCTGGCAACTGGAAGAACAATTTTTGGTTAGCTCGACTTGATTCAAACGGTAATCAGCAATGGAGCCAAAACTACGTCTATGGTGATCCTTTAGATGAGCATATAGTTTACTCCTTAGCTAGAACTAAGGATGGTGGATTCATTCTTGCAGGAACAGGAATGTGGCAATCCAGTGGAGGGATGATTCCTTGGCTAATTAAAATAAATTCCCAAGGCTATGAACAATGGAACTTGCCTTATGGCCAATATCCTGGAGATAGTTTCAGCGCAATTGTGCAGACAGCTGATCAAGGCTACTTTGTCATTATGCCTGCATCTGCATCCATAATGCGTGCAGATTCCTCCGGCAGCGAACTCTGGCAGGAACCGCTTGGCACTTGGCCAATAGCATCACCATCAGGATACCCCCTATCATGGATAATATCCACGAAAGACGGGGGATATGCGATGGCAGGTTCAACTCCAGTAGGGGGATTTATGATCAAATTTTCTCCCGAGGTAAAAATTCAGGCGCCAATTGTTGGGATCTCAAGTCCACAAAACAAAACATATGACACCAACGACATCCCATTGGCATTTATAGTGAATGATCCAATAGTCTCCCTCAGTTATACTATTGATGGGCAGCAAGAAGTAGCGATTACTGGAAATACAACTCTAACCGAATTAACTATTGGTTCTCACATCCTAACAGTTTATGCTACTGGTTCTTCAGGATTGGTAGGTACTTCCGAAACAATTCATTTCACAGTAGAAACTGCCTTTCCAGCAAGCATAGTTTTTGCGGGCGTGGCCATTGCAGTTGTAGCCAGTGTTAGTTTTCTTCTTTTTATCAAAAGACAGAACCTCTCTGATTTCAGAAAAAAAGATTGGAAAAGTCTTATGAAGAAACAAAATATTGCTGCAATCACACGAAATAAAATGGTTTGGACACTAATCATCATAACTCTGTGTTTCCTTTTGGTGTTTGTTCAGTTTTTCTTTCCATACGTCTACTATTCATCTTCTAAACGCTCGAATCCGTCTTTCGAAGTAGGTGTAAGCTACGTCTATGAACGGGACAATGCGGATCAAATCTACGATGAAGTATCCCACATCAAAGACTTAGGCTTTAAAGTAATTCGAGTAAATCTTGTATGTGATCCAATTTTTCCTAGTTCTAACCTAAACACTCTTTCAGAAGTATTCTTCAGCGCAATTAGGCAACTTGGGGTAAAGGTTGCTTTAATCATCACCAACCGCGCAACCACCAGTGAAATAAATTACTACCTCGACAGATGGGGTAGCGATTTAGGTTACATCCAGATCCTCAACGAGCCCGACGTAGCTTCATCGTGGGATATGGGCGCTTTATTTACAGATGATGAAGCAGGTTCAAAATTCGAAGATATCTACACCACAGTTGAGAAACATCAGCTTTCTGTACAGCATTACACCAATTTTTCACCAGCTTTTGTAGCGCGCACTAACCTTCCTATTCAATTTGGCGAAAAGCTAGACTTCGTGGGTTTCGACGTTTTCATGGATTCATTTCTGACTATTTCCCCCAACATGATACAGCTCCTTCAAAAGATAACAAACAAAGACGTGGTCATTTCAGAGTTTGGCATGTCAACAAGTAATGATGCCACACAAAGCGATTACATAATCAAAGGGCTGGATCTTTTTAGAAATATGGGTCTTAAAGGCTGCTGGATCGTTTATTGGAATGGTGCTGATAACGATTATGGGATACGTGGAAGATTAACCGAACAGAAAGTAGGAGAGTGGATTGCCCAAAATGCTTAAACTCTCTAAACAAGTCTTCATCCACGGCTTAGCAATAATAATTGCTTTAGTTACCATTCAACTGTTGTTGGATGCTTACCTGCATGTTTTTCTGCTCTACATGCCGCCCATAGGGTTTGCTCTATTCTTGATAACTATGTTCGGTATTCAACCCCTTATTCTAGGTGTGTTGAACATAATCATTATGCACCGCTTATATAATTGCAAAGGATGGCAAATAGGCTTCTGGCTCAACGGCTTTTTCCTCCTAATATTTTTCTCTACAATAAACCTCCTAATACAAACGACTGCGGGCATACCGTTTTCATTAGGTGTCGGAATTGTTGAAGTCTTCTTGCTCTCCTACCCATTTGGCTATCTAGGAAAATTCAGCAACCGCGGCTGCGAAAACAGATGCCAGCAGCAAACATCCAGAACATAAACCAATACCTAACGGACTCTTTTTTCAACCTTTTTCAACAGCAACCAGCAGAAACTAGAAAACTGAAATAGGAAAGTCAACCCAAACCAAACCCGATCATTTGGAACCGTTAAATTATAATCATAATACATATTTTTTACTTAGCCACTGAATTAAATAATAGCTGGGATAAAGTTATGTCTAGAAAAGCATCTTGTGATAGCACCGAATACACTAACGGTTTTAGAATCACCCGCACTCCCGACGGGTTCTTTGTTGCAGTTAAGGGTAAAAATATGTTAAAAGCCCGTTCAGCAAAAGAAATTAACGAATTAATAAAGGAATTTAAAGAAAAAGAAAAAACAGAAAATCCTTGAATTAGCCTAAAGTTTCTTCAATTGATTTCTTTTGTATGGGTCGTTCTAGATCTATTTCAGGAAGGGTGTTTTTGAGTTTGTTTTCTGCAGCAAATTCAGCCTCTTGAAGGATCTGCATCGCCTCCTCACTTGCGCTTGCAGTGTTAACAGGCATATCCATATCTTGACTTGTTGTGCTGCAAATATCAGATAGCAAGTTTCCTATGCTGCCTAACTCTTGGCTGGCTTCAGGAAAAATCGAACACATTTCTGTTTTAATACTGCTTATTACGTTTCTTGCCGGGTTCAGAACAGTTATTATGTCACCCATCTCAGAAACTGTACTAAGCCGCATAGATACACTTTGTAACCCGAGTGATGCATGAGACAACATTTTCTCAACTTTTCGGATTTCAGAAAGTTCAGTAGCCAAAATATTTGCCCTTGCCGAATCTCTTTGTGCTGTAGCTTTGACTATTCGGTTAAAGATTGAAGCGTCCCGATTTTGGAAACGCAAAACTGCAGCATCCAAAGTTTTTGTTTGCGAATCTAGACGATGGGTTACCTCAGCTATTTTCTCTTTTAAATTACCCTCTGAAGGCAAAGTCGCATTCTTGATTTTGGAAACCAAGGATTCGTCATTATTTTTTTGTTGCCATTTATTAATGAAATTTTTACCCATCTCTAACGCCAAAAGTCACTTCGGGTTTGAACAATAAAAAAGTGTTCTACTCAATAAGTTAAAATAGAGCCCCTAACAGTGCCATTTTTTAGGTTTATCTTTAAAGTTTTATGTTGACCCGTAAAAATGTTTATGGAACACCTCAATTTAAGCATGGAGACATCGAAAAATTGGTTTAAAAGCAAAACCTATTTTGTTAATTTTTCAACGGCTTTTTTAGCCCATTCTGGGTCATGCCAAAGAGCTCGACCAACCGCTGCCAAATCAACACTTCCTTCCCTTACTAATTTATCAGCAAATTCAGCTTCAACTATCCCACCAACCCCAATGACCGGAACTTTGACAACTTTTTTAATTTCTTTCGCTTGGGGCACAAAATACCCTTGGATTTGGCGAAGTTGCTTTGGTTCACTTCCACACATCCCTCCTGAAACATCAAGGATATCAACTCCTGAAGCTTGCAACTTCAAGGCAAACTCAACGGCATCTTCTATTTTCGTTCCCATAGGGGCTAAATCATCCGAACCCATCCTATAGAGCAAAACCTTGCCACTAAGGCAGCGTTTAACTTTTTCAACAACCAACAAAGGAAAACTCATCCGATTCTCCAAAGATCCCCCAAACTCGTCATCCCGCTTATTTAACAGAGGCGTAACGAACTGGTTTAACAAATAACCATGGGCGCCATGAAGCTCCACTCCGTCAAACCCAGATTTAACTGCCCTCTCAGCAGCCAAAGCATACTCTTCAGCAATCAATGGCAATTCACTTTTTTCCAGCATGCGCATTTTTCCCGTTGCCGATGGTCCAGCCGGAACAGTGCCGATAATTTTCTTGTTGGCAACTCCGCCTGCATGACTAATCTGCACAATAGCTGGAGCCCCTACTGAATGAATCGCCGATGCCAACTTTTCAAGCCCAGATATTAACGAATCATTGTAGATTCCCAATTGTTTTGGACCAACCTTTCCCTCAGCAGAGACATAAGCATGCTCCACAATAGGCAAACCAAGCGCTGATGAGCGACGAGTGTAAAAGTTGATAACTCTATTTGTTACTTCGCCTTTTAAGGATGCTCTGCCAGACTGCATTGGAGGCATAACAATTCGGTTTCTAAGAGTAATTCCCTTTATTTTTAATGGATCTAAAAGGTTAACCAATGCATACACCGATGCCACATTAGCTCAATTAAGGAATATAAGAAGAACGCTAAAACCAGAAAGCACTTCCTTTTTTAATAAATATCTAAGTTGCCTATAGGATAGAACGATTAACTAAAGTCACCGAAAATGTCTCTCTTCTAACATTATTTCTTTATTTGTTTACAGTGGTTAGCGCGCTGAGCTCAGATTCTATCTTAGGGGGTTGGGCAATCAAGTTTCTGGCTCCCAAGAGTTGAACAGCTACAAAACCGAAAAATAGAGGGAACCAAAAGCCCGCACTTCTAAGCAAAAGCGCCGTTAAGAATGCGTTAGTTAAAGGTAAACCGTAAAGCACAAAAATGCTTGTTAAAATCACCTCCAAAGAACCCACAGAAAAGCTTGCTGCTATGTCCTGAACTGCAGTTGCGATAAAGTAGATAACGATATAAAACTCGGGGGTTTGAGGGATTCCAAGAGCGTAAAAAATCAGGACATAAACTGATAATCCAAGCAGATACGATATCAAGTGCAAAATAAGAGGTTTAATTAACAAACGTGGTTTTTCGCGGAATTTTTTAAACCCTTCATAATAACTGGATAAAGATGCTTTCGCCTGCATTTCTATGAAAGATGAAAAGTGTTTGGGTCTTAGTCTTTTCATTATCTTTTGATAAATTAACGCAAAATTGCTTGCAGCTTGCTTAACAAAAGCCAAGTATAGAAGCGCGGCGAGGTAACTTGTAACTCCTGTCAGAAAGATAATAAATAAGTTCGATACAATCGGTGGCACGCCAGATTTTAGAAAAATCAAGATTGCCCCACTGTACAATCCAATGGTTACAATAGTGTAGGCAACAATTCGGTTTGTTACAGCAGAGGATGCCAACGTTCCGTAGCCTTTTCCTGTTTCTTTCTCGACTAAGTACAGTCTGGTCAATTCACCGCAGATAGTTGCACATGGAAGGACTAAATCGCTAAAATATCCAACCCAATAATACAAGTAAGCTCTTCGATTAGAAATTTTAACGGATAATGTTCTTAGGATATTGTTCCAAGCCAGAGACCAAAAAAATACCGAAGCAAGTACCGCTAACAAGGAAAGTGTATAGTAGAAGGCGTATTGAGTTGAGTTAATTCCTTGCAAAACGACTAAAATTTTAGGAATACCGATGAAGTAGTATAGGTAAACTACAAAAGCAATCAAGCCAGCTATCATGAACAGAACTGAACGCTTAATTGACAGGTATTTTGTTAAAGCTGACAAACCTGCATCCTGCTTCACGAATCTAATTTGTAAGCCTGATACAACAAACTTTGAAGTTATATCCTTTATTAATTTTAAATCGCTGCAGTCTTGCCCGCTATGGTTGTCTGAGCAATTAAAAAAAGCAGGCTGCTTTGTTTTCCCTTCAGAATTTTGTAAGCCTTAACAGGCAAGAACCTGATCGAAAACAAAATTTTGAAATACTCTACCTCTATGCTGAGGACTGAAATCCCATAGGCCAATTTTGAGGGTTGTTGAGGTCATGCTTCTTGTTATGTATTGCAGCAACGGTGGCATGAACGTTTTTTTCCTCAACCACAAGGATGATTTGTGACGTATGAGGGGCAAAGATGCCTCGTTTAATGTTGATGCCTGAAATAGCACTTATCGCCAATGAAGCTACACCAGGAGAGTCCTTCATCCTGTCACCAATTAAAGTGACCACACCTAACCCAAATTCAACTCTCATGCCTTCATCAAAGCCCTTGATTTTTTCTATGTTTTTCTTGAGGAATTCAGAGTCCAAGAAAAGAAAGTCACGGATACGTTCGCCTGTTTCCATGGTTTCCGCCCCAAGGTCCATAAAGTCGTTTCTACGTTCCCAAATTCGCAGAGCATCCTCCAGCGAACGGCTTTTTTCATCGTTCATCGAGAGGATTGCACATCCTGATTTTCCAGCTAAACATTTGACAACTTCTCCACCCACTGTTTGCTCCTCAATCACCGAATACATCTTTGGCTCATCAATAGGTACAACCATTAAAGGCTGATTAAACCTTCTTGCCATAGCAATCGCTGGATTCATCACAATTTTCATACCCATCATTGAAGCCTTGTGTGCCTCGTTGTAGGTGAGAGCTTTTACATGCTCGGTTTCTTGTCCTTTAACGATTTTAGGGTCGGCGCTCTGCACAGGAACATCCTTGTAGAGTAGCGTTTTAACGTGATAAACATCTTTTAGCAGGCAAGAGACAAAAACCGCAGTTAAATCAGAGCCGCCCCTCCCAAGGATCGTTTCAAGTCCGTCTGCAGTAGAGCCAAAGAAACCTGCTAAACAAATTACTTTGCCTTCTTCAACAGGTTGGATTAAGGTGTGAAGTCTTTTCTTGCTTACCTGATAGTTTGCTGCGGCATCTTCAAAGTTGTCGTCAGTTACTACAGGCCACTCTTCAGTAGAAGCAATGCATGAATCTACTCCATGGCTCTTTAGAATGTAATCCATTAGCGATGACATGGTGAGTTCTCCACCCAATGTGATGGTTTTTGCTTTAATGTTACCGCTAAAACGCTTGTTTACCAGGTTAAGCGCAGTCTGAGTCAAAGCTTTGTATTTTGCTAAAGTGGTTTGTGCTTGGCCTAGCCATTTATCATTCACATAATTTTTAGCCAAACGTTCATAGACTTCAAAAACAGAGTCAAGTGACAACGAGCATGCTTGAGCGTAGGATTCCCCGATTCTTATGAGTTCATCCGTACAACCCATTGGGGCAGAGAATACAGCAATAGGTCCGCAACCATCTTTTTCTTTGAGTTCTTTTATTTGTTCTATAATTTTGGGGATTCCTTTGCCTTCAACATCAAGAAGACTACCGCCAAATTTAGCAACTGCAAGAGTTTTGAAAGTACATTCCACCTTACGATTTAGCAACATCAAAGCAGCTTTAATAAAATTTTCTAATATCATCAAAAGCAAAGGCAAATAAACGCCAATGCGCTTTCAAATAGAAAGAGGTTTTTACCAATGTATGACGGATACATATTTTACTGCACTAAGGAGACCCAGCAACAATGTCTAAGCAACAAACATTACACTTGCTCAGACCAACAAACTAAGCCCTCAGAACAGATTAAAGAAGGCTCAATTATCTTCCTCTTTAATACCGACGACAAAAGCTTGCTTGGACCTTTTACTGCATTAACAGAAGGAGGCGACCAACTCGATGCAGGAACATGGGCTATGGACGTCGAAACACACATCCCCTCCGAAGACATAAAGGTAACATGGGAAAATTTACATCTGCTCAAAGATGCACCTAAAAAAATTGCCTTATTAAACGAGCCCCCTAAAACTTGCAAACTGTCCGATACCCAAACTCAGAGAGTTCTAGATTTGCTAAAGGAAGGCGAACTCTACCTCACCGAAAAAGAAGAATAAACTAATGTTTAGAGAGTTTCTTTGCCTCTAACCCCACGACTATATGACAGGTAAAACACCGGGTAAAAGTTAGCTCAAAACCGTTCAAAACGTCAAATTGCCGCTGCCTATACACATGCGGTTTTTTATGATCACATTTAAGAACCCTGATGACGTTTAGGCTGCCATCTTCCATTCTCCTTTCCCTCAATAAACATCAAGAGGGTTGCGTATAAAAGAGTTTGTACAATACATCCGGCTAAAACTATAGTTAAGAATATGCAGAAAATCAGCTAAACATAATCGTGCGAGACGAAAAGACAAAACAAAGAAAAAAAGTTGTTTATTGAGTTGTTATTTGGGTTTCAACTTTAACGGGCACTGCTTCTTTGTAGACGAACATTACTGGGCAATTTGCTTCTGTTCGTCTCCAAGCTGCCGCCACTAGTCCTTTTCGCGCGGGTGAGGAGATTTTGACTTTCATGGTTACTCCCTTTAGCGTTGGGGAACTGCCTGTTTTTTCAGCTTCAATAGATACGTCGATTTTTCCGGGGTCGATTTTGCTATTTTTGCATACGTCTGCATAGATGATGACTCCGCACCCTGCCAGTGACATTAACGCTAGCTCAAGCGGGGAGGGACCAGCGTTTGTTCCTCCGGCAGCTTCAGATAAGTCGCATATTACTTTGTGTCCTCGGCCGTTATCGGCTTCTAAACGGACATTTTCAAGAAGTTTCGCATTTGCCTTTAGTTTTGCCATAATGTTTACCAAACTATTCTGGTTATTTACCAATTTAAGTTTGACTTTTGTTATTGCTGCTGTAATTATTTTGGTTATGTGCTGTCGTAATCTCTTTTAATCATTTAAAGTAACATATCGGGGCGGCGAATAGTTTAATACTTAAACGTTATTACTGAATTATGTTTATAAACTAAAGTGAAAGACACTCTTTAAAAAGTGGGATTGATGCTAATGGCAAAAAACATGCAAACAACGAAAATTAAGCTAAAACCAACTGACAAAGTCGAAATCATCAGTCTAGTTGATAACACCATTGACATACTTTCCACTCCCAGTAATCCTCAAGTCCAGTCATTTTGGCAATGGGTTAAACCGAAAACAAAACAGGATTCTCACACCAAATTGCCTTTAGCTGAACACGGTTTTTCTATGATAGTTAGACTTTTCAGCGGTGAAACAACGGAAACTTTCTTGTTTGACACAGGAGGCAGCGCCAACACTATCAAGGAAAACGCTCAGACAATGAGTTTGAACCTTAGCGAGATCGGGTTTGTTGTTCTATCTCATGGGCACTATGACCATTTTGGGGGTTTGCTCTCCGTCATCGATGCAGTTGGGAAGAAAGGATTGCCAATTATTATTCATAAAGACATGTTTAAACCTCGAGGAACAGCCTCACGCATCGGAACCGTCCGAGAATACCCCAAGTTCCCAAACCAAACACAGTTACAGTCCAATAGACTCATCTTGACAAAACAGCCTCACCTGGCTGCCAATGAACATGTTTGCATTACCGGGGAAATTCCTCGAAAAACAAGTTTCGAGAAAGGTTTAGCGAATCAGCGAGTTCTTGTTGATGGTGTTTGGCAGCCGGATCCTTTAATAGTTGATGACCGCGCCGTTGTAATTAACATTAAAGACAAAGGTTTAGTTGTGCTCTCAGGATGTGCCCATGCAGGCATAATAAACACCATCAACTATGCTATGGAAATTACTGGGACAAGCACTGTTTATGCGGTTTTCGGAGGCTTTCATTTGGCTGGTAGAGGATTCGAAGATAGAATCGAATCTACCATAGCTGAATTAATTAAAGTGAAACCAAGCTTAGTTGCACCTTCTCACTGCACAGGATGGAGAGCTATCCTTGCCATATCTCAAGCATTCCCAGATGGTTTTGTTTGGAACAGTGTCGGAAACCTCTACCGTCTATAAACTTTAATCAAATAAATTGGCAATTAACCATGAAAATATTAAATACAATATATTGGTTGGATAACGGGAAGTGGATAGCTTGACAGGTAAAGGTCCAGTTCTAATTGTTCCTTGGCGATGCACCTTTGGCTGCGACAGCGGCTGCATTCATTGCACTTCAGCAGGAAAATCCGCATGCGATGATGAAATTGGCACTGAAGACGCCAAAAAAATGGTGGATCAAATTGCAGATTTTGGTGCAAGCTTCTTTGGGATTACTGGTGGGCAGCCTTTTTTGCGGAAGGATCTCTTTGAAGTTCTGGATTACGCCACAGAGAAAGGATTAAGCACAAGCATCATAACGGACGGTCGCATGCTCGATGAGAGAGCCTTCCGAAACATAGTTAAAAATCAAACCAAAATTTCAGTAAGCATCGATGGAAACCAGGCAACAAACGATGCCATCCGCGGTAAAGGCGCCTACAAAGCAGCGGTCACGCTAATTGAGAAACTCGTGCGCGAAAACCTGCTAAACGTTCTGGTTTACACGTTTGCCAACGGCGAAGGTTTTTCGAATGTTAATGAAGAGGATATGCGGCATGTGTTGGATTTGGCTAAACGGTTTGGCGCGCGCTGGGTGGTCTTCCATGGAATGATTCCTTACAGCAGCGACACAGATAACCTCAAAGCTGATCCTACACCTGCCCAGTATGAATGGTTATGTAACAAACTCTACGATTTGACCCAGGAATACGACGGCAAACCAGCCATAAACGTCTATATTCCTTTCTATGCTCGTGTAGCCAAACAACGTGAAATACCAGATTTTGAAAAATGGTACAATAGTTTCTTCTTAGGCAGATGCTTTTTCGGCAAATTCTTTAGCATAGCAGAAAACGGCGATGCAATCCCATGCAGTTACAACGATGCCATACGCATCAGCAACATCAAAAACAAGCCGCTCAAACAGATTTGGCAAGAAATGCAGGATAGCGAATTCTACACCAAAATCAGAGATAAAAGCAACTTAAAAGGAAAATGCGGCTTATGCGAATACAAAGACCTCTGCGGAGGATGCCGATCTTCTGCGCTATTCTATACAGGAGATATCTTCGGTTCTGACCCAAGATGTATATACATTCCAAAAGCTCTACGACAAAAAGCAGACCCAGGCATATAATTGTTTAAGCGCGGGCTTCAACCACTGAACCAAACCAAAAACAATTGATTGAAACTAAAATTTTAAAAATACTCACAGCGGCCAAAATAACAAACTAAACGTAAGAAACAAAATATTTTTCATCCTTAAGTAACCTATAATTTTCTTTGGCAGAAAACTTTTTTAGAAAATATTTGATAGGGGAGTGGAGTGCACCAAAGAATTTAAAAGCGAGGGGTAAAAAGAAATCTGTCTGAGTGCACGTCCACACAATATATTTTTCTTAAACGCTGATGGCAGAACAAAACCGCGTTTTCTCATGAGACGCTAAATTATTTTGGGTTCTAGTTTTGCGAAATGATATTTTTTGTGTATTCTTGCTTGTGATAAAAACTGATCCGCCGTTTTTTAGATGTTCTTTGACTTGACTAAAATCTACTTGCTCTGACTCTTGCACTTCTACATCTTGGCTTTTGTTGTTGAGTAATAATACTTGGAAAATTGATGGCTTTATTTTTCTAGACATTAAAAATACCTCAATAACTATATTTTTCCTTTCAGTGTCGAGTAATTGTATATTGTAGCGAAAAATGTTTAAAGCTATGTGACTGTCAAGACGCAACCACAAGGCGCTACCGCAAAATGAAGGGAAGAATACGGGGGTCTTTTAGGGTTTTAACCGTTAAATCGGGATTTTCAGTTTCTAACTCTTTTCGATTGTACACGCCAGTGGTTACGGCGATGCAACCCATGTTTCCAACCTTGGCTGCTTTCACCCCAAAGATTGAATCTTCAAAAACCACACACTGTTCAGGACTTGCTTTAAGCGCTTTTGCGGTTTTAAGAAAAATTTCTGGGTTAGGCTTAGAATGGGTAATTGACTCGGCAGTTAATACTCTTTGAAAGTACTTCTCTAAATCCATCGCTCTTAACATATGTTTTATGACTGATTGATTGTTCATCGAGGCTAAGCTAACCTTGACTTTTCCCTGTAAAGCTTCCAGCAGTTCTATAGCCCCTTCAAACAGTTCCACTTGACCAGAGAGTTCAATCTCAATTATGCTCTTACGATCAACTAAACGTCCAATAAACTTCTCATCAAACAGTATCCCTTTTGAACGCAAAATTTCTCGAAATGTCTCCGCAGCGCCGATTCCCATCCGTCGCTCCACAAACTCGTCATCGACTTTGCACCCAACTTCGGAGAGCGCTCTGCGGAAAGAGATAACGATGACTTCGCGGGTGTCAGCTAATGTGCCATCCCAATCAAAAATTGCAGCTTCAAACATGCTATTTCTCTATGTGAGGTTTAGTTTTTCTCTGATGGCTTGGCTTTTTTTTGTGGCTTCTTCAATGGCGCGTATCATGCCGGGGCGGATTTGGCTTTGTTCAATTTGGTATATTGCTTCGATTGTTGTTCCGCCGGGGGTGGTGGTCATGTCTTTTATTTTGCTGGGTTCTTCGTTTAGCTCTACTATGAGTTTGCCTGTAGCCATAACGGTTTGCGCTGCGGCTTTTAATGCGATGTTTCTGGGAAGCCCAACTTTTAATCCTGCGTAAGTTAAGGCTTCAATTATAATTGACATGTAACCTGGTCCACTTCCGCTCACTGCAGTGATGGCATCCATGTACTTTTCATCGATTTCGTCACAAATACCCATCATGTTAAGCAACGTTCTAACTTTTTCTTTATCCTTGCTTGTCACATTCTCTCCGCAACAGAAAGCCGTATAAGAAGCTTGAACTAGCGCGCCCAAGTTGGGCATTATTCTAACAACTTTAGCGTCAGGTGCATTATTAACTAAAAATTTCAAAGGTACCGTAGCAGCAGCGGAAATTAGCAGTTTGCCCTTGATTTCTTTGCTGACTTCCTTTAGCACCTTTGCAACATCTCCTGGTTTAACGATTATGAAGATTATATCTGCATCAGCTGTCGATTTGCGGTTATCAGAAGAAATCTTTACGCCGATTTTCTCTAAGTCTTCAAGTTTTTCAGCTGCAATGTCTACGGCAGTAATTTTGCCTACATATTTGCCTTTAACAAGGCTTTTGATAATAGCGTTGCCCATCATGCCTGCGCCGATAATTGCGATTTTATTATTCATTATTTGTTCACGTTATTCTTGTTAAAACATTGATTTTACTCTTTAAACTTTCGATGGAAAATCAGCTCTTAAAGTGGGAACCTGAAGTCAATTAGACTGTTACATTTAATGTTTTACTTACTTGCTGATACTAAGTCTTTAAGAATTCTATGCATTGCTAAAGCTGGGGCGTCTGTTTTTATGCCGCGGGGGTTGAAATGTGTGGGTACCGCTTGAAAACCCGCATTCTCTAATGCTTTAAGAAAGGATTGATTGCTTGGTGAGGGCAAATTTAGTTTTCCACCAAGCTTATCGATGACATAGTACGTTGCTGGCAGATTAGCTTCTTTTTTGACGAAGTTTAGAAGTTTGTTTATTCTTGCATTGTTCTTAAGTTCAGTATTTTGGTTTTCATTAATTATGGCTTGGACAAACTCTGCATCAGAAATTGCGCCAGTCCATAGAGGTCCTGCATAATCCATCTTACCTCCGCATTCGGGGCACATAAAATTGCTGAAAGGTTGACGTGTAATTTCTCGATGCATGCAGCTAAAACAGTGCAGGATGTAACCTGTGTTTTTGAGGCTTTCATCGGCTTTTTGGCATCCATAGCCGATTTGAACGTAAACTCGAATGTAATGGTCACTGCTGTGACTAAATACCACTCGGATGCCAATATCATGTTTCGCCGCTGTAGCAGCCATACAGCCAGTCAAGAGCCTAATGGCCAATTCATGACAATATTCAGTTCGCAAAGGTTTGCCGCCGTATTTTCGAACACAAGCTTTAGAGTGAACTCCGCAAAGCGGAGCCAAATCAGTTGCTGTTGCCGCAATCAACCCTTTGTTTTTGAGGGCGCGAAATGATGAATCCAAATAAGGAACCGGTGTCCCAAAGGGGTCAATATCAATAATTTCAAAGCGTTTTTTTGGCGAGGCATTGCAGCTTAAAACGCAGTTTGCATCCTTGTACATGATAATGATTTTGTCTTCAAGTTTGTTTAGTCTAATATTATAGGTTGCCAAATCATGGGCGTGTTTGTTTATGTCACTTAATAAAACGCTTTTCACGTTGTCGATTTCAGCGGCATAACGGATTCCGCGTATACCTTGACTAGTTAACGGTTCACAGATTGTAATTTCTCTTTCGACAAGGTGCTGGTAAGCCTTGAAAACGAGTATGGTAAGGTCTCGGTTGAATTCCATGACTGGATTGTAGAACACTGGAGCTTTAGAGGGTGCATAGTCACTGGGTACTACCCCGTAGGCAGAGAGTTTAGGTACCAAAACTTGCACTTTGCCTTCATGGATGATTTCACTTGGAAAATCACATTCATACTCTTCTTGTTTTGCCATTGGAAAGATGCCCCAGAGGTGGGTATGAAAAGAATTTTATCACAATATTAGACTTCCTATTCTTAGGTGGAAAAAGTGGCGAAACGCGTTATTCTACTAACTGGTTTGCCTGGAGTTGGTAAAACAACCGTGCTCATTAAGACCGTTGAAGGTCTAAGAGCGAGAGGAATTACCGTTGGGGGTATGATTAGCAATGAAATTCGCGAAAACGGTATTCGTGTAGGCTTTGAAATCTCTGATCTAACCACCGGCAAGCGGGGGTGGTTAGCTCATGTGAATCAAGGTAGTGGCCCCAAAGTTGGTCGATACAATATTAACCTTGAGGGCTTGGATAAAATTGGTAAAGAAGCAATTGACGATGCTATTGAAAAATGTGAAATCGTAGCAGTTGATGAAATAGGGCCAATGGAGTTATACTCTCATAATTTCAAGCTTTCGGCAGAACGAGCGTTGGAGAGCAAGAAGTTTGTGTTGGCTGTTATACACTCTAAATCCAAAGACCCATTAATAGCTATGGCAAAGCAAAGATCTGACTCAGAGATTTTTTTCGTGAACTTGGCCAATCGAGAAATGTTGCCTGAAGAACTAGCAGATCGCTTGCTACAGAATATTCGAAAATTCCATATTTAAGACGGTTTTTTCTTGCGCTTATTTTTGGGTTTTGTTGCTTGAGTTTTTACGGGTTCATCCCAGTACTTGTCAAACTCTTCTGGTGTCATAAGATCTAAGCTTCTGAGTTGCTGACTAAAGGTATCTAATGCACATGGATTGTTCATGTGTGCACGGTAAATTTCCATTAAGAGATCAATAGCCATCGATTGAGACACAGGTTTTTTAGCCATCAAAGAAAACTCTGCAGAAACACGAGCTAAATCCTCGTAGACCCGGAATGGTAAATTTATAGCTGTTACCATAGCAAACACTTCATCGCGTTATTTTTTGATACTTGTTGGGATTCTGCTTTTGTTTTTGTCAATTCTTCAATCGTTATCAATGCTGACTTCAAAACGTGCACCGTGACTAATCAATTATTATCCTTCAAAATAAAATTTGGCTTATTGGGAATCAGTAGTTGATGTAATTAAGACATAAATAGTCTTCAAGTACTATTGAATTAAAATATAAGGTGGCTTTTTTGAGGATAGGCTTCTTTGTTTGGGAGTATCCACCGCAACTTGTCGGCGGTTTAGGAACATATGCAGAATACTTGACTCAGCAATTTGTCGATATAGGTCATGACGTCTCAGTTTTTACATTGAATAACAATGGGTTAAAAACCAGAGAAATAATGAAGGGTGTGGAGGTTCATCGGCCCCAAATCACTGACGCAAGCAATGTCTGGCCTTACTTTGTGGTTGATGACCTAAAAAAATGGGGCACCAACATCAGACTTTTCAACGATATTTTTATCTACAATATTTTAAGCTCAGCGAAGTTCATAAATGGGCTAATAAAAAAGGAAAACTATCATTTTGATGTTGTATGTGTCCACGATTGGTTAAGTAGCATTGCTGGATTGGTAGTAAAAAACGAAACTAAAATTCCCGTAGTTTTCCATACCCATAGTACTGAATGGGGAAGAAGCGGGGGAGAAGGATCTGGGGTGGTTTCACATTTTGAACGAGCTATCGCTGAAAATTCAGATAGAATAATAACCGTTAGCTACTCTATGCGGGATGATCTTATCAAGCATGGTTGGTCTCAATCCAAAATCAGCGTTGTTTGGAACGGTGTTGACCCTGATATTTATGATCCTTCTAAGGTTCAAAAATCAGAAATCGATCAAATTAGACAAAAATATGGCGTGCCAAAAGACTGGAACATGATATTGTTTGTTGGTAGGCTCACTTGGGTCAAAGGGGTCCGCAACTTGTTGCAGGCAATGACTCTAGTTCTCAAGGAATACCCCAATACGAAACTAGTGATCTTGGGGAAAGGCGAAGAACAAACCGACATCGTTGAAACAGCAGATAGAATGAACATAAAAAACAATGTTGTTTACCGCTTTGATTTTGTCTCAGAAAAAGAGCGAATCATCCATTATGCAGCATCTGACCTATGTGTATTTCCGTCTATTTACGAACCCTTCGGAATTGTAAGTTTGGAAGCCATGTCAATGGAGAAACCCGTGGTTGTGGGTGCTCGAGGAAATGTAGGATTCAAAGAACAGGTTGTTAACAGTGGAACTGAACAAAATGGCCTTCACATTAACGGCGAGAACCCCGCTGACATCGCTTGGGGCATAATAGAAACATTGCGTGACCCGTTGAAGGCTAAAAATTGGGGAGAAAACGGCAGAAGACGAGTAATCGAGTATTTTACATGGCGCAAGGTAGCTGAAGAAACTATTAGGATCTACGAATCGTTACTCTGAAAATAGTTGCTAAAAAAGGAAGTTTAAGTTGCTAACATGTCTGCAACATCAAGTAACCGCAAATCGATGGGTTTGCATTTTTCTGCAGCTTCTTCAAGGTTGATGCTTGCTATTTCTCCCTCTAGTAAGCCTACTGCTTTGTTTCCTTGTCCCTTAACGATGAGTTCAACAGCTTTTTCAGCGAAAAGGCTTGCTAGTAAACGGCTGCGGGCTGTTGGACTTCCTCCTCTTTGTGCGTAGCCGAGAATTGATAGCCTGACTTCTGCTCCAGTCTGGTTTTGGATTTGCTTTGTTAATTGGCTTGTGTCGCCGATTCCTTCAGCTGCAACGATTATTCCTGCTTTTTTGCCTTTTTTAGAATTTTGCTCCATGACTTTTAAGATTCCGTCAACTTTGACTGGGTTTTCAGGTATCAGAATGACTTCGGCGCCGACGCAGATGCCTACTTCTAATGCTAAGAATCCTCTTTTTCGTCCCATGACTTCGACGATGAAGATGCGTTCATGAGAAATTGCTGTATCCCTAATCTTGTCGATGGCGCCGACTGCTGTGTTGACTGCGGTGTCGAATCCTATTGTTTCATCTGTTCCATAAACATCGTTGTCAATCGTTGCAGGTATCCCAACCATGGATGTGTCGCTGACTTTGCTCAAGCTTGAAGCGCCTTTAAAGGAGCCGTCTCCGCCAATTACGACTAGTCCATCGACATCGTTTTTGGATAATGTTTTTGCTCCTTTTTCGACTGCTCCGGGTTCTTCAAATGTGGGGCAACGTAATGTGTGAAGTATGGTGCCGCCTAACTGGATAATTCCGCCGACGCTTCTGGGAGTTAGCTTTTTGAAAGAGTTCCTCAATAATCCATCCCAACCGTGTTCAAACCCAATTACTTGATAGCCTTTTAAATGAGCTACACGGGTAACTGCTCGGATGGCGGCGTTCATGCCTGGTGCGTCTCCGCCTGAAGTAACAATACCAATTGTTTTTGTCAAACTGCAACCCTTAATCAATCTGTCTTACTAAGAGATTAAAACATTTAGTATATCATTTAGAGTGGTTGTAGTTCCAAAACACATAAATGCTCTTCTTTTGTCTTTATGGATTCTGTCGGGAGGTAGCTCAGCCTGGCAGAGCTCTCGAGCTGGCTAACATGCTTAGCTGGCGGAGAAGCTGTAGAGGTCTACCCATGGTGGGCTTCATTCTAGCCTGTCTAGGCCACAGATACCGAGCTGTCGCAGGTTCAAATCCTGCTCTCCCGACCAATTTTCGACTTATCTAAAAATCAAAACAACCTTGAAATTTCTAACCGAAAGTTCTGTTCTTTTGTCAGGTTTCTTGTCAATAGCTGGGTTTGAAATGTCTATTTGTGAGGCTTGTTAGACTGGTTTTACTTCTGGTGCAGAACCTATTTCTGTTGGTTCTTTTTTCTTGCGCGAGAAGATTAAGCTTGTTGATTTGACGATTTGAGGTACGCCCGCGAGGTCTTCAACGATTAATAGTCCTCTTGCTAGGATTGCGAATGCTCCGATGGCGCCTAATGTGGCTGCGCTTGGATTAACAAAAAGAAGGCTCAGGATTCCTACAATGCCGAATTCTTGGACGCCTGCTCCTGCTGGAGTGATTGGAACGAATGCTAATGCAGTTACTAATGGGTGGATCAGGAAAAAGCCTAGCCATGCTATCGCAAAGTTGTTACTTATTGATATTCCTAAGGCGATCGCTAAGAAATACCATTCGAAGCCTTTTAGAACCCAACATATCATTGTTAATCCGAAGATTTCGGGGATTGCTGAGCGTGTTTTTTGGGCGCTATCTTTGTATTCTTCAAGTTTGCCCATTATGCCTCCTGTGAATCTTTTGAGGTATCTTGAATTTGCTATGCGGTCGAAGATGCCTATTGCTCTTTCTGACCATGAGAAAGCTGCCAGTAGGATGGCGCCTGTTAGCATTAGGGCTATGCCTAAAATGATTACAAAAAAAGTTACGTTAATTCCCAAGATTGTGGCGGTTGGCCAGTTGCCTGCTGGGACAATTTCAATCAAGAATATGGCGGCTCCTATGCCGCCGATTACTTTGACTAGAAACTCTATAGTTTGGATTCCTAGTACGCTTGATAGTGCTTTGGATGCGGGTACGTTTTGGTCTCGCAGATAGACGGGTGTTAATATGTAGCCGGATCGGCCAGGTGTGACATCGCTGGTTAACATTCCGGCGTACTGAGCTAGAAGGGTTTTTCCAAATGAGGTTTTTACTCCTCCTTTTCCCAAGACTCGTCTTAGTCTTATAGTGAAGAAAACGTTTATTCCAAAATACATTAAGAAAGCGAGAGCTAGATATTCGACTTTGATTTTGAGTAGGGCGTCGTAGAGTGAGCCGAGTCCAATGTACCAGAGTAATGCTGCAAAAATGGCGACCATTATAACTACTTGGACAGTAATTTTGAGGATTCTTTTCAGCGAGCTTTGTGTCTTTGGCGCAGGGGATGGTTGGGGATTATTCATGGAGTTTAGAAATTGATTTTGAGGGTTAAATGGATTGTGGAAAATAACGCTAATTTTGTTTTTTGTCTTTGATTAAGCCCAAACCTAAAGTTTTCTTTTTTCGTTTCTTAAACGATAAATGAGACTGATTTGAAGTCATTTAATGAAGCAACCCAGGCGGTTACGAATAACTTAAAAAATCTATTGTAGTCGGTTGTCCTTACCCTTCTGATATTGTTTTCTTTTAGAATTACCTTTTTAGTGGCAGCATTTGAATGGTTCTATCTTAAACTTCAGAAAAATATATCTGACACTTTTAGTTCGGTCAGTACATAGAATATTTTATAAACAAATCGATCTTATTATGTTTTAGGGGATTAGGAGAGAACCGTTAATGTTTGTTTTTGAAAAACCTTGGGTTGCTTTTTTGCTTTCTTCAGTTTTAATTATTTTGAAAACTTCCTTTTTCAATTTTGGCTTTTTACAAAATACAACCGTCTATGCTCAAGCGTCACCATTGACAACAATGAACCCTGGTGGAAATCTATGGTTTAATACCTGGTACACTTCATCGAGCACGTGGGCAGTGGTGCCAAAAATCTCCTTCTACTCCGAGAAAAAAATCTCGAGGTGTTATCGTTGAGAGCTCGGAAGAAGACATTAACATCCATTATAATATTCACGGTTTTAATTGTCTTACTACTCTTTTCAAATACTCCATTGGCTAAAGCTACAACTCTCGTAATATATGATTATAATAGTTACGATTTTTCCACCAATACACGGGGAACTTTAGGTGGCGGGGACTTTTACTATAGAGGTAATGGTGCCGTACCACCAGTTAATTTCTTTGCCAACAACATCGGACAGAGAGGCTTGCAGGTATTTATGGTAATATTGGAAACGTTGCTCTTAGTACTGTGACAATTCCCTCTGCCGGCTACACTAGATATGGTGTATCTGTGGTCGCAGGTCACACATATGTATCGTTAGCTCAAGAAGGAGAAGAGGGACACTATATCGTATTTAGGGTCACTTCGCTTCAGTCAGATAACTCTAGCGTAACAATAGATTACATCTATACCCCAGACCTGATAGTTGTGGTAACATTGGAAGTTGCAGTATCACCGACTGTCTCCATGGTCAATAGTGGAGAAGCTGTGATTCTTACAGCTTCAGCTTCTGGTGGGACTCTTCCTTTTACCTACCAGTGG
The DNA here is from genome assembly GCA_963775465.1 of Candidatus Bathyarchaeota archaeon. Classification (GTDB taxonomy): domain Archaea; phylum Thermoproteota; class Bathyarchaeia; order Bathyarchaeales; family Bathycorpusculaceae; genus Bathycorpusculum. The sequence continues at coordinate 70,016 of CAVZIW010000009.1, read as the reverse complement.
TATGAGGGAACCACTGCTCTGACTGGGGAAACATCTTCAACATTTAGTGCCGCTAAAACCGTAGCTGGTACTTACACTTTTAGTTGCAAAGTAACCGACTCAACCTCACACACTGCAACCTCAAACACAGCAACCATAACAGTAAACCCATTAGACAGTCCCAACCCCTACGCCTACTTCTTTGAGTGATTACTGGGTAACCGTAACCGCTGGGGAAGGGGGCACAATTTCTGGTGGTTCAGGCTTCACAACACCCGGAACATCTTACACTTATACAATAACTCCCAATGAGGGATACCAAATCTTAGATGTCACCGACAACAACGTATCCAAAGGAGCAATACCAACTTATCAGTTGACCAACATTCACGAAAACCATGAAATAATAGCAACTTTCTCCCCCACATCCACAACAACTACAACCTCAACTATACTCCTCCTGCTAATCCAGAGAATCGAGATTTAACAGTGTATTATGTGATTGCTGGAGTCCTGATTTTCGTTGTGCTATTGGGAGGGGCATTTGCCTTTAGACGAACAAGAAAATCATCATCGCCATCATCTCCTTCACCAACTCAAAAACCAACCAAACCACCTTCACCACCACCATCGTCACCTCAGCTTCGGAAACCCTCGCACATAAAAGTCACTGCAAATCCTGTTTCTATTGAGGCAGATGGTTCTTCAAAGTCGGCTTTGACTGTGCAGCTGCTCGATGATAAAGACGTACCGGTTGTTGCTTCGTCGGATGTGGTGGTGGAGCTTTTTGCCGCTAAAGGCAAGCTGGATCGACTTAAAATCACTATTCCACAGGGTGAAAGCGAAGCAAAAACTTCTTTGACGTCCTCTCTGGATAGGGGGTCGGTTTTGGTTTCTGCTCGCGCTGAGGGTTTGGGCGAAGGTGTTGCGGCGCTTAATTTCAAAGAGGAGGAGATGCGTTGTCTGTACTGTGGTGCTGTAACAACTTCCATGTATGAGCCATGTCCGGAATGCGGGAGAATACCACCATGAAATACGAATTTTCAACCAGACAAAATTGGATCGAATTTGGAGTGTGGAACTGATTCCTTCTTTAGATGAAAAAGCTATACAACTAAAGAAGTTAAAGGAGTTGTTAGATTCGGGGGTTATTACGCGTGAAGAGTTTGATGAGTTGAAGAAGGAAATTCTTGAGAAAGGTTTTACTCCTAGCTGGCCAAAAATAAAGCTCCCAAAAATCACCCGAACAGAAGAGTTGAATCAGGCAAAAAAGCATCCAAGTCAGGTATTTCCATTCAGGATTGGATAGGGACAAAATCATTAAGACCTGCGGTGCTATAGGACTTATTTCGTTGCTTCTGCCATGGGGCATTTATTTTTGGGGGTATCCGAAACTGGATTATGCCTGGTACCTTTTTGTATATCAGGGTAGCTTTGTAGGCTCTCTTTGCATTTTCGCCCCAATTTTGTTATTGGCTGGAAGTGCATTGCTATTAAGAGCAAAAAAAGTCGGAGGCATTCTTTTATTAATTGTTTCGATGGCAATAGTACCAATATTATCAGAAATCGAATATTTCATGGTATATTATAATTATGCATGGTATTCTGGATACTACGTGGATTGGATTCCCTTAGGAATATTGCTTACATTTTTTGCAGGATTAATTCCAGTTCTATTTCTAAGTGATGAGATAAAGATAACAAGATTTAAGCAAATGAAATCAAAAGTCATGCTTGGCAGTTTGTACGTGCTTATATATGGATTGATGTTCGCTATTCCTAGCTTAGCCAGATATTACATTTTCTATTTTCCAAGCGATTTTTACTATTTCCCAGCTAATTTGGATAGACTTCTATCAGGAGGAGTCTTATCTGCCATTGGCTTCGTCGCATTGGTTGCAAGCGACTTGAGAATAAGAATTCATAAACAGATTCAATTTGCCCCTGCCAAAGGAAATAAAGAGCAAAGACAAGTCGCATCTTTAAAGATGACTGCTGATCCCATTAATGTTGTGGCCGATGGTAATTCAGAGGTGATTTTATCACTTAAATTGCTAGACAAAAGTGGAAATGCTACAGTTGCACCTTCTGACATTATTGTAAGGCTTTCCGCCTCCAAAGGCAAATTACCTAGTGCTGTTCAGGTTATTCCTAGGGGAGAATTTCAAGTTACCACCATTTTAATCGCTTCCAGCGAACCTGGATCAACTTTAATATCTGCAAGTACTGTAGGTCTCGAGAAAGCCGAAGTCATGGTTCATTTTGAAAGCACAGAAACAACCAATACCTACGCACTTACGTATTGCTGCAAATCCTGTTTCTATTGTGGCAGATGGTTCTTCAAAGTCGGCTTTGACTGTGCAGCTGCTCGATGATAAAGACGTACCGGTTGTTGCTTCGTCGGATGTGGTGGTGGAGCTTTTTGCCGCTAAAGGCAAGCTGGATCGACTTAAAATCACTATTCCACAGGGTGAAAGCGAAGCAAAAACTTCTTTGACGTCCTCTCTGGATAGGGGGTCGGTTTTGGTTTCTGCTCGCGCTGAGGGTTTGGGCGAAGGTGTTGCGGCGCTTAATTTCAAAGAGGAGGAGATGCGTTGTCTGTACTGTGGTGCTGTAACAACTTCCATGTATGAGCCATGTCCGGAATGCGGGAGAATACCACCATAGCCCACACTAACTCCTTTTTGTCCAAACAATTTAAAAAGAAAAAATCTTCTAAGATCCAAAAATTTGAAAAAATAGAGCGATTCATTTGATATCTCAAAACTAAAATTTTTCAATGGAAGAATTTAAAAAATCTTAAAATTTCTCGACCTATAGAAAACCTCTGCCATACTTACGACATTTGACCTGATCCAAAATTGTATTTTAAACGTAGAAAATCTTTAATTTTTAGAAACAATAATTAGATAGCACAGGTGTATTATTAATTCGGGGATATGAATGTTTGGGTTGGCAAGGAGAAGGGAATTGACCCATTCACGTTTAAGTCTTTAGCTTTGGCTGTGAAGCTCGTTCATTGTGTCTTAGAGGAAGGCCCTTTTATTCCCAACTGTATAGTTGAAAAAGAAGAAATTTTGACTATCTTAAAAAATGAAGTCGAGCCGTCCAAATTGAATAGAATAAATTGGAGGAGAGAACCAAATGGGCAAAATACAAATTCTTTTTCTTGCTGCAAATCCTAAAAACACCAGCAAGCTAAAGTTGGACGAAGAAGTTCGTTCCATTGACGATGCATTGCGAGATGCAGAGTTCAGAAGTAGATTTAATTTTGAAACACAATTCGCTGTTTGCCTGAAAAACATCCAAAGTCACCTGCTACGTTATAAACCTACCATAGTGCATTTTAGCGGTCACGGCAGTATCGCGGGAGAAATCATCATTGAAGACGACATGGGTCAAGGTCATCCTATCTCCAGCGATGCACTCAGTCAGCTATTTAATGTATTTAAAGATACAGTTCGATGTGTTGTCCTCAACGCTTGTTACACCGATGAACAGGCTGAAGCTATCGCTTGCCAAATCGATTGCGTTATCGGTATGACCAAGGCAATAGGAGATGAAGCTGCAGTAGGTTTTGCAAGCTCTTTCTATCAAGCTATTGGCTACGGCAGAAACATCGAGGACGCCTTTTTGCTTGGCTGTAATCAAATAAACATAGAAAATTTGAAGGAGCAAGATACGCCTCAACTCTTGGTCAAATAGGAATTGATCCTCAAGAAATTGTGTTTGCCAGAGGAAGAAGCGGAAGGCGACCAAAGACCCCAGAAAAAAAACGTGAGACACTTTTCGAACTGCCACCTACTCGTCTCACAGCAAAAATGTTCAAAACAATAGAACCTCAAACTATAACTTGGAGCATTGAAGAACCGCCGCCAACAACTGCTAAAAATGAGCAATCCGGAAAAATCGACTACCACCAAGCACGCACTTTCCAAAACATAGGAAATTTTGAGGATGCCATAAAACACTACGACACCGCTCTAAAAATTAACCCTCAATTTTACGAGGCTTGGTGTGGAAAAGGAACAAGCCTCAACGTTTTATATTCAACTACTCGAAACAACAGATTACTATCTGAAGCAATAAACTGCTTCAATAATGCCTCAAAAATTCAACCTCAATACACCGAAGCTTGGTACAACAAAGGTTTATGCCTGGCGAAGCTGGGTGCCTCAACAAGGAATGAAAATATCTTAAATGAGGCTGTAAGTTGCTTTGATTATGCGCTGAAAATAAATCCTCGATTCGCAGCCGGCTTGTATGGTAAGGGGATCACATTGGATAGTTTTAGGCGCATTAACTCGAGATAAAAAACTTCTCAATGAAGCCATAAGCTGTTTTGATGAAGCATTAAGCGTTAACTTTAAATTTACGGAAGCATACAACCGCAAGGCACTTACCGAAAAAACACTAAAAATGTGGGCAGAAAACCCATCCTTCAGAAAATAAGCAGACCAGAAAAACCACTGTGGAGCAGGAGGCCCTTCTATGGGATGAAGTAAAATCTCAGCTTTTGAGAAGATTTTTGCATATTGATTTTATTCTTTCAGCGTGTTTTTTGTTTCTTCGTTAACTTTATGATTTATTTTCGAAATCTCTTCTACCCATCTTCGTCTTTCTTTATGGTCAATTCTTGCAATTTCTCTGTAGCTCCAGTGAAAATGATATGCGATGAAGGCTACCTCCTCATAGATTCGGTCGAGGGGGTAGCCTCTTAATCCCCCGGGCTATTCAGCTCCGTTGTGAATTCTGTCTTGCAGTTGGGACATTTGACTTTAAGGCTAGTGCTTCCGTCTCCGTTAATTTGGTTATAAAGGATTTGCAGGTATGCCAAATCAGAAGCGAAAAGATTTTCGATAACATTGGTTGTTACATTTACATCGTCTAGTTTGTTATTACGCGGGAAAGTACAATTATTGTATGGTAAGCTGGGTTTTGCTGTACTCTGGGATCTTTCAGCGGCAAAATTTCGTCTGCGGCAGTGGCTAACTTCATGACTCCTTTGCGATGTAGGTTCCCATTATCGTCAACGAATCCTTTGGGTAAGGTAAACTCGTATTCTGTTTGTATAACCATTTAGTGCCTCTCACTTTGTTCTTTCCATAGTCTCAAAAGTTATCTCAAGCGTCTCGATGGCAACATCGTTTCCTTTTGCGGTCAAATCCGGTGCATCTATTGCTCGGCCAAGCTTCGCCGAACTCCCATCTTGCAGCGGCGTTTCCTTTTCGTCCAATAGAATAACAGCTATTGCCTTTCGCGCATCCTTCATTTTTCCTTGTTCAACTTGCTTGCGCCAATTGAACAAGTCCATTTTGTCGATGACGCCAGTCTTAAGTGTGAGGGCTCCATGTTTGGTAAGACCGGGAAGCTTGCGCAGGTAGGGTGGATCGTCGCCCACTCGATAGTCTATTGGATCTGATGTTGAATCTGGTATTGTGACATCGCTGAACCCTGCTATTACTACGCCTCCTACTTCAACTTGGAAACGAAAGTTTCGATATGGATCTTTTCTTTGTCCTGTTGATATTTTCTTCTACCTCCTTATTCAGTGGCTGAAGAGCCACCTGCCCATTGTGCTATACGGAATATTACGAACTCGGCTGGTTTTGTTGGAGCAATTCCTATTTGTACAATTAGTCGTCCGTTGTCTATGTCGTCTTGCGTCATGGTTGTTCGATCGCACTTAACGAAGAACGCCTCTTCTGGAGTAGTTCCCATTAGTGCGCCATCTTTCCAAACTCTGGTTAGGAATTGTGAAATCGTCTGTTTTACTCTTGCCCACAATCCCTCGTTGTTTGGTTCAAATACGACCCATTGCGTTCCTTCCTTGATTGATTCTTCAACAAAAATAAATAGCCTACGAACATTGATGTATTTCCAGAGAGCATCTGGAATGGTTGTTCGAGCTCCCCAAACCAGAATTCCTCGTCCTTGAAAAGGTCTGATACAGTTTACTCCTCTGGGATTTAGAACGTCTTGTCCACCTTTGGTGACGATGAACTCGACTTCGGAGGCTCCAATTACGATTTCGTTGGCAGGAGCTTTGTGTACGCCTCGTTCCGCGTCATTTCGAGCATAGATTCCAGCAACGTGACCTCCTGGAGGGACGAATTTTAGGTCTTTGGTTAGTGGGTCATACGTCTTTATCCAGGGATAGTAGTATGCAGCATATTTCGATACGGCTTCAGTTGGAGGCCAAATATCTGCTACGTCTGCCAAATTGCTTGGAGCATCCAGAATGAGAAATCGATTTTGGTTTTCGCAATGTGCTTTCAGGTCACCCCATAGTTGCGCTTTGATTGGTTCTGACAATTTGTGCAAATCGGGCACATAAAGAATAGAGATTTCCTTTATTTCTTCAAAAGCATTAAGACCCGTCCTTTCTCCAGCTTTTGCTGAGCCATTGAAATCTTCTTTGCTGAGCTCTTCGCCATCATTTCCATTTTCAAGTTTTTTAAACAGTGTTGAGCCTGAAGTGTTTTTGGGTCGAGATGGGGACCCTGGGTTAACCCAGTCTACATCCACCAAGTTTGATAATTTGCTGACTTTCTTAACAAAATAGTCGTCTGAGTCTTTAATTATGGAAACATTATCGTAAACCTCTACTACGTCGCTTTCCTTAAGAATCTCGTCAGTACTCTTTTGCGCGGACGCTTCCAAGGCTGCTGTTTCTTCTTTTTCTGTTTCACTTTTTTCGGCAGCTTTTTCCTCTTTCTTGCGCCCTGTCTTTTTTTCTTCCTCTTCGTCTGAAATGGGCAGATTTTTTGAATAGATTAATGTTAGTTTGAATAAAATTCCTTTCTTTTCGGGTTCTTTAGGGTTGAAAAGCGATGCATCCTCAATTCTCACAGCAATATTATTGCCCCAGCTGCCTTTTCCAACTGCAGTAAATTGAACGTTGCCAACAACTGTTTTCGCTGTTTTAGCACCACCACTTTTCGTTACTTTTGCAATGTAGCATCTTTGTCCTCCATTTTTGAAGAACCCTTCGACCGCATAGGCCATGTAAGAGTCTTCAAGGTATCCCCCAAATTTCCTGCGAAATTCCTCGAATCCAGTGACTAGGGTAGTTTTTTCTGGGCCTCTCTCCGTTAGACCAATGAAGCCAGCAGTGCTTGTACTTACTCCTTCGATGGGTTTTGCCCCTATCTCTGTTTCTTCGACATAAACCCCTGGTGATAAATACTCTGGCATTTTTCAAAACCGCTTTTACCTTATCTTAATAGGATATATTTAATATTATTCCTAGTTCCTTCTTCTACACCATCCAACCTTACCATGCCACTCTTGCCACGGAAATTGCATGTGATAGAAATCTCGATGCCTTTTTCCGTTTTTAACAAATCTTTTTCCACTTTCTATTTTGACTTGATCTTTCTTCAATGATGGAAAATATAAAATAAACTCTCCCCTCGGGGTTGTTAAGCTCCTGAGGTTTTTCTCTAATTTCAACGAAGGCACTTGATACTGGTTTTTTATTCGAATCTAAAACCCTTCCACGTATTAACGTAGCTCCACTTGGAAAAGGATAAGCGGGTGTAGGAATTAATCTAATTTCTTTAACTGGACACAAAGGATCAAGAGAATGAGGATCCACATCCAAGCTCTCCTCAAAATAGAATTCAGAAACAACATGCAGTGTGTAAATGCCTCTATGGATATCTGAAAATACATAATAGCCGGAAGGATTTTTCACTGCTTTATATTGCTCTTCATTCAAGTAAACACTTAGGGAGCCTATAGGCCGGTTTTCTATATAGGAATCAACTAAAGAAATTGAGAAAGAAAGACTCCTCATTCGCAATTCAGTAGCTTTCTTCAAGGATCCAACCTCAACGTGGAATATTTTTGTATTCAAATTTTTCTTCCACCACTCGTGCCGCTTCTCGCTTACGAGTCAAATCAATCATTACCGGAGAAACACTATAACTTAACGAAAGTCTATAATGGGTTCCTAGCGCACTCCACAGCTTGTTTATATCATCTAGAGAAAGCGAATCCAAAACTAACCTGAGGTTTGCATCATAATCTGCTAAGCTCCCCTGCAAAAATGATCCACGCAAGGTGCTGTTCTCAGAAAATATCTGCATTGTTTTTCCCAGAAGCAAATGATCACCCTCAATGTTCTGTGTCAAAGGTATTACAAGATAGTGCAGAGATAAGTACAAAGGTGGAAGGACTTTTATTTTGAGATTTATTTCTGAGGGCAATTGATTTTTCATTGTTGAAAACTCTTCGACTTTATACAAAAACAAAGACAGTTTCTTATCAGGAGATATGTCCTTTGGGGAAGAGAGCGATATTTGATCTTCGTTATTAACAATCGAGTTAACTTGAGGGTCCCCTTTAATATTGCTAAAGAGTATACTAAGCAATGTTTTGCTAACACTAGCTATTGCTTTATAATCACCCATGCAGACGCCAACTATAAGTAGTATGAATTTGCTTAAGAACTTTTAGGAAAACAATAGCATCAACGTTGAGCCAAATTAAAAACTGGTAAATTGTTAATTAGCGATAGTTTTATTTTAAAATGATACACAATAAGACATGTATGAATTTTGTCACTACTGAAGCTGTACTCGAGCTTTCAAAGAAACAGAAATCTTCAATTGATGGACTAAGAACTGCAAGAAAACCAGTTTCTGAAAGCTCGCAGATTGATTATGTTTTGAAGTTGCAGAATTCAATCGGCAACAGAGCTGTACAAAAACTCATAAGCTCTATTCACACTCAAGCAAAACTGAAAATCAACCAATCAAGAGACATATACGAACAAGAAGCAGATAGTATCGCAGAAAACATAGCTAAACCCCCAAAGCCAAAGCTATTCAAAAATGAAATCTCTCAAGCCAACCATACTTCACTAATAGGCATACCGTTACTCCAAAGACAGAAAAAGAATAGTAAAGAAAAACCTCCTAAGAAAAAGGGCACAACTACACCTGAAATAACGGGAAAAAAAGAGAGTCAAAGGACGGAGCAATATGAAACAAAAAGTATGACTTTTGAGCGAACAAAAATCGAAGAAGCATCTAGCTTAAGCTATTGGGAGCAACGCATTATGACAATCCATAATCTCATTATGGATGATCGAATTAACCGCAATACCGAAAAACGTGATTCAGTTTTATCAGTTCTTTGGCATTTGATGCCAAAAAAATCTATTACACGTCAAATCTCACGGATTGTCTCAATTCCCAAAAGAGAGAAAGCCAAGGCTTCCAAAAACTTAATCTGTAAATTCACTTTTAAACCCAGAAAACCACTGCAAAAAAGAGACTCTGTAGAAGCAGTATTGATATCAGAAGGCACTCCAATAATAGCTCCGATCTCCGCAGCTTCACCAAAAAGTGTCTCGTTCACGGAACCTAATAGCTATTCCCATTCAGGCTTTCCCGAAAATAACATTGAAAAATATTGGACCGCTCATCCTGAAGAGCACAAAAGACTATTCAATTGGATAGAAACTAATGTTGAACAGACGTTTGACAACGTTGTGCCTATTAGCGTAGCCCTCACAAAAGGCAAAAAACAAGAGAAATTAGAAGTATCTTTTCACGCAAAAGGCACCAAGGACCCGCAAGGAAGCATCACAAGTTTAACAATTACATTCTTAGGATCCAACCTGCCTATTCATGCTGGTCCACCTTCAGACTATGCAGAAAAAGATTTCGTCGATCTGAAACTCGAAGAAGCTCAAACCAAAAGGAACCCAAAGAAACAAGATAGGTTGGGAACGATCAACGGAATCACTAAGTTACCAGCTGATGAACGACTTTCAGTCAAATATGCAATTTGGCAGTATTTCCAATCTGGCACTCGGAACACAGAAGTAGACGCTATTATTCCCGTTGCCAACAGCTCAAAACAAGTACTGTGTACACTCAGATTTAGACCAAATACAAATAACATTGATGTGGAACGCGTTGGAGAAAAAGAGAAAATCATGAGCACAAAAACGTCGCAACTAGATGTTGGACGCGCAAAGGAGTTCGGAATCAACTCAAAGAATGAAGCAGCGCTAAAAACTTGGTTGACCAAGCGTTACCCGAACGTTAACCTGAGCGGTACCACGGTAGATGAAATACGAAAAAACGCCAACGAACAATTGAGAAACAATGCTGCCTCGCCAAAATGGTTCCAGAATAACTACGGCATCACAATTCTTTCAAGTTTGGAAGGAGAAAGTCGTCTGAAACAAAAACATAAATTCCCAGAAGCACGAACAGTAAACACGAAGAATTTTGAAACTTCGGAATTGATTGCTTTAGAATCCACGATAGAGACATTATCCGATAATATGTTAACTACGTTTAAGGGAATCCACATGATACGGCAAGAAATATCGATCGAGCCAGCTGGACGAGGGTTTAAGCAAGACCCAAACCGTACGGGATTAAGTCTATTTAACGGAAATGACCAATCAATAATTATTTTCAACGCAGCAACAGCAAACGAAGTCGCTATTTTTCTAGGAGGAAAAGGTACAGAAGGTCCAGCAATTTTTTCTTATACTTCGCTAACTTTCGGTCATGAACTAGGTCATTTTGTAGGTTGGAAACCAGGAGTAAAAAGTGCATTTGATGCTTTTGTAAAAAAGAGCAATATTAAGCCACTAACATGGTATGCAGCAACAAATCCGCCAAATGAACTGTTCCCCGAGGCTTTTGCACTTTACAATTTAGACCCAACCTGGCTCAGAACAAATTGGCCCACTCTATACCAATGGTTTGAAACCTTCATGAAAACAGGTAGCCCACCGCCTTAGCAAACATGCTTTGTGAAATAATCGAGAGTCTAATTTCTTAAATGACGAATTCCATTAGGACGGAAATTCAACCTGTTCTTGAAGAAGAGAATTGTAGTACAATAGACGCTTTTCTAGATTATGAAATCGAACTGAACTGAACTGAAAATTTATTATGATTCGGATTATTTGAATATTTTTTCATTCCGGTCCAAGAAACTGAGCATTCTAAATCAAGACTAAAAAATATTGAGAAGGCTTATATCGTTTAAGCTAAGTATATGGTACACATGAGTTTTGCTACTGCAAAAACAAAAGCAGTCGAGCTGACCGAAAAACAGGCCGCTTCAACTAAATCGAAAGAAACGGAGACTCATGTATCTAATTTTCCAGGAGTTAATCATGTTTTGAAACTGCAAAACTCAATTGGCAACAGAGCCGTACAAAAACTCATAACCTCCGACTTCATACAAGCTAAATTCAAAATCAATCAACCTAAAGACAAATACGAACAAGAAGCAAATCAAACCGCAGATCAAATAGTGCTTAACCATGAAGTCAACTCCTCTCATGGTTTAAGGTCATTCAATATGACTCATAATGGTACTGTCTCTCTTCAGGTACTGAACTTGAAAAAAACCTCTTCAAAAAAAGAAGAGGAAGAAGAACACGTTCAAGCCAAAGATAAGTCTATTTCAACATCAACTGCTTCGCCAGAACTGGAGAAAAGGATAAAATCTCTGGCAGAAAGCGGCGGGTACTCACTACATGAATCAGATCGCACATACTTTGAAAATCGACTGGGACATGACCTTAGTCAAGTGAAAATTCACTCAGACAATGATTCTACAAATGCCGCAAATGAACTAGACGCTCAAGCCTTCACCCGTGGCAAAGACATATTCTTTGGATCTGGAAAATACGAGACAGGAACCTCTGCAGGAAAACATCTCCTCGCTCACGAACTAACACATGTAATACAACAAGGATCAGCAAAAACCAACATCAAATCCAATACGACCAATTCCGCTCCAAACCTACTGCACGTGGAAGATGAGTTGATTCAACGTCAACCTAAAAACACAAATGTTAAATCATCCAAAGAAGCACCCAAACCCAAAAATGAAGAAACCGAAGTAGCGCCAGGCATCATACAACTCAAAGGGAACGCATCTCTAAAGCCACCAGAAGCCACAGAGGCATGGTTAGACAAAAACAAAACAGGGTTAGTTAACGTACGCTTTGGAAACATCGCTGAAGGCACAATTAGACTCAATAAAACTAAGAACAAGTACCAAGCTAAGAAACAAGCGATACTGATGACTTCCCATCCACTTCTTATGAACGTGAGTGGGATGAGAAGAAATTAGACCTAGCCTGTTTATTGAAGTGGAGAATAATGAATTGCCGGAGAAATGGGTGTCGGAAGAACTGTATCTGGGAGAGGCTCATCACTAGTCAATTTCTTTAGGAAAAATACTTACTTAATAGGCCTAACGGGTTTCAATGTCGATTCAAGAATCAATATCTCAAATAGACTCGAAGATGGAAATCTAAATCTAGGCTTAGAGGTGCCGATCAACGTTGGAAACAACGCATTTTCCGGTTCAATAAACATACAGGCGAACGATGAAAAGGTTGCCAATTTTGAAGGAATAGTTAAAGGCAAAATTAAAAACATTTCATCAGTTAATATGGAGCTAAAACGTTCTGAACAAGGGTTTGTTTCTGGAAGCGCAAAAGCTGATTTGGAGCTACCCAAGAATATCACAGGAAACATAACTGTAGATTGGGACGGCCAAAACATAACTGGAGGAGGAAAAGTTGGATATTCAGGCGACAAGCTATCAGGAGCCATAACGCTAAGAGTTATGGAAGAAAGCAAAGCAAAGGAACTTGAAGAAACAAGAAAAGCTCCAGCCGGAGAGGAAAAAATAGCTGAACCAGCTACTAAGAAATCCAGTCCTAAACCCAAAAAAGGTGGCTACGCCGTCTTTGGAGAAGGGGACTTGAATTTTGCATTTACAGATTGGCTAAGTGGGACTGCCCACGTAATAATAGATTCCGAAGGATACACCACCATAATTGGAGAAATTACACCTCAAAAAGAATTTGAACTCTTCCCGCAAAAAGACTACAATAAAAGACTGTTTACACTCGAAGCAAGAGCTCCCTACGGCATCCCAGTAGTTGGAAATATCTTTATTTTCGCCAACGTAGGAATGGACGCATTCGCAAAATTGGGGCCAGCCAAGTTCCAAAATATTCTAGTCAAAGGCACATACTCCACGGATCCAAAGAAATCCAAAGACTTCAGCGTCCAAGGAAGCCTAAACATATCTGCGGCAGCAGGATTGCAGCTGAGAGGAGAAGCGGGCGCTGGCCTCGAAATCCTTTCCCACGACATAAAAGCGGGTGGAGGCATCAACGCAACAGCAGAAATCCAAGGATACGCGGAAGCCACGCCAATAATCGGATACCGCGAAAAACCAACAGGCAAAGGCGAGGACAAAAAAGGCGAATTTTTCATAAGAGGTGAAATGGAGATCGCGGCCCAACCCTTCTTAGGATTGAGCGGAGACCTCTTCGTAGAGGTAGATGCCCCCATGTGGAGCCTCTGCCCCGACAAAAAGTGGACTTGGCCTTTAATAGAAAGGAAATGGCCAATAGGTAGCGATTTCGGAATAAAGGCCTCAATAGACTATGTAATCGGTTCAGGTCAGATACCTGCAATAGAGTTTAAGCAAATTAACTTTTCAGCAGACAAATTCTTAACAGACCTTTATAGCAACAAAAGCGACAAAGGTTCAGGAAAAAGCGAACAACAAGGGAAATGGACCGAAAAGAACACTAAAGATGGAGAACCTCCTGCCAAAACCAAGGAAAAAGGAGACGTCAAAGTTGGGAAAGCACCAGAGTTACCGCCAGCCCGCTCAAAGGTCCAACCAGGCGGAGCTAAAAAACCCAAAACAGAGGTAGACTCCAACTCAAGAACAACTGAAGGAAAAAACCTAAAACAGCTTAAGGAAGAAGCAAAAAAAAGTAGGAGAAAAGACAAGGAACCAAATGGGGCAATCCAGGACTTAGTTAAGACTAAGAAAGGTGAAATGTTAAGCTCTCAAGAGAAGTGGGATGCAGGCGTAGCTGCGATCGAATTAGAAATAGAGACCTTTGAGAAACAAAGACCCATGTCTGAAAAGGAATTAGAGAGCGTTTTACCAAATTGGCAGTCAAAGTATGGTTTTGCTGCTCTAACACTTAATACAAGACAGCAGCCTTGGGTAATCGAGGGGCAAATGAGTCCAAGAAGAAAGGTAACAAACGTCAAAGGTAGTGTAAAATTGGCAAAAGATGTAATCTCCAGTGGAACTGGCCAATTAATTACTGGCAAGAGTGATCTTGGAGAATATGGAATGGATACCTATGGATCTTTCGCCAACCGACCAGGAGATAAGCTCGCTGGTCACGAATTACTGCAAAACTTGTGGCTAGATGTTAAAGGATTCGGTGGTAGACTTGAGAGAGAGGCTTCAAAACAAAATCCCGCTGTTGCGGTAACACAAAAAGATCACAGTGAGATTGGTCGCCGTCAAACAAGCAAGAATTTATTTAATAGAACCGAGGTTGCAAAAATGAATTCTAATGAAAACATTGAAAGAAACATGGCAGCAATGAATGAGGCTGGGATACCGGAATTTGTTACTCGAGTGCTTATGGGTCTCTCATTTAAACACTCGACACGAAAATTCTATAATGAATTGTTAGAAAAAGATGTAGCCCCAAACACGATTTAACTTGCTAAGTGACTCGTTTCCCTGAAATTCTTAGGCGAGGACCTAGCCCTTAAGCACAAAAGGCAGCATTAACACTTGCTTCATAGTTCTTATGACCCATAGCAATGCCCTAATTTAAGCAGAAACAATTTTTTTTCCATTGTTTTTATTAATTAATTTTAACTATAAAATGCGTAAATGCCCTTATTAAAATCCCATTTACAAACACGAACATTCTACAAATTATGCTTTAGCTAATGAAACATGTTTCAAATACGAAAACACGTGAGATGCAAATAATCATTTAAGTTTACTTTTTTTCCTTCTCTGATTTATTTTAAAAAGCGTCTCAAGCATAAACTTTGTTTTTTCTACACTAACTTCAATCACACATTTATCAATCGTTCCCCTACCTGCAGCATGTGTTACAATCATTCTCATTCTCTCCCTATACTTCCGTTTTGTGTTCTTAAAGATCCAAAGATTCGGTGGGCTTTCTTCTCAGGCACATTTGAAATTTTTCGCGTTACTAATGAAGCTTTTTTTATACAGTAATTCTTAAACGATAATAATGAACAAAGAGGTATTCGGTAGAGGGTTATTTCAATTTTGAATCTTATGCCGACAGAGCTTTGAAAATGTCTTTCTTTAAACTAATGAGGCTATAATTGATAAACATTTTAAGAAACAAGCGTTACTTAATCAAATTGAGATATTTACCGAATTCTTCCTTCCCATAGACTTTGCCAATTTTCTCGAATTCTCTGCGTGCAGCCTTAACTATGTATAGCATCTTTACTATGCTAGAAGACTCGGCAGCCAGAAACGCTGCAGTTAGCCCAATGTTCTTTATACTACCTCCGCTGATTTGTAGCTTAGAGAGGAATTCGTAGTCGATTTTCTTATCTAGAGGCATCTGCGCTGGGAAGACTCTCTTCCATATTGCCAACCTATATTCTTCTGAAGGGAATGGAAACTCTACGATAAAGTTCATTCTTCTCAGGAAGGCTTCATCAATGTTCTTTTGCATATTAGTTGCCAAAATAACAATACCTTCATGCTCCTCCATTTTCTGGAGTAAATAGTTGATTTCTATGTTAGCGTATCTGTCGTGAGCATCTTTTACTTCACTACGTTTTCCAAACATTGCATCTGCCTCGTCAAAAAACAAAACCACATTACTTTCTTCGGCGTCCTTAAAGATTCTGTTCAGATTCTTCTCTGTCTCTCCTATATATTTGCTGACAACCATTGACAAATCAATCTTATATAGATCAAGGTATAGTTCACCCGAAAGAATTTCAGCAGCCATTGTTTTGCCAGTTCCAGATGGACCGGAAAACAAGACATTTAATCCTTTTCCACGATTGTGCTTGTCAAACCCCCAAGTCTCATAAACTGTAGCATAGTGTTTTACATAGTTACAGATTTCTCGAAGTAGCTCTTTTTTGTCATCGGGCAAAACTATATCCGACCAACCGTATCTCGGAATTATTTTAGCCGCTGATGAAATACCTATAGTCTGTGCTTTGCAACCATCATAAAAATCTTCAAGTGTTGTCTTAGGGTTCTTAGGGTTTCTTGCTCTAGCTAAATTTTAGCACAATTTATTGCCGCAATTGCCTTGCTTTTTCCAAATCGGAATTTTGTCGCAAGTTCAGTAGCATCTTTGGAATTTCCTATGAGAGATTGCCACATCTTCTTTCTACTCATGAATGTTGATGCCGGAATTGCTAACTGAATAGCTTCTTTTTTTAAAGAGAGATTTGATTCGCTGTGAACGAAAAGTCTGCCTTCGAACTGTTCAATTTGTTTCAGAATAGGCGGCTTTGCATCTTCTGGAATATCATCCAAACCATCTAGGCAGACTGCTGCAGAATGTAATCTTGCTTCTCTGAAGAATCTTCGAATACTGATTTCCAAAGTTTCCGGTTTTATCCACTTTAAATGTCCCGTTAGAAGGGCAATTTCTGCTCTACTACAGAAAGCTTGACAAACCTCTGAGTCCAAAGCAGAGTTCTGCATCAATAACAAAAATTCAGAATTGAAGCTTGAATCACAAATTTTTGCAAGTTGTTGTCTTAGTTCATTAGGTAACATTAATTCATCAAAACTTGTTTCAGGTTTGCTAAGTGAAGCAAATGACACAATATTTGAATCCAGTGTGTCGTCACCCAGTAAAAATTCTACTATGCGCTCGTCAATCATTAGGCTTTTTTCAAGAAGTGGACAGCCTTTTTCTTGTTGAAAAATCAAATTCTTTATAAGTTGTGAATTATATTCAAAAAATCTTCTAGTAGCAATAGCTTCCTCTCTGGAATGGCAAAGAAGTTTTAGGATTAATCCAACTGTCGGTTTTTCTTGGTAACATCATCTTGAAGGTATGCAAAGAGTTTCGAATACTTTAAGTTATTTCCAAGCTAAAACAATCAACACTGCTTCAATTTCAAACTCGTTAAGATCAATTAATTCTCTGAGCATCTCCAGCCTCAAAGGGATGCCTCTCTGGAGAGAGGCTTTTTTCTTTTCAGCAATTTTTCGTTTTGCCTCTTCGACTTCGGGCAATTCTGGGAGAACCGGTTTTTTCTTGCTTAGGATTGCGTCTACTTCTTCTTCAGAAATGTACAATCCCGGAAAATCAATATTCTTACTATTTTTCCGCCAGTTTCTTATGTGGTGATTTACAAGTAAGTCGATTCTTGAGAGTTCGTCCAAGATATGCTCAATATTAGTTCTATAGTAGTCTGTTCTTTTGTTGTTTCCTGAAGAACTCTCTGAGTGAGCCGTCATATTTCATCAAATCTCGAATTCTAATCCTTCCATGAATTCCAATGATCCTTTTCGATTTGAATCTTAAGTACTTATGAAGAGGTGATTTGACTTAATACTTAGTATTTTGAAATTACTTCTTTAATGTTGGTGTAATTAGCCTCAAACTCTTTCGCTTTGATAATAACTTCACTGATCGACCTTATCGTATTGCTATCTGAAACGTTAAGTTTCCTCGATAGATCTTTTGAACTCGATTTTGCCAAGTCCCCTACAGTAGGTGATCCTCTTGGCTTAATTTTCTTGATCAGATTTTGCACAAGTTGAGGATCAGTTATAATATTCGCGATTACCGATCTGAACACCTCGATGGTAGGTGGCTTAGGCAGAGCTTTTAAGCTAAACCAGCTTTCAAATGTGCCACCTTCAACCCCGTTTCCTGTAGGAAAATTAGCTCTGAGAAAGTTGCCATCCAAACATTTGCTTTCTTCTTCATCACTGCACACAAAATCGCCATTTACCTGCACAATCAACCTGAGTTTAAAACCCCTAATACTAGTTAAGGGGCTATCAATGTTGCCAACAAGTAGCTTGTCAAGTCCTCCAATCAAGAAGTAATCCATCGGTTCCAGTGAAGACTGGTTAATAGCAAATTCTACGATTCGTCCATCGTTAGCTCGAAAGTCTATTGGAATGGCGACCCTCCGAATCTCAATGCGGACAAAGGGAACACTTTGAGTCACTGCTTCAACAGTTCCTAGGTCAATTTTCGTTATTTCCAGAAACAAACTCAAAGTATCTCTGTTTTTTGTCTTTTTCTTCATTGGTCTATTGAACGTAATTTTGAAACCCTTGTTAAGATTATCAACCCATTCTTCAGTTGAGCTAAAAGTCAGATCCTGTTTCCGAACCTACACCTTGAACAGCTGGAAGCCCTGCTTCAACAGGGTTAATCTCTCGCTCAAGATACTTTATCAATCTGAAAAGAGTATCATTGCTGTAAACAATTGGTCTATTGCTGGATACATGTTCTATGTTTACCAATCCTTTTTTGTCGACACTGAAAAAAACATGGCCTAACAAAACTCTCTTTTCGTTAGAAGATGGACAGCCCTTTACATAGAACAGTTCCTTCTTGCGAGATGGAGCAAAACTAAGATTCTCAGTTGAAACTTCAGGTTGAGTCAGAAGTAAAGACACATCGTCAATTGAGGAATCCTCAAAAGTTTTTTCGTTAACGTCTAGAGCTCCTCTTCACGCTCCAAACGTTCTGCGTATCCAGAAGTTTGAGTGAGTGCAGACTCAACCTCAACTCTAAATTTTTCCTCTATAGTACTGAAGCAACTCTCATCAGCATAGGTGGAGGATTTCAAAACTTTCGTTGTAAGATCTCTGCCTTCGATTTCGCACTTCAAATAAATCTTAGCTGGACTCACCGGATTTGGAAGTTCTTTGTTTAAATCCACAATATGCTCTTCAGAAACAATAATTTCACGCCCACATGAATCAAGAGCAACACCAGGCTTCTGGATATTTTTAATTCGTGACTACTACTTTTTGATACATGAAGACCACAAACCACTCCAGAACCATGAATAAACAAATTCGATAATCGATTCTTGTTGATGAAATACTGCTGTTCCATCTTAAAATCTTTGACAGACAATAATTTGCCATAAAAATAATTATTACGTTGGAAAGGAGGAAACGTTTCACATGTAATATCTTCTACCTTACTTGTATTATCTGCCATTCCAAATCCTCAAGATCAACTATATTGCCTCTAAATTTATTTAAGATTTATGTGAATCAAAGCTTAGCCTGCTTTAAGACCAAGTACTGTATCAATTGATATGTGAGCTTTGCCAACGTACATCCCTGTTGCAGGCTTTACCAGATATGTATTGATTCCAAGGTACGTATTCCAATCCAGGTTTATGCGATCTTCCACCAACGAGAAGCCACCTTCAGTATGTGCTGGCTTCTCTGTCATAATTATCCGAGTTATCACTCTTTGATCTTTTTCGGATTTCAATTGCTCAGTCCTGAGCAAAACGCAGAATGAATATTTGCCTCCAAACAAAACATCCAACGTCTTTTTCAAATCTTCGCTTCCATGCTTCAGTAGAGCACGTTCAACAATAGCAAACGGACGTCTTTCAGTATATATTTTCAAAATCTTTCCAGTTCGCTTTAGTTCCTCTTCGTCGATAGAGAACAGCGGCTCTGCTAAGAAAAATTCTCCATTTATCTTAGGCCAATTCCATCCTTTATCGAACCCACCCAAGTCGATAACCAAGGAAGAAAATCACTTGGAGTCTGATGAGCACTAAAAATTGCTGATATTGATTGTATTCGATGTTCTATTTTCTGATTAAATTCTTCAAATATTGAAAGGTACCTTTTAATAAAATCTTCATCATAGGACTCATTTTGATAAACGGCGGGCAGATATTCAATATTTCTTCTCGAGCAAATAGACTCTTACATACTTTATTGTCTGAAGTTCATGCTTGCCTTTAGATGCAGTCGCAAACTTTAGTAAAAGATACCTTCCCCTGGTTCGAAGAGATTGGCTTCCATCTGATTTTTTTCAAGAACAACCCACTCATGTTGTCGGGTAGCCTTTGTGAGGTCATCGGTAATAATATAACTTGTTTGCAGCTCCTTTGGGACTTTAGCAACAATCAGGAGCCTATGCCACGAGCACATAGGAATTTGGCTATCAATTCTCTGTGCAATTTGAGCCCCTATTTCCGTTTCTTGCCAATCATTTGGTATCCTAATTTTTTTTCTTTCTGTCATGCTTTAAAACTCCATGTATCTTTTGAGGGATCATACTTTGTTAAAGCATTCTTTCCTAGTAACAAATACTTCCTCAGTCCATTCTGAATCAGTTTTTAACTCCAAATCTTAAAGCTTTAATTCTACACCATCAACGTTTTCAATTGTTGCGATTACCTCAGAAGCATAAACATTTCTTCCAAAAGGCCATCGAAATGGATTCGAAGAGATCTCTGCAAAGTTTCTTTTGCTCTTTGCTCAACTCCATTTTTCCAAGCGTTATGCTTTATCTTCACCCCATTTTGAACAGACACTTCAATGTATTCCGGGTAAGTCACTTCGATGAGAGTTGTCAAAATACGGCGCTTATCCAAATGACGGCAGACTCTTCTTTTCACCTCAAAATCGGACATCGCCTCTTGTTGCTTTTTTTTTAGTTCTCAATGACTCAGGCAAAACAACAATTTGTACTATATCCTCACTCCAAAAAGCCTTAGCACGAGCAATATCGACACTTGAGGTTTCAACAGCTAAACGCTCAAAGTCTTCCAAGGTTACAGCCCTATAAAAGCTTTCTCAAATCCATCTGAGCCCTCAACTTTGCTACTTTCAGCTTTTCACCTTTTTGAGGCTCCTGACCTAAAAGACGAAGAAAGCTTCTCGCCGTATTTTTCAGTTACTTGATCTAGTTCAAAATTCTCCGTTTCAACTATGCATGCCAAAAGTTCAATAATCGTAATTCCTGGATCATGCAATTTGTAAGCAGTCCATTCGGGTGGAACTGAGGTATCGACTTTTTAGCATCCTCAACTAATCCAGCAAAAGTAACGTCGTCAAGTTTTGGAACAGTCAAGCCCCAACTTCTATCAGGATGGCTGGTCTTTATCGTCAATATTTACATCTCCTTTTCCAACTTGACATTTATTGTGTGATTTCCGCTGCATATCAAAAAGTACTCTGGCAATTGAAGAGCATCTTCCAATTCAAGTGACTTTCCCGTAGTATTTTCAATTAGTGTCACAGACAAGCCTTCTACGTGATCCACGTTGAGAATGCTCTGGAAAAATGCCATTATATCAGATTTCCCAGGCATTTTCCCAATTTGCCATCCTTTACCCTCAATTCCCCCTCTAATCGGATGTAAGAACTCTTGAAGGCGTCTAATTGTGTTGAATTTAACTTCAGAAGCCAAACTAGAAGAGGTAACAAAAACGTCAGCTGGACAGAAATTTGGTAGTAAGCTGCAGAGGTTATTGTTACTGTTGATGTTGAAGCAGGACAATGATTTTTCAGATAGTCTTTAACTCTTCATTAACTCAGGAGAAGCAACAGGCATTTCTTCATTATTCTTGGGAACAACAACAACCACAACGGAACCAGGAGAAAATTCTCCCGTCTCATTGGCATTGGGAATGCATTTTGCACGTGCAACTGCGGCGAAGCTTCCTTAGCTAACCATTCATAATCTTCGCTGGCAACTGCTCGAAATCTATGCTGAAGCATCTTTGGACCCTTCTCTAAATAACACAATTCGCCTTCGCCATGAGGTCCGCCTTGAGCAGAATCAATATTTTCAACACGTTCAATCATAGCTATTGAAGATCGAAGATTTTTCACTTCTCCAGCTTTCACATTACCAATCAACCCTCCCCCTGTCTGATCCCTAGCTTTTATTTCACTTTTAGTTGGTGGATCTTGCCATTTACTCCATCGCCAAACTGTATCTTTCCCCGATCCTGTCCACCATATAGTGCCTACTACTTTCATGAGAATCCAAGAGATTAGAAACATTCATCCACTTTACCCACTGTTCTTTTTTGTTTATTTTTACGATGGAACTATCATTCTCGGAAAGAGTTTGTTCATCATTCACGTATTGTTCTCGAACCCAGATTGTTTCTGACAGAACGGGGGATTGACTGAAAAAGAACTGCTCATTCGGGAATGTGTGCTCAAGCCTAAGACTTCATCTAAAAGCGACGATGTTTGAATAGCCCAAGTAGTATTAGTATGTATAGATTGGACTTTAGGAGCTGCAGTATTTTTCATTTCATGTGGGATTGAAAGTTTTGGATGAAAGTAAGTCAATGTTGAAATTGATGGAAATAAACTCATAGATTCCTGCTGGCTTTCTTCATTTGATTCAAATTGTACGAGAGAGATTTTCTTGCATCAAAACTTTTTAAGCCTCGTTCCAAGAGAAAATCATTAAGTTTCTTTATATGAGCGTTCGTTTCAAACCTATTTTCAGAGTATTTTTTTACATATTCAACAAGAGTTTTATCGAAAGGTTGAAACCTGTTCTCATTCATAACTTCAGCTTTTATCCAATAAAGTTCTTGACTAAACTTTCTGCTCTTAAGCATATTTGCTGGTCCCACAAACTCTATCGCACCGCTTTCAGTCAAGTTTTCAGTACTATCAAGTAATTGCAATGCGATGCAACAATTGTCGCCGTTTCGATTTCCACAGTAGCTCTATGCAAAATAAGGCTTTGAATTTTCAATGTATTCTTGCTTCGTCAAAGAGAAGAAAAGACTAATTCGGCCATTGGAGAAGGGCTTGTCAAATCCGGACAAATAATTGATTCTTGTGAATCTAAAACTTGAAAAGGTTGAAAAGGTTTTGATAGGTCAACACTTAAAGTGTTGAGATTGTTCTTAGTAATGCAATATTCCAAAGGGTAGAAGTGGTCTTGGTCAATGTTAACGTTGATACTTATTTTTAAAATCTTTGGGGCTTTAATTGAATTTACAGACATTTTTCCATTAGGAGTATAAGAAGCGGTACCGTAATTTCCACCGATGAGTCGCACTCGTATCCAATAGTTTTCTTTGCCGTTAACCTCAGTTTTTTCAAGATCCACAGGACATGCAAATGAAACACTTCCAGAACTTTCAAACCTCAACTCTCCCCTATTTGCTTTGAGACCGTAAGCAAATGTTTCAAAGTCTGGTCCAACCTTTTCCATTCCAGTACTCCCAAGATAACTGAGGAACCGTTGGGTTGTCAGTTAGGCGCTCCAACGGAGCTAAATCAAAATTGATGTGAACCAATGATTTCTTTTTTGAAAATGCCGTTTGACTTCCAATATAGAATTTATCGTAGACCATTGGAGTGGTACCGAAAGGATAAAAAGATCCGTCAACACCCAAGGGGACATCATTGTAAAAAGCCAAATCAGGGAAAATACAAGCCACTGCAGCTGCTTGAATTGACTCCACCGTCGGCAAGGTTTTTTGTTTTAGATCAAAGCCTGCCGCTGTGGCGCGAATCCAAAAAACATCCCCTTCAATCCCAAGGTTATTGACTTCCTTCAAAACATCCGAATAGCCCACGTCATTCACAGATGGATCAATACTTATTGGCTTAGACTCGGAGCGAGCAGGGCAGTCACAAAACTATCACTTCAGAACTTCCCGATTCATTAAGACACCTCTCAAGGGGTAGCCACCCGCTCTCTCTTGTTGAAGAATCAAATCCCCAGTATCTCCGAACAATCTTGTCTGAGGTAAGATTTTTGTCACTAGGCAGATCTTTCAGAAGTATCTTTACGTTGTCGACTTCCCTTTTCTTCTTCAGATTGAACAGAATTTATGGCCTAAGAATAGAATATGTTGAGGATGTTGTGAAGCTACAAACAATTCTGTTACTCCTTTTTCAAGCTCTGAAGTGTGATCAAATATTGCATTCTGAAAAGGATCGATCGAGATTACTCTTTTGAGCTGAGAAGAAGTTACGGTCAAATTCTTTTCTGTTTCAAAAATGATAGGGGGATGAGCCGCTGTGGGCAATGTTCCAATTTGTGTTCTCTCAGGGATGAGAAGAATAATTTCACCGTTTCAGCAGTTAAATAAAATTTAATTGGAACACGGGAAGTGTCTGGGCGGATGAAGCTCCGTCCAAAGCAAATCAAGAAACTCAAAAAACGCTTTATCAGGTACATTGTTAAGTCGAATTAATGTTTTATTTGCGATATGAGCGAAAATACGCAGAAGGGCGCTGCCAGCATCCAGATCCTCCTGCTTTAATTCTGGCACAAACTTGTTGTATAGAGTTACGAGATCTTTCAGAATTGCTTTGAGATCTCTATTATAAAGTTTGGGAGCCAACATTATTTTAACCCTCATTTAGATAGAAAGGATAAACGAAGTTAAACTGATTATTTGTCGATCTGACTTTATAATCAATATCGATTAAGAGTTTTCCAGCTTGAGCTTGATCAAGGTTTATTTTAATCCTGACAATCTCTATTCTCGGTTCATAAAGTGTCACAGCTTCTGCACTGTTCTTCTATCACACTCAAATTTTCCATATTTAAAGTGTGAAAAACCATTTCATGGATTCCGCAACCAAAACTCGGGCGCATCACTCTTTCACCTTTGGCAGTGCCCAAGATTATCCATATAGCCTCTCTTATGTCATCTTCATATTTTGATAAGGCTATTTTCCCGTATTTTTTATCCACTTGTACTGGGAATTTCCAGCCTGTTCCCAAAAATTTTTTCGACATTTTTCAACCTCAACCAATTATTACTTTGAAACACCCAGTTAGGATGGTGTTAGGAGTACTCTCAGTTATTATGTCGCCCATTCGAACAGCAGGAAGATTGTTGATCAGAACAGTTGTGCTGCCTATTGCTACTATTCCGCCAACGTGGGGACCTTTAACATCCGCCAAAGGGCAAGACATGAAAATCACATGTTGCACGCCAAGCAGGCATTCCCCCAATTAGGACATTTGGGCTTCCTGGACCCGGACCCAATGGTGAACCGTGACTTGTGGTATCCCCGACTCTGGCTGCAGGTGGCACAATATTCCCTCTCAATTTATCTTAATAAGCCCTCCCTGAAGGTTCAGAGTGGCTCCAGCTTTTATTTCTATAATTTGTGATTCAATGCTTATTTTCATTTGGCTCTTTATTTGCAAAGTATTCTGAATTGAATCAATAACTATGAGGTTAGCTCCAGTTTTGTCTTTGATTTCCATCTTTTCTCCTCCTGAGGAGTCGTTAAGAACTATTTGATGCCCAGAGTTTGTGAGAATTTCAACTTTTTCTTTACTCTCACTATCGTCAAATACAATTTTGTGTCCACTTCTTGATTTTATTAATAGACTCAATCAATTTTTTCCATCAGTGTTTGTTTCGGGGGGCTTGTCTTTGCCGTTCCAGAGTGCACCTAAGACATAAGGTCTTAATGGACACTCCCTGCTCAAACGAAACTAATACTTCGTCTCCAACCTCTGGCAAGAAATATGAGCCTCTTTCATTTCCACTCTTATGAAAGTTGCAATTCTAGCCCCAAAAACTTTCATCCTTAATATCCCGCCAAGGAAAATTGACCTTGACTCTGCCCATCCCCTCAGGATCGTTGTTGTTAGTAACAATGCCAATAACGACCCCATGAATTATCCCACTTTTTTCTTCAACTGGAAACATTGACACTAAAATCCCTCCTAACACTGAAGTCGGTACTGTATCCCGACGTGTCAATACTATGCTTTGTTTTTTCTATAAAATATTTTCTACTAAAGGTATCCCCGAGTCCACTTAGTCTTATTTTAGTTCCAACTCTTATATCGGGGATTCCTATGCTTTTCGCGCTTCCTTTTAGAAGTCCAGCAGAAGACTCTTCGAGGATCGATTTCGCGAGCATAGATGCCTGTTGTTTATTTGTAGCCGATCTATTTGTTACTTTAACCCGAACATTTCCAACAATTTTCTCCATCCAAACTCCATTTTTTCCCGGCTTGTCTGGCTTTCTTTCAGCTTTTCCCACAACGGCTTTCTTTTTCTTAGGTTCATATCCAATTACAGTAACGCTGCCTACCTGATTTGCGGTGTTAATTTCTGGAGTGAAACTCAATAGAGACTTACCATATTCCAGCTCAAAGATTTCTTTGGCTTTTTCGGCTGGACCAAAAAATAGTTTATCCTCTTTAACGTAAACGCTGAAAAGCATTTTGCTTTGCCAATTCCTTTATGAATTGATAGTGTGTCTGACCATTTTGAACAATCGTTCGTACAATATCCGTCTCGGTAATGTTGGAATTGACTTCAAATTTATTTCTTAGCAGAGGATCACACAACAGCTTTTTAACCACTGTGCTTGCTCTTGTATCATGCCAAGTGTTATGCATATTTATTCGCGTTAACTGATATGAAAGATCATACCCGCCAATCTCGAGTTGTGGAGTACCGCTTTCGGGAAAGTTGCAGCTCAACGGCAACCATTTCTCCAACCATCATGAGTTTAGTATTGTTCGCATAACCCATTTTTACCTCAACAACTTCACCTGGCTCAAAGAGTTTTTCATCAACCCATTTTGAACGTGGAAAATTAACTGAAAATGAAAAGCGTTGAAATTCATCTATCGCCTCCTCAAAACTTAAATTTAAGACTTCCATTTTAAGATCCTTCAAAACGTCTTTCTTTCCAATTAGGATCTGGTATCTAGGAACATAAAAGTTGCCGTATGTCTTTACACTATTGATGAAAGTCATATTTTTACTCCAGTGAAGGAATAATAAGTTCTATGCCGGGTTTTAGTTCACGTGGATTAGAAATTTTGTTGGATGAAGCTATGGGTCTCCAGAGAGCTGGGTCGCCATACTCCTTCTCTGCGATGAGCCAGAGTGTGTCGCCTTGCTTAACTTTCCAAACTTTTGTCTTGTCAAAGATTCGAGAGGGTGTTTCTGCGAGCTGATCTTTTAATTCTATATATTCTCGCAGAGATATGTTGAGAGTTGCACGTACTGGCACTCCTGTTGGCAGAAACAACGTAAATTTTTTTGTTACTTTCTCCACGAAGCATGGAAATCGGAAAGATCCCCACACAAAATTGCAAATAGGTGGAGCATGAAGTGCAGCATTTATATCCATAAGTCCTGGGATCAGACTTAGTTTTATTCACTGGTCCTGTATCCCAGCCCGTGATTTGATCTGTGAATACTCTAACGTCTGTTCCTGCCTCAATAACGTTGCCCCCCTCATTTTTGATGCTTCCCTTCTCTCCAGTCTGTCGGAGAGTTCGCTTTTCATAGGTGTCAAAAAAAAGATCTAAATTCAAGGTCCTTGAACCCCCTTTTACAAACTGAAAAGTTGATGAAGGAAGTCCTGGTATGCTGATTTCAGCAAACTGGTTTGACTTTTCTATAGTGAGTTCATTAGGGTTAAATAAGAACTCTACTTTGACTTTTGTTTTTGTGTTTCCAAGTATCCTCTTGCTGACATTATAAACCTCTTCTCTCTCTTTCTATTCGGGCTTTCCGTTCTATTAAACTGTAGATTTGGTCGGCTAGAACGATCGATATTTATAGATGGTAATGCATTTTTTTGCTCAGGAATTGTGATATGTTTTTTTACAATCTGTTTGCTTGTTTCTTCTACAATTTCCAATTTCTTCCTAATATATTCAGTTGTCAATCCCTTGTTTGCAAACACATATTCGGGGGAATTTCTCGAAGTTGGTTGAAGGCGCCCAGAAATTCCCAAATTCTCAGGTTTACTATCTGCATTTGTGCCAACTATCTTTGCCAAAGAGTAATTCGACCCATTATTTTGATGTTCATGGTTCATGGTATTTCTCTGGATTGAAGGGATAAAGAGGTGACTTGGGATAGCATCTGGAAGGATAATCGGGTTGCTTTTCGACAATTATGGTTTTCGGGTAACGGACGTGATTAATGATGAATTCGCTTTGTTCTTTGCTTGTTTCAGTGTTTGTCTTTGTTATTTTAGATTTTGTTTGTTTAGAATTTGAACGATTTGTTGGGTGAATGTCTGAATCCAAATGTTTGTTAACTGTATAATCTATTCTTTCGATACTATTTGTGCTATTTTCAATTGACGCTGGCAACTCAATATTAGTCGTTGCTGATCGCACTGGTTCAGCGGAGATACTTCTCTTCTTGGTGTCGCCCATAAACGTAGAAAATTGCCTTTTGAGTGTTCGATTTTTTGAAACACAGCCTTATTGTTCGCAGAATCGAGAAAAGATAACTTTGAAAACAAAGGCAAATTCGAAAAAATGGATTCCCTTTTCTTGTTGCTTGTATGTTTATCCAATTACTAAAGTAAACTGAATTGAAAAAAATTCTGGATTGAGGGACTGCATATTTTGGAAATAAGTTTTCGAGATTAGCAAAATATGATAGGAGATTACCTCTCGTTTTTTCTTTATACTTAATTTCGTGATTAATTCTATCTATTGAGTTAATATTTGCATTTGAAGATGGTTGTTTGATGTTATGCCCATTCGTAATTTTTCTTGAAGCAATGGGGTTTTTGATTCTCGGATTTTTTATATTGAACTTGTGATGAAAATTTTTGATATAGTTTTGTTTTCGTGATGACAAGATACCTTCTAATCTATTGATTTGCTCAAAAACTCGTGTATTTTGAAAATCCAAAAAATAATTAGAACAATTAAAAGGTAATATTTTTTTGAATACTCTACCAAAAGCTGTTGGAATCATCTCAGTTTTTGAAAGCAAGCCTACCGTTTTTACAGTGTCTCTCGTAGGAAGTAAGCTCTCAAGGATGCAAAATTTCCTACATATTTTATCTGCAATATGTCACAGGCAATTACTGAATTTAGCCTGTGTAACACGCTATTGCAAGGAAGGTTATCCACGGTTCTTTCCAAAACTTTCATAAAAATAGAATATCTTGAGATCTCTTTAACAAGACGATATTCCTTTGATATATTTCCAGAATGAATAATCTTGTTTGAAACGTTAACAACGGTCGATGAAAAAGATTTGGAGTTTATAGATTTAATGGACAAAAAAGAATTAATGTTTTCTCTTTTTGATGGAAGAATCATAGAAGAAGGAAAAAAAAGACTATTTGACCTGTTTACTAAAATTGAATTAAATGAATTATTAAAAGTCACTATTTTCTTTTTGAAAATAAACGGAGAGATAACAAAAACATAGTTTTCTGGAGGCAAAAAGAAGTTAAACTTGTTGAGAAAGATCGAGAGCCAAGGTAAAGCGTGTTTGATATATTTGCTTGTGACTTTTTCAGTAAACTTCTGATCAATCACACCTACACACGTTTTAGCTATGACTATTTTCCCACCTTAACTATGCCATTATGTACAAGCTCCAAAGATTCAATGGCGATGGTATTGCTGTCTGCTTTTAGGTCAGAGCTACTCCATTTCACTGGGTAGGCTTCTAATATACCCCACCTCAATTTTTCGTTTCCTTCACGATCTGCCAATATTATTTGATATCAATTTTCGTGTTATCTTTCCGCTTAAGACGCTGGCGTACCATTTCCAAAGCGTATCCGAATCAGAGTAATACCACGTTTGAGAACCAAATTCGAGAGCTTAGCCTTTTTTGGAAACTTGTGAACGTAATCGTTTACTCCTCCTTCTTCATAAGATTCAAGATCGATTTCCGATTGAAGACCTGAAACTTCAGAAAAGCCTCCAACAACTAAACTGTCAATTTCGACCCAAAACCTGAAGCTCAAGTACGGATAATCGTCTTTTGACTGCAATAAATAAACCAATTCTAGGTTATTCTACAATAGTTACTTTTAAAATTATCTCAAATAAGAGAATTGTGCGAAAATTAGGTCATGCTTGTTATGGGAAATACTTTAAATTCAAGTAGCGGACAAGATTATTTCTGCAGTAATATTCAGGGAAAAAAAACTATTTTTATGGTGGCGTTTTTCCGCATTGGGGGCAAGGTTGGCACCATGAAAGAATAACTGCTCCGCAATATAGACAATGTTGTTCTTGTTCCTTGAAGTTAATGGTCGCTTGACAGTTCTTTAGCCCTTTTGTCATTGCGGAGATCAAGACCATTCCTGTTTCTAAGGATGCAGTAATGAAAGTTCTGGCTGAGTGAACTCCTTCAGGAATGACGATCATTGGTTTTGCTATTTTTCCTTTTGTGGTTGAAAGCTCTATGGCTGTCTCTTTTTGTTGTGTTGTGGGTTTTCCTTCGGCATCCAAAAGATGTAGTGTGAGGGAAGCTTTTGAAGTGCCATCAGCGACTATTGTAGACGGCTCAGCTTCTATGCTTAACTGAGCGACAATTCACGCTCTATAGGGATTTTGAAGGTAAGTGTGATGGAGGATGCTCCAAAGTTTTCAGTTGTTGCGCAGACTATCACTGTCCCTGGTTTCCCTGATGATGTTAGGGTAGTTTGAGCAGAGTTTTGACCTCTTGAGATCGTCAATGTTGGCTGCTGAATCTTGCCTCTTGACGTGGAAACTCCTGCAATTATGTCAAATGGAGCTCTAACTGGAAATCGTTTCTCATCCAATAAAGACAAATTTAGAATTGATTTTGAGAATCCATCTGCGAAAATGGCGGTCGGATTTGCTGTCAGCTTAAGAAAACAAGGCATAGGTTCTCTTGCAGTTGTTCTTCTGCTGTTGTCTTTGAAAGGTTCTTTGATCCGAGAAATCAGATTTCTGGTTGAGTCGGACATTTTGGGGAGATTTATTTTTGCCCAATTGGCAGTAGAGCCTTTCTCCAGAATTTCCTTCTTCATCTCATCAAACTCTTCATGCGTAATAGCCCCTGAATCCAACAACTCCTTTAACTTCTTTAATTGTGCAGCTTTTTCCTCGAAGGGGCTCAAATATCCTCTACCTTTTTCCTAAGATTCGTTTTGACTCTTTTGAACTCAGTTTTATAATATTGAAGTTTATTTGCCTCAGCCAGGGTCACCTAATAGTAATATCTTTTCGAGATTCATTATTTTATTCTGCTATATGAAATATAAAATATTCGACATGTTTTCCAATGTCTTCATTTAATGAGTGTTTTCTCAGTGAGATACTGATTCTTGAATTTTATTTAATTTCATAAATATTTGCGAGGTGCCTTTTTTAGTAGTTGTTGATGCATTATCGTGATCTGGAATAATCATAAAAATTCGGTGCTCGTTTAGCTTAAATATTGATAATTCCATATTTGTTAATCATGACTCCAAAAATCTTTTCAAATGGAATCGATTTTTCTACGGGTAGACTACTGATTCCCGCCTTAAATGAAGAATTTTTTGGTAAAAATATTCAGCAGTCTCTTCTTCGCAACTCTGAGGAAGTGCGAAGATTATCAAAGGCAAGTCTTCAAGCAAAAACATTTAGAGGCGAAATGGAGAGAAAAACCATTGATATCGGAGATCCTAAGTCAGCTGGCTGGGCTTTTCTTTTGAATGAAAAGGATCCAGATTTTTGTGAAATTGTTGAAGAAATTGGCGCCGCTTGCTGAGCTTCGCGGAATGGAAGAGCCGGAATCACCTCTTATTTTCGACTGTGAATCTGAGGATGACTGGCAAAATTGGCTCCAGGAAAATTACAGCTCTCAAGTACTACTTGGAAAAAAAGCGCCTCATTATGTTTTAATCGTCGGCGACGCTTCTCAAATTCCCTTTAAGTTTCAATCTCTATTTGACTGTGCAGCTTCAGTTGGTCGTATAAGTTTTGACTCAGTTGAAGAGCTGCAGACTTATGTGAGAAAAATTGTTCGACTTGAGAAATCCGTAAAACCGAATGTGTCAAAGGAAGCCATCATGTTTGCTCCGGATGGGGGAATTCAGGATCCAACCTATTTTAGTTGTCAATACATGGGTAAAGCTCTAGCAGAGCATGTTGCTAAGGAGTTAGGATTTAAGGTTACCCCGCTTTTTGGTGACAAAGCAACAAAACTAAAATTTTCAGATGTACTAAAAAGTACTAGTCCCGCATTGGTTTACTCGGCTAGCCACGGCGTTGGAGCGCCAAATGAGAATTTTGAAACACAAAAGAGATTTAACGGTGCCATTTGCTGTCAAAAAGTTCCAGGAACCAATCTCGTAGATAACCTGTTTTCTGCTGATGATGTACCTTCGAGGGATGATCCTTTCCTTGAGGGATCAATATTTTTTCAGTTCGCTTGTTTCGGATATGGAACTCCAGCTGTAAGTGATTTCAGCCACTGGCTTAATGGCTCAAGTGAGTTTAATTCACAATCAGATTTCATTTCTTCACTGCCAAAGAAATTGCTCGCTCACCCCAAAGGCCCAGTAGCTTATGTGGGGCATGTGGATACCGCTTGGTTGCATGGATTTGATGATCCAGATAATCCCTACATAATCGAAAAATGGCATCCGCGAATCGCTCCGTTTGTATGTGCCATCGATACGTTGCTTCAGGAAACGAACCCAGTGGGTCCAGCAATGTCGGAAATGAACAGTCGTTTTAACATTTTCAATGCCATTCTGACCAACGCGCTCGACGGAATCCAACGCAAGGGAAAGTCGATGGCACCTGAGTTTTACAATAGAATAGCTGATACTTTTATTTTCAGAAGTGATGCGCAAAACTATCTTATTTTTGGAGATCCGGCAGCAAGACTTCGAATAAAAACGTAATGAATATGATTACTTTCGAGATAAGTAAATAGACAAATCCTCTAAGAAGGACAACTTTGGAATCACTTTAACAAATGCTTGAATATCCACAAGAATTTATTCTTGCATATCCTTGAAGTTAAAAAATTAGCTAATCAGCGGGCAGGCTATCTATGATTATTGCGTATAAAAGGAAAATAAATCGAGAACGAGCACATGATCAAAGATGCTGATTGTACTTAGGTTGAATCGGTGGGTCATATGTTTTTAGCCAGCTCTAAGATGGATATTCCTCAGTGTGAATTCGTGGATTTAGACGCTTTCGGATTTTACTTTTGTTCCTCACAACTTAGGGCTCAAGTGTGATTGAGTTTGAGTTTGGATTCATGATAGATAGGACATATCCGAATTCTTTAGTTGGGTACTGTTGGGTTAGTCGTTCTATTGCAGGCGTTGAATTAGTTGCAACTATTGTTATTGTATCACCTCTTCTGTGGGCTGATTCAACAATAAACTGTAGTGTCTCAAAAGATGGATCCATGTTTTCCATTTGCTGAAATTAAATATGTTTTGGCTTTGATTATATCAAAAAACTCCTTGGAGACATTGTTAATGCTTCCGTGGTGAGGAAGCTTAAGAATATCCACCTGTAGCTCCCCCTTCTGAGTTGAGCAGCTTTGATTTTTCCAAACCTTTGATTAGTTGGTCGCCCCTTCCATCACCTGTAAGCAGGATTCTCTTTCGTGTGCAGTTTACTTTAGCTTCAGCCAGTACCATGATACTACTTGTATTTGTATAGCTTTTTTGTCCGACATGGCTTCAAAAAAATATTTTCTGTTTTTTGCTTCTTCTTTTTATGTTCTATCCATTTAAGCCACTCTTTTCTTAACTCGGCAAGGTTCTCCTCTGTAGGACCGACTATATGTAGCGTCAGGTTGTCCTTTTCAATTTTGGCAGGCATGCTTTCGACTGTGACAATACCGTTCCTAGATTCGGAGTTTACAGGAATGCCGTGAGCTCTGAAAATTTGGCTGAGTTGCTGCCCTTGTCCGATGCTTAAAGCATACAAGGTCGCTAACAGCGTAAAAATCCTGTCCGATACCAAGGGATTTACCAAACGAAGTCAAATAATTTTCGATTTTGCTGTCTTTATCAATTGTTTGATTGAAAGTATTGTGCCAGAGTGAACTAATTCCAAAGTCTCATTGATACCACTGAGTTTCTGGTCACGTATATCCAACATAAGGTCTATGACGCCTCTGATGTGATCATCATCAACGTGGCTAACTATGAGATAGTCGATTTTTCCTCCTTCACTCTGGATTTTTCTTACTTCCTGTTTTAGATGGCTATTGTATGTGCCTTTCGGACCGCCATCAATCAGTACATTTTTGGTACTGGTCTCGTTTCCGAATTTTAAGATGAGACAATCGCCATAATCGGCTTGG
This sequence comes from Candidatus Bathyarchaeota archaeon, assembly GCA_963775465.1. Classification (GTDB taxonomy): domain Archaea; phylum Thermoproteota; class Bathyarchaeia; order Bathyarchaeales; family Bathycorpusculaceae; genus Bathycorpusculum. The sequence goes on along the minus strand of CAVZIW010000009.1, from coordinate 36,141 downwards.
AGCATTTGTAATTCGAGCATTTTTCGCCTCTTCTCCTTTTCTGCTATGGTCACATAAGTTGCAGGATCCCAAGAAGCATGTAGTTAGCCGCATCTGTTCGGGCTATCCAATAATCAACTAAAATAGCTTTTGTTTCAGGGGTTGGAATTTCCGCGCCAGAATGAATATTATCAAGCAGATTAGTTAAAACGCGATTACCGATGTCATAATTGTCGTTCATTGAATTCAAAACCATTGCTAGTGTTCGTCCGCTAAGAATTTCTTCCACTGCTTTCTTGAAAGGTCCCATGCGATTAGACCAACGTTCATAATGTACGGGTTGCTGGGATCAGCGAAAGCACAAAGCCATGCAGTATCAACATCGCCAGAAAAATCCTATGGGCCCTCTTGGATGGGCGAGCAATTTTTTCGGAAGTGCAGCGATGAAGTCTTCAGAAGCATTTAACTCTGCATCTGGTAATCTTTCATTTTTTGGTGTTGTCCAATGGTAGAAGTCGCCTCTGGAGGGTGTTCCATAGCCAAAGCAGGAGAAATCAAAGAAGGCTGAACCTTCTGCACAAGTACCACCGCTTGGGACATCATCTGCGGCGAATATACCTTCTTTAGTAGAAATTGTTGGTTTCTGGCCTAGTTCTTGGCAGCAGATTGCACCATTAACCTTTTTCTGAGTGGCTATGTCTTTATTTTGTGCTCCAATGCCATGACTTGCTACGTAAACCAAGGCAGGTTTTGCTTTCGTTATTGCTTTTTTGAGATTGGCTTTTGTTGCGTCCTTTTCGAATAGTGTAGTTGTATTAAAATGAAGATCTTCCTTTGTGAACAATGAGATTGGCTGAGCCATAAACCTGTGACTATAGAATGTGGGGTCTTGAGGACCATAGTCAGTTGCGAATATATACGCCTGTTTGTTTACGGCGAATTTAGAGTTATTTTCGAGCCGAATCACTTTGTTAATGTAAGTTTTTAATTCTTCTATTGAATCAAAACATACGCGTCCAACACCTACTGAACCATCGATCATGGTTTGAAAACGAAAAGGTATTTGGTCTGGTCCCCCAACTATGAGAATATAGTAGGGTTTGGTTGCAACAGATATGGTCCAGCAATTGTTTCTCATCCAATCGCCCCATTCGTATTCTTTTGTGCAATTGAAGATAAGAGGCTGAGTAGGGTTTTTCATTTTTCGATGAACGGCGAGTGGTTGCATTGCTTCAATTATCTCCTGTTTCTGGGGATCTTTTTCGCTAACTAAAAAACTCCAGCCGACCGATAGAGGGTCATATATGTTTGGCGTGGCCAATGCAAATGATTTGAAAGCACGCGACTTTGCCAGGAATTGGGTTTGACTGGACAATGTTTCGTGAGGAAATGAGCCTAGAATAAGATCAGCAAAGACCTGCTCAGCTATAGGTTTTCGGAGTGGCTTTCCTGAGGAAAAGTCTAATCCAAAACTCATTATATCCATATTTCTTCAAGACTCTATTGTTGTAATTTCTTTATTAATTTTGCATTCGATTTGCATTATAATTATTGTTATTATGTTGCACAGTTGTGTGTTTATTCTTTCTGATTCAATGCAATTTATTAGAAAAATTTTTATAAATTTATAGTGTGAAATAGAATACCGCGATTTTGGTGAAGAAGTTCATGAAACTACCAGAAATGGGACTCAAATAGAGCAAAAAATCTGATTTGTCTCTGGCATCATCCAAGAAATGTTATTCCAAAAATTAATAAAAACCACAAAATGTTAACGGGAAAATCATTTGCATCTTGAGTTGAAAGTATAAACTTTTTAAAATTAGTGAAAGTTGAGGCTGAGTGGATTATCTAGGCAAAATATGCAAAGAATTAGCATTTATCGTAATTTGCAATATTTTGTTCTTTATCCAAATGCAGAATAAGATAAAATGTCAATAATCAGGTATAGTTCAATTTATGGTCTTACGCATTCAGCTTTGGGTCTATAGGGACGTTTAGTTGTTCTTTTTCGTTTATGATATTCGCATTCAGCAATTCTTGTTAGCATCCACTCTTGATCGCTATAGCAGCAACCGCAGGGTAACTTTACTTCTTTTGAAGTTTTAGGTTCGCTTATGTTTTCTCTGTTGGGTTTAGTCAAAGCTTGTCAAAATTACATGTTGCATTTAACGTATTAATTTTACTCAGAATCCAGCTCTTATTGGGTAATCGAAGTTTCAAGTTCAGTAGATGGAAAAGTAACTTCAGGGTTTGATAATAGTTTTTGGTGCAAGCAATTAAGATGTGTTTAGACGATTAAGCGTAAATCAAAGATTGAGGTTTGTGTGAAATTCCGTTTTATCATTATTTGCGTTTTTTTCTTTATCTGCTAGAACAACAAAACCTGAAAAATTCTTGTTGTTGTTCTTCCGCTTTTTCAATGTACAGAGGGGCAGTTTTTTGAGCTTAAAAATTGTAATGCTTCTTTAGAAGAATATTGGTTTGTGTGGTGGGTTTGCATAATGTGGAACGTTAGTGTTTGGTTTGGAACCTGTTTGCTTGAGCTCTGGTTATGCTTGGGATAGAAAAACGTTAGGGTTCCTAACTTCTTTTTCGTCTCTGATGTTTGATGCAAGTTTAAATGTTAACTTTGATTAATATTTCTTATTGGAGCAGGATTACGTGTCTTATTACTTTAATATTCCGTATCGGAGTAACCCGAAACTCAAAGCTGTTATGGAAAAAATACGTGATGACAAAAAACTTCAGACGTTTTGGCGTTGCGCAAATGTAATGGCAATTGAACGTATGGGTTATACTGATCATGGACCAACTCATGTAAAAATAGTGGCCAATTTGTCATTAAAACTTCTTCGGATTTTGGTAGAAAGAAAGCTCATAAAGCCCAGCATCGTGGAGAACTATAGCATGAAAAACGAAGATGCTGAAGTCGTTGTAGTTTTAGGTTCAATCTTTCATGACCTTGGAATGATTGTTCAACGTCATAATCACGAACAATACAGTGCTTTCTTAGCTTTAGAATTTTTGGAACGGTGTTTGACGCCAACTTATAATGACGAAGAACGGGCAATCCTCACGTCGGAAGTTCTTCACGCTATTGTAACCCATGAGGAGCCACGTAGCAATGAACCTTTTAAAAGAATTTTAACTAAAGAAGCAGGGATAGTTGGAATCGCAGATGCTCTGGACATGGAAGCGGGCAGAGCGCGTATACCCTTTCAGTATGGTAAAATCGACATTCATGCTGTCTCAGCTTTGTCAATCGAGAAAGTTGAGGTTGAAGTGATTGAAAACTGGCAGCCGGAAAGCGGCATAAAACCAATCGTAATCAAAATAAAGATGTCCAACTCAGCAGGTGTATTTCAAATTGATGAGCTTCTAAAACCACGCATCGTCAGCTCTGGGCTTCAACAGTTCTTCCATGTAATTGCCGAAATTACGGGTGAAAAAGAAACAAGGATTATCGAAAAATTTGAAATCTAGATCTGTTAGAGGACTTTGAATGATTCATAAGTACGATGTTGTGATAATAGGCGGCGGAATTGCAGGGTTAACTGCTGCGTTAACAGCTTCCAGTGAAAACTGTCAAGTAGCCGTAGTTAGCAAAGTGCATGTTACCCGTTCTCATTCTGTTGCGGCGCAAGGTGGAATCGCAGCTAGTTTAGGCAACGAGGAAGATGATCAATGGGAATGGCATATGTACGACACAGTGAAAGGAAGCGACTATCTCGCAGACCAAGACGCTGTGGAAATCTTGGCTAAAGAAGCGCCAAACGCAATATACATGCTTGAACACCTTGGTGTTCCTTTCAGCAGAAATAGACAAGGCAAGATTGAACAACGTCGATTTGGAGGGCATACCAAAAACCAGGGCGAAGCCCCAATTAAGCGTGCATGCTATGTATCTGACCGCACCGGTAGAGCAATAATGGACACGCTATTCGACCAATGCCAACAAAAAAACGTCAACTTTTACAATGAAGTATACATCAAACAGCTCTTGTTCGAGAGTAATCTATGCTGTGGAGCAGCAGGATACGACCTAGCCACAGGAGAAACTCACATCTTTCATTGCCGAGTAGTTGTTTTGGCGACTGGTGGTTGCGGAAAAATCTACAAAACTACCAGCAACGGATTTGCATCCACAGGTGATGGATTCGCACTAGCTCTTGAGGCATCGTTGCCTTTGAAGGATATGGAGTTTGTTCAATTCCACCCAACAGGTATCTATGGGTTTGGTATCTTGATCAGCGAAGCTGCTAGAGCTGAGGGAGGTATTTTGAGAAATGGTTTAGGCGAACCGTTCATGGAAAAATATGCTCCATCGCTTAAAGATTTGGCTCCAAGAGATATTATTTCACGCGCAATTTTAGAAGAGATAAAAAAAGGCAATGGTGTTAACGGCAAAGATTATGTTCACTTAGATCTATGTGGCCTAGGCAAAGAAGTTTTGAACCATAAACTTCCTGAAATTTCCTCGTTTGTTAAAACATATTTAGGGATTGATCCCAACCAAACTCCTATTCCTGTGGCTCCGACCTGTCATTATATTATGGGTGGAATTCCAACTGATGCAGAAGGACGCGTACTAGCGGATGCAGCGGGAACAGTTTTGCCTGGATTTTATGCCATAGGCGAATGTGCTTGTGTGAGTGTTCACGGAGCAAACCGTTTAGGCTGCAACTCATTAATTGATTTAGTAGTCTTTGGAAGAAGAGCAGGTATTTCTATATTAGAAGAAGTCAAAAAGAGGATTTTTCTTCCATTACCTTCGCAAGCTGAAAGCATGGTTGAAGATAAAATTCAAAGTTTGCTGGAATCCAAGGGAACTGAGTGTGTTCCAGTTCTGCGTAAAACCTTGCAACGCTTAATGACTGAGCAATGCAGTGTTTTTAGGAATGGAGGAAATCTGGAGCAAGCTCTCGAACAAATTCGTCAACTCAAAAAACGGCTCCAAAACGTAAGCTTAACAAATAAGTCCACGGTATTCAACATGGAATTGCAGGAAGCACTCGAAATAAGCAACATGATTCGAGTTGCTGAAGTCATTGTCTTTTCAGCGCTTCAACGCAAAGAAAGTCGAGGTGCGCATTTTCGAAGCGATTACCCCGAAAGAAACGATCAAGAATGGCTCAAACACACCTTTGTTTATGAAACGCCAATTGGGCTTAATGAAAGCTACAAGTCAATGGAAATTGGTCGATTTCCACCCCAAAAACGGAGGTACTAAAGTTGAATGTTACATTGAAAGTTTACCGCTTTAATCCAAAAACCGACCAAGAGTCTCATTATGATGTTTTCACCATAGAAGCAGAACCCAATGAGCGCATATTAGATTGTCTAAACAGGATTCGCTGGACAAAGGACAGCAGTCTTTCTTTTAGAATGTCTTGTGCACATGGAATCTGTGGGTCTGACGGTTTAACGATCAATGGGCAATCAGCATTGGCATGCCAAAAACTAATAAAAGACTACGATTACCAAAACGAAATAGTAATTGAACCGCTAAAATATTTTGCAGTTATCAAAGATCTAATCGTCGATATAACGCCCTTTTTTGAAAGGCTCAAATCGATCGCTCCGAAAACGAAAACAAGCTCCGTTCTCGCAAATGGCAAAAAGGAGCGACTGCAAAGCATTGAAGAGCGGAATCTTTTTGATGATGCGCTGAAATGTATTTTGTGCGGTTGCTGTTATGGCGGTTGCCCCGTGATGGTTGAGCAAGACCAAGATTTTGTGGGTCCAGCTGCAATATTGAGAGCACAACGCTACATTTTCGATTCCAGAACCACCGACGAAAACGAACGCTTGAAAAAAATCCAGAAACCACACGGCATCTGGGGATGCAAAAGCTACTATATATGCACAGTTGTTTGTCCGAAGAACATTAAAGTTACAGAAGCAATCTTAAAAACAAAAAAGAAGATAATACAAGAAAAGCAATCCAAAACTGTAACAGGAGACATGTTGGATGGAAACCCGAAAAGAAATTGACCCATTAGGCGAGAAAGCAATACCTAAAGACGCTTACTTTGGCATACAAACCTTCAGAGCAACCGAAAATTTCCCCGTTAGCGGCATAAAAGAACCAATCCAATTCATCAAAGCCTATGTTCTAATCAAGAAGGCAGCTGCACGCGCCAACACGCAGGTCGGTTGGCTAGACAAGAAAATCGGAAACGCAATAATCAAAGCATGCGACGAAGTCTTAGCTGGTAAGCTAATTGACCAATTCGTTGTAGATGTTTTCCAAGCTGGAGCAGGCACATCGTTTAACATGAATGTTAACGAAGTTTTAGCCAACAGTGCACTTGAAAATTTAGGTAAACAAAAAGGCGAATACAAGATAGTTAGCCCAAACGACCATGTAAACATGGGTCAATCAACCAACGACACCTTTCCAACAGCACTTCATGTTTCGATCTTGATCTCGCTTCAGCCTTTATTTTCGGCGTTAGACGATTTGGCTGCGGCTCTAGAAGAGTTGAGGAGAAAAAATGCTCATGTGCTCAAGTCTGGGAGAACTCATCTTCAAGATGCTGTTCCTGTTACAGTAGGGCAAGAGTTTGGTGCTTATGCCTCAACAATAGCAAATACCTTAACGGAACTTAGACGACGGCAAGAAAACCTCTATGAAATTGCTCTTGGCGGAACGGCCACAGGAACAGGGGCCAATACGCATCCTGATTACAAAAAAATCGCAATATCTGAGTTGGCAAAGTTGACTGGTTTTCCATTCAAGTCCGCAAAGAACAATTTTGAAGCGCTGCAAAGCCATAGACCTGCACAAACGGTTTCGAGTGGGCTCAAAGAATTGGCACTTGAGCTTATCCGTATAGCAAACGATTTGCGTTTGCTTGCTTCAGGTCCGACAACAGGCTTAAATGAAATTACTCTACCGCCTGTGCAACCCGGTTCATCTATCATGCCTGGAAAGGTTAATCCAGTTATGGCGGAGTGCCTTGACATGGTTGCTTTTCAAGTTGTAGGAAATGATGCGGCTGTGTCTTTGGCGGTTCAGGCTGGACAAATGGAACTCAACGTTATGACACCAGCAATAGCCTATAACATGCTCTTTAGCATCCAAATCCTGGCAAACTATTTGCCGGTTTTCACAGAAAAGTGCATACGAGGCATAACTGTTGACGAGAAACGTTGCGAGCAGTATCTAGAAAAAAACCCTTCATTGGCGACGTTATTAGCACCCAAAATTGGCTATTTGGAAGCAGCAAAAATCGCTAAACAAGCTCAAGCCGAAAGCCGTACGGTTAAAGAAATTGCCCTCGAAAAAGGATTGCTAAAGCCAGAAGAGCTGGAGAGAATTTTCACACGGAAAAACCTGCTAAATGAGAAATAGCGCATCTATTTTAACCATGTTTTTCTTAGAAATGCATTTTTTGCATCGTTAGGTGAAGACTAAATTATCCGGCGATGCCATAACCGCTGACTTTAACAATTGCACCAGATGAGCCAGTGTTTGTTTTTGCGTCAAATATTATTGCCCAAATTATGTCTTGTGAAGGAAACAGCTGCATCATGTCATCATCTGACAGCCACACAGAACTGCTGTTTGTGAAGGTTTTTTGAACGGGGTTTGAAATGATGTTATCGATGTATTCGATACGAACTCGAACGGTAATCACTTCGTTGTTTGCAAAATTGCCTTCTACTGATATTTTGGGTTTAAAGGAAAAAATTGTCAGGGGGCGTACTTCCACGGTTTGGTTTTCGCCATACTGGTTGTTTACCCCAACGTTTACGACTATATCTTCGCGCTTGAATATTGCACCATTTGCTGAGAGCCAGATGCCCTGTGAGTCATGGATTTTAGCAGTCCAGTTGCCCAGAAAACTAACTCCACTTTCTAGCGTGGGTGCTGGATTGCAGTTGTTGCCAATGTCAATGCCAAACAAGTAAATGGGGTCGGTTGTGAAAGATTCGAAAACAACGCCAATTAAAAGCGTTTGATACATGGAGCCGTCGACGTACATTCCTGTTTGGTTGGCTCTGCCATTATTGCCGATCCAGAACCTGACATCTTGAATTTGACTGTCAGAAAACTCAGCTAGAGGCTCGACTTTAATTCCAACAGAGAAATCTTGGAAGTTGAAAGAACACCTTTCAATAATACTGCTGGAGTATGATCCTGTGCCGTTTCCTGATGGAGTTCGAAAAACTATGCCTTCAGAGGAATTGATAAATTGGCAATTTTCAACTTTGCTGTATTCTGTCCATGTGTTAGAGTTTGCAAATTCTATGCCCGTTGAGGAATTTTCGAAAATCATATTTGATATGGTTGTCCCAAAAGAGTTTTCAACTCTGATAGTTGCGTTAATTAGAACTAGACCGGATACGACCGCGTATTTTGACGTCGTATAGTTATCGCCGTAGATGACGATTTTGTGTCCGTTGCCGAGAATGGTGGCTTCATTGTTGCTTACAATTTTAGCGTTAATCTTATTTTTTACGTAGATGTCATCGGTTAGAATGTAGGTGCCTGGGTTGATGTAAACGGATTTGCCCTGGCTTAACGCAGAATTGATAGCGGTAGACGCACTTTGAGAGTTCTCTGCAATAATACCTGTTAACATATTCTTTAGTTTGTAGACATTGCCATCTTGAGATAACACGTAATCGTAGTTTATGCTGTTTATGCTCATGGAGCTACGGGTGCTTTCAAAAATCAGATAAGTGTTGAAGATAGATAAAGAAAGCAGAGCTACAAGGACTATGACGATTGCTCTTTTAGAAATTATTTTTTTAAGGGAAGCTTTCATTTTGGGAGAGCCCTGCAAATTTAATTATCATTAAGAGCCATTGTTAATTAAATTTTATCCTGCTAATTATTTGAAAACAGAAAATTTTTAACGCTCTAAATGATTCGCAGAAATGCCTCGAGGTATGATTTGAAATTTAAATAAAAGAAAAAGAATAATTTTTGAATGAATCAATCCTTAAACAATTGGATGTTTTAAAAAATATCATTCTACAAAATGTGAATTCCCAATTCTGCCAGTTTTGAAAGATTATTGATTTCTAACGATTTTGTTCCAGTTACTAAGCGTGAAATTCCTGCGCTTGCTTGGGCTCCTGCAGTTGCTACAATGTCGGTTTTATATGAAAGTGTTATTGTTATTCCCGCTTGTCTTAATTCGTCTGCAGTCTCAATTACTGTGTTCCGCATGCTTTTGACAGCTTTAATTCTTTCAGGGCTTTCTTTGATTGTTTGGATTGTACCCTCTTTTCTACTTTTGAGTACCTCGGCGATTAAGTCTTTTATGAAATCTTTATCCTTTAAATTTACATCGATTCTTTTGTTCACTGCTGTAACTTCAAGGTCTTCTTTGCCATTGGCTGATATCTTTAGCTTTCCTGATTCAAGCATCTGCCCTATTATTGTTACTAATTGCATGCTTTGACTAACCTTAGACAGATTAGGGATTTTTCATTTTGGTCGAGTTATTTACTTGCTTCTTTTGAATAGATAATGTCTAAGATTATTGATCCGTTTAACTTTGCCTTCATCATACCGACATCAAGGGTAAGGTCTTCGAAGCTAAGTTTAACGTCGGATTCTTTACCTGCAAGCTTGTCTATGACCGCTAGCAAGGTACTTGCCATAGTTTCAGCAGTTTTTTCCATACCGTGAGCGGTCTTTTCTGCTATTCCAGAATTTTTTTCCATTAAAATCACATGTTTAAAGTGCTTTTTCAGAAATATAAGCTTTTAAGAATATACCATAAGACTGCAATAGAACATTTGCTAATTGAGCTAGAAGAATGGTTAGATTTTTATGATTTGAGCGTGAGGGATGCCCTCTATCTCTATAATAGCTTCTGGATGAACGTATCCTTCAGCTATAGCTTTTTCGACGCAGCATTTGCCAACCAAGTTTACAATCGTTGAGTTTCCAATCAAATCCACCGCTTCTTCAACAGTGGCTTTTCTTCCGTTGTAGAACTCGTCTTTTATATGGAAGACTATTTTTCCTTCTTTGAGAGTTTTTCCAAGAAGTTCGCAGTCGCAAACTGCAAGCATTACATTTTGCCCAATCTTTTTGAGGTTAAGGAAGACTTCCAAACTGATGCTCTCATAGTTGTTTAATGGCTGACTTTGCACCGCATGCGTTGCAAACTAGGAAGGATAAGCGTTTATCTTTAACTACTTTTGTGTCGGGGCGCTTGCAAACTGGGCATATAACATAACTTTCCATGTACCGATTCAGTAGTCGTTCAAAGCTTTCTCTTTGAAATTTACCTTGGAATATGGCGCGTGAATCATGAAAGGTTGCGGCGGTTGCCATTTCACGGGTAAGGAATTTTAGGATATGCTGGGGATCGCGGTCTAAGGCGTTTGTTATATCTTTGAAGTTGTAAATTATTGTTCGCATTCCCACAGTATTCATTATTATTCTAGGAAATTCAAGACGTTCCCGTTTTATGGACACTTCGGGCATTTGAGCGCAAGCTCTCTTTAGCAATTCATTGTAATCGTAGGACATTTTGTTCCATCTACCCATTGATGGGTGGTTGCATCTATTTAAAATTATAAGACTTCAAACAAGTTTATAATGGTCTTTGCTGAGGAGTATTAAGTAACCAATATAAATTCGGAAAGCAAAGCTAACTAACAACATCCACAAAACATTGGGGCAGACTCTTGACTGAGAAAGAAAAAACCGTCCAAGTAACAAACATTAACATTCAAATAGACACTATCAGAAAGCAAATCACTGACGGCAATGCTCAAATCAAAAAAGACATCGAAAAAAGAAATCAACTTCATGAGCAAGTGAAAAAAACCCGTGAAGAAATCAGCAAGATGAAGATGGAACGGGATGCTTTAAATGAAAAAGTAAAGCAGTTAAAGCAACAAAGAGATGCAATAAGGATTCAAGTTAACCCCTTAATGGATGAAGTTAAAGTATTGAAAGATAAGATCGAGGAATTGAAGAAGCATCTTCCTCGTGTTAGTCAACGTAATCTTAAAGAAGAGCATCAAGCCATTGAATGGAAGATTTCAACAACATCACTTGACCTCCAGGATGAAAAAAGGCTTATTGATCAGGTTAAAGCGATTGAAATTCAACTTAAAAGTTACAAAAAAATCGATAACCAAAACAAGAAAATCGATGAATTATATAAGCAAAAGAAAGTTTTTGATGATCAGGCCGATGTGTTCCATAAGGAATTAACTGATCTAGCGAAGAAAAGTCAAGATCTTCATACTCAAATAATGGAAAAAGCCAGCATAATGCGGCGTGAGAAAACCGAAGCTGACAGTTTGCATCAGGCGTTCATTAAAACAAAAGAGCAAAATAACCTCCTTTATGAACAAATCAAGCTTCTTGTAAATCAATCGATAGGTCTAAGAAGCGAAATGCAAGAGCAGTACGATGCTAGACGACAAGAGTATCATGTTAGAAGGCAGCAAGAGGACTCTAGACGGAAGGAAATGGATGCTAAACGAAAAGAAGAGCAAGCTCAAAGAGCTATAAAAGAACAAGAAATCAAAGAGAAAATAGGTTCTGAAGCTCGAGAGAAATTACAGCGCGGTGAGAAGGTCAGTTGGGATGAATATCAACTTATGCTGGGCGACGATGAAGAGACTGATTCAGAAACGCAAGCTTAAATTTACCTTGCTGTATTAAAGGAATATAGATTTGGAATGGCTGAAAAGGAAACGCAACAGCAAACGCAAAAGCGTATCCTCATTTTATGTGTTGATAGAGATGGCGATTTAGAAGTTAAAGCTAAAGTAAAAACGCCACTTCTGGGCAGAACCGCTAATTTGGATGGCGCTGTTTCCTTGGCCTTAAAGGATCCTGAAGAGCCGGATGCAAACGCTATGTTTGAGGCGGTTCGTCTCTATGACCGTCTCCAAAATGAAAAGCAACCGGAAGAGATTTTTGAAGTAGCTACAATTTCAGGCACGGACCTTGGAGGAGTCAGCGCTGACCGAAAACTCGTCGCAGAACTAAACAATTTGCTGGGGTCTTTCTCTGCCAACGAAGTAATCTTAGTTAGTGACGGCTACTCTGATGAGGCTGTTCTTCCCCTTGTTGAATCAAGAGTTCCAGTCTCTTCAGTGCGTCGAATTGTAATTAAACACAGTGAATCAATCGAGGAAACTGCGGCGCTTTTCTCAAAATACATAAAACTGCTTGTTGATAACCCTCGGTATGCGCGTATGGCTTTAGGCTTGCCTGGAATCTTGGTTTTTATCTTTGGAATACTTTGGGCAATCGACAACTTTGTTTATCCTGGAGCAATTTACTACTACGGGATTGCGATAGTTATCGTCGTCGGCGGTTTTTTGCTGCTTAAAGGCTTTGGTGTTGACCGAGCAACAAAAGACCTCTACAGATGGGCAAGAGACTATGAACCACCCCCGCTTCCCATACAAGTTTCCAATTATACCGTAATTGCAGGAATTCTTTGCGTTGCCGTTAGCGTTTACCTTGGCTTAGCTAGCGTCAGTATTAACGTTGCACCCTTCCCAAGTGATCTTGGAGGATGGCTGGGTTTAACCCCAAAAATCGCGACTTTCTTTATAAAGGGCGTCCAAGATCTGCTTGTTGTTGGTTTAAGCATTGTTCTATTTGGTAGAATTATAAGATTATATTTTGAACGAGATTCACGTTTGCTACGTAACGCTGCGTTAGTTGTAAGCGTTATCTGGTTCAGATGGGTACTTGAGAGCACTGCAAACGTAATCATCTATTACTACAACAAATCCTCATCTGTAATCGGGATAAACAATCCCATATTCTCCAACTTTCTATTCACCATAATAGTTGGCATTCTAATCGGCATCGCATCAGTCTTGTTAATTTACATAATTAACCGATCATCCAAAGACTTCTTTAAGAAAAAACAAGAAGGCGAGGATGAACTTTGACTAAACGTTGTCTATTTCTTTTCTTTTTAGTTTAGAGTAAGCTTTAATTGAACCTGTCGAGGATTTATTTTAGAATCATAAAAATCAATGTTAACATGCGAGGACCGTTTATTGCTTACAAGAATTCTCTCAATCCTTGGTATCTACAAGATATATGAGAAGTGGCTTTGGCAACAAGTTAAAAACGGTATAAAAGTCGAACATATCGCTATTATTTTGGATGGAAACAGACGATGGGCTTCTGACAATGAGCTCAACCCTTGGCTGGGGCACAAACAGGGAGCAGAAACAGTTGAAAAACTCTTAGATTGGTGCCTAAAGCTCGATGTAAAATTTGTAACTTTGTATACCTTTTCCACTGAGAATTTCACCCGATCAAGCAAAGAAATCACCGAAATCATGAATATCGCTGAAGAAAAATTTCGTAAAATCCTAACGGACGAGCGTATTCACAGAAACAAAGTCCATGTTAAAGTCATAGGCAGAACCAACATGCTACCTGAAAGCCTCCAGAAACTCATAAGTGACGTAGAGAAATCTACAGCGAACTACGAAGGTCAGTTTCTAAATTTTGCTTTTGCTTACGGTGGTCGAGCGGAAATCGTTGACGCAGCACGTGTTATCGCTGAAAAAGTAAAAGCAGGGGAACTTGAACCAGAGGACATCCATGAGAGTACCTTCGAAAAATACCTCTATACTTCACATATGGCAAAACAAGACCCTGACCTAATTATTCGGACTTCAGGCGAAGAACGGCTAAGTGGTTTTCTGACTTGGCAATCGGCATATAGCGAACTTGCCTTCTTAGATGTTTACTGGCCAGACTTTCGATTAATCGATTTGCTTCGAACTATTCGGACTTTCCAAAAACGCAAACGCCGATATGGATCCTAAGCCCTTTTTTTGGCGCTTACAATCGAGATGACATCGCGGTCTTTCAAAATAGCATTCTCTCCTATTCTTCTTTTGTCTCTAGCATCAACCGCGTAAAGAAAGTTATCACCTAGTTCACTGTGAATGATATATGCAAATGCATGAGCAGTTGTGCCTCTAGGAACGAGATAAGTGTCGGGTAATACCCGTCCATTATGGTCCGAGAGATGCTCTATATCTTCGACAGGGTAGACGGTTATCATATCTAATAGCTTGAAGTAAGCGGTGTTTATGGCTTCTTGAACTCCGGTTGAACCGTTGTTTACCAGGATTTTTGCATTTATTTGTTCAAGCCCAAAAATTTGCGCTGAAGAAAGCTTTTCGGGTTGGATTATTTTGAAATCCCCATCGCCAGGTTTATAGTCAATCAAATTCCTTTCTGCAGCTCGCCTAAGAGCTAATTCTGCTTCTGCGCTACAAGAAATCACAATATAGTTGAGCTTTAGTAAACGCTCAACATTTTCCTGAGCAGCGGGCAAATCAATTTTATTTGCCACTATCAGCATTGGTTTGGATATGCATCTTAAGATATCGACGAAACGGTAAAAGTCATCATCTGACCAAGTAGCAGGTTTATCAATGTTTAAACCCGCTTTTCGAACTGCCTCGTTTACACATTCACGTTTAATGTTTAATCCAGTAAGTCGATCTTCTAGATGATGGGCGATGCCCTTCTTATCCTGTTCAGCTGTTCTCGAAATTCTCGCCCAATCCTTTTTAAGAATACTTACCATCCACAAAGTGATCTCTTTTTCTAAAAACTGCACATCTTCTATAGGGTCATGTTCGCCTGGTTTGCAGCTTTTTCCTTCACAGTCGGTTCCGCCTGAAGCATCGACGATGTGAATTAAAGCGTCGGCTCGACAGATTTCATCAAGAAATTGGTTTCCTAATCCACGACCTTCCCATGCGCCAGGAACAATACCTGCAATGTCAACAAGTTCGACAGGGACTAATCGAGCACCATCTAGGCAGAGGCTGTTTTTGGGGTTATCTTTAACATTAAAATCTTCGTGTACACATTTAGTTCGAACATAACCGACTCCACGGTTAGGCTTGATAGTGGTAAAGGGATAATTGGCTATTTCTGCTGTAGCTAAAGTGGCAGCACTAAAAAACGTCGATTTTCCCGTATTTGGTTTTCCAACTACTCCCAATAAACGTGAGTATGACCTTTGCATATGACAAATCACTCTGAAGTATTGTTGCTCTAAATAGAGCTATATTATTTGCCCTCGATAGCTTTTTTAATAATCTTGAAATCAAGGAAAAGTATGAACTTGAAGGAGTAATTTTTTTGTCTGGGCGCTTGAAAGATAATTGCTTCGTTCGCTCGATTGAGGTGTTTAGCGATTTCATTGCCTGCCACCACTCAACTCTATGAAGGCGTTAGATTAAGCATCGAGTAAATTTTGGTCTTTCTCACCGATCATCAACATGATGTAACGTCAAGCATGCTCCAACTCCCTTGCAAAGATGCACATATAAGGTATTAGATTAAGATGCAAAATTGACACAGCAATTCTCTTTAGCGAAATTTAGGGAAAAATTTAGGTACTTTCTTCTGGTATTCTCTATATTGATTCCCAAATCTCTCAACTAGCTCTTTGTCTTCTAATGTAGTGGTTATGAAATAGGTTATTGCCAAGTCAACAACTGCAATTATTGCTAAAGCAATGATACCTGTCACAAAAAAAATCCCCGTTATGATTGCCGTATGTGCCCAATATGACGGATGCCTAACCACTGAAAAAGGTCCAGAGACCACAAGACGCTGATTTTCCTTTGACATATCAGGCTTTAATTCAGTGTAAGCAACTGTAGCTTTTATCCCAATTAATTTAGCCGTCCAAGCATGCAGGACAACACCAGCAAAGATTAGTATGATACCAAAAACAAGAAAAGGTATACCAAGCATAACCTCGTAGTGAAGAATCGCTCCCTGCAGCAAATACAAAACTATGGCTATTGGAATCCATTGCAGAATAACAACAAAATATGTCCAAACCCCTAGTTTTCTCCAAAAATTAGTAGCAAAATGAAGTTCAATTAAAAACATTGGAATTGCTGGCCACATCATCACCATCATTAAAGCCAATTGGTCAAACATGCCTAAAATTGCTCCCGTTTTTGTTTGCATTAATGGAAATAATTCTAGTATCAGTACCGTTTGTTCTTAGTCCTTTTTCTGAGGAGAATAATTGTGCTGACAGCAATTATCAAAAGGGTAGCTAAGATAAAGCCTATGATCTTACTGGGAAATTCCGGAACGGTGGGTGATGGACCCGTCGATTCAAAAATGTTAGTTTCAATTGTGCTATATGAGTAGGTTGATGTTATTGGTGATGGTTCGGCTTCAGTGGTTGTTGTAGATGATGCTTCAAGTAACATACCTGAGAGTTTGTCATATACATAGTTTAGTGTCGAGTTGTATGCGGGAGTTGAAACTGTAGCATCAAGAATGTTAACGCTTCTAACTACGCCTAGGTAGGTTTTGCTAACTGTTTGATTTACCGCATAGGTGTTTGGCGGAGGTATTTCGTCGCCTTGGTTGAGGTTAGCGGCAATAATTGACCCTTGTGTGCTTGGGATTCCGTTGTCAGTTCCAGTTTCGAGATTCCATATGTCAGTTGTGTTGTTACCTGGAAGGGCTGTTCCGTTTTTATATTGTGCAGTTGAAAGCAAAGTTACGGTGTTGCCAGAGACGCTTACTACTTGAAGAGTTAGAAAACCGTAATCATTGAAGAATTCATATCCTGGGCCACTTCCAACAAAATTACCGTACTTTACATATTGACCTGCTGTAACTCCTGGATTGTATTGAACCGCAAAAACTGGAAGTGCCAACGCCCCCAAAATTACGGTTGCGACGATAAGTGATAAGAGAAATTTAAGATGTGACAAAACAAGCTTCTCCAATATTGTAATCTGCGGTTGAGTTAAATAATTATGCGGTTCTTCTTGCACCGCAATGTGGGCAAAACGTAGCTGTTTGGGGAAAAAGAGTTCCACAATACTTGCATGGAATCATTACGATTTCACGGATGACTTCTTTTTTCTGCTCGTTTGACTCTGAGCCGCAGCCACAACCACATCCAAAACCAAATGGTGTCATTTTTAAATCATACTTTTATTGTGAATAGTTCTTTGCGATTTCATGTTTTTGGCTTAGTTGTTCCAAAAGTACTTCTCGCATTATATCGCAGGCTTGGCTGATTTTGGGGTTTGCCACTCGGTAATATACAGATGAGCCGTTTTTTCGGGTTTTGACCATTTGTCTTTGTCTCATTAACGCTAAATGCTGTGAAATATTAGATTGACTTGCATTCAAAATTTCAACTAGTTCGTTGACTGTTTTTTCCCCGTCTTTTAGGGTGTGCAAAAGTGCTATTCTTAGGGGGTGAGCTAGCGTTTTTGAAATCTCTGCTTGTAAATTGTAGATTGTCATGTCAAACTCTTTTTTTCTCATCAACATTCCTCGCCTATTCGAATATTCTAACATAACTTCAACCTATTATATTTATCATAAAAAAGGGAGAAAGGGAGATTTATGAAACTTCGTTTAGCTAATGTCTATTGATTGTATGTAGCTTCCGTGCCAGGTGTGGTACCAGACTATCCCGCTATAGCCATTGACGCTCATCATGCCATAGTCGGCTCCGTTAACCATAGCCATTACATGGTAGTAGCCGTAGAACGGGAAGACTTCTCCAACTGTAGCTCCCGGTATGTTTATGTCGAGCCATTGTTGTGCATTGACTTTTGCTTGGTCTGCTGAAACAGGCATTGTTGCCGTTGGAGCTCCAAAGACTCCACCTAAGATTCCGCTACGCATCATTCCGTATTTGATATTCCACATCATGTTAGGGCCCATCTCGGGGTAGATGCTGCCAGTGTATTTGTCGACTAAGAGTTCGAAAGCTCCAGTGTTTGTGCTTTTCTCATAAACCTGAACGTAGAAGTTGGCAGAGTACTCCTCAACCTCTTTTACTGCTAAGTCGGGGTTGCCAATTGACGCAACGTAATTTTCTGCTATACTTTCTGCAGCGTTAATGTCAAGGGTTGTTCCAGAGTAAGTGTATGGTGCCGCATATCCGTAGCTACCCATCATTCCTCCAAAACCGTAGCCATTACCTAGTCTGCCTATGCATCCCCCTCCATACTGGAAGGGATAAACAGGTTGATAATACTGTGATGAGGTCATTGGGTTGTAGTTATTGTAATTGCCGTTATTGTTGTATCCGTAGCCGTAACCTCCGCCCATCATTCCGCCAAATCCGCCAAATGGATTTCCCATCATGGCTGCTGCGAAGGCTGATGTAGTTATTAGAGCAGCTGCAATGACTGCCACACTGACCAATGTTGCTATTTTCCAAGTTTTCATTCTTTTTTACCTCTTTTTTTTATTATGATATACTAATGTCGTGGGATGATAAGATAGTTGCCTGAAACAGAAGTGAAACAGTTTTGAAACACACGTTTATTGCCAATACAGCTAGTTCTTAATCATCAGCCACATATTTATTCAAATATTCTAATATTCATAACAGACTTATAGGTCTTTCTTGAGTGATTATCCAGAAACCATGAAAAAAGCATCCATTAAAAAGTCGAAAGGACTTGAAATAAAAATTAACTCACGAATCCAAATTTTAATTTCAAACCCTATTAAGTGGCAGCAATATTTAACTTCCACTTTATCTACAAAAATTATTGTGCAAAGAAACCAAATTATTGTGTTGACTGCCTCAATAGTCAGTATTCTAGTATTAGCTGCTATAGGTGTTTACTTTGCAATTTCAGCCTCTCAAACTTATACTGGAGGCATGATGGGGGGTGGAACCGCAACAAACCCCTATTCCTGGATAATTTCTGCAATCTTGTTTGGAGCGGTTTTAGTTATTGCAATTGGTTTGGTTTTTTATTTTGGGGCAACAAAGAAAACTCAGAGTGTTGAACAACGAAAGGAGCCAATTAATCCTGTTGCATTAAGCCCAGCTCAGAAAATAGAGCAAAAAAGCATTACCGAAATAAGAACGCATAAAATCAAAGGGCGCGTGGCGACTGGTTACACTGACCTTGACAATCTTTTATTTGGTGGGATTCCTCCGAAACTTGCTGTAGCATTAACTGCACCGTTAAGCGACGAAGTTAACTCTCTAATTAAGGCGTTTATTGAAACTGGGGCAAAAAAAGGTGAGATAACCTTTTTTGTTACAAATGATGCTTCATTACCAAAAGATTTGGTTAGAGAATTCCCTTCAAATTTCTATCTGTTCAACCTTAATCCACAAGTCGATAAAGATTTAGGGAAAGCACCTAATGTTTTTTCAATAAGGAGCATAGACAACCTCACCGAAATTAACATAGCAATAACGCAGTCAATTCGAAAGCTTGATCCCAATCTTAAAGTTTCCAGAAGGTTCTGCTTGAACATTGTTTCCGATGTATTGCTGCAACATGGTTTGGTCGTAACAAGAAAGTGGCTTTCTGAACTTATAGCTGCATTGAATGCTGCTGAATTCACAATACTTGCAGTTATTAATTCACAAATGCATTCTTCAGAGGATGTTTATGCGCTTCTTGGACTGTTTGACGGAGAAATTAGCATTCGTGAAACAGAATCGGTGAAGGAATTCAAAAGGTACCTCAAAGTTAGAAGAATGAGTAATCAAGAATATCTAAAGAGCGAAATACTTCTGACTGAAGATTAGATAATTGCTCTGTTCGTCTTATTAAAATATTTAGCGATTTCATTAAATGCCACTACTCAACTCAATGAAGGAGTTCACTCAAGAACTCTTAGAATAGTTTGTGAGCAAAACAGATGCCAAATCAACTTGTAGACTAGCGTAAACTCGGCTAAATATCCATATAGTGGATTGCAATGCCATAATGTTTGGGTTTTGTTTATGTCAAAGAATTTGCCTAATAAGAGAAAGCACCAAGCAGTAGCAAAAATCTTGAGAACAGTGCCATACGAGGATGGTTTTATTTTCTATGTTGATATTGGTCAACCGACTAAAAATATTGCAACAAGTTTAGAACAATTCGCTAAGGAACTTGAAGTTGTAGATGTAAAGTCAGTTGACTTTCATTTCAGCAGAGCAGACTTTCAGAAATGGATTAGCAAAATATTGGAAGATATTGAATTATCTCGTAGATTGGACAAAATTCCAAAAGATACGTTTGGTGAGTCGTTGAGAAAAAAGATTATTGGACTTGTAAAAGCACGAAAAGATGAACTAATCAAGTTTCAACTTTCCTAAATCCAATTATTTGGTTCAGAATTTCTAAAATTTAAGGTTGTGAACTAACAGATGATCTTTTAGTCAATGCTCAAGATTTTCTATTATTTTTCGGTACTTTGTTTTGGTAAACTCACAGTTAAACTCCAGAAATTTTATTAACATTTCTTCTTGCTCTTTCTTTGTGAAATATTCCATTGATGGATAGAAGAATTGTTTGTCTTCTTTTTGAATGTGTTTTGGGTAGAGGTCTGCCAGTGTTTCGAGATGTTTCAGGATGTTGTTTACCTTTTCTGTGTTGCCCGCAAGGTAAGCTATATTGGCGTTTTCAAGAGCATTAACAGTTTTCCGTGCATAAGCATGCTCCATCATTAGTTCAAGCATCAGTTTATCATCTTTCTCTGAAAGTTTCTTCTGTGATAGCTCTTTGAAGAGGATACCTTCTTCTTTGCCATGATGATACTTGTCAGCGTATGTTCGGAAAAAATCCACTGCAACAAAAATAAAGTTTGTATCCACCGTATTTGTCTCAGATATTGTGGTCTTTGCTATTTGTAAAGGTTTGATTATTCGTTCAATTAATCGATGCTCTTCAACCAACATGTCGACGGGTAACATTTATTGTAAGACTCCTTGCAAAAGCGAGATCTGGGCGTTCATCCTGGAAGCTTTACAACAAGAAACCTTAAAACTTCTTCTCCGCTGTTGCCCAGTAAATGCGGAATACCTTTGGGGCTATCTATCAGCATATCTTTTTCTACCTCTTGCTTTTCATCACCGATTTCCACAAAACCTTTGCCTTCAAGAATATAGAAGAAAACATCAACAGGGGTTGTATGCTTCTTTAAAGACTGACCAGGCGATAATGCCATATGGATTACTTCAGCATTTCCTGTAGCATAGATTTTTTTCGCTTCAACAGCATGCACATTTTCAAAAGAAGTAACATCCTCAACTTTAGTAATATTCATAGATTAGCCTCATGATAATGCATAATTGTTCTCTCACTTATCTCTTACCACTATGGCTTCAATAATATCTGTTTACAATCAGCCAGTTAGGCGAAACCAAAGATAAAATAAAAGCAGTAGTTAATTGTTTTTCACATGTCTAAGTGAAGTGAGAACATGCAAGTTTTTAACACCCCGGATATAAAGAAAAAAGTGTTTTATGTTTATAGTAAAAGGGATGGAACTAACTGCTTATTTGAGGTATGCTTCCTGTCCCTGAAGGAACAACCCTACAATTCAGATTTGAGTTCAAAAGCGATGAATGAGTTGAACAAGATATAACTGATAGTGACATTATAGTTTAATGCGCTATTTAATAATGAACAGGCAAGATATCATGCCGATACTTCTAAAACGTGCTTACGAGAAGGCCACCCCTGAAGATGGAAAACGTGTTCTAGTTGAAAGATTGTGGCCCCGCGGTCTGAAAAAGGAAGATGCGAAAATAGACGAATGGCTCAAAGACTTGGCGCCAAGTACAAAACTAAGAAAATGGTATGGTCATGATCCGGATAAATGGGTGCGGTTCAAGGAATGGTACTGGAGGGAACTGGAAAGCAAAGAAGAAACCCTGTCAGCGTTAGCTTTGGAATCAAGAAGAAATATTGTTACTTTTGTTTTCGGTTCTAAAGAAGAAAAACTCAACAACGCCGCAGCTTTGAAAGAGTATATCCAAACAAAATTCAAACATACCCCTTAGAGTTGAACCAATATGAAAAAAGTGCTTGAAACTGAAAATGTCAAAAGCCTGACATTTTTTAATTTTCATGCAAAATATGGAAGAATACTTGTGCATTGAAATTTAATGCGTACACATACAACATGACATAACAATCTGTGTGCTTCTAAAGAGAACGCTACAGGGTCATATGCGAACAAAAGTTCCAATGACATGAACTATTAGAATCAGGTAAAACGCTGTAGTCATGCTTAAGTGAACGAATCTTATCTGGTTTCTCAGACCATTTGCAAAATTGAATCTTTGAATTATCCCTGTTACTATAAGCGAAAACACAGCTATGTACAATGCGAATCCAGTTCCCAAGAATGTTGAATTGATTTCTCGGTGAGTTAAATGTGCTGTTATTAAAGCGAAGGCTAGCATATTCGAAAGAACATGAATTTTTAGCATTGACCTAAAATGCAGTGGCCTACGGCGTTTTAGCACGAAGTATATTGGTGTGAAAATGGCAATCCAAAAGCCGCCTATATATGATGCCAAATGTGTAATTGTTAAAGAATCAATTATCATAAATCGTGTTATGTAAGACTTTTCATAATCTGTTAGTAAAGCGAGAATAACGGTTAGAGCCAGCAAAGCTATAACAACAAGCATTAAGCTTAACTGGCGGTGAACAACTTTGGTTTTTTCTTTAGTCAAAAAATGCCTTCTCAACCAGTTAGCTATGTGATAAAAGGTAAAAAAGTTTTCCAAGTTATTTCATTTGGTTGGAATAGAATTTAGCTTCTCTCTCTCAATTTCTAGAAACTGTTCTTACTTAGCTATGAACATAAAAGTTCTTTTGAACATGAAAGAGGATTCATGAAAAGCGGAAGAATTTATTTTAATGGATTTGCTTTTCGAAAAGGACTATATATGGTCCAAGGCACACTTAAGTTCCCAATAGATTGTTACTCCAAAAGAAATAAGTGAAATAATAATAGTTTCTTTGATTGAGAACTTCCTAAAACAAGAGCGGGACTCAGAAATGTAGGCAGTTGGTTGTTACTCAAAGAGTTCTATTTTTTCAGCTTTTCTTGATTTCGCCTCTATGAGCGTGTAGTAGATAATGATTAAAGAAAGAATAATTGCTACACCCACTATCAGAGCTTCTCGAGGCATACCTATCAATAACATAATCAAACCTATTATGCAAGCTATGGGAAGAAGAGGGTAGAGTGGAACACGGAAACTTGAGGGTACCTTGCTGCGTCTAAAATGAATTAACGCAAAACTTGCGATAAGATAACAAAATAGTATGCCAAAGTTACTAATTGACGCCATTACATAGATATCGCCGGAAAAAAGCATTATTATACCAATTACAGTGGAAACTAAAATCCCGTTGATCGCAACATCTCTTTTTTCATTATATTTTCGTACAAACTTTGGAAGTAACTTGTCTTGACCTATCTGAAAAAGTATCCTAGATGAGCCTAGAATCATAGCAAGCGCTGCAGACGTTGTAGCTATTAGGGCACCCACAGAGACTAGGGTAAAAAGCCAAGCGGGAGCACCTGTTGATCTTAAGGCAAACGATAGCGGATCAGACGATATATTATATTGGTTTGCAGGCATCAAAAGCAAAAGCGAAATCACCACAAGAATGTAAAGTACCATGCTGATGGCGACGGAGCCTACGATGGCTTTTGCTGCTTGCGAGCCACCCCCTTTAATGTCTTTAGTAATTGTAGAAATCGCTTGAAAACCCGAATAGGCAAAGAAAATTACGACGCTGGCGGCAAAAATTGGACTCAAACTGGCTGATTGAAAACCTGAAGTAAAGTTTGTTCCCATAGCGAAATTGCTGCCTAAAGCAAAAATTAAGGCAAAAACTATGAAGATGATTAGAATTGTGATTTTGATAATAACCAAACCAAAGTCTGCTTTTGCAGCTTTGCTTACTCCCAAGATGTTAACTACGGCGAGAACCAGAATCAAAGCTATGGCGAAAATAATTGGGTAAATGTTGCTGCTTAAACCTATCAAACCAGTGAGATAAGATCCAAAGCCCAAGGCGATAGGCGCAATGGAAGAAGCGTAAGCGAAATACAGCATTATCCCCGTAATGAACCCCAATTCACTGCCAAACGCTTCATAGGCATAAGAGTATGAGCCGCCTTCTGCGTTAGGCAAGATAGAGCCTAGCTCACCCAATTCTAGAGCCACTATTAATGCTATAAAACCCACGATAACAAAGGCAATTAGTGCTGCTGAACCTGCCAATGCGATAGCGGTTCCACTTAAAACAAATATGCCAGCACCAATTATAGCTCCAAGTCCAACTGCAGTGGCTACTTTAACACTAATCATCTGCTGGTTGACTTCCCGATAACTCAGTTTATTGGTATTATTGTATTTGTACTCTTTGTTCGAACACTTATCATAAGTCTATTGCAGTAGCAATAAATTTTTGTCAAAGAAATTTGATGATTTTGTTTGATAGGGCAATAAAACCTGGGATATACATGAGTTCCGGAAGAACAGTGAATAAGAATTCAGTGTTTTGCAAAGTAAACTTTCTCCTATGCAGAGTGCGAGTTATTTAGAAGTAGTTTGGGGTTGGGGACTAAATTTTAAATCCCAAACCAAACTCGCTGCTACTCCTCTACTAAAAGAAAAAAGAATTCATTAAAACATGGTGTTAATTTTAACTTCCATTCCTTTTCTAACGCTTTGAGTTACTGTGCAATAGTTCTCAAATATACTCAAACAACGCGGAACCCGCAGCTTGTCTTCCTCGTTTACTTCAAGATGAATTTGAACATCTAATCCTGTAACTCTAAGATAATCATCTTTATTCCTTTGAACATTAGCCTTCACTAGTGTGTCGAGTTTTTTGACTTTTACCTTGGCTTTGCCCAGACAATACAAAAGACTAGAACTCAAACAATGACCGACAGCAGCTGACAACAGGCGCGTAGGATTAGGTCCCAGCCCTTCCCCAATTGGCTTCATTTCATCAACAACAAGGTTAGGAACACCGTTCACATCAAATTCTACCTTAAACCTATAACCATCAAGAAGCTCTAAATTTGTTAAAACCGACTCAGACAATATTACTACCTCCTAAAACCTGATTCAACTCCTTTGTTTTTCTATTAACCACCTGCACCATATAACCTATACTTGCCTAGGATTGTCATTTTGATCCTAAATTGATTAGCTTCACGTTCGCTGTTAAACTAATCTCTTCTTTATTTGGTCATTTAACAAAATTCCAAAAACAAAGAACCAACCTAAAACTATTACTACGTAAAGTAGTGGTATTGGAGCCAATCCAGGTATACCAACAACTGATAATAGCGAAGAGACTACTATATCGACAAAAACTGCAATCAAAAGGGGTTTACTAGGTCTTGATTTCCAGAAATTGCCTCTTTCTCGTACCACAAAAATTGTGAACAGCCCACCAAATAGCAGAATATCAAAGACAAACGTGTTTAATTGAGGTGTATTTGAAAGGTTCAAGTATGTTAACCCTAAGTACAGTAGTCCAAAGGATTCAGCAACAATAAAAACGCCTAAGATAATCGACGCCTTAAGAAGCGAAGCTATGTTCCATGTTTCAGGCGTCTCTGAAGGCCTAGTATTATCCGTAGCAAGTGAAATAGTCACAAAATCAACTAAAAATAGTAACAATACAACCTGAAAGGCATTGACAACGAATAGTCCAGTAAAAAGAAATGATAGGACAACAAACACTACGATCTGGAATGTCTTCACAATTTTGTTAAATATCCAGGTTAAGATTCTTTGATAGATCATTCTTCCTGAAATTACGAGACTAAGAATGTTTGCTAATCCTGGTTCTGTAAGAACTACGCTTGCCGCACCCTTTGCAACATCTGTTGCATTACTCACGGCGATTCCAACTTCAGCTTGCTTTAGAGCTGGGGAATCATTCACGCCATCTCCCGTCATACCAACCACGTGCCTTTCAGACTGCAGGGCTTTTACAATTTGGTATTTGCCTTCAGGGTAAATTTCTGCGAATCCATCGCTATTTTCAACTATCTCTGTCGCAACAATTGCATCTGTGTTTGCAGTCTTTTTGATTTCTGGAGCTCTTGCTATTTTGGTGCCTAAATTAACCTCTTCAGCCACCTGTTTCGCAATTGGCAGCGAATCTCCTGTAAGCATTTTGACTGATATCCCAAAGGCACGTAATTTAGCTATGATTTTTGCAGAGTCAGGTCGAGGCGGGTCATATAGTGCCACTAAGCCAGCGAGTTGCATTTTCGCCTCTTGTTGGCTTACGGCAACTGCGATAATTCGGTATCCCTTGCTAGCGAAGGCTTCCATTTTTGTTTCTAAATCGGCAAGTTTTTTCTTGTCGATTCCAGACATCGGCGCTAGTATTGCCACCGCGCCTTTGGCGACACGAAGTTCATTTCCATCTTTCTTCAGACGCTGCCTCCGTTCTCCTAGTTGTTGGATCAAACGGAATGAATTTCTTTTGCGTATAATCATCTAAGGGAAGTTTTCTTTCTTGGGCTGCTGCCAGAAAAGCCATGTCGATAGGGTCTTGGTTTGCTTTTTGAGACGCTAAAGCGCCAAATAAAACAACGTCATCTTTTGTGAAGTTATTAATTTCTAATACCTCGACTATCTTTAGCATGTTTATGGTCAGCGTTCCTGTTTTGTCAACGCATAAAACATCCATAAGAGCAGCATCTTCGGAAGCGCTGAGGCGTGTAACCAAGACTCCTTTCTTTGCGAGTTCCTGTGATCCTAGTGCCATAGTAATTGTGAACATGGTGGGGAGAGCAACGGGTATGGCTGACACTAACAAAATTAACGCCAAAGATAACATAACCAACAGGTTCAAGCCACGTATCCACGACACAGAAAACGCCACTGACAGCAAAACAACGACTAAAATTAGAAGCCACTTCATTAATCCCGAAATGACGGTTTCCATGTGCAATTTTGGTTTAGCTAGCTGAACCAATTGTGTTGTTTTGCCAAAATATGTGTGAGCACCGGTAGAAGTCACAACCCCTGTGGCTTCCCCTCTTCGTATCATCGAACCAGAAAAGACAAGGTCACTTTTTTTCTTTTCAAGAGGCATAGATTCACCAGTAATTGCTGACTGATCTACCGTGGTCTCCGCATCAATGATCTTAAAGTCTGAAGGCACAAGATCTCCTGACCTTATGCGAATAATGTCGCCGGGAACTAACTCTGCAGCATTAATTGTTGACCATAATCCGTCTCTTAGTACCCTTGCTTGGACTTGCAGCTTCTGTTTGAGCGCTTTTACCGCTCTTGTTGCTTGTTGCTCCTGAAAAAATCCTAAAAGAGCATTTACTAACAGCAAAGCCGTTATAATGTATAAGTCTAAATAGTTACCTAAAATAAATGATATTACAATTGCTATTTCAAGCATCCAAGCAGTTAAACCCCAAAAACGTTTCAAAAAAGCAATTACCAGACTTTGTTGCTTTTCCTCTACTGCATTAGGACCATATCGTTCAATTCTTAGTTTTACTTCTTTTTTTGTTAAGCCTGTCAACAGGATTGCTCTTTAATCGGTTTAAAGTCTCATCTGTTGTTAGAGTTTTGAAGTCATCGGAGGTCTGATTTCTATTCATACTTATCAATTCAAATATTAATGAAAAAGCTAAGGCTTGGATGTTTCTTGTTTCATTCCTTAACCGGTATTTTAAGAGCGGCATTACATCATGGTCTACAGAGTTTTTGCTAATTGCCTTAGTGATTTAACAGGAATATAATACTTGAAAAACAGATTATTTATAACTTAAGACGTTATAAACAACAAAGAATGGGTTAGAGTGAAAAAAATAAGCAACCCCAAATTTTTCGTGTTCGCTATTTGCCTATTTCTTACTGTTGCTTTTCTCCCTTGTGGGCTAATTTCAGCGGAGCAACCGGATGAGGATTGGGTAGCTTATCCCATGCACATTACCCACCTTGCAGGAGGCACAAGCCACCCTCAAGGGTTGGAACCTGATCAAATAAGAATGGCCTATAATTTGCCTTCAGAAGGCGGGGCTGGCACCATTATCGCTATAGTGGACGCTTATGATACACCAACTGTACTGAATGATTTCAATTCTTTTTCACATGAATACAATTTACCCGACAACAGCACTGGAAACTTTATTGTATACAAGATGCCTGGAACCATCGAAACTGATACAGGTTGGGGGCAGGAAACTTGTCTGGATGTTGAGTGGGCGCATGCGATTGCTCCAAATGCCACAATAATGTTGGTGGAAGCTGTCGACAATGAAGGTCATTCTCTTTATGATGCGGTTGATTTTGCATCAAACATTCCAGGCGTTGTTGCTGTTTCTATGAGTTGGGGTGGACCCGAATACGATCAAGAAGTTTACCGTGACAATCATTTTATCGAACCCGGTGTTGTTTTCTTTGCAGCCTCTGGAGACAATAAAACAGCTGTTTATCCTGCTACTTCCCCGAATGTTGTGGCCGTAGGTGGAACCAAACTCGCCTTTAACGAAGACGGTACATTTGCATCTGAAATTGGATGGAGTCTTAGTGGAGGCGGACCAAGTCTCTATGAAAATAGCCCTGATTACCAAAAAGAATACGGAATAACAAATCCGATGCGGTGTGTCCCCGATGTTTCTTACAATGCTGACCCAAGCAGTGGAGTTTCAGCATATTATAACGGTTCATGGTATATCATCGGTGGCACCAGTGCAGGTGCTCCACAATGGGCAGCAATTCACGCTATAGGGCTTTCATCAACCAATAACAACTTATACCAAAAGGCCAAATCAGCATATTCATCGTATTTCAGAGACATAACTTCAGGTTCAAATGGTTTCGACGCAATTCCAGGATACGATTATGTTACCGGTTTAGGTAGTCCTTTAGCATTCAAATTCGGCACATCCTTTGAAGTATCTCCAACTTCAGGACCTGGAAACGGAACTATAAATCTTATAGGAATCGGGTTCACTGCACAAGGCTCAGTTAATATCTCTTATCTGAACCCAATAAACTCAACTTGGAAACCAATAATTAACGACCTGCAAACTGTAACAGAAAACTTCATTTACACACTAAATGCTCCTGAGTTAGCGCAAAACAACCTTGAAGGCGACAGTTCAGCCTTATTTGACAACATTATTTTTAGCGCCCAAGACAACAATACCAGTAGATCTTACAACTCAACTGTTCCATATATGGAGATGCGGCGGGGATTATCACAAATTGGCAATATAACTGCCCAAGGTATTTTCGGCAACAATACAGATTTGTCCACAACTCTTTTTGTTCAAAATGGCGACTTAATTCCCGTCAGCGGAAAATGGTTTAGCCCAGGCTTAATTTCTTTGTGGTGGGATACAACCCGTTTGGAAACAACTGCGACAGATGAAAATGGCTTTTTTAATACAACAATTCAGGTTCCCCAAACAACAGCGGGATCACACTGTTTAAAAATTTATGATGATACTACTCTTTTTTCCTTAAACTTAACACGTCTGCCGACCTTAATCAACGATTATATCGAAGGATGGCACACCTCTGATTTTACAATAAACTTGATACCTGATTACAACGTAAATGAAACGTTCTACAGAATCAATGACGGCAAAATTCAGAACATTACGAGCAATGACCAACCCACAATAACAATTGAAGGAAAAAACAGCACACTCGAGTATTGGAGCTCATGGATTCCTTTTGGACAAGAAACACTGGAACTTTTGCACTACACTATCAGTGGAATACAACTAGATAAGACAGCTCCCACAGGTTTTGTTATTGCAGCCCCTAAAACTGTAGTACCTGAAATAACTCTTTCACTATCCGCAACAGATGCCACATCAGGAGTATTTCAGATGCGGTTCTCCAACGACAACTTCATCTGGTCAGATTGGGAACCATATTCAACTTCAAAAACGTGGAGTCTGCAGGGAGAAGATGGTGAAAAAACAGTTATGGTTCAATTCAAGGATAATGCAGGGTTAGTCTCTTCCAATAGTTGCATAGTAAATCTTCAATCCCTGCAACCAATGTCGTCTCCAACTCCCACTTCAACTGTGACGCCAAGTTTTACTCCAACTGAGACTCCACTTCCAACATCTCTAACACAAATACCGCCTCCAACACAAACAGGATCTCCAAACTCATCGCCTGAACCAACAAACATTCTGCAACCTACTCTATCTCCATTCCAAATAGTCAGCCCTTCTCCCAACGAATCACAAACTAGTGAACCTCCAGCGGTTCCCGAAATACCAACTTTCATTCTTATTGCAATAGTGCTGTTAATTCTTACAATTGCAGTCATTCAGATAAGAAAGAAAATCAAGAATTGAGAATCAATTTCACTGTGTCTTTTCTTGTGTTATGTCTTTTAGTCGTCTTAGGCGTTTTATCGGGTTGTACCAGTTCCATCTTCCAAATGTTGACATAACCGCAGGCACCAGATAAGTTCGCACAATAATTGCATCTATAAGAATGCTGAAGGCAAAGGCAAACCCCATTTCACGTAGCATAAGGTTACTTGATAACATCAAGGCTCCAAGTGAGCCTGCTAAAATTATAGCTGCCGCAGTAATGATTCCACCAGTTTGTTGTATTGCGTGAATGATGGCTTCGTTTAGATTTTGTCCTTTGGCGGCTTCTTCGCGTATTCGAGTGAGGATAAAGATGTTATAATCCATTCCTAAGCCCAGAAGAAGTACGAAAAGTACTAATGGTGTTATGAATAGCAAGCCGTAGTTGAATGCTGACTGGAAAAGGAGTATAGTGATGGCTAAAGTCCAAACAATGCTCATTAGTACAGAAATTACCGCAAAAACGGGTAGGATAATTGATCCTAAAACGAGGAAAAGCACCACTCCAACGCCTAATGCGACGATGGGAAGAATAGAATTGAACTGGTTTTGGAATGTGTCTTTGGTATCTAGTATGCCACCTGTTGTTCCACCCAAATAAATGCCAGTAACGTTAGGTGCATTGTCATAGTTTTCATGCAAGTTTGTTCGGATATCTTGGGCAATGTTGATTGCTTGAGAAGAATATGGATCTATATGGAATCTCACGGTAATTAGAGCTGACTGATTATCTTTGCCTATGGCGCCTAGCATGCTGTTGTATGTGTTCGTATCTGAAGCATTCGTTATAGTTTGGTAATCTACTGCTTGACCAAATGGCATAGTTGGTCCTGTTACTTCCTGTATGCTTTTATGATCGGCAACTAACGTGGATATGTTTTGAACAGTAGACATTTCGTCGAAGTTGAAAGTTCCATTATCAACAAGTGGTGAAGAAAACGTAACCACAACATATGTAGGCATGAGTCTTCCTCCGCCGAAAGAATCAGTTAAAGCATTGGAGCCCGCTATTGACTCCAAACTGTTTGAGGCGCTACCAAGCATATCGTAGGAGGGCGTTGTTGTTGCATAGATGTAGAACAAAGGCAAAGTTACGAGAACGGCTACAATTATGAGTGCTTTGCCATGTTTCACTGAGAAGGCTCCGCTTCTAGCAAAGTAGCCACCCCTTCGGGCGTTTTTCGCAAGAATTCCTTTGGCGTACCGCTGGAAACGTTCTCCAGAGTTCGGCCAAAAGATTCTGTCACCAAGAATGACCGTTAAAGCCGGGGCGAAGGTTAGAGAAGCGAGTAACGTTACAATGACTCCTAAACCTACTACCAAACCCATAGATTGAAGTAGAATTATCGAGGTCGTTGCAAGCGCAAGGAATGATATGATAACGGTGGCACCGCTTGTAACTATACTTTCGCCTGCCCAAGTAATCGACTTCTTTATAGCCTCAAAGACAGGTAAACCGTTAATTCGTTCTTCCCTATGCCGAGCTATTATGAATATACTGTAATCTGTTCCCACACCAATAAGCACAGTGAGAAGTACTGTGTTCACAGTGTAATCAACCGGATTAATGTAGGTGCTAACTAAATACGGGAATATCTGTGAGACCCCTAAACCTATTCCAATAGTTCCCAATGTAATAATTGGAGTAATTATGGAACGGAAAAAAAGACCTGTAGCGATTATCAGAAGGGCAATCGTAATCGGTAGAATAAGTTCTAAATCAGCAGTGGTGGATTTTCCAAAATCATAATTGAGCGCATCAGAGCCGGTGACTTGAGCAGAAATGATTTCTTGGGGGTTTTGAGCTAATCTTTCAGCTATTATATTTCTTATTGTAACAACGTTAGTTTCGTTTGAGTTTTTGAAGGTAATTGAGATAAGAGTTACATCTTTTGAAGGGGAAACAAATCCAGTAATTAAAGAATCGAACTGTTCACCGATGTTAAATTCGTTCGGATCCCAAATGATGTTTGATGCCAAAGTTTGCAGGGCGCTATTTGTTGCGTTTTCGCCCATGTTATATATGGCTGCAACCAGTTCTTTGGATAAGTCGGAAGAATTTGAAACGTAACCAATCGCTAAATCTTTTAGCTTGGCGTTTGTGTCAGTTGTATTTGATTTCAAGAAGTCTTGTAACGTGAATGTTTGAGTGACAGCTTCTGTGAAGTCTTTTTGATCGCTAAAATAAGCGTTAATGAACTGGTTGTTAGCGATATTTGACGCTGATGAAGCAGTTTGGTTGATCCAATTTTGGGCTGGGGCGCTTGGAATTCTAGTTACCCATGCAGCGTCAAATAAGTCTAACAAATGTGAAGTGTAATCGTTAAAAGATAATTCATCGGCATCTTTTAAGATAGTTCTAGTTTGATTGTAGGATATTTCATTAAACAATTGTATGAATGAATCCATTTCGTAGTTGGTTGAATACCAAATTATATTGTCAGATAGGTTGTTTAGCTCGGTTGCAGTTGGGTTTTTTCCAAGATTATATGCAGCGTTGATAAACTCAATTGAAGAGCCAGACTGGTTAGCTAAATATTGAACGGAAAAAGCCTGAAGCGCTGCGTTATTTTGGTCCTGCGTATTGCTCAGAAAATCGTTTAGAGTGAAGGTGTTTGTCAATGCAGTGGCGAAAGCTTTCTCAGTTACGTTTGTGGCAAAGAAAGCATCAATGTATTGTTGGTTAGTTATTTTCGAAGCATATGAAGCGCGTTCTTGTGGTGTAAACGCCTGAGTTGATGGATCTTGAAAGCTCAGAACCCATGTAGTATTGAATGCACTGAGCAATTGTGAGGTATAAGCACTGTAAGATTCAGGATCCGTTTGAGACAACGTTGTTGCCGTTTGTTGATAAGCAACCTGGTTAGCTGTCTCGATGTTTTGGGTCTGTTGATATGTTTGTCCCCACACATTTAAGAAAATGGCTGGAACACCGTAGAGTAGATTGTAGGTTAAGTTTGCGTTGTCAACTAGAGCATAAGCGGCTTGATTTGTTTGGTTGAGTCCAGGTGACAGCTGACCGTTTTTTGTTTCATTGTAAGCATTAAACCATACATTTGAGTAAATGGCTGGGACGCTGTAAAGCAGATTGTAGGTTAAGTTTGCATTGTTATAGGCGAAGTAAATGCCTTGGTTTGTTTGATTAAGGATGGGTATTAGAATTGAATAGACACTGGTAATGTTTTCAACTCCAGTTACGCTGGAGTTTGAATTGATTTGGTTGGCTAACTCGTCAATAAAAAGTTGAGTATTAATAGATGAAGCATTATCCGTGGATATTACAATAATAAGTGAATCATTGGATACAGAATTCTGGAATTGTGCAGATATTATATCTTCTGCTTTGCTTGACTCAAGGCTACTGTCCGATGAAGAGCCAAACTGCAGTGAGGTTACACCTGAAGCTGTCAATATCACCGGCAAAATAATTGCTAAGAGTAGAATCCAAGTAGCAATTATCGCGAATTTTCGCTTTGTAATGAATTTGCCCAATCTTTCAAATGAGTTAACTTTATTTTGAGTCGTGTTCTAGTCTCCCGATTGAATTATGAAATGACCTAAAGCTGATTTTAGCGACCCTTAGAAGGTGTTCTAGTGGATATAGGTTGTACCGAGTATATTCGGCTTTAGGAAGGTATATCCTACACCGAATTAACATTCGTTATATGCGAAGATTGATTCTGGAAGTCTCAGAAAAAGAGCTTGTCAAGGTCGGTATAGAATTACCGCCGTTTAAAAAGATAAAGTCGCTTGACCTGCTTTACTTCCTAAGGCAAGACCAAGAGGAATTCGCGGCAATTTCTCAAGTGGAATTCAAAGATTCAGAATCTAAAGTTGAGGATTTGCTTGTCGGAGGATTCTTAGTTGAAGCCCAAATGTTGAAAAAAGAAAAAAACGGGTCATACATCGTTTTCATGCGAGGGGGACCAACTCTATCTACAGTTCTAAACTCTGTAGGGGTAGAAAGCGGATACTTATTTCCCCCTTTGGCAATAGGAGATGGAAAAATAAAATTTTCTTTCCTCGGAAATGAAAAACAAATCAAAGATTTCCTAAAACGAATGGAACTAATGGGAATACATTACAGGGTGGCTCTTTTAGCAGATGCAAACTTTTCACCCACGTCACCGATTAATCTACTAACTGAAAAACAGCGACTGGTATTACTTGAAGCCCACAAACTAGGGTATTATGACATTCCGAGAAGAATAACATCAGAAAAACTGGGTTATCGACTTGGTCTTGCGAATTCAACGGTTGTAGAACATTTGCGCAAAGCTGAACAACGATTAGTTGCTCACATACTCCAACAGTAAAAAGGAAAATTAACCGTTTTTCAGAATGACCGCTTTCACTGGGCATTTTGCAATGCAATCTCCACATCCACGGCAAAGCTTAGGGTCAACAACAGTTGGATCTTCAACGCTTATTCGAAAGATTGCTCTTATCGAACAACCTTTGACTGCGGAACATTCTCTACATCTTATGCATTTTTCAGGTTCAACATAGGCTTTCATCATCTGCTTACCAAAAGGGTGAATTCTTAGTAGCTATTTCTTACACGAACTATTAATGTGTAAGCGGTGACTGCCAAAATCGCTAAAAGTAACACAGATTTTGGCCGTGTCAAAACTGTTAAGTATAGAGCTTAAAAGTGCTGTAACAGGAATGCCTGTGAGAATCACGTACATAGTAACGGCCATTCCCCCTGTGGAACCTTTGCTTATTCCAGGTATATGATTGCTCCCTACGGTAAGTTTTGATAGTTTAGCAAACCCTTTGGTACAGGACTTGCAGTAATAGCAAGAATTGCACAGTAGTCTTCTAATGATAATTAGGATAATGAAAGCTGAAAAACCTGCGAAAAGCCATCCTAACAACGGGTTAATTAGCCATATGGAGAGTGACCCTAGTGTTACCCAAACAGATAGAGTGAGGGTTCCAAAAAGCATCAGTGGTTTTGTAGCTTCTATTTTTTCTTTATCGGAAACGCTCAAAGTTTCGCTGACCTCACAAGCTATTTTTCATGAACGGCTTAAACTTGGATTCGATGTGGGATTTTGCGCATGCACCAATAATTGTTTCTACAGGGCATCCATTATTGAAGACCATTATCGTTGGGATACTCATAACTCTAAAACTGCCGGGCACAGTTATGTTTTCGTCAACATTCATCTTTCCAAACGTTACTTTTCCTGAGTATTCCGCTGCTAGCTGCTCAATTACTGGACCTACCATTCGACAAGGACCACACCATGGTGCCCAAAAATCAACAACCAATAAGTCGTGCTTTGCAATTTCAGCTGAAAAATTACTGTCAGTTAAGATTATGGGCTTACTTAATCCATTAGAGTTTGACTGCATTTGAGCTCGCTTTAGCATTTCTGCCATCTTTTTTTGTTGGATTTTTTCTATCTCAGGATCAGTCGATGGATTTATGTTCATTAGTAAACCTCTTTTTGTGCGTTTAACCAATCTTTCCGAGCTTTGCAGGTGGGGTTGCCGCAACATTCTTCTTCGGGTACTCCAAAGGGGCATTCAAGTTTTTTCTGCATTTTTTCTTACCTTTTTGAAATAGTTTATATTGGCTTTTAGATAAATATGTTACGGTATTGTCAAAACAACACAATACTTATATGTTGCAACTTGAAATAAAAACTCATGGACAGCATTCAATTTCTAACAAGAAAAGAAGCCACCTGCCAAGACCTCCTAAGCTGCATGTACAACCTCAAACCCATAGACCTCGAAATCTTCCTGCAAGTTGCAAAAAATCAATGGGCAACCCTAGACCAAATCGCAGAATCCGTACAAAGAGACCGCAGCTCAACCCACCGAGTCCTTGCCAAACTCCAAAGCGCAGGACTGATCCACAAACAATCCCGCGGACTCAAAGGCGGAGGTTACTACCACATCTACGCCGCCGCTAATCCAGAAAAAATAAAAGAAAACGCCAAACAAAGAGTAAAAGAAATCACCGACAGCCTCCAAAACCTAATCGAAAA
>CAVZIW010000008.1:0-146745 GCA_963775465.1 Candidatus Bathyarchaeota archaeon | reverse complement strand
GCATGAGAGAGTGTGTTTCTTATTGCTTAACAAGCCAGTTTAATTAGTCACGATAAGCTTTATAAGGATAATGATATGTATTTCCAAACATAACGATGGTGTTTATCATTGCAAATGTGGCAAAAACTAATCATCGTAGCTGCACTCGTAACCATTATAGTCATTGCGGGTACATTGGTATACTTTAACAACTTCTCTAAGCGAAGAGTTTTCATCTCGACAACCACTAGCTTATACGACACAGGTTTATTGAACGCTATAGAAAGCGACTATGAAGCAACACACAACGTTGACCTAAACATTGTAGCAGTAGGTACAGGTATAGCTATACAACAAGCGGAAAACGGAGACGCTGACATTGTCCTGGTTCACGCGCCCTCAGTAGAGCAAGAATTTCTAGACGGGGGATTTGGTGTAAACAGAAAAATCATAGCATATAATTTCTTCACAATTGTCGGACCAGCAGACGATCCAGCGCAAATCCAAGGAAAAACAGCTGCTGAAGCACTATTCAACATAGTACAATACGGACAAAACATGCCTGACCAGTCAGGAGCAAGCCAAATCTGGGTTTCTCGAGGCGACAACTCAGGCACAAACTCAAAAGAGAAAAGCCTGTGGACTGAAGCTGGCTACAATTACACAGAATCTCTACTGAACCCTGGTTTGCAAGCACAGGACAAGGTATGGGCGCAACCCTAACCGTTACTAACCAAAAGGATGCATACACACTCTCTGACATCGGCACTTATCTAAAATTCCACGCAGATGGTTCAATAGAAATTGAGGCGCTTATAACTGAAGAACAGTCACTACTTAACGTTTACAGTGTAATGGCTGTGAATACGCAAACGGTTCAAGCTAACAAAACCATTCATGACAGCATTAATTTCAATGATGCAATGGATTTCATACAATACTTGATTTCCCCAGAGACTCAACAAATAATCAACAATTACGGGCTAGACACTTACGGAGAGACCCTCTTCCATGAAGCAGTGCAACCACTAAAAGACGACGCGCCCCAACCAATAGTCAGTTGGATAAAAGATTACGCCTTCCTCGACGGAACAGAATGCCCACCACAATACAGGGTTAACGATTATCAGCTCTACGATTAGAGGACAGTGAATTGGCTGATATACTCGGCGAAGTAATACAGGCCTTCCAGCTAATATTCACAGGCAACCCAGAAATAGAAGGAATAGTCCTCCGCTCCCTCTTTTTTTCCGGAACAGCAGTTATTTTAGCCATACTTTGGGGAACCCCGCTCGCATTAGTAATTGCCCTCAAAGAATTTCGAGGAAAAACAATAATCAAAGCAATCCTAAACACCCTAATAGGTTTGCCCACAGTAGTTTTGGGCTTGATTCTTTTCTTAATATTTTCAAGAGGAGGGCCCTTGGGATTTCTAGGATTACTTTATACTCCCGGCGCTATAATGCTGGGTCAAGCAATACTAATAACACCAATTTTGATAAGCATAGGCGTCTCCTCCATCGAATCAGTCGATCCAGAAATAATGAACCTCTCCAAAACGCTCGGGGCCTCAGAATCTCAGGCACAAATAGCAGTTCTAAAAGAGGCAGCCAACGGCATCATCTTATCGGATATTGCCAGCTTTAACCGAGCAATAGGAGAGTTAGGAGTAGTTTTACTAGTAGGTGGAAACATCGCCGGCGGCGGCAACAGAACTGACGTATTAACAACAGCCATCTCACGTGATGTTCAAATCAGCGAACTTGGTCTAGCCATAGCTTTGGGAATAATACTAGTTAGCATACTTTTCATCATAAACATCTCCATAATCGTACTAAGGAAAACAAATTTAATAGTTGAAACGGCTAAGGGGTCCTTTGCCAAGTTAAGAAAAAGAAAAGGAGAGCTTGCAGACCAATAATCACTGCAGAATTGAAGAACGTTACAAAGACATATTATAACAAGACAGTAGTCAACTCCGTAAACCTTCAGATACATGAAGGCGAAATATTGGCGCTACTGGGACCTAATGGCTCTGGAAAATCAACGATACTAAAAATTCTTGCTTTTATTGAAAATCCAACAAGTGGCGAAGTCGTATTCCAAAGTAAAAAGGTCAATTACAAAAATACTGAAAAAGAGAGAATGCAGAGCACTCTTGTGTTTCAGAAGACAACCGTTTTCAGCACTTCAGTTTATAACAACATTGCCTATGGGTTGAAAGTAAGAAAAGTACCGCAGTCTACACGTGATGAAGAGATAAAAAGAGCGCTTAAACTTGTCAAGCTGGAAGGGTTTGAGAAGCGTAATGCAAATAAGCTTTCGGGCGGCGAGCAGCAGAGAGTCGCTATTGCGAGGGCTTTAGTTCTCAAAACAAAACTCTTGCTCTTAGATGAGCCTACAGCTAACCTGGATCCTAAGAACGCTGGGATACTTGAAGAAGTTATTGATAGGGTTAATCGTGAAAACAAAGTCACTATAGTGATGGCGACTCACAACATGTTTCAAGCTAAGACGTTTCCTCACCGCATCGCTTTGATGGATGAAGGGAAGATTTCTGAAGTAGGAGCACCTGCAGAGGTTTTCAGTAAACTCTCCAGGAATCTGGCCAGCTTTGCAGCAATTGACAATACATTCGTTGGTGAAGCTGAAATAACATCAAAAGGCACAACAATCGTCAACTTGGGTAATAATGTACAGGTTGAAGTTGCCGATCAAAAGGAGGGCAAAGTATCTATTTTTGTTAATCCAAAGGACATTATCCTATGCCAACAAGCTGTCGAGTCAAGCGCTAGAAACGTGCTTAAGGGAAAGATAGCAGAGATCATTGACTTAGACTCGCTTGTAAAACTTAAGGTGGATGTCGGCAGGGTTTTTCTGGTTCAGATAACAAAACGATCTTTTAATGAGCTTGCGCTCAACATTGGTGCCGATGTCTGTATCGTATTTAAGGCTTCAAGTGTGCAGATTCTTTAGGGTAGATACTCCGTTCACCCTTTAATATGGATAAAATCAATAGTATACGCTCTTTTGTTGACGATTTAATTTCTAAAAATTTTTTACATGGATGCTTGAGATGGCTTAGAAGAATTGTTTGTCTAGAAGAAAAAAGTGGTTTCTGCAAAAATGGCTAAACTATTTTTTTTCCTCAATCAACTCGTTTAAGATAACTATTGCCGCCCCAAGCGGCATACCTAAGCGTTCTGAAAGCTCAGTTGCTGAAACATCTGGTTGATTGGGTAAGATGCTGTCTCGGGTGTATGCCTTATGGGTTGGATACATAACTGAAGCATGAACAGATTCAACGAGCAATTGCCAAAGCTGTTCTTTAGAATATTGATCCAGATTCATAGGCGCTCAACCAAAAGGATACAACATTTAGGTTATTAGTCTACCGCAAAAAAAAAAGAAATTCAGCAAGATTAATACCACATTTGAATGCATACTATATTCAGAGTTGACTGTTTTTGAAAGCCGCCATTTACCGTGGACCCCGTCAGATTAAAATTGAAAATGTTCCAGATCCGAAAGTCAGGAGCAACAGAGTTCTGGTAAAGTTTAAAGCTGGAAGCATATGTGGCACCGATTTGCACTTTTATCGAGGCAACTGGAAATGGATGAAGAAAGGAACAATCATAGGACACGATGCCTGCGGAATCCGAGAGGATACGGGAGAACGAGTTGTCATGGTTCCCATTGTCAATTGTGGGCACTGCGACTTCTGCCTTAGAGGATACCCGACGTATTGCACCCGGGGAAAATTTTATGGTTTAACTAGAAACGGTTTTTTTGCTGAATCAAAAGCGATGCTTCCTCGAAGCTTAGTTCCCATCCCAACAAACATTAATGATGAAGAGGCTGCAGTGGTAGAGCCAGTTGCTTTGGCGCTTCGAGTTCTAAATTACCTGCAACCAAACGTAGGCGACTGGGTTACGGTAGTTGGTCAGGGAGCAATTGGCTTGCTTATGACGCAAATAGCGTTAATGAAAGGTTGCCGTGTGATATCGGTGGATTTGATGGATTATAGACTTGAGCTTTCAAAGAAGTATGGCGCTGACGTAACTATAAACGCAAAGAGAGAAGATGTTGTTAAAACTGTACGAAAACTAACCAAACGTGGCTCTGATTTTGTGGTTGAAGCTGCGGGAACTGCAGCTGCAGTTGAACAAACACCATATTTGGTTAAGAAGACTGGGAAGGTGGCGTTAGTGGGTGAATCTAAGGGATACCTTAACTTAGAGGATGCCGACGAAGCTTCCTTTTTCACTATGTACATTTCACCTGTGGAGTATCCTTTGGCTGTTGAGTTAATTTCTCGAAGACTTGTCGATGTAAAAGGACTCATATCTCATAGGTTTAAGCTTGAGGATTTTGAAAAAGCACTTCAAACCGCTGACAATCCACTCGAAAAGCCACTAAAGGTGGTTGTAACAGAGTAAAAGTTGAGTTTTGGGTTACCGCAAAGTATATTTCTGTTAGGACTGCTTTAACCCCAGCCAAAGAGAAGAGCGGAGCTAAAAGCCATGCCCATTGAAGCTGTAATATTCGATTTAGACGGAACGCTTGCCCATTTTAACCTTGATTATAAATCGTTGAGGGCAGAAGTAAGAAGCTATCTAATGCGAGCGGGAGTTCCCGGATCAGTACTTGACGTTAACGAAAACATCTTTGAGATGCTAAAAAAGACAGAAATCTATGTTAAAAACAAGTCGAAGTCAAATGAAGCATTCAAAGAAGTTCGAGCCCAAACATTAAGCATCGCTGAAAAATATGAAACAGAAGCTGCAGCCTCAACAAGCCTATTAACTGGCGCTATCGAAACATTACAGGAACTCAAAAGAATGAAACTAAAAATAGGATTGTGCACGACAAGCGGAGAAAAAGCAACAAAATATATTCTTCACCGCTTCAAAATTGAGGAATCTTTCGGAGTAATAGTTTCACGGGACAAAGTCAAATACGTTAAACCCAATACCGAACAATGTGAATTAGCACTCAAAGCTCTAGATGCACTTCCAGAAAATACTGTAATTGTGGGTGATAGTGTGGTGGATATGCAAAGCTCAAAAGATCTTAAAGCAATCGCCGTAGGACTACCAAACGGTATCTCAACAAAAGAACAACTCTCTTCTAGCGGCGCAAATTACATCATAACAGCTCTGACAGATCTACCAATACTAATAAAAAAAATAAATGCGAACTAAGCGACGTTAACTGTACCGTTGTTTTTGCAAACGAGTTTTCGTTCCCTAATCAGCCGGTCTAGCACTTCTGTGAATATTTGTTTTGCATCTTTACCCCTATAGGTTATGCCAAACACTCGAGCAGTTTCTGAAACCAGTGAGTCCTTACTAATGCCAAAGGCATGTTGAGCGATGATTCTCATGGCAGATTCAACTTCTTCAGGAGCGATGTATTGGGGTTTGCGTTTGGATTCTGGAACACCTTTTTGCGGAACTCGAACGGGTGTTTCGCCTAGTTCAGGTGGCCACAGAAAGCTACCTTTGATAACTACTTTTTGTTCTCTGATCAGGTTGTTTAAGGCTTCTTTGACTGCATGTGAGATTTTTGGATTGACCTGTTTTATTCCCCATGATTTTGCTAAGCGTTTAACAGCGTAGTCAATATGTACTGGTCCTTCGTTTTGGACTAGTTCAGCAAGTAATTTGGTTTGGTTTTCTCGGTTTTCTGGAAAATAAAACGCGTTTTTTACTTTTGTTTCATTGGTGCTTTCTGTTGTGATTGCTTTAATGTAAGGATTATAAGTTGCTTTAAGGGGGTGGATTTTGTAGGGCACCCCTATTTTTTCAATGCCGGCAAAATTGTTTTTATGTACATCCATTTCTGTTGTTGACTCATCTTCGCAATAAATTTGAGGTTGCTGGATTTCCTGCTCTATCTGCTGTTTTTGGGCTTGCTCAAGCGCTTCTTTGAGGCGTCGGATTTCGCTGTCGCGTCTTGCCACCCAGGTTGGTGACCAAATACGGTGAATAGTCCAACCCAGTTCTCGTAGAACTTGTTCACGGAGGCGGTCACGGTCTCGGGCACTGCTGCTAGATTTATAAGTTGTACCGTCGCACTCTACTCCCAGTAGGAAGCATCCTTGATTAACGGGATCAACTACACCGATGTCAATTTTGAAACCGCTACAGCCAACTTGTGGAACAATCTGATATCCGAGTTTCTTGATTTCATCTGAAACGTCTTTATCTATTGCTGAATCGAATTCGTCAACTGAAGAATAAGGTTGCATAGCTTCTGGTTCATTCTCTGCATAATAAAGGTAGGCACGTAATGTTTGAATCCCTGAAGCCTTGGTATCGGGATCAATGTCAGAAGATTTAATGGAGGTGATAAGCACCACTTTTTCTCGAGCACGCGTAACAGCCACGTTTAGACGTCGTTCGCCTCCTGGTTTGTTGAGAGGCCCAAAATGCATCGTTATCTGTCCATGATGATCAAATCCGTACCCCACGCTAAAGAAAATGACGTCGCGTTCGTCACCTTGAACATTTTCAAGATTCTTAATGAAGAAACCGCCCAAACGATCTTCTTTGAAAAAATGGTCAAATTCAGGTCGCTCTTTAAGGCGGCGATCAATTGCATCTGCAATAGTTTCCATTTGTGCGACGCTAAAAGTAACTATGCCAAGGGTTTTTTTTGGATATCTCTTAAAGTGCTCAAAAACTAAATCGGCTACTTTTTCTGCTTCTCTAAGGTTGCTTCTAGTGCCTCCCCGATCGTAGACACCTTCTGGAACATGAACTAGTTTTACCCCCAAGCTATCTGTTTGGCATTTGGCAGAGGGGAAAGTTATCAAAGTGTCATCATAGAAACGATGGTTGGAGAAAGCGATTAGGTCTTCATGTCTGCTACGATAATGCCATCGCAACGTTTTGACGGGAAGCCCAATACCTAGGCACTCATCTAAGATACTATCGAAGACTTCAATATCATTATCGTTTAAATCATCCCAATCGAAATCGTCAAGCAAGCTTTTCTGGAAGAAAGAGGTTGGGGGCAACTGTTTATTGTCGCCTGCGACCACTGAAGTTTTTCCGCGGTAAATTGCTCCAATAGCGTCTTCTGGAACAATCTGCGAAGCCTCATCGAAAAGAACCAAATCGAATTTGGCATCCGACGGCAAAAACTGGCTCACTGAAATAGGACTCATTAGTAAGCAAGGTTTAAGCTTCAATAGCAAGTTAGGAATCTTTTGAAAAAGCACTCGAATAGGCATTAGATGCCGTTTTTTGGCAGCTTCCTTTGAAAGAATACCCGCTTCCGTATCAGCGGCTTGAATAAGAATATCCTGGGGTTTTCTACTGTTTGCTGCTTCGATAACCATACTCGAGGTAAGCTGGATTAAATCGCGGTCAAGTTTTCGGAAATCAGAGATTAGCTGTTCATGGTTTTCTCTTCTGAATCTGCCGAGTTTTTCGTCTTCATTGTAGAGGTTGTTTAGCCATTCTTGGTAGACTCCATGTCTGAAAATAGACAACAAATCTTTCGCTGAAAGCTTTTGTTCAACAATACGATTGAAGAAATCATCTAAACCTCGGAGAGCGAAGAGATTTTTGATATCCTTAAAATCTATCCAAATTTGTAATTCGTCAACTCGCTGGCGAAGATCGCGTATGCGTTCCTTGATTATTTGGATTTCAAAGTCTTTGAGCAGCGTGTTCTTATACTCTAATTTTCCGTCGAAACGGTACTCAAAGTCTTCTAAGGATTTCAAAGCAGCTTCATTTTTTTGGACTATTTCTATTTTGGCTGGTGCAGCGGTCGGTCCTTTAGCTGCGATATCTGCGAAGACTTGCGGCATGGGCAGATCGTTGAACTCAGCTTTCACTTTTTTACACCATTGCAACACGAAAACAATGTCTTGCCAATCAGTTTCTAACTCTTTGAAGCGACTGCCAAATTTTTCTTGAAGCTGGACTTTTTCACCTACAATGTGAGCCTCCTTTTTGCGGATGTCTTCAGCGCTTTTGAGATCCTGCAGTAACTGCCTGTAATTTTGGGGTTCCATTTTGCTGGTTGCTAGGACTTCTTTTGTTTGGTTGCATATAGAGTTAAGATATTTTTCGACTTCGTTAGCCCAATCCTCTAGATCTTGCAATGTAGTTTGAGTTATAGGTTCTTCAGATTTGGGAATTTTTCCCGGCAAGAGCTGTTCTACTTCTTTGCTTAACTGCTCCCACTTTCCGATAGAGTCTTGAAGTTCTAATCCTAAGTTTTTAATCATGGGTGAAGGGCTTGTGGAGGTTGTGAGAAGTTTTATGAGAACCTCAGGAATAGTTGTCGCCCACAATAATTTTTTGATTTCTATGGCTAAAGCGATTGCTTTTTCAGCGCCTTGGAAGTCAGTTCGAGTTTTACTGTAATAATGACCAAGTAGTACTTGCACAGTTTCGGCGTTCTTTTCGATTCTATCCTGGAGTTTTTTAACTTTTTTGGCATCGATTAAATCTTGGAGTACGGTACGTGGGACTTTGCCGTCTAAAGTAAGTTGGGCAATTTTCTTTTGGTCGTTGCGGTAGTTGGAATTGAAGATCTTCAAGCTGCTCTTGTACGGTCCGCTGTAATTTGCTGTGAGTTCTTCAAGGTTTAGTTCGTAGATTTCTTCGCTGTAGGTTTCATCTAATCGACTTTTTAGCAGGTTATAGTCCTGGTACAGCTGCTTTGCATTTTCAACCGTTTCTTGAACCTGCTTTAAGTATTTAGAGTCAAACCATTGAGGCTCAGGCTTATCTTCAGCAAAAATCAACATTGCCATTCTGGAAAGCTGTTTTAATTGCATAATTGTGATTTCACTATAATCTAAGCCAAGTAGTGTTGCAAGTGCCTGAGAGTTTTCACGCCATTTCT
This sequence comes from Candidatus Bathyarchaeota archaeon, assembly GCA_963775465.1. Lineage (GTDB taxonomy): Archaea > Thermoproteota > Bathyarchaeia > Bathyarchaeales > Bathycorpusculaceae > Bathycorpusculum. The sequence goes on along the minus strand of CAVZIW010000008.1, from coordinate 137,895 downwards.
TTGCAAAAATCTGCGTATTTTTAGCGAATAATTGAAATTTTTCAAGATTTGCAGAGAAAATCGCTTTCTTCTAAATTAACTGCGGGAAGCGTCTTGCAAAGTAACGTAATTAATTGTTGGATTTCAGTTGATTTATTTAATGCCAAGTTGAATAACGTTGGGTTGTAGCGTTCCATTAGATTTATGCGCGTAGTTTTAATCCAGTTACTGTCTTCGTCGTAAGTTTGAGCTTCAGTTAGCAATTTTTCTATGCCAGAGGACAATAACCAGTGTACTTCTGGTTTCGAACTCTCATCAAGTAGTTTGCTAATATCAAGTAACCAATTAATTTTTGCAAAAGTTTTTGGTGTAGAAATGCCTAGTTTGGCTGAAAAAGATTCTGATTCCGACTCTAAGTCAGAGAGGATTTTGTCGATGTTTTCGAGAGCAGTAAGAAGTTCACTTCGAATTTCAAGGTTATACTTCTCGCCTTTGAAGCCAAACCATGGAAAATCGGGTTCCTCGATAACTTGCCAAACCTTACTTAATTGAGAAATGAGTTCTTCTAGCTCACGCATTTTTTGAGGTGTGAGAGTAGATAGCTCTACTAATCCGACTGGTATGAAAGGAACATGTTCAAGGCTGGATACGATACTTAAAACTTCGTAAGCACTTCTTTTCAAAAATGGACGCTTTTCATGAAGCGCGGTAACGTAGCCGTTTAGCGCCTCACGATACTCAGTCATGCATTCAAAATCATGCTCAGAGGGCAATCTACGTGGAACAAGATTCTCATCTAAGCTACGTTTAAGTTCCGCTACCACCTGCTGTTTATTTGCTTTGCTGCTGTGGAGTTCAAGACAGAAATGCGCCAACCCAACCTCGTTCAAACGCTTATAAACGATCTCTAGCGCCGCCATTTTATCGCTTACAAAAAGTACGCTTTTACCGTTAGCTATGCTTTCGGCGATAATATTTGCAATCGTTTGGCTTTTTCCCGTACCAGGTGGCCCTTTCATGACAAAACTTTGCCCACGAAGAGCGTATTCAATGCTTACGCGCTGACTGCTATCGGCATCGAGAACTTGAAATGTTTTTTCCGGCACCTCAATTTTGTCCACATCCTTTTCGTCTGGCAATTCACTTAGAAGGAGGTCATTTTCCTTGATACCTGAAATTGCGCGAATTATGGGATGCTGAGTTACCATTTCAGCGTTGGTCTCTAAGTCCTTGTAGATTACAAGTTTTTGGAAGGAAAAAAGCCCCAAATCAACCGATGCTTCAACCTTCCACCCCATCTTCTCTACATGCTGGTTTACAAGATTGAAATAATCAACGAGTTTTTGTTCTTCCCACTCTTCAGGCAAAGCAGGTAAATCAACTTTAAAATCGGCTTTTAATTTGACTTGTAATGCAGGATTTAAAACAACTTCATCCTCAACGGGCGGCATAGCAATACGGTAAGGTGCACGTATTGTTTCCCTTCCTAATTCTAAAGGTACGAGAATCAGAGGGGATTGAACGTTTTCATTGGTTTCAGGATCAACCCATTTGAGGGTGCCAAAAGCTGCATGAAGAATACGGACGCCGCGTTCACGGTAATCAAGCAGCGAACGACGTTCTAAGCATTTAAGATTACGTTCGAGTTCAATACGGGTTAGTTTTTCGCTGACAAGCTGGTTAGGTAAGGGAAGTTTCGGTTTCTCGGTTACCCCGAGTTTACTGTCAATTCTCGTCGATCTGAACTCTATCCTGTCAATTTCTGCGTTGGTTTTGCTTTCGGCTTTGGGTTTCTCTGACTCGCCTAAATTTACTTCTTGTGGGGGTAACCAGAATTCAAGGTGTTTTTTCTTTAAGACAAGAACATTGAAGATTTTTTGCGGTTCAGGCTGGGTTATAGTGAGGTTTCCGCGTTTAGATTTGTGGAAGTACAAAAGGTTGTTTTTTCTTGAAAGGTCAATAAGTCGAGCTTTCCAATCTTCGACACGTTTCATAGGTGTTGAGGCAAAGGGTTGGGTCATTTTGTGCACATCCACCAAAGATATGGTAAGCAGTATGGTGTGGGTGGCTCATTAACATTTATGGTTATTTTAAAAGGGCATAAAAAATCAAACCGTCAAGTTTCAGATACAAAAAGAGTCAGTTGATTCGATGCGAATGTTCAAGTGCATCCAAAACAACTTGTTTAATATTCTCTAATCCTATTTTTCTTGTTTCAATTACCTCTAAGCCAATTCCTAACTTTTCAAGCTCCACTCGCCATTTGTCGCCGTCTCCACATGTGTCTAAGAGCACAAAACCTTTGATGCCACTGAACATGTTTGCGAACGTTTCCTCATCAACACCGTCTTTGATCATTTTTTCTTTCATACCTTTAAAGAATCCAATCATACCAGGACCCATAAACATCAAATTATGCTCTTTGTCAGCTTCCAAGAATTTTCCTTTTCCTCCAAGCTGACAATCAATGCAGTTGAGGGCATCAACTTTTGCCACTCCGTATTCCTGGGCTAGTTTTTTTATCTCGTTATCTTGCCCGAGACATAAATCACCATACACAAGGATTACTTGACCACTGAAACGTTTGAGGGTATGTCCTAAAACTCTGCGCAAATTCTTTTCTAACTCAGCATAATCAACATGAAAGAATTTGCTGACAAAAACCAATTCAGCATCCAAGCCACCCTCTTTGACCAATTTTTCAAGCTCTTCTCTCAACACACTGCAGGAAACAAGACACAACTTACTTTCTTCATTCATCTTCTATCAGCACAAATAATTCTGAGTAGTCAGCGAAAATAAAGATTATTGCAAAGCAATGACTCAATGGAAACCTTATATGAGTCTTGCTTCGAATTAAAAGGAACATGAATCTTCACATACCTAGAGGCGGTGCTAAGAAAGCTGGTCTGCCTCCGGGAACTATTGTCTACGTTGGAAAACAGAAAACAGAAAAAACAAGACTCAGAATAACCAAGTATAACGAGTCACATTTTGAAGAAAAAGAACCTAAAGAGATTGAAGAAATACTCAGCTTCACGAATAAACCGGGCATTACATGGATAAATATCGATGGACTCCAGAGAGTAGATATCATTGAAAAAATCGGAAAACAGTTCAATCTTCACCCGCTAACCCTGGAAGATATTGCTAACACCGAACAGCGCCCAAAAATGGAAGACTTTGAGAATTACATCTATATTGTGTTAAGAATGCTTCAATATAATCAACAGGAAAACGAAATAGTTTCCGAACAACTCAGTCTAATTTTAGGTTCAAACTGGGTAATATCATTCCAGGAAAAAGAGGGGGATGTTTTTGACCACATTAGAGAAAGGTTAAGAAACGATAAAGGAAAAATCAGAAAAATGGGCGCTGATTATTTGGTTTACACTTTAATTGATGCAGTGGTCGACAACTATTTTGCGCTTCTTGAGAAGATGGGGGAAAAAATCGAAGAAATTGAGGATCAACTAATTGCTAATCCTCAACCTGTGACTGTACAGACTATACATAACTTAAAGCGGCAGAGTATATCCCTAAGGAAGTCTGTTTGGCCCTTAAGAGAACTGGTTAATAGTTTAGAGAGATGTGAGTCAGGACTAATCAAAGAAAACATGGACATTTATCTGAGAGATGTATATGACCACACAATTCAAGTAATTGATTCAATAGAAACATTTCGCGATACACTATCAGGTATGTTAGACATTTACCTGTCTAGCGTTAGCAACAGAATGAATGAAGTAATGAAAGTGCTAACTATAATCGCTACAATATTCATACCTTTGACGTTAATTGCAGGAATATATGGGATGAACTTTTCATACATGCCGGAACTCAAGTTTACTTGGGGGTATCCACTAGTCTTGCTATCTATGGTTATAATAACGGTTGGGATGCTATTTTATTTTAGAAAAAAGAAATGGATTTTGCAGAGACACCTTTAAAGACAAGAGTATAGGCACAGATAGATCTACATTTGATTCAGGTCAAGAGTTTTGGAGTTTGGATGTCAATATTGACAGGTTTTCCCTAGGAGAAAGTGAATCAAATGGCTAAATTCTAATGGAGAATAAACAAAGTTGTCGAAAAATGTGAGAACTTCTAGCTTTTTGAAGGTATGCAGGTCTGTTGAAGCTTGAAAATATTAGAAAAAAAGCTCACTCTTATTATTAAAAAGTCTAGAGCTCTCATGAAAATAACCAGAACTTCCCAGACGTTTTAATTTGCTTTTTGGAGACCTCGGAAATAAGGAGAGAGGGTTCAAAAAGTTACAGAAGCCTAAACATGGGATTGCGGGGGTTGTGGGAAACGATTTAAATGTCAGAGAGAGCGAATTCATTTGAAGTTTTGGGAAACCATAATAGACCCACCCGAATATAATTACGATTAGCTTTTTATCATCACTAATTGTTTGGACAAATTCTGTTTTTATAAATCAGAATAATTAAAAAAGCCTTTTGTGAGCAACACACACATGATAATTATGAGAAAAAAATCGAGAAATAGGTTAACTTTAAAAGGATTGAAACCCGTTCTTAGCAGTTGACCATCCATGCAGCTTGAAAGCCACAATAACGGATATGATAAACTCGAACATTGGCCTCCAATGACATATAGAGACCGCTTAAACGTCGACTCTGAGGCGAATAAGGACTTTGTTGGCTTTCTTGAAACAGAAAATAAATCCAAACATAACATGGAATTGCAGCCCTGGATTCCATTCTGCGACGGTAGATGCACTTTTTGTTATTTTCCTGTAAACTGCGACAAGCAAAATTCAGGTTTATATATTGAAGCTCTAAAAAAAGCATTGAGCTTTTACGCAAAAAGTACGTATGTTAAGTCAAGCACTTTCAGTGAGTTTTACGTAGGTGGAGGAAGCCCATCGGTTCTTTCTAAAGAACAAATTAAAGAAATTCTTGGATTTTGTAGAAAAGCGTTCAGCTTTGCATCCGATGCGACTACAAAGTTTACCGCATGCACTAATAATCTTACCCAAGAAAAGATTAAACTATTTTCCTCAAATTCGGTTGATCAACTAGACATAGGTATACAAACTTTTGATGAAACTTTTCGCAAAATTCTCAAGCTTCGTGATAGCGGAGTAAACGCAAAGCAGAAACTAAAAGAAATCAAAAACAATGGGCTACACGTTAGCATTGACTTGCTTTACAATCTGCCAGGGCAATCTACGGAACAATGGAAACAGGACTTAGAGCAAGCGATTGAGTTAGATCTAGAAAGTGTTGATTGCTATCCTTTAGAATTGTATCCCGGCACGCCATTAGCAAAAAAAATTGCCACAGGAGAACTTGCTCCAGCAAATGGTGATGAAAAAGAGCTTGAAATGTATCTTGAAGCTTACCGTTTCTTCAAGGAAAACGGTTACGCTCCAACATGCCATAATAGATTTTCGAGACTTAAAGAAGATTTTAACAAACCTTCCTCAGAAGTCATTGGAACGGGTGCAGGTTTCTTTATGGGAAGGTTAGGACCATACCTTTACTCGGATATTGAAAACGTTAATGAATATATCGCAAAGGTTGAGATTGGAGGGATACCAATTTCTAAGCTTACAAAGCTAACTCGGGAAGACGAAATGAGGACAGCTATGATGCTGATTTATGTGCGCGTTCCAGTAGATCGGGAGGAATTCAAAGCTCAGTTCGGAAAGTTTCCAGAAGAAGCGTTTCCAGAAGCTATTGATAAACTCAAACGCAATGGATTAATCAAAGTGGAAGAAGGTAAAATCGAACTAACTGAAAAAGGTGACCCATGGAGATTTAATATTGCGTGGGAGTTTTTTGAGTAAGTATTTGAATAAATAAGACTCAGAAAAAACTGGAATATCGATTGAGAATGGCAGAACCGATTATAACAGTTGAAGGACTCTGTTACAATTATGGTAAACTCAACGCAGTTGACAATATCAGTTTTAGTGTTAAGAAGGGGCAGATTTTCTCATTTCTTGGACCTAACGGTGCGGGAAAAACAACTACAATTAACATACTAACAACTCTGCTGCCAGTTCAAATTGGAAAGATTACAATATCAGGTTTTGACATTAAACAGCAGCCAGATGAAGTCAGACGTTGCTTGGGCATAGTATTCCAAAGAGAAACCCTTGACTGGAACCTCAAAGTATGGGAAACACTCGAGTTTCATGGGAGATTATACTCTATTCCAAAAAACCCACGCAAAGCACGTATCGATGAATTATTGCAGATAGTTGAGTTAACCGACAAGAGAAATGAATTTGTAAAGAACCTGAGCGGCGGCATGAAACGTCGCTTAGAAATTGCCAGAGGACTAATGACTCGACCAAACATTCTCTTTCTAGATGAACCCACAATTGGTCTTGACCCTCACTCACGGATGAAGATTTGGCATTATATAAAAAAAGTAAACGAAGAAGGTGTCACAATTTTTCTTACGACACATTACATGGAAGAGGCAGATCAACTAAGCGACGAAATATGCATTATGGATAAAGGAAAAATAATCACAAACGGAACATCCGAACAATTGAAGAATTCTTTAGGCAGAGACATGGTCTATCTGGAAACCGCCAACGATGAGAAATCAATAAGACTAATCAAAAAACTGCCTGAAGTGACTAATGTTCGATTTTTCTCCAAAGGTTTACTAGTTGATCTCAAAGCAGAAGGCGCTCACTTCATACCTAAAATAATGGAGACAATTCGAAACGAGAAAATCGACGTATCTGGCATCAACCTTAAAAAACCCACATTAGACGACGTTTTCATATACTTTACAGGACGGGGTCTTAAAGAAGAAAATGGCGGAATCGTATCAAATTGATTGGAGGCGTCGGAAGTGAGAACTGATTTTATAACTGTCTACTGGAGAGATATGAAAAAGTTTTTTCGCTCCAAATATGTCTTAATCACATCTCTAATTCAACCGGCACTCTGGCTAGCAATTTATGGTCTGTCGATGTCAGGCAGTTTCGATTTGATTAACGCGGGAACTTCTTTGAGACCAGGTTTTGTCTCCGTTGATTATTTAACATTCATGGCTGCGGGAGTAGTTTCTTTGACTATTCTTTTTACTTGTTTGTACTCAGGGACCTATGTCCAATTTGACATGCAGTTTGGTTTAATGAAAGAGATGGTTGCATCTCCAATAAAACGCTCACACATACTATTTGGGTTAAGTTTAAGTGGATTAACAAAAGCGCTAATTCAAACAGTAATAATTTTAGGTTTTGGTCTAATCTTGGGAGTAAAATATTTTGTTGGTTTTACAATATTGAATATGCTGTTTTCTGTTTTGGGGATATTCTTATTCGTTGTTTTGTTTAGTATGGGCCTCATGTTTCTTGCCCTGACTCTTGGAATAACTATAGAGGGTCACGATTCAATTCAGAGCGTAATTACTCTGCTTACTCTACCGCTTTTCTTCGCCAGCAATGCTCTTTACCAAATGAATTCTCTGCCAGTAGCCATTCAAATAGCAAGCAGTCTTAATCCTCTTTCATATTTCATAAATGGCATACGATATTTTTCTATTGGGCAAAAATTCTATTCAATGGGAACCTACTATGAATTTGGAACAATCGACATGTTGGTTTCTTTGGCGGTCATTTCAATTTTCACAATTGCTATGTACTTGATAGCCATGAGAGCTATCAAGAGAGCCAAAATGATCTAAATTGCTACCTAAGCAAGCGCTTCTATCCGTTGAGGGTTGGCAACAATCCATTTCACATTATCAAACCCGTACTTTGCCAGCAGGGGCGCCAAGAAATTTGGTAGCACTTCATCCGCAACCTCGCCCAAAACCACGGTGTCGCCTTCTTGATAGACCAGAGCCACACATGAAACATCTTTTTGGCGCTCGTATTTGGAAAGGATTTGCCAATATTCTTCTGCACCTTCACCTTTCTCAACTATCCAAACACATTTACCATTGGATGTTTCTTCATCAAATGTATTGAATTCACAAACAACTTCAGCCACCATGTTTGGGGTTTGGGCTGTTTTAACGCAAAACCAGATAGTCATTTAATCCCTACCGCAAATAAAGTTGGCAAGCTTATTTGTTTTCCTATCAAAATTTTTCGATTTCGAATATGTTTTTTGCCACAACCTTGATTTCTATTCACTTTACAGCAGGCTTTTTTCCTCTCCATGGAGTAAAAAAGAAGAAATACAGTATTAAGAGATTTATGAAGGCTTAAAGCAATATCGTGGCCACTTCGGCCATTGTTGCGGGGTGCTGCATGAACCGAAGTCAAGCAATAACGGCATACCAATTTTTAGCTTCTCCTGGGGTATCCCTTGTATCATTCCCGGAATTTTCAATCCATTTTCCAATTGGACAATTCCGACGGCATATGGAGTTAAGTCTTGGAATTGTTGAGGAGCAATGTTGATCACTGTGTAAGTAACAAGCGTGCCTTTCCCTGAAACAGTAACCCATTGAAACTCTTTTGAATAGCAGTTATCGCACAAAGGTCGAGGTGGCAAATGGATTTTTCCACATTTTACGCATTTTCCCGCCAGCAATTTACCTTGCTGGAGAAACTTGTAGAATTGTTCAATCGTAAAAGGTTCATTCTCACTCATCAAGAGCTACTCCTATAAATGTGAACTGCTGCCGTCGCACCAGAGCCGCCCACATTATGAGTTAAACCAATTTTAGCATCTTTTACTTGGCGTTTACCCGCTTGATTTGTAAGTTGTAGATAGACTTCGTATGCTTGTGCTGTTCCTGTAGCACCAACTGGGTGACCTTTAGCTTTTAGACCTCCACTTGTATTAATGGGAGTAAGTCCACCAAGACGTGTTTGTCCGCTTTCCACAAGCTTGCCCCCCTCACCTGTCTTGCAGAAACCAAGGTCTTCATAAGCCATTAATTCTGCAAACGTAAAGCAATCATGTACTTCCGCCAAGCTAATCTGTTCGGGTCTCACATCAGCCATTTCATACGCTGTTTTCGCTGCAAGTTTTGTGGCGCTTAGTGACGTGAGACTTTTGCGTTCATAAAGACCAATAGTGTCACTTGCTTGCCCGCTACCGACAACCTGGACAGGTTGATCAGTGTATTTGGCTGCAAGCTCAGGTTTGGCTAAAATTATGCAACTTGCACCGTCTGTTATTAGTGAACAGTCGTAAAGTTTTAGGGGCCATGCTACACACCTTGAGGTCATAACTGTCTCGAGTGTGATTTCTTTTTGCATGTGCGCTTTAGGGTTAAGGCTACCGTGATAATGATTCTTAACCGCAACTTGAGCCATCTGCTCCTGTGTGGTTCCGTAAGCATGCATATGAGCTGTTGCCATCAACGCGAATAAACCGGGAAAGGTTATACCATGCCACTGTTCAAAAGGATAATCAGATGCCATAGCAAGATACTCGGTAACCTCCGCGGTAGTCCTATGCGTCATCTTCTCCACACCACCTACAATAACTACATCTGCTAACCCAGATAGAACCGCATAAATACCTGAACGCAAGGCAACACCTGAAGAACCACAAGCAGCTTCAGTTCGAGTTGCAGGTATACCAACAAGACCAGCCCAATCCGCAACAGCACTGCCAGTGTGACCTTGATGTTCATATGCTTCGCCCATGTGTCCAATAAACATGGCTTTAATGTCGCTTTTTGGCTCAAGTTTAGGACAGCGACTGTAAGCTTCACTGGCAGCTTGGCTAAAAATCTCCCGTGCGAGTAAACCATCATGTTTTCCGAACTTGGACATTCCAGCGCTTACTATGCTGACAAGTGGTTTCCCTTTCAAACGATTTTGCCTCTCTAATATCTATACATTGATGCCGCCCCCAAATAAAAACCATTAGAAACCATACCTTTTTACAAGCCAAACGGGATAAAGCGGAAACGGGTCTTTTTGATGTATATCAATATAATTGGGCAAGTTTTTAGAAGAGATTTTTCTTCCTTCATAAGCCTAAACCCAATTGCCACCAAGTTATAGGAAAAGCTAACAGCCCCAAAACCAGACTAAAGAGAGCTAAACCCCAACAACATAGATACGTAAAACCAAAATAGGCAAAACAACAGCTAAACCGAACAACGCAGCGGTGAAAGTCATCATCTTCAACGCTCTCGGAATGTGATCAGCTAAAATACCATGATCGTCGCCTAAAGTGTAGCAACCTTTCTTTTCCAATTGTATGTTTAAGGCTCCTGCCATCGCGCTAATGGTATATCCCGCGTTTGGACTTGCAGTCTTGTGTTTGTCACGTTGAAGGATACGCCATGATTCACGCCAATCTTCCTTGAGGAAGAAGGCAGCGACAATCATCAAATAAGCCGTCGCACGTGCAGGCACATAATTAGCCAATGTATCCAATTTTGCTGAGAACCATCCGATGTTCCGATTTTCCAAGTTTTTGTAGCCAACCATCGAATCCAAAGTATTGACAACACGGTATGCAAAAGCGCCTGGAACCCCAAAAAGACCAAAAAAAAAGAAAGGCCCTGTTATGCCATCAGTTGTGCTCTCAGCAATGGATTCTACCGCAGCCGAAATAATTTGACGCTCATTTAGAGTATTTGGGTCACGGCGCACAATATAGGGCAACCATTTGCGGGTGCCAGCTAAATCGTTTTGTTTTAGAGCTTTCGCGATAGGCGCGGTATATTGTCCCATTCCACTAATAGCAAATGTTGATTTGAATAGGATGGCACCAACAAGTATGTAGAAGATTTCGCCAAATGGGTATAACAATCCTCTTAGCCAGAAGAGCAACAAGAACACAGGAAACGCAAAAACCAGAATGATTGCTAAAGCCATTAGGGCGCCATTTAACTTCTCCACTTTCGGATTTGAATTCCTAATTCTACATTTTAAGTAAGAGATGAGTTTTCCTATACCGATCGTTGGATGAATCTTGTCAGGGTACTCGCCAAAAACCAAATCAATCAAAAAAGCTAACGCAAAGATAATCGCGGAATCGACAAACCATGAAACATCAAACCAAAGCATAGGTGGCTCAAACCGGTTTAATTATTCGTTTAAATGCCTCAATAAGACGAAGGTTTTCGTCGTGGGTTTTAACCGCAACTCGAATGTAATATTCATCTAAACCTTTAAAGGAGGTACAATCACGAATTAACAACCCCTGCTTTAACATACCGTTTTTCAATTCTTTGGCCGTGAAACCTGACTTATGAACATCAATGAAGAAAAAGTTGGCATCTGGCATTGAAAAACTGAAACCCGTAAGGCTGCAAAGTTCTTTTGCTAACCAAATTTTTTCCTTATTAATGACTTCAAGTGTAACTCGAAGATGCTCGTCATCATTCAAAGCAGCAACTGCAGCAGCTTGACCAATACAATTAACATTCCAAGGAATCTTGGCCCTCGTAAGCATGTCAATAATATCCTTGTTGGCTATCCCATATCCAACGCGCAAACCTGTTAAACCAAAAATTTTTGTAAACGACCGCAAAATAAACAGGTTCGAGAATTTATTGATCTGGCTAATCATCGAGAGAGATCGCTCCCCTTCAACAAACTCCAAGAAATCCTCATCAAGAAACACTAATGTATTTTGCGCCAAAGCCAGTCTCAACGATTTCAGTTAAAGCTTCTTTGGGGATAAGCATGCTTGTAGGGTTGTTCGGGTTGCAAAGGAAAACCATTTTTGCACCAGTCATCTCATGTTTAAAGGCGTGAATATCGATACCAAATTTATCGTTTAGTTTAACGAATATTGGGGTTTCGCCAGTTTTGCAAACGGCACTTTCATACTCTCCAAATGTCGGCGCTGGCATAACCACTTTGTCTCCTTGATTTAGAAAAACATCAGCGAATAAGTACATGAGTTCCGTGGAGCCATTCCCAACCACGATTTGAGCTTTGTCTATCCCGAAGTGGGTGGCTATGACTCGACGAAGCTGGTTTGAGTTTGAATCAGGATAAGCCGCGATTTGGCTAAAGGCTTCTTTGGCGCTTTCTAAAGCTTTTTTCGATGGACCAAGTGGATTGACGCTAGAACTAAAATCACTAATTGCTTCTGGTTGAATCCCACTTTGTTCAGCGGCACCCAATAACTCTGCACCATGAATACATGGTTTAAGGTTTCTAACGCTATCTTTAATTAGGCTCTCGATGGACTTCATGTGTTAACCTTCATTTGCCGCTAAGCGAGAAGTTTCAGCAAACGTAAATCATATAAACGTTTGGTTGGATGTTTCATCACAAAGGAATCATTAGTGAAAGGGTTTTTGAACAGGCAAAAGAATGATAATAAACAAGGAAAAGGAAAATGGCATGAGCGACAGAAAAGATGATGAACACCATATCGAAGAACTAAGAGAAATGATTAAAGAAAAAGACCCAAAAACACCAATCGAGAAAGTATTAACTATATTCTGCGAACGTCACTCACTTTCACCAGAAACCTGCCGATCCTACTATAATATTTTAGCTAATGAAAACAAAATTAAGGAAAAATAATAAGCATTAAACCTAATATTCAGGAAGGGCTGGCTTTGAATGAAATAGTATTCGTAGGCTTAGGATTAAATGACGAAAAAGGCATCACTGTCAAAGGTTTAGAAGAAACAAAAACTGCAAACCACGTTTTCATGGAAAACTACACAAGCCGAATGCCCGACTTCAGTTTAAAACGGTTTGAGTTATCAGTAGGAAAAAAAGTGCAATTAGTTGATCGCCAAACACTTGAAGAAGAAAACGGCAAAGTCATCCTGCAAGCCGCCAAAATGGGCAAAACAGTTTTTTTAGTTCCCGGAGACCCCTTCATAGCAACTACCCATATCACGTTACGAATTGAAGCAAAAAAACAGCGAATAAAAACTCGAATAGTTCATGGCATCTCAATAATATCTGCAATTATAAGTCTATCAGGTTTGCATAATTACAAGTTTGGAAAAACTGTAACCGTACCCTTCCCAGAGAATTTTTCTGAAACACCCTATAATGTAATCGCTCAAAATAAGAGCACACAGTTGCATACCCTTTGCCTTCTAGACCTTAAGGCAACCTCCAACGAATACTTATCAATCAACCAAGCAATCAAAATGTTGCTCGAAATTGAACAAAGGAAGAAAATGAACATTATAACGCCGGACACAGTTGCAGTAGGAATTGCGAGAGCAGGAAATATCAGCCCAAAGTTGAAGGCTGATTATGTTCGGAATTTAAGCGACTTTGATTTCGGAGAACCACCCTTTAGCCTCATCATTCCAGGGGAATTGCATTTTATGGAAATTGAAGCTCTGATAGCTTTTGCAGATGCACCAGCAACCCTAAAGAGGCCTGCCCAATGAGCTTGGAAACGCTAGCAACTAAATACATTTCAATGGCTGAAAAAGTACTTAACAAAATAATTCTTAACCCAACGCCTATCAACCTAAATGAGGAGAAGATAACGGAAATTCTGCATTGGGCAACTGATTATTTAAAAGATGCAAAATATTATAAAACTCAAGGAAAGCTTGAAACCAGTTTAGCTAGCGTCGTTTACTGTGAAGGCATACTTGACGCGTTAAGATTAATGGGCGCTGTGGAATTCGAATGGCCAACAAATCAAATAAAAGAAAAGTAGTTTTAGCTTCAGGTGTTTTTGACCTGTTGCACTTAGGTCACGTAAGGTTTCTGGAGGAAGCCAAGAAATCAGGTGGAGAAAAAGCGAAGTTAGTCGTCATCGTTGCGCGGGATACAACTGTGGAAAAAACTAAGGGCAGAAAACCAATAATGTCCGAAGACCAACGGTGCGCTTTGGTCAAGTCGTTGAAGGTTGTTGATGATGTTGTCCTTGGCTATGAGCGTTTTCATATAGGTGAAGTTATCGAAAAAACAAAGCCGGATATCATCGCTTTGGGCTATGATCAATCAGGAATGGAAGATGAAGTTAAAACGTACATCGAAGCTAATTGTCTTCCTATTGTTGTGGTTAGGATAGGTAAGTTTGGGGAGAATGCTTTAGATAGTTCATCTAAGATTAGACAGAAAATAATTGATAAATTCGCCAAATAATGGTTGCACAATTATGGGATGCGAAAAGTACAAGCCAACATACATTCTAATCGGCATAAACGTGGCCATCTACATTGCAGGCGCGATAGTGGGAGGAAACGCACTACAAACAAGCCCAGAAGTCTACGTAACTTGGGGGCAAGTAAACGGTTTAGTTTTATATGAAGGAGCTTATTGGCAACTGCTCACATCTATGTTCATCCATGCCTCAATATTCCATTTAGTGGGTAACTTGCTTTTCCTGTTAATCTTTGGATTGCGTGGCGAAGAAATGTTCTCGTTACCTGAATTTTTGGGAATCTACATTCTAGGCGGACTAGCAGGTAACCTTCTTTACTTGCAGTTTGGCCCCCTATATGTTGCAGGAGTAGGAGCTTCAGGTGCAATCTTCTCGCTTTTTGGTGCATGCGTGATTTATGACAGGCGCTCTGTCAGGCAATCGATTTTAGGAGGATTAGTTTTCGCATTCTTTTTGTTCTTTATTAACAGCGGGGAAGGAGTAAATATTTTGGCGCATTTAGGTGGATTAGTTTTCGGCTTACTCGTTGGTTACTTAATTGCTTCAAGACGAAAACCCACAACTGAGCATAAACAATTCAAGTACAGGACTTCACCTTTTTAGAGTCACGGCATAGTGTAGACTTCGACTTTGACTTTGTTGCCGTCTTTAAGCCCTAGATGACTCCGCAGACAAACAGGTGCAATTATCTCTAAAACCGAAGCATCATAGTGGCTTCGAAGAGCAGTTATCAATGCACCTTTAATTGTCCCTCCTATAACCGCAGGATAACATTTCACCAAACCAAATGTACGATCCTCATTTCTGAAGCCCTTGAGCTCTATGGCAGGGAAAGTGTCAAGTTCCATACGAGTTTTTATATCATAATCCATGGAAAGCCTAATGTTTAGAGTACCTGGAAATGGTTCAAAACCCAGTTTCTCCATAATTTGCTTGCGATAATGCTCTTTGCAAATATAGTAAGCGCCTTCACCTAGACCCGTAAAAACTGTTCCTTCCAATGTAACAGATGGAGGATAAGATTTCTCAATTAATACATTTAAACTCGAACGCAATTTCTGAAGTTCTTTAGCACCTTGCTCTTCGATTATTATCAAGCTGCCTTCTGGAGTTATATTACGTTGAATCCAGCCTTCACGTTCAAGCTCAATCAAATGTCGTGAAGCGGTTTGCTGGGAAATCCCAAGTTTTCTAGCTAAGTAATCGGTTGAGATTTTCGCAATTCGCTTATAGGCACCCATTTCGGCAAGTTTTAGGAGCATGTAAAGGTGCTGCCACTGTTGCTTTTCCGTCAATACTTCTTCTCCATTGGAAGAAAAATAGCATCGTAAATATTTAAGCGACTCGAAGTCTCACAGATTTCATACCTTTAGATAACTCTAAAACCTCATTACAAAATCGCGAGAACTACTAATTCTGCTATTTCCCTTTAAATTAGAAGCTCTCAAAACTAAATCGCTATCTACGTCACAATAATATAATTATTGAACATTAGATGACAAGATATAGACGACATACAAATGAATGTATTTGATGAAATGGGAAAATATTGGGCTGAAATCGCAGAAGAAAACCAGACGGAGCGCCAAATCAGCTTTATAAAAAATCATCTAAAGCCTCAAGGTTTCGTCTTGGACCTAGCTTGTGGAACTGGACGACACATGATTGCCCTAAGCAGATTAGGATTTGAAATGGCAGGGTTGGATATTTCCATGAAACTCCTCCAAGTGGCCAAACAACAAAATAGACAAATCCACCTCATCCGAGCCGACATCCGTTTTTTGCCATTCAAAATCACCGCTTTTTTTGCGGCAATCAGCATGGATACAAGTTTGGGGTATCTACCTACGAAAGAGGATGATAAAAAGGTCTTGATAGAGCTTAGAAAAGTGGTTAAAGATAATTCAAAAGTTGTTTTGGATTTATTCAATAAAGACCAAATAATCAGAAAGTATAGAAGTGAAAAGAGCAAACGGATCGAATACCCCGATTTCTTTCTCGATCAAAAAAGAACAGTAAGCTTCGATGGAGAGTGGCTTTACGACTCATGGACGGTTCACGATAAAACAAACGGGAAAAAATATTCGTATTCACATATCGTACGATTGTATGAATTAAAACACTTAAAGAAGATTATGGAGGAGGCAGATTTTGAAGTAAAACAGGTTTTTGGCGGTTATGAAGAACAAATGTTCACCGCTAAGGCTGACAGACTCATCATTGTCGCTCATGCAAAGTAAAAAATTCATCTCATTGTCTTTCATTTGTGTTTGGTTAGATTTACCGCATAAAAGTTATAAGCGCCCGTAAAGAAACATGAGAAATAGATAGTGAGAGAGCATGAACACTTGGAAACTACGTCTTTCTATGGCTGCAACTTTAGCTGCAATCTTTGGTTTAACAACACTTGTATTTACAGCAGTTCTGTTTTGGGCTGGAATAGGTTTAAGCATCTTAACTATCGGTATTCTCGTTGTCGCTCTTAATGTGGTTCAATGGCTATTAGCCCCATACTTAGTTGGCGCCATCTATAAAGTAAAAGAAATGAAATCTGACGAGAATCCGAAATTGCACCAAATGGTTTCTGAACTGAGCAAGAAAAGTAAAATATCCACTCCAAAACTGATGTTATCTCAAATTCAACTACCTAACGCTTTCGCTTATGGTTCACCCCTTTCAGGTAGCCGCGTTGCGGTAACCGAAGGACTACTCAAGAATCTGGATGAGGGCGAAGTTGAAGCAGTAATAGGACACGAGCTTGGTCATCTAAAACACAGAGATGTCCAAGTCATGATGGTTGTCTCTTTCCTTCCCGCACTCTTCTATTACATTGGTTACTCACTTATGTTGTCAGGGATTTTTGGAGGAGGACGCAGAAATGAAGGAGGAAACAACGCGCTCTTTGGAATAGCCTTCATGGCCTTCTCATGGATACTAACCCTATTCACATTATACCTAAGCAGATTGCGTGAATACTACGCGGACAGACACAGTGCCCAAATCGTTGAAAACGGAGCCCAAAAACTCTCCACAGGCTTAGTCACAATAGTTGAAGAAAGCAAACATCAAATGGGCAAGACCAAAAAAGAGGAAAGAAACAGTAAAACAGCCTACAAAGCACTCTTCATTGCTGACCCAGAACGCGCAACCGCAGACTCCGCAGAATTACACGCCAATCACGTTGCAAATAAAGAAGATTTGCTACGAGATACACTATCAAAGCAGCCTACTTCAAGTGATAAACTTGTAGAAATCTTTTCTACCCACCCGAACATTATCAAACGACTACGAGCATTAAAAGAAATCAGTGAACAACCAAGTTACTACTAACTAAAACAGAATACCTTTGTTTCTAATGAAAGGGTTGATTCTTTTTTCTTCCCCAATCATTGTGGTCTCACCATGCCCCGGATAAACCAGCAAACAGTCGGGTAACGTAACTATTTTTTGTAGAGAAAGTTGCATGTCACTATTTGAGCCGCCGGGAAAATCGGTTCGTCCTATGCTGCCTGCAAACAAGGTGTCACCTGAGAAAATGAGTTTTTCTCCTACAAGACAAATGCTACCTGGAGTATGTCCCGGTGTATGCAAAACTTTGAGCAATTCTTGACCATAGCTTAGGATGTTGCCTTCTTCAAGCATTTTGTTTGGGAGGTAGTTGTTTGTCGTAAATTCCGCTATAAAGTGAGCGTCAAGAGGATGAATACAAAGTGGAACCTTGTATTTCTGCTGGAAATAGACGTTGCCCTTAACGTGGTCAGAATGACCATGGGTATTAACAATGAATTTCATGTTTAGCTCAGCTTCAGATATGTAATCAACAATTGGTTGAGCTTCAACGGGCAACTCCAAACCGGGGTCAATTATAATCGCATCTTTGGTTTGGGGGCAACTCGCAACATAACAATTGGTAGATAACATTCCAACAGTGAAGGTTTCAACCAACATTTGCATCATCAAGAAAAATGTGTTATTAGAAGAATAAAGGTTTGTCCTATTCATCAGGCTTAAAAAAACTGAAGTTAAAGTAAGACGCCAAGAGTCAACTGTTGCTGAGCCTTATTAGAGCATGTTTAGTTTGATGATGCTGCAGCATTTATTGCATGAAATAACAAGTTCGGAGAGCTCGTTATTAAGTACTTTTGTGTCCAAGATTTTGTAGTTTTCTTCTGATTCGTCGTCAGGTGAAATTGGCATGCCACATTTGGGGCATTTGAACGAACCGTCATCAGCAATGGTATCAAGGTTCAAGGAGTATTCCGGACATTTCTTGTCCAGTTTCTTCATAGTTTTCATCATCATTTTTCTTCACTACATTTTGATTTCCAATTTGGCTGAGTTGTTACTTAACAATTGTGAATTAGCAATCTGTATGCAGGTTACATTTAAGAATTTCACCTAAAAAAGGAAAAAAGAAAGTATTGTTTTCAGTTTCCCCGTTTAGGGTCCTGCTTCTTTTTCAAAATTTTCAGGGGAAATATAATCGCCATATTTTGCTTGGGCTTCCAGTAAGCGTTGGCGCTGCATATAGAGCATACCAAAGAGCTCCAGCGGAGTGTCGGATACATTTTCTTGATAAAACCTTGATACTCGGTCAATCTTAGCTATGTTTTCTGGAATCCTTATAGTAAATTGTTTGATGTATTCTTCACTGGTATAGTTTTTGTTAAGCACTTGCTTGAAGATTTTACGCAGATCTTCATATTTTGGAATATACCCTGTAGGTGTTTTAACCGCCTCAACTTCGCCGTGGACTCGAAGCTCCATCCATTTTATCCAAACATGCTTGTCTTGGGGACTGTTTAGGTATTTGCCGTTTTCAACTTCTTTGAGAAAATAGTTAACGCCGAACACTATAGGTTGCTTTTTTAGTTTGCTTCCAAAGTCAAGATTGTTTTGAACGTTTTTGCCCAGAGGGATGCTTATGAAGTCTTGAATACTCATCATGTTAATCTCAGGTACACCTTCTTTGCCGATTGTTGCGAACGTTGTTTCTGTTTCCAAAGACGCACCATAAGCAATTATGCCATGTTCCCAACTGAAACTTTGCTGAACAGGCACGTAAGCTTTCGCGTCTCGTCCGCCATACATAATGCCTCCAAGTTCCACCCCATTCGGGTTATTAAGTTCGGGATCACAATTCTCCAGTGCTTTAAGAGCTACTGCATAACGAGCGTTTTTATGTGCTGCCTGAACTTCATTGCCAACTTCATCTTTCTTGCCCTCAAACCATGTTCCACTGAAGTTACAGCCATCTTTGGGCAGTTCCTGTCCCATACCAAGCCAATAAGGTTTGCCATCCTTCACCAAAATGTTTGAGAAGATTATTTCACCTGGATGAGTCAAAACTCTCCAGATTAAAGCATCATCTTTAGGATTAACATCTTGAATGATTCCAAATATGCCCGATTCAACGTTTACTGCACGAGCAGCTGAATCGACATCTCGGATGTATGCAATATCATCACCCAGGATAGTTTCTCCAGGCAACATAGCAGTTGAAGTTTTTCCACATGCACTTGGGAAGGCACCAGCAAAGTAGGTCTTACGTCCGCCAGGACCAAAAACACCCATAAGGAGCATATGTTCTGCTAACCAGCCTTCACTGCTTGCTTTCCTTATGGCTAAGCGAAAAGCCAGTTTTTTAAATCCTACTGAGTTACCCGCGTATTGGGTATTGACGCTGTAGATAGTGTTGTCCATTTGATCAATGTAAATTCGTTTTTTAGTGTAATCTTCGCTGACCATGTCGCCGTTTAATCGTCCCGCAGAATGAATAACACGTAGAAAATCGCTTTTTGGACCTGCTTTAATGAATTGTTCGTAGCCAGGTCGGTAGAGTAAAGATTCAGAGTGGGCAACATACCAGGAGTCAGTTGCTTGCAAACCTAAAATTGTAAACATAGAGTTTGGAGGCCCAAGAGCAATAAAACGCACAATCATTGTTTTGCCCATCATTGTGTCCCTGAGCAAACCACGTACTTCAGCCAACCCTTCTTGTCGATCCATCTGGTTTAGAGCTTTGCTTAAAGTAATTCCTTTGGGAACAAGATATTTGGTTGCTTGACGGTCACGCCCTTGATCGTGTTCACCGTCGAAGTGAACAGTATGTCCTGTTATGGTTAAGATGGCTTGTTCTTCGCCTGTAGCTATAGCTTGTTTACGAACACGGGCTAGATCTTCTGCGCTATCGCTACAAATGAAGATTTTTTCGGGGTGACATAGGTCGCTTTCTTTTGCGATGAATTCATGGACATTTGGATTGTCAATCGCGCTGAGTTTTTTAAAGTCAGCTGCAGACAGTTTGGGGTGTAATGCTTCAAGATAAGGATTCATTGTTATCACGCGTTTAAAGTTCGTTAACGGTTCCGGGTACACGTGGAAATGGTTGACATTCTGCGATGTGCTTGACTCCTGCAAGCCAGCCAACTAAACGTTCCATTCCTATGCCTCCGCCGGCTGTCGGCTTTAGTTTACCTTCTTTTGCCATTTTAAGCACAAGTGCATAGTTTTCTTTTTTGACCTGGTCTCGTTCAATCTTTGTCAGGATTTTTTCGTATTCATATTCACGTTTAGCGCCTGATAGGACTTCACCGAATTGGGGCAAGAACAAGTCATAGTTGTCCCAATTACCTGTTTTGAAGTCTTCAAAGTCGTAAAATTCTCGCGGGATGTTAATCACCCAAACGGGCTCGGTTGTTTCTTTGGCTATCCCTGCTTCCCAATCTGTGCCATATTTGGCTTCTAAATCTATGCGGTTATAAATTTTAAATGGTGTTTTGGGAACTTTGAGGGTATCGCAACGACAGAGAGTGGTTAATTCACTTTTCATATCTTTCTTTAAATCCTTAACTAAAGTAACGATTGCTTCTTCAACCATCTCGAAGATTTCTTTACTGCTGGCGTTTCGAACTTCGAAGTCTAATTGTGTAAATTCGTAGATGTGTTTTCCTGTTTTGGCACGTTCTGCCTTTTCAATTCTGATGTTAGGTGAGAGGATGAAGAGTTTAGGATATGCAGTTGAGGAGGCGACAAGTTTATGGATAATCATGCTTGCAGTTGTGCGAACAGGTTTGCCGTAAATGTCGACCTCGATGCGTTTTTCGATTGATGCCCCGGGGTCTGGCCAGAGGGGATCGGTACTTTGGCTCAATGCAACGGGAAGGAGCCATTGGAAGCCTTTGTTAACGAAGGTGTTTGTGAGGCTTTTGAGGGTGTAAGTCATTATTTTGCCTATGCAGGCTTTTCTTTGAATTTCAGTTTCCGTTAGTTGCTCTAACGCTTTTGGAATTTCTATTAATTCTTGTTTTGTCAATTTAACCACTGGATAGTTTGTATGTTGGGTACAATGTACTTTGCAGGTAATAAATTTTTTATAATAAAACCTGGATAATTTACAAATACTACATGTTTTTATAGCTGAATCCTGTAATTTTTACATATGAACGTAAAACTAGACGAAAAAGACATAGCCATCCTCACCCTCATCCAAGAAAACAGCAAACTCACAGCCAACCAAATCGCCAAAAAAATCAACACCCCACTAACCACCGTATTTGCAAAAACCAAACGTATGGAAGAAATGG
Source organism: Candidatus Bathyarchaeota archaeon (assembly GCA_963775465.1). Lineage (GTDB taxonomy): Archaea > Thermoproteota > Bathyarchaeia > Bathyarchaeales > Bathycorpusculaceae > Bathycorpusculum. The sequence goes on along the minus strand of CAVZIW010000008.1, from coordinate 116,312 downwards.
GCATAATAAAACAATACCGTGCCATCCTCAACCCAGAAAAACTCGACTTAGGCACTGCTGCCTTCATCTTAGCCTCAGTCTCCTATGGGACCAAAAACAACGACCACCCGATATCGCAAAGAGATGTCGCAGAAGAAATCGCACACTTTCCGGAAGTTCAAGAAGTTCACATCATTACCGGAGACTGGGATTTGCTTGTAAAGTTGCGCGCTGAGAATGTGGAAGCTATTGGAAAGTTTGTAGTGGATAAATTACGGTTAATTAATGGCTTAGACAAAACGCTAACTTGCATGGTTTTTGAAACAGTTAAGGAAACAACTAGCATGCCTAAAATAATTAGAAAAAACCCAACTACCTAAGTTTATGTTGAACTGGAATAATATAACAATGGCAAAGCCAACAACACAGTGTTTTTTCCCTTAGAGGTTAATGAGTAATCAACTCGCAGGGGAGGACCTTTGATAACATTTCGAGTAATGTAGCCGCGGGTTTGTAACATTTTTAGCTTATCTGAAAGCGTTCGGGAGTTTACACCCAAGATTTTTTTTACGCCGCCAAAACCTAAAGTATCTTTTAAAAGTAGAGTGTAGAGAATTTCAAGACTCCATTTCTGGAATAAAAGGTTAAAACTCTCTTGAAGGCTCTCCAATTCGACTTTGAGCTCGGCGGGGGTAATTTTTTGTTTTTCGATAATTTCATTGAAAACTTCTTCAACACCATGAAGCACCTGATCCATTCGAGCTTCAACAATCTTGCGAAATTCAGCGCTCAAAGTCAGCGGGACACCCATGTGATATACACTCAGTGTGCTTTTGCTCACTTCATAATTTATTAAGCTTTACATATACAACAAGGTATACAAAGTAAAGTAACAAACTAGGAGAACACGTTCATGGAAAAATATGATGCCATAGTTGTTGGCGCAGGAACAGCAGGCTGCCTTGCAGCAAAAACCATCGCTGAAAAAGGCCTAAAAGTCTGCTTAATAGAAAAGAAACCAACCGAAGAGATCGGAGAAAAAGTCTGCGGAGACGCCCTAGGCGAGCATCACCTAAAATTTTTAGGTTTAGAAAAACCCACAGGCGGCGAACTTGAAGCAAAAATAGACGGCATAAAAATCTACTCCCCAGACGAAAACACCATCTTCACAATTGCCGACAAAGACTTTATCGGCTATCTTCTCAACAGACGCTTATTCGGACAGTGGATTCTCAAGAAAGCCACCGACAAAGGCGCAATTCTTCAGGACAACATGAACTTTCGCTCACCTATCATTGAAAAAAACACAGTCGTAGGAATATCAGCCAAAAACATGAAATCTAGCAAAGTTACAGAGATGCGCAGCAAAGTTGTTGTTGATGCAACTGGATACTTCGGCATGGTCCGTAAACAACTCCCCGGGGAAATGGGCATAGACCGCGAAATTGCTAATCAAGACGTTGAAGCATGCTACAGAGAAATTCGCCAGCTCAAACAAGAAACTGAAAACACCAGATACTGCGAAATCTTCCTTAACCAAAAAGCATCCCCTGGCGGCTACATTTGGATTTTCCCCAAAGGCGGCGCACGCGTAAACGTTGGATTAGGCATATGCATGCGAGGCAACTACCCTAACCCTAAAGAGCAGTTATACAATACAGCCTTCAAAAAACCAATCTTTGATGACTCATTAATCTTGACTGCAGGCTCATGGTTTGACCCTGTCCGCAGACCACTCGACAACATGGTTTCAAACGGCATCATGTTAGTTGGCGATGCGGCTTCACTAGTAAATCCGATTCACGGCGGCGGTATCGGACCATCAATGCTTAGCGGCTACTTCGCTGGGCAACAAATAGTTGAAGCCCTCAGCAAAGGTGAACCGACAAAAGAGGCACTTTGGGGATACAACAAGAGATACATCGACACATATGGCAAGAAGCAAGGTACCCTTGACATTTTCAAAATGTTCCTGCTATCCTGCAGTGACGAAGACCTAAATTATGGCATGAATGAAAAACTCATGACCGAAGATGACGTCCTTAAAGCAGGCATGGGCGACGACTTCCACCTAAACATCACCGAAACCGCTAAACGAGTCTTCAGAGGCTTAAGACGAGTAGGTTTCCTCAACAGACTACGTTTAACTGTTACTATGATGAGGGGCTTAAGCGCACACTACAACACATACCCAACCTCACCTAACGAGTTTGAGCCTTGGCGCTTACAGACAGTTAAACTCATTGAAGACGCAAGGAAAAAACTCGTCGAATGAAAACGCCCTCACTTTTTCTTTTTTCGATTCCAATTTTAATAAAGACTTAGAAGTGTGCATAATTTTAAATCTAATTAGCGCCTTTTAATCTTCATGGAAACCTATGAAGCTGTATTTTTTCGTCAACAAAACAATAGCTCACTGCCCCTCTGCCCATCGAGGGTTGGAAGAACAACAAGAATTTTTAGGTGTTGTTGTTTTAGCAGACAAAAAAATGCAAAACAAATAATACAACTAATTTTGAATACCCCTAAAGACTTAAAAGCCGCAACCAATCAGCATAATTACTGGTGAAAATATTGGTTTACTGCTCTAGCTGCGGCTCAAAAATCGATGAAGATGCCTTCTTTTGCCCAAAATGTGGCACAAAAACTCTCAAAGGCAAAGCTGCCAAAGCAAATTATCCAGCAGATGAGATAAGGGATGCATTTTACCAAGCGGGACTTGAACTTGAAAAAGCATTCACCATAGCTGCAAAAGAAACACATGCTGCCTTTAAGAAGGTGAAAGAGGGCCTACAGGAAAAAACTGCCCCAAACGCTTCATCACAAAGCACAATAACCTGCCCTAAATGCGGAACCAAAAATTTTTCTGGGTCAATTTTCTGCAACAACTGCGGAAGCCGGATAACCCAATCTGAAACTCGGGAAAGAGACTAATTTGCCTGACAAAACCCTCATCGCCTATGAAACAAGGGGTGGCGCCACGGGTGAAGCAGCACGAAAAATTGCCGAAGTTTTACGTTCCAAATTTAATTTAGAAGTGGATATAGTTAACCTCAAAAAGCAAGAAATGCCTGATTTAAAACAGTACAGCAACGTAATTGTCGGTGGAGGGGTTAGGGTAGGCAGAGTTTACGGTAAAGCCGTTAAATTTCTAAAAAATGATTTTGGCGAAAAGAAAGTAGCTTTTTTTGTTTGTTCCTCTTGGGCAGGCACGCCTACTCCTGAAAGTTACCAAAGCGCTAAAACGAAATTTGTAGAAAACACCTTAACCAAATGCAACCTGAACAATACAGTTAGCACAGAAGCCTTTGGTGGACGCATAAGATATTTTAGGAAAACTATGATAGACAACACGGATTTAACTAAAGTTGAGGCATGGGCAGAGCAGCTTGGAAAAAAATTCACTCAATAAAGGCACAAAAGCAAACGCGTTCCTTTGCCCTTCCTGCTGCGTCGAATACATAAAAATAAAGTTTGACTTCGAAGTAGACGGGATAATTCTACACGACGTAGAAGCTCTCCGTTGTCCAACTTGCAGAGAAGAACAGTTTACTGCCAAACAGCTTGAAGATATCGAAAAAAGACTCGGAAATTCAGCAAAAACAAGATAATTTCTCGTTAACAAACCGCTATCAATTTTCTCTATACAAGTAAGAGGAGACCAACCAAAAGAACCAGCTATTTATGAATTCTTCGCTTTTTCTGAATCTAAGTCAAGAGTTACAGTCTTAAGCAATGTTCTTTGATGTGACAGCTGGTTTCTGCTATTGCCTTTATTTTTGCGGGTCAAAAGCTTTTTATGTTGGGCTATTGTGTCTATGGTTTGCAATAAACGGGATTTGACTTCAAAGCATGGTAAGAAAAGCACGAATACGCCTCACAAGCACCGATTATGAGAAACTAGAAGAGGTATGTGGAGAACTCAGAAGCATTGCCCAAAAGACAGGCGTGAAAATGAACGGCCCTGTACCCTTACCAACCAAACGCTTACGTGTCCCCGTCCTTAAAGGTCCTTCAGGCGAAGGCACAGCCTCATGGGACCGATGGGAAATGCGCATACACAAACGTTTAATCGACATCGACTCTGAGGAACGGGTCATGCGTCGAATAATGCGTATCCGTGTACCAGAAGAAGTACATGTAACAATCGAACTCATCTAAGTGTTTTTTAGTTTCTTATTTAATTTCATTTTCTAGTGTGTGTATTTAGCTTTAATGGTTAGTTTTACCGATGTTTCTAAATATAGTTCACCCTTCATAGAAATACGACAGGCTTCCCCGTCCTCATCCCATCCGACCCAACCCAACATAGATTACAAACAAAAAAACACGCCGCCCATCCCAACAACAACTGAAAAACATTCAGAACCAAAAAAGCAAACCTCCCCGCCACCAAAAGATTGGATGGGAACACTCAACAATAACCCATCCTCAAAGAAAAAAAATTACGCCAAAACGAAGCAAAAATGTTGGCTGAAACAACTCGAACTAAATACAGACATTTTGTCAAATTCTTTAACCAACGGGAACAATGAAAACTAAATGGGTATTGTTCCAGTAATAATCAAATAAGAAGTCACGGTCAGAACTGCACTTGGCACAAATGTTATTGCCCAAAGTTTCTTGTTAAAACTATAAATTTTGTAGCCATCTAGAATTCCGAACGGAATCAAATTAAATACTGCCATGAAAGCATTGATATAGGCTGCGAAAATCAGCATCCCCGAAAACATAATTTGATTCAAAGTAAATGCTAATCCAAACGCTACCCCAAATAGCGTAGATGAAAGAATTATATTGGTTATTGGTCCTGCTAGAGAAATCCGAACGATATCTTTTCCGGTTGGAACTGATCCACCTATCATCATTGCACCAGGTGCAATCATCTTGAAAGGCAAAAACACTGAAGCAAAAGTTAAAACAGCCCCCCACGTGGTTAGACGAAATTCCGCCCACATACCTTTCTTTTGTGCAACCACTTTATGAGCTAACTCATGAACGAGAAATGAAACAGTCATTATACCAGCAAAGACACCGATAACAGCCCAGCTCCAATTAAAACCATACAACGCTATAGAAACACCGATACCAATTACTAGCACAGCTGCAATGGATATATGTTTGAGTTCTTTTTGGCTAAACCTGATAGAATGTCTGCGTTTGTATGGGTCTTGACCGTAAACGTAGCTATAATTATAGGATCCATGGCTTTGAGAGGTCATAACTTGTTCTTTACGTTGCGCCCGAGCTGAACTGATTCCTACACAATTATGGTTCTCCGGAAGACGATGTGCACTGCAGTATTGTCCACCGCAGAAGGGACAGCGAAACGGAAGAAGGGTTTGTTGTTGACATACTTGGCAGTTCATGACTATTTGGCGCCTTTCCCATTAAAAATATGAATGATGGTTTATATTTTTCCCCTTCAAAACGTAAAAATCCATAAACCAAAACTTGCATAAACGCTTTAAAACAAGTAGACACTAATCAACAAGAAAAGCGAAACATCAGGGAGTCGCCAGCTTGAAACCGTTCAGGTTTGTTCACGCATCAGATTTGCATTTAGGCTATTCACAGTATGGCTTAGAGGCTAGAAGGCAAGACTTTGATAACGCATTCAGAGAGCTTGTAGAGAAAACAATCGAGTTAAAACCTGACTTCATGATTATTGCAGGCGACATATTCCATCAAGCACGTCCAACCAATGTTACATTAGAAAACACTATACGAAGCTTTAAGCTACTAAAAGATGCAGATATTCCAGTTCTAACTGTAGATGGATCACATGATTCAGCTCCAAATACCATCACCAGCACCATTCTATATCCGTTAGACAGCGCAGGACTTATCATTCATCTGCCAAGACACCAAGGCGCATGTTGGAGAAAGACCGAATCCTGCTATGTTTACGGCATCCCAAACTATCACAACCGACACAAAACACAACAAGAACTCCCAAAGTTTATGGCTGAAAACATTCCAACTCCAGAAGCCGACATCGCTAACATCTTTGTCTTGCACGGAGCAGTGGATCTACCAAATGTAAAGCCACCCTATATTGAGGCAGAAATTTCACCCGAACAACTGCCCAGTGGCTTCTGCTACTATGCAGCGGGACATGTACACGAACGATTCTTGGCTAAATTCAAAGAAGGTTATCATAGCTTATAGCGGATGCACAGAAACTGTTAGTTATAACGAAGCCACAGTAATCAAGGGCTTTTACCACGTTAAAGTTGATGAAAAAGGCCAAATCCAGCCTGAAGTGATAGAATTAACTTCCCCCAGAAGATTCGTTATATTGGAACATGACTTCACGGGTATGCCATCAACAAGAATTACCGAGATAGCCACTCAAATGGTAAAAGAAGCTGATTGCCAAGATGCGGTTGTAGTACCCGTATTGAAAGGTACTTTGCCTGCGGAAGCGAGTCGCACAGAAATTGATTTAGGAAAAATTCGGGCAGCCGCCAAAAAGGCTCTTATCGTCCACCCAATTGTATTACTTAAAGAAACGGCTGTTTCAGAAGAAACCGTTAGGTCAATCTTTGAGGGCGGATTTAAAGACCTAAAGACTAAAGCATTTGAGTATTTTGAGCAAATTTTTAACGAAAGATTTGGAAAAGAAGACGCAAAAAAAATTGCTAATACAGCAATTAATCTCGTTGAACCATTGGCAAAGAGACAGGATGAAAAAATAAAACAGGCTATCGAGGAGTTGGCGAATTGAAAATAGAAATCGTCCAACTCGAAAACATCCGCAGCCACATCAAATCAACCGTGCCTTTTACACGAGGATTCAACTGCCTCGTTGGAGGTGTCGGACGGGGCAAATCAAGTGTACTCTACGCAGTTGATTTTTCCTTGTTTGGCGACACAATTGGAAGTAGAAGCTTTGATTATTTAATACGGGAAGACGCTGATTGGTGCAGAGTTACGATGGTATTCTCTCAAAATGGCAAAACCTACAAGCTTACACGTGGTTTAAAACGCAAAGGAAAAAACATCACTCAAGATAATGAACAACTCAAACTATACGAAGATGACAAACTAGTCGCTAGCATGAAAAATGACGCTATAGCCGAACAAATCAAAGCCATAACGGGGTTAGACAAAGAACTCTACCGTGAGATCGTCTGGTTCAGACAAGAACATCTCAAAGAACTACTTGATTCCTCACCCAGAGATAGACAAAGACGGTTGGATGAATTATTTGGACTTTCAGATTATGAAGTTGCTTGGAGCAATATTGCTCAATATCAAAGAGATTATGAAACCGAAAAAAGGCTTTACGAGAAAGATCCAGATGTTAATAGTATGGAAAAACTTAGCAACGAATATAATCGTGCTACAGAAGAGTTTACATTAATAGAAATGGATTTGGAGAATTCAACCCAAAAACTGACGATTTCTAGAAAAACTCTCGATGAAGCTAACACAAATCTGAAGCAGTTGGAAGAGAAAAAATTCTCAGTAGAAGAACTAAAGCGTAAAGAAGCTCGATGCAACGCCAACATCCAAAACATGTCAACCACTCTAGTGTCACTTGCCCAACGAATTGAAGGCAAAAAAACCATCGTTGACAACTTGCACCAACGTCAAACCTCACTGGAAACCCAAATAAGAACATGCTATGAAAAGCTCCAGCAAACAGGAGTATCTTCTCATCAATCCATCGAAGAATTACGCAATATTCTATTAGGCTTCGATGACAAAATAAGCACCCTAAAGGCCGAGCAAGAAGCAACCTCACGAAGCATGCAACAGGATCAAAAAAGAGCAGTCTCCTTAGGAAACGAAGACAAATGTCCACTTTGTATCCAACCTCTAACAGGCAAATACAAAACAGACTTGATGAGTAGAATTAACCAAGAAAATATCGAACGAGAAAAAACCATTAACCAACTAAGGCTTCAAATAGCAGACCTCCAAAAAACTAAAAACGTTGCCTCAGAGACACATTCAACCTTGAGTCAATACGTTACTCGAGTTACTGACTTAAAAGTGCGAATGGCTGAAGAAGATCAAAACCTTACTAATCTCTTTAGAGAATATGAAGAAAAACAAAAACTTGAGAACGACTTACATTCAGAATTGCATGAGTTACAGTTTGAAATCAGCAGATTTAATCTTTCCGATGTTGAAGCGGCAAAAAATCACCGAGAGCAAGCTTTTCGTCAATACTACATGTTAGAGGCTGATTTGCGAACAAAAGAAAACCGTAAAAGAGATCTCGCCAGATGCCTAAATGACGTTAAAGAACGCATCAACCTAGCACAGGAAAAGATGGAGCGAATAGAGAAAATCCGTAAAACCACCGAAATTTTGGGAGCTATGCGTGATGCTTACCGTAGCATTCAACCTAAATTGCGAAGTGAGTTTGTGAAGGTTCTACGCAATTTTGTTCAACAAGTGCTTGACGGCTTGGTGGGCGACGAATCCCCAATTCTAAATGTACTTATCGATGAGACTTACACACCTTATGTAAAAAGCGAAAGGGGCTTTGAACGCGAAGTAAGTAACCTCTCGGGTGGAGAACGCACATTACTGGCGTTTGCATATCGGTTAGGTTTAGGTCAACTTATTATGCTATCGAGGACAGGACATGGGCTTAGCATGCTTATGCTTGATGAACCTACTGAGAACTTGGGAAGTGAAGATGGCAGTATTGAACGCTTAGCAGAGGCTATTAGCCGTTTTAAAGCCATAGAACAAATAATTGCAGTAACCCACAGCGAAGCCTTCGCAGCCAAAGCTGACCACGTAATTACCCTCGACAAAGACGCTGGAGTTAGCAAGATTTCAATCGAAAAATAAACAATTATACATCTCTGCTCTCCGAAAAAATATTGATATTTCTCACGCACCCTTCAACTCTTTAGTTTCCATGTATTTACCAGGATTAAATATTCTGCAAGAATTTTCTGTCTTAGGGGCATATTTTGAACCTTTGGAAAAGCTTATATTAAGTTAGCGCTAAAACAGATGATCAGGAAAAAATTCGGTGAAAACTATGAGTAAAACATCAACTTATGCTATTGTTGCGGTCGTAATTATCATTATCGTCATTGCAGGAGTTGCAGCATGGTACTACTACGGAAATAGTGGCAATACTGAAGCCACACCAACTCCAACGCCTGGTCCTTCAGGGATAGCAGATGCAACAACCGTATCTTTTAGCGCTGACGTAACAAGCGGTGGAACAACAACAACGTACATGTGGCAAGGCAAAGATATTCATTCCGACATGGTTACATTCAGAGTTGACCTCGAAGGAGGCTATGCATACATATTAAACGCTGGCACTCAAACAGCTTGGGAAAGCACGGACAGTGGAGCCACATGGACTGCAGGCGTTTTTGCTGACGATTGGCTTGCTTGGGGCGCAACATGGCAAGACTATCTAGACAACCTTACACATTGGAACGGAGAAGACGCTACATACTCAATCGACGATACAACAATCGGATCCGCAGTGGTCTCCGATATTGTTATAAACCCAACAATTTCAGCCTCAACTTTCAACGAAACCTAAAAGCCGCAAATGTTGGTTGTCTTCCAACATCTTTCTCATTTTTTTTAATCCGATTGAATTGCGAATCACTATTAAACGTTCAAAAGTTGTTATTATCATAGATCGCTATTCAATATTAAAATGTTCAAGCATATAAATAAGCCAAATCCGCTACTCACTGAACCCGTGACAACTATAATTATTAAGTGAATTTTAGACAAGTTGTTTGCTGCATATGCAATAATAGATCCCAACAAACAGGAGATGCAAACCATACCAAATATTAAGCCTAACCCAAATAAGATAATAAAAATCAAGCCTATCTCTACTGAGCTGAACTTACAGTTGCCAATGTAACTAACATCAATTATGCACTGCCGCCAAGCCCCTGCTAAGCGCCTGTGAAGGCTGATTTGTGAAAGAGTGAATGTTGACCGCTTTGGTTGAATCAATTTGATTTTCAAGCAATAATGGGTAATCAGTTTGTTTCTTTGTGTGGATTAGACCAAGTCTTTGGGCAATTATAGGTCCAAGCATAAAGGCACCTAAAATTATTAACAGAATGCCAGCAGCAAGTGCAAAAATGTTAACAATAGCATCTGGAATTGCCACTTTGAAAATTAATATAAACAAACCCACAAAAAAAGCATAAAGGAATGACCGATTCCCCACACATTGGCTGAGACAACTGATTTGTGAAGGCTTTTATTATTGCATTAGCAAGGCTGAAACAGCAATAAGATGGTTAGGGTCAAAAGAGTGAACTATACCTAACGCTAATCCGGTTAAGAGGATAAAGATTATCGAAGGGTCCCAGGCTATTCACCAGCCAATGAATGTTATTTTTCCGTATGAATAGTAATGTTTTTCTTTAGCGGGCTGTTTAGCGAAGGGCTTAAGCAGCAGCTAAGTCAGCTTTTTCTAGAATAGATAGTAAAAGGCACTTTGTGAAGGGACCCGGAAACATTGGTTCGGTTGCCATTTTACTCTTGACATCTAGGAAAGTGTCATCGTTTAACTGACATCTTAAAGATGCAAAGGCGATCTCTTCGAAGGTTGATTTATCGATTTTTCTGGTTGCACCTTCCGGGATTAAACCCTTTCTATAATCTTCATCTATTCTAAGACTCGCTAGAATAAGAGAAACAACATTTTTATCCATAAAAAGAAGCTCCAGTTGTTTTTGAATCAACTTAACATTTTTGTTTTTTAGATCCGGCTTCAACGACATGATGACCTGATGTGATATGCCTCGTTCAACCAATCTCTCCATTAACGGCCTTGCGGAGATAAGTTTCTCCTGTTTTTGGAGAGCTAATTTAACTGCTTGCCGCACACATTTCCCTATCAATTCTCCTAAAAGGGTAAAGGTTCCAGCAAATTGGATCAACTCACCTCTGTTTGTGCATCCAACCAAAACACTATCAGTTAACGTTCCAGTCGCCAAATCGCCAGAAAATTGGCTTCTAAGATCCAATTCGCGCAGGGCAACCGTTTTTGCCTCAGTCATGGTTTTAATGATTTCAACCATACAGCCCTCTGTCAAGTTTCCGTCAACGAGCAAAATAATATTTATAGTCCCAATTCTGTAACCGTTTTTCGAAGCTGCAGGTTCACCTGCTGTAACGGCGACTGTTTTGCCGGCGGTAGCAAAAACAGTCAATACCGTTTCATTGCATTTGTCACGACAGATTGCGAGGTTTTGCATTTTGGCAGCTGTCATAAGTGCAACTGTTTTATCTTTTTCGAGATTTAGCATTTGCACTTGTTCGTTTAAGAAACCTTCAGGGCTCCAGTGCACATCGTCTTTATCGCTGCCCAAGCCTTCTGGAACCTGAATGTTGAGCAAAGCGTTTGCATATTTTAAACCTCCGTTAAAAATAGCTGAACTAAGAATCCTCAAAGGAGTTTTGGATTGAATAACAAGTACACTTCCTTTGACTTGAGCTTGTATACCTTTGATTTTTGGGTTAATGCTCATTTTGACCCCTGCAATGCTAAGTCTGGTTGTTTGTTTGGAGTCTTTGTTATTTAAGGTTTAGATTACATTTCTATTTTAATTGCGTTCATTGATGATAATGATTTCGAGATCCGTCCAATAATAAAGAATAGTCTTTTCACATTCAAAGTATCTAATCAATTAAAAGCAGAGCAAACGTTTCCGGGGTCTTCTCAAAAGGCAAAGTAAATTCTACTCCAGCTTTCTCCGCTGTAGATTTAACGTTTACTCCAACCCCCTCCTCTGAGTAGCGTCTAGTCTCAGGATGAATGCACACTCCTTTTTCTAAGTTGCAATTTTCACAAAGTTGACAAGAACCCGAAACAAAGCCAACAGCCAGAAGGTATCCTTCTTTAACAGCTGCCTTTTCGAGTGTTAAAACGGCTCTTAGCAGTTTTTGCGTATTGATCTTCCAACTAGACCAGAAAGCATCCACCTTCTTTTTTATCTCTGGTGGAAGGGTTGGATCGTTTGTTCTTGTTAGGTGAGGTATCAATTGGGAGTTTGCTTGGGCTGTTGTCTTAAACTTCAAAAACATAGCATAATGGTATTCATTTGCGATTTTTCGGAATTGATCTGGAGTTGGAGCATACGGCGGGCAAGCCAATGTTTTTCCGTATTTTTCGCATCCAAGTTTACATTTTAAGACAACCCTGTCTTCTATTACGATACTCTTTGTTGAAATTATCTTTGCAGAAACAGCACCTAACTCTGCGGCTTTTTTCTTTAGGGAATCAAATGTATAATTTTTTGTCATGTTCTCTCGACCTTTTTCGGTATGTAGACACATGCAGGATCCTGATTTTGATAGTCTTTAGTGTAAATATAGGCTCGAGCTCTACAACCACCACAGATCGATTGATAATCACAGATGCCGCATTTACCCTTAAGGTTACTACGGTCAGCAAGCCACTTCAGGCGCTCAGAGGTTCTCATCCGAGCCATGATTTGCTCAATGCTGTCAACTCTTATATCGCCAAATTTTAGATTAAGAGGCGCACATGCGTAGGCTTTTCCATCTTCCAAGATTTCCAGCCACTCGTTCTTGTGCAAGTTATCACACATACTGCAGGTGCTTCTAAGTTCAATGGCTGGATCTTTCGTCTTGAGTAGACGGTTGTTGAACATTTCGTAAGGTACAATCGAAATTATACCATGCTTCTTCTTGTTTAAGTGGTAAACTTCTTCTAGTTGGTCTTCCCTTTGTTGAGGAGTTGGTTCTAGTGGAGCTAAAATCTCGAGTTGATTTTCAACATCTATGGGCTGCGGAATCAGGGATGCCAAGTGGAAGCTTTGTGCTTCTAAGCCTATCGCAAATTCGACTAAAGCAGTAACTTGGTTGGCGATGTATTTTGTATTGATTACGCTTACCGCGAATGGAATGCCGTTTTCTTTGCATAGTTGCGCGGCGTTTGTACTTCCTTCAAAAGCGCCCTCGCCGCGGAGCTTGGTGTCAGTTTCCTTAAGTCCCGCAAAACAAATGATGGCTTTACAGTCAGCTGCCTTTAACTCGTTAGCTACCTTTTGGTCAAAGTGCCAACCAGTAACTTTCACGTAAGGCGACAACTTAAGCTCAGATGCATAACGGATAAGTTCTGAGAAGTCTTTGCGCATCAACGGTTCACCTGTCCAACCTGCGCCCGAAATGAACAAGTTATCGACCCCGAAATCAGCTACTTTCTTGAGCATTGATTTAGCTTCAACGGTATTGAGTTCATTTGGCAAAGGCTTGCCATCGCCAAGGGAAAACACATGTTTAACCGGGTAAGCACGGGTGCAAGACCAGATGAAGTGATTTAGTTTTCTGTTGTGTTTTTCTGCACCAAATGGAATCGGGGTCCCAGCTTTTTGCATTATTTTGCGTCCTTTCTCTTTGAATGCATTACTTTAACTGCGTCTTTTAAGTGACCTGGAATTTCAGTTTGTCCAAGTTTACACAATTCAATCGATTTGTGAGTAGCATTTACAAGAGTGGGTAGTTCAGAAGGATGTTTTATGAATATCGCTCCCTGTTTTCGCAGTTCAGCAAAAATTGTTACTGCTCGACCATTAGTAAAATCTCGCACCTCGATTGGAATCTCGTCGATAACGTATGTTCGAGTGCCTTGTTTCAGTGCTTGCAGTGCAGCTTCGAGGTTAGAGAGGTTGCCGAACCCGAATGGAACTGATGTAACAACAACGATAGCTGCTTGATTTATCATGTCCAAGTTTGCTAACTTCGTTTCTTTTGTTATAGGTGAAAATGGCGCCTCGCTTACTGTTGGAATTCTCAGGAGTTCAGCAGTCTCATAATCAGTGTCTAACGTGTTAAGAACACCCGTTGTCACTACATAGCCCTCATCCACTAATGCTTTCATTATCAGAGTACCTGTTCCGGCGCCACATATTATGTGGATAGCGCATTTGCGTTCAAGCGAGGTCTTTTGAGGTGAGAGCGGAATAACGTAGGGTGAATTCGTGACTGGACTCTTTTTGACGATGGCGTCAACATGAAAAACGTTTTTAATATTCGCACTTGTCAAGACTTGATCAAGTGGACCTGCTGCGTAAATACATGAATCCTTAAGCAGAATAGCTGAGGTGCAGTAGCGACCTACTATGTTTAAGTCGTGAATTACTGCCAAAACAATCAAGTGATCCCTTGCACTCAAGCCCTGAACCAGATCCATGATCTCTAATTGGTTAATTAGATCCAAATGGGTTAGTGGTTCATCGAGTAACAGGACTCTTGGTTCTTGTGCAAGTGCACGGGCGATTACCACCCGCTGTTTTTCACCTCCGCTCAGTTCATTTATTGGTCGGTCTGCCAATTGCCAAGTGTTGGTTTGTTTCATAGCTTTACGGACAATCACCATATCCTTTTCAGATTCCATCTGAAACCGTTTCATGTGGGGGTTACGTCCCATAAGAACTATGTCAAGAGCTGTGAAGCTAAAGCCGATGTTACTTTCCTGGGGCACTATGGCCATATGCTTAGCTAAATCAACACTTTTCATATCGTAAATGTCAGTTTTGTCGAGGAGCACAGTCCCTTTGGTTGGTTTGAGGGTTCGACTGATGCTTTTGAGAAGTGTACTCTTTCCTGAACCATTGGGTCCCAGAATTCCGACAAAATCTCCTTCCTTGAAAGTTAAGCTAACGTTCTCTAGAATCTTAATCGAGCCGTAACGGCATTCTACTCCATCGACTGACAGTATTACCATGTTTTTTTCTCCATTATAATGAATAGCTAGTTTTTCGTTTTCTAAGCAGGTAGATGAAGAAGGGTGTTCCCGCCAAAGCTGTTATAACGCCCACTGGAAGCTCAGAGGCTCCTGTAGCAACCCTTGCTAAAGAGTCACATAGTATTAAAAATATAGCTCCGACGATTGCAGATGTGGGTAGAAGAATGCGATGGTCTGGTCCTATAATAAGCCGAGTCATGTGAGGAATGATAAGTCCTACAAACCCTATTATCCCGCTAATTGACACTACTGCGGCGGTAACTAAAGAACTCAGCAGCAGAAGAATCTGGCGCACTCTTTCTGTATTCACTCCTAGATGTTGGGCAGTGTCGTCGCCCATCGATAGCAAGTTGAGGTCTTTGGTGAAGAAATATGCAAGAACCGTCCCAATCAATACAACTGGGAAAACCGTGTATATGCTAGTCCAAGTTATGTTGGTAAATCCTCCGGCGATCCAAGCTACAATTCCCATTAATGCTTGTCCAGAACGTAGCTCGAATACTGTTTGTAGAGACAAGATGAAAATGTTAACAACTATGCCTGAAAGCAAGAGCGTTGTTATGGGAACTTTGTTTCCAACTCGTGACATGAAGTAAACAAGAAATACGGTAAGTACCGCTCCCAAAAAAGCAACTATTTGGAATAGTCCCATCCCTAAAATGTTAGCGGCTAGAGTTCCACCGTATAAGACAGCTAACGTGTAGCCAAAAGAGGCGCCTGCTGACGCACCAAGCAGGTAAGAGTCGGCCATTGGGTTTCTAAATATACCTTGATACATTACTCCTGCTGCGGCTAATCCTGCGCCGACTATTGCTCCCGCTAAAATACGTGGCAATCGTATTTGCAGGATTATGGCTTCATTAACAACGGAAACAGATGATGGGTTTATGTATTGATTGAGAAAGGGCACTTGTTTGCCTATAATAGTCATTATGTCTGAGAAACTAATGGGAGCAAACCCAACGTTCAAACAAAGTATAATAAAAAGGACTAATGCGGCTACTAAGGTTAGTAGTATGAGTTTCCATCTATACGGTCGTTTTGAATATTTTTTTTGGACTTCATCAACTGACATTTGTAAACACAAAAAAAGGGTTAGGTTGAATTAAAGAGTTCTGGGTAAAACGCTTCAGCTGCCACCGCAATCTGCTCCGCAATTCTTGGCCCTGCCTCAGCAAACAAATCCCCACTAACAACTATCACCCGATCATTCTCCACCGCACTAATCGAACTCCAACCCGGCCTAGCCTTAACATCAGCCACACTCCCATAGAAAGGCGCCTCCCCAGTATTAGCCATCTCAGAAGGCAACATAATAACATCAGGATCACTCTGCACCACCGTTTCAGAACTAACCGCAGGATACTGCTGACTTTCACCGCCAAAAATGTTAACCCCACCAGCCTTCAAAATCACATCATTAATAAACGAGCCATTACCAGCAGACATCAAAGGAGGAGTCCACACCTCATAGTAAACCTTAGGCTTAGGCAAATCAGCAGAAGCAATTTTTGCTTCAATAGCGTCAATCTGGCTAGTTAAAGAATCCACAAGCGTTGCTGCATTCTGATCCACACCAGCAGCTTTACCCACCATAGAAATATCACCTAACACACCATCAACATCATTAGGGTTCAAAACCAAAACCTTGTAACCTAAATCCCGCAAAGTCACAACATCCGGATCATTAATAGGCGTAGCCAAAATCAAATCTGGTTTTAACGAGGCGATGGTTTCTTTGTTAGGTGTAGAGAAACCCCCGATACTGGTAATGTTTCCAGCTTCTATCCAAGCAGTAAAGTTGTAAGGATAATGGTCATAATCGGTTATTCCCACAACTTTGTCATCTAAGCCTATGGCAAAGAGGATTTGGGTGTTGCTTGGGGCAAGAGAAATAATTCTTTGCGGAATCGAGGAGAAAGTGGTAGTATATCCTTCATCGTCGACAACTGAGAGATTGGTATTGTTTGAACTGTTTGGGGAGGTATAGTTGAGGTATATAAAGGCAGCTATCAGGATGGTTGCTATTACTATTATCGCTATTATTGATAGCAAACTTTTTTTCATATTCTTTCAGTCCATTTAATGGATGGATTATCCAACCAAAATCTTATAAAGCTTACGAAAATACACGAGACAATAGCTATTGAACTGAAACTTGAAACCAACAAAATAGCAATACGCAGTATCAAACCATTTGCAGTTTTTGTCATGTTTAAAGATGGGTTGATTCTTTCAAATTAAGGGTTTTTGTCAAGTTTTCTTGACTAACTTAAGTCAAAGTTTCTTGACTAAGCATTGATTTTAAATTTTTTAGGACCTGCTGGTGTGTTCTCTTATCCATTTAAGGTTTGAAACGATAGAAAATTGATCCATAGATTGCTTATTAGATCTTTTTTATTTGACTTTGAGGAATTAGATTTATGGAAACAGGTGATAATAACTTCAAAAGGAAATTTTAGGCGACGTCGAGTTTGACCGCGTTTTTATGCAGCTTTTTTGGCAAAAGTCCCGAATGGAGGAGAGAGGAAATTAGAAGATTTGCAGTCTTGAGGAGCAGCTTATCTAGAAATAGCTTAAAGGTATTCTTCGGTAAAGGGAGGTTCATCCGCTAAGGAGATAAGAACTTGCTCGGCGAAAGCTTCCTGTTCAGGCTCACCTGTAACAGCAATCCAACAGCCGCCTTCCGCTCCACAGACTCCGCCTGCTGCAATTAACTCGACGTGTGCAGCTGTTAGCGCTGTCAAAGCGTCAATCTCGGTGAAAATTTCACCGGGCACAGGTAGCAAACGGTATCCTCCCTCTCCGGGAATATTAAGTTTAGTAGCTAAAGCATTTAAATCGCAATCTACCCGTTTTTCCAACCCAACAGGCAAAATAAGCCTGACGCGACGTCCTACAACTGCAGGCAGAGCTAGGCCGATAGTTCCAGCTTTTGGGTGACCTATCAAAATTGCAGCCTGGCGACGAGCCAAGTTTAAAGCGTTTGCACCTTTTAGAATGATGTCTCCTTCCTTGAGAACATCGATTACATCATTTATCGATTTGTCTCTTTCCCAAACGCCCTTAACAATGACAACGTCACCTGGAAACTGGCTTTCATCTTTTAATCTGCCTTCAGCAGAAACTTTCAGCGTAGATGGCATAGTTAATCCGCGGAAGAAATGTTTTCTTGAAAAGTCGTCTGCTATTTTGTATGTTTTTAAAATTTCTTCTGCCACATAACCGTTTGTTGTTCCAGCCACGATCACAACGCTGTTGTTTCTGATGGCTTTCCGGATGGATGGGTGGTTTGCGATTGTCTTGGCGATTAAACGTTTACCCGCTGCGGGTGTTATCAGAAATTGCTTCAATTTTGAAGGCTCCGCTCAGTTATTTGTTTTGCGGATTATAAGAATTTATAGTTGCTATGAGGGGGTCAAATGAAAGCGACTTAAACAAATTGTTGGGTGGATGAAAATTATAAAAATAAAAAAGAAAATTTTAGACTAGTTAGAAAGATGCTTAGCTGCTAGCTTAGTATCTTCTTGGTGGTCTTCGTTTAGAGTAGCATTCTCGGCAGTAAACTGGCCTTGTGCCGTCTGGCTTGAAAGGAACATCACATTCTTTTCCGCAGTCAGCGCAGGTTGCCTTGTGCATCTCTCTGTTACCGTATGACATTTTCTATTTTCAACTCCTACTATATTGGATGTGTAAAAAAGTTGCTTTTTACACATTACACCTATCACATCATACATACTTATAAATTGAATGCTCGCAAGGTGACAAACAAACATGTAAACTTCGATTTATGAATTTACGAAGGGGATATTAACTTCAAAAGATCCATAGTCAAACTAATATAGGTAGCCAGACATAGTTGAACCGATTGAGAAAATTAGCAAGTCAGGTTTTGCTTTTTCTCGGCAACTTTAAAGGATAGAGAGAGGAATTTGCGACAGAAAAAATCAACTTTAGGCGAACATTTAGCTTTGCTTTCAGTCAAATACAGTATTTACCCTAACGAAATGTTCCAAGCGTTAGTTGCTGCAAGGAAAAATGAGAAAGCCGTATGTGGCAACCTCACCGTTGAATTTCGTGGACAAATTAAGGGCGAAACCATTTTTCTAATTACGAAGAATAGTGATGTAGTCGCTCAATTCCGTGTAGATGACGAGTTCCTTTTAAGGAAAGATAATCCGTTTGAAAGCTGGATGAGCACCGATAAAATAAAGAAGAAAATTGCCAAACAAAACAATGAATCAATCTATTCGGTGATTCGGGACCTAAGAGCAGGCATGAAAAAAGTAAATTTGAAAGCTGAGGTTCTTGAAGTACCAAAACCAGCACAGGTTCACACACAATTTGGTAATAATGTTATGGTTGTTAATGCTGTAGTTGGGGATGAAACGGGAAAAATGAAATTGTGTCTTTGGGAGGGGCAAATTGGATCTATCGCAGTTGGTGATAATATCGAGTTGCGGAATGGTCAAGTTTGCGTTTTCCGAGGTGAAAAACAGCTGCGTCTTGGCAAGAATGGAATCTTGAATGTGCTCGACGCTAAAGCTGTTAAACAAGTTGCAACCGCTTCAATAAGATAACTAATTTTTGCAGATGCACCAGATTCTCGTTACTTCAAAACAAGGTTATTATCAAATCCATAAAATGTCTTCTTTAGATTCAATTGTTTCTATGCCAGCCGATTTGAAAGTTTGAAAAACTGATGAATTCAATAGATAATTCTGCCCAGGGAAATTAATTTGGCTGAAATAAGAGCTTCGGATTCGTTTTTGCTAACCTGTTTTTTCTTTTTTTGAGAAATCGATTTTTATAGTTGACTGTAATATTGGGTTGGAGAATAGAGAGGGAACTATCTGAGTGACTCTTATTGTTGACGATGCTGGTAGCGGCGATTTGCTTTTCGGAGTTGTAGTCGGTGCCTACCACGAGCCCACAGGCGAATTCAAGTATGACCTTATTGACGTTAGGTTTTATCAGGAAATTTTCCGGGAAAAAGAGTATCTTCAGGAATCATCCCGTGTAGTGTCAAAACTCGTATCACGGTTCAAGTTGACTCCCAAAGAGGAAATCCACATTTGTCAAGGCTGCATCTTTGATGTTGCAGCAGAGGAACTCCAAAAAACTTACGGTGAAGCCCGCGTTAAGCGTGTCCACGTTGACGGCGAGGCGCAGAAGCTAGTAGAAATTGCTTATTTGGATGAGATCCGCAATTTGGGGTATGAGCCACTAGCTGAACGCGATGAAAAAAGAGGCAAAAGCTTCTTTCATATGATGCGTTGGCTAAAAGACAAACCTGAGATGCTCAAGTATGCGAAGACTGGCTGGCCGCGACTGAAAAATTACCAACTCTTCAAGCAATTCCACACACTTCCAACTTTCAACGCTATGTGCAGTGAATGTGGTACGAACTGTGAAGTTCCCTTTCAGCCCAAAGCAGATAAACCTGTCTACTGCAAAAAATGCTGGGGCAACCATAGACCTCGTAGAGGAAGAGCAGTAAAACATTAAATTTGGTGAGAAAAAATGAACGTATTCTTTGATTTTAATTCAAGCTGGTATATACTTCTGTTTGCATTCCTTGGAGCATGGGCAATTTTAATGGTTATGCGTCGCAACTGGAAAGCTAAACATGAGGTAAAAGAGCAAGTGATGTTGGCTTTAGGTGGAATGATATCGTTGGCGCTCATGGAATTCTTTGCTGTTTCCACGGGGTTATGGAACTATACTCCGGGCAACTGGCCAGTGATTTTATGGCCGACCTACTTCGCAGCGATTCTTTTCGGGTATCAACTGCTTCGAACTATCGAAAGCTTAATTGTTCATAGGTCTCCAATGATATAGCTTGAACTGTTGATAAGGATAGAATAACAAAATTGGATAGTGCAGATTTTTGTTCTGCATTTTTTTAAACGGGTCTTTTTAAAGGTTGCAGGTATTGAGAAATAACCAGAACTCTTCAATATTCGCGATTTTTCGTATCTCGAGATATTGGGGGTTGAAGTTGGCGCCTTCGCTTGATTCTTTGTAGTAACCGACGGTGTGAGGGTAGTTTTGTTCAACTTCAGTGGATTCGAGAAATTGGCAAAGGCTTACGTCTTGTACGGGTTGGTTTTCGGTTGGGGGATTTTTGATTTGGATTTTGTATCCAAGGTATTTGCCTTGATTGCCTTCGGCAGGGAATTGGAGGATTTTGTTGATTTCTTGGAAATGGAATTTTTTGGTTTGATCGCCCATAGTTGTCGATTAGGTTTATGGTGGCTTTATGATTTAAGGATTGCACGAGCAGATTTTTTGGATGTTTATCCATCTTTTAACTGAATATACCTACGAAGGTGGATGTAATTTCATTGTTTCGTCATATTTGATTGATTTTTCTTAATTGTCATGAACATTTCTCAAATTCGTTTATATCCATCGAATAGCATTCCCCTTTCAGAGCAAAAAAAACATGGTGGAAAATTGCATAATGGATTTAGCAACAACAATATTGGCGCTGGGGCTACTCACCCTGCCCATCATATTCAGGGGGTACGTCCGTTCACGCGTTAGCCACGCGTTAAAAACTGCAGCTGACAAGGTGATATAGCACGCACAGCAACACAATATTAGATTGCCAAACCAAAACAGCCACCCCCTGCTCATCTGACTGCTCTGCTTATAAAAAATGCTCTACATTCAAAAGGAGAAAAAATGTATATTCATCCATGTTACATAGCCTTATAAATAAAAACTAACCTCTGTAAAAAGCCCTAAGGAGGCGAATAAATGCTGAGTAGAGATTGCGACGGATGCGAATTACTGCACATGTGCAGCGAACGGTACAGACGAGTGGCAAGAAACGAAAAAGTTTACTGCCCAGATGGAACTGCACACTTAGTTGATCAAAACTAACTTCATCTTCCTTTTCTTATTTTGTATTTTTAGAGAAATAGTGAAATTCTGCAGCGTCTACTTTGTATTGGTTTAAGGGTGAATTGTGTGGATAAATCAGACTATTTAGTTTGGAGCCGCAAGTATGACAAGGCGTTTGGTTGGCAGGCGCAGCGTGAACGTGAGTTGGGTGCAAGGTTTCGTAAGAACCAGTTTCTTAGTTGTAAGGATTTGGTTGGTGTTGTTGAGTGGAAGTTTAAAGGTGATTCTGAAAAGTTGGCGCGTGGTTTGGAGTTGGTTGGTCGCAATTCGGAGGAGAAGGTTATGCGGATAACAAGTCAGATTTTGAGTTTACCTGGCGCTGATGATATGTACCGTATTAATTGTTTGACGACGCTTGAGGGCATAAGTCCCGTGCTTGCTAGCGTTATCTTGGCATTCTTTGATCCTAAGCAGTACGGGGTCTTTGATAAGTCTGTGTGGAAGCCTGTGTTAGGTAATGCACCGCCGGGGTTGTATACACCTCAGAACTATGTGCGTTTTCTTGTTGCGTTGAGGAAGACTGCAGCTAAGCATAATTTGGATGTTCGAGTAGTCGAAAAGGCGTTTTATAGAAAGGCTTCTGATGAGTCTAATAGAAAAGAGTGAGTCTGCTAGAACAACAACACCTAAAAATTCTTGTTGTTGTTCTACCAACCCTTCCATGATGTAAAATGCAGTTTTAAGTGCTCACTGTTGCAGAGTGTTTCCCGAGAATAATACTGTTTTGTTTTGCCAGCGAGAATAGCATTTTTACCTTTGCTTTTGTGTGGAGTTGGAGTAGCGATGGACCGCTGCGGTTTGACGCCTAGACTCCGCCTGGAAACCCCAAACCCTACACTCATACCCGCACCCCCTTGAGCGCATAACGTCCAAACTTAGGTTGCTCTCTCCCGAGCCTAGCCGGTTTCGCCTGCTAAACAACGAAGCAGTTTCCCTACGGAAACCACCCGTTGACCGCCAGCCTCAAAGGACGGATACTCAACGTTTCGGAAATGAAGATCCAAACGGCCTTTGACGCCTCATCCGCAGATGTCAGCCCGTCATGTAGAGGATTTACGGATACAATGGACCCCTAACCCACCGCTTAAGATCCATCGCCGCAACTTATTGGTTTAAGGAGACATTAATACTTTCCCTGAAAGGGACTTTAAGAATCTATGATCTTAGTGGCATCCTTAAATTCGCGGGCGGCTGATTGCAGGTCTTTAAGCATAGTCTTAGTATTTTCTTGGATGATTTTTACGAAGGAACTTCCGACGATAGTTGCATCAGCTCCTGCTGCTACGATTCGTCTGATGTGTTCGGGTTTTGATATTCCAAATCCTACAGCCAAGGGGACTTTTCCGTTGGTAAAAGGTTTAACCCGTTTAATGAGTTGAATTGTGGAGTCTTCAACGTTCGACTTGGTTCCTGTCACGCCAAAATGGGAGATAAGGTACAGAAAGCCTGAACATGCTGCAACGATTTTGGATAATCTTTCGTTTGAAGTTGATGGGGCAGCTAGAAATATTGTGTCTATGTTGTAGGTTTCTGCGGTTTTCTTGTATTCGTCTGCTTCTTCAACGGGCAAATCAGGAATAATAAAGCCGTCAACTTGGCTTTCTTTGGCTGTTTGGCAGAAAAGGTTGAGACCTATTTTGAAAACTGGATTGAAGTAAGTCATGATCACGATCGGAACGTCGTTGTGTTTCTGTTTTATTTGTTTGGCAATTATTAAAACGTTCAGCGGGGTTGTATTTGAAGTTAAAGCGCGTATGCTTGCGGCTTGGATTGTTGGTCCGTCAGCGATTGGGTCAGAAAAGGGCAGTCCTAATTCTAAAATGTCTACGCCTCCTCGGATAAGGGCATCAGCTATTTCTGGTGTTTGCTGCGGTGTTTGGTCTCCTGCCATGATGTAGCCGATTAGGACAGCGTTACCTTGCTGGTTTTGTTTTTGGAATGTTCTGGCTATGGCGTTCATATTTTTTCACCGATGAATTTTGCGATTGTTTCTACGTCTTTGTCGCCTCGTCCGGATAGTGTAACGACTATAGTTTGGGTTTTTTTCATTTTTGGCGCTAGCTTCATAGCATAAGCAATTGCATGTGATGATTCCAAGGCGGGCAAAATTCCTTCTTGCTTGGACAATGTTAAAAACGCATCTACCGCTTCCTTGTCAGTGATTGATGCATATTGCGCTCTTTTTGAGATCTTTAGGAAGCTGTGCTCGGGTCCGACGCCAGGGTAGTCTAAGCCTGCGGAAACGCTGTGGGTGCTTGCGATTTGGCCGTTTTTGTCTTGCAGTACATAGGTTAGCATTCCGTGGAAGACGCCTTCTGAACCTGCGCCTAGTGATGCTGCGTGTTTTCCGGTTTTGATGCCTGCTCCTGCTGCTTCCACTCCGTGAAGTGCGACTTGTTTGTGGTCTTCGAAGGAATAGAAGGTTCCAATCGCGTTGCTTCCGCCGCCTACACAGGCTACTAGCGCATCTGGTAGTTTGCCTTCTTTTTGTTTAAATTGAGCTTTGAGCTCGTTGCCTATTACACTTTGGAAGTCTCGGACGATCAAAGGATAAGGATGTGGACCTACCACTGAGCCGATCAGGTAATAGGTTGTTTCGATGTTGGTTACCCAGTCGCGAAATGCTTCGTTAATGGAGTCTTTAAGTGTTTTGGAGCCTGAATCTACAGGGTGAACTTTGGCGCCCAACAGTTTCATTCGAAATACGTTTAGGCGTTGCCGTTCGCAGTCTTCGGTTCCCATATAAACTTCTGCTTTTAGACCTAAAGCTGCGCATGCGATGGCGGTTGCTACGCCATGTTGCCCCGCTCCCGTTTCTGCGATGACGCGGGTTTTACCCATGCGTTTAGCTAGAAGCGTTTGACCTATTGTGTTGTTAATTTTGTGGGCACCGCCATGGGCGAGGTCTTCTCGTTTAAGGTAGATTTTTGCTCCGCCCAAAGTTTTGGTTAGGTTCTCAGCAAAGTATAGAGGTGTAGGTCTGCCCACGAATTCCGCCAAATAGTAATTGAGTTCTTTTTTGAACGCTGGATCTTTCTTGACTTTTCCATAAGTTTTCTCGAGTTCGGTAATGGCTTCCATCAGGATCTCCGGAACGAAGCGCCCGCCGAACTTGCCGAATTTTCCTTCCACTGGATAGTTACTTAGTTTCATGCCAATACAAACTCCGTAACTTTCTCTTCTATGTTCTCGGTGAGCATGATGCTTGAACCTATGAGGAAAGCGTTTGCGCCGCAACTTCGCAGAAACTGAAGGTCAAGGGGGGTCTTTATTCCGCTTTCGCTTACGACCAGCTTATTGGGTGCTTTATGTTTTTCTAGAATTAGTCTTGTGGTGTTCAGGTCAATTTTTAGGGTCGCGAGGTTGCGGTTGTTGATTCCAATAAGGTCGGCGTCTGTTTCAAGAGCTTTTTGGAATTCTGATTCGCTGTGGGTTTCAAGCAATACTTCAAGACTTTTTGAGTGCGCAAAAGAGATTGTTTTTTCGACACTCATTTCACAGCAGTCTCTGTCGAAAAGAGCTTGGATTAGCAATACGGCGTTGGCTCCGATTTGTGCCCCAACTTCGATTTGGTCGGTAACGATTATTATGTCTTTCATGAGTATTGGTAGCTTCGTGGTTTCTCTTGCTTGTTTGAGTGCGGTTAAGGAGCCTTTGAAGTGTTTAGGCTCTGTTAGAACTGAGATTCCAGCTGAACCTGCTCTTTCCATTGCTTGAGCGATTTGGGGTGTATCGATTTTGTTTCGTATAGTTCCTATTGATGGAGAGACAGCTTTGATTTCGGAAATGATTGAATTATGTTTGCAGTTGAGAATTGATTGTCTAAGGCTTGTTTTTGGCTGTTTTTTCTTTGAATCGGTTTTGTAGTATCCACTGTCAACAGTCTTAGTTGCATCCATTGCAAGGGTATCCAGGAAGTCGGTCATCCTTCTCTTTCCATCTCCTCAAGCATTTGGGGGTTTCCGCCAGTTATTTCAACCAATTCCTTGAGTTTAGCATATGCGCATCCGTTTTGAATCGATTCTTTTGCCATTTGGATGGCTTCCTTGAAGTTATCTGCCTTCCCGCCTACTATAATTCCGGCGGCGCTGTTCACCAATACTATGTCAGTTTTTGTTTTTACTGTCGAATCTCCCTTCAAGATTTTAACTATAATTTCTGCGTTTTCTTCATGTGTGGATGCCTGCAAATCGGCAATGTTTGCTTTTTTGATTCCAAAGTCTTCTGGGGTGAATTCTGATTCTGTAACTTTTCCGTTTTTCAAGTGGGCAATGAGTGATTTTCCTATTGTCGAAATCTCATCCAGTCCATCGAGACCATAAACGACCATTGCTTCTTTGCTTCCAAGTTGCTGTAACGCATAAGCGATTGTTGCAACCATTTTGTGGTCATAAACGCCCAATAGCTGAGCGTCGGCGCATGCTGGGTTTGTCATCGGTCCGAGAACGTTAAAGACTGTTCGGATACCGATGTCTCTTCTGGCTTCAGCTGCATATTTCATGGCTGGGTGAAAAAGAGGGGCAAACATGAATCCAACGCCGACTTTTTCGATTACTCTTTCGATTTGTTTTGGCTCCATTTTTAGATTTAAGCCTAGTTTTTCTAGAACGTCAGCGCTACCGCTTTTGCTTGTAACTGCTCGATTTCCATGTTTGGCTACTGCGATTCCTGCACCTGCGATAACGAATGCGGCTGTTGTACTGACGTTAAAGGTCTTGATTTTATCTCCGCCTGTTCCGCATGTGTCAATTAGTCTTCCTTGAACTTTGGGGTGTATCGTGCAGCAGTTAGTTCTCATAATTGACGCGAAAGCGATTAGTTCATCTGTTGATTCTCCTTTCATGCGAAGGGAGGTTAGAAAGGCAGCTGTTTGTGCGTTGGTCGATTTTCCTGTCATGATTTCATTCATTATTTGTTTTGATTGATCCGAGTTTAGGTTGTTGCCGTCGACGATTTTTTGTATTCCTTCACGAATCATCATAGTTTTCGCTCCAAGAAATTTTTGATTATAAGCTTGCCGTCTTCGCATAGGATTGATTCTGGGTGGAATTGAACTCCGTAAATGGGGTATTTGACGTGTTTTATTGCCATGATTTCGTTGTCGTCAATTGCTTCGGCGGTGATTTCAAGACAGTCGGGGATTGAGTCTCTTGAGCCCGCGAGGGAGTGGTATCTTGTTGCGTTGAAGGGATTGCGAACTCCGGCAAATATGTCTTTTTGACTGTGTTTTATGGTGCAGGTCTTTCCATGCATGAGTTTTTTGGCGTGAATTATTTTTCCGCCGTAAGCGTGAATTATTCCTTGGTGCCCTAAGCAGACGCCCAATGTGGGGATGACTGGACTGAGGGTTTGGAGGATTTGGGTACAAACGCCGAAGTATTTTTCGTCTTCAGGGTTTCCTGGACCTGGTGAAATAACGATTCTGTCAGGCTTTAGCTTGGCTGCGTCTACGAGGCTTATTTGGTTATTTCGAAAAACGATTGTTTGTGCGCCCAGTTCACCAATGTATTGTACAAGGTTATAGACAAAAGAATCATAATTATCAATGACAAGAACCTTCAGTGGTTTTTTGCCCCCAGCTATTTCAAGAGCGCTTATAAGCGCTTTTGCCTTGTAGTCTGTTTCAAACCATTCTCGTTCTGGGACAGAGTCTGCAACGATGCCTGCCCCTGCTTGAAGGTAGCCTTTGTTTTCGTCGGCAAATAATGTGCGAATCGTTATGGCAAAATCGGCATTGCCATTGTAGGAGAAGTACCCGACCGCTCCGGCGTAGGGTCCTCTAGGCAGATGTTTCAAGTTCATCGATGATTTCCATAGCGCGAACCTTCGGTGCCCCTGAAACGGTTCCTGCGGGAAACACTGCTCTAACTGCATCATAACTTTGCAGCTCGTCTTTTAGTTCTCCAACAACTTGTGAGACGATATGCTGAACGTGACTGTATTGGTGAACCTTCATAAACTCTGGTACGCTAACTGTGCCGTATTTTGAAATTCGACCAAGATCATTTCGAGCAAGATCCACAAGCATAACATGTTCTGCACACTCTTTTGGATCAGCGAGTAATTCAGTAGCTAATTTGGAGTTTTCTGCATGTGTCTTGGCAATGGGTTTAGTGCCAGCAATTGGAAAAGTTTCGACCATGCGATTGTCGACGCGGATAAGCATTTCAGGACTAGAGCCAACGATTTGATGTTTACCAAACTTGAGGTAATACATGTATGGGGAAGGGTTGATTGTTCTAAGCGCTTCATAGAAGGGAATTAGGCTTCCCTGCAGTTTAAATTGAAAACGTTTGGAGAGGACAACTTGGAAGATGTCTCCTGCATTGATGTATTCTTTGGCCTTTTCAACTGCTTTTTCATATTTTTCTTTAGTGGTTTCAACTTTTGGGTGAGTGCAAGATAGCAAGTTGGGCTCATAAGGCTTTTTTAGTAGATCTTCAACTTCTGCAAGCCTATTTTCATTTCGATGATAATATAGAGCCTGATTTTCGATATGGTTTATTATTAGGCCGTCCTCGAAAATTCCAAACTCTATGTCTGGAAAATCACAATTCTTGTTTTTATGAGGTAGATTTTCCCAGTAGCGAATAGCGTCATAAGAAATGTAGCCTACTGCGCCTCCAACAAATCTTAGTTGAGTGTGTTGAAGAGAATTTTTTTCGAGTAGTTTTTGGATCAGCTTTAGAGGATCGTTTGTCTGTTCAGTTGTGGTTTTTTGGGTTTGGGTGTCGGTTATTTTTGCTTTGCCTTTAGTAATTTGAATTGTGGTCTTTGGATTAAATCCGATGAAGGAGTATTGGGCTAGTTTTTGTGGTCCTTCGATAGACTCGAGGAGGTAGACTGTTGGGTATTTTTTTTGGAGTTTTGAGAATATTTCTAGTGGGGTTTGGCTTAGGTTGATTTTTTTAATATGTAGTTTGTTTTTTGGTTTGGTTGTGCCAAAGACGATTCCCCATTGCAGTCGATCTCCGTGTTAGTTCACATCAATACAGAACTGTACTATTTAAGGCTTATTTGCACATTTTTGTACATGTGTACGTTATTTGAGAGTTTCATTAATCCAAGTTAGGTAATCATCCGAACCAACTACAATCGGGATGGCTAGAATTTCGGGAACCTTGTAACTATGCAAATCCTTTACAATCCCAGCTAGCTCAGAAAAAAGATCTATTCGAGATTTCATGATTATTAAACACTCTTTGGATTCGTCGATTTTCCCCGACCAATGGAAATGTGAAGTAACAGGATCAATTATATTTGCACATGCGACAAGTTTTTCTTTCAAAAGTTTCTGCGCGATTTTTTCAGCTTCTATTTTATCTTTTGTGGTAACCAAAACCAAAACGTAACGAGTACTCATAGATTGACCCCGTCCCATATTGGTTTTTGAAAGTAAAAGAATTCCTATTCATTTTTGTTGAAATGACATTAACACATTTAAATTTCTCTAATAATAGATAATAAATGTACTAAGAGGCGAAACTTCTTGAAGGAAGAACAAATCAAAATTCTAAAAACGATGAACGAAGCCACCAACCGAATGGACATACATATGTTTGCACAAGCGGTAAACCTAGAACCAACCCAAGCCATAGAGCAAGTTCAAGAACTTGCCGCGGAAGGCTTTCTACGCAAGGTCGGCGGTGGTTACGGCTTAACAGAAAAAGGCAAAAACGCCCTTAAAATATCCACACATATTTCAAGTGAAATGAGCTTTAATTTCTACGTAAGTGTCGATAAACCCTTAGGTTTCTCTGCAAGTTCATTGATAGAGTTCTATAGACAAATAAAGCAGGTTACAACTGATTCCATAGAATTCCATCTGTACAGAGGCGATTTTGAGAGTTGGTTGCGTGATGCTCTAAAGGATCCAGAGCTGGCTAAAACAGTTGGAAAACTGAAAACCGAGGAAATGAAAGGCGAACCCCTTAGAAAAGCTATGTTGAAAGCTATTGACGGCAAATACGGGGTTGGCGATTTGCTTTAGCGTATTTTTTGTCTTTTTCTAAGTTTAGCCACCAATCCGGAACCCTTGGATTTTCAGCTGTATCCCATGGGTCATAAGGCTTAATATCTAATACTGGAGTACCATCGTAAGCATCTAGTCCTTTAATTGTCAAAACATTGTCTTCGACTACAATTAACTCCACCAAAGTTAGCCCGATGGGGTTTGGACGAAGCATAGTTCTTACAGCGAAAACACCTGTTAAAGGTAAATCGGTTCTCCCTCTCGGATGAACCTTCAACATTAAACGTTGCTCTTCTTTTATCTGGTTTAACCAAAACATCACAAATAGATGCGAAAAACCAGAAATCCCATCTAAAGCAGCATCCAAATTTCTGTTAACTATGATTTTTGAATGATGCAATTTTTCTCTAACTTCATCACCCTTCGCATCAGTTTTGATATAGCCAATTGGGGTTAAAATAATTTTTTCATTAAACATGAGTAAACCTCCTCAAGATTGAAGAGTGTAAAATCATAATAAGGATTCTTTTTTGTTCCAACAATTTTCTAGTTTTTTAAAAATTAATAGTTGTAATTTATCTGAAAATGGTGAAATTTTACATATGAGCGTAAATTATGTTTTGAGAATCTGCTCTATTCGCTCAACATTATCAATGGTTTCATCGTTGAGTGCTGTTAGTTTTATTTCGTCTGCTGATTTGACTCCGAAGCTCAAGTCTGCTGCTCTTTCGAGTTGGTCTTGTTTAAAAATTTCTTCTTCACCAATCTTGCCTTTAGCTCCGTACAATTTTAGAATCGCCACTCCGACCGCATCGATAGCTACTCGATCTCTGCTTGCCAATAATAGATTTGGTTCAACCACTGTTCCTTTTTCTGGTCCTTCACTGATGAATGCTTTTATGCCGTCCATCACAACAAAGTCCAAGTTGTAATTGTTGTTTATTTCCGCAATCATCTGACGCTGAAAGGGGGATCCATGCAGCTCCCACATGTAGTCGTAAATTCCTCCTGGAACTTTCTTTGCAACCATCCCCACAGAGTTTTTCAGGGATAAAGTGAAGTGCCCGCCGAATCGATGGGTTTTTAGGCAGCAGGTTTGGACGATTTTGTCTGCGTCATGGAAGACTTTGGCTATGTAGAAGCCGTGCAGCCAATGGGTTTTGTCTCGGTTGAATTTTACCCAGCCGTCTTTGTCTATATTATCTAGAATAAGTGTTTCAAAACCCAGTTCTTTGGATAAAGCGAAAACGCCCATTTGCTCCAGTACGTGCTCAGTGTTGCCCATGCCGCTGCGTTCCGCCAAAGTTATTGTACCTACTTCTGCATTCTTTAATGATCCAATAATCGCTCGTAAAGTGTCCAAATGAGTCGAGGCAGGAAATGGGTCAGCGCTGTTAAAATTTGCTTTAATTGCTATTTGTTTTTTAGAATAATCAGACAAGCTGATCCGATTGATTAATTCAGGGATTCCAACCGCTCGATTTGTTGTTTTCAGAAGAAAAACTTCACCCAGAGAATCGACCATTAAAACTTCTCCAAGAACCAATTATCCACCTTTGTTATTAGGCTTCGCTGCATCAAGCTGCTACAACAAAACCACAAAATCTATATTGCTCAATGAAACCTTTTTCAAAAGTGACATCAGCGGGCCCGTAGCTCAGTCAGGCCAGAGCGGCGGACTCTTAATCCGTAGGTCGCGGGTTCAATTCCCGTCGGGCCCGCCAATTTCAAGCTATGTTTGAAGTTTTTGCTTTAGGCGTTTAGTTAATGCTTCGCGTTCGGTGGGTTGTTTCATCCATAAGGTACGGTTTTCTCGGAATTGTTCCCCTGTGATTTTTTGCTGTGTTTGGAGTTCACCGAGCAGTTTCATGAAACCTTGAAGATCTAGTTGTTCTTCTGTGATGATTGTTGTTTTTCTTTGTTCAGGTAATGAGGAGGATTCGCTGTCTGGCGGTGGAAAAGTTTTGTATAGGAACCGTGTGAAGTACATATTGTTCCATGCTCGAGTTAGAGGCAGACTATTTTTAGCATTTAAAATGTCTGCAGTATAATTTTCATATTCTTGTCCTGGCGAGAGGTACTTTGGTTGCAGATTTGGCGAATCGACCACTCGGTTAACAAAAAATCTCAGGTGTTGGTTGCTAAAAATAGGGAGGATCGTTGGGTTTTTGTAGTTGAGGCAGTATATGATTTTTTTAGCAAGTTGCTTGTCTTGTCCAAATCCGCCGATTCTGTCCCAGGGAGCATCTATTTTTTGAGCTAAAGATTTTCGGTTGTCTACTGTTATTCGAAGTAGGTTTTTGAATTCTTTTATTTGGAGGCGTGCGTTGCGGTAGATGTTAGATTTACTTAGAGTTGTGTTAGTGAATGGTTTAAGATAGCTTTGTAGAAAAAGGAAGAATTCTCCGACTTCATCAGGATTTAGTTTAAAGAGTTTATCGGGATCTAGCCACTCTATTGTTTGAAGATTTTCGGCAAAGGGATATTTTTGATTAAACTCTTTGAGGGCGCCCAATGCAATTTCGACTTCATGTTTCACTGAATCATTTTTGTCAAAAAGAACTGCTTGCTCAAGTATTAAGTTAGTTCGTGACATTTTTCATCAACATACTCTGTTTTGACCTAAATATTGTTTGCAGTGGATTTTTTTCAAGACGAGCGAAAAGATATATAATTCTAATTTAGAAATCAGGTTGGGTATTCGATGGTAAATAAGTCGCTCATGATAATCGGAGCTGGTCTTGCAGGTTTAGCTACTGGCTGTTACGGACAGATGAATGGTTACAATACAAAGATTTTCGAAATGCAAGAAAAGCCTGGCGGCGTCTGCGTTTCGTGGCTGCGAAAGGGGTATCTTTTTGATTATGCTGTCCATAACGTATTTGGTGTTACTCCGAACTCGGTTAACAACCATATGTGGCAAGAACTGGGTGCATTACACGAATTGCAAGTTCATGCTTTTGAGGAGTTCACTCAGGTTGAGGATACAAACGGCAAGGCTTTCACGGTTTTCGCTGACTTAAAAAAACTTGAAACGCATATGAAAGAACTTGCACCTGCCGACCAGAAAGTCATAGAGGAATTTGTGAAGGCTGTGCGCAAATTTAGCGGTTATGACTTGTTTGCCGCCATGTCAGGGGGCGCTGCGACAAAACTAAAGATGCTCCCGTTGATGAGTGCTTTGATGAAATATAGTAAGATGACACTCAGAGATTTTGCAGATAAATTCACTGACCCGTTCATGCGTAAAGCTTTTGCAACTATACAATATGACATCCCAGAAGTCCCAACGGTGATTGCCTTGATTTTCTTAGCTACTTTGAATCAGGGTGATGGCGGCTGGCCAATCGGCGGTTCAATGGCTTTGTCGAAAAATATTGAGCAACGTTATTTGGGACTTGGAGGTCAAATAGCTTACCATTCAAAAGTGAAGAGTATTATCGTCAAAGATGGAGTTGCAGTGGGTGTGCAACTTGGAGATGACTCTGAGCATTTTGCAGATATCGTTGTTTCTGCCGCGGACGGTTACAGTACAATCTACAACATGTTGGAAGGCAAATACGTGAATCCAACTATCGACGCCTATTACAAGGCTTATCCGAAAGTTCAGCCGTTTGGGCTAGAAGTTTGGTACGGTGTTGCCAAAGAATTTCCTGGTGAACCGCACGCGTTAGTACTCTTTCAAGACCAACCGTTAAGGGTGGAAGGCAAAGCAAGAGACAGGTTAGATGTTGAAATTTTCAACTTTGATCCTTCTTTGGCGCCTGAAGGCAAAACAGTCGTCAAAGTGGTATTAGAATCTGATTATGATTACTGGAAAGCGCTTTCCGCTAACAAGGAGATGTACCGTGCTGAAAAACAAGAGGTTGCCCAATTAATTGCTGAGCGATTGGAGAAGCGGTTTCCAGGCTTCAAAGGCAATATTGAAGCAACTGAAATCGTTACACCAATATCGGTTGAGAATTGGACAGCGGCTTACCGTGGTTGCCAAGCGTGGGGTGCTCCAAAAGAGTATGTCAAAGAAGTCACCAATAATGGCGTAAGCAAAAGACTCCCTGGTCTGAAGAACTTTTACATGGTTGGACAATGGGCTATCGGCACAATTGGATTAAACACTGTTTGCTTGACTGGCCGCAACCTAATCCGAGAATTGTGCAAAGAAAACGGCAAAAAATTCCAAACATCAACAAAGCCATGAGGCAGCAACAATTAAAAATAAAACATATTAGTCTTCGTGTTTGTTGAAGTACGGTTACGTCGATGAAGTCGTTGTTCATTTCAGGTCCCATTATCGGTATGGAAAAAAACCAGGACTACCGAAAATCCATCACTAAAATCGCTGAAAAAGTTGGGTTTGAAGTTATTGATCCCTGGAAGAGGGAAAGAGTAATTTATCAGGGCACGGAGGATTGTTGGTGGGATAAGGTACCGGTCTTTGACTTTATCCAGCGAGACTTAGATGATGCAGATAAATGCGATGTAATGGTTGTTTACCTGCCTATTCTTTCGGCGGGTGCGTGTATGGAAATGTTCTATGCCAAACGAAAAGGCAAACACATCATTGTCGTATCAGAAATAAACTGCCTGAGTCCATGGATAGTTTTTCATTCAGACATTATAATAAAGAGTTTTAGCGAGCTTGAGGAAGCTTTGAGAGAGTTTCAGTAAAGGCAATATGGATATTTATTTGGTTTAGGAAGCAAGGACCAGGTATTGCTTCTATTCCTCTGCAACAATTACGCAAGTTTTCTGAGGCTCCCGGGAAGTCTCAGTCGCGGAATGATGGCTAATTCTTGAAGCATTCTAACTTCACAGACATTGACGCTCAGACATCGTTTAAAAACTGAACGCGATAAACGTTATTGTGAATTGAACAGCAATAATCAACTCTAACTCGATTGGTCATGAAAGAACAAGCAGCCTTCAGCGTTTACCCAAGGAAAGAAATAGCCATTTGCTAGATAGCATAAAATACCGTTATAATTGTTTGTAGTGAGGTTTTGTGCGGAATAGAAATTGAACAAATCACTAGTAGGTTAGCCCGCAAAACCTTATTGCTTCAACTTCAAAAACAGAGTCTTTGAGTGCGGAGGGAGGTGCATAGTATAGTGGTCTCCGGTCTGCGGGGTGTCAGTTGCTTATAGGAGACCTGAGGAGGGCGGGCTTCTGGAGTTTGGGCATCGTTTTGTTGTCTTAATCAGTTTTGAATGGATTATTTTTATCTAACATTGTGTGCATTATTGATTGCCTATGACGATTAACACGTCAGTCTGAGAGGGGATTGGTAGTCCCTGAGATGATGACGGTTATACGAATGCTGAGGCACAGACCCATTCTCTAATAGTTTAAACATTGAATTTCTAATATGCGTGAAACGTATTGTTTCTAATCCTGCATGATAGAATTTTTGTTTATTTCGGGCGAGGTTTTTTTGGTTTGAACTCTTCTCGGATTTTCATCTGTCTTCGTTTGCGGTTGTAACCTAATGAGAAGTCGTGGGCTGCATCACGGATTTTACGTAGCAGAAGCATCATTCGGTTATTCTTGTCAAATCTTCGAGGTCCAGATTCGCCAGGTAAGTAAATTTCTTCATGCTCTTTGGCTAAACCGATGATTGGAAGCTGCAGTCCAAGTGTTTGCAATGCATGCTTTGCGGCGCTAACCTGTCCTGGTCCGCCATCTATAACCACCAGATCGGGCAATTGGTTTTTCTCTTCAATTTGGCGTTTGTAGCGTCTTGCGACAACTTCATTGACGCTGGCAAAGTCATCTTGTCCAGTGAAGGTTTTGATTTTGAATTTGCGGTAGTTTTTCTTGTCAGGTTTAGCATCTTTGAAAGCAACCATACCTGATACAACGTGTTCTGTGCCAAGGTTAGATATGTCGAAGCATTCTATTACTTGAGGCAGCACGGGCAGGTTTAGGTTGTTTTGCAGATCTACAAGTGCGCAGTCGACATCTAAGGATGATTCGAGATTTTTCTCAGCCAATCTTAAAAGTGCCAATTTATCGGCTTTTCTGGGAATTCGTAATGAAACAGGAGCCAGTCGCTTGGCGGCAAGAAACTCTTCTAATGCTTTCCTTTCTTCGTTGTTTTGCCAGCAGGGTTTGTTTAGTAGGATTTCTCGAGGAATCTGGTTGGCGGTGTAGAAGGCCTTCAAGAATTCTTCTTCAATCTGAGGCTGAACTTCAACACTGAATTCTTTCTTGCCTAAAAGCACTCCCTTGCGTACTCCCATCTGAACAGCTAACATTTTCTCACCCACCCGACGAAAAACTAGTACATCTTGGTCGAAGCGTCGTTCGTTATCTACGATCTGTCGCTCGGTCAGGAGCCGGATTGATTGGATTTGGTTACGAAGTTCAAGAGCAGTTTCGTATTGCTGCTCTTCAGATGCAGCTAGCATTTGAACTTTAAGTTGCTCAGCCGTTTGTTGGTAATTACCGTTGAGGAAAGATCGTGCTTGGTTTACCTGGTCGAAGTATTGTTCGGTGGTCACTTTTCCAATGCAGGGGGCGGTGCAAAGGTGAATGTGATAGTTCAGGCAGGCACGTTTGGGAATTGTCTTGCATGTGCGCAGTTTAAAAACTCTGACAACTAGCCGTTGGAGGTCTTGGCGCGTAAAGCCGTCGGTGTAAGGACCAAAGGACTCGAGTTTGCGCGAAACTTTTCGGCTGGTCAATATTCGAGGAAAAAGTTCTCTAGTAAATGCAATGTAAGCGAAGGTTTTGGCGTCTTTGAGGTTAACGTTGTATTTGGGGGTGTGTTGCTTGATGAGCTTGTTCTCTAAAAGTAGGGCTTCGACTTCGTTATTCACGATGACCCAGTCGATTTTGCGGATTCGAGTCACAAGCTGCCGTGTTTTTATGGGCTGATCTTTGCTTGCAAAGTAACTTTTTACTCGGCTGCGAAGGTTTTTAGCTTTGCCCACATATAGAATTTCATCTGCTTCGTCGCGGTACAGGTAGACGCCTGGTTGGGTTGGTATATCGGAGCTCTTAAAGTCAGAGGGTGAATCAATTTGAATCATGGAGACTGCTTCACTGTTAACATAATTTCTTGGAGCTCGTTGTTAAGTATCTTTTCCAAGAACTTTCCAGTGTAAGACTGCTCTATTTTTGTTAGTTCTTCAGGTGTACCTTGAGCTAAGAGTTCGCCGCCCGCTGCTCCGCCTTCGGGACCTAAGTCGATTAGGTAGTCACAGCTTTTTATGACGTCAAGGTTGTGTTCAATGATGTATACTGTGTTGCCATTATCCACTAGTCGATTTAGAACACGAATCAACCGCTTTGTGTCGTCAAAATGTAAACCTGTTGTTGGTTCATCCAGCATATAAATGACATGCCCTTTTTTGTGTTTACTGAGTTCGCGGGTTATTTTGATTCGTTGGCTTTCCCCGCCTGAGAGTTGCGTTGAGCTTTGCCCTAACTTAATGTAGCCTAACCCTACATCGAGCAGAGTCTGGAGTTTTCGAGAGACTCGTGGAGTGTTTTCAAAGAATTTTGCTGCTTCTTCCACTGTCATAGCAAGGATTTCGGCGATGTTTTTGCCTTTGTAGCTAATGGAGAGGGTTTCTTTGTTGTAACGTTTGCCTTTGCATTCGCTGCATTGAACGTATACGTCAGGAAGGAAGTTCATTTCGATTCTTATTACACCGTCACCTTTGCAAGTTTCACATCTACCCCCTTTGACGTTGAAGCTAAATCGGCCTTCTTTGTAGCCTCGGGCTTTAGCTTCTTTTGTGGAGGCGAAAATGCGACGAATTTCATCAAAAAGTTTTGTGTAGGTTGCTGGGTTGCTTCTTGGTGTTCTGCCGATTGGGTCTTGGTCGATAACTATTACGTTGCGTACAAATGGTGGAACATCCAGCGCTTCGTGTTTTCCAATTTTGTCAACTTGTTCTCCGAACATTTTTCGCAATTCTGGGATAACTGTTAAGTTCATCAGGGTGCTTTTGCCTGAACCTGAAACGCCCGTGACTCCGCATAGAACGCCAAGTGGCAGTCGAATGTTGAGGTGCTTAAGGTTATTTTCTTCTGCGCCGCTAATTACCATGTAATTGATGGGTTTGCGTCGTTCAGAAGGGATTTCGATCTTGAGTTCACCCGAGAGATATTTGCCTGTTAAGCTTCGGGGGTTTTCCATGATTTCTTGGGGCGAACCTTCTGCAACTATGTGTCCGCCATGGACTCCTGCGCCTGGTCCCATGTCGACAATGCAGTCTGCATGCCTCATTGTTTCTTCATCGTGCTCAACAACGATTAGGGTATTGCCCAAGTCACGCAGGCGTTGTAGGGTGCGGATGAGTTTGGCATTGTCCCGTTGGTGCAAGCCTATGCTTGGTTCATCAAGAATGTAGAGAACGCCCATAAGGTTGCTTCCAATCTGCGTTGCTAATCGAATACGTTGGGCTTCTCCGCCGGAAAGAGTCTTGGCTGCTCGTGACAGAGAAAGGTAACCTAATCCGACATTCTTGAGAAAGCCTAGGCGTTCGTTGATTTCTTTGAGAACCTGTTTAGCTATTGTGGTCTCTTTTTCGTTCAATTGGGGTGGCAGATCGCGGAAAAAGTCGACAGATTCTTCAATCGACATGTCAGTGACGTCAATTATGCTTTTGCCCAAGATTTGTACAGCAAGAACAACTGGCTGGAGTTTTTTTCCTTTGCATGTTTGGCAAGGTCGAGAAGTCATGTATTTTTCGATATCTTCTTTTCGCCATTCACTTTCGGTTTGGCGGTAGAGTCTCATGGTTTGTGGAATTATTCCTTCCCAGCCATCTCGCATCCACATGCTGGCGCCGTTAGACCAGGTTCCATCGATGGGTTCTTTGTCGCCGTAAAGTAGAACTTGGAGTTGTTTTTCTGTAAAGTCTTTAATTGGAGTAAAGATATCGAAACCGTATTTTTTGCCCACTGTTGCTATTTGTTGTGCCCGCCAGCTGAGTTCCATGGTTCCTTTGTAGACTGCTAATGCGCCATCCATAATTGTAAGGTTTTTATCTGGAATTACTTTGTCTGCAGTAACTTCGGTTATTTCGCCCAGTCCGTGGCAAGTTGGACAAGCGCCAAAGGGTGAGTTGAAGCTGAACATGCGAGGTTCAAGGCTTTCAAAGACAATTTCGGGGTGGTTTGGGCAAGCACCAAATGTGCTATACATGGTTTCACCCTCGAAGCGTTCCAATTCTTTTTTCTTGCCAGCATCCTGGTTTGCCGCAGCGATTACAATCATAGTGCCTTTGCCTGTTTTTAGGGCTCCCTCGACGGCTTCAGCTACTCGAGAGCGTTCCTCATCGGAAACCAAGGTAGTATCTATGACGGCTTCTATCCAATGTTTTTCGTATCGAACGAGTTTTACTTCTTCTTTTATGTGGTCGGTTTCATAGATTTTTTGGTCGACGCGGATTTTTGTATAGCCTTCTTTTTTGAGGTCATCGAAAACCTGTTCATGTGTGCCTTTCATGCCTCGGATAATTGGAGCTAGAAAAACTAGTTTTTTGCCTTTGTCTGCCATGATGAGACTGGTGATGTTTTCTGCACTCTGTGGATGGATGCTACTTCCGCATTTTGGGCAGTGATGAACTCCGATACGCGCAAAAAGCAATCTCAAATAGTCGTAGATTTCGGTAACTGTTCCGACTGTGGAGCGGGGGTTTTTGCTGGTGCTTTTCTGTTCAATCGATATTGCAGGTGATAGTCCTTCGATGGAGTCAACATCTGGTTTATCCATTAAACCTAAGAACTGCCGAGCATATGCAGATAGGCTCTCAACGTATCTGCGTTGACCCTCCGCATAAATAGTGTCAAATGCTAATGTCGATTTTCCCGAGCCTGAAAGCCCAGTAATAACTATCAGTTTGTTTCGGGGTAGTTCTAAATCGATGTTTTTTAGATTGTGCTCTCTTGCACCTTTAATTGAAATGTTATCGCGCATTACTCTGAACCCTTTTTTCTTCTCCACTTAGTAACTTAAACCAGTCTTAATTTGAAAGATTAGAACCTTTTTGCATTAAACATTAAATTTCTGGGTTTAACACTTGATTTTCTGCCTTACGAGCAAGCGCTTTGTTGAGTTCTGCAATCGTATCCCTCAGTTCAATTGCTCGTTCAAAGTCCAGTTTCTCAGCGGCTTCATGCATTTTTGCATCTAATTCGACTATTTGGCGTTGCAAGTCTGATCTTGGCAAGTGCTTTGTGCCTTTGATTACGCTTTCCTTTTGGGAGACACCTTTAATGATCGTTTTTGGGGTTATATTATGTTGCAGGTTATAGCGTCGTTGGAAGTTTCGCCTGTAATAGGTAATTTCCATAGCGTGCTTGATTGATTTTGTCTGGTTGTCGGCGTAGAGTATGACTTTGCCATTGACGTTTCGGGCGGCGCGTCCGATAGTTTGAATGAGGCTGCGTTCGTCGCGTAGGAACCCTTCTTTGTCAGCGTCCAAAATGAAAATAGTTGCTACCTCAGGAATGTCTAAGCCTTCTCGTAGAAGGTTGATACCGACTAAGATGTCGAATTCGCCAATCCGTAGTTGCCTTACCAGTTCTATTCGGTCAAGGCTGTCGATGTCAGAATGCATGTATCTAACTCGAAAACTCTCTTTGGAAAGGTACTCCGCCAAGTCTTCCGCCATGCGTTTTGTGAGAGTGGTAATTAGAATTCTGTCGCCTCGGTCAATAGTTTTCTTTGCTTCAACCATTAAATCCTGAATCTGACCCTCAATTGGGCGCATCTCTACTTCGGGATCCAGAAGGCCTGTTGGTCTTGTGATTAATTCAACTGGCGAGCCGCTCTTCTCCAACTCATAGTCAGCTGGAGTTGCGGAGACAAAGAGAACTTTGCCCATTTTTAACTCGAACTCTTCAAACTTTAAGGGGCGATTATCAAGAGCGCTGGGGAGCCTAAAACCGAAGTCTACGAGGTTCTTTTTACGGCTATAATCACCATTGTACATAGCTCGGGCTTGTGGAATAGTTTGGTGGCTTTCGTCGATGATGAGCAGATAATCTTTAGGGAAGTAGTCTATCAAAGTGAAGGGAGGCACCCCAGGTTTGCGGCCGTCAAAATGTCGACTGTAGTTTTCCATGCCGCTGCAATATCCGATTTCTTTTATCATTTCGAGATCGTAGTTTGTCCTTTGTTTTAGGCGGTGAGCTTCAAGGGGTGGAAGCTCCGGGAGGCGTTTTTCTAATTCCTGTTTTATGGCTTCAAGTGCCATTGCGTGCTTTTCTTCTGGAACAACGTATTGACGTGCAGGATAGAGGGTTAGTTTATCGACTGATACTTTTACATCCCCGTTTAGGAGGTTGACTTCCTTAATTTTTTTGATTTTGTTTCCTTCTAATTCAATGCGTAAAACTTCATTTTCATATGAGGGCACTACATCTATGGTTTCACCGCGTACACGGAACCTGCCTGGCTCCAAAACCATATCGTTACGTTCGTATTGCATGTCTACTAGGTCATGGATGAGTTGACCGCGGGATATTTGTTTTCCCACTTCTAGATTGGCGGCCATAGTTCTGAAGTCTTCGGGGTTACCTAAGCTGTAGATGCAGCTTATGCTGGCAACGATTATTGTGTCATTTCGGCTAACTATGCTTGATACGGCGTGCATACGCATTTTTTCTATTTGCTCGTTAACGTCTGAGTCTTTTTCAATGTACATGTCCTGAGCAGGCAAATATGATTCAGGCTGATAATAGTCGTAGAAACTGATGAAGTATTCAACACGATTTTGGGGAAAAAGCTCCTTCAATTCACTATATAGTTGGGCGGCAAGCGTTTTGTTGTGTGCCAAAATTAAGGTTGATTTTTGTAGTTTATTGATTATGTTCGCCATGACAAAGGTTTTTCCGCTTCCTGTGATGCCAAGAAGTGTTTGTTTATCTTTTGTGGAAAAGTTCTTTGCTAACTGCTCAACTGCTACAGCTTGTCCAGGCGACATTTTGTATGGAGCAATAAGTTCAAACTGCACAATTCTTCCCCACAAACACAGAAAGTTCCCAATTAATAACTAAATTAATAAGGATTTTCTAAGAAGCCCATTTTTCCATCGTAGGGCTTTTATTTCAGAAATTGTCGCTGGAATAAGAGAATTAAAACAAAAAGAGTTATTGGATTAGAATTATGTTAAGGGGAATTGCAGTTTTTTATAAGTTTTAACAAAACGTCAGTACATGCATTTATCGCTCTTCAAGAAAGTATTATATTATTATTGCTACATTTGGTAAAGTGAAGGACTCTGATTTTGAAAAAAACTGCTCCTCTTTTGCTTTGCGTCTTACTTTGTTTCCTGCTGCTTTTTGGAGTCTTACCTCCACTCAACATACAAACTACATCAGCATCTGAAAGTCTCACCCCAATAGAATTGTTAGGGAAAAATCTTTTCTTTGACACGAATTTGTCAACGCCATCCGGTGTGTCTTGTTCGGCATGCCATTCTCCAGAAACAGGATTTACAGGTCCAAACTCTGATATCAACGCCCACGGTGCAGTCTACGAAGGTGCCATTGATACCCGATTTACTGCACGAGCGCCACCCAGTGCCGCATATGCAGGTGAAAGCCCCGTGCTATATTTCAATGAAACAAAAAGCCAATGGATAGGCGGCATGTTCTTTGATGGTAGAGCAACCGGCTGGACACTTGGTGACCCACTTGCGGAACAGGCCCAAGGTCCATTCCTAAATCCTCTTGAGCAGAATATTCCAAACAAAGAGGGCGTGGTTTTCAAGGTCATTTTATCTAACTACACCAAACTATTTGAAGAAGTTTGGGGAAAAGGATCATTAAACAATGTTGATGAAGCTTACGATAAAATAGCGATGTCAATAGCTGCTTATGAAAGATCATCTGAGGTTAACCCCTATACATCTAAGTATGATGCGTATCTTGCGGACAAGACTCAACTTACTCAAGAGGAAGCTCAGGGACTGAAGCTATTTCAGGGAAAGGGTTTGTGTGCCAGCTGCCATCCTAGCGAACAAACACCTTCAGGTGAACTCCCCGTGTTCACAGATTACACTTATTGGAATCTCGGCATACCCAAAAATCCAGAAAATCCTTTCTACAACATATCAAGTGAATATAACCCTGATGGAGCAAATTTTAGAGATCTTGGGCTTGGAAGCTTTTTGAAAAACGCGAGTTACCCTCCAACTGTATATGAACCTGCATTAGGCACATTTAAGGTTCC
Organism: Candidatus Bathyarchaeota archaeon; assembly: GCA_963775465.1. Lineage (GTDB taxonomy): Archaea > Thermoproteota > Bathyarchaeia > Bathyarchaeales > Bathycorpusculaceae > Bathycorpusculum. Next base: position 73,520 of record CAVZIW010000008.1, on the reverse strand, counting down.
AACACTCCGGAATGTTGATTTAAGACCCACCTCAGAATTCGTAAAGTCATATGGACACAATGGTTATTTCAAGTCGCTTGAAGATATAGTGCATTTTTATAACACTAGAGACGTGGGAATTTGGCCTGAACCAGAAGCTTCCGTCAACCTCGATTTAATGAATATGGGAAACTTGGGTTTGACCTTAACCGAAGAGACAGCAATCGTAGCTTTCTTGAAAATATTAAGCGATGGATACACAGATGGGTCTTCAGAGTCTGAAGTTAAGGTAGTTCTCGTTGGCTCTCTTATCGTGGTAATGGCATGTCTTGTTGTCTTTGCAGTTTTTAGGAAAAATAAAATTTATCAAAAGAACAAGGGTGCAAACTAAATTTTTACACTTGTATTGCTTCGGATTATTACTGCAGCGTAATTACCATAATAGTAAAAATCCATGATAAAATTAAGAGTTATTGAGAAGGTAAAGAGGTTTAAAATATTTTCTTAAAGCGGATTATCCCTAAAATAAGCAGCATTCTAGGGGAACTCAAATCTGTCAAAAAATTTTTTTATCCTTCTAGAAGTTTCTGCAAGAGTTTTATTGCAGACCAAGCTGCTAAAGCACTTGTATGCGGATTGTCTGGATGCGGATCGTTAGCAAACCTCATCGTCATTTCACCAAAACGCCACTTTACTTGGATTTCATGTGTATTGCGTTTAACGGCTGGGTCAGAGATCACTTTAACTTTGACTTTGGTAGGTTTTACAGTTAAAGCAAGTGTTGCAGCAACATTCATTTCTCGTGGAAACTGTTTTGCTGCTTCCTCGGCATAACCCTCATAGATAATGCTTGTTTCAGTATTGGTTTTTCCCAAGGCTATGGGGTTTTTGCGAGAAGTCAAAGTAAGCTCATCAATCCCTGCGTTTGCTGCTGCTGAAAGGGCGTCGAGTCCACCTATTGCGCCTGCTGGAAAATGCAGCTTAGGGCTTGAGGTGTTCAGGTCAAGGAGCGCGCCTGTACTCATTATTATGAAATTAGCTCTTGACGCCAGAAGTTTGTCGTAGTATTCTTGGACTGCCTGTTGTCCAGCTGCCTCTACAATTACTTTTGGCTTAGCGGCGAATAATTCGTCTATATTGCCAACAATTTTAATAGGAAAATTTAGAGTTTGCTTCAGTTTTTGGGCTTTGGGAATGTCAATGTCAAAAACTACTAATTCGTCACATAAGATCAGTTTACGTTCGATTGCTTCTGCGAGAACGGTTCCTATGGCACCGCAGCCAATTAGCCCAACTCTTTTCATTTCTTAGTTACCGTCCCGAAGATGGCAACAGGAATTACCCCTGGAAATTGTGGTACTTCTTGTCCTTGACCTGCTTTGGGAATAACATGAAAATCGTCTAGGGCAACTTTGAGAGTTCCTGCGATATCTTCCTTGCTTGAAATGATTATGCCTGCGTTTGTCTGAGTGCCCGCATAGACTTCAAGGGACAAAATGGGAATATTTAGCGGCAACTTTTGTGCTGCTTTCTTTCTCCGCACATTCTCAATCAAAGCCATCACTTTGTCTCCTTCATCTTCTATTGTCTTGTCGACGAGGGTTTCATCTACCTTTGGCCAAAGCGTGATCTGTAAGCTCTTAAAACCCTTATCTTCGGCGTAAATATTTTGGTAGATTTCCTCAGTCAAGTGGGGGGTTATTGGAGATAGCAACTGTAAAATTTTAAACAGAATACCGTAGAGAGTTTGTTGAGCAGCTCGCCTCTTAGATGTACTCATCTTGTCTTGGCGATAAAGTCTATCCTTCACTGATTCAATGTAGTAGTCGCAGAAGACATGCCAAGTGAAGTTACGGATCTCTTCGACAGCGATGTTGAATTGGCATTTTTCAAAAGCGTCAGTAACTTTTTTGGTCAGGTTCTCGGTTTTACTTATAATCCATTTGTCGAATAGTTGTAGGTCAACTTCCGCATTGTCTTTAGGGTCATAATCTGCTAATAGGTTGCTTGTAAACCCAGCAACGTTCCATAGCTTAACTAAAAAGCGTCTGCCGTATTCAACGTCTTGAGCGCGATATGGGATATCTGAGCCTGTGGCTCCTCCGCCGGCAGCCCACTGCCTAGTTGCGTCAGCTCCATATTTATTGAGAACCTCAGGTGCAGCAGCATAGTTTTTCAGAGACTTGCTCATTTTTCTGCCATCCGAACCCAACACCATCCCGTTTATTAACACACTATTGAAGGGGCGTTGATCAAACAGCGCCAAGTGGCGAACCATCAGGTAGTATGCCCAAGTTCGGATAATGTCAGTTCCTGAAGGGTGCATACTTGCAGGGAATAAATGTCTCCAATCCTTTCGGTCAGGCCATCCCGCGTGAACCGCACAGGTGATGGATGAATCCATCCAAGTATCTAAGACGTCTGTTTCCGCAGTAAATTCGGTTCCACCGCATTTTGGACATTTCTCGATTCGGGGTTTTTCCATTCGAGGATCGATTGGCACCCATTCTTCCTGAGCAACAATGACTTCATTACATTTTTTGCAGTACCAAACTGGAATTGGGGTTGCAAACAATCTTTGGCGGCTAACCACCCAATCCCAATCCAAAGCTCGAGTCCAATCAATTAAGCGATTTTTCATGTAATCAGGATACCACGGAATCTGTTCAGCGTTCTGCACTACTGCTTCAGAGAGAGGCATGGTTTTCATGAACCATTGTTTTACTTCTAAGATTTCAACTTGAGCTTTACATCGGTCACAAACTCCAACTTCATGCTGAATCTTCTCTGACTTCTCCAGCAAACCAGCTGCAGTTAAATCTGCAACAATTGCCGCACGAGCTTGATTGACATATAACCCAGCGTATTTGCATCCTGCATCACTTATTCTTCCACTCTCAGTTAGAAGCCGGATTACAGGGAGTTTATGTTTGATGACTGTTTTTACGTCTTCTTTGTCACCGTAAGTGCATATTTGGACAACACCCGTGCCAAAGCAGGGATCGACGGATTCTTCGCCTATGATAGTGACTTCTCGGCTCATCAGGGGAACTGCAATTTTTCTGCCGATGTATTTGTTGTAGCGTTCGTCTTTGGGGTTTACTTCCACGGCAACACATGCGGGGATAAATTCTGGTCGAGAGGTAGCTATTAGAAGGTATTCTCCGCTGCCTTCTAGATAAAAGCGAATGTAGTGCAAAGTACCTTCTTTTTTTACATGGTCAACTTCGGCATCGGCAATGGCAGTTTCGTCACGCGGACACCAGTTAACGGGGTGCGTTCCTTGATACATGTAGTTTTTTTTGTGAAGCAAGATGAAGCTAAGTTGTGTGCGACGCCAATAGTCTGAGTTCATGGTTTTGTATTCGGTGGACCAATCTATGCTTGCTCCCATCTTGAGGATGCCTTCCTTCATCATTGCGATGTATTTCTCGACAAGTTCGATACACCAAGCACGAAATTGGTCTGGGGAAACATCGCGTTTGCGAATATTTTTTGCTTTTTCAACTTGGATTTCTATGCCTAAGCCATGGCAGTCCCAACCTTGGGGGAAGAGAACGTTGAATCCTTGCATACGTTTGAAACGGGCAACTATGTCAAAATACGCCCAGTTTAGCACGTTGCCCATGTGAAGTTCACCCGAAGGGTAAGGTGGCGGAGTGTCAATACTAAAAGGCACACGTTTCTTGTCATTCCAATCATAGCGGTATATACCCATTTCTTCCCATTTACTCTGCCATTTCTGCTCGATTTCAGCGAAATTGTAATCTTTAGGCATAGGCTGCATGTTATCAATCCAACCGGTAGTGATGGTGATAGGAAAACTAAAATATAACCTAAAAACATTATCCCCTTAGTTCTTGGGGAGCTGGGAAAAGGTGACCTGGCTGAGAGGACGCCTGTTTTGGTGTCGACCCTTAGGAACCTGAACCAGGTAATACTGGCGGAGGGAAAAACATGTCCAGCGCAACAAAAACAAGTGAATATAAACACCCAAATTCTTTTAGAAACCCAAAAGTTTTAGCTGAAAGCGCAATTTTTATTGCGTTGGCAACCGCTTTAAGCTTAATTGTTGTCTACACTCTGCCACAGGGTGGTTCCATAACTGCTGCTTCGATGGTACCGATTCTTTGGTTAGCACTTAGGAGAGGTCCCAAAGTAGGTGCAGCTGCAGGCGTTTTGTATGGGTTCATCCAACTCGCCCTTTTGCCCTACGTTATTAACCCCGTGCAGTTACTGCTCGACTATCCTTTGGCTTTTGGTGCCCTAGGCTTAGCAGGACTCTTTCAAAAATACTCCTTTGCAGGTGCAGCTGTAGGCATTTCTGGTCGATTCGTGATGCATTTTATAGCAGGCGTAGTCTATTGGGCACCCATAGAAGCTCCAACCCTGAACCCATTCATTTACTCAACTGTTTATAACGGTAGTTACTTAGTCCCCGAACTGGTAATAAGCGGATTCGTAATTTACTTGTTGCAGAAAAGCAAAGTATTGCGAGCGTATTTGTAATTGGGCAAACTTGCTGGTAAAGAACTCCAAAAAATGCTGGATTGCATAAAGATAGATTTCCGAGTCATCGTTCCACCCAGAATAGGGTATGATGCAGGAGTCCATCTCTTACATGGAAAGTACGTAGCTGTCGCAACAGACCCTTGCACTGGGGTACCTGAAGAGTGGTTTGGATGGTTAATGATTAACTATGCTGCATCCGATGTGGCGCTCTTTGGTGCTAAACCAGAATTCTGCACCATCAACCTCCTTGGACCAATCAGAACAAAACCTGAAGTTTTCCAAAAAATCATGGAACAAACATGCAAAGCCGCCGACGAATTGGGTATTGCCATCGTTCGTGGACACACAGGTATGTACGGAAGCCTAACAGACATGCTCGGAGTCTGCACCATTTACGGAACCGTAGAACCTAAAAAGTTGATTACACCTGGAAACGCAAAACAACACGACCTGATTTTATGCGTTAAACCGCTTGGTTTAGAAACAATCATAAACTTCTCTCTTACCCACATAGAAAAAGCACAGGAACTCTTCGGCGCTAACAGACAAGAAGAGCTTACTAAACTAGTTTATATGCAAAGTTGCGTAAAAGAAGCAACTGAACTTGCAAAAATAGAAGGTGTGCATGCAATGCATGATGCAACGGAAGGCGGTTTTGTGGCGGCGCTAAACGAATTGTCGCAGGCATCAAATATGGGTTTTAAGTTGTATTGGGAAAAGTTGCCGTTGACCAAAGAGATCTTAATCTTGCGAAATCACTTTGATCTAAGTGATGAACAACTGCTTGCAATGTCTTCAACGGGAACGATTTTAGCATCCGTTTCACCCTCAGCTCAAGGAAAAGTCGAAGCTGCCTTGAAGAGATTTGGGTATAGTGCATGTTTTCTAGGGCAATTTACAGAAAATCAAGATCGTATCATAATAAGAGAGGGAAAGGAAACGCGATTTCCTATTGAAGCTCAGGACCCATATACTACGATTCTTTCGGGCAAATGACTATTTTTTGAGTTCCTTTAAAATAAAGTTTATAATTTCTTCGGCAATGTTCACTTGTGCAACGGCTTGCAGTCCCTTCCATCCAGGCTGACTGTTCACGTCTACGATTTTTGGTCCATCAGGACCTTCGAGGATGTCTACGCCCGCAACTTTACACCCCACGGCTTGGGATGCTTTGATCGCTAATTCTTTGAATTCGTGGCTTATTTCTGCAGGCGATGGTTTTGCTCCTCGACTGTAATTTGTTTTCCAACCTTGGGCTACTCGGCGCATCGAAGAAATCACTCGATCGCCTAAAACGAATGCACGTACGTCTGAGAATCCATGTTCGACAAATTCTTGCATATAAATAACCCCATGATGGAACGTTATGGCTTTGAAGATTGTGTCGGCAATATCTATGTCGTTAATGCGTGTTGCTCCTTGTCCACGGGATCCAAAGATAGGTTTTACAACAACGTCGCCGCCGAGTTCGTGGAAAGCTTTTATGGCTTCGTTTACGCTTTCGGTAGCTAGTGTACGTGGAACTGGCACGCCGACATCTTCAAGTGTTGCAAGAATGTCGTATTTGTCTACGCAGTGCTCGATTGCATTTGGCGGGTTCACCATGTAGAATCCTTGTCGTTCGAGTTTGTAGAGCATATCCATTCTAAAAACGAGTTCTTCAAGTGAGCCTCGTCCGATTGGGCGTATGATCAGCGCGTCCAAGTCTTCAAGGATACTTATGTTGTTGACTTTGAAGTATGGTTTGTATGATAAGCGGGCAACAAGTCTTGGGAAAGTGAAGCATTCATAGGCGATGCCTCGTTTTGTAAGGGCTTCTCGGACTTGGGTGCTACTCCATGCCTCTGGATTCCGCGTCATTATACCGAATTTCAATGTAGGTCGTTCCTTGTTTGTCTTTAGAAAATGCTAAATGATAGACTCTTAAAGCTTCTGGGATAAATTGGCACCTGCACCGCTTTAAAAGCAGAACTGTGGTTGTGTGCGTTAAAAATACCTCTCGAATGCTACAACAAAAAGTAATTTTGGTTTATAAGGCATCACTAAACTTCTCAAATTTTTGGCTACTTTATTCTTTCAAGGCGAAGTGTGTTTAGCAGCAGCAGCATGGTTACTCCATCATCTCCTGAAGCAACTGTGAACCACAGAGGGGTTAATCCCATTAAACCTAAAGCGCCTAAAAGCAGTTTAATAATTAAAGATGCGGCGATGTTTTGTTTTGCGATAACCATAGTTTTCTCACTTAGTTTAAGAAGGTACGGAATTTGGGCAAGTTCATCTTTCACAAGCACCACATCTGCTGATTCTAACGCGACGTCTACTCCGTGTGCACCCATCGCTATTCCAACATCTGATGCTGCTAACGCTGGAGCATCATTTACTCCGTCGCCAACCATTGCTACTAAGCCGTTTTTACCCTTCATATCCTCAATACATTGAAGTTTATCTTCAGGAAACAGCTCCGAATGGACTTCTTCGATACCTAGTGATGAGGCTGTGTCATTGGCGATTTCAGTTCTGTCTCCGGTTAACATCACAGTTTTAATGCCCTCTTTCTTTAGCGAATGAACGGCTCGCAGTGCATCTTCACGCACTTGATCTACAACGCAAACTGTCGCCAGCCCAACTTTGCCCACGGAAACACAAACTGCTGTGTGTACGTCTCCTTCAGTAATCTCAAAAGCTTCTGTACAGTTGCAACCTAATTCACGCATGAATGCTAAGTTGCCAATTGCAACTTGTTTGCCATTAACTGAACCCGCGATTCCTTTGCCTGGAACTTCGACTACATCTGTGACTTTTAATTTACTTAGGTCAATATTGCGTTCGACCGCCTTTCGCACGATAGCTTGGGCGATGGGGTGGTTGGAAAACTGGTCAAGAGCGGCAGCGTAGGTTATGGCTTCATCCTCAGCTTTTGAAATGTCTACTCTTCGAATTTCATGTACTGCTTGTCTTCCAAGGGTTAATGTTCCTGTCTTGTCGAAAACAACTTTTTTGACTTTGGCTAGTTTTTCTATGAAAATTCCGCCTTTTATGATTACACCGCGTTTGGCAGCTATGGTTATGGCTATAAAAACGGTTGCTGGAACTGAAATTATAAAGGCGCTTGGACAAGAAACAACCAGCAGAATCAGAGAGCGGTAAAACCACGTTTGAAAACTCCCCCCCAAAAGATAGGGCAAACCAACGGCCGTAAAGACGGCAAGCAGAATTACGATGGGAACATAGACTTTTGCAAATCTGTCGACTAAGCGTTCTATTGTTGCTTTTCTTTTCTGTGACTCCACAACGAGTTGAACAATGCGAGAAACCAAGGTTTCCGTGGCTTTTTTGGTAACAGATACTTTGATCGCTCCGGTTGCATTTAAAGTTCCAGCAAAGACACAATCGTTAACTACTTTTGGCACGGGTACCGACTCTCCAGTGACTAAAGCTTGGTCAACGTGGGAAAAGCCTTCGATTACGTTGCCGTCTAGAGGGATTCTTTCGCCGGGCCTTATAAGCAGAACCTCACCTATCTCGACCTGGTTAACATCTACATTTTTTTCGGTGCCAGCGCTCAATACGCGAGCTTTTTCGGGGATTACTTTGGATATTTTCTCTACAGTTCTTTTTGCTCTGCTTTGTATATAGCCTTCAAAGTATTCAGCTAAACCGTATAGGAAGAGTACCGTTGCGGCTTCAAAGCGGTAATCTAGGTAGAGGGCTCCTAAACCTGCAACTGCCATCAAGAACTCAACGCTAAATTGTCTTTCAATTATGAGTTCTTTTAAGCCGATAACTCCTATGTAGATTGCCGCAGTTAAGATTGCGACGTAATAGAAAAGCATGGATAAAGTTGCAGGAATATTCAGTAAAGGTACAGTAAATCCAAGTGGCACACCTTGAGCAAACAAGTCCAAAGAGCCACTGACAAGGATTGTTATACCCAACCATACCGCGAACCCAACCAGCACTTGCTGATTATGTTCTTCTTCGCCGATTGTCAGCTTTTTTTCTGGTTTCTCCTCGCATGTGCCCATTGTTTATTCCAAAATTCAGTGAAAATATGTTACTCTAAATTATAAATTACCATTTAAAAACAAATCTGTAAACCCAACTTTTTTTGGCTAATTACTCAGATGTTGGTGAAAAGAATTATTGGAAATGAGTAAAACCTATCGGAAATTTATTGAGATCTGGCTTCAGACAACTTTTTGCGTTTAAAAGAATTTTTTCACTCGCTCATCTCTGATTGCCAATTCAACTGCTTTGATGGCGCTTTTTTCTTTATCTTTAATCTCTAGCATCACATCAAAATCAAAGGGAATAGTTTGTTTCAAAAATAAGTCGAAATCTTCAATGTTTATTGTCTCTGCGTGTTGCCTGGGCGACCCGTTGTCTTTTTTAGAGCTATAATCAACCATTGGAATCCCATCTGTTTTTTCATTCCATGTCTTCATAGCAAGCTTAAAAGACTCATGTTTTATCGGGGTTGCTGAATTATGAAGTTTATTGTGAAAGTTATCGAAAAGAATGGGAATGTGGATTTCCGCATTTATTTTTAGACAGTCGTTTAAGTCGTACAGCTTATCGTCATTCTCAATTACTAAACGCTGAACTACTGAATCATCGAGTTCATTGAATCTTTTTATGAACCTCTCTATACTTTTCTGTTTGTCTCCGTATGCGCCGCCGACATGTATTTGAATTTTGGCTGATTTATCAAGTTCCATCAAATCAAAAATTTCGGCGTGATAAATGAGCTCTTTTTTGCTTCTTTCGAAGATTTCTTGTTTAATGGAGTTAATTAAAGTAAACTGGTCTGGATGCATCGAAATACGCATTCTATTTTTAATAATAAATGCGCCGATTTCCTCAAAATCTTCTTGAAAATAAGTTTGCCAGTTGAATTTGCTTATTGGATGAGAGGCAAAGGGCACCAAATCTGAAGAAATTCTAAAAAATAATAGTCTGTGTTCAAGATTGAACTGTAGAATTTTTCGCAAACATGATAGGTTATTCTTTATTGAATCTTTAAGACGGGTTTCAGAGTAAGATTTTAGACGAAAAGTGCTGTTTGCAGTGCAGTCAATTGTTCGATTTATGCAAGGATAACCTATTCTCATTACTCATCAATTTCTAAAAATAAATTGATTATCTTCTTAAACATAACCCTGATGCCAGTGATACAAGATTGGTTTGTGTGTTAGATAGTTACTTTATAGACTGATAAATAAATCAGGTAGTTGATGGCACTAGAAGTGAAAAATTCAAGATACTAAAAGTAAAAAGAAGGTTTTCAAATTCCTTGCACTTACTATTCAGTTAAACAAGCTATTATTTTTGAGAAGTTCCATGCTTTTAATTATGGAACTTTATGCCAGTGTGATCCAGTAGTTTATATAGCCCTACTTTTGCAATGTCAGTTATAAAGAAAAGTGTAAACGCGTAACCCCAAACAAGAGCAGCAAGTCCCCAACCCATTGCAGGAAGCAAAATCCCATATACAGTAATTATTAGAGCAGTTAATTGAACAGCTATGGAGGCAAAAAGAAGCTGCTTCGCCGGTTTCACAGACCAAAAGTGACCTTTTGTTCTCGCGACAAATACAGTCATATTTCCCGCCACTGCAAGCTTAAGATATATGAAAGATTGAAGCACAAGAGGGTCTAACTTCAGCACAACTAATCCGATATAAAGAATCCCAAAAGTTGAGAAGACCCCAATTACACCAAGAAACGTTGCTATTCCCAACAGAGTTCGCATGTCCCATTTTTCAGGTTTATTTGAATATTTCACTCTATCATAAGCTATGGTCATTATTGGCAAATCATTTAGAAGTGCTAGCAAAACAAGCATCAGAGCACTAATTGGGAAAAACTGAAAAACGAGAATTGATGCAGTCATAAAAAGAAGAATCCTGATAGTTTCAGCAATTCGATAAGTACAATAGTTAGTCATGCGCTGGAAAATCTTGCGGCTTTCCTTTATAGCGTCAATTATGACAGAGAGACCTGGTTTTGTTAGAACAATATCTGCCGCTGATTTTGCAGCGTCGGTGGCGCCCTCTACAGCAATTCCCGCATTAGCTTTCTTTAAAGCAGGAGCATCATTAACACCATCGCCAGTCATGCCTACAATATGTCCACTATTTTGGAGGAGTTCGACAATATGATACTTGTGTTCAGGAAAGACCTCTGCAAACCCTTCAGCTTTTTCAACTGCTTCTTGCGAGTCTTTTTCATGCGGTCCCATAAGAACATCAGGAAGAACAATGTTAGTTCCCAAATTTACTTCGGACGATATTTCTCTAGCGATAGCTACATGATCGCCTGTAACCATCTTCACTTCAACACCCATCGATTGGGCAGTTTTTATTGTTTGGGCAGAATCCGCTCTCGGTGGATCAAATAAAGCAATTAAGCCCATAAATTGCCATTTATTGATTCTGTTAGTTCGAGCCACACCAAGAGCTCTATATCCTTTTTTAGCAAATTCGTCAACATCTTCCGCCAATTTGGCGCTAATTGATTCCTTATCTTCAATCAATGATAAAATCACTTGAGGGGCGCCTTTTGAAACCTTAAATTGTGTTCCGTCATCTTCTTGCACAGTTGCTTCAGTTCTCTTGATGACTGGATCAAAGGGTTTAAAACTCTTCGCTTTAATGTGGTTAAGTTGATCAGAAATAGCGGGGTAAGTCTTTGTTTTTGCAAAGATTGCTTTATCAATCGGATCTTGATCTTCTTCGCGTGAAGCAAGTGCACTAGCTAACAGTATGTCGTTTTCTTTGAATTCACCGTATTGTTTTGTTCCGCCCATAGTTAGAGAATTCTCAGTTATAGTACCTGTCTTATCTGAGCATAACACGTCCATGCTCGCCATTTCTTCAATTGCAACCAATTTGCTAACTATCGCTTCCTTTTTAGCGAGGGCAATAGCACCTATAGCCATAGTTACTGACAAAACCGCAGGGAGAGCCGCAGGTATTCCAGCAACAGTTAAAATCAATGAAAATTGAATAATGTCTAAAATGTTTTGACCACGAAGAATCGATGCCACAGCGATAATTAATACGAGTCCAATCGCCAGGAAAATCAGGTAGTCACCTATTTTTCCGATGGCTTTTTGGAAGTGGCTAGGTGTTCGGGCTTGTTCCACAAGTTTGGCAGTCTTACCGAAAAAAGTTCTTGCAGCGGTATTTACAACAACCGCGTTCATTTCACCTTGTTTGACAATTGAACTTGCGTATCCTATGTCGGAGAGATGCTTCTCAACAGGGAGCGATTCACCTGTTAGAGCAGATTCATCAGTTAAGAGGTAATCTCCTTCAACTATTTTGACATCTGCGGGAATAATTTCTCCCAAACGTAATCGAACAATGTCGCCTGGCACTAGTTTTTCTGCCGGCATTTCTTGCCATTTTCTGTCCCGCAGGACTCTCGCTTTTATGGCTAGCCTTTGTTTCAATAAGTCAATGGCGTTTCCTGCTTTGCGTTCCTGCCAAGAACCTACTATAGCGTTGACTAATAGTAATGTTAAAATTATTGCAAAATCAGGCCATCGTTGGATGACAGCTGACATTATTACTGCTGCCTCAATCATCCAAGGAATTGGACCCCAAAAATAGCGCAGAAACTTTAGCAGCGGGTTAGTTTTTTTCTCCTGAATTTCATTAGGACCATATCGTACAAGTCTTTCTTCAGCTTCTGAGGAAGAAAGACCTTCCCTACCTGCAGAAAGTCTGCGGAGCAGTTCATCGATATTAGCTTTCTTTGCCTCTTCCGTAGTTAAAAGAACTTTACTCATTCATCGACACTCTCTATTAGTTTTCTCATTTCACTCTCGAGTTCATCAAGCCTTTTTTGATCTCTTGCTTCGATCGATAAACGTAGTATTGGTGATGTGTTTGATGCTCTGATCAGAGCCCACGAATCTGATAAAACAATTTTGACACCGTCAAGGGTATTTAGGTTTCTGTAAGTTTCCATTGCTTTTTCTTTTACCTTATTGATAACATGAAACTTTGATTCGTCAGAGCTCTTTATTTCGATTCTTTTGAAAAGCCTTGATGGTAGCTCTTTCACGACTTCTGACAGTTTCTGCCCCATTTTTGAGACGATTTCTGCCATGTACATACTGTTTATTATTGCATCATCGAACCAATAGAACTTTGGAACACAAATGTGCCCAGATTCTTCAATACCAATTACAGCTTTATGTTTTTTGGTTTCCTGCACCAAAAAAGTGTGGCCAACTGGTACTCGAAACACCTGTTCCCCATATTTCTTAACCTCATCCTCTATAATGTCTGAGCATTCAATGTTGGCGACTACAGGTCCTCTTTGAGTTTTCATTATGTCTCTAATGAAGAGGATCGCGCTTTGCTCAGTTCTAATGACCTTGCCTGTGTCATCGACGAAAATAGCTCTGTCGCCATCGCCATCAAATGCTATTCCAAGATCGGCCTTCTGCATAACAACTTTGTCACACAGAGCGGTTAGCGATTCTGGTTTCGGTTCAGGGTCTCTATTCGAGAATTTTGGGTCGGGCCAATCAAAAAGGAAAGTGGCTTTGACTCCTATTTTCTTGAGTATTTTAGGCACCAATAGACATGCCGCCCCGTTTCCGAAGTCGGCGACTACAGTTATTCTTGCAGGTTTTATTTTTTCAGCAATGAAATTAGCGTATTCGACGTCCATTCCTTCAAGTTTTCTTGTTGTTCCTGTCCCTATTTTAAAAATTTTTGAGGAGCTTATCTCGCCCAGTTTTTTGTTTTCATCTTCGAAAAAACCGACTCCGTTTTCATGGAAGAATTTAACGCCGTTCCACTCCGCTGGCAGATGAGACGCGGTTATATAAGCTGTCGCATTATTCTCCATTTTCCAGTTGGCAAAGACACAAAGACTTGCAGGGCAAGGTCCGAGTAGAACTGCATTTGACCCCGTTTTTTTCAATCCTAAAATGAATGCATTCTCAAGTTTAGCTCCATGCTCTCTGAAATCCCGTCCGACCGTAAAAGTGCCAGAATATAGGGTTCCTGCAGCTTCACCTATGCGAGTCATGATGTCTTCTGTTAAATCTTTGCCGTAAATTCCTCTAATGTCATAGGCTCTAAAAATGCCCATTTTCTTTCACACACGATTTTTTGAGATACAATTACAAATATGCGTCTGTTGCGTATCTTCGCATCATTCGATGCGTATTAAAGTAATACGCTACTTTGCCTATAGAGTTTCTCATTAAGCTTATCCAACTGTCGCGTTCTTGGTAGAATTTTGGAATAATTACGTATTCCAGCTTACTGTAAATATCGGCGATTTCTCTTTTTCTTCTTTTATCTTCACTAAGCACTTGATCAGGCGATGGGCCTATCGCCCACCCTGTAAGACCTTCAACACAGCCTTCTATCCACCATCCATCTAAAACGCTAAAGTTGATTACTCCATTATGTGCTGCCTTCATTCCGCTTGTTCCAGAAGCTTCCATAGGCGGCATAGGCGTATTTAGCCAAACGTCAACACCTGAAGTTAATTTTTGCGCTATCCCCATGTTGTAATTCTCAAGATAAACTATTTGGATTTCGTCTTTCAAACGAGTTTTGTACTCGTAAATTTCTTGGATGAGTTTCTTCCCCAGCTCGTCTTTTGGATGAGCCTTTCCAGCAAAAATCAGCTGGATCTTACCTCGGCTGTTAACTTCTTTAAGCTTTTCCAAATCTGAGAAAATCATTGTCGCTCTTTTGTACTCTGTTGCTCTCCTCGCAAAACCTAAAGTCAAAGCATCAGTATCCAGTTGCAACCCCGAACTACTGTGAACAAAATCGAGCAATTCGTGCTTTGCTTCAATGTGTGCTTCCCACAACTCCTCATCTGTAATGGTGTCAACTCTTACAAGAAGCTCAGGCTCGTTGGCCCATCTGGGAATACATTTGTCAAAAAGTCGTCTAAACTGTGAACATGTCCAGGTGTAGGAATGAACACCGTTGGTTATTTCCTGTATATGATATCCTGGAAAGAGTTTTCTAGAGTATTCCATATGTGCTTCTGTTACACCGTTTGTATATTTGCTCAAGTTTAACGCCAGAAGAGTCATGTTTAATTTGTCAGTTCCGCCATATTCTTTCAATTTTTCTTCAGGTACTTCTGTTTCCAGAATTTTCAAAAGGAAGTCATAGGAGAATTTGTCAAATGCGGCAGCTACAGGAGTGTGAGTTGTGAAGACACATTGGTTTTTTACTTTGTCAGCGTTCAAATCGTTGTTCTTTAAAAGTTCAAGGGTAAGGAGGCTGCTATGACCCTCATTCATATGATATTTCTTAACATTAACTTTCAGCGCGTCTAGAATACGTAACCCACCTATACCCAACACAATTTCTTGCTTCAATCTGTATTTTTCGTCGCCTCCATAGAGGAAATCTGTAATTTCCCTATCCTCTTGAGAGTTCCCTTCAACATCAGTCGTGAGGAACAGCACAGGAATAGTTCCACCCGTTAAGCTCTCTTGCTCATAAACCCATACACCGATTTTTACATCTCGCCCACCAATCTTGACGTTCGCAGTTTCTGGTAACAGTTTCATATAATCTGAAGGATCCCACTCTTCAGGAAATTCGATTTGCCATCCGTCGGCGGAAATTTTTTGCTTGAGGTAACCTTTCTTGCTGATCAACGTTACTGCAACTAAGGGAATTCTTAAATCTGCACTTGATCTAATCACATCTCCGGCAAGAACCCCTAGTCCTCCACTGTAAGTCGGAATTGCGGAGTTCATGCCGATTTCCATGGAAAAATAAGCAATTTTGGCGCCTTCTATAAAGCTGCTTAAGCAATACTCGCTGTCAAAATAATATTGCTTAGACAAAAAATTAGCTGTAAACTGAGCTGTGGATGAATCTAAAGGCATTCCACAAACAGGATCTTTGACAAACATACAAACAAAAACCTCGTCTAGAAAAAAAGACTCCTTGAGGAATAATTAGTTTTCCTTTAGGTTCTAAACTAAAAGTTTAAATTGTTAAAAAATTGCGTGTTCGAAAAATACCACGGCAACTATAAACAGTACTGCTTATAATGGCCTCATGAAGAATTGAACAAACAGTGACACCCCTGCAACAGCAAACCAGCAACAAAGTCCCAGAAGTATGGGTTTGAATCCATTAGTAAGCAGACTTTTCACATTTGTATTCAGTCCTATTGCCATCATCGCCATAATGATCATGAATTTTCCAACGTCAAAAAGCAAAATAGAGATATTTGAAGAGAAGCCCACAAACGTGTTGATAACTGCCGCTAAAATGAATCCTATAATAAACCACGGAAAAACTTTAAACAAATTGAACGAAGCTCTCTTCTCACATGTCCTGGTTTTTCTTGATGTAACAACGGCCAGTGCAAAAGTTATTGGAATAATCATTAATGTTCTTGTAAGTTTAACAATTGTTGCAAAAGCCAAAGCGACGTTATTTCCAGCGGATGCACTCCAAGAAGCTGCTGCAGCAACAACCGACGAAGTGTCATTTATTGCTGTTCCTGCCCATATTCCAAAACCCGTGTCATTCATACCCAGTAGGTGACCTAAAGCAGGAAAAATAAACACTGCAATTACATTAAAAAGAAATATTGTTGATATGGCATGAGCTATATCAGTGTCGTTCGCTCTGACCGCAGGAGCAGCAGCTGCAACGGCTGAAGCTCCGCAAATAGCTGTCCCTACACCGATCAACGTTGTTGTTTTTCCATTAATTTTCAGCACTTTACCCACAAAGAAAGCCACAAAAAAAGCGGTAGACAAAGTAAAAAGCATAACAAAAAGTGATTGGCTGCCAACTTGGAAAACTAGAAACAAGTTCATTCCAAACCCCAGAAGAATAATGGATATTTGCAGAAGCGTTCGAGAGGTGAATTTAACGCCTGAACTAAATCGGGTTAGAACATTAGGATAAGCGACTCGAAGTGCTATTCCAAATAACATTCCGAAAATCGGTCCTCCGATGACAACAAAGTAATTGCCTAAAAGCCATGCTGGCACGGAGACAGCAAGACAAAAAATGATTCCGGAAATTAATGATTTTAGCTTGCTCATTCTCTTTGCCTTTTCTAATATAGTTTGAAATTTCGAAGGTACCAAAGGTTAGCATAAAGTGATTTAAGCTATATTGTTTTTCGACGATATTCAAAAAACAAACATGTTAGAAATTTACCTTTAATTTCCTTCTTTATACTAGTGAAAAAACACTTTACAAAAAACTAATTCTAATCGCAAACAACTTTTGCAAGATATTCAAAGTAGGTTATCTCACTAGTGCTAGAAAATTCAGATCTTGTCGTTTGTAATGCTAAGAAATATTTCAATGAGATCTAATCATTGAAACTGACATAACCGACCCCACAGCGTCTGCCTTACATTGTGCCACGAAATTCGGTCTATCCGTTTTACGAAGCCTACCTTTTGTTGACGATTGAAACAAAGCTTTCGAGAATTAGCATGATCAAAATCTACGCTACATCAGCACAGAGCTGTTTAAGCTCATTTCTGCCTTTGAACAACTATAGTACAATTCGTGGCTAAAGCAGCTATAACCCCTATCGCGGCTAACCAGGGAACTAGGACAATTCCTATGACGCCGACCGTAACAGGAATGTCAAGCAGAGTTTTACCCTCTTCACTTTTTATGGTTATGCGCCGAACATTTCCTTCGTGAAACAACTCTTTAACTTTCTGAACTAAGTCCTCGGAAGAAACAGAAAAACTCTCTTCCTCCATTCCAACGGGAGTTCCGCAATTTGGGCAGAACTTCATGCCTTCAGATATCTCATTTCCACATTTATTACAAAAGGGCATATTGATTTTTCTCCTAAGTTGAGGTCTTAGGTTTCTATTAATATCCTTTTTGATCCATGGATATCTAAATCAGCGATTTCTTTGGAAACCAATTTTTGGAAGCAATCTCGTTTCAAGAAATGAATCTTTTTAAGATTGTTATTTTAGTTGTTTATGAGGAATATTTATGGATTTTATTGAGGTCATATCTGCAAGGAAAAGCGTTCGCGGATACGCGGATAAACCAGTTGAAGAAGAAAAGCTCTTAAAAGTCCTTGAGGCTGCAAGGTTGGCTCCGTCATGGGCAAACAAACAATGTTGCAAGTATATAGTTGTTAAAGACAAAACCAAAATTCAAGAACTGTCGGGAAGCTTTGGCTGGCTTAAGCAGGCACCCGTTGTGGTTGTTGCTTGCGCTGATCCGAAAGATTCAGGTGATCGCAACGGCATGAAATATTTCCTTGTGGATGTGGGCATAGCAATGCAGCAGTTGGTTTTGACGGCAACCAATTTGGATCTCGGAACATGCTGGATTGGCGCTTTTGATGAAGCTAAAGTCAAAAAGGCTCTACAAGTCCCGGAAAACATCAAGGTTGTGGCGATGACGCCTTTAGGTTACCCCGCAGAAAAAGAGGGTGTCGGTAGCAAACTCATAAAGACTGTAATCGGAAGTGCTAAAAGAAAACCTCTCAAAGAAATTGTTCATTACGAAAAATGGTAAAGTTAAAGGTGCACAGGCAAAATACAGAAGGAAAAAAAGAAAGGTAAGAAGTTGAGGTTAAGCATGAGGCGCCGTGAGTAGCTTTGTTGTTTCCGCCTCTGTCCATGCCTTCATAGTTGTCGTGCGGATGTTTCCCATGCTGCCTGTGCACAAAGCAATTGCTGCCATGTCTTCATCCTTGGGGATTTCAACTACAACCACAAAATCATATTTCCCCATGGTTGTGAAATACTGCATTTTTCCACCGGCGTTTTCAATCATTTTTCTACTTTGCTTGAGTCTTTCCGGAAGTTCTGCAACATTTTTTATGCCTTGATCGGTCCAGTTCCCTAAAATTACAAAATTCGACAAAAATATCACCGGTACAACTCTGAAAAGTTGACTATAAAAGCGTTCTGACTATAGATATAACCAATCGGCTATTGCCCATGCAGTATTGAGATATATCAAGACACTGCTAAGTCTTTCCACGAACATTTCTAAAAGAGCATATAAGTCCCTCACGTTAAACTATTGGTCAAAAAATAAAATATCCAATCCCCTTCTTTAGTTGTCTGTCTTTGAGAGACATTATTTTGTCAAAGATCAATCATGTAAACGAAGAAAATAAAGTACAAAACCAGCAATAAACAATGCAACGCTAAACATAATCAGAGGCAATGTGTATTCTTTGGATGGGTTGTGATTGCTTCATTGTATACGGGTTGATTGATTTGGACGCCGTCAAGTACAACTCCTGGCATAGTTCCAATAGTTGTTTGTTCGTAGGTGTACGCGATAAAAATGACCCAGCTAGAACAAACCATGCGATGGAGACTAAGAAAAGTCCTAAAATCTGCTTTCTTAGCATCTTGCGTACTCTCAATACGTTATTTCGAGTGAAAGTTGATATAAGATTTGCCGAACCAAACAAATCTTTGAAGCATATGGCAATAACTTTAATGCAAAAGTGTTACTGGACCCAGAAGAAAAAAAATTGTTAGAAGTTAGATTCGAGTAAGTGTGTTAAAAAGACAACTTTATGTTCTTGAAGAAAGAAAGTAAACAATAACTAAGTTTTAGAACAAAAGCAAAGTGGCTGGTGATGTATTTTATTGCAGTTTGTTGTCAACCATTTCTTTTCCATTTTTCTTGTTTTCAACGCGCTCTAATAGACATCATTTGATTACTGGCCATTTTAAGCGTCAATAAAAAAAGAAAAGAGGCTTTAGAGTCTAAGTAAAACAAATTCCATAAAACGTTTAACACTTGAGTATTTGCCGAGGGCTGTAGCCCATTTTTTTGAAAGACATATCAATGAATTCAATTTTTTTAGGCTCAATTCTTACTAATTCTACCCCAGTTTCGGGAAATACCTTAAGGCCAAGTTCCTTTGCAGTTTTTTCCCATTGATATGCGTCCAAGCCTTCTTTAAATTCGACAGAATTCTTTCTTGAGAGTATCTTTGCATTTCCGCTGATTTGAGCGCCTTTGGCACTGTCCCAACCTACGTATGGGTGAAAAATGCCAATGCTAACTTTCGGATTACGCCTTAAATTCTTTAATTTTATGCCTGGTTCACCCACGAAATAAATTGTGATTCCTTTTGAGTGGTACTCAATTGGAGTCGCTCGCGGAACGTCGTTGCTGCATGTTGCAAGGACACACATGTTCTGCCCTTCGAGAAATTCAATAATACGTTTCTCAAGCTCATTAATGGGCATATACTTTAGAGATCTATTGCCTCTTAATTGGGAACTCATGCATCAACCTCATTTTCAACAGATCTTGGTAATAAGCGTACCATTCGTAATGCATATTGGAAGAGAAAACCAATGTTAAACATATCGAACTAGGGAATCTATTGTTTTCCTGTTTGTTACTGCTCCTTTATTTTCTGCAGGGTAACCCAAAGGCGACAGCAAGAGAACCCGATAACTAGAATCTATGCCCAAGATATCTTTTACCTCATTTTCCTTAAATGCTGCAATCCAGCAAGTTCCCAACCCTTCTGCATAAGCAGCCAACGAAATTTGATTCATCGCTATAGCAGCATCAGCCTTCCAAAATGTCTCACCATCATCTCGAACCCAAGCCTCCTTGGGTGAGGAAACCATAGCAATCATTATAGGCGCCTTCCAATCTTGATTGCAGGCAGAATTTATTCTGGCAAGAATCTCTTTGTTTGAAACTACATATAGCTGGTAAGGTTGGCGATTCATAGCAGAAGGGGCAAGTCGTGCAGCTTCCAAAACTTTCTGCACTTTTTCATTTTCCACGTTTTTGTCTTCATATTTTCGAATACTTCTTCTGTTCCTAATTGTCTCAAAAAAATCCAAAAAATCACCTAGAACACGAGTGTTTTTGTTGAATAAAAAAATATCGCTCCGCAATAAAAGGGCAATTTCAAAAAAGTTGAATCACTTTAATTTACGCGCTTTAACCCTATTAGCAAGGTTAAAAATAGATAATTTGAGAATAAGGTTTGCTGGAGCTTGGATCGAACAAAGGAGAAAAAAGAAAATGCAAACTCTTTCAATAGCTATAGCTATTTGTGAAATCTAACCATAGGTCTTATCAGCCCTATTTTTCCGAATGTAATAAAAATAAAAAAAAGGAAAGGGTGTGTTTTTTTACGGTCTTTTTCTGAGAATAAGTAATCCAACTATTGCTATTGCGATGATTATAGCGATAACTCCGATTGCTAGGAACATCATTAGATCTGCAGTGGTTGCGAGACCTGTCTGAATACCTTCGGTTGGTGCGGGTGTTGCTGCTGCTGGGTCGACTGCAAATGCGGTTACAGCATGTGAAGGCCAGTAACCTTCAGATCCTCCAAAGGACGCATAAACAGTGTATTTACCGTCTATGTCGGGCATCCAATTAAAGCTAAAGAATCCATCAGCATCGCTTGTTGTTGTTCCAATGTCTCTGTAGTTACCGTTAGCATCCACTACACTAATTGTAATTGGAACGCCTGTCGCATCAGTTGGGCGTGGTCCCTGCATGTATATGTATCGCATCCAGTCGCTCATGCTTTCGTCAGCTACTGCTGGTACACCGTTGGGGAATCGTGCTGCTTGCTCGTTTTGTTTTGTGCCTGCGGCGATGTCAGTAACTGTGCCTTCTATCAGCACACTGTTGCTTAGCGTGGTCACTTTTGGCGATGCGCTAATTGTCATTGCGCTGGGTCCTCTGCCAACGCTATAGATTTGGTTGTCGTAGCTGTTGAACCATGTTGAAAAGCCATCTGCTAAAGCATAGTTCATGTTGTTGAATTCAGCGACATTGGCTGAAAGAGTCCAAATTTCTTCTCCAGTGGTTGCGTTAATTGCGCGGCATAATGCGCCTTTGTAGATTGGGGTTTGGATTGTGTGTTCTGTTGTAACGGTGTATAGTACTCCGTTGGCAATTGCGTTTATTGATGTTGGATAGTGGCCGGGTACTGCGAAACCACTGTTGGTGGTGTTTCCTGGTCCTCCATTACCGTAGCTCCATTTTAGGTCTCCAGTTAATCCGTCGTAGCAGAATATTATTCCACCATAGCCACTGGCATAGACGTTGCCGTAGGCGATGAAAGCGAATACTTGTTCGTGTCCTGGGTTGCCGTAGTAGTCAAGAGCGGGTTGGTCACCCACTGGACCCCACATTTTGTCGCCTGTTCTTAAGTTGTATGCGACCCATTGATTGGTTTCCTTCATTTTTTCAACAAAGATTCCTTGCGTTGCATCGGCTCCACCAGATATGACAGTGATGTTTTCTATCGCTGGGTCGTAGGTTTTCATCCAAAGTATTTGACCTTCATGACCTGATGTAAGATCAACTGCGAAGTAAGTGTAGGGATCTTGTCTTACAGGGTTGCCGCCGAAGCCTGTGAAGCCGCTGTTGGGTAAACTTCCGTTATAGCAGAGCATTATATCATTGTACCATGCTGCTACTATAGTTGGATTGTTTGGCATTGTATTTCGCCACGGTATTGAAACATTCCAGTTGTAATAGTCCGGGGTGCTTACATCGAATTCGCCTGATTGAGCTGGTCTGATTCCTCCATTATATTGGAAGAAAGCTAGTGATGAGTTCCACTCGCGTAAGATATAATCGGGGTTTGATGATGTACCTTGGTTGTAAATGATATATTGCATGTATTCGCCGTTTGTTCCCATTGCTGCTGCGCCTCTGGGAACGTTAGTGAAGTTGAACATTGATGTTCCTGTGTCGCCGTCATAAACCCTCCAGGTGGTTCCAGAGGTTGAAACTAACATGGGTTGAGCAACTCCGTGTTGCTGGGGATTATGAATAGCTTCTATGTAGCCGAAGGATAGACTCCCGATGTCTGGGTTTGACCAAAGAACTTCTCCGGTTCGTAAGTCAACGCAGTTAAGGGGGCCGCCGGCAGCACTCTGGAAGCCTATAGGTGATTTGTAGTAAAGTTTTCCAGCCATTATGATTGGGTTAACGAATCGGTTGAGGTATGCTGAACCGTCAAAGTATGTGTCTGATTGAATTACGAAGTGGTTTCCTCCAACTACTCCTCCCGAGTCAATTGGTTTTGTCCACATAATGTGAGGAGTGAGAGGTCCAACGCCGTCTGGAACGTATACTCTGTTTTTGGAATTAACGAACATCGGAGAGCCGCTGCCGAGCCAGTCTGATGCAATTACCCATGAGTCTGTGTTTTCACCGTATATTGGGCGTGTCCAATATTCAGTTGGAAGTGGATAACTGCCCAAGGTGGGTATTTGTTCTTCTTGCACAGTTAAGGTTGCTTCTGCACTACTTGGAAGGAAAGTATCGTTTACGTATGCTGAATTCGGGTTGTGACTGTATGTGTTGTAGTCTTGTCCTGGGAATTCGAACTTGAGTTTGTACTCACCAACCATGTCTGGAGTGTAGGAGTAACTTTGCGATGATGTAGTGTCAATAACTGTTTCAAAGGTGTGGATTTCTGTTGTTCCATCTGGTTTGGTGATTGTTAGCTTGTAGTTATGGAACCTCCAATCGTTGGTTAAAGCTGTGTCTGTACCAAAGGTTTTGTCGATCCACATATAGATGTAAGTTGATTGACCAACACCAACAGGATCAATAACAGGTTGAACGAAAGCCCATGTTGGAATTTGCCATGCGGGAGTATGTGCACTAGTACTTGGCAGTAGAAGAGTCGATGCGCCCATAGAAATCACCAGAAATAACGCAATCAAAATAGTTGTTTTTTTATTTTTTATTGTTCTTATTTTTGTATTTCTCCATTTTTTTGTATTGAGCAAAAACAAAATTTTTGCCCAACCAATCTACCATCTTTATCATTTTTAATATATATAATTTTGCAATTACAAAATATTTTAATAAAATCACGTCACATATTGTGAAAAAAACAAATCACAACACAAATAGCCTTCTCTATTAAACAAACATATATCCCAATCGACGTTAGCAATGAATATACCCCAAGCAATTACAACAGTATAGGGAAAAAATTCCGCAAACGAAAATAAGGTGTTTGCAATGACAATATGGAAGCCAAGCCTAAAACTCGGCAAAAACGGCCGAGGTGCAAGTTTTGAAAGGAAAAGTGGCCGGGGTGATGTAGCTTGGCAGCATAGAGGCCTGTGGAGCCTTTCGCCCGAGTTCAAATCTCGGCCCCGGCCCCACCGCAATTCAATCTCCCCGTTTTGTAAAACTTAATAGTATTTTTCGATTCCTCCAAACCCAAATTGCTTGTTTTTTTCTGTCTTCTTAATGAAGTAACCGAGTCGTTTCTCGAATTCTTCCGGTCGGTTTCTTGCGCCTTCGATGAAAGCTATTCGGATTCTTTGGTAGTCAGAAGAGAACCGTTGAAAGTTTTCCCATGCTTTTTTGTTGGCTTTAATCTTGTCCAAAATATCGGATGGAATGGAGAATTCTTCTGAGAGAATATCTGCAAGTTTTTCTTTAACTGAGGGCATTACCATGCCTTTTTTAACGAGCTCTCTTAGTCGTTGTTTGTTGGCTTCTGAATATTTGCTTTTTGGGTTTCTGGGCGTGAAGCGTTGGGCATAGTAGGTCTGGTCGATTCTTTTGGCAGTGCTATCAATCCAGCCAAAGCATAGGGCTTCTTCAACAGCATCATTGTATGGTATACGTGGTTTTCCGCTGGCTTTTTTGGGGTAAATCAACCAGATTTCTTTTTCTTTATCAAAGTTTTCAGAAAGCCATGCACGCCAAGCTTTTCTATCAGAAAGAAAGAGCGTTTTCCCGATGTCCATTAACTACCCCCTCTCTTTAATGGAAAAAGATTTTTCGCTTAATAAAATATCGGCTTGATAAATACTGCACAATTAGAGTTGTCTCAACCTTTGTCCTGCATTTGTCGACAACTAGAAAAACCGAAGCGTGCCCACCTTTCTAAATCGTTAAACCTAAACCTGCAAACGCACCAAACCCCAATATAAAAAGCCAACTTAATAGCCCCCACATAATATAGAAAAATTAAAGTTTCTTCTTCCACCAGATAACAAATTTTCCAGATTTTCCCTTCAATCCCTAATCTTCCGGGCTGTTTGTCTCCCGACGTAACCAAACACTTAACCTCATAGCTGAGCGTCGCTTTTAGCTTGGTTAAGCTCTCTCGGCGCGGGAATTTTTTGCGCCCGTGTCTCACCTGTTCCATAATTGGGTAGAACTCGCTCGTCATTGGTGCAAGATTTGTGTTTCTTACGTTCCTCTGTTGAGTCCGTCGTTATGGGTGCTCAATTTCGGTGAGACAACTAAAAGAGGCGTGTGGTGTTGGTTAAATGTTGTTATTCTTCTTGAAGATTTCAAGCGGCATTAAAGAAAAAAAGCAAAAAGAGGCTGCTAACCTTCCAAGATAGAAACCCACACTAAAATTATAAGTTCAACAAAACAATTACAGCTAACAACTACAAGAGCTGATCCACTTGGACATAGAAAAGAAAATCGAATTAATCTGCAGACCCCCAACCGAAGAAGTCGTAACCCCAGATGACCTGCGCCAACTCTTAGAAAACGAAGAACATCCCATCGCCTACAACGGCTGGGAACCCTCAGGACTTGCCCACCTAGGAACAGGAGTAATCTGCGCCTACAAAATGAAAGACTTCGCAGAAGCAGGCCTACACTTCAAGGCTTTCCTCGCCACATGGCACGCTTGGTTAAACAACAAATTAGGCGGCGACCTCGAACTTATTCGAAAAGCCGCTGACCTATTTCGCCACTCATGGATAGCACTCGGAGTCCCAGAAGACAAAATAGAATTCATTTACTCAGACGAGCTATACAAAGACATAGACTACTGGGCAAAAACCGTCATAATCGCCAAAAACCTAACTCTGGCCCGAACAACCCGAACACTTGAAATCGCAGGTAGAAAAGAAGGCGAAGCCCACTACGTAAGCGACTACCTCTACACGCCAATGCAAGTTGCCGACATATTCCACATGAAAGTCAAAATCTGCCAGCTAGGCATGGACCAACGAAAAGCCAACATGGTCGGCAGGGAAATCGGCGAAAAAATCGGCTGCTGGAAACCCGTATGCGTCCACCACCATCTACTTCAAGGCTTAGAGAAACCAAAAGTCTGGCCAATCCCCGAAGGACAAGAAAAAGAAGCAGTGGCATCAGCCAAAATGTCAAAAAGCAAACCTGACACATGCATATTCATCTACGACTCCCCCCAAGAGATCAAACAAAAAATGGGAAAAGCCTTCTGCCCAGAACGAACCATCAAATTCAACCCCATCATCGACATCTGCCGATATATAATATTCCGAGAAAAATCAGTCTTTAAAATCGAGCGCCCAACAAAATTCGGCGGAAACATAGAATTTCAGAACATCCAAGAACTTGAAAACGCATTCACCGAAGGCAAACTACATCCAATGGATCTTAAAAATGGTGTCGCTTCAGAACTCGCAGAAATCCTAGAACCAGTTAGACGCTACTTCGAAAACAACGAGCAAGCCAAAGAATGCCTAGAGACGGTTCGAAAAGCAAAAATTACAAGGTAGAATATTGTCAACTCATCTTAAAGAGAAAGTTGAAAAAATCGAACAAATCATAGCTAAACTCGCCGAAGAAACAGCGAAAAACAAGCCCATTGTTGTTGAAGGCAAAAAAGACGCCCAAGCCCTAATAGACTTAGGCGTTAGAGGAAAAGTTTTAACCGTGAAAACAGGTGGCAAAAGCTTTCTTGAAGCAACAACAGAAATAGAAAAGCTCCACAGCCCCCAGATTATACTATTGTTAGATTTTGATAGACGCGGCAGAGAAGGCACAAAACGCTTAAAATGTGATTTGGAACGATTAAAAATCAAGGTTAACTTACGGTTCTGGAAGGACCTGCGTGGGTTAACTGGACATGAAAATCAGTTCATTGAGAGCTTACCCAACTATCTTCAAACCCTCCGCGAAAAAGCTCAAGCACTTTAATTTTGGGACGCGCGCGCTACCCTAACATTACTCTAACTGACTTTGAAAAAAACACGATCAAAGACGCTTCAACCCAACAATGGGAGGAAAACTCAGAAGCACAAGAAGTATGGGCAAAAGCAGATATATCCGAAAACATCGCCCAACGCAAAGTTGAAGGAATCGAAAACGGCAAATCAGAGATCTTTGCTCATGATTGGATGAAACGAACAACAGCAAAATAGCGCATACTAAAAAGTTCTGCCTACAAAAACGGAAACTGCTCTCTAACAGAAAGATTTCTTCCGAAACATCTTTCAGGTATGTTTAAACCCTTGTCTTCCCGTTTTTATAATTGAAGCTTTTATGGAAAAGATTAAGCGTTTTCGACAATGGATTGCAGTTTTCTTCGCCTTTGCATTTTTAGCCCTGTTCTTCGTGGGAGTTAACTACTATCAGAACCAACCCAAAATGCTCTATCCAGGGGAAGTCACCGACTATCAAGGCCAAAACTTGTCATTAATCAACGACGTTGTTAACAACGCAATCAGAGGAACCCAACACTTCAATATCTCAACCTATCGGTTGGAAGTCACTGGATTAGTGAACAAAACATTAGAATTATCTTATAATGAAGTGCTTGATGGTTTTCAGAGCTATCAAAAAGTCGTGACTCTCCACTGCGTTCAAGGGTGGTCTGCAAAAATCCTCTGGGAAGGGTTCCTTGTAAGCGACCTATTAAATGAAGTAGGAGTTAACTCCAATGCAGTTGCGGCAATCTTTTACGCCAGCGATGGCTACTCAACCTCTCTCCCGCTCGATTACCTGACAAGCAAAAACATAATCATGGCCTACAAGATGAACGGAATAACGCTTCCACCCGAAAGAGGTTTCCCCTTCCAACTTGTTGCGGAAAGCCAATTCGGCTACAAATGGATAAAATGGCCAACAAAAATCGAATTATCCGACAACCCAGATTACCTTGGAACATGGGAAAAGCAAGGTTATCCAAATAACGCTTCAATTCCACCTAATTTTCCTTAAAGAAACTCTTTCTCAGATGCCTCAAAGACAAGTAACTAACAACTAAAACGCTGTAAGCAATCTCTGCATAGGATGGAAGCTTTGGAATCCCAGGAATGCTCGGCATATCCAAAAGCGTAAGAGAATCAGCAACAATTACAAAAAAAGAAATCCCAACTGTGCCAACCCAACCCACTTTTTCGCCTCTCCAAAGAAAAACTGCAAAAACTAAACTCAGCAATCCAAAAAAGAAAGTATAAACATCATAGACAACTGAAGAAGACAGAAAAGATAAGTTTTCAGATAACAGAAGCAATAAACCAAAGAAAACATGGATACCGCCGATGAGCAATTGGGCAGCAATTAAAATTATGAGACCTAATATTCTATCCTTAACCAGCACTGGCGGTTTACTATTCATATGCTTCCCCTATGTATTAATTTGAGATACCAAAGAGCCTTCTCTTCTTTTGCATGCTTAAGCAGCTAACGCTCATATGACAAAATTAACATTTTCTAAAACTCAAGTTCACGCTGAATAATTAAGACTGATGTTGTGTAAAAACTACTTATTTCCCTTTTTTTCCTCTTCCATTTTCTTAGCTAAAGCCCCAATAAACAACCCAATGCGATCACGAGTTCTACCAAAATCCAGAATCGAGGTTATAGTGGTTACTGGCGTTTCGCCGTTTATGGACATAACCGTCCTATTCTGATCTACTGACTTTACGTCTAAATGGATAATAGTGCTGTAAGCTAAAAACCCCCTTTGGGTCTTAATTTTGACTCTATGCTCCACTTCATCTTTCTCTTCAATCGCCCAATCTAAAGTCTTAATAACATCAGGGATTGCTTGCCAAATCACTTCTAACGGGTAATCTATTTCAAATTTTTCTTTTTCGTCACGCACATAAGCCATATTCAGTCAAGAAATGTTTGCTTGGGTTATACTTAACTCTAGCATCAAGTGTTTTCAAGACCTAAGGGCTCTACGTTTCAATATCGACGCAACAAGCGAAAGTCCAGCCACAACCAGAATCAAAGCAACGGCTTCTTCAGCAATTAAAACTATAGTTGGATTTGAGATTTGTCTAACTGCTATTCCCACAAATGCCCAAATAACGACCAAACTAAAGGCATAGTCTCTTCGAGCAATGATAACTATTAAAGTTGAGATTAACGCAACACCCATCGCTATTATAGCCCATGCTTCAACGCCTAAACCAAATCCATCCCATCCCACTGAAACCAAAGCAGCAGCAACATTAGCTATTGACGCAACAGTTATCCAACCAATGTATACGCTAAAAGGCAAATGAACACATATTTTTTCAGTTCGAGAAGCATTGGATTTCCCAATAGCTAAACGCCAGTAAATAGCCAATAGAGACAAAAAGAGCCCAAACATTGCCACAACTGAAAAGGTTATGTAATCATATTGCCAAAGAAAAAGCCAAACACAGTTGAAAACACAACTCAAGATGAAAAGAACTCCAATTTGCTTTTGGAACAAACCTTCTTTTTTTATAGGCAAAGCCTGAAAAATAATAAAAACTGCAAGCAAAGCATAGATTATTCCCCATATAGCGAAAACGTACCCAGCGGGAGTAAAAGGATTTGAATACAAATCTGACACCTGCACAGTTGTTCTGTTGTTTAGAATTGCAGTTCCTGCTAAACCATTAATGACAAGCGTTATCAAAAAAGCAGCAACGTTACCTAAACGTAACAAACTGAAACTCATTTTGCTCACAAAAAACATCAAAAATTAACTGCTCATTATTAAATAAAAACTTTCCATTGAACTTTGAATTATGAAAACCATCTTCTCCAAAATGTTGAAGCTGAAAGCTCAGCCGAGATTTCTATTTCAAAGATTCTTTTAACGCAGCAAAATATGAAAGCACCTGTTCCATTTGAGGATCAGCCATCGCCAATATAGCTTGAACAGCAGCCTTCTTTGGCGCCGTTGACAATGTTGCCAATGCATAATCTAAACTTGTGAAAAGTGACTCCCACGGAATATTTACCCGTTTACCCTTCAAATTGTATAATGCAAGCACAAATGCACTTGCTCGACTCAAACTGTCCTTAAAAGTCTGTAAACTAGTACCTAAAACTACAACATCGTACTCTGCTCCTGCAACAAAACCTTTGATAACTCCATAATTTTGTTCTAGATTTTGTATCTCAAAGAGAAGATCTTGCTTAATTTTTCCTTCCGCATCGTTTTGCATTTTGCATCGCTTCCTCTATGACTCACCCAAGTACATAAGACTTGTTTTTGAGGCTAACCTAAAAAGGTTAACTACAGCTACCCTATTATTCTCTTAACATAAGGCAGCTTCTTCAATGGAACGATAATAGCAAGGCAGATTAACAAAGTCACGACCGTTACCAATGGAATTTCTATTACTGGATTTATCGTTGTTACACTTAGTTTAAAGCCAAAAATGCCTCTCTGAAGCGTTTCAAGCACAATTATGTGGAATAGATATATTGGAAGTGTATTTTCGCTTATTACTCTAAGCACAATGTTTCCACGAGGGATTTTCGTTTCAATTGTCCGGTTTTGGACAGTTGCCAAAATTAAGAACAAAGTTATAGAAGCAATTATAACGTTAAAACTAATAGCGGTAAGGAAAAACTGGCTATATGCTTCACCTAGTATGCGAATAACAAAATAGGTCCCAAAAATCGTAAAGATTGAACTAGAAATTAAACCCAAATAAAGAAGTAATGGACGGACACGCAGCCGGGTCACGTAAGCACCAAAAACAAAATATCCAATTATCCCCGTTAAAATAAAGACGTTGTCTCCAAACCACACTGCCTGAGGACTGATTGATGCATTTAGAGTAAGCAAAGAAACAATTCCGGTCCCCACAAACCAAATGATCAAGAAATATTTTATGAGCCGCCAATCTGAATAAGCAACTAAAATTCGCACAAGTGGTGTTATAAGATATAAACCGACTAAAAGATACAAGTACCAAAAATGCACATACGGTCCAGCAAGCAACCCTTGCAAAACAGACGTTAAAGTTAATGTTTGTCCCTTTACAGAAAAATCATAGATAAAAAATATCGCGCCCCAAAACAGAACAGGTATGCCAATTCGGTTCCAACGTTTCTTAAAGAAAACCCGCAAAGGCTCATTAGTCTTGAATGGTTGAAGCAAAAGAGCCCCAGTTAGCATCACAAATAATGGAACCGATGTGCGTGAAATGGAATCGTAAACGTTGGATGCCCACCAGAGTTGAACTCCTTCTGCCGACATTTGGCTAAGATTGAGGTTGGGTTCAATTGATGCATGGAGCAAAATAACTAAAATGATGGCTACTGTGCGGATGAGGTCAACGGGAAGAGCGATGCCCTCATCGGGATACGCTTTCTGCTCCATTAACACCTATTCTCTTTCTATTGCATTTACTATTAATAGTTTGCATAAAACGGCTAATCTACAGATTATCAAAAAGGGCTAACTAAAAGTCAAAGTTTTCCATATCAAAATAAGAACAATCAGGAGAACCGTCAGGCATTGTTATAGTATTAAAGACCGTGAAAGCGATCAATAAAGCTCCAGCATGATTGGGATGAATTCCATCAGCAAAAAAATCTGCGTGATCACCAAAAGTCTCATACATGTCGATAATTGGCAGGTTCATTTGATTGGCCAAACTATCTATCCGAGGAATTACGGTACTTGTAAGGTACGTATTGTTCCAACTTGAAGTCGTACTAAAAATTGGCGGCGACTTTATGACCCAGATTAGTTGTCGACCGTCGAGCTGCTGAAAAGAATTGATTAGCTCCAAATAATCCGCATCAAATGTATCCTCGTCTTGAGTAATTTCTGGGTTAGCATCATTTGTTCCTAGCATAATTACGATGATATCGGGGTTAAAATTCTTGGCTTGCTGAAAAGCGGGCTGATTCATGTAGGGTCGAATGGAATTTTGCGATACTGTGGACCCACTTACTCCAAAATTTCCCACAACATAATTTGAACCCAACATTAACTGAAGTTCATACGGATACCCGCTTCCTTCAGTTATACTATCACCAACACATGCAACCCGAATTTGCTTGGTTTGATTCATAGCAGCTACAACAAAAAAAGTTACAGTAGCAAACAATAGTATCAAGATTAGCAACGCCAAAGCAATCGACTGTTTTGTGTTAGCCTTCATACTGCGGTACCAATTTTATTTTCCGAGTAAAATGGCGTTCTAATAATTGTGCTTTACGGTTGAAAAGCGAAAACTTGTTCGACGTTTACTTCAAAATAAGAGACTTGTATACTTGGTCTGCGATGATTTGCGCGCCTCTCTTGTATGGATGAACTCCATCGACAAAGTAATCTGGATGATTAATCAATCGGGAATAAACATCAATCAAGGGAAGTGATGTTTCGTTAGCAACCTTCTCGATACCTGGCAAGACATTTTCCTCAAAAAACAGAGTGCTTAACCCTGTTCCATTATTGAAAATTGGAGGCGGTTTTACAATCCACACTTGAGGCTTGCTGGCAAGAGCTTGAAACTCGCAGATGAGCACCTCATAGTCCTGTACGAATTCATCAATGGATTCGTTTAGACCCGGCAAAGCATCGTTAGTTCCCAGCATGATGACTATGATGTTTGGCTGAAAGGCTTTAGCATCTTCAAAAACAGTCTCATTCAAATAGCTATTAGGAGATTTCAGAAAAACCATTGTGCCCCCTTTGCCAAAATTCCCAACTGAATAATTTGAACCCAACAACATCCAAAGGTCATTAGGATATTCAGTCCCTTCAGTAAGACTATCACCAACACATGCGACCCGAATCGGCACGAGTGAATTTTTTTGTTGCATATCCATAATTCCAAAACTAGCAATTACAGTTGCAACTATAAATGTGGCAATTATCGCTACTGACCATTTCTTTTTATCGTTCATTTGGAGCCCAATTTTGCATTAATGGTTTAACCAATCAATTTCTTTAAGACCGGCACCTTTTTTAAAGGCACAATAACGGCCAAGCAAAGAAACAGAGCAATAACTGTAATTAGAGGAACCCCAATTATGGAATTAATGGTGGACCCGTTAATGGCAAAGCCCAAGTATCCTCTTTGAAGAGTTTCAAGCACCATTAAATGAAACAGAAATATTGGAAGAGTGTTTTCGCTTATCAGCTTTAGCATTTTTCCTAATTTGGAAGGTTTGCTTTGTTGCGGATCTGCCACTGTTATTGTCAGATCAGATCTTTTTATATATGAAGGCATTTTGATCGTATTCAAAAGAAGATAAGCCATAACAGAAGCAAGAATCATTGTTGGACTCAAATATTCTTGGAAGTAATAGGATGCAGTGCCTCCAACATTAAAAGACATATAGATTGTCCCAATTGCAGCTAGAACTACCCCCAAAATCAGTAAAGAGACCATCATGATACGAGGAATTCTAATTTTTAGAAGGTATATCCCTAATACATAGTAGCCAACCCAACCAGTTATTGTAAAAACTAGACTGTTTAAATCATAAACTGTAAAGTAACTAATTACAGGAATAATCGATGCACCCAAAAACCATAAGACAAGAAAATATTTTATGAGTTTATCACCTGCGTAAGCGATCACTATTCGCAAGATCGGAGTGATCAAGTACAGTCCAGCAAGCATGTAGATATACCAAAACTGGAAATAAGGACTAACCAGATAACCTTGGATGACTGAATTTACCGTCAGTTCTTGATTGTTTGCGAAATATTGCCACACAAAATAAAGCGCCCCCCAGAAAAAGAACGGCAAACCAATCCTAGCCCAGCGTTTCTTGAAAAATACGCGAAGGCTTTCCTTTTTTGAAGGTTGAAGCAGAAGAGCGCCAGATAACATCACAAATAATGGAACACCTATTCTAGCAAAGCTTTGATAAACATCAACCGTGATCCAACGAACAACTTCTAATTGACTCATAGAGTCCGGCGTCAAATCGTTAGTAGCATGAAGAAAGATTACCCCTACAATAGCTAATGTTCGGATTAGATCAACTGGAATAGATAGTCTGTTTTCTTGACAACTTTTTATCGTTTCTGTCAAATGCCCACTTTCAAATATGCTTTTTATATTATACCTAAAGCATCATGGTTTTAGGCTTTTTGGAAAAAACGATTATAAAAAAAAGACGATTATGTGTTATCTAAAGTCATTGCAGCGTATACAACCTCCGCAATTTTGTGGGCACCCTCGACGTCTGGATGTACACCATCAGCAAAATACTCAGGATGATCAATCAAAGGTGTATAGGCATCAATAAGCTGCAAACCAGTTTGGATAGCAACTTGTCGAATGCTTGGAATTACATGTTGTGTAAACAAAGATTGGCTTAGGTTTGCGTCATTTTCAAATATTGGAGGTGGCAAAACGAGAAAAATTTTAGGTTTGCTAACAAGTGCTTGAAATTCGGTTATTAGTAAAGAATAGTCTTCACTAAAAAGCCCATTTGTCTCATTGTAATTGGAATTAGCATCATTTGTTCCCAAAGTAATGACTACTATTTCTGGTTGAAATTGCATGGCAACTCCAAAGCCAGTTTCATTTATCCAAGAGCTGTGCGTACCTAAGGCAACTGTTGCTCCCCCGATACCAAAGTTTCCCACAACATAATTAGGACCCAACAACTGCCAAAGATCAACGGGGTATTCGGTACCAGCAGTTATACTGTCACCCACACAAGCAACCCGAATAGCGCTATCTTTTGCGTTCTGAGCTTGAAAGATAACTATTACATAAGTTTCGGCAATTAAGAAAAATAAAAGAAGTACAACTGCAGAAACAAATAACTTAGTGTTATGGTCCATATTTTTCCTGAACCTCGCTTATTAACCACTAATAGCTAATGTTCGTTTATTTAGCTATTAAAAATATGGCTTTGCTAAAGAAAATAAGGGCACGCTTAAGAAAGGGAAATCAGCCTAAGCGACAAATAACAGATCAAAAGTAATTATTTTTCGTTAGTGCTCTTTTGATCGCTTTTCTTGTTTTTTTCTATTGAAGTTTTTGTAATATTTGAACAACATGCGGAGTATTCTTTGCCATTAATTACGGTTTTTGCAGTAGCCAAAATGCATTCATCAGCTGTATTTTCAGAGGTACAACAGTGGCATTTGTTTTCTTTTGAGTCTTGTGATTCTTTCATTTTTTCACCTCGGAAGATGCGCCTTGTTTTTTATAGTAATCTTCAATTGCAGCATGCAAAGCATCTGCAGCTAAGTTAGAGCAATGCATCTTAACTGGGGGCAAACCATTTAGTTCTGTTGCAACATCCTTTCGCGTGATCTTTAAAGCTTCATCAAGAGTTTTTCCTTTAGCCATTTCCGTCGTCATACTGCTTGTAGCTATGGCTGCTCCACAGCCAAATGTTTTGAATTTAATATCCTCTATTCGGTTGTCCTTTACTTTTATGTACATTGTCATCATATCGCCACAAACAGGGTTTCCCACTGTTCCAACGCCGTCTGCATCAGGAATTTCCCCGGTGTTTTTTGGATTCTTGAAGTTTTCCATAACTTTATCTGAGTACATTTTTTAGCTCCTTTGGGGTTAGAGGTGACATATCTCTTAACCTATTAATTATGCTAGGCATCACACCTATAACATATTCGATATCTTCCATTTTACTTTCTCGTCCCAGAGTAAACATTATTGAGCCATGTGCTTCTTCATGTTTTAATCCTGTTGCCAAAAGTGTTCGTGAAGGCTCAAGAGTTTTTGATGCACAAGCTGAACCTGAGGAAACGAGAATACCATTCATTTCCAAGCTTAGTAACATTGACTCTCCTTCTATGAAGCTATATCTGACTGATACGTTATCGGGTAATCTTTTCGTTGGGTGCCCGTTTAAGAAGGTATATGGAAGTTGCCCTAAAAGACCCTCTATGAATCTATCTCTGAGTTTTGTAAGTTTTTGGAGGTTAGTTTGCATTTCTTGTTTTGCTATTTCAGCTGCCATTCCAAACCCAATGATTCCAGGCATATTTTCTGTTCCTGATCTTATGCCTTTTTCTTGTCCTCCACCGTGGATTAAAGGTTCTATACGTACTCCGTCTTTAACATATAGTGCTCCTACACCTTTTGGACCATAAATGTCATTTGAGGAGATTGTCATCAGATCAACACCGAGGTCTTGCACGTCGATTGGGACTTGACCGGCAGCTGCAGTTGCGTCAACATGTAAAACAGCGTTTTTGGCATGAATGAGTTTGCTGATTTCTTTTATTGGTTCAATTGTCCCTATTTCTCCGTTTGCATATGTAGTGGTTACAAGGATGGTTTTGTCATCCAGTTCTTTTTCGAGAACTGTTAGATCTATTTCTCCGTAATTGTTCACGGGCAAATAAATCGATTCGAATCCTTTTGTGGTTAAGTATTTTATTGGATTGATAACGGATATATGTTCGACGTTGGAAGCGATAATCTTTGTACCCTGTTCTTTATTTCTATTGGCTACTCCTTTGATAGCCAAATTATTGCTTTCAGTTGCGCTAGAAGTAAATATTATGTTTTCAGGTCTTTCAGCATTGATTAGCTCAGAAACTTGTTTTCTGGCCTGATAGAGAGCCTTCTTTGCTTCTTGCCCCATAGAATGTAGCGAAGAAGGATTACCGTATAAGCGGTTCATGTAGGGCAACATTGAATCTAATACTCGACTGTCAACTGGTTTTCCAGCTGCGTAATCCAAATTAATTATTTTTTTTGTCACCATAAACTTCAACTTGAAAGAACAAACATAATACTCATTTTATCTTCTTTATTACTATTTTAACGGTGTTTTTTTCTTTTGTGGTGCTAATTATTTCCTGACCAAGATGTTTTACGAGGTTTTGAATATCCGATTCTGCAGCTGGGTCGTCAGCACTGACTTCAATTGTTTCTCCTACATTCATCTCGTCAAGGGCTAGTCTTGTATTAAAAACTGGTTCAGGACAATAAAGACCTATACAATCGAGTTTTTTGTCGGTTTTTGTACTCATATTATTTGCTCCTTTTGGATTTAGGTTAGAACCACATGGTTGCGTTGGCACTTAGTGCTAGGTCGTTTAGGGTTGCAGCTCCTACGATTTTAAGTCCAGGAATCAACTCAACACTCTCCCAGCCGAACATTCTCTTAGAAGCCTCACACACATCGATTTCAATACCCATCTGCAGAGTCTTTTGAATCATTTCAAGAACTGAAGGAAAACTGCCTAGTTTTATTTTCTCTGCCATACCTGGAAGAAGAACCCGTAGGCTTTGACCTAGATAGTAAACTCGAGGATTCAGCCCCATAGCTTTGGCAGTTTGAGCTAAAACTAAAGGAGAATACTGCCGTTCCGGAGAGTCACTTGTCTGCACATACAAAATGAATTTTTCATCTTTCATAAAAATCGCTAATAACACTTTGTTTCTATTGTATTTATCATTTTTTGTTCAAAGTTTATTTTTATTCCAAGAAAAGAAAGAAATTCACCCTAATCCTTGCACTGGTTTCGAACAGATTCAAACTGTAGTTAATAATTAAAAACGGTATTGTTGAAGAGTTAAGCTTTTACAAGATGAAGCCCTATAATTTTCCTGAAAACCAAGCTACGCTCAGGAGGTAAATAAGTTGGTTATTGAAGGAGATATAGCACCAGATTTTACGCTTCAATCAGACGACGAAACTCAGATTTCACTGAGTAATTATAGAGGCAAGAAAGTTGTACTCTATTTCTATCCCAAAGACGGAACGTCTGGATGCACTGCGGAAGCTCTTGGATTTAAAGAAGCTCTGTCTGAATTTGAAAAAGAAGATGCTGTAATTTTGGGCGTAAGCAAGGACAGCGTGGAATCACATCGAAAATTCAAGGAAAAACAAAGTCTGCCTTTCACTTTGCTTAGCGATCCGGAAGCGGCTGTTCTTAAGCAGTATGGTGTGTGGAAGCAGAAAAACCTCTATGGAAGAAGTTACATGGGTACCGAACGAACAACGTTTCTAATTGATGAAAAAGGAATTGTAAAGAAGATT
The DNA here is from genome assembly GCA_963775465.1 of Candidatus Bathyarchaeota archaeon. Lineage (GTDB taxonomy): Archaea > Thermoproteota > Bathyarchaeia > Bathyarchaeales > Bathycorpusculaceae > Bathycorpusculum. The sequence goes on along the minus strand of CAVZIW010000008.1, from coordinate 36,070 downwards.
TATCGAAAACTCAAAGCCCAAGAACACGCAAAGACTTGCCTCTTAGATCTCAAAAAAAACATATCGTTAACCGATCTTAAAGATCTTCAATAAAACCTGTATCCAATTAGAACATTATGCTATTTACAAATTTCCAACAATTGGGAAGCTTAATCAAGTAGAAGGACAACCTACCACACTAAGGTATAGTGCACTTTCAGCTATTCCATCCAAACTTAAAATCTGATTAACTTCGTCATCAAAGAAAGCGCCAATTTGACAAGACCCTAAACCTATACCAGTCGCCGACAGCGCAAGGTTCTGCCCAATAATTCCAGCGTCCAAATACACATATCGAAAAGCCCGTTGTCTATACTTCCATTTTGATCTCGCAAAGACTGCAGACCAAATAAAAACAACAGGTGCCATCGCAATCATCTCTTGCCCCAAAGCTGCATCAGACAACTCATCACCAAAATCTCCGAGTTTCAGTACTTCCAGGGCGTGCTCTTCAATGTTATAATGATACAAACCTTTCGCTACGCTATCAACTCTATTTACCAATACATAGGTTTCAATTGGATACAGAGCCCCAGCCGAAGGAGCTGTTCGAAACTCGTAACCTTGTTCAACTCTCTGAATACCAGTAGAAGCCCAAAGAAGAAAAGCAAACTCATTTAGTGTAATTGATTTATTCGAAAATGAACGTATACTCTTTCGCTTTGAAAGAATCTCAACTATTGAAAGGGATTGTTTTGGAAACTCTTTGCTCAATCTAATTTTTCTTACAGCTGGGTATTTTTTGTAGGTGCTGGGCCTGTTTGACCAATCGAGATAGCCGCCGAGATTCATTCGAGTATGTTTGGTTTGGATTTGAAACTCGTCACCTATTCCTACAGACATTTCATCGCCTCAATAACTAGAAATAGTTCCATCCTTATTAGAAAGCTTTTTGAACAATTCAAAAATCTTCGTTCCAAGTCAGCAAACCCTGATCGGAATAGTATTGTGCATTTGAAAAGTCTAAGCCAAACATTGTTCTTTGAGGTAACGCTTAAAACCATTATAAAACAGATAAGAAAAAGAGACGATGAAAATGAATAAAGGTAGGCTTTACGAAGAACTAATTCCAATAGAACAATTAACATACAAAGGTTACAATACTTCTGAACTGGCAAATGCTAGAATAAAACAAATTTTAGATGAGGTTAAAAAAGAAATGCCGCCTTTCACGGAAAAATGGGTTAATACTGAATATGATAACCCTGATTGGAAAGCAACTTGTGAAGCTATGAACGAAAGAACGATAGCAAGGGAAAAATGGTTCATTAAATGGTTTGGTGAACAAAAATAAAATCACTTTTCTTATCGTCCAATTCTCAATTATCCTCATGTACCATTTAGCGACCATAAGTAAAGTCAACCTCATCTAAGATGCAAATTTCAAAATCAAACTTGGTTTAGATTGGAGAGATTGAGTTAGATTTACTTAATCGATAAAAAGGAAATTTGAAAAAATTGCTTTACCCAGAAGTACCGTTCAGTGAAACTGAAAACCAGTGAAGTTGTTAGTTTGCTCGTCAACAAAGAAATCGCTTCATCAAAGACGGAAAATCCTGGATATAGGCATCTAAGAGTATCTACCCCAAAACGAAACCCCCAAATTATCTTGTAGAAAAGCGAAAGCTCCATGAAAAATTTTGCAGCGACAGGCACAAAAGCCTTCCCTCCGCACATAGAAGGTTGGAAGAACAACAACAAGAATTTTTTAGGTGTTGTTGTTCTAGCAGATAAAGAAAAAATGCAGAAGTTGGAATTTACTGAATCAATAGAAAAAGTGTAACCTCTTACGCCTGAATTGAAATCACACCATAAGTCAATTGATTTCACCCGCTATCGGATAAACCAGAGTTTGTTGTTTCTAAAAGAAACTTTTCTGAATTCGAATTTTAATACTGGTGCAGAGGGTGGGATTTGAACCCACGAACCTCTACAGGATAGGCTCCTGAAGCCTACGCCTTTGACCATGCTCGGCGACCTCTGCAAACAAATTCCGAGCGTTTAATGAAAATTAATGCTTACTGATAAATATGTTACCAAACTTGTTTGTAGCTTAATGGAAAACTTGAATCGAAATATAAGCAAAAACGAAAAACTTGCCCGAAACTAACCCAGACTACAACATGGACATGCCATTGAACAGTTTAATCAGTTCTAAAAACTAAAAGTGAAGCAACATTTAAGAAAGAAATTCGTTTGATTTATGACAGGGTGAGAAGTCAAGATTAGTGGCAAACCCTTTCAAAGTTCCTTCGCTACCAAAGCTTGCACCAAACGCTCGATTTCATCCCGTATCTCTCTCACTTTCTCAATAGGTTTGCCTTTTGGGTCTTCAAGTCTCCAATCAATGGCTGGCTTAAAGAAAGGCCCAGGACAAATTCCCTGATCGTTACAGCCCATGGTAACAATCAAGTCCACATCCATCGCCATTTTTGCGCTTATCAGCTTCGGCTTGTTTTGGGAGAGGTCGATACCTTTTTCTTTCATAACCTTAACTACTACCGGATTGACTTTTTCAGCTGGTTTGTTACCCGCACTAGATACGCTAAATCTGTCTACACCGTATTTTTTGGCAAAAGCTTCTGCCATCTGGCTTCGACCAGCGTTCTCAACACAAACAAACAGAACCTTCTTCATTGACGCCCTCTTCTAAGACAAGGCAGCATTTTGCAGTTTTTCAATAAGCTTTTGGGTTTCCTCTTCAGATGGATGCGTTAAAGCGCCTTCGGGACATATCTCTTCACAACCTCTACAGAAAACAACACATTTGTTCGGGTTCACGACAGATTTTTTTTTGCCTTCTTTCTCTTCGAATTTAAATGCATTCATATGGCAGAAATCGACACATTTTCCGCAAGAAATACATTTTTCGTAGTTTATCTTTGGATCCCAAGGTATTTTTTCTCTTGGTATTCCTTCATATGTTTCTTCAGACATGATTTCTTTCACCTTTGTTTATGTTGTCCAAAACGAGTAAACTTCTAAGTTTGGGAACTGGGCTTTGAGGTAGTCTTTTACTTCCTCTTCGTCAAGGTTAGAGATTCCGTTTTTATCTTTGTGGAGTGGTATGTTTGTTTCTCTGAGGTTGTCGCCTTTGGAGAAATCGTAGAAGATGTAGTAACGTTTGTCATGTAGCATTATTAGTTTTAGGGTGGAGAGTTCTTTGTTTTTGGAAAATCCGTTTTGTTCGAGGATAAAAACTATTGAGGCGGGATTTTTTTGGTTGATTACATCTTTGAATTTTTGCCAGCTTCGGATGTGTATGTTACCGTCTGTCAATATTATCCCTTACTTAGTTTTGGGCAGTATTGTTAGATACAAACTAATTCATGTAAATATTTAAATATTGCTATATACTTCTCTGGAAGCCATGTCCCAATCCCAACAACGCTTCAAAGCACAAATCTTCCACGCACTCTCATCACCCGACCGCCTGGAAATACTCGAATACCTCCGAGAAGGAGAAAAATGCGTCTGCGAAATAATTCCCCACTTAAGTCTAATCCAACCAGTTGTTTCCCGCCATCTCAAAATCCTCAAAGACACCGGATTAATAAGGTGCAGAAAAGACGGAACCAAGCGAATGTATTCAATCGTCGACCCCCGAGTCCACAGCGCAGTTGACGCCTTGACCCCTGAAGTCATCAACGTTTTACAAAAAGAAGTCATAGAACAGATTAGTTGCAACCCAACAGAAGAAGAAAAAGTAGCAAAAAAACCTCAACTTCCAAAAAACTAAAGACGGTTAGCTGTTGTTTCGCCACTTAAAGCTTAGTCACAAATGATGCAAAATTGTCCTATTTTGCACCATAATTGTCGCAAAATTTATACTTAGCATATTGCAAAGTACTATTTGCAGGTCAGGGAGTAAGCTTTAGATGCAATGCATTGAGGCATAGATGCGCGCTGATTAAAACAGCGAAAAATTGGTGCGCGACTAAGACTTTGCCTCTTTGGGCTGAACATGCATTGTGTTGAAGCAGCTAAGCATTTGAGTTGCAGATTCAAAACGGTACAAAGATCTGTAACGGTTAAGACTTTGCTTAGGTGGGCCGTGTCAACAATAAGGCTCAGACTTGACCTGCAAATAAGAATTTAGTGGAATAAAAGACTTCACGGGAAACCGTAAATTTCCACTTTTTTGTTTTCCCAATAAGACAAATGCAGTTTTTTTAAAGGCAACATTTATGGGTAAAGGTTTAAGTGTAACGTTTCTGCTTAATGAGCCAAAGGTGTAAAATATGCCAACTCACGGTTCACTCTCGAAAGCTGGAAAAGTAAGGACCCAAACCCCAAAAATCCAAGCTCAAGAAAGGACATCTCCAAGCCCCAAAAACCGAACCAGACGCAACTATGAGAAGCGTGTGATTCTGCAACGGAAAGCCGGGCAAAACTGGATGTAACTTCATTTCTTTTCAGACATTATTTATCTTCTTTAGCTAGTGCAGTTTATTTATCCCCAGGATAAACCATACTTGGTACTTTGGCTTTGAACACTAAAGCTCTCCGCGAAATAATCGACACTTTACTTTCTAATTCATTAGCCACACATGAAGATGTTAACCGTTTAAAAATCAAAGTAGCGGCAAAGTACCATTTAGAGGCAGTGCCAGCTAACGCAGATTTAATTAGTGCTCTTAGCCACAGCGAAGCAAAAAAGTTACTACCGATTATTCGCAGAAAAGCAACACGAACAATTTCAGGAGTATCCGTAATTGCTATCATGACCCAACCTTACCCTTGCCCGCAACCTGAACCTTGTGCTTATTGCCCGGGTGGACCAATCCAAGGCTCACCTCAAAGTTATACAGGGTTTGAACCAGCCGCACTTCGCGGCTCTCAAAATAGCTTTGACCCATATGAGCAAGTTCAGAGCCGTATACGCCAACTCACAGCCATAGGGCACAAGGTGGATAAAGTCGAATTAATTGTGATGGGAGGAACATTCCCAGCTACCCCGATTGAGTACCAAACAAAGTTCATCCAACGTTGTCTGGATGCTCTAACAGATAAAACATCTAAGAGCCTGGAAGAGGCAAAAGCTAACGCTGAAGTCAGCAAAACACGTAATGTAGGCATCACCGTGGAAACGCGCCCCGATTGGGCTAAACAACCACACATTGACGCAATGCTAAAAATGGGAGTTACACGCATTGAGCTTGGCGTGCAGAATCCTAATGACGAAATTTACCGATTAGTTGGCAGAACACATTCTGTTGCAGATGTAATCGAAGCTACACAAATTGCCAAAGATTCAGGCTTGAAAATTGTTTACCACCTGATGCCTGGAATGCCAGGTTCCAACCCCCAAAAAGACCTCGCAGCATTCAAACGCATCTTCACTGACGAGGCGTTCAAACCTGACATGATAAAGATTTACCCCTGCTTAGCCATCGCAGGAACTAGAGCATATGAATGGTACCAAAACGGCACTTACCAACCCTACACCACTCAAGAAGCCACAAATCTTATCGCCGAAATCAAAAAAGACATCCCTCCCTGGATTCGAGTTATGCGGGTGCAACGCGATATCCCTGCAAGGTTGATTTTAGCCGGAGTAAAGCGAAGCGACGTACGAGAATTGGCTCAGAAAAAACTCAAAGAACAAGGCATCCAATGCCAGTGTATACGCTGTCGTGAAGTTGGGCATCGTTTGGCAGTTGACAACATTAAACCTGTCTTGGAAAAAGTCGAGATTTTGACCAAACAGTATGAAGCTTCGGAAGGGCAAGAACTGTTCATTTCAGCAGAAGACCCAGAAAACAACGTGTTATTGGGGTATTTACGCATGCGGATTCCTTCCGAAAAGGCGCACCGAGCAGAAATCACAGCAGTTCCGTCGGCGATTGTACGGGAACTTCATGTTTATGGTCAATTAGTCCCCGTGGGGAAGCATTCTGAGAGCGCATGGCAGCATAAGGGATATGGCTCCGAGCTGCTAAAAGAAGCTGAGCGTTTAGCAACTGAGCAGTTTGGTTTGAAAAAGCTTTTAGTTATCAGTGCGTTAGGAACAAGGAGATACTACATGCGTTTCGGTTACGAACGCGATGGAGTTTACGTTTCAAAAAGGTTGAATAATTCATGACGCAACTCGAAAATTCAGGCTACAAAGGTCAAGCGTTGAATCTGCTTAAAGAAGCCGACTGTAACATCGGTGACATCATAAAAATAACACGTAAAAGCAAGATCTACGAGGGCATACTGATTCCTCGCTCAGGGCTCGGCGAACACACAGCCATTATTATTAAAATGAAAAGCGGCTACAACATTGGCATCCAAGCCTCACCCGAAGTTAAAATCGAAAAAATGGGCAAAGGCACCAAACCCACTTTTGCTTCCCCACCCCTACCAAAACCAAACCCAAAGTTGCCCCATGTAGTCATCATGAGTACAGGCGGAACGATAGCTAGCCGCGTGGACTATCGCACTGGAGCTGTACGTTCAGCAATCTCAGCCAGCGACCTATATGGTGTAGTTCCTGAACTAAGCGATGTAGCTCAAGTTGACACAGAAATCGTATTTAGCCTATACAGCGAAAACATTGCACAACAACATTGGACTGAACTTGCCCAAACTGTTGCAAAACGCATCGAGCAAGGCGTGGATGGAGTGGTTATTGCACACGGTACAGATACTATGGCCTACACTTCAGCCGCTTTGAGTTTTGCTTTGCAGAATTTGCCCGTTCCAGTCGTCCTTGTTGGTGCTCAACGTTCTTCTGACCGACCAAGCAGTGATGCAGCAACAAACCTCATTGGCGCAGTAAAAACTGCAGGTGAAGCGCCATTTGCCGAGGTGGGTTTAGCCATGCATGAAACTGTTTCAGATTCGGCAATAGTTGTTCATCGGGGCACTAAAGTGCGCAAGTGCCACACCAGTCGCCGTGATACCTTTAAATCCATAAACGGTTTTCCCATCGCTAGAGTCAAAGACCTACAAGTCACCATGCAGACAGAAAAATACCAACGTCGAGATCCAAACAAGAAGCTAATTCTTAAATCAAGTTTCAGCGAAAAAGTTGCATTATTGAAATTTTATCCAGGGTTAAACCCAACCATTATCGATTATTACGTAGAAAAAGGTATGAAAGGCATTTTGTTGGAGGGGTCTGGACTCGGACACGTGAGCAAATTCTGCTTTGAGGCCATAAAAAACGCAGTGACAAAAGGCGTCGTTGTTGCCCTAGCATCTCAATGTATCTGGGGAAGAGTAAACATGAACATTTACGACACGGGGCGCGATTTGCTCTCCTTTGGCGTAGTCCCGCTTGATGACATGTTTCCAGAAACTGCCCTTGTTAAGCTCATGTGGGCACTGGGACAAACTAGCAACCCCAAGGAAGCAATAATACTGCTTAAAACTGACATTGCAGGCGAATATTCGCCTCGAAGTCTTCCACAGGAAGAAAACCTCCAATTTGAAGGAGACGCATAAAATGACCATTGATTACGCTAAAGTGGGCTTAAAAGTCGGTTTAGAAATCCACCAACAACTAAACGTAAACAGCAAACTCTTCTGCAATTGTCCTCCCGAACTATTCAAAGAAAACCCAGAAATCACGTTCTTGCGACGACTTAGACCCACACAAAGCGAACTCGGCCAAGTTGACCCAGCAGCTTACTTTGAATTCCAAAAGGGTATAAGAATCCTCTACGAAGCCAACCGCAAAAACTCATGCCTTGTTGAGATGGACGAGGAACCTCCACACCCCATTAATATCGATGCAGTTGAAGTCGTTTTAACTGCATCTCTTATGATGAACATGCAACCTGCAAATGAAGTCCACGTTATGCGTAAAACCGTCATCGACGGCTCAAACACGACAGGTTTTCAACGTACCTGCATAATCGCTCTTGATGGCTGGATTAAAGTCAGCGAAAAAATCATCCCAATGCAAGCTGCAAGCCTCGAAGAAGACGCCGCACGGAAAACAGGAACCCAAGATAACGGAAAAACAATCCGATATCGAATTGATCGCTTAGGCATCCCATTAATTGAAGTTGCAACTGCACCAGTGATTTATTCACCACAAGAAGCTCAGGAAGTTGCATATGCAATTGGCAGAATACTACGAGACACAGGCAAAGTTATGCGTGGATTAGGCACAATTCGTCAAGATCTGAATGTTTCTTTGCCTAACGGTGCCTTGATCGAGATTAAAGGAGTCCAGGAATTGGAGCTAATTTCAGCAGTTGTTGAATACGAAGTTCAAAGACAACTCGGATTAATCAGCATCAAAGAGGAACTGACAAAACGCGGTATAGTTGCAGAATTGATTAGACCCGATTTCATTGATGTATCTGCAATTTTCAAAGAAACCAAATCCAAAGTAATCAGAAAAGCAATAGAAAAAAATCAAAAAGTTATGGCTGTTAAGTTGTCTTGTTTCGCTGGACTGCTAGGGCTTGAATTGATGCCCAATTTCCGCTTCGGCACAGAACTATCTGATCGCGCAAAATTCTGGGGCAGAGTCGGCGGAATATTCCACACCGACGAAATGCCAAATTACGGCATAACACCAGAAGAAGTCCAAGCAACCCGTAAAGCAGTTGCAGCCAATGAAGGAGACGCAGTCGTTTTAGTTGCTGACACAGCAGAAAACACGACGGATGCTTTGAAAGCGGTCGTAGAACGTTGCCAAGAAGCCCTTGTTGGAGTCCCAGCAGAAACACGCACTGCAAAAGATGACGGCACAACCCACTACATGCGTCCAAGACCCGGTGCAGCTCGAATGTACCCTGAAACAGACATTCCCCCCCAAATCATAACTGACCAATTAGTCGAGAAGATTAAAGCCAATTTGCCAGAACCTGCAGATACAAAGCTTGCACGTTTAATTAAAGAATACAACTTGAATGAAAAACTTGCTAAACAATTGATTGATTCAGAATACAACAGCCTCTTTGAAGTAGCAGCAAAGGATAGTGGAGTTTCAGGCTCTACAGTTGCGGCATTCTTAACTGAAACGGTAAAGGCACTAAAACGGGATAGCGTAGAAGTGGATAATGTTACTGATAGCCAAATCTTGAGCATATTCAAAGCTGTTGGCTCAGGTGAACTCGCAAAAGAAGCCATTGCAGAAGTATTCAACTGGCTCTCAAAGAACGAAGGCGAGACTCTGCAGTCTGCAGTCGCAGCTTTGGGATTGAAAATGTTCACTGAATCTGACTTAACACCTATAATAAACCGAGTTATCGAAGAAAACAAAGAACAAGTCGACAAGCTTGGCAAGAACGCGTTTGGAATGCTCATAGGTGTGGTTATGAAAGAAGTCCGTGGAAAAGCCAAACCTGAACTTGTTGTCAAACTCTTAAAAGAAAAGCTAAATTAGCCCCATTTTGTTTTTTTAACATCTTTCTTGTAACAAATACTAAAAAGCACTAGCACAGAGTATTACCTATAAGACGGGGCGTTGGATTGATGAAACGGATTGAGGCGCGCATAAAAACACCTTTCGGTGAAGTTGTAATTGAGGGAGAAAACTCGCAGGAAATACTTGACATGCTTAGCGAAATTCCAGAAAATTTTGTTGAGAAACTGTCTGACTTTGTTTCTAGCCGTTTAAATCCGTCAGGGGCTCAACTCAAGGGAATCGTCGAGGCAACAACTGAAGGACCAGTAATAGTTACCCGCGAAAATCTAACTCATTACGAAGCGGTTGGATTGGTTTTATACGCTTCGGATGAACGAAAAAACACGGCAGCTCAAATCCAAAAACTCTTGGAATCTAGCGGCATAAAAAGCATGGTTCCAGCAAGACTCAACGAAATGACCAAACGCGGACAAGTCTTCAAGCCTGATCCAAATAAACCGGAATTCAAGCTTACAATTCAAGGTGAACAGTGGATTGAAGATGAGGTTCTCTCTAAACTCAGAGGAAAAATGAGTTGAACCAAAAACCAGAAAAAATTCATTTCCTTATAAAATACCACAACATTGAACAACAATTTTCATCTGACCCCCAAGAAGCATGGCTATTGCTAACCAAGTTCTTTAAAGAGATAGTCCCCTCGTTTGAGATTGCCCAGAAACTTCAGCTTAACGTTGATTTAAAACAGCTTGCCCAAGATCTTGCAGGAATAATAGCTTTCTCAACTGAATGCCCAAATTTGTTGGTCCCTAAAACCAAACTTACGGACAATGAAGCTCTTCTGATCTTGCTAACTGCTTACCATTTAGGTTATAGACTTGGTTTAGTTGACAGCGATTCTGTTTCAAAAAAGACATTGCAAGCGAAAATAGGAAAAAACGGTAAAATCACCTGTACAAGATTAGGCGAACTGGCAAAAAATGAGTTAGCAACTAGGGATACTAATAATAAATTCAAAATAACAACTTTTGGAATCGTTCAAGCTCAGAAAGAAGTTTTCCCCAGAATAAAGGCCAAAATATGCAGTTAACTTTTATTTGTAGTTCAGATAGAAAGGCAGGCGATCACCCGAAAGTTAAAAGTCATTTTTGAGAACAGAAAAAAATCGATTTGTCGACCGATTTTTAACAACTTTTGCCATCGACCATGAAATTACAAGAACCCTTTTTCATAAGGCTTTTATATTTGGTAAGAGGTTCTTGCAGATATAATAGGTATGGACAGTGACTCTATAAAATGTCAATGATGGAACCAAGTAAAAAACCTCTCAACGTACTCATCAAACAGCTGCATGGCAACATTGAAGTTGTACTGAAAAATGGATATGAATACAAAGGAAAAATGATAAAGTGCGATGGGCACATGAACATACTGTTGGAAGGCGCTACTGAAATCAAAGAAGACCAACTAATGACAAACTACGGTAATGTGTTACTTCGAGGAAACAACATTCTGTACATAGTAATGGACGCTAACAAGCACTAAAACTTTAGACCCCTGGTTTCACCGACTACATATCCGTAGGCTTCTTTCAAAGTTAGCTCTATGTTGAATTTTCGGCTGAAAAAAATCAACACATTCTTAATGTCTCTTTCAAGCAGTTCCTTTGCATTTGGGTGATCTGTTTTTACCGCTTGAGGCCAATCGATGATAAGCAAATTTCCATCAGGTTCTAAGATGATATTGTATTCACTCAAGTCACCGTGAATAAGATGAGCTTTCAGGTAGGTTTTTCTAACGTTGCGCAAGATCGCTCTAATAAGCGTCTTCGGGTTGCCCACATCCGTGTATTTAGATAATTGAGCTCCTGCAATTATCCCCATCACTAATACGTGACGATTTTGGCTTATTGGTTCAGGAACAGAAACAGCGTTTTTATAAGCCAGTTGAATAGCTTGATACTCTCTTTCAGCTGCCAAATGCGATTGAAATAGCCATGTAGAATGTTCTCTTATGTATCCTCTTTTTCGCCTGGTTTGCCTAAAACTAGTTCTTCCTAATCTGTGAAATTTTACAGCCACGCGGTTTCCTGTTGGGCTAAGCGCATCATAAACATCCGCTTCTTTTCCAACTCCCAATGTCTGCCCAAAAGACGAAATGACTCCGGCTTTGACAAGACTGTTTATCGCAAGACAATCGTAACCAGCATAGATCAAAGTGTGCCCAGTATAGGCGCCTTTGTTTTGAAATATTAGACCCAGCTTGTTTAGTTTGCTCAATGTAAAATTTATTCGATCCATGGGGACTTTGGCGTATTTTTGGATTTGTTCAGTTGGAACGAATTCGCGTTTACTCATTGCCGCTTCGATTACATGCAGTATTCTTAAGTCTTCGTTTTCTAATTCACGGAACACTTTTACTGCAACGTCAGCGCTGGACATACAATTATTTAATAAGTTGTATTCTGCTATTTAGATTAGATATTTATTCGAGGTCATTTTTGAGTGGAACTTATATTGAAGACAGAAGTTTTGTATGGTACTCAAAAAAAATATTGTTAATTATTAAACCATGGTTTAGCAAATGAGCATCGAACAAGAAAATGTTTCAAAAGTACTTTCAGTTCTTGCGCATCCAATGCGAAGAGAAATATTGCTAGATCTAAGTGAAAATGGAGAGTCTTCCTTCACCGATTTATTAAACTTGTTAAAGGCAGATACTGGAAAGCTAAGTTTTCATCTCCGCGCTTTATCTTCTTTCATCGAACAAACTCCAAACGGAAAATATAAGCTAAGCAGAGCAGGCGAAAACGCTGTGAGAGTTATCCATGATGTTGAAGGCTGGGTTGAAGCTGCTGATGTACATGGCAGGGCAAGTTTACTTCCTGTTGCATCCATCGAATATAGAGTTGGCGCTTTCTTAGTAGATTTTGCGTTTATGCTGGCTATTACCTTGGCAATTACCTATTTTCCATACATTTTTCCTTTTACATCCACGGACTTATTTGGAGAAAGTAGCACCATACTTTTCATAACCATAGTTCTTCTTTGGGTTTATTCTACACTATTAGAAGGATTTAACGGCCAAAGCATAGGAAAACGTATCTTCGGAGTTAAAGTTGTCCGAACTGACGGCAGAAAAATGTCTTACGACCATGCAGCTGTCCGGAATTTTGGCAAGCTGTTACCTATATTACCCTTTGACTTACTATTAGGGTGGCGTTTAAAGAACCAAATGTTCTTGAGGTATTTTGACAAGTTTGCTGGAACAACTGTTATAGATTTGCTTTCCCGTATTCCATAAGAGTGGAGCTTTAAGTAAAATTTTATCTGTTCCCTTTGTGTAGCCTTTACGAGAGATGATCCTATATGAGTGATCGTGAGCTGAGGGTTACCAAAATTAAAGATGGCACAGTTATTGACCATATTCGAGGAGGATTTGCCTTGGATGTTGTAAAGATTTTGGGGATAACTGGCAAAGAGAAGAGAGTTATGACTATTGCAATTAATGTTCCTAGTAAACGTTTTAGGGTTAAGGATATTGTAAAGATTGAGGGAAAAGAGCTCAACTCACAAGAAGTTAACAGAATAGCGTTAGTTGCACCTCATGCGTCTATAAACATTATTCGAGATTATGCTGTGATTGAAAAGTTAGAGGTAAAGTTACCTATCACTTTTGAAGGCATATTAAAATGTGTTAATCCATGCTGCATAAGTAACAGTGATGAGCCAATAACCACAAAGTTTCATGCAAAACAAGAAGAGCCAATAGTTTTGAAATGCCATTATTGCGGTTTCACAATAGAACAGACTAATGTTTTGAAGCAACTCTAACATAGTCTTTCTTTTGCCATTGTAAACATTTTTTCAAAATCCTTTTTGGCGAGTTTTTTGCCTTTACCTATTTCTGGACATTCAAGCGTGAATTCAAAAGTATAGTTTTCTTTGTCCTGTGAAAATTTTAGCTCAAAAGGATAGAACCTACAGATTAACGGTCTATGCTCGTAAATAGCGCAATTGTTGTCTTCTAGAAACAAGCATCTACCTTGACTGGTTTTTTTCATTTCATAGAGGTAAGGTGCTTTGTTTCTCACCTCTGTGGCGAAATGTTGTTTTGGTTGATGTGTTAGGTTTGATATGTCGTTTGCTTCTGACTCCAAGAGCAAGATGCATCGTGATTTTTGTTTTGTATCACCACAGCATAAGCCACATTTGCTACAATGAAACAGCATATTGGTTGGGTAAGTAAATTCCACTTTATGTCCACAGCAGTTATTTGTAGTTTAAAATAATCTTTGAGGTTATTTTTGTGTTTCTTCAAGCCGTTTGATACGGTGTCCTTCGCCGTACTGGAAAGGCCTGTCAAGGTTTTTTTTTAGTTTCTTTTTGAATATTTCATCCATGTTCATGTTTGGGCAAGCTAAGCGGCTGGCATCTAAAACATAAAAGATTACGTCTATTAATTCTTCTGCGATTTTTTCCTCAGGCAATCCTTTTTTCCATGCATCACTTGCTTCACCTAGTTCGATGAAGGCAAAGAGCAGTTTTTTTGGTATGTCTTCAGGCTTGTTGTAAAAACCCTTCTTAATAACTAGTACTTCAATTTCTTTCTTCATCTGTTCCAAATGCAAGCTGAATGGCTCCTCCTTACGCGATCTAAAAAAAACTTGGTCGCTTGCATAAGGAAGAAATACCTATTTAATAATATTTATGCAACAAATGATTCTTCAAAAGGTGTTTGCAAAATACTGTTCTTATGGACCAAATATTTTTCGTTTTCTCAATTTTTTTGTCGCCTCTGGGTCTACCTTTTCCAATTCTTCTACAACTGCCACTTTAATTAACCTCGTAGAAACTGGCGGATCTAATTTGCTTAGTCTATCTTGAACATTCATAACAATCTTGCTCGCGAGTTCGTTATTTACCCCGACTTTTTTTAGAGAGCTGACAATTCTTTGAAATTTAAAATCTTCAATTTCACCTGAAATTTGTTCTACACTAATTGCTTGTTTGGGTGTGTCGGACGGCAGAGCCACCACCAACGATGCTTTCTTGCCCCGAATTGTGTCAAGTAAACCCAAATCGGTGACTATGGTTATTACTTTGTGTTCTTCATCTACGCCTTTTATTTCTATTTTCTCTATGACTTCGTTATTTTCAAAGAAAAGTTTTACCAAATCACCCGAAACTAGGTTGGACGGAATGACATTACATTCGATCGGTATAGCCACGCTGCCTTCGGGTATAGTCTCGCTTAAGCCTCTTTCCTTTGCAGATATTCCTAGATGGATTACTTTGTGTTCTTGGTCCAATTCAAGTTCCACATCCCCTATGCCCCAATCTGTAATTAAACGTCTCTTTACTCTATTGGTGATTTCTTCGAGTGGAAGGTCACTTGGCAAGGTGAATTCGCGTTCTGATAATTCCGCTTTCAATGAATCAGGAACTCTAGGCTTTCCGACCATGTCACGTATTAGCCGTGAAATAGGCATTTTGATCGTGGTGTAAGTTACTTTTCCTCCTCTAATTCCCTCTAATATTGAAGAGGCGCTTTTTCTCGGAATCTTTTCGGCTATTTTGTCGCCAGTGTTAAGACCCCAAACGATCATTATTGCTACTGCCACGATTTCGATCACGCCTCCCACAGTGGGTTGCTCTAAAATTGCCTAGTAGTCCTCCTGAAAATCCCAAAAAGCCTAATCCAAAAACGATGCCGATGAAAGAAGATAATTTTTCGTTTGTAAAATAGCGGTACACTATTGATAATAACATCACCAAGAAAAAAGCGATGGTTCCAGATATTAAACCTCGCAGGAGACCAGAAAGACTTTCTGCAACGACTTCAGACATTGCTAATCAATCAGGATTAGCATTTATATCTGTCACATAAAAATATAGCTTCAATTAAAGAGGCTATGTTTAATTTACCTTGAGGTTTGACTAATTTAATTCATGGTCTAGAGATAACTCAAAAACTAAAACTTATTAGGGTTACATTCTTCCAAATTTCCATATGCGAAAGATAGTGTATATCCTAAGCTTCATGATCATCTGGTTGATCATTACTGCTGCAGCTTTGCTGTGGGGCATAACATACAACTGGCCAGACTTTGTACATGTGGATTACGGATTGCCACTTGTATGGGCAACAAACGCCCAGAGCACAATTGCAGGACCAGTTAACCAATGGAACGTAAACATTGCAAACCTCCTCATTGACCTTGTATTTTGGATCGGGATAATGATTGCGGCCACAACAGTCTTGCTCTATAAGTTAAAACGGTAACTAAAAGCCGATATTGAATTATTGATAAGGTTTTTTGTTATTTCCACTTACCCAATAACTTAATTTCTAAAGAGTCAAAAATTCATTTCTCTGCAGGGTTTTGCAAAAAAATAATAGTGATCTAAAAGAGGAGTTGAGGGTATATATTCGGTGTTCTATGATAAGTTAAAATGGTGGGCCCGACCGGATTTGAACTGGTGATCAACAGATTATGAGTCTGGCGCTCTACCTAGCTGAGCTACGGGCCCACATTGCTTGTTCTTAATAATTGCTGTTCGTACAGCATTTAAACATTTTCCGCCTTGCCTAATGCAAAGGAATGTCGTAACAAAAAATGGTGAAATCAGGTTTTGCCGAACCATTTCTCGTACCATGCATCAAACATGGATAGACATTCTTTTTTGTATGATTCTTCGTTTTCTTCTTTTAGACAGCTAGCGAGCTCTAAATTATGCATAATTTCTGTTTTTGCCTCAACAATGATTGTTTCCAGATCGTCAAGCATATCGTTGCCTCCTGAAGCGTAATCTTTCATAGTTTGTCGTAGGAAAATTCTTTTTTGTTTTATTAATTGATTAAGTTTGCCCTCACTCATCAATATTCACCGGTTAGGGAAATGTTGTTTTTTGCAATTTAATATTGTGTTCTTTCAAAATGGTAGAGATATTCTTGTGCATAACCAGCATAGGCTCCAAAATAGTTTCTGGCGAACTCTCCAATTTTTAGGTATTCTCCGTTGGTTAGGGAGTTGTGGCTTCGCATTTTGTTTACCAGATCGAAGGGAAATTTGTCTGCGTAATGGTTTAGAATGACCCGTTTAACCCAAACATCCACTGGGAAAGCCTCCATTTTGTTTAACGAAAATAGCAGCACACAATCTGCCACTTTCAAGCCTACACCAGGGCATTCTAGAAGTTTTTTTCGGGCGTCCAAATAGGACAAAGTTTTAAGGTTTTGAAGATTCAGGTCTTCTTCATGAATTTTTCGTGCAGTTGTCAGAACATATTTTGCCCTAAAACCCAATCCACATTCTCGCAGTTTATCCTCACTTAAATTAGCCAATCTGTCGATAGCGGGAAACAAATAGAATTCAAGACCGTCAAATGAGCATTTTTCTCCGTATTTTTCTGAAAGTCGCTGGAGCATTTTTTCGATGGCGGCGATGTTCTTGTAAATGGAGCATATAAAACCGATGAGGCATTCCCAAGGTTCTTGCCGCACTATCCGTAACCCCTCAAACCTCTTCAGAGCTTTGCCGATGTGTGGGTCTTTAGCGATATTTCGGCTGATTTTAGGTAAATCGTCGTCTAATCTAAAATAATTCCGTACAAACTCTTCGCTGACGCCTTCAAATTCTAAGTTATAGTCGAATTGATGGATTTTGAATACAGTTTCGCCGACGACACCGTACCACCAGTCGCCAATTTTTTTCCATCTGAACACCTGCCCGCAGCATAGCGAAAAATTCAAGTCAAATGGAATATCAATAAACATTATTGAGGCTCCATAAATTTCTCTGGTTTAGGCACTTTAGGAGCAAGCCCTTTCCGCTGACGTAAATCGTTAATTACATTCGTCGCCAACTTTTGGGGCATCTTTTCCCAGTGGTCAAAGAAGGATTGCCAAAACGCACGTCCCGAGGTTGCCGAGCGCAATTCTTTGGAGAAACCGAAGGTTTCGGAAACAGGGATGAAACCGCTGATGTGTGTGAGCAGTCCTTTTTGTTCAAATAAGGTGATTTTGCCTCTTCGAGTGCTTAGGATTCTTGAGGATTCACCGGACAATTCTGTAGCTACGGTTATTGTGATTTTATAAATGGGTTCAAGTAGAGTTGGTTGAGCTGTTAGGAAACTACCAAAGATTGCTTTTCCGACTCCGTGCATAACTTCGGATAGAGCTGATTCTACTTCTTCAAGCTGCATATCAATAAGCTTTATTTGTAAATGCCTTATCGGCTCCCCACACAACGGACCTGCTTTGCAAGCATACTCAAACCCAGCGATAATTGCTTCTAAAACTTCATCAGAAACTCTGTCGGGTTTTCTCCTGCAATCTAAAAGTACATTTCGGTTTTCATCAATTGCAAGTATGTTTCCTAATTCTTCGGCTTCTAGAGGCGCAGCTTGTTCTTCAGCTTCAGGCTCAACTTGCAACCAAAAGCAATTCAGCTTGTTGGGACTTTTTGCCAAAGCAACAACGCCCTTCTTTGAAACAGCTTCTTTGTAAACAACTCTTGGAGATGAGACTGCAATATCAATACCACAAGCGTTCTTGAGCTGAGTTATAGCTATTTCCAGATGCAGCTCGCCCATACCGCTTAGTAAGTATTCTCCTGTTTCTTTGTCCACATCCATTTTTAGATTTGGGTCTTCAACGGTAAGCTTCTCAAGCCCCGATGTTAAAAGTGGCAATTCTTGGGGGTTTTTAGGTTCAACAGCTAATGTGATAACAGTCTCTGAAAGATAGGATATTCCTTCGAAGGGCACCATACCAGCCTTATGCGACATATCAACGATGGTTTCACCAATCTCAACCTGACCAGACAGGGTCAAGGAAGTTAAGTTTCCAGCAGAAACTTCAGTGACCTCTTCTCGGAACGATCCCATATTAATAGAAACTTGCTTAACATCTGTTTCGATTAAGGCGTCAACAAGATGTAACTTATCACCCACCTTGATTTTGCCGGCGAAAATTCTTCCAGTGGCGATAGTGCTACCGTCTATTTCTGAATGTACATCTGTAATGAATGTTACAGTTGGTCCATCGTCTCTGCAAGCGACCAATGCCCTACCAACTTTAGAGTCTGTGTGTCCAGCCCAGATTTTTTCAACTCGGTAAGATTGTGCTTTACGGGGATTCGGAAGCGATTCAATAGCCATTTTAAAAACGGCTTCTGAAACAGGGAGGTTTCTCTGCAGCTCTATCTGTCTGCCCTCTCCATAGGCTTTGATTATGTCGGAAAATTTTACTCCTCGACGTTTTACCATGTTTAATGTAAATCCCCAACCGTGCAAAGCTGAACCAAAAGCCAAATTGCCAACTGAAGGGTCAATTTTCCATTGCTTTTTAAAAGAAGCATCCGCATAAAGTTCTATGAGGTCATTGAACGATCCGATTATATAGTTAAGCTTTTTTTGGATTTGTTCTTCGTTAAGCTGCAGTTCAACTATTAGACGGTCAACTTTGTTGATGAATAGCACTGGGCACACCCGTTCTTGAAGCGCTTGCCTTGTAAGGATTTCTGTTTGCGCCATAATCTCCTCGACTGCATCTACAATAACCACTGCACCGTCAATTACCCGCAGGGCTCGAGTGACTTTCCCTGTAAAGTCCACATGTCCGGGTGTATCAACTAAGTTGATTAGGAAAGGATTTCCGTCTGTTTTGTAGAGCAGACTAATGTTAGCTGTTTTTATTGTAATTTTACGTTTCTGCTCTTCTTCAAGGTAATCCAGCACACGTGCGGAACCCGCCATTCTTGGAGATAGCAAACCTGTTCCAGCCAGTAGGGAATCAGCAAGAGTGGTTTTTCCGTGATCGATGTGCGCAATTATGCCTATGTTTCGGATGAGTTCTTTGTTGCTCATCAGTTGTTGAATTTGGGGTATTTGCTTAAAGTGCGGCATTAGTGACTGTTTAGGATAGTTCTGATATGCATATTATCTTTTTTATTATAAACTAAAAGATAGAACAAATATCCGAGAGGTGCTTCGCCAAAATTGTGTTTTAAAGCAAATTTTTCAATATCCACTTAAGCTTTAATTAACTAGCCTCATGTTTATGGACAAGAGGATTTAAAGGTGAAACCACCAACCATTGTGCAGGTCGAAAACGTCAGAGCTGAACCTTACGCTTTAGTCATTTGTTATCCACGAGCAACCCCAACGCAAATGGATAGTCGCCTTGAACAATTGCAATGTCTCGGTGTCCAATCTGTGGAGTTTACTGGCAAGTCGACTGCTTTTACACTTCCTGTTTTAGGCAAAGGTTATGTCGGCATAGTAGCGGTAGCTCATATCAATGGAAAGCGATTTGCGCTTAAGATGCGTAGAAGTGATGCTGATAGAGAAAGCCTCGAGCATGAAGCAGAGCTGCTTCTAAAAGCAAACAGCGTTGAAGTTGGGCCGAAGTTTGTTGCAGTCACGAAGGATTTTTTATTGATGCAGCTGATTGATGGAAACGTTTTCCCCGATTGGGTTGAAGCTCAAGCGGATATAGCTTTTTTGCGCAAGGTCTTGGAGGAAATTTTGGAGCAATGTTGGCGACTAGATGAAATATACTTAGACCACGGAGAACTCAGCAAAGCGCCAAAACATTTGCTTGTTGATACCACTGGAGAGCCTTTCATCGTGGACTTTGAAACCGCCAGTCTATCTCGAAAAGCTTCTAACGTTACTTCTGTGTGCCAATTCCTCTTCCAAGGCAACAGCGACGCTGGAAAAAAGATTGCTAAAATCTTGGGACAAAGAAACAAAGTTAAGCTTGTTGTTGCTTTGAAGAGTTACAAAAAAGAAAGAAGCCGCAAGAATTTTGAAGAGCTCTTGAAGTTATGTCTTGAATAGCAGTATTAGGCTACTATGTCTTGCAGTCGTTTTTGTTTGATGGCTTCTTTGAATTCCATTGCTATACGTCTGCCCATGTACATGTTTTCGCCGTATTTTAGATAGGCATAAGGAGAGGTACCGATGCCAACGTTTGTTCCAGCAACGATGCGTGCTGAGATTTCGAAGGTGTATATTTTGGCTTCGTCGGTGATAACTGTTTCAAGGCAGAACGGTCCGATGATTCCTGGCGGTGCAAGTTCGCGTGCTTTTTTGTGTACGTTTTCTCCCATCCGTATGATTTCGGGCAATAGAGATTCTCGAAGCACAACTGGAAAGTTTCCAACAACGGTGTATGTTGGGTTTATGTCGATTTCAAGTTGTTGGCTTGCTGGGATTTTGCCGATAGAGTCGACTGCTGATTCGTAGCGTCTGTCTATGCAGAGCATCTCGACATCGTTGTTTATGATGGAGCTGAAGTAGCTGGGGTAGACATTGACGCCCAACGCGTATTCTTGGAGATGGATGCTTGAGAGTTCATCTTTTGTTAGCATGCCGCGTTTGACCATTTCGTTAAACTGTTTATAGAAGTTTTCAGGTGAATTGGCAAGGAAGTAGCCTCTTCCACCTTTGGCACCTTGAAGTTTGGCAATTATTAAGCGGTCGATGTCTTCGGGGGTTTTGAAGGTTGCGGGTAGTCTGAGTCCTGCTTGTCTTAGCCATTCTTCTTGGCTTTTTCGGTTTGCTTCCCAGTGCAGTAGTTGACGGTTTCCGAACATGGGCACATACAGTTTGTTTGTTAATTGCTCTGTGCTCAAGTATGCTGTGAAGGAGCCGTGTGGAATTAAAACTACGTTAAGGTTGCGCAGTCTTTCTTGGAGTTTTTCGTTGAGCAACTCTGTGAAATCTTTAACTATGATTAACTCATCAACCAGCGGATATTTTTGGTACATTATGGCGTCTTTTTCTTTGCAGATACAAACGGTTTTGAAGCCTTCTTCTTTAGCGCCTTTAAATATGTTTAAAGAACTATGGGAGCCCAAAGTGCCGACGGTGAGATTTTTTTGGTCGTATTTGCTGACTATTTTGCCAACGTCGGGGCTTGTTATCATGTGACCACGTCTGCAAGTCGGTGTTTTCGAACTGCACGTTTGATTTCCATTGCGACTCGTTTACCGGGTCCAACTTCTATGCCGTATTTATATTTCATGTAGGGGGATGTTGGTTCAACACATGGGCATCCTGGTACACGGGGGCTTACGTCGAAAACGCGGAATTCTAACTCTTTGGTTACTGCCCCTTGAAGTGCAAAGAGGCCTATCATACCTGGAGGGAACTCTTTTTTGCAGATTTGCACGAAACGTTCGGCAGCATCGAAGATTTTTTCGAGCTGACTTTCTCGCATGGTTGCGCCCATGTGTCCGATTTCGATGTTCTGGGTTGAAACTTTTAATTCTAGTTGTTCTTGGGCTGGTAAGTCTAAGACGCCGTCTAGGTCTGTTTGGATGCGTCGGTCAAAGCCTAGCAGGTCGATTTCGTCATTTAGTGGGGAGTAAAAGTAGTTGGCGTTGAATTTGGCGCCTAGGACGTATTCTTCGATTATGGATTCTTCGAGTGCCTCACGACTGATTATGCCTGCTTTAATTCGTTTTTGAGCTTCGCGTTCGTATTCTTCGGGGGTTGAGGCGTAGAAGAATGCGCGTTCGATTGTTCTGCCTTTTTCGGCTACTTTGATTATGACTGGGCAATTGATGTCTTTTGGTGATTGGAAGGCTTTGGGGATTTTTATGCCTGCTTCTTTGAGGAGCCAAAGCTGGTTTTTGGGGATGTTGCGTTCCTCGGTTCGTAGCAGGTATCTGTTACCTATTATTGGCACGGTGAATTTTTGTTCAATTGCGTCGTAGCCTGCGTAAACACTGAATGATCGGTTAGGGACAAAGATTATGTTAAGTTCTTTTAGTTGTTGCACAATCTCGGGGGTGGTAATATCTGAGAATTTGTCGAGAAATATAAATTTGTCAAAGATGTTTCGGTAGTAGCGGGCGTAGGTTTTTTCTCTGCCGTTTTGGCACACTACTACTGTTTTGAAGCCTTCTTGTTTTGCGCCTGAAGCAATTTCCAGTGCGCTGTGTGAGCCTAAGACGCCGATGTGGATTTTCTCTTGGTTGTAGTCGGCGATTGTCTCTTGGATTTTGTTTTTCATAGTCATGCTTTTTCACCCATATACTCTTTGTACTCGTTAATTACTTTTGCAAGTTTAGCAACGTCAAAAAGCTTGATTTTGGTCATTTCGTTGGCGGCTGCCATGTACATTTCGCTGATGACATTTTTTAGTTTAGCGTCGAGTTTTGGAGGTTGTAATTTGCTGAGGGTTTTCCAGTCTTGGATTCCTTTGGCTTCGCCTTCTTTTTTTGCTTGTTCCAAATCATTATACCAAGTCGTTGTTTTATAGAATTGTCTTGCAACTTCTTTACTGACGTGCATTCCGTTGTAAGTGAATCGGCATTCGTCAAGAGTCCCCAATACGTCAACGAGCATGAGGTCTCGTTTGTCGTCAAAGGCTAACTCGATTTTTCCATCTTCATTTTTTAAACCAGCGTTTTGAGCGGCTTTGGTTATGGTTTCATCTGCTTTTAACAGGACATCTTTGATGTTGTTGAGTTCTTGGTTTGTTAGTCCTGCTATTTTTTTGGCTTCATTCCATGTTATGTAACGGTCTGTTTCTTCAAGTTTTGTGCTGACATCAAAGATTGGTTTAGTTAGTGTTTCCCCTGGGATTGGCTGGTGATCTAAACCAAGGTCTGTTAAGGTGGCTTTTCCTTGGGCTAAACGTTTGAAAACTGAGGAACCTTCAGGTAATCCATTTCGATAGATGATTTCAAGGGGGATTAAGCAGTTCTTAAGCGTTGAATTGTACATGCCGTAATCATGCACTATTTTACCGCCAGTTACGTTTGTTTTAGGTTTATGAACATTAACTAGAGCAACTTCCATGATGTTTGAAGGCGCCTTGAGTTCTTTGACTTGGACACCTTTGTCTTTCTCGTTTACTAGACCTTTGTAATGTGTTTTAACTCCCATCATTTCAAGTTGTTCAAAACAGTAAGCGCCCATAAGACAGAGAGCGGCGCCTTTGCCTTCTATGTGATCAGGCATCTCTCCCCAGTCAAAAACGCTGTAACGGTCTGAAAAAAGGAATCTGCCAGTTCCCATCGTGTTTTGCGATGGTTTTTGGATTATTTGCAGATCTTTTACGCTACCCATCTTGGTTCCCTCGAATGCTTTGATTATTTGTATTTGTCCTTATATCGATTTTGTGAGGTTTTGAAACCTTTCTGATAGAAAAACGTAGTTTGTTTTTTAATTTTGTGTAGTTTGTTTTGGGCTTGCTTTTTGTATTAGGGTTTGTTTCTTCTGCAGGGTGCGTCATAAAAAGGGTTAAAACGTCTATGATCGTCACAAGAAAGCTGTGAAAGGTTAGAAAAGTTGAGGAATTTCTAGCTATTGGTAAATATACAAGTTGGCATTCGGTTCTATGTTAGGTTTTTGACCGAGTCATTGGATCTTTCGATTTCTTTGCGTTTACCGTCTTGATAGTTTTTGATGTTGACCTCTATTTCTGGGTCTTGCAGAGAGAATATTTTTGCTGTTGCGATCGCAGCTCCTTCGGGTTCAATTGTTACAACTGACCCGATGCCGCTTGGAAGGCGAAGGGAAGAATAGATGTCGGCGCCGCCAAATTTTTCGCTATACGGTGGGCAAGCAATAACGGGTTTTGCTGTGTTGCCATCAACGAAAGCACTCAAAGCGTTGGAGCGCCCGGCAACTGTGACATAAATAATTTTTTCATTTTCGAATTCTTTTAATATTTCTAGCACTTTTTCAGGAGTTTTATGGGCTGAAGCAACACGAAACTCGTAAGCAACACCAAGAAGCTTTAGGTATTTAGCTATCTCGCGACTAAAATCTAAATCGCGCTCTGAACCCATAATGACTACTGCTTTTCCAGCCATAACATTTCACTTATCAATGTTTACAAAAAACTATCTAATTAATATTCTACAAGCACAAAGAAAAAGCAAAGTCGTTTAAGTATAGTTTTCGCCAAAATATCTTCGTTCCATTCGCCTGATCCACAAAGGCGATCTAAGTAATGCGTAAACCAGTAAAATGAGAACACATAAACCAAGAGAGGTTAAGACAGGTAAAACAATGTAAATGATGAGGGGCACACCTTCGGATATGGCTATGTAGCCTATGTAGATCCAAAAGAAAAGCAGAAAAGTCATTGCCACGATGCCAATTGATAAGAATGCTTTCATTATTGGTTGCAGAATTGCATTTTTAGCAGAGGAAGCAACCTTGACATATTTCTCGTCTTCTGAACTAATTCGTTGATCGACGAGTTTTAAGTGTTCAAACGCCTTTTTTTCCAAATGGCGTCAAAACATAATAATGGTTGCTGTTTTTCTCGATTAGGCCTTTTAAATGTTCTAGATGATAGTTCAGTTTGCCTGATGATAATCCTAGTTCTGTGATTAGTTCAGTGTAAGAGACTCCTTGATTTCTTGACTGAAGAATTCGGATTATCGTTCTGCGAGTTGGATGCGCCAAAGCTTGGAAGGTAACGTTTTCAATTTCTGCGTTTTTGTACAACACGCTGCATTCCTCAAAACCTAGTTGTTCCGAGTATGCTTAAATCGATTTTTGAATAGTTTTCTTTGACAAGTTTTCCGTTGTTACATTTCAGCATCCAAATTGCCTTACATTCAACTTCAAACGTTCAGGTTAAATAGAATTAACGAAAATGAATAAAAAAAGAGTTTGAGGAAGTCACCCTGCTAAACGTTGATCATTGGTCGTTTTTACAGAAAGGAATTATATGAGCAACTTTAGCAAAATCTTTGTTAGAGTATCTGCAGTTTCCGCGACTTCAATGCTTAAGCCTTCACCAAACTCCGTGCGATTGGGTTCGACAAGCAATAAAGCAATTTTTGCTCTAGTTACCTTATTTACATATTCACAAAACACCCTTAAGGGCAAAACATGCGAGGTGAGCGTTGAAAAATCCACTACCTTTTCAGGCGCCACAAGCTGAATTTGCCCTGGCTTCAACCCCAGTAAGGCAGCATCAATCAATAGTACATGAGTGGGAGCAAACTCTTCGATATCTAAAATGAAGCTTTCAGGAACCGTTTCACATTCCATAAGTCGAACATTTCCAGGAACTTTTCCGTGCATAGACTCAACAATTTTCAAGCCAACATAATCGTCGCAGCGAATAGGATTTCCAATGCCTGCTACAACAATTTTCTTAGCTCCAAAGAACCAGGTCTTTAGTTCAGATTCAACATCAAACATGAGGTATCAAATGAAAATAAGTGATAAAGACTAGAAAAAGTTTGCCACTAAGATGATGTTTTCTTTGAAAGCACGGGAGGTTTTCGTCGCGCATCCCAAACGTGATGCGACGCCAAGCTTGGATGATGAATTAGCATGCGTGGACCAGCGTAACGCATTACAATTTTAGCTTTTTCTTTCATATCTGGCTTATAGCAGTGAATAAGACATTTTCCGCATGTGCTTTTTTTGTCTTGAAAAGGGCAATTGTCAAGTCGCATGAAGGCGTATTCTTTGAATTGGCTACATTCTGAGCAGATTTCATCTTTAGTTCCGTGGTGGTTTTTACAATAGATATCGACCATGTAACCTATGGTTTTCTTTTCGCGTTTCATTCTTTTATGTTCAGGGTTGGGTGGTTGCCGTTGCATTAACTTTCAGGCCTAATGAATAGTTGGCATGTACCCAAATAAGACTTTACCCTAAAATATAAGGGATTTTTGTTAAAAAAGTGTAAAAAAATAGATAAACTGTTTTATCGACTAACAGTACCTACCAATTTTTTGTCTGCATTAAATACTTCAATGGTCAGTGGCATTTGACCGACTGCAAAGTGTGTTGCGCAGCCAAAGCATGGGTCGTAAGCTCTAAATGACATTTCAACTTTATTCAGTATGCCTTGGTCTACTTTGCCTTTGTGGATTAAGCCCTTTGCGGCGTCGCGTATGCTCATGCAGATTGCGGGGTAATTGTTGGTTGTTGCAACGATCAGGTTAACATCTTTGACCAACGCATCTTTATCAAGAGTGTAGTCGTGTATGAGTGTGCCTCGTGCGGCTTCAACGATTCCGACTCCTTGTCCTGGTTCGCCAGGTTTGTTACGAACGTTGGTACTTGTGATTTCTGGATCTTTAACAAGTTCCATAGCGCGTTCAGTTGCGTAGAGCAGTTCAATGAGTCTTGCCCAGTGGAAAGCTAAAGTACTGTGGACTGGTTTGCCGCCAAGGGTCTTGTACATGACTTCGTATTCTGCTTGCGCTAAAGGTGTTGCCATACCGTCCGAAGCATTCAAGCGTCCAAGCGGACCTACTCGGTAAACGCCGCTGTCAGAACCGTAAACTTGTCCTTTCCAGCCAATTCCTTTGAGGTATGGGAATTTGCTATACGTCCATTCTTCGACGTGTTCACCTATATGCTTGAGATAATCTTTAGATTCAAACTTTAAGAATTCTTTACCGTTAGGATCAACTACGCGGATTTTGCCATCATAGAAGTTGACTTTGTTGTTTTCATCAACAGTTCCCATGTAGTAGGTTGGCATTGTGTAGGCTGGGCTTTTGATCAAGTCAACATATTTGGTGTTGCCTAAAACAACGTCGTGAAAAAGTTTAAGGCTGAACTGAGCAAAGTCTACGCATGAAGAAGCCATTTTCTCGATTTCTTGGCGGTTCTCTTCGCTGAGAGCTTTAGAGATTCCACCAGGCAAAGCACAAACTGGATGGGTAGCTTTTCCTCCGAGTATTTCAGTAATTTTTTGACCATAAGCTCGATGTTTTATGACTTCCGACGCGACTGGTATACCTACCTTTTCGATGACACCTAAAATATTGCGTTTTTCCGCTGGTGCATCGGGTCCAACAACAAAGTCAGGACCGCCGAGGAAGTAGAAGTGTAATATATGGTCGTAAATGAAATAGGCGCTGTACATTAGTTCGCGGAGTTTTTGTGCAGGTGCCGGCGGTTCAACGTTAAATGCGGCGTCTAAGGCTTTAGCGGCAGCCATGTGATGAGCAACAGGGCAGACACCACATATTCTTGTGGTTAGTTGCGGCATTAGTTCGGCTCTTCTTCCGATGCAGAATTTCTCAAAGCCGCGAAGTTCTGGGATTTTTAGGTAAGCGTTTTCCACTTCGCCATTGTCGTTCAGGAATATGGAAACGTTTCCATGCCCTTCAAGGCGAGTTATAGGATCTATAATTATTTCTTTCATTTTTTAATCACCTTTCTTTTCAAAATTGATGCTGGCAAACTGTACATGTACACCGTGCCAACTGGATCTTTGATTTGATTAATCAAGTCTTCAATTTCTTTTTCAGTGTACTTGTTCTTTCCTTCTACACCGTCATAGCCAAGAATTGAACCCAAGGCAGTAATCATGGCGGCGCCTTGCTCAGGAACATTGGGAGCCGCTCCTCCACAACCTGTGCAGGGCATATCAACCTTTAGGCATTGAGCGCCACAGCCGCTTCTGGTTGCCATTCCCATGCAGATAATGCCTTGTTCCATGAGGCATTTTTCTGGTTCAGGAGCTCTCTCATAAACGCGATAGATTTTGTCGATTTTTTTGTTCTCACGCGTTCTTGGGCATTCGTCACACACTGCTTTGAGTGGTGCGAGCACCGAACCTTTTGGCGGAAGTTTGTTTGAAGCGATTGCATCCACCGCGGCTGCGATTAATTTAACAGGGGGCGGGCAACCTGGCAGGTAATAGTCGACATCTACTGTTTGTCCAAGAGTTTTGACTGTGTCGTAGAACTCTGGGATTTTTAGTAAACCTTCTTTGACTTGAGACTGAGTTTTTGGCATAGTTGCATTGGGGTTGACGTTGGATTTGTCTTTAATGTAGACTTGCTCAAAAATTTCTTTCTTGTCACTAAGATTAGCTAGACCGGGTACACATCCTTCGTGGGCACATGAACCAAATGCAACCAAGGTTTTTGATTTTTCACGTAGAAGTTTTGCCATATGTTCTTGTTCCGAGTTTCGGATGGACCCGTTGAAGAATGTAATGTCTATGTATTTATCAGGAAGGTTTTCTACATCTTTGTATTTGATGTCTATGGCTACGGGCCAGAAGACTATGTCAGCGATTTTTACTATATCGAGGATTTTTTCGTTTAAGTCCAAGACGGCGATTTCGCAACCGCCACAACTTGCAGCCCAATAGAAGGCTATTTTTAATTTTTGGCTCATGGTTCGTTTGCTCCTTGAGTTATTTGTCTTAATATATTTGATGGGCTCACCCGTAGGTCACTGAAGGCTAGTTCTTCAGGTGAAATGCCCATTGCTAATCCGAGTAACTGCGGATAATGTAGTATTGGAATACCATAGGTTTCATTAAACAGTTTCTCTATTCGAAGTTCGTTTGTGTCATACATTATGTGGCAAAAAGGACATATTGTTATTAGAGCTTGCGCGTCAACTTGCTTTACGTGGCTCAGCTTGTCTTTTGCCAGCGCTAAAGCGACTTTATCGCTTACGCCAACGCTTGGAGCTCCACAACATTCAGTTTCATCTATATAGTCAAGGCAAGTTGCACCTGTAGCTTCAATAAGCATTTTTAGGGTTTGGGGGTCCTCAGGATCATCAAATCCCATGAATTCTTTGGGTCGGAGTATATGGCAGCCGTTATGTTCAGCAACTTTGAGGTTAGTTAGTGGTTTAACGACAGAGTCTTTGATTTTTTCAATTCCAACATCTTCTTTTAGCAACTGAAGAAGATGTTTAGCTTCGATTGTTCCTTCAAACTCCAAGTTTACTTCTTTTAGGTGAGTGTTGATTTCTTCCTTTAGGACTTTGTCAGCCTTTAGGATTTTGTTAACTTTCTTTAAAGTTCCCGCGCATCCGGGACAAAGAGTAAGGATGTTTAAGCCCTGCCGTTCGGCTAAAGCCAAGTTTTTTGCTGCCATAATAAGCATGGTTTCGTGGCTAACAGGATCCAACGGCAATCCACAACAGTTGAATTCTGGCATTTCCACTAGCTCAACTCCGAGTCTATCCAGAACTTTGCGGGATGAAATTTCAAAGCTTGAAACTCGATAGGGAATTGCGCATCCAAGAAAAATCAGGTATTTATTGGTCACTTGGTTTTTCTCCTGATGGTTTTTGGAGTGCTTCGATGAATTTCACGCCTTTGAGAGCTTTCTTGACGTTTTCAGCGTTACCTTTTGGCAGAGGGGGAAGTCCTTGAGATTCACGTTTCTTTATGCGAAGATCCGGAATTTTGTAAGCGTATCCGGATTCGATTAGGCTTTGAGCTTGATCTTTAAAGACCTGGGGGATACATCCTTTTTCAACTGCTAGATTTCTGAAAACACGGATTACAGCAGCCACTTCAACGTCTTGTGGGCAACGGTCTGTGCATGTGAAGCAAGCTGCACATAGCCAAAGAGTGTTGCAGTTTAGCACACGATCTTTCAATCCTAGTTGAGCCATATGAATTAGGGTTCTTGGTCTATAGTCGTCGCTGTAGCGGGCTACTGGACAGTCAGAAGTGCATGTCCCACACTGGAAACATTTAAGAATTTTTTCGCTTCCATGCATCTTTTGCAATTCATACTTGAATTTTGGGTCAAGTTCGGAAGCTTTAATTGGTTTATTTTTGTTTTGGATTGAATCAGTTGCTATCTCAGTCATAAGGTTTAACCTTGCACTGATTAAATTCAATAGCACTACAATGTGCTTGTTATTTCAGAAAGCCTATTTCAACTACATAAAGATTCAGTCAATTCAACGCATAATCTTCCAACGTTCCCAGCGAGTAACGATCAAATTAGATTAATGCACAATATCTTTAAAGGAAGTGTGCAAGAAAAAACACAAGAAACTTATGAATCTTAATCTTGTCAAAGTTTCTTGACTAAAAAATTGTTAATTAGTCAAGAAAGCTTGACAACAACGCTTTTAACCGAATTATCTGCCAAGAATAAATGGTGAAACAAATGCACAAAGATGCAACCCTCTTACTTGTCTCCGTTTTAGTCTTAACACCTGTTCCACTTTTGCTACATGTAAAACTAACAGTCCTTCCCTCACCACTCGTAATAGCGGCTTCAATTGTAGGTTTAGTGGCAGTCTTCGGAACAATCTTTTCGTTGATGCTAAGAAAAAGAGGAAAAAATAGAAAAGATTAGAATCAGTCTTATTCTCTGCATTGTCTGAGGGTTTTAAGTTCCTCGATAGTTTTATTTAAGACTACTTTTTCGGATATGGATTCGACATTTGAAACCGGCAAACAAACGATAACTTTACCAAGATAGGGATGCTTGAACCCGAGTTTTTTTGACGCTTCCTCTGATAATGCAACGAACAAATTGATTATTTGCCAATTGCTGGTGTCTAATTCCGCGCTATGCACTTCACCAAGTAAAAAACTATCTGAAGTGTAAGCGTTTCTCCAAAATAATTTCGTAATTTCAACCATAAAAAAACCTTTATCTAATAAATATTAAGCGCATCCTTATATCTGTTTTTTTGAATGCTTCTTATGGAGAATTGTTTTTTACTTTCCAAGAGAATGATGTATAGGTGTTTTATTGACTGAATCTAAAAAGCCATCTAACCTAAAAGAACTAACCCCCGAAGAGGAACAGGTTATAGTACATAAAGGGACCGAAATGCCCTTTACCGGCAAATATTTCGCGTTCTGGCAAAAAGGAACCTACGTTTGCAAACGTTGCGGTGCAAAACTCTACCGTTCTGAAAACAAATTCGAAGCTGATTGTGGCTGGCCAAGCTTTGATGATGAAATCCCTGGCGCAGTAAAACGAATACCAGACTCTGACGGGGTAAGAACGGAAATCCAATGCGCTAATTGTGGAGCTCACTTGGGACATGTCTTTATTGGGGAGCACTTAACAGAAAAAAATACAAGACACTGTGTTAACTCCATGTCGATGGATTTTATCCCTGACAAATAATTGCTCGCTGAGGTTTACAGATAAGCCTAAATTTCTTGTCAGGACAATATAAGTCATGAAAGAGTCTGAATCTAATTTATTGATTGCCAAAACCTCTAACTTAGAAAGCTTAATCGATTATCAGGATGGCTCAGTTGTAAGCCGCACTCTTATCGACAAAGAAACTGGAACCGTAACTTTGTTTGCATTTGACAAGAATCAAGGTTTAAGTGAACACACCGCGTCCTATGACGCGATGGTTCAGGCGCTCGACGGAGAAGTCCGAATTATAATATCAGGAAAGCCTGTTGAACTAAAGAAGGGCGAAATCACGATAATGCCAGCAAACCAACCACACGCTTTGACCGCAAAAACTAAGTTCAAAATGCTCCTAACGATGATAAAATCCTAAAGCTTTTCTTCCCATTTATTCTTGAAGCAATACTGGTCAACCGATTTTTTATTGGGTACCGGTGGTTTCTCATCTGGGTAACCCATTATGATAAAAGCTTCTGGCTCCACTTCATCGGGAATATTCAGAATTTTACGAACGGTTTGTTTACAGAAGCCGGGAGCACAAAACCAACATGCACCCAACCCAGCTTCATGAATTGCCAAGAGCAGTGTCTGTAGTGAAGCTCCCAGACTTTGCAGTGCTAAATCGCGTTCAAAACTTCGCCGAGCAGAGTCAGAGAATTTTCTTAGGCCCTCCATTGTAAAGCAGGCAAGAATTAGAACGGGTGCATCAACATATCTTTCAAATCGCTCTTTCTTATCTTCTTCTCGTAGAGGTAAACCATCTTTTGCCAAATCCGACGCCCAAGATTTTACCAAAGCAGATGCCAAATCGCGTTTCAACGCCAAATCAGACACAATTATGAAACGCCAAGGTTGGCTGTTATGAGCCGAAGGAGCCCAACCGGCAGCTGCTAAGCATTCCAAAACAACCTTGTCTGTAACTTGACGGGGTAAATATTTTCTTATGCTTCGGCGCTTCTTGACGGCATCTTTAATTGACATAGGCATTCTTAAGCCCCATTTGGCTTTAAAATCACTTTCAAAGATGAACCTGCTTCAGCCATTAATCGGAAGCCTTCTTGAGCATCGCCCAAACTCAACCTGTGCGTAATCATATCCTTGACGTTCAACGAACCTGTTGCTAACACTTTAAAAGAGTTGTCCAAATCATTGGAGGCGGCACCATAACTAGTGCGCATAGTTATTTCGTTGCGCCAAAACGCGTTGATCGGCACGGGCAACTTAACAGAAGGATCGGGTACCGCAAAAAACAGAATGCTTCCACCATTATCGACACAATCTAACGTTGACATTGCAGCAGGTAATGCACCGGTACAAACGATAACCTGATCGGCTAAGTGTCCATCGTTTACTTCCTTAAGTTGCTCAGGCAAATTAGCTTTTGCATCAAGTCCAAATTTCGCACCGAATTTCTTGGCAAGTTCCAACCTGTAATCGTTAATGTCAGCAACGATAATTTTCTTAACTCCCTTGAACTTTGCAAGTTGTACATGTAAAATTCCAGAGATCCCGCTTCCAATGATTAGCAGTGAGTCACTTTTTTTCAAGTTTGATAACCGTTGACCCCGGGACACGCAAGCTAAGGGTTCTATAAATGTGCCTTCTTCAAAGCTCATGCTATCCGGCAGTTTATAAATCCCTAATTCCACGTTAATTTTGGGAACTTGAATGTACTGGGAAAAGCCGCCAGGGTAATAGTTAGTTGTGTGCAGAGTGTGACAAGCTGTGTGGAAACCTCTTTTGCAATAGCGGCATTTATTGCAGGGAACATGGTGAGAAACAAAAACACGGTCACCCACTTTTACATTTTCAACTTTGCCACCCACTTGGGTTATAACTCCAGTGGCTTCGTGCCCAAGCACACGCGGAGCTTTAGGCACACGATACCACTCGATAACGTCACTACCACAAATGCCGCTTGCCATCACTTTTAGCAAAACCTCTTCTTCACCGATTTTTGGAATCTGTATCTCTTCAACACGCACATCATGGTTGTTGTAGTAGAAGGCAGCAAGCATACTAATCACAAAAAATTAGGCTTTGTTGATTAGAATTTGGTTGTAGAGATCTTCAGCTTCTTTGGGCGTATAATTTTCATGAATTATAGCGCGTATGGCTCTGATTGCCCCAACAGGGTACTCAGTTTGCCAGATGTTTCTTCCCAAGTTAACCCCAATTGCACCTTTTTGGATACCGTCATATACAAAATCGAAGACTTCCCTTTGCGTCTCTGTTTTTGGTCCACCTGCAATCACAATTGGCACTGGACAGCCATCAACGACTTTTTCAAAATGTTCTTTGCAGTAGTAAGTTTTAACAACGCGTGCTCCAACTTCCGCCGTTATACGGGCGGCTAATGCTAAGTATCGTGCTTCTCGTTTTTCAAGTTCTTTTCCAACTGCACAAACAGCCATAACTGGAACCCCGTAGTCTTCGCAGTCGTCAACGAGTTTAGCAAGGTTGGTCAGGCTTTTGTTTTCGTATTTGGATCCGACGAAGACTGACATAGAAACAGCGGAAGCGTTTAGCCGAAGAATTTCTTGGATAGATGTAACTACGCTTTCGTTAGCGAGGTCCTCACCGACAACCGAAACAGCACCACTGACCCTCATAATTACTGGTTTTTCAAGGGCAGGGTCAATGCAATTGCGTAAAACACCCCGGGTCAACATGAGCCCATCGGCATATTGAACTATAGGTTTTATTGTTTCACCTGGATGTTCAAGACCATGTGTTGGTCCTTGGAAATACCCGTGGTCAATTGGCAAAAAGAGAGCTTTGCCGTCTTTTTGGATAAGTCTACTTAACCGGTTTTTCATTCCCCATTCCATAATTATTTCTCCATGGATGTGGATGCTGTTAACTTAAGAATTAAATAACCTTTCTAGTTTAATCTGACCGCTTACCATTCGATAAAACGTCAGCAACAATCAAAATGCTGCCTAACTGCATTTTAACCAGTTTTTGAAGCGGAATTAACTTGAATTCTCCCCGACTATCAATCTTCTGGGCAAGATCCACTATTTTTTTGTCAGTTCTTTCAATTATATGCCCAGTACTAATTTTCTTAATATTACGATCAATAGTCTCCGTAACACGTCTTATCTGACCTATCATCAGCAAATTAACAACATCAACCATTAAATCGTTTTCGAAAACCTCAAAATTAGTAGCATTGGGATTTTTTTCCGTCTTTCTCTCTGAATTAGTATTTTCTAAATCCAACTTTGCGTTAGCCACATGCTTAAGTACAGAACCCAAAAGCACCGGATCACAAAACTTGAAAAAAGGCTCCAACACATTCAACACTTCTGTGCAATATTCAATAGTGTTCGCGATTTTGTCTCTTCTATTTTGAAGTACATTCTTTAGTTTGCGATTAGAAAAGTTCTCATCTGTCCTCATCGATGTGCTAAAAAGTGGAACTTCGCAATTGAAGCTAAAACCACCAATTGCATTCTGGTACCATTCATCACTGCTTGCACCTCGCCTCATGGTTAAGAGATTATCCGGCTCATGCTTAGCATAGTAATCAATGTAATCTTTTAGACCATACATCTGATAGAAACCAGGGTGCAGAATTTTTCCAAAAGGAACATCCGGACTAGAAGTGGAAAGAGGCAAATCCAAACTACTGGATAGCTCTTTTAACCGCGGATAAGCCTCAGGTAGATCCCTGCTGAAGTAAAAGTAAGTATCATAATAACCGCAATGATGTAAATTGCATAAGAGGTCAGGTTTTTCGTCCTTAAGAATTTCTTTTATCGCGTCGGATTCAGGTCTTGACTGAATCCATTTGTAGTCTTTGTACTCAAAAGGAAACGTCCATTCATACTGGTTTTCAGTTGGCTCTCGAAAATAGGACTTTGCAGTGTCAACAAGAGAGGTAATATTGCTAAACCACCCCTCATTCATTCGCATACCTCGCTGTTCAAGGACAGGAATTATTAACCATTTCCAACCAAAAAAATTCGCTTCTGGATGCTTTGCCATCCAATCAATAAAATAAGTCGTCACCAGACTACCCAAAGGCTCGTCGCTATGAGGTACCCCGATTATTAGCGCAGTTTTCTCTCCGTCACCCATCGTGAGCATATTTAGCGGCTTGTTTTCAGCAGTCTTTCCAACAGTTCTTTTTTTAACACATGGATAACACTCTAAACGTTCAGACAACTTCTCAATCTCATTCACTCTTAAGAATCGTCTATAATCTGGGACTTCTTTTAAGATTTTAGCGAAATGGTAATCATTCAAAGTTGGACATCGACACCTAATCCCGGTTTTTCTGAAGGAACAACGAAGCCTTTTTCGTATCGTGCACCACCCTTAGCAATATCGTTAACAAAGTCTAATGCTGAATCTAGATCCGCGTACTGTACATTTCTAAAAGCGCAAGCAAAATGAACGCCCGCTGACATGGCAGCCATGGATTCATTCATACATCCAACCATAATGGGAACATCAGCTAACTCCGCAAGCACATTGGCTTTAATAGCGTTGGTTAATCCTCCAATCTTCATCAACTTGATGTTAATCATATCTGCAACTTCATGCTTCAAGAGCTTAACACTATCTTTCAAGGTCAGAGCAGTCTCATCAGCCATTATTGGAACAGGGCTTTGGTGTGTAACTTCTTTTAAAGAATAAAGGTAATTTGCCTTAGTCGGCTGCTCCAACAATTCTACATCGGCACCCTTCTCCTCGATAGCTTTGATCATTCTGAGAGCCTCTTCTACCGAGTAGCCCTCATTAGCATCAAGTCTCAACTTGACTTCTGAACCAACTGTTTCACGAATTGCAAGAATATTCTCAATGTCTTTCTCTACATTGATCCCACA
>CAVZIW010000007.1:0-11793 GCA_963775465.1 Candidatus Bathyarchaeota archaeon | reverse complement strand
TAATGTAGATTAAAGTTATGTTTTTCCGGATAAGGGTAATCATCATTATCATTTTTCGTCAAGTGCAAAGTTTCTTAAAACAGCTCATTAAGATAAAAAAAAGAAAGTGTCTGGTGTAGAAGAAGCAGAATTGGCGATGTCGCCATGCTGGTTAGAATTCAATTCCCATCCCAAGTACAAAAACTAACATGACTGGACAGGGGGTCGGTTCCCCAACAGCGTGGGCGAGGGAAGTGAGTCTAACGCCACCTTATTCGTTCTTAGAAAAGAAATTAGAATCTAATCTCGCTTAAAATTTTACGTTTAACTCTTTTTGAGAGGGAACCGCACTATGAAAGTTGTGCCATTTCCTTCTGTGCTTTCGAAGGTTACTGTTCCGTTTATTGCTTCAATCATGCGCTTTACCACGGCTAATCCTAAACCTTGACCTTTTGATTTGGAGGTGAAGAATGGAGTGAAAATGTTCGGCTTGACTTTATCTGGGATTCCGATACCTGTATCATGAATAGTGATGAGAATGTCACCTGCTTCTTGGCTTGCCCTCATAGATAGTTCTCCACCGTTAGGCATAGCTTGAACGGCATTAGAGACCAAATTGTCAAGAACACGCTTTAGCAAAGCACCATCAGATATGATATTTTTAGCCGCGTTTTCGATATTACATGAGGTCTTGATGTTTTGGGGTACGCTTTTTGCTAACAGCAACTCCTTGCATAAGGCGCCTAAGTCAGTTTCTTGAGCAACAGGGTTGATCGTCTTTGCATAATCTTGCAAGTCAGCTACAATTTTATTGATGTAATCTGTATTCCTCTCAATGGCTTCTAGGCTTTCTGCAAGATTTTTCTTCTCTTCATTATCTGGAAAAGAAGCTAAATATGTCTTCGCTAAGAAAACATCGCTAACTATCGCCTGTAGTGGATTTCGAATATCATGACCAACCATACCTGCTGTTTCACCAATAGTGGCCAGTCGTAGAGCTTTTTCAAGTTTTTTTCTGTCTTCAATATCGGTAAAGGACAAAACAGCACCGTCTATCATATCTTCTTGTGTTATGTACGGGCGTATTCGCATTTCGTAATGTTGACCTTGGGCATCCTTCACTTCTCTGGTAATAGAAGTGAGTACAGAAACAACTTCTGAAATTGCTTCTTCCAAGTTTTCAACTGTTATACTCAGTTTGAGACCCGTGATCGGTAATCCAAGCGTTGATGGAGAAAGATTCAGGATTTTCTGTGCCGAAGGCGAAAACAACCTAATCTTTAGGTTTTTATCGACGATAACAATGGCGGGATCCACGTTTTTATTCACGTTGGTTAAGTCATCGTTCAATTGTGCAAGCGTTTGGTTTCGGTTCTTCACCTCATCGTTCAACGTCTTTAATTCTTCGTTGCTTGACTGGAGTTCTTCTTTTGCTGTTTCCAATTCTTCGTTGGTGCTTTGCAACTCCTCGTTGCTTGACTGCGCCTCTTCCATAGTAGTTCTCAATTCTTCGTTAGTAGCTTCTTGAGTTTCAATAATTCTCTGCAAAGTTTGTTTAGTCGAATCTAACTCTTCCCGAAGATCTCTATTCTGGCGATCTTTAACGTTTTCACGACCCTCAGGGGTAATATTCAATTCATTTGTTTGGCGTAAAAGATTTGCCGCTGAACTTACATCTTCAAACAACAGAAGGAAAAAAGGTGACTCATATTGTTCAACATGCATCGGCACTACTTGAATGTTAATCGTCTTCTGTTCTCCAGCATATTCAAAACGCACAGCATTTTCTTTGACAGGTTTATCCTCTTTTTTTGCCCTATAGATCGCTGTCTGAACCTCAGATCTTAATCCCTTACGGATAATCTTTGCAAGATTCAAACTCGCCAATCCTGATTCAGGTAAAACAAACGGTGCAATGTTTCCCCGAAAAATAAGAATGTCCAAATCAGCATTAACCAACAAGGCTGCAGGCACATACTCAGTGACTAGCAATCGATCGACCTCATCTTTCAAATCTGAAAGTGCGTCTTTCTTCTCGCTTCCTTTCACGTCCTTACGCTTTAAATAAGGCATTGCTGCTTGAAGCCCAAATTCTACTCGGGGCTGGGCTTTCTTTTTTATGTAGATGGCACTCCTTTTGCTTATGGATTCAAATAACTGGGTGAATTTTCCGATACTTTCAGATTGCCCAAGGACAAGAAAACCACCCATTTTTAATGCGTAATGCAACGTAGGAACTACTCTTTCATGGAGATTCTCATCAAAGTAGATTAGCATATTACGGCAACTGATTAGATCCATATTAGAAAAGGGCGGATCAGCCGTAATATCTTGCTTCGCAAAAACACACTTATCCCGAATAGGCTTAGAGATTTGATAGTGGTCATTGATGCTTTTAAAGAACCGTTTCAGTCGCTTTTCATCGACATCTGTTTCTATGGTTATTGGGTAGATTCCTTGTCTTGCTTTTTCAATGTTTTTTTCGTTTATGTCTGTGCCGAAAATTTGCACTTGAAGCTCAGTTATTGCGTTTTCTTCTAGGTATTCCTGGATTGCTATGGCGAATGAATATGCTTCTTCGCCAGTTGAACAAGCTGAAATCCAAAACCGAATAGGTTCATTTGGCGAGCGATTTTTCACTAAACTGGGAAACACCGTTTCTTTGAGTGCAACAAATGTTTCAGGTTCTCTAAAGAAACTTGT
Source organism: Candidatus Bathyarchaeota archaeon (assembly GCA_963775465.1). Lineage (GTDB taxonomy): Archaea > Thermoproteota > Bathyarchaeia > Bathyarchaeales > Bathycorpusculaceae > Bathycorpusculum. The sequence goes on along the minus strand of CAVZIW010000007.1, from coordinate 9,111 downwards.
TACACCTATTAGCATATCAGCGTATAAAGCTTCCAATTCGTTTGGATGCGTCCGCAGATAGTTTGCATAATTCGTTATTTTTTCTATGTGGTTGATTACCATTCGGCGTGAGACACGCCTGTTTACAACTGTTTCTTTGAAATGTGAGAAATCAACATTGAAATTGAGCTTTAGCAATGTAAATATTGCGTTTAAGCTTGTTTCTTTTTTTGGTTTTGCTGCTTTTGTTCCAGTTTCTTCTTTTGCCGCTATTTCGTTCCGTGCTATTTGAGGGTTTGTAGCGATTATTTGAAGTTCTTCTGCAATTTTGTCTGGTGGCAGAACAAAATCTGCTGCTTCGGCGGAAATTGCGCTTTGGGGCATGTCGCCATATTGGGCAGAGAGTGGAGTTTGTGCAAAAGTTATTCCTCCTTGAGTTTTGATGGCTTTTAGACCTTCTGTTCCATCAGAACCCGTTCCAGATAGCACAATTCCTAAGCTTTGAGTTTTCAAATTTTCAGCCAGAGAAATGAAGAATGTATCTATGGGTTTGATTGCCTTACCCTTTGAGTTGAGCTTGAGAACCTTGTTTTCCATTGTCATGATTTTTCCAGGCGGAATCACGTAGACGTGGTTCGGTTCGACGGGAATGCCATCTTTGACAGTTTGGACGGGCATTTTTGTAAATCTTGAGAGAATATCTGTCAGCATGCTTTCTTGACCAGTCGCTAAATGCTGGACAATAACAAAAGCAAGACCTGTGTCGACAGATAAACATTCGAACAAAACTTTGAACGCTTCTAATCCGCCTGCAGAAGCGCCAATACCTACGGTTATAACTGATTGTTCAACTTTAGACATTTCACAAGTTCCTCTTTAGATAATCCTGTCTCTTTGAACCATTTGCTAAGGCAAAAATCCAAAGATGTAATTCAATTTGATACTTTTAGTCCACTTGATTGATATTCAGTGACTAACAAACTAGTATTAATAATGTTGTACGTATCAAGGCTCATTTTTATACCCAATTATGCTACTGGAGGATTCGGTAATCTGTATGCAAAACACTCCTTTGAAGTCTAAGCGGGTTAGGGAATCGTACTTCAACTCAAAAGCCCGTCCCTGGCTCCGAGGTGTCCAAGTCTGACGAATTTTTTTAAAATCTTTTTCGAGTGAGCTTCTTCAGGTCTATCAGTTCAAAGATGTTTTTGGTTATCAATATATTAACGCTACTTCAATTGGTTTAAGAGAATATCCAAGAAAAAGGAGAAACGCGAAACAAGGAAAAATTGTGTCGACATCAAGCGCGAAGTGCTAAATCAAAAATTCTAAGCTCCCAAGTATAACAATAACTTGAAGAGATTTTTAATCAAAAAAAGAAGAGATACAGTATACAGGTGTGGCTGGAGTCGCGTTTCCTTTCGGCGGCGCCATTCCAGCTTCCACAAACTACTGTTTCTTTTTATATAAAAATTAAGATTTTTTTGGCATTAGCGGATGCTATAATTTTTTTTGGAGGCTATTTTTCTTGAGCAGTTGCAGTGACTGCGTTTTTTGGTGCGGGCGCTGCTACTTCGTTTGTTGTTTCTTTGCCGATTCCGCTGGAGATTAAGGCTCCGGCAGCTGCATTCGCTACAACTATGACGGGTGCGATTATTACTTTTACGTTAGTTATTTTGTTTTATCACCATATAGTTCATCTTTGCAGGCTACAGCTTTGACAGCATATGGTTTGCTTTGGTAGAAGGCAACGAAACACCGAACTCCTGCACCTAGTTTGTCGTTTAGATAGTGATATTTGCTGAAACATCTTGCATGGGCGAGGGGTGCCCAGATCATGAAGTATCAGCCAAGTTTTCCCGCTTTGCTTTCGGCGCAATGGGGGTTGTGGCATTTAAGGCACCATCGAGGATAGCTGGGGCAGATTTCTTTTTTCTTAAAACCCCATTTCTTTCGTAACGCCTCAGCATCTAACTCTATGTTTTTGATCCTGTTTTTCGTTTTTGCGTGCCCGAGGTAGGCGTGAGCTATTTCGTGGGCTATTAGAGATTCTGAATCGGTTCGCTTCAAAATTATCATGCAGGGCTTAACTAATTCTTTAACTTCCAAAGTCTGACTTTGACCCGCATGAAAAGAAACATTCTCCAAAGTAAACCGATAAACCTCTTCAGGGAGTCTAGCTAAGGTATTTACTAGTCTTTTGTAGAGGGGCGTCCATCTTTGAGCACAGCAAATAAACTCATCAATATCACTTCTACACTCAACATTATGAGGGTCTCTTCTTTTTACCAAGCTATCTCAGACAACCTAAGCGCAGTTAATTACATCAGAGTGGACTCTTTTATTATCAATGTTCTCACCAATAACCATTTACCAAACCCGCATTTGGGCTGCTAATAAAAAAATAAAATGCCTTTTCATGATTTAATGTATGAAAAAATTAATAACTAATGACAAACTAAAAAAGGGAAACAAAAAAGAGTTTGTGTTTGGCTTATCTTGCCCAGCAAGGACCATACCCATATCCATTTGCGTAGCCGTAGCCGTTTTGGTATGGTGCAGGAGCTTGACCATCAGAGACTGCTGGCGGAACAACGTACTGCCCCTGGTTTGGTTCAGCTGTACGGTATCCAAAGCAGTTGCCTATCCAGCCCCAAAATCCTTCAGCAGGGACCGTGTTGGGGTCTGCGCCGGGAACTATTTGGGTTTGGTTTTGAGCTATTTGGGCTGCTGCCAGTCCGACTGCGGCCAGAGCAAGCGCCGTGACCGCGACGAGTGCAATTATTACTTTTGTGTTCATTTTGTTTTATCACCATATACTAATATGGTCATGGGCTGGTATAGAAGTTGGCTGAAACAAAACTGAAACAAACATGAAACACAACAAATCGAAATGAAACTCTCACAGAGGAGGGGACAATTTGAGAGAAACGAGGGTAGACTGAAGATATTTTCGTTCTGTTCGGGGGAATATCTTATTTTTTTGGTGCCGTTCGAGTTTTTCTCTGTTTTACTTGGATATATGATAAGCTTATAAACAATAAGAATTCATAAATGCTTTTGTGATCAAGGCACTTTCTAATTTTAGACAATCCTTGATTCACAAATAATAGGAGAAAGAAAAATGCAAAACAACAAAAATAAAACTATGGCTATTTTGATGTCAACATTCTTTATCATCTTAATGGGAACATCAATTCTTATAATACCCGATGCTGACGCGCATAACCCACCGTATACTATCGCCTCCTACGCTTACATAATGGTTGAACCAAACCCTGTAGGCGTCGGACAAACAATGGCTGTTGTAATGTGGATAGATGCACCTATGCCTGGTGCCACTTTGGAAAATGATATTAGACGACATGACTACACGCTAACAATTACAAAACCAGACAATACAACTGAAACACAACACTGGGATGTAATCACCGACCCAACGAATGTACAGTACGTTAGATACACACCTGACCAAGTTGGAACTTACACTTTTAAATTTGATTATCCTCAGCAGACATATACCTGGAGCGGTGCATATCAAAATGATATTTTCCTGGCGGCTTCCAAAACAACAACCTTAACTGTACAAGACGAACAAATACCAGACCCAATAACAAGCTATCCGCTACCAACCGAATATTGGAACTACCCAATTGAGGGACAAAATACTGACTGGGCATCAATTTCATCAAACTGGCTTGGCGAACCTTACATTACCTCAGGTGTAGCTCTTGGAAGTGGTACCTCAGGGAACTATTTTGGAAGAGTTCAACCCGATGGTGCAGCCCCTAACAGTGCCCATGTGATGTGGACAAAACCGATTCAATCAGGAGGTCTCATAGCAGGTAACAGCACAGGAATCGTTGGTGAAATGTTCTATACGGGCAGTTCATACAATTCAAGATTCAGTAATGCCATAATAATGCAAGGAACACTCTACTACCAAGAACCATATGGTAATTCAGGCGGAGGCGGAGACTATGTTGCAGTTAATTTGCGAACAGGTCAAGAGCTTTGGAGAACCGACGTATCAGAGGCGGGCGCTCCTACATTTGGTTATTTATACGCAAATGATGACCCTAATCAACACGGTATTCTCCCAGAAGGTTTGTTATTCACAAACAACTTCGCAAGTGCATATGATCCTACAACGGGCAAACTTACTAGCATGAATGTAACAAATGTTCCAAGAACTGACACGGTATTATCTGCAGTAGCAGGTCCAAACGGTGAAATTCTAAGATATGATGTTGTAAACATTGGAAATTCAACTAATCCAAACTGGCGACTATTACAATGGAACTCTTCAAAGACAGTTGGCTACAGTTCTGGCACAGGAATTGGCGGTTGGTACTCAGGAACCATTGACGCAGGATTAGCTTCTCGCTACGACTATAATGTCTCGATAGCACTTTCTAATTCTGGGTCCTGGCGAGTTGATCGAGTTAGCTTAGACAACATGTTGCTTCTTGTGGAAGGTACTTTTGGAGCTCGCACCACAGTTTCTGAAGGTGCAAACATTACAGCCATTAGCCTTAAACCAACTTCAGTCGGACAAATTTTGTGGACAAAATACTTCGCACCACTTGATGGAAACATAACTACTGCAATCACAAATTGGGATGTAGAAAACAACGTTTTTGTGCTCTCTTACCGCGAAACTAACCAAATGAAAGGATACAGCTTAACAGATGGCAGTCTAATGTGGACAACTGAACCAACAAATGATTACACGTACTTCAGACAACTGGAAACTATTGCCTATGGCAAAATTTTCTATTCAGGATATGGTGGAATACTCTATTGCTTTGATGACAAAACTGGAGACTTACTCTGGACTTACGGCAACGGCGGAGAAGGTAACAGTACATATGCCGGATTCACAACACCTTACGGTACTTATCCAACTTTTGTTGATGTAGTCGCTGACGGAAAAATTATATTAGCTTCAACGGAACATTCACCCGACTCACCATTCTACAAAGACGCTAGATACCGCTGTATTAACGCAACTGACGGAACCGAAATTTGGACCCTGATGGGTTGGGGAACTGGAATGGATGCTGCAGGCTATGACCGCATTGCAGACGGATTCTTAGTCTACCTCAACTGCTATGATATGCAACTTTATTGCGTAGGCAAAGGACCAAGTGCATTAACAGTACAAGCACCACTGACAGCAGTAGAATCAGGTAAACCCTTGATAATAAGAGGAACAGTCACTGACATTTCAGCAGGCACAAATCAAGAACAACAAGCGGCAAGATTCCCCAACGGTGTTCCAGCAGTTTCAGATGCGAGTCAAGCACAATGGATGGAGTATGTCTACATGCAAAAGCCGAAACCGACAAATACAGTTGGAGTTTCAGTGGAACTCAACGTTGTTGATTCAAACGGAAACTATAGACCTATTGGAACAGCCACTAGCGATGCAAGCGGTATGTTTAGTTACACTTGGACACCTGACATCTCAGGCGATTATACAGTAATTGCTACATTTGCAGGTTCAGAATCTTACTGGCCATCTAATGCAGAAACAAGTTTTGTTGTTGCTGAACCAACAGCTACACCAACAATGCAAACACAATCTGTTACATCTTCGATGGATCAATACTTTATTCCAGCAGTTGCTGGCATAATTATTGCCATAGCAATAGTAGGATTTGTATTGGCATTGCTGTTGCTAAGAAAAAAACCTTAGCCAGTCAAAACCAAAAAATTTCCTTTTTTCTTTTTTTAGAATGCATCGGCAAAAAATTGGGGGCTGAGAGGGCTCTGGGTAAAATTCACACGTCCCATGCGGTGACGAGTGCTGCTCCTTACCTTTTCTCCTAAACTTGGTCCAGAGCCCCAGCAAACCCTCACTTTTTAGTCCTGTTGAATGGGTCAGATTTGAACCTGAAGACGTTGAAAAAGAATTCAAAGAAGCATCGGCGGTTAAACGCGATTGAAACCGTTAGTTTTCAATTCCACCCCTCTGATTTACTTGTCTAAGGGGGGATTGAGTGGGATTATTGAAATCCTGCAAGATGAAAAGTTGTCTTTTCCGCTGGTTAAAACTGAAGTGGTGGATAAAGGCAAACAAAAAGGCGTCCCAAACGCTTTTGCTTTGGAAAAACTGTTTGAAAACGGAGTTTTTAGACTGTGCAACCCTAAAGACCAACTGTTCCTTTCACGGTTGTCCAAGACACGGGGACTCCATGCTGCGGATGCGGAGGTTTTAGCACTTGCCAAGTAACATGCGGGTCTGGCTGCTATTGATGATGCGGTGGCGAGGAAAACCGCTAAAGTCTACAAAATCAGTTACGTGGGCACACCATATATTTTGGCAAGGGCAGTTTCTGAAGGATTCCTGTCAAAAGAGCAAGCCAAAGGCGCTGTTAAAGACATGGTTTCTTCAGGTTGGCGCTGTAACGTGGAAACCTACGTCAAGATAATGGAGTTAATAGACAAAATGTAAGGTGCGGTCTTGGGCAAATCGTCTTTTTCTTTTTTTCCCTAAAAATGGGCTGATATATTAAACGTTATTTTTTTCAGTAGCTTTTCAAAAATGTTCTAATATGGGTCCGACTAAAGGCCGATTGCCCCTCCAGTCAATATTAAAACAATCCCTGCAGAAAACAATGCAATTATCAGTTGTTTTTGGAAGATATTGTTTAGCAACGAATCGAGATAGGTATTTGCGTTTTTTAGATTATTCACTGAAGTTTGAGCTCCGTTTTCCAGAGTTGACAAAAGTGTTTTGACGCTATCTGTAACCTGTTTTAGATCATCTAGTGAAGTATTGATACCGTTAGTGAAAGAAGTGTCTATGTAGTCTCTGACTTGAATAATTTCTGGTCCCAAAGCTTTAACCTTAAATGAAATGTCCTCCAGCGAGGTTTCAGCTTGAATTATTTTTAAATCTGCTAACCGGAGTTTATTTCCAGCTGATAAACATAAATTTCCAATATCTTTGGTTGTGTTTCCCGTATCATGGAAAGGCTTTGCCAAATCATGCAATGGATGCGCACCGGCAATATCAATATCGATGTCATCACCCATTTTGTTTAGCCATTTTCCCGCGTTAACCAATGGATTTCCAGCATCATCAAGAATAGTCTCAATGTCACCCGTTGTTTTTCGAATATCATTTTGCAATATAAGTTTCCCAGCATGGATGTCGTTGCCAACACCTATGCATATGGAATTAGCGTAATTCATGATGTATCGGCTTTTGCTTAACAATCCGGTCGGGCCAAAAATGTTGTTTTTTATTCCATAGTTAATTGTCGTATAATTTTGGTCCACGGCGGTTGTGGCTTTTGTGAGGGCGCCATTTGGACCCAGAAGGTTTTGGGCGATTCCATCTTCAATCGATTTAAAACCAGAATCGACTGCTAATGTTACATCTTTTAATTTTCCTTGAATTTTCCATAAAGCGTAGCCAACAACAATTAGCACTACACCAAGTAAAACCAAACTAAAACCGTTCATACATTATCTTTAGATTAGATCCTTAAAACGCTTTGGTTTAAAAGGCTGTATATCTATCTTGTTCAACAAATAAGCTAACGTTTGATTGGCAAGCATGCAGTATTATTATCATTTTGCAATAGACAATAACAGTCTCAATCAAATTCGAACCCTGATAGGAACTAACTCTTAAATCATAAACAATAGAAAAAAAGGAACCTTTTGTTCCTATCTTCTTTTAAGAGCTAACACTGCAACCACAACTACCACAACAATCACGATAGCAATTGCAATTAAATAAATTGTTGTGTAGTCTGCTGAGGATGTGCCACTTGAAGATGCTCCGACTGCATAAAAAACGCCACCGTAATCTCCGAAATACGCGATTCCGTTAACCACTGCAGGTGATGAGTAAATATTGCCTTCCGTCTGATAACTCCATAGCATTTCGCCGTTGTCTGCGTTTAACGCATAAGCCTTGTTTCCTAGTGTTGAGGTAACATATACAGTGTTACCAATTATAGCTGGTGCCGTAGTCAGACCTTCATCCAGAGTAAATGTCCATTTCTCAACTCCTGTAGCAGGATTGAGGGCATAGACTTTCTTGTCAAAAGCGCCCCCTGTATAGAGAACGCCGTTTGCAAATGCTGGTGAAGCTTGAACGCATTGGTCATAACCAGTTTCAACTTTCCAAACTAAATCTCCCGATTGAGCATTCAAAGCGTAGGTTTGATTATCAAAACTCCCTACGTAAACGTTGCCATTCGCAACTAATGGTGCAGAAGCCACAACGCTGTCGGTTTTAAAAGCCCACTTTTCTGCACCTGTCATTGCATCAAGTGCGTAAACTTTCTGGTCGTATGAACCAAAGTAAACCACTCCATCTGCCACAGCCGGCGAGCAAGTAACTAAGCCTCCTGTAGTGAAATTCCAAATTGGCATACCCAAAGTTGCATCAAACGCGTATAATTTGCCGTCATTTGACCCAGCATAAACAATCCCATCTGCAATCGTGGGTGAACCCTGCGCTTGATCATCAGTTATACACTTCCAGATTTCATTGCCAGTTGAAGCATTAACTGCATAGATTGCTTTATCATCAGAACCAAAGTAGACTACCCCGTTAGCAACTGCAGGCGAACTGTAGATTTTACCATCTGTAGGAAAACTCCATAACTCTGTTCCATCGTTAGCGTTCAGTGCAACCAAATAGTTGTTGGGGCCTTCAACGTACCCTTTATCTCCCCAACTGAAATAGACTACGTCATCTACTACTGCCGGTGAATCCATTATCCAACCGTTTGTGCTATAAGTCCATAACGTCTCATTAGTTGAGGGACCTACCGCGTTAATGTAGCCACTATGCGTTGGGTTCGCATGAAACATCGGCCAAGAATCATTTTGTTGAGCCAAAGAAAACGGTAAAAACAAAGAAAAACTGAACATAACCAAAATAATAATTAACAATAATTTATGCATACAAGACGCCTACATTAAAAAAAGAATTCCCTACTATTATTTGTTTTCGCTATTTCGCAGGTTAGCCCTTGGCTCGAGCACCGAGGAGAAAAACAATAAGGCGAGTTAGTTCTCAATACAAACAAAACAACATGTAACTTCTATTAATCTAAGAAATATAATTAGTGGTTTTAGAGGGGTTGCTAAGGCCCTGCCAAA
>CAVZIW010000006.1:0-316754 GCA_963775465.1 Candidatus Bathyarchaeota archaeon | reverse complement strand
AAAAAACAACGTTCTGATGTTATTGCTATCTGTATGTTTTATTTCTTTTTACTTTTTCTGCGAGTAACAGACACTAACAGAGTGAAAGACATTATTCACGCACGAGCAGGCGTGGGTGATTGGGAGTACGTAGTATGAGTTTGAGAGAGAGAAAGAATAAAATTTAATCCAACCAACCCATGGATTAGCAGCAAAAACTAGAAAAATTTTGAATACCCAAACACCAAAACCAAATCCAAACAGCGCACTCGATTAATCGCATTTTTAATTTTGACTACACCTACCCTTGAGGAACTCTTATATTCAGTTATCCGCTAGGTGAAGTAGAGGATTTTTAGTGAAATTCAAAGACCCTGAATTCTTAGTGGCATTATTGATTGTCATAGCAACAGCATTGTTTATGGTCGCTGCCTTCGTGCATTGGATAGACACAAGTTTCTTTGTTGGTCCTCTTCGTTTTAGTCATTGGCTTGCTATAATTGGAACAAGCTACATAGCCATCGCTACCCCAGCATTCGTGCTATTAAAGCGCCAGTATCCTCAAAAGTACAAGGGTCTTCTCAAGTTTCACATATACGTAAATCTTCTATTCTTTTCGCTAGTCTCGATCCATTTTGCAGGTCAACTGGAAGATCCGCCTTATTCTATCCCTCTTTGGGCACAGGTTTAGCTATTTACATTGCCTTAACTCTAGAGGTGATATCAGGTTTTGCTGAGAGATTCCCGTTAATTAATCAAATTGACCATAAGACTAACAAGTTTATTCACGCAAGTTTGGTTATGGTGTTTTTCTTGGTGATAATTTTCCATGTTCTCATTACACTAGGCATTCTCTAAAACCAATTTTCACTTCGGAGGTTTACTCTGAAAAGTAGAAGAGCATAAGGTTTGAAAAAATCAAATATAGCTACACTCACTATTGAAGACGATCATTTTTGCTTTTGCGTAATTTTGTATTGTTGTGGGTGTGTGTAAGGATTAGTAGTATAGTAAGATATGAAACGGTTTAAGGGGAGGAGGATGGGAGAAAAGAAATAAGAGGTCTGTGAAGAGATGTCGTGGCTTTATTAAAAAAAATTGGTCAAATAGGAAAAATTAAAAAAATAAATTAAAAGTTAAAATGTAAATAATGGTCATCAATGTCCTAGGGAAATAAAAACCTTACAACACCAAAGATTATCACTTTAAGCAATAATACCCTGAAAGGTTGAAAGCTTTTCTGAATTTAAACGACGAATGCATTTTGCCTGTCTGTGTATGTCTGTGTCTGAAGAGAGAGAAAAAGATTAAATTTTAATCCAACCAACCTTTTAACGGTTACAGAATGGAACCAAGAAAAAACATATGGTTACTAATTGGTTAAGGATGGTATAGATAGAAATAAAATTAAATCCACGAATTAATTCTAATTAAATCTGCAAAAACATTTTGACGTTTTTTAGCAATCTTGCACAGGTAATTCAAATAATCGAAGAGTTGTTGAGGCAATGCAGTCATAAAGTTGAGTGGAGTCATTTCAATGAAAAATCAATTATGCCCTATCGCAGTATGCAATAATAAAAAAGATATACCTAACCCCAGAATTGTTAATTTAAGAATTATGTTGTTAAATCCTGCGATAATTATAAGGCATTTAGCAAACTGCGGTATGAGGCGTCAGTCATTTAGTGATTGGCAGCTTTATTGTGAATTTTGCTCCTTTGCCCACTGGGCTCTCAAATTCTATCGTTCCACCTTGAGCTTCAATTACCCTTTTACATACGGCTAAACCGAAGCCTTGGCCTTGAGCCTTAGTAGTAAACAGAGGCGTGAATACCCTTGGTTTAATCTCATCAGGAATACCCAACCCTGTATCCTCAACGCTTATCTCCACTTGCCCCTCATTGACACGCCTTGCTTTGATGGTTATTTGTCCTCCATTTGGCATAGCTTGAATCGCATTGGTTACAAGATTTATGAGCACTCTTTTGAGTAATTGAAGGTCGGTATTGATCACCAAATCTTTGCTCACTGAAACATCAATTTTAATATTTGGCGTAATTATTTTAGCTAAAATATGATCAATTACTTTTTTTAAATAGACTTTTTCTTTATGTGCCTCAACTGGCTTGACGAAAGTTTGTAAATCGCTAACTATCTTATCCATGTATTGCGTCTGTTCGGTAATGGTTGCTATGCTTTCATGCAGGCTTCCTTTTTGCTCACTATCCGGTAATTCCTCTAAAGTCTTTCCTGCCAAGTATAACTCGCCGACAACCGTCTGCAAAGGATTACGAAGGTCATGTCCAACCATACCTGCGGTTTTCCCAATAGCCGCCATGCGTTCAGAAGCAATCAATTTGGCTTCTTGAGTTCTAACATCCGCCTCAAGCTTCTCAGTGTGTCCTTTTTGCTGTAATTCGAGAAGTTTTCTTTCGGTGATGTTTACGAAGGTCAAGACGGCTCCAGCAATTTTCTTACTAGAAGTTAAATATGGTCGAATTCTAAGCTCGTAGTACAAACCATTTTGTCCGGGTACTTCTTGCACTACTTGCGTGAAGTTTGTAGTCACGTTATTCAGCTTGGTTTCTAAGTCCTTAATGAAATTTGCAATATTTGTAGCAAAAATCGCGTGTCCAATATCTGATGGCTGAATGTTAAGTACGCCCCAAGCCGACGCGGTTGCCCGCCTTATTACAAAATTATTGTCCACGATAACAACAGTGGTGTCAACGTTTTTTATCAAATTAGCCAAGTCATCATTTATTGTCGTTAGTAATTCATTACGGTTTTTTAGTTCCTCATTGAGAGTTTGTAATTCTTCATTGCTTGATTGTAGTTCCTCTTTGGCTGTTTCCAATTCCTCATTGGTGCTCTGTAGAGCTTCGTTACTTGATTGCGCTTCTTCTATTGTTGAGCGTAACTCTTCTGTTGTTGCTTCATGCGACTCAATAATAGATTGTAAGGTCTGCTTAGAAGAGATCAAATCTTCAGTTAACTCACGAATTTGTCTTTCCTGTAAATCCTCACCGCCAAACTTCAGCCCTTCCTCAGCGATGGATGCTTTAGGCACAGAAGGGCATAATATTTCTTTGAAGCTTATGAGAAGGAATGTTTCATCAAACTGCGATGCATTAAACGGTTTAACCATGACCTCTACTGTTCTGTTGACGTCTTTTTCTTCGAGTGAAACCCTCTCAATAGCCGCCTTGTTTTCTTTTTTTGCTCTCAGAATAGCCAATTGAACCTGTGGCTTTAACTCTTTTTTAACAATTTTATTAACGTTGAAGCTTGCAGTACCAGATTCATGTGTTAGGTATGGGTTAACTTGACCACGAAAAAGAAGAATATCTAAATTGCTGTTAGTTAGCAATGTTGCAGGAGCATACTGCTCGATTAACTCACTATCGACTTCTTGCTTTAATGAAGTCATTGCATCTATTTTTTGGGGTGGATTGTAGGTTTTCTTAGTGGCATATGGTACAAAAGTTCCGGTTTCTATTGTCGCTTGTGGCTGGGCTCGTTTCTTCTTGAAAATGGCGCTTTTTGTGGTGAGCGGTTCAAAGAGGTATTGAAATTTTCCAACGCTCTCAGATTCGCCTAAAACTAGAAAACCATCAGGTTTTAGCCCATAATGGAGAACGGGCAAAACCCTTTCTTGCAGGTAAACATCAAAATAAATTAGTAAATTGCGGCAAATAATGAGATCCAAATTAGAAAAGGGCGGATCAGAGGTTATATCATGCTTGGCAAAGACACACATATCACGTATTGGTTTTGAAATCTGATATCTTCCATCCAACTTGCTGAAAAACTGCTTTAATCTGATGTCAGAAACGGCCTCTTCTATTGCTTTAGGATAAGTTGCTTGACGTGCCTTCTCAATACTTTTTTCGTTCGCGTCCGTTCCAAATATCTGAACGTTAACATTGACTATGTCATTATCTTGGAGAAATTCTTGAAAAGCAATTGCAAGAGAATATGCTTCTTCACCAGTTGAGCAGGCTGGAACCCAAAAACGGAGCTTTTCAGTAGTTGGTGATCTTTCCTTTATTATCTGTGGAAACACTTTTTGTTTTAAGATTTCAAAAGTTTTTGGTTCCCTAAAGAAACTGGTAACACCTATCAGCAAGTCATTAAATAATGCCTGCAACTCTTTTTTATCAGATCGCAAAACATCTACATACTGGCGAAGGTTCTTTGATTTGTTGATAACCAAACGTCGGGTTATTCGACGGTTAATGGTAGTTTGCTTGTAGTGGGTAAGATCTACACCAAAAGCAGTTTTGATAAGCATGAGTATTTTTCTTAGATCCGTTTCTTCCTTGGATAGTTGAATCTCAAGTTCCTTTGCTTTGGCATGAATTAGGTTAGGTTGCCTGGCTAAAATCGTTAGTTCTTTGGCGATTCTTTCTGGTTCGAGAACAAAATCTATTGCCTGTGAGTCAATAGCGTTTCGGGGCATATCGGCGTATTGAGCATTTTTTGGTTCTTGTGCAAAGGTGATTCCGCCTTCGGCTTTGATTGCTTTTAATCCTTCAGTTCCATCGTTACCTAGACCAGAAAGCACTATCCCGATTGCCTGTGATTTCCGTTCCAGAGCTAAAGAAGAAAAGAATGCGTTTATCGGTCTTTGCGTGGCGACTTTTGGCACAAGCTTTAGATAACTGCCTTCCAAAGTCATCGTTGTCCCAGGAGGGATAACATAGACATGATTCTCTATAACTTCCAAGTTATCTGTGACCTGGACAACTTGCATTTTGGTTGACCTTGCAAGAATCTCAGGCAGTAGGCTTTCTTGCCCCGCCGCTAGATGCTGAATAATTACAAATGATAAGCCTAACGTACTTGGAAGGTGCCGAAGCAACTCCCTAATTGGCTCCAATCCACCTGCGGAAGCGCCAATACCAACGATTGGAAATGCATCGTCCCTTTGATCAGAAGTTTCATTCGTAGCCTCTTCCGTCTTGAGCGTCATAACAATTAACCTGAAATTATATTTAAAACGTGTTTTGTCCTTTTATAGTTTAGCAAAGTTTTTTGGCTGAAATCGAGTAAATCGTTTTCTTAAGTCTTTTTTGGCTCTCGATATTTCTTTTTTGTGTTCTTTAATGAAGACACCGATTAATTGAATGGCAACCACTGAAGCATCCTTCTCTTTGTAAACCCCATTTTTGACACTTTCATGCAAGGACTTGATTATTTGACTTTCAACCGAGAAATGGTGTTTTCCGAAGACAGGAGTTTCTGTGTGCAACTATGCCTTTTGAGCTGAAAGTGCGCGCGCGCTCGACCGCATTAATACCGAAAAAATCAATACCTCTTAAAGAGAAATTGTTTTGTCGTGCTGTTTTGGCGATTGTGGGGAATATTGACGGGATATGAGGAGGAGCGCAGCTAGTTAGAAATCAGATCCAAAGCACAAATCTTAGTTCAAAATCATTCTAACCTGAGCTTAATATTTTTGGCAATAGCTTTCAATCGAAGGGTTCTTGAGTAAACACTGACATTGAGTTGAGTAGTGGTAGTCATGAAATCGCTAAAATAGTTTAATCGGGGGAACGAACAATTATCTTTAATATAGAAAGTTCACGTTGGGTTACATCCCTGCAGCATTGTTACCTCTTCTAGATTGACAAGGTTATCGAAACCACGCGATACCCCATTTTTATTCGCCACGTGTATCGTTCCTGTTGCATTCTGCCTTTGGACGGTACTCTTTTTTCCGAGTTCGCTCCTTATGATGTCTCTCGCACTCTTTAATTCGCACAAGCATCCAATCTTTTTCTTCATAAACACATCCACAAACCAAAGTCTTGGTAGTCAAAGTCGACACAACCAAACTAGGTGCATACTGAAAGTTATTTATTACCATCGGAAAGAACGGAAAATATATTTGAATAAAAAGAGTCTATATTTCTTTGTTAGCAACCTATAGCCAAGCTGAAATTCTTATGAAGAATCAATTTTTGCAGTCATTTAACAAATTACCCTTAGAAAATCTAGCAAAGTCTCAGATAATTTTTTTAACTTACCCGATCAATTAGAACCTCAGAACGTTAGGGGTTTACATGGCGAACTCGCACGAAGACGAAATTTACTCAACAATGTTTACTTCGCTGAAGCATCCAGTGAGACGTAAAATTCTTCGGATGCTCGGAAACAAACCCATGACATTCATGGAAATGGTTGAGGAGCTTGGAGTTTCAAGCCCTAATCTGACTTATCACCTTGAGAGTTTAGGTGAACTTATCTCTAAAATGGACAACGATCAATACAAGCTATCCTCTTTTGGAGTAGCCACTGTAGACGCAATGAAGGGAATTGAAGAAGTCAAAACAGAACCGAAACGTAGATCAGGAGAGTTCAAATGGCAAGTTTTTTCAGCCGCACTCATTGTTGCGGTTTTGCTATTGGCCAGCTTTTCTGCCCTCCAATATAATTCAATAATCGAGTTAACCAGCGCCCAACAGTCACTTTCATCACAAATACAGCGCCTTCAAACCTATGGGGCCGGATCCGATAAAGTTTTGAGCTTCTTTAAGAATGTAACAAAGCTTGATACGATGATCTATACCGTTTCTTTGGATGACAACGAAGTAGTTTGGCGAACGGACATCGGTGGACTATCTGAAGAAAACCTAAAGTATTCGCTTAAGAGTAACTTTAACAACCTAAACATTGACATTCGATTCAGAAACAACCACTTCTCAAGATATGATCTTCACATGATTGAAAGCACCCCTATTTTTGCGCAGTCTCAACCAGGCGATGTACTGCAAAACGCTAAGTTTACGCTCGCACGCTACAAAGTCTACTCAGGAGATGACTACTTATCCCAAATGATCAGCTTGCCTAGATACGGTCACAAGAATAGAAAATAACCAAGAGGTAGTAGATGGAAACTTGAAACTGCAAATTTTCAGTTCAGCGGGAACTGTTTTGTTCGCTTGGATGTACACTGATAACGGCATTGATTATCAAACTAAAGGTTTACAAATGATATTTCAAAACAACATATTAACAACACTAACAGACGGTTACTTTCTATACACTGTGGGAAACACAAACTTATCCGTCTCAAGAGAGCAAGCAATAGAAATCGCCAAAAACCACGTAAAAACCTTAACATACAATATTGAAGGCCAGCAGGTCTCTGGCTTCACTGTTGCGGATGAGCCCTTATCAGTTCAGCTTGTTCCTCATACGCGTGGTAATTCTGTCGCTTTAGTTCCTTACTGGTATGTAGAACTTGCACTGAACCAGATTTACGCTGGAGGCAGAAACGTAGTGACAGTTGGTATATACGCCGACACAAGCCAAATCGCGGATGTCCAACTCCTAAGCACTAGCACTGGCTAATAAGCATCTAGTATAAAAAAATTTTTAGAGCAAGTTATGAAAAACAACGAATAAAGTTGCAATTAGCAACTCTTTCTTATTCCACAGAAGAGTGTGCGTATTGACATTAGGTTCTTCAAATATTAGCCTTATTTGAAGAGACACGTGTTTTATTTTTCTTTATTTTAATAAGCGTCGCCCCGATTAATATGGAAAAAAGAAATACAATTGCAATTGGGGCTGTAAGCTCGGGAGCTATGGGAGTTGGAGAAGGATTTGTATTTGAAAGGTTATTTGAATTCAACGTTGGCTGAGGGGATGGAGAATTATCTGACAATATAGTCGGGATTGGTGTTGAAGAAGGTGCGGGTGAGCTTGATGGAGTTGGAGAAGGGGTTGGATCATTTGATGATGGAGGAGAAACGGTCGGGGAAGGCTCCAATGTTGGCGAAAAAGATGGACTGGGATTTGGAGAAGTTGGTGGTGTGGGTTCAGGTGTCGGAGTTGGCGCTGGGGCAATCGGGGTTTCAGGGTCAGGAGTTTCGATGATTGGGATGTAATTGATGTAACTGTTGCATGAAGCATCATCGTTCTTATCGAAAATTATTGAGTCAATAATTGATATATCCGATGTCCCCCAATAATTTTGAGATGCATTCATGTCTACGGTGGTATAACCCTTTTCAACTGCCAAAACGATGCCGTTTGTATTGATGAACGTGTTATTGTTAACATTGATCTTATTTAATCCATAGCTTGCGAGATTGCTGATAAAGAACCCTTGGTTGAGAGTAAATAGATTGTATCTTACGTTTACAATGCCATAAGCGTTAGAATAATAGTCGTCTGTTGCGATCTCGATACCTGAGGAATTAACGAATGTATTATATTCAATATAGGAGTCTAGTGAAGGAAACCATAGGTGTGAAGGCTGGGATAGGTCGCTTAAATCCGAATGTGTTATGTTGATGGATGCAGTATTGTCAAACCAGAAGGCTCTTTCCGCATTTCTTATGGTACAGTAAGTTAGACTCATAAAGCCTCCTGGCAAAAGATTGTTTGTTTTAAAAATAAATGGGGCACCGTTCCCATCAATAGTTATAGGGCTATTTGCTGTGCCTTTGGCATCTACGATTCCATTTATCACGAACAGTGTGTCACTCGTTAGCTGCGTAACTATTGTTACACCCGATTCGATTGTCAGGGTTACTTGTTCGGGGATTAGCATCGTATTTTCTATTATGTAGGGACTATTGGATGTTGTCCAGGTAGTGTTTCCAGTTAACTCACCACCAACAGTTGTGCCGGGATTTAATAATCCAGATACTGAAAGTTCACTATTTGATATGATTAGTTGACTAGTTACGAAAAGTGTAATTATCAGTATTGAAATAAGAAAATAACTTTTTTGTTTATTGTTTGTCAAAGGTTGTCGATTGAGGTTATTATGGCAGATGCTTTTATTGTTTATTGATACACAATATAATAAGTGTATGTGTACAACAAAACTACAACTCAACCATTCATGACAGCAAAGCACTAATTATTTTTTGGATCGAATTTCAATATCTTGTCTAAGCAAAGCAACACTATCGGCAGGTAAATCCTTCTCAACAACTAAGTTAGCCCCAACCCATGAATTGCCGCCAACTTTTACACCAGGCATAAACATGGACTTAATTCCAGTTTTTACATTATCACCCATTACCACACCGAGTTTACGTCTGCCAGTATCAACAACCTTGCCCTTAATCATCATTTCAACACTCCCATCGTCAAAACGCAAGTTAGCTATTATAGTCCCTGCACCCAAATTGCATTTTTCACCAACGACGCTGTCACCCACATATGATAAATGACCAATATGCGTTCCATCCATGATTAAACTATTCTTAATTTCCACTGCATTGCCAACTCGAACTCTTTTGCCAAGGCTGGTACCTGAACGGATATAGCAATTCGGACCAACATCAGCTTCTTCGTCAAAAAATGCAGGACCTTCGATGTATGCACCTGAACGCACTCGAGCAGATTCTGCAATTGTAACAGGCCCAACCAAATGTGCACCCTGCTCAACAACACCCAGAACTCTATGTTCCATACGCTTAAGAGCCCAAATGTTAGCATCCAACAAATCCCAAGGTCTACCTATGTCAAACCATTCACCTTTACTAAGTTCAACGGCATTAACTGTTTTGCCACATTTAACAAGCATTGATATAGCATCAGTGAGCTCCCATTCTCCTCTGATCGAAGTTTTAGTTCGTTTAATTTCATCAAAGATTTCTTTTGAGAATGCGTAAATTCCTGCATTAGCCAGATTTGAAGGTGCTTTTCCTGCAGGTGGTTTCTCAACGATACGTTTGACTTCTCTTTGAACGTTTTGTTCGACGATTCCATAGTTTTCTGTTTTTTCAACTGGAACAACCGCCATAGCTACTGCGGCCTCACTCTCTTTGAATTTCTCTATAACGGTCTTAACTGTGTTTTGACCAAATAACAAATCACCGTAGATTAGGATGAAATCGCCGTCAAGGTATGGTTCAACGACTTCTGTTGCGTTACCGGTACCCAACATTTTGCCTTGCTCTACATAAGCAACCTTTAAACCGAGTTTTGCACCGTCACCAAAATAGTTTCGGATTGTTTCTCCCATATAGTGAGTAACTACAATGACCTCGTTGACGCCGGCTCTTTTTACCGCTTCTAAACAAAATTCCAGAATCGGTTTCCCAGCGATTTTTATGAGGTGTTTGGGTCGGGTCGCTGTTATAGGCATAAGTCTTTCGCCTGCACCGGCAGCTAATAAGACTGCTTTCATCTCAGTTTGCCTCTACTTGTTTTTGTATTATTGCTGTTGCTTTTTGGGTTATATCTTTTGCCGCTTTCATTGTTTTTCCTTCAACTGTTAGACGTATCAGAGGCTCTGTGCCAGAGGCGCGGACAAGAAACCACCCATTTTCAAGAGCTATTCGTACACCATCGAGTGAAGAGTAATCCTTGAAACCAGGAAATGCTGCTTTTAGAAGTTCGCTCAGCTTTTCAATCAAAGGATACTTCAACTCGTTTTTGCAAGTGAAGTTGACTCTTTGATTTGGGTATTCTGGTACATTTTTAATGATTTCTGAAACGGTTTTGCCTTCATTTTGAACCGCTACTATAAAAAAAGCAGCAGAAAGAAGACCATCAGGACATAAATGTTGTTCAGGATGAACCCAAGCTCCACAGGGTTCTCCGCCAAAAACTGCGCGCTCACGTTTTATAGCTTCAGAGATGTAAACGTCTCCGACTTTAGTACGAACAACTCTCCCTCCATATTTTTCCGCCATCGTCTCCACACACATCGAAGCTTCAATTGTGGTAATGATTGTTCCACCACCATTTCGCTTGAGCGCAAATGCGCCAAAAGCAGCCAATGAGCGGTCAAAGTTCATAAAAACCCCATTTTCGTCCACGAAGGCAACTCGGTCAGCATCTCCATCAAACCCTATTCCAATATCTGCCCCCAGGATTTTAACAGCTTTGGCAAGATCTCGAAGAGATTCAGCAGTTGGTTCAGATTTTCTGGCAGGGAAGTGACCGTCTGGTTGGCTATTTAGAGAAGTTACTTTGCAGCCTAAGTTTTTAAACATCCTTGGCGCTATATCAAAAGCAGCACCACATCCAGAGTCAATAACAACGTTCCACGGTTTTAGCTTAACAACTCGCATAATCATGTCTAAATAGATCTTCGCAGTATCAACATGAAAGATTTTTCCAAGATTTCTCCAATCTGCCCGCTTGTAACTACAATTTTCTATAATTTTTTCGACCGCTTCCTGGTCATTATCGGTGTAGGATAAATCTCCTTTGAAAACTTTTATGCCGTTATACGGGGCAGGGTTATGGGAAGCTGTTAACATGAAGCCTACGTCAGCTCGTAAAGCCCGAGAGGTATAAGCTAAGACTGGAGTAGGTATCATCTCAGAAAGGAAGACATCAGCACCACATGAGATTACTCCAGAAATCAAAGCATCCTCGAGCATGTTCCCTGAAACACGAGTGTCCTTGGCTATAACAACTTTTTTGGCATTTGCATGAGTTGCTGCAGCACTAGCCACCTCGCATGCTAGAGTTGGAGTTAAATCAATGTTAACTAATCCGCGAACACCTGAACTTCCAAAAAGTTTTACCATTCCAAATGCACCGTTATACTTTGAGGGTAAATAGTGGGTTAGCTTAAAAGAATTTGGCATTAAACAATTGTATTGATGAAGTGGGAAATTATCTCTTTAGTTGGATGCATTCCCTGAAGATCTTGGAGGTAACATGCAGAAACGGCGTTTGCTAATGTTAGACGGCAATTATCAGAAAGCTCATAATGGTCACCAATTATGTTTCCTGCATCCCAAGCATCTCCTGCGCCTGTCGCCCGCAGAATACGAATTCTGAATGTTGGAACGACGACTTCACGACTACCTTTTAGCGATGCTGAAAAAAGAGATGTGTGTAAATCGATTCTTGCATGTAAATGCCTAGCTAAAACACGAGCTGCATCAATAGCTAATTCATCTTGTTTAAAACCTTCTCGCCTCGATTTTATACCCGCATCAAAGAAACTGGCATATGTGATAGCTTCATTCTCATTAACACTCAGAATATCCACTAAATCAGTTTCCATGATTTGCCTAATCAGATCAGGAATCCCCTTAGCGTTAGGTAGCGGATCTGCTGTATCAAAGTAAGTCTTGCTTTCCCCTTTTTTTGCTTCTTCAAAAATCGCTTTGGCAAGACGGGTCCCAAATCTTGCTGTTCCAGCCCAATTAAAAAGACATGTATAATCCGCGTTTTTGATTACTTCATAATCATTTTCGCCAAGGTCTTTGGGACCAAAATCAGCAAGATCACCCAAGTCACGGAGCATGACGTTAGTTTTTCCACTTTGACTTGCAAACTCTAGTGCTGTAGTAATTGAAGGCTTCTTACAGGTTTTTACATGTGATGTGTCCACTGATTTATTTTTGAAAGCTCGTTTTATTTGTTCCAAACCGTATTCGCTTGTGCACACAATTGGCGTTACGTTAACGCCCAAACTCGTTAAAGCTGAGGCAACGTTAATTGCGTTTCCACCCCGAAGCTCAGTTTGTGATATCCCGTCCAAGCTTCCACCTTTCCGATTAACGATGTCCAACATCAAATTCGAAAAAGTTTCAATTGTGCAGTTTAAATTTATTAGTCGGTCAAAGAAGAAGTCGGGCATAACAACAGCATTACATGTTCTATTTTCTCGTTGGAAACTTCCCAACTCGCTTTTACACCCTGGCGCGCTCAATTAGATGACCTCAATAAAGGTATTTTTCCAAAAAACTAAAATAACCTTTTGATTAAGAACATGGTCTTAAAAGGAAATTGAAAGGGAGCAAGATATATTGAAGTTCAAAACAGAAGTCAGTTTACTGCTTATTGCAATTACTCTTTTTGCGGTCGCCATGTTCTTCTATTCATACCAAAATGCGGGTGAAAACGCATCGCTAAGCCTAAACTTAACATACCCATACCGAGGAGTAGCAATAGCTTTCGTCGGTTTCGGTTCAGTCTCAATGTTAACAGCCTCAGTTTCTTATTCTAAACGAAGCAAAAATATGTTAAAATAATTTTTTATCCCAATACAGTTTGAACCAACCACCAGACTACGTCACCAAAGAATAGGGCTGTAATTAGTCCTAAAGTTACAAAAATTAACATAGGTAGACCGGGGGTTGCCCAAACGAAACAATCAATTCTTCCAGCATTAACCGCATTGGATAAACGTTCAACAATTTGTTCTCGCCCTTCTTCACGAGGAACTATAACCAAGTTTCTTTTCAGACCGATTTGACTATCGTCTAGATCTTCCATAGGGAAAATGTGCCATTTGTCTTTAACTTTGGAAATATTCATTTTGTAGCCAGTTATCAAAACTAGCAACTTTTTGCCAATAGATTCTGATGCCAAATTCCCAGGGAACATTTTGTCACCTCTTTTCTTGTGCCAAAATACATTTCGTAATATCATGTAAATACCGCTAGCTGCTGCAAACAGAACGCCATTTCCAAAAATAGTTATTGGAAAAATAAGCTCCGATATCGGTGAAACTGCCAATAGAGGATTGAACAGTAGAAGAGGGGCAAAAGGAAGTGAAAGCGCAATGCACATAAGGGCTTTTGAGTCGGCACCTCCAAAGCCTCCTGCGTAAAAAAGTAACAAAGCTAAACCCGCAGTTACTCCGAAACTTAAAGCATAGAAAGGCAATTGTGATGGCTCATAAAGACTTATTTGCACTAAAGATAGCGCAAGTGCAACAGGTGCATAAATGGCCCAGACACGATTACTTACTTCTCTTGTTTTGTAATCGCTCCAAGATGAATAAGTAAGGACAAATATTGATACTGCGATGTTTACGCCTAATAGTACTGATTCGACTGCTTGAATAGTTAATGCCCTCTTGGATGTTTATGCGGTAGTTCTTGAAGCTTATAAGATTTTGTCGGTAGATATTAAGTCACACAAATGTTCAGCTTTTAGAAGTTAACTTCGGGGGACCACTGTTAAAGTTGGAGGATATTCAGCAAGTATCCAAAAGCCAATAGGTGTTGTTCCACTGTACAATCCGCAGAGGGGTGTGGTATTATCGAATGTTACCACAGCGCCATTCCACGTAATGTCATAGGCGGAAGTAAACTGTACTTGGGATTGACTTACAGGTAATAACTCAAGCAATCCATTACTGGCTTTTAATGCGCCGTTAGAGGTGCTTGCTGGAAATGAGTTAAACGCGTAGAGTTTTTGGTTAGCGGTGTCCGTGAACATTATTCCTGCGCCTTTTCCAGTGTCAGTGATGAATTGGGTGAAGTGATGTGCTGTCCAACCACTACTTGCAAAGTTGGAGTAAGTTGCAGTACCGTTTTGGAGAATTGGGAAACCTGCTAGAGTGCTATTCTCTGTTTGTAATGTAGGTGAACTAAGTGAAGTCGACAATCGAATTGGCGACAAATCTGTAATTGAACGAGCTTGTGATGAACTAATAAACATAATTCTAAGTTGATACGTATAGTAGGTTGCTTTTGCTGGTAGAGTCAAAACTATGTTTGCGTATAGGTTTGGACTTCCAGCAGGACCGTTATT
Source organism: Candidatus Bathyarchaeota archaeon (assembly GCA_963775465.1). Classification (GTDB taxonomy): domain Archaea; phylum Thermoproteota; class Bathyarchaeia; order Bathyarchaeales; family Bathycorpusculaceae; genus Bathycorpusculum. The sequence goes on along the minus strand of CAVZIW010000006.1, from coordinate 302,291 downwards.
CCATTCTGATTCTTGCTGTACAATATCTCGCACTATACCGTGATGAATAACGTATGCCTCTCCAGCACCGTAAACGCTGTTCTGCTGGTTTATACGCATGAAATTCGCAGTACTGGAAGTAGAACCAACAGTTGCTCTAACATTAAAATCTCCAATTAATAACGTCACATCACCGTTAGAAAGTGTTGAAGCCCCTGGGTCATCATTGGTAAAGTATTGGTTTGTGAATGCCAAAGAAGTTTGAGTAGCAGCATCGCTTCCATTCCACCAAATTGTGAAGTCAGTAACTTTGCTATCTATTAAGAAAACAATCATTTGGCGGCCGCTAAATAAGGTGGTATTACTGGCTAAACCGAGTGGAATTTGATAATTGGACGCCCAATCTTCAATTTGGAAAGGCACTTCTTGGTTTACTCCGTTTATGGTTTGGTTGACATGGATTGCTCTAACGGGTACAGGTGGAATTGGCAAGGTTTGAGTGGTAACTTGCAGATTTTGACCAAGCCAGCGTATTGTTCCATTCTGCAATACTTCCAAAGTCATTGTTGATGATTGTTGCTGAGTCAGTAGAAAACTAATGTCTGGTTGATCTTTCAGAAATACTGCATCGATGTTCCAGCTACTTTGAGTTGGATCTGCAAAGTCATTGCTTCCTACAAAACGGATGGTTAAAGTTGAAGAATCAATGAAAGGGGCAAGAGAAGCATTATTAAAATAATTAGGAGCGAGAGTCAAAAGATTTTGCCACGAACCATCATGCAAAATTTGAACTACCAAGGGCTCAGAACCCATAGTGCCAGTTTTGACGCATAAATCTTGACGAAGATTAGAAGCACTAACGTTTAACCATTGTTCTTGAAGGCTAAGAGCATAGTTTGTGACATCTGAAGTAAATTGAACTTGGTCTATGCTAAGGGAAAACGAATAAGTAGTTACCTTAAACGCTGTGATCATCATCTTCCAGTTTCCGCTGCTGTTCAGAAAATTTTCAGGGTTAGTGATTATACTCTGATTTATTATTGGACCAGACGAGCCTAGTATAGTATTCACATATCCATCACCAGAAACGGGATACTGACCTGTTGCAAAGTTATAAAGTTGGAAGGTCACATTGACACTAGATGTTGAAACGATAGAGTCTATTGTCCAAATAAGGTCGAAAGGTGCGGTTGAAGTCCCAGTGAATTCAACTTGGGCACGTTTCTCTGCTCCCGAAGTATAAGATCTGAAGGTGATGTAAACACCGTCGTTGTTTTGAATATTGGAGAGTGAACCACCTGTCAGTGTTGTTGATCCGATGAGCTTATAACTTGTAGGATAGTTTGACACGTACGTCGTTCCTAAAGGCTCTTCCGTCAAAGTGTCATAAACTTCGTCTGGTCCATACTGCTGTGCAGCAAAGTTACTGTGAGCCCCCAAAACATCAAGATTTGCATCGTCAACAAAGTCGAAATCAGTGCCATAGGAAGTGGAATTCCATATTAAGCTAGTAGTAAACTGTGTAAAAGAGGAAGCTAGAACCATTAGGCCACGTGTATCTTCAACTTGAACAACATATGCATTGTCAAGCACACCTGGGGGGAGGTCAATTTCATATGTTCCATCAGCATATGATACAACGTTTGTTGGTATAGCTAGATTCCAAGCCGAAGTTTCATTATCATAGTTAAAGAATTTCAGGTTCGTTTTTCCAAGATTAATTAGAGGTTCATTTCCATCTGTCAAAACTTTAAATTGTGCTTTGTCTGCTGAAGTTGCATTGGTTACTTGAACATCAAGGCGTATTGAAGTGGAATAACCGACTCCGGAAATTCCAAGCCCCGTTAGATTATAATTAACATTAACTGTTCCCTGGCTAAAGCTGGAATCAGAATACCAGTTAGTGGTTAAATCTAGATTGGTCATGCTCATAGATAAGCCCCATTCAGGTCGAATTTGACCAATTTTATCTAGTCCACTCTTAAAGTAATTTTGAGCTAATGTTTGCGCATAAGTCATATTACCCGTAACTTTTAGAACTGAACCATAATAGCCCACTGTAAATCCAAGAATTTGTTTAAGCCCAAGGTTAGTTTCGTCAACAGCACTTAAAATTTGTGGCTGATCTTGAAGTTGACTATAGCGTACAGCAGAGTATGTTGTAACTACAGATGCAACCAAAACAACTGCCACAAGCAAAGCAGCGATTATTGAAAATTGACCTTTATTGTTCATCTAAGCACTCCCTACTAAACCTAACTGTAAAACTACTAGTCGTGAAGTTCCATTGGCTGTATATTGAGAAGAATAGAGTCTGGGTTGATAATAAGACAAAAGACCCAAACCTGTGACCCGGACATCAGGTGTTCGGGTTAAACCTAACGCTAGAAGTGACCCTGTAATATCCGATGATCCTGACGCTTTGTGATTGTATATTGCACCGGGATTATTGGTTCCCACGGGATTAAAAACATTAAATCCGATGGTTAAATCATAACCTGCCAATATCGAATTAGATAGAGCTCTAGTAGATGTTTGATATGAGGAAGGGTAAATTCCATAATAGTTGGTGAAGTCAATTGCTTGGTTCGTAAGCGTAACGCCTCCAACGTCGCTAGCAACACCCCTGCTATCATAACTGTAAGGTTGATTAGCTAAGCCTTGGAGAAAAGCTCTTGAACCGCCTGTGCTTGTCATTTTCATCCCATAAATCCCCCAACCATTCTGACTACTGGAAAAAACAGCATTGTTGCTAACATAATAAAAGGGATAACCGACAATGCTAGCCCAAGTCCAATTGTAAGTGCGAACAGTACTTCCCAGAGTATAACAGTATTTAACATAGTTGTAACCGCTTGGAGCACTCGAATCATAACCCAGACTTGCTCTTGAATTCCCTTGATAGTACTCCTGAGGCATTGGAACGCTTTCGCCAAAAGTATTGATAACGACAGCGTTTTGAACTCGCTCGCTGGGTGAGCTGGAAATCGTCTGATTATCGATTAATTGTCTGAGCTGAGCTGTATTTTGAACCATTATAGTGTTAACAAAATATGGCGATAATAGATTGTAGAGATCTTGCGCTAGACCCTGTGCCGTGTAGCCAGTAATCCACCAACCGTTTGCATCACTACAATTCAAAATGTACAATGTGCCTCCGTTGGTTCCTTCACCGATTTTCTGGGGAGAAAAACTGAAAGTAACGTTTAGAGAAGCTACGGTATATGTTGACATATCTGAGGTCGCTCCTAAGTTTTGGGTATTCGCAACAGATGTTACAGAATTGTAGATTTGCCCATCATCACCATTCACATCATACACAGTCAAGTTGTACACAACATTAGACGGCAGAGAAGCTGAAAGTGCAACTTGCATTCCGCCCCAAAGTGAAGCATTGTCTGGCTGGAAAGCAGCATTACTTAAGTCGTAGTTTGAATTCAGTGTCTGCAAAGTGGTAAAAGATAACCGCCTAAGGTTCATTGGAGAGACTTGACTTGGCGGGGGCAAGACTGTGAAATATGAAACTGCGATGAATGCACCCGCGATTATTATAATTGTAAAAAGAACTTCTATTGTTCGAATCATTTAGCTTATCCCCTGGAACGATAGTTCCCATAATTCAAGTTTAGCCTGATACGTGATCCCACCAACCGTAACTTGGCGAAGGTCAGTGGTAACCCAATCGTGACCTGTGTCGTCTCCTCCAAAAACTAAGGGAAAAGCAAGAGAGCCTAAACCCCAAGGCATCAAACCAACCCCATATTCTCCCGAAGAAGTATCCTTATAGGTTACAAGCAAGATGCCGTCAGTGTTAGGAACAGTTAGGTAAGCATAATCTTGTCCGGGTCCAGAGCCATAAGTTAATTCTCCAACCTCAGCAGGCTGATTTAATTGAATCTGTCGCAAATTGTAATCTTCAGCTAGAATCACAAAAGATGCATTATAGGATATTTGAGAGGAATCCGGGTTGACTTGGTGATTTCCAAGAGAATCACTATGCACCAACAGTATCTCTTGGTTTTCAAAACTATCAATCAAAGGAATAACACTTTTAGTAGAAGAAGTAGGAACGTGCACATAGTACCCCATACCCTTAAAGCCGTTAAGATTGCTGTAAACGATCAGTGCGTAAGATTGGGTCTCTCCATTTATTCCTGAAAAAGAAGGAAGTTGCGCTTTACCTGCAGAATCTGTAAGAGTTGTGCCTTTAGCTAAAGTGTAAGAAGGATACTCGTTGCCCTCCTGATTTACAGTTATAAGACTATAGGTTACTGGTGAATTAGCAAGAGGAGAGCCAATTCCATCAACACTAACTGCAAATTGTAGGGGCGATCCCAAAGAGATTTTTTGGATAGAAATCGTTAAAGTAGGCATCAAGACAATTTGAAAACCATAAGTGCCATTTATCCCCAAGAGTCTTGACACTGTGGATTCGTTTACAGTCTGGGCTTTCGGTACGTACAAATAACCGCCGAACCCAGCGGTATTATTACTATAATATGAATCTAAACGTGGATAGTAAACTACTGAATCTGAAGAGGAAGAAAGCCGCATGGGTGAAAACGGACTAACTAAATATTGGCGGTAAGCTGGATCTTGCAACCCAAATCCCAAGGGGGCATTATCACTTTGTCCCCAAGTTGTTGGTAAGCCTGGATTGAGCAGAATAGTGTCTAAAATGTCGCTTGTTTTAGTGGACAATGCAGAGTGACGTTCATAAGCGAGCCCTGTCTGCATTGTTTGACTAAAGAGCCCAATAAAAATTAACAAAGCAGCAATTAAAACCGTCAATGAAATCATGTGATCAACAGTTGCACTAGCCATACTTAGCTAACACCTCCAAAAGACAACCAGATGGAGTTAGCTGTTTTGTTTGCAACAACACTAATTGAATGAGCTGTACTGTTAAAAGACATGTTTTCTTGCCAATCAACATTTGGGCCTAGAGTAACTAAAGTTGAAGCTTGACTTGTTGTGCCCACAAGTCTGAGTGTGACATTCATAATTTCATAGGATGTTTCTGAAGCAGTCACATGACTAAGTATAGTGGTATAAACCCGACCGTCTATAAATGATGGAACACTTAGAATGATTCTCATAGTACCCTCAGAAACAGTATCGCGATTCATAGTGTAGTAAAGTTGCTGTATGGAACTACCCAAATTCCCAGCGGTTTGCTGAAGCTCGAGAACCTGTCTAGAATCCTCCCAGCTATTCATTATAATAGTAGCTGTTAATGGAAATAGGAAAATTTGCGCGATAAGAACAGGTATGAAGATCATATATTCAATTGTTATATGAGCCATTTTTCTACCTCCATCTGTTACACCTGTCCGATCGCAACAACGACTTTACCAGTATAGAATTCAACAACCGAATCTTGCGGAAGAGTAAGACTTACAGAGTCACTCTGAAATTGGAAGAAAGAAGAATCCAAACCAAGAGAATCAGACTGTGGGAAAGTTACGTTTATTCTAATTTGGTCCACGCCACTTCTAGTGATTTTAGAAATTCCGTCTCCGGTCAAAGTTATCGACTGAGACAAGTAACGATTTGTACCATTATCGAGAGATGGCAGATAAAACTTAAAGTAATTTGTAGTTTGACTCTGAGAATTAACTATTGACGATGTAAGCATCCGCATTGTTGGAACTAACACTATCCGACTGAAACTGCCATCGTTCATGGGAAGTTTTTCTTCACATATCACCTGACTTATGGGTGAAGAAGAATCAGACAACAAGAAGGAACTATTGGCGGTCGAGGGTATTCGTTCAAAATAGCCATTACCTATCGAATATGAACGAACAGGCATATTAAACATGATAATTCCAGTTGTACCATCAAAGGATAGATCTTCCCAGTCATTGCCGTCATTGGAGCTTATACTGAATGTGTAGTTTAGGGCAACGTCTTTAAACTGAACATTTCCGTACCTGCTCGAATAACTGATTGTCTGCGTTCGTCCTATTGACCAAGCTACGTCGTCAATTTGATCCCCAGTTGTTTGAAGGAACTGTTTGTTCGAAGTGAATTCGTTTTCAGCCACTTTAAGTGTCAAGATGTTCTGTGCGTAAGTCATCGCTACCATTATCAAAACGATGACAGCTGCAGTCAAAATAACCGTTGAAATAGCTGGACTCGCAGCTTTCTTGTCTCTGCATAATCTTAGACGATGGCTGTTCTGAATTTTGCTTTTCCTCCTATCCTAGTTTTACGAATTGTGGAATCAACTTAGCAGCTATTATTGAGATCAGCACGAGTATTGTAGCATGTTTGAAGCCAGCTCCAATTGATTCTTCACTGATTTTCCCTGCGACTATGCCTATAAGATAACTATTGAAAATGACTGCAGTCATGAATACAGTTTGCATTAAACCGTTATCTGGTGCAGCTGCTGTTTCAACACCTGGCACAGCGATCCCTGTAGTTAACCCCATCATCATTACAGTCGTTGCAACAAGCAACACTGACGCAAGATAAGGCATCAATACGTAAGGCCTTACGGACATTTTCTTTTCTTTCTCTACTTCCTGAGTCATGTTATTAAAACGCGCCAGAGATTCAATCATGGGTATTGTACCGCCGCCTACGTCTATAGTCTCAACTAGTAGAAACATGACTATTTGCGTCATCCAACTCTTTGTGCGATGAAGAAAATCCATCATAACTTTCTTTACTGGCACGCCCCATGATATCTCGGAGCTAATTTTACGCAGTTCTCTGGTAAATGAACCATAGTCTCTCTTAGACAGACTCTCAATGCATTTTTCTGGTGACAGCCCAGTTTTCCTCACCTCAGTAAGGTCTCTGAGAAAGTTTGCTACGCCAAGCTCCATACTGTTTTTTATTTTTGTAGCTCTCATATGCACTATAGCAGCTGGTCCTACTGAAATCATAAGTGAAATAGACAGAGCTATCGTTATGTCAACACCCAAGTTTTGGAGAGTAGTGAAGATTGGTAGTTGCATTGTACCCATGAAGTTAGTGAGCAATAGAAAGACAACTATTGCCATAACACCAGATACTGCGAATACTTTGTAAGGACGCATATCTACCAGTGGAGTTTTTGGTTGCATGCTATGAGCAAGATAGATGAAAAGCATTGACAACATAGGCGTAAAGATGAAAGTGTATAACAAAATGCCTGAATATGAGGATATATCAGCGTTCGCGTTGGGAGTTTGAATGTTGTTTACAGCAAACAGGATATAGAAACAAAGCGACATCATAACCATAACGATAATAAACGTTTCAAGAAGCATTCCTAAGCGTTCAGCAGCAGCTTTAACTCTAAGGGCTCTGTTTTTAAAGATATCTTCAGCTTTACGTTCAAGGTAGTGTCCTATGTCGCCTCCAATGATAACTGTTGAGGCATAACCACCTAGGAAATCTTTGAAAAGATCCAGCGGTGTTTTCTTAGCTGCAACTTCAAGCGCCGTCAATGGGTCAACGCCAAAGACCTCTACCTCTTTAACGATGTCTTTTGCTTCCTTACTCATTGCAGGCATTAAATCGACTTCGGTTAAACGTTTGAAACTGGTGTAAGGCGCTATGCCTCCTGCTGACATAACACTTACGTATGCGGCTGCGAACGGAATTTCTCGCTCTAATCCTCCTGATCGGTCGCTCGCATTATTCAATGGCACAACTAGAAAACCAGCAACGACAAAGACGGGGAGAAAAACCAAGGTTAAAAGTGGAAGAATCCCAAAGTATATTGATATAATTCCTGCAACAACGGAAACAGGTACGGTTAACAAGGCAACGAAAAGCATTAGGGAAATATATGTTTCATGATAAATCTTAACCCGTCCTTTTTCAAGTGAACTCTTAGTTTTGGGAAAGAATTTTCGAATTAAGTAAGGAGCAAAACGCCCAAAAAGGCGAAAAGATAGAGCTTCTAATTTACCTAGAAGCGGCAACTCGATTAACCTCCGCGGACTCGATGATCTTATTGTACATTTCTTTGGGTCTAGCGTAGTATTCTGCGATTATTGAAGCGACTTCTTTGTAGCTGCGGATGTTTTGCTGTCGCATCCATCGTAAAACGTTGGTTCGATTAGTTAGCTCTTCGATTAATTCATTTCGAGTTTTGCCTAATCTTCCAGCAAAATTTGTTAAGAGAAAGCTAGAATCTAAATCTACGATTTGTTCATCTTTGATTGGATCCCATTTGAAGGGATTTTTGAAAGTTTCATGATCCATTACTTCGTTCAAAGAAAGTATGCGACGATAAGCTCTCTTTTCACCATTTTTGACTAAGTGAACACGTTGTACAGACATAACAATGTTCATTAACGGAATGTAAGCCGGTGAGATATCCATTGGTTTTTGAGTGAGACGCTGCACAGCTGATTGAACGTTTTCCGCGTGCATAGTACACATGCCACCGTGGCCTGTAGCCAGAGCCTGAAATAGAACATAGGCTTCTTGCCCTCTGACTTCGCCTACTATCATTAGATCCGGACGGTGTCTCATGCAGGTCTTAACCAAATCAAAGAGCGCAACTTCGCCAACGCCGCTACCACCTAAACCATAACTTTGCCGTGCAATTAGAGAAACCCAGTTCTCATGCGACAAATTTAGTTCCGCAGTTTCTTCTATGGTCATTATTTTGCTACCAGGTCTGACTAAACATCCTAATGCGTTTAAGGCAGTAGTTTTTCCCGCTGCAGTTCCTCCGAGAACCATGACTGAGGCGCGGTTTTCAAGGCAAACCCACAAATAAGCTGCCATTTCTTCTGTGAAGGTTCCAATATTGATTAGGTCAATTATTGAATATGGGTCTTCGCGGAACTTTCGAATTGTAAATGCAGTTCCGAATGGTGTGATTTCTCGTCTATAGGCTACAGCAAGTCTATGCTTACCTGGAAGCGAAGCATCAACAATTGGAAAAGCGCTGCTTACGTGTTTACCTGCCATATGGACAAGTTTTACGACTAGATTATCTAAGTCTTCGTCGCCTTCGAACTGGAGGTTTGTTTCTATACTTTCAAAAGTTCGGTGCCAAACATAAACAGGTTTGTTTACTCCGTCGCACGAAATGTCTTCTATATTTGGATCCCGCATCAAAGGATCGATTTTACCAAAACCAACAAGGTCGCGTTCTGCGTGATATAGGATTTTGTACCAAGAAACATCGGGAAGCCAGCCGAGGCTAATTCGATATTTGTCAACCACTTTTTTGGCTTCATTAGCAAAGAACTTACGAGGATCAGTTATTTCTTCTTTAGGTGATTCAATTTCTGCCAAGAGCATTTCTAAGATGCGACTGTAAATTCCACGTTCCATCGAGTCAAGTTGAAGTTCATCTAGGATGTATTTGTGTTCTCCTGTTTTAGGGTCTTGTACTATTGCAACTTGAGCAAATGGCTCGTATAACGGATATTTTTCAACGATTTTAATTCCTTTGGGTAAAGATTTAGGTGCTATTTGAGGTTCTGGCTCAGAAACATTAGTTTTTCGTTTAGATCTGGAAAATTTGATAGTTGGGAGGCGGTGTTCCTTATGGGCAACTGATGGTTTGGCTTCATTCTGTTTGTTTTTTGCTTTTGATTTTTTTAGGCTTTGTTTGAGGTTGGCTGCTTTCAGCTTAAGTTTGTCGTTTGTTTCTTTCATTTTTTTCTTGATGCTTGATTGTTGCATTGTTGATCTGTATTACAGTTTTGGTAAGTTCAATCCTATTAAGTATTATGTCTCACTACAACATATTAGCAATCAGTACAACACAACTACAACACCATTCTAACCAAACAAAGAACAAACAATTAATTAAAACCAATAAAATAACAATATATAAAAAACCTGACGGAAGAAGCCAACATGAACCAAACCGCAAAAATTATTAACCAAGTCTATAGCGAAGGCCGAAAAACACTTCTAGAAACCGAAGCGAAAACAATATGCAACCAATATTCCATTCCAGTCACCAAATTTAACCTGGCAAAAGACGAAAAAGAAGCCGCCGTACAAGCTGACCTAATTGGATACCCTATCGTCCTTAAAATCGTCTCACCCGACATAATCCACAAATCCGATGCAGGAGGAGTTATGGTTAACCTAAAAAACACTCAAGAAGTTACTGCAGCATACAAAGAAATCATCAAAAAAGTAACGAAATACAAAGATAATGCAAAAATCGTTGGCGTTCTAGTTCAAGAGATGGCTCCTCAAGCTACCGAAGTCATTATAGGAGCAATCAAAGACCAACAGTTTGGACAAACCATAATGTTCGGACTTGGGGGCATATTCGTGGAGCTTCTAAAAGATGTAAACTTCCGTGTTGCCCCATTAACAAACCAAGATGCGAAAGAAATGATTACGCAACTGAAAGCGTTTCCACTTCTCAATGGATATCGCAATACACCTCCAGCAGATATTAATGCGCTTACGAAAATTCTATGCAACGTATCCCGTTTAGTTATGGCGCACCCAGAAATTAAAGAGTTAGACCTTAACCCCGTCATGGCATACAAAATAGGTGCAAAAACAGTGGATGCCAGAATGATACTCGAATAGCCTCATTAGCCAAGACAACTGCCTAAATAAACCCGATAATATTCGACTAGCTAAATACTTAGGTAAGCATTTCTAAAAACAAGCAGCCAAAGAATTTTAATTATAATGAAATATTTTTATGGGTGTGGGTTAACTATTCTGGTTTGTGCTAGACAGGGTGGGGTCGTAGTCTAGACAGGTATGACGACGGGCTCCAGAGAGCAAACACACACGGGTTTGCTGACTCCGCAAGGAGAATGACGAATCTCCGGAGCGGTCATGAAGAAACCCGTAAAGAGCCGCTTAGCGCGGCTCTTGGGTAAAGGTCGTCGGTTCAAATCCGGCCGGCCCCACCAAACTAACATTCCAAATCAAACAGTCAGCAACCAACAAATCGATGAACATTTTATTTGATTTTTAGAAATCTTCTAAACTTAAATAAATTTTAGTAAGCTTGATTTATAATTTTATATTGCCATAAAAAATGCGTTTCTGTGGGCACGCATTTTTTGCTGAGGTTAACTCGTTAAAATCATTAAACCTTCTGGCATACAATGATAATAAATTTGTTTGTTAAAAATCAAGAATGGATTATTCATGTGATTTATGTTTTTATTTTCAATTAGATGCAATAAATTTATTCTATCTTTCCCTAGTTTCAAAGACAATTATCGAGTCAGTTTTAATTTTCATTGCCAAGTCGTGCCCTTCGACTATTTTCCTCAAGCAACTTATGCTCTCTTTTGTAATATTTAACTTAATGTTAATGTGATAACCATTGTACAAAGGGTACATAGCTTTCTGCGGTATCAATGTGAATGTGCTCCCCTCCATATTTGGGCATCTGTCAACAATTTCCCTTAACAGAATAGCAATTTCAGCTAGTTTCATATATTAATCTCACTATTGTCAATTTAAAGTTTGAAATTATCTTTAACATTATCTTCTCCTACCTTGAATAGCTTATGTATTTTTGAGATCAAATAAAGACACTTAAAGTCTAAGCTAACGTTTCTTACCTTTGGGAGGAAGTTGCTGTCTCATCTGTTTTTTCTTCGCTTCTTTTTCGCGTTCAGCCTTTTTCTTATGGGCTATTTGCGTATTTTTTTCTTTACGTCTTGATACACTAGGCATAAAATCACACTCTGATTAAAACAACATACAAGCTATATACATTTATTGTATTTAACCCAATCCTATTTGAGAAAACGCTTAACAGACTAAAAAAAGAGATAATAACTTTTAGGTATCTTGGTGAATTTACTACCACTCTGCGACAAATGACCACACGTATTGAGGAAAATGGACAGTACGATTTTCAAACGATAATAAAGATTTCAATTAAAGATGAAACACTCTATTTCCAGTTTTCTCGTCGCCTAGACCAAGCTTGTTTTTCATTTTCTGGTTCTTGGTGTCGAGTTGCAAACCGAGTTCCAGTTTCTGTTCTCGGGGTTCTATGTTTACTTAAACAGTCTCGGCAATAGACTGGTTTACCTGCTGTGGGCTTAAAGGGAACAGTAGCAGTTTTGCCACAATCACTACATTTAATTTCAGTTCTAGTTTGTTGGGACATTATTTGTTATCCTGTTAATTTAAGCTACGAAAATAGCGAATGAATTAACTTGATCAGATAGATATCCACAGTGACTTAAACATTTGCATATGAAATAGGACAACTGTTCATCTAAAAGCTCTGTTCTTTAATAAGAAACCGTTTTTCAATCATGTAGTTTGCACTAAACAAAAGTAAAAATTTTGAATTGAGTGCGCTAAAAAATCAAAGCTTATATGCTTCACGCGTTTAGTCTCAGCTAATCGTTACTATTTTTCCCGCTTAAATTCGCCCCGTCCACCTGAACTGACTATGTTCGCAATCACACTTTCGCCAACTTTATCAAGAAGTTCTTCAGCACGCTTCCAATTATCAGCTGAAACTTCAAGCCGATACTTTGGAGCAGCGATAACAGAAAACTCGATTTTAGAGTCTTTGCTTTCTTGCGATTTCTTTGCACCTTTAAAGGCTTCTTGAATGCATTTAACACCGTTTGGTCGGGAACAACGCACTTCAAGGATACCACGGACTTTTACAGTTTTGACTCTAATTCTTGCTTCTGCAACTTGAAATATAATTGAAGCCAAATCATCAGGAATCTTTGACTCTTTAAGAATTTCAACGCCTTCTTTTAGAACCTTTTCAAAGCCTTCATAGAGACCATATTTTTCTTCAAGTATAGCACCAACTTTCTCATAGACTTCATCCTTAGATAAACCAGCACGTTCAGCAACCACATATAACAAAGCTTCTCCTTTTCGATCTTTCTTCCAAGATTTAATCTTTTCAATTCGCTCACGTTTGGTAACGCGCCGTAATGACAAGTCTATGTGCCCTTTTTCGGTGTCAACTCGAAGAACTTTGAGAACCATTTTTTGGTTTTCACGAACAAAGTCTCGGATGTTTCTTATACGAGCGCTAGAAATTTCGGAGATATGAAGAAAACCGCGCTTGTTGTATTCATCAAGATTAGCATATACTCCGTAATCCATCACCGTTTTTATTGTTGCGATGACTAGGTCACCAGGTTCTGGCCACTCAGTTTTTTGTTCAGACATATTCTTCCTTCCAAAATTCAAATGATATTAGAAAAGCTTATCGGTTTAATGCCAAAGCCATCTTAAGATCATTTTTTAGTAAACCAATCATATTATCTTCAAAGTGATTTTTCGCGTTTACGGCAAGCAGTTTTATTTTACAGATATCAGTCATACTTTCTTTACAATCTGAGATTGCTGTTAAAACTTTTCCACATTTCTTTTGGCATTGGTTATTTGCGCGATCCATTATCGCAGAATATAATTCCTGTATATCAAATGGAGGCATGTAGTCTTCTGAAACATGCTGAATTTTTTGTTTTCTCATTTCCTCTAATGCACTATCAGTGAATTTTCTACTTATCAAGATTGCAGAATTATAATCATGTTGTTTAATTAGCTCTGCCATATTTTTAACATCATTTAGACTAATGTACTCGCTAGTCAAAGGCTTTATCATGCGCAAAAGGACTTTGTTGTTCAGATTATCTAATGCTGTAACATCAGTAAAGTTTCCATTTTTCTGTCTTGTTACATTTTTATAACCACGAACAGCAATTATGAAATTAGTTTTGTTTTCACTCATACTATCACTTTAATTGAGAATTTAGAGCTCGCCAGGGTCATTTTCGTCAAAGACAAAATCTTCTAGACGTAATTTTCCATTAGTTATAACTGCTTTATATTGGGCTTCACAGATAGGGCAGTTGACCACTTCGTTATGAATTGGACCTTCTTTGATGAATGTGTTTCCACATTCAGTACATTTAACGATAATTTTTGATAACGCTCCTACATAGTAAGATAATTGTGATTTCTAAGCCAATCGGACTGGTTTTTTCTATAGCGCCAGAAAATGTCGCCTCTAGAATCGCTCTGGAAATCCCAAGGGGAAACCAAAACTATGTCTCCGTCTCTTATCCACACGCGTCTTTTCAGTTTACCCCTGATTCTACATAACCGTTCTTTTCCATCCTGACATTTTACCAAGATTCGATCGGCACCCAACATCTTTATTGCAATGCCTAAAACGTCATTTGATGAAGGCAAAATCATATTATCAAGACTGCCTTCGTTTGTTATTCTTCTTTTACCCATACTTCAAACCTTATTCTAAAGATCTTAATTAGAATAATTGGAGAAAAAGTAAACTATACTTTCGTGCCTTTTCCTCTAAAGAATTCCAATACTCTAAAATGTTATTGCGAGTATATTAGGGTATGGAAAATAAATTCCATTTTGCCTCGACAATAAGAACAAAACTGAATTCTGGTTTTTTCAGATAACATTATATCAAAAACGCTTTTTTTGAGCAAAATCTACAAACTTTGTAAAAATATAACTCTTGCTTCAGGAACCAATATCCATTTAATTATTGAAAGACTTTTTTACAATTTTTAATTGCCATTCTCGTTCAGAGGAAAGCGGCTATTAATCAGTATTGTCTTTGGCTATATCTTGACTTGATACAATCATCGCAAAAGTTTTTCTTGTATTTTCTTATTTTTCGCGGTTGAAAGGGCTTTTTACACTGACTACACTTGATGAGAGTAATTTGATTGGGATCAATGAGCTTGAGTCTTCTTTCTAACTCTGCTTTGACTTCGACATCACTCTCGCTTTCAAGAGCATCGTTCAGCAGTTCTATTGCAAATTTAAGGCTTTTTTCACCAAAAAGCTCACCGAATACATTTGGAGTTTTTCCCTTTCGCTGGTCAACTTTTATAGGTAACATACAAACGAAGTTCGCAGGATAATCTTTAGACTTACTAAAATCCAGTACGGCAAAACGATAAGTTTTTGCTAAACTTTCCGTTTGTAGCCGCTTAAAAACTTGTAATTTACACTCCATACAATCAGCACTTAAAGAGAAGTAAAAATACGAAGCCCACCTAATATCTCTATGCTAACTGGCACTAATCTTTCATTAATAAAAGGCTTTATCGAAGATATGTGATCTAAAAAAAAACAGAGCCAAAAAACAGCTCGGCCAATTAATACCCTATTCTGGTGTAGTTTCCTGATTTTATCAAGAAATATAGTACAAGTTAAAATTCTTGTTTGTTTAAATAGGTAGAACGGTTATCTTTGGTCTTGCACTCAAAAGTTGAGATACTAAAACGGAAAGCGCCACAATTCATAATCTTGGCTATAGTTGCAGTGTTGATAAGCTACATAATTTTTATAATATTAACCGATATTAGTGCTGTATTCTCGTTCACCAAAGATGTAAAGACAACTATTCGTTCAATGGGTTATTTTGGTGTTTTCGGCTTAATGCTACTTGAAGCCAGTTCCCTGCCGATTCCAAGTGAAGTTATCTTGCCGTTTGCAGGTTACCTGATTTCGACTGGACAGTACAATCTAAACATCGTCATAATGATTTTTGTTTCAACTATTTCAGCCGTTATCGGTTCTCTTATAGATTATTTTATTGGACTCAAAGGAACTCAAGCTATAACCAAATACCGAGTGCTTGGTCGTCCTATCTTCTCAGAAAACCAGCTAAAAATTGTTGCATCATGGTTTACTAAATACGGTCCAGCCATGGTGTTTCTTGGACGTTTAATTCCTGGCTTTCGCACACTGATTTCTTTCCCAGCTGGGGCAGTAAAAATGCCACTATCAAAGTTTGTTGCCTACACATTAGCAGGTTGTGCAATTTGGAATACACTGCTCATTTATGTAGGGTACTATTTAGGATCGAACTGGAGAGAAGTCGCCAATGTATCACATTACATAATTATCGGAACTTTTGCTTTCATTATAATACTAGGATTATTCCTTGTCCTAAAAAGAAAACGAAGAAAACGTCTTACAAAATAGTCAGCCTAAGATATTGATTAAAGGGTTAAGTTCTCCTTCAACACCAAGGGCTTTAGCTTCTTTAACTTGTGTCCAACAATCCACTTCTGACAAAGCGTTCAATACTTCATAATTAACTGAACGCAAAAAAGCCGAGTCGATCGAGATGGCTGAATCAGATGCAAAAACACCCACATCTTTGAGCACTATTTCTCCGGGATTAGGTAAACAATCACATCCAGCAGCAATATCCTTGGCAAAACTTACGTAAGCGACTTTTCTAGGATTAAATGTTGACAAAACGCCCACAACTGCAGATGCCAATGCTTTGCTGAGATTTTCTTTGCCCATGAAGCTTATTGCATCCATCGGGCAAGCTTCTATGCAAACTGGACAACGCATACAAAGCGGCGAATTGTTGTGGGCTTTTCCTTCGATTATGTTTGGGAGGTGTAACATGCATGCTTCTTTGCATTTACCACAACCAACACATTTCGAAATGTCAATGTCTAAACCTACAACTCTGTGTTGCCTAATTTTGCCAGCTTCAGATGTGCAACCCATACCTATGTTCTTGATGGCTCCTCCAAACCCGCTGAGTTCATGACCTTTGCAGTGCGAAACTACTATCATAGCATCAGCTTTCACGATCGCTCCTGACACTTCAATTTCGTGAAGGATTCCTTTGGTTTTTACTTTTTGGAAGTTTTCGCCTTTCAATCCGTCTGCAACTATGAAAGGGGCCATGTTAAAACCATTCATGAAAGCAGTTTTTATATGATCCACAGCGTTGTGCCTTTGAGCTTGGTAGGCAGTGCTTGAGTCGGTAAGGAAGGGTTTGCCACCAGCCTCTAAAACCCGGCGAATAATATCGTGAACAAAGAAAGGCTGAACATAATATGGGTTACCTAATTCGCCAACGTGGAGTTTTACTGCGACTAAGTCTCCTTTTTCTATGCAGTCAAAGGTTCCAGCTTCATCATATAGACTGCTAGCTTCATCAAGCATATTGTGGTTCGTATCCCAAGGCACTAAATCAACAGGCATAGCTTATCTTAGCCTCTTCTAATTACACATAACAGAGCCTATAAACTTAAACTTCTTTCTGTTTTCAGATAAGATATTTATGGGTGCCTTGAAAATGCAAAGAATTAACAAAGGCTTACGAAGAGACCGCTATAACGCACTTGATAAAACTTCTCAAAGAGCCAGTATATAAAAAATGACCAAAACAGAACTACTCAAATATTAATCAAGAAATACGAAGCGTTTCGTTAGCCCCTAAACAATTCAATTATATAACCTATCTTTCATCTAGCAATTTTTAGTTAAAACAAAGCAATCCGCATTAGCACCGGAATATAACGATTATTATTTTATTATTCTAGTTGTTAACTGAATAGTCTTAAATGATATTTCATCAAGTTATGTTAATAGCTGTCAAGAAAACTCATCATAGACAACTGAGAATATTAGTATTTTTTTCCCAACGACATTTTCTTTTGAATTTCAGCCACATCTTTTTCATTATCAGCTAAAACATTTATCCATAAATTGAATTCAGCTTCTGAAATTTCTTTTTGAATAACACCTTGTTGATCTCCTGAAAAAAAATGTGAGGTACCACCAGAAAAGTGTTTAGCATAAAAAATCCTGTCCGCAATAACAATCTTGGATGAACAATAAACTCTTTCAGCACAAAGATAATCGATTTTGTAGCCCATTTGATTTCCTGCTCTGGATGCATTGTTTTTTATTAATTAAGATTTTCTGGTTCAAAGGACAGTAACAGAGATCTTTTTTAACATATTTAGTCAAGTAGGGTCTTAAGTTGCTTAAGTTACCTTCCCTTTTGAGGGAGTGGGGTTTTTTCGTTTTAAGAATATATACCCTGACGCTAACGCGATTATTACGAGCGCAACCCCCGCGGCTACCTCGAGGGTTGGAAAAGAGGAAATATTGAAGTAAACTGTTACGTCACCTGAATTTCCAGTTTCGTCTGATGCGTAAAGTGTTACATGATGTGAACCATCCGATAATGCTGGAAGAGTAACGTTTCCGATAATTGATATTTTTTCTTGTTCATCTAAACTGTAAGAAATGTTTGCAGCTTGCTCGTTCAATACAAATGTCAATTGAATGTCAGTTGAATCGTAGGTTCGATTTTGTGGCAGCAGCACATTGATAACCGGCGGTTGAGTATCTATAGAAAAGAAAACAGTATTTGAATTACCCATATTACCAAAACTATCATTAGCAAACAAAGTTATTTTGTGACTTCCATCAGTAAGATTTGTGAGGGCAATTTCAGATTTGATTGTCACATTGGCTTGATTATCCAAACTATATCCAATCCAATCAACACCACGATTAACTGTAAAAGATAATTTGGCTTCAGCATAGGTATTATTTTCAGGTGAAGTAACCAGCACTTTTGGAGGAATAGTACCATAACCCACTGGTTGGTAACGCTCATTGATATCTAACCATTCTTGCCCATCAAATCCACCGATTGCATAAAGAACATCATTAAGAACTGCCAAACCAAAGTAAGCTCTAGGAGTTAGCATCGGGTCGCCAGAGACCCAAGAATTGTCTGTAGAGTTAAAAATTTGGGTTTCGCCACTATTTTGGCCGTCTATTAGTCCACCAATAAAATAGGTCAAAATCGGCGCCATAAATCCTTCAGTGGTTGCTGTTGCCCCGTAACTTGCACCTTCAGGTAAAACCTTAGCCGAAGTCCAGTTGTCATTTTGAGCGTCATAAACTTGATTGTTTGAAATGCTGGTGGAACTTCCTGAGCTGCTCAGATATCTTGAGCCCCCTAAAATGTAGATTTTACTATCTATAGCTGCAGAACCATATCCTTCAACTGCAATTGGAATCGGACTTTTTGTGGTCCATGTGTCGCTTGTAGGGTCATAGACTTCGTTAATATTGGTTTCACCATAAAAGGGGCTAGCACTCGAATATCTTTTTCCGCCTATTAAATAGATTTTATTGTCAACTATGTTTGCAGACAGGTCACTTCTTGGAGTTGGCATGGAGGCTTTTGTTTGCCAAGTGTTAGTCGCCGGATCATATACTTCGTTGTTTCCAACATACCCATTATTGCCAACTGTACCACCAATTACGTAAATCTTTCCTTGATAGACTGATATAGCAAAGGCACTTCTGGCAGTAGGCATCGACATTTTGTTTGTCCACTGATTTGTAGCGGGATTGTACTCTTCAGTTATACTAACTGGCTTATTATCTTCTGTTACCCCACCAATGGCATAGATTTTGCCACCTGCAACAGCCAACCCGAGTCCTCCTCGGGGAGTAGGCATGGGAGATAACAAACTCCAGGAAGCCTGTGAATCAGCAGCCTTAATCGGAACAAAGTCGAAGTTTACTGAAAGGGTAAATACGATAAGCACGATAGCCAAAATTGTGCGAGGCTTATTTATCAAATTTCCCCCAAGAGCTTTGTTAGTTAATAAAATAACACTCTACCCTTATATTGTAAGCGCTTAAAACACCCACAGTGCGATTGTCGTTACTCAAGATTTAGAAGAAGAATTATTTTTCTACAGGATAATTTAAATTTACGTGAAAAAATTCTAAATGCAAATAATACCTCTAAAAATTCTAAAATGCCTCTGAAATTTGATCTCTATATAGTGAAAAATGCCTGCGTCGCGGTAGACGATTTTGAAGGTTTCTGAACCACATTCTTGATGGAATTAATTTGTCAAGATCAATCAGTCATTTTTTCCCCGTGATTTTATTGACAACCACACCAAGAATTGGAAATGTTGCGAAATAATATTCCATCAGATAATCACCAAAATTGGCTTTTAAGCGCGTTAGTTATATTCAACTTGTTAATCTTATTCTATAGGTTTTATACAATGATAACTGTTATTGGCGCAGGCAAAGTTGGAAGCGCCGCAGCTTTTGATATTCTACGTTACAAAATAAGCGATGTTGTTTTGATTGATTCTAACGAAAAAGCAGCTAAAGGTGAAGCTATGGATATGATGCAAGCAGCGCCAGCCATCGGGTTTGACGGCAAAATCCGCGGAACTAGCGATTACAAAGAAATGGCAGGTTCAGAACTTGTAATTATCACAGCAGGTCTTGGCCGACGTCCTGATATGACTCGGTTTGACCTAATGAACACCAACGCCCAAATCGTTAGCGGTATAGCGAGAGAAGTGATTAAAAACGCGCCTGACTGCAAGCTTATGATAGTAACAAATCCTGTTGACATAATGACCTATATGGCAGCTAAGGTGAGCGGATTACCTAGATGTTGCATATTTGGAATGGGCAACATTTTAGATTCAATGCGGTTTAGAACATACTTAGCTAACGAGTTGAGTGTTTCGCGGGAAGACACACGAGGATTAGTGATTGGTGAACATGGTGATAGTATGGTTCCTCTTGTTGAATACGCGTCTGTCTCAGGCATACCCGTAACCAGCTTACTCACATCCGAACAACTTGACAAAATTGTTCATGCCACTGTAACGTCAGGTGCAGATGTTATTCAACTCAAAGGTAGCACTGTTTATGCTCCGGGTATGGTGATTGCTATAATGGCAGATGCGATTTTAACGGGAAGAAATCGTGTCATGAGTGTATCCACCTCTCTAGATGGCGAATATGGCCATTCAGGTTTGTCTATCGGAGTACCCGTAGTTTTGGGAAAAGAAGGGGTTGAAAAAATTATCGAACTCGAACTCTCGGAGAAAACAAAAGCAAAGTTTTCAAAGTCGGTGAATATTCTAAAAGAAGCTAGATCATTTTTGAAGGATTAAAGAAAAGAAATTAGGTAATTGAACGAGTTTTAGCACAATAAAAGTTACCGTTCAGCCTTACAAAAGCAGGACATTTTCCGTCGTTACAATGGTTTAGCCATTGACATGGCGCTCTAACTTCATGCACTCTTGGCATGTATTCGCGTTTGCAAAAAGTTTCTTGGCGGTTTTCTCTTTTTGATATTTGTTTCATCATTGTTTCCATTCAAAAACAACCTCAAACTCGCTTCAACAGATTTTAAATTATTATCTCTCAAGGGTTGTTAATTAAAATGTGTTACAGTCGTTGCACAACAACAAATACATATAAGCACTAACTTGCCAAAGCTTGATTTTTCAGAAAGAAATTGACTCAGAGCAAAGCTGAGAATAATACTGTAGACTACTTTAAGAGCCCTCTCTATTCTATCGAAAGGTTTTGTAAAGTGACTCTTTAAAAGTTTTCAAAAAATGTTTTTTATTGCTCTTTAACGTGTGGAGAAGTAAGAAAATGAATCAACCGAATGTTTAAAGGGGACAATGATGAGTAAGGAAACAGTTGAAGCTTATCCTCTGACTTTAGAAAAGAAAATGCACCGGCGGAGTGGTTTTGCTAAATCATTTGTATATGACTAAGGCAATGGTTCATCTTATGCAGATTTAACTAAAATGTTTATATCAAA
The DNA here is from genome assembly GCA_963775465.1 of Candidatus Bathyarchaeota archaeon. Classification (GTDB taxonomy): domain Archaea; phylum Thermoproteota; class Bathyarchaeia; order Bathyarchaeales; family Bathycorpusculaceae; genus Bathycorpusculum. Next base: position 280,945 of record CAVZIW010000006.1, on the reverse strand, counting down.
AGACTCTGTCAAACCAGCTTAAGTGAAAAAGATGCCAAATAAAAATGGAACTGAAAAATATCAGTTTCTAGCAAAATTAGCACTTGAAAAAGGCGCAGCAGATGCAAAAATAATTCCCACGACTAAAGTCGTTGTAGAAGACCGCGTGGTCCTTAAATGTAAAGTCGGCTGCAAACAATATGGCAAAACTTTGGCCTGTCCACCATACACACCTTCCGCTGAGGAATTTCGCAAAATTGTCAGCGAATATAGCTATGCTATGTTTATGAAGTTCGTCTCAAACGCACAAGCCGACACTGAAGTTTTAAAGAAACTTATGGTTGCCGAAACAGACCCCACAGTCTCAAAGGAAATCAAGGAAAAGGCGGCAAAGTTTTGGAAGGACTGGAAAGAAGACAAACAAAACATACTACAAAGCGTGGTAGATTTGGAAAAAGCTGCCATGAACAAGGGCTATAGTTTAGCCTTGTCATTCATTTCTGGACATTGCCAACTCTGCGAAAAATGCAACACCGAGACTCGCATTTGCAGACACCCTGAATTGGCACGTTGGTCAGAAGATGCAGTTGGAGTCAACGTTAAAAAGACCGCGGCCAATGCAGGCATAACCGTTACTTTTCCCTTCGCAAAAAATCCTGAGTCCTTTGCAATCCTCTTAATAGACTAAAAGCAAAAGCTAATAATCTTGCAGCATAAAAAAGGAAACATGAAACTTCTCCTTGACGAAATGTATACTGGTCTAAAAGAATACTTTGAGGCTTTAGGTTATCAAGTTACAACTGCTCAGGAAGCTGGACTAAAGAGCGCCAAGGACAGGGATATCGTGGAGTACGCTGGCAAAAAGGGGCTTTTGTTAGTGACACAAGATCAGAAACCCGCAGAACTTGCTGAGCTTTTAGGAGTTAGGTGCGTATTTATTTCTAATTTGATGATTGCCAAACTCGTTGACCAACAAATAAAGGATCTAAATCTTTAGATGTTGATATGACGAAGATATTTATTCCAGAGGTAAGAAGTAGCGTAACCCGCAACTGCACCTGTCACTGGACCCATAAACAATACTAGAGCATCTAACATGAGACTACGTTCAATAAATAGACTAAATGACAAAAACCCTGTTGTAAATGCCAAATAGCTAGAAACTGCAATTAAGAGCGTACTCACAGCCATTGCACCCATCATCCTATTTCTGCGTATGCTTTGAGTAGAACCTTTTACTTTGAAAATTAATAGAAACACGTCGACAAATAAGCCAAAGAGAAATGCAAAAAAGAATGTGAAGGGACCCAATGCAGTTCCGCTGATTAATGCTGTCAGAAGACCCCCTACTGCGCCGGCCGACATAGCACCGATTTTAGGGATGAATACCCCACTTAAAGCAAGAAGGACAGCTTGAACCACTATTATGAGGTAGTTTAGTGGGGATGGAAGAAAGACATTGGTAACGAAAATTATTGAACCGAAAAGTGCAATTATGAACAACCGCTGTAGTTTCTGCAATGTGTGCGCCCCTCTTTGAACTATAGAATCAGGTCTCCATTTTAAAAACATTAATTTTTAGGTTAGCTGAGTAATAAATGTAAGGGGATTATCTTATGCAATGTGCACGCTGTGGGTGTAATCTTGAAACAAATCAAGTGAATCATTTTGAAGGAAAAGACGTTTGTGAAGATTGTTGTTTTGAACTTATGAACCCACCCAAAACATGTGACCCTTTGGCAGTGCATTCGACTCTTACTATCCGAAAAGAACTGGGACAAAACGGTACCGAAGGGTTAACTGACTTACAAAAGCAGATCTACAATATAGTAGCCGAAAAAAGAACAATCAAGAGGGAAGAATTAATAGCTGAGTTGAGTTTGACTCCAGAAGAGATGGAACGCCAATTTGCAGTTTTACGCCATTGTGAGTTACTGCGTGCCTTCAAAGAGGGAAAGACTGTCTATATAACAAAATTCTCCACATAAGTTGTTGTTAAAAAGTCTTCCACGCGGTTTACTTCAATTTTTGACGGAAAGTTATAAATCTTCAAGTTATAATATTTAGTAAATGTTTAATATTTGACGCATAAATGTAAATCGGGGATAAGGTAAAAATTGAGCACTCACGCAGAAGATTTAAAACTTCGGTTAATGACAATTGAATTACTTCGGACAGCGAAGTACAAACGAAATATAACTTACCGGGAGCTCGCCTCCAAAACAGGCTTACCCGTCACAGTTTTAAGTCGATACGCAAAAGGTCATGTCTTACCAAACACAACACGCGCCAAACAGCTCTGGCGTGTCTTAACTAAGCTTGTCGGTTTAGAAGCAGAACTTCGAAGCCGCATCAAATTCGACGATACAGGTTACTTTGACAACACTGAAATCGTGGGCGACTACAACATACTCCAACAAGCTGCGAATCATGCATTAGCAAATTTCGCCGGAAAACGCGTAACAAAAATATTAACCGCCGCAGTTGACGGTGTTCCATTAGCTACTATGGTTGCCAATGCATTGGGCGTCAACCTCATCGTTGCTAAACGCAACAAAGAAGTCGGAGTCAAATCTTTCTTAGAAGAAACTTTTATTTTAGGGCGCGACTCTGGCGTAACCATAACTCTATACATCCCCAAAGAATCCATTAAAAAACGTGACAGCGTCCTAATCGTCGATGACATGATTAAAAGCGGTGAAACCCAAGAGTCACTCGTTAATCTTGTTAAGAAGAGCAAAGCTGAGGTTTCAGGTATCTTTTCGCTAATCGCAGTGGGCGAAGAGTGGAAAAAACGTCTAAAGTCAGGAGCAGATTCTCCAGTCGAAGTCGTTACCCAACTTAAATCGCCCTTTGATAATTCCACTTAAGTTCACTCAAAGCCTCTTTCTTTATTCATCAAAAATGAAAAATGCTCCTAAAATGAAAACTAAAATTCAGGTTACATTTTTGACCCAATTTCTGCACCATTTATTCAAATGCGTAATCGTTAGTTGACAGAAAATCTTTAACATTGCCGCCGCCAACTAAACTATTCTCAACTAAAACGAGGATAAGAGCATGCGAATGATTAAGTGGCAAAATGGAACCGTCATCACACTCGACCAAACAAAACTCCCTCTCCAAGAAGTCACCCTTGAAATTAATAGCGTTGACCAAATGGCTGAAGCGATAAAGGTTCTCCGCGTTAGAGGCGCCCCACTTTTAGGGGTAGCAGCCAGCTTTGGTATTGCATTGGCAGCTTATCATTCTACAGCAACAAGCCGAGAAAAATTGTTGGTTGAACTCGAAAACGCAGGCGCATTCATTAAGCGTCAAAGACCCACAGCAGTGAACCTGTTTTGGGGAGTTGACCGAGTTTTATATAAGGCGAAAGCTGTCAAAGGAAACGCCGCCGAAGTCAAGAAAGCAGTAATTTTGGAAGCACAACAAGTCGCAGACGAAGATGCCTCCCAAAACCGAAAAATAGGCAAACACGGATCAATTCTAATCAAAGACGGTGACACTATTCTGACTCATTGCAATGCGGGCGAATTAGCAACCGTTGAATACGGAACCGCTCTAGGCGTTATCCGTAAGGCCTGGGAAGAGGGCAAAAAAATCAAAGTAATCGCCGACGAAACAAGACCACTATTGCAGGGCTCAAGACTCACAGCTTACGAACTCAAACGCGACGGTATCCCAGTCACTCTTATCACCGACAACATGGCAGGGTATGTCATGAGTAAGGGTCTAGTCAATTTGGTCATTGTAGGTGCTGACCGTATCGTGCAAGACGCAGTATTCAACAAAATTGGGACGTATAGCGTCGCTGTTCTGGCACATGAACACAAAATTCCATTCTACGTTGCCGCGCCCAAATCAACCTTCGACTTAACCCGCAAAGCCGCCAACATTGAGGTAGAGGAACGCAAACCCGAAGAAGTCACCCAGATAGAAAGGATGCAAATCGCTCCAAAGGGCATTGAAGTTATGAACCCCGCCTTTGACGCTACACCCCTCAAATATATCACTGCCATCATAACGGAGAACCGCATTATCTACAATAAGGACTTTGGCGATTTCAAAAAAGGAAAAATTTTAGCTTAAAAGAAGAGTTGCTAAAAATGAGCGAATCCCAGAAGACGACACCTGTAGAATTTCGGACTACAGGGGTCCTTGCAGAGAAAGGCATCGTAATCTTTGAGCAGAGCAACATAGATGCTCTCTCTTCTCGGGGATACGGCACTTTGGAGAAAAAGGTTTTAACACTGACTTTTTACGAGGCACTATATCTCCTAGATAAGGGCATGCTTGAAGTCAAAGATGCAAAATGCAAAGCCATTGATTTCCAAAGCCTTTTGTACGTCTATTCAGCTCAAAACAACAACGCATGGGTCAACTACCTTGTTTACCGTGACCTTCGTAGCCGCGGCTACGTCGTACGCGATGGATTCGGGAGTGGCATTGACTTCCGTATCTATGAGCGAGGCACCTACGGCAAAGACACCGCTCCCTATCTAATTATGGTAACGCAAGAGGGGAAACCACTACCTGTAAACGACCTATCAGATGCATTGACCAAATGCAACAACCAAAAAAAAGAGCTAATTTTAGCAGTCACAAACCGACGTGGCGAAGTTGTTCATTACTCTGTTTCCCCACTGAGCTTTAATAAAATCGACCAGAACCAAAATGAAGATGAATAACTCAGGTTACTCTTGGGATGCAAAAGACTACGCTAGGAACTCTACGAACCAGCTCCAATGGGCAAAAGAACTAATTCCAAAACTTAAGCTCCAAGGAACCGAAGCTTTGATAGACATCGGCTGCGGCGACGGAAAAATCACCGCGAAACTCGCAAGATGCCTTCCAAAAGGCAAAGCGGTTGGAATCGATTCTTCACCCCAAATGATTAAACTCGCCCAAACCACCTTTCCCAGAAAAGATTACCCAAACCTCGATTTTCAGGTAATGGATGCTCGAAAACTTATATTTAACCAAGAATTCGAGGTAGTGTTTTCTAACGCAGCGTTACACTGGATTGTCGATCAGAAATCAGTTATGCAGGGTGTGCAAAGGATTTTAAAACCAAATGGAAGGCTTGTTGTTCAGATGGCTGGAAAAGGCAATGCCCAAGATATAATTAGCATTTTGACCGATATGTTAATTGAAAGCCATTGGAAAAAATATTTCGACGACTTTAAATTTCCTTACGGCTTTTTTAGTTCAGAAGAGTACCGAGTCTTTTTGGATGAAGCAGGTCTTAAGCCTACACGTGTTGAGCTTTTTCCAAGGGACATGAAGCATTCTGGTCAAAAAGGGTTTATTGGGTGGATAAGGACCACATGGCTGCCCTACACCGAACGATTACCCATCGAAAAAAGAGATTTGTTTGTTAAAGAAATAGCTCGCCGCTATCTCGATAACCACCCAACAGACGCTGAAGGCACCGTCCATTTGCGTATGATGCGCCTTGAAGTAGAAGCATGCAAACCTTTAGCGAGAGTTTAATAGAATAATGGTGCCATTTAGCTTGATTAGGAGCACAAATAAATGCCTGATTTCCAACCTGTCCGCGGAATGAGAGATCTAATAGGGGAAGAAGCACAAACATTCACATATATTACAGATAAAGCACGAGAAACCGCATCGCTTTACGGCTTTAAAGAAGTTATTACGCCACATGTCGAGCAGCTTGATCTGTTGAGCGCCAAGACCGGAGACGAAATCCGTCAACGTATGTTCGTCTTCAAAGACCTCGGCGAGCGCCAAGTAGCGCTTCGTCCAGAATTCACTGCCTCAATCGCACGATTAGCAACAACGACACTGAAAAAAGATCCCAAACCCTTGCGGCTTTTTTCTGTTGGAACCGTCTATCGTTATGATGAGCCCCAGCGTGGGAGGTACCGAGAATTTTGGCAATCAAACTTTGAACTAATTGGTTCTTCCAAACCTGAAGCCGATGCAGAAATCATTCTGCTATCTAACAACCTAATGAAATTGCTAGGGTTGAAAGATTATGCTTTCAAAATCGGACACATAGGCATTATCCGTAGCATTCTTAGCCAAGAGGGTATTAACGAAAAAACCCAAAATGCTGTTTTGCAGCTAATGGACAAAAAAGAATACGATGCAGCATTCCAACTCATTGCATCAGAGAAATGCCGCAAAATGCTTACGGGATTAATTGAAATTCGGGGCAATGATTGGCTGGATGTTGCTAAACAACTGCAAGATTATACAGCGAGTTACGAAGAAGCCAGAGATGCTGTTGAAAAATTATCTGAAGTTCTAGAACTAGTTGCCGAAAACACCAATGTCCCTATCAAATTAGAAGCTGGATTTGCTCGAGGCTTGGAATACTATACAGGCATTATTTTTGAAATCTACACCCCCCAGTTAGAGATTGCGCTAGGCGGGGGAGGACGATATGACAGATTAATTGAAATTTTCGGTGGAGAGCCCACTCCAGCAGTTGGATGCGCACATGGAATTGACCGTGTTGCAATTGCATTACAAACCCAAAAGGCAAACTTATTTAGCAAAGTAGAGAAAAAAGTTGCTGTAATACCTATAGTTGAAAACTTAAAACTTGAAGCTCTCAAAATCGCCCAAAATTTGAGAAATGCCGGTATACCTGTTGAATTTGAGGTAATGGGTCGAAAAATGGTCAAAGCATTGGAAGATGCGGATAAACGAAAAGTCGATTTTGCAATTATTGTTGGAGAACGTGAACTCAAAGAAGGCGCTGTGGTTTTGAAAGACTTGACTAATAGGCAGCAAAGTACTGTGCCGCTCGAGAAATTGGTCGAAAAATTCAAATAATAAAAAGGAAAAAGGTTAGCCCAAAAAGGGCTCGTTTTCTCTGAGTTTAGAGTCGTTTGATATATCGGTTGACTTCCCACTCGGTAACTTGGGTTCTGTATAGATCCCATTCGTAGCGTTTCTCTTTGAGGAAGTTCTCAAAGGTAACTGGACCGAGTGTTTCATGCATCAATTCGCTGGTTTCAAGTTCATCAAGTGCTTCTTTAAGGTTTTCTGGCAATGAAATTATTCCTCGTTCTTTGCGTTCTTCGTGACTCATGTGGTAAACGTTTAGTTCTACAGGATCGCCTGGGTCAATCTTGTTCTTTATTCCATCTAAGCCAGTTGCCAAAAGTACTGCGAATTGTAGGTACGGGTTGCCTGCACCATCTGGACAGCGAATTTCACATCTTGCCGCGGTCTTTCTGCCACCAAAGTTGGGGACTCGGATAAGTGGGCTGCGATTTTTGTGTGCCCATGCAAGGTAAACTGGTGCTTCGTATCCTGGGACGAGTCGTTTGTAGCTGTTTGGCCATGAGTTTAGGATTGCTGCCATTTTACGGCCGTGAGCAAGTTGTCCTCCGATAAAGTTGCGAGCGATGTCGGAAAGGTAGCCATTTTTGCTATCGTCGCTATAAAACATGTTTTGTGTGATGTCTTTGCTCCAGAGACTTTGATGGGTGTGCATGCCACTGCCATTGATTCCTTGGAAAGGTTTGGGCATATAGGTTGCGACGTAACCAGCGCGGGCTGCAACAACTTTGCCACACATCTTCATGGTTATAGCACGATCAGCAGTCTCCAAAGCTTCACCATATTTAAAGTCAATTTCATTTTGACCCAAGGCTACTTCGTGGTGACTGATTTCGATTTCAATGCCAAAGGCTTCGGCTGTGTCTGCGATTTCTCGGCGCAAGTCATCTGTTAAGTCGCCTGGATGGAAGTCAAAGTAGCCCGCTAGGTCTATGGGAGTGGGTAGACCACCTGTTTCACTTTCTCTAACCATAAAGAATTCGAGTTCGGGCGCGCAAATGAAGGTATAGCCAGCTTTGTTTGCTTTCTCAATAGCTCGTTCCAGAATATATCGCGGGTCACCTTCAAAACGTTTGTTTTGCGGTGTATAAACATCGCAAATTAGTCTGCAACTTGATTTTTCTTTCGGTCTCCAAGGTAGAATTGCAAAAGTTGTTGGGTCTGGATACAAGACCATGTCGGATTCTTCGATCGGTCTATAACCGGTGATCGATGATCCGTCGAAGGATTGACCGTTTTCAAAGATGCTTTCTATGTTTTTCGCGCTTACAGCTAAATTCTTCAGCAGGCCGTTTATGTCTGTAAATTGCAGTCTAACAAATTTAATGTCGTTTTCTTGAATTTGTTGGATGACTTTATTTACAGCTTCTTTCCATGCTGGATTTTTAAAATTTTTCATTTTTAATTTCTCCTGGGCTTGGCAATGCTCTCCATATGTTATGGAAATCAGATTAAACGTAAACATATATAAGTCTATCGCTTTAATATAATTGATAAATGTTCAGTAATAAGATAAAAACTTGAAAAAATGTAATGAGACTCCACCAAAATTAGCGCGATAAAAAACACTAAAAATAAGTTCATTTCTAGACAAATGACCAAAAAAAACTTCTTCAACGTTCACGTCGAAGGAAATCCCCAATATCCGATACATTTCGGATTGCAATTTCATTGCCAAAACTCAAACCAGTCACCTTTCCAAGAATTCTTCCGAAACCTAAACATTCGCCAAACTCATTTAAAACCAAGGTATTCGTACCCTTTTTTGCTTGACCGTGTATCCGCACAATACTTTTTCTCAAAACATCTCTTCCACAAATGAAAAGCCAGGCAGACTTTCTGTCAACTACAATACGGTTAGCTTGCCCTTCCTTAGCAAGTAAAGATAACAAAATGAAGCTAGGAAAAAACTTGCCTGCTTTAGCTTTCCCCAAATATACACCAGCGTAAAAAAAGTCTCGATTAACTAGTGGCTTTATCAAATCGTTGAGCAAAAAGAAACGCCCATTCTTCTCGAAAATTAATTCAGGATTTAAAGCCATTTGAACATTAAATTGAGAAATAAAGTTGAATAGAGAAGCTGCTTTCATAGCACAACGCTCCGTTTTTTTAATTTGCATACAAAAAACCCCTGCGTTTCTCCGGGCCAAAGCCTCCTGCAACGTTCGACTAAAGGGTCCAATTTTCTGCCGAAAATTTCCGTTAAGCCTTTTTCACCATGACAGCTGATTTCTTCGATGCTTAACTTGAGATTCTTTATCGCCCAATCTATATTAAGCTCATCTTCTTCGGGCTCCAGTGAACATGTCGAATAAATAAGTTCACCATCATCAGCTAAACATTCGACTGCCTTAGTTAAAATTTGCCGCTGCAAAGCCGAGTTACGTTCTACATCTTTTATAGTACGATTTTTAAACCAGATAGGATCGGAAGCAAAGTTTCCAGAACACGGTGCATCTATCAGGATTCTATGAAATTTGAATTTTAGGTTTGATGTTAGTCTTGCATCCAGCAAATAAACCAAAGTGTTTCTTACATGGCACCGTTCCAGATGGTTTGAGAGGGCAGATAAGCGGCGCTTTTCCACATCCAAAGCGACAATTATTCCTGTGTTCTCCATTAAGTCTGCTAATTGCACAGTTTTACCTCCAGGAGCTGCTGACGCATCGAGTACAAATTTTCCTTTCAATCTAGTGAAAAGAGAAACAGGGATTTGCGCAGCTGCCTCTTGAATTGAATAGAAGCCTAAAAGGTATTCGGCAGTTGCACCTGACGAAACTTTAGAGGATTGCACCCAATAACCAGATTTAAGGAAAGGGATCTTTTCAAGGCTAACACCCAAATGTTCAAGTCGATCAACGAGATTTTTCCCTTTAGCGTTTGTCTCATTGATTCGGATAGTCTGCCTTAACTTTGTTTCGCGGTAGGTCCAACCCAACTGTTGGTATCGATCAATGAAGAAATCTTTGCCCGACATCAACCCCATGATTAGGAGATTGCGGATAAAAAGCTTTCAACTTTGGAATATCTTGGTGCGGTACCTAGTGGTTGTTCTAAATATTAATCAGCTAGGTGATAATAAAATTACAGGCTACTCTATTGAGAATGCGCACACTTCAGAGTTTATTATTCGCTTCTTTAAACTCAAAAAATTATTCTAGTATGCGATGGAAATGCTCGAGATAATCAGTTATTTGCTGTTCTGTCTTGTAAGTTTTTTATGAGTTAAATGCTTAATCTCTGATTACAGCTATTTTAAACATTCAAACCGTTCCAATAACACCTTTTTAAAAAAACGTGTTACTCAAAAAATAAAAGCTTTTAGGCACAACAACCAAATTCTACACTGGATTAAAATGCCAAAAGTGACACGAATCGGAGTATCCTTTCCACCCGAACTCCTAAAGGACTTCGACGACATAATAGAAAAAATGGGTCACAAAAGCAGAAGTAAAGCCATCCAAGATGCTGTGCGCCTCTACGTTTCTGAACGTAAATGGGTTAAAGAAGAAAACATTATGCAAACAGGCGTCATCTTAATGGTCTACAATCATGATACTCGAGGACTTGAAAGCGATCTGACCGAAGCCCAACACCACCACACCGACCTAATTTCCTCAACAATGCATATACACCTCGGAGAACATGACTGCCTTGAAGTAATCGCTGTGAAAGGCAAAGGCTCAGAAATACGTCACCTAAGCGACGAATTGGCAACAAGAAGAGGCGTAAAAATCATCAAATCAATGATTGTTTCCGTTTAATTTTTAACTTCAAACATTCGTTCGAGTGAAGAACGGGCTTTTTTGGCAATATGTTCAGGAACTTTAACAACGTTTTTTTCTTCTTTCAAGGAAGCATAAAGCCTATCAAGTGTAGTTAGTTTCATGTTAGGGCAAATAGCTCCTTCGTATGCAAGATAAAAATTTTTACCAGTGTTTTCCTTTCTCAATCGATCCAAAATGCCTTCTTCAGTGCCCACTATGAAATCTTGTGCATTTGATTCTTTGGCATAGCGACACATCTTTGAAGTACTGCCGATAAAGTTGGCAACTTCACGCATTTCACGACTGCATTCAGGATGAACCATAACAGTGGCGTTTGGATGCTGCATCTTCAAGACTATCACATCTTCAGGTTGAAAGAGAAGATGCGTAGGGCAGAAACCGTTTTCGGGAATTGGAATAAGTTTTTTACCTGTTTCCTCGCTAACATACTCAGCCAAGTTTTTATCCGGTCCAAAGAGAATGGTTTCCTCTTTGAGAGATCTTATAACTTCAACTGCATTTGCACTTGTGCAACAAATATCACATTCTGCCTTGCATGAAGCTAAAGTGTTAACGTACAAAACAACGGGTGCACCCGGATATTTAATTTTGGCACGACGTATTTCATCAACCGTAATCATCTGTGCCATAGGACAACGCGCGCCCAAACAAGGCAAAAGAACCTTTTTTTTAGGATTTAAGATAGCGGCAGATTCAGCCATGAAATCGACTGCACAAAACACTATCATTTCAGCGTCTTTTTCTACAATTGCTTTACGGCTAAGCTCAATGCTATCACCAACATAGTCAGCTACCTCTTGAACTTCTGGACGCTGATAATTATGAGCCAATATGATGGCTTTCTTTTCTTTTTTGAGTTTTAGAATTTTATCCGCTAAAGCCATAATTTCGCCTAGTTTTGTTTGAGGATGTAAAAAAACAAGGAATAGTTAACAGATATATCCTTTACCCTTGACAGAAAAGATTTCTACTTAAATGAAGAAAATAATTTTAAATAATTAAAATAATCTCTTATGGTATATTATACGCAGCCACCACATTATAGAAATCGGTGCAGAACAAAGTCATCAAAATCTTGGGAACTCGGGTACTTAATAAGCTTAATTTAATGCGCAATCAACAGTGACAATATTTTGCCGAAAAATTAAAGTTCCCTTATCAGGAAGTAAAACTCCAGATTATTTTTTAGCTAATCAATGAATATTAACTGACATCTCCGAGAAAGGTTAGAACTATTACTCGTCTGGGGTTTACTCCAAATGTTGTTTGTGGGGAAATTTCACTGAATGCTTCTGAATTATATATTTGTATGTAAATATCCACTAAACTCAGTGTAGTGTTGAAGTAGGGTGTTGTGCCTCCATTTTCATAGGTGTAAACAAATTTTACGTTGTATTGTTTACACAATGCGATCAATTCAGTTATGTTGAAAGTAGGTGTGTATGTATCCACTGGTAAAGCAGGATATTGGTAAGTTTGGATTTGAGGGTAGCCTGCTTCCCAGAGGTAAAATTTCACCATGTCTTGACTAAAATAGTTAAAGGGACAAAGTACAATGATGGATTGGTTTCCAGGATCATTAGCAATAACGTAGTCGGTTGCTTGTTTGATTTCAATATTAAAGCTATTTTGTTTGACATTTAGGTAAACGTCGTTTACACTGTACGCCACCGAAAAACAAAGAAACCCAATTAATAATCCAGCCGCAATTCTTGCGCCTGTCTTTTTACTTAATCTCACTCTGTTTACAAAATAACCACAGAATTTTTCATAAGTAAATATCATCAAAGCCGAAGCAGAGATTGCTAAGGCTGGAAACAGCGTTAATACATAACGCCACTCCCTATTTGATATCAATGTAAAAAACACAAATACAGTGATGAACCAAACAAAAACAAATTTATCTTCACGTCTCCTTCGCCAAACAAACAATCCTAGTCCAGCTAAACCAACAATGTAAAGTAGCAGAGATATCGGATGGACATCAAGGTATGGCCAAACCATCTCTACGAGATAGAATATTGGAGTGGGGAAACGAATGCTATAGAGTGACCTTCCAGGGTTGCCCATCTGCAAAGCATATATCCATTGACTAAAAACGTAGGAAGATAGGACATTGTAGGCAATTACAAGCCATGGAATAATAACTGATAATGCTGTTACAATTAATATCGAAAATCGTGAGAACATCCATTTATATCGACCTCTTCCCAAGAATAGCATGCTTACTGCCATGCAAACCACAGCAGCAATAATCTGGTACTTCGCTAAAAGCCCAAAGCCTAAAGCTAAGCCGCTTAAAACCGCCATATAGTTTTTTTGGGTAATTAACCAGCGATAAAAGAAAAACAGTGACAATGTGAAGAAGAAAACAAGGGTTACTTCAATTAAAGCAAGACGAGCAAGCCAAAAATAGCCAGGCATAACCGCTAAAAGCACGACAGAAAGTAGAGCAGTTTTTTCGTCATACATGCTGCTTGTCAATTCATATACAATCCAAAGGGTTAGGACGCTAAATAGTGCTGATACCAATCGGGCAGAGAACAAACTTGCACCAAATAAATCAAAAGTAACAGTGGTGAAAAGGGAGAAAAGTGGCGGATAAAATGAGTCCCGGACAAAGTCATGGAAGAGACCGTTTCTTAGCTCTAACGCGCGGTTTAGATGTGTAACTTCATCCCAATTAAAAGGTTGATTTACCAGATTCAAAAGTAGAACAGCAAAGTAGATTAGGGCAAAAACGACGAAGATTGTTCGCCATTTAGTGAAGTAAAATTTGAACTTTGATATATTCCAGCTTTCATCTGACGAGGCAATCATAATTTTTCAGCGCTACAAGATCAGCTGTTCAAATTATGAGAGGCATAGATATAAAACCTTTCAATTAGCATGCTTTATTCTAGAAAGGCCGAATTTAGTTGCCAGAAATGCTAAAGTGTTTAAACTAAATTCATAAACACGTATTTTATGCGTGTAAAATTTAATTTAATCCAAAAAAGCGCGCGCAAATCTGTTCATTTTTTGAGACAAACTCTCACTTTAAATGTAAGTTGATTATAGAGGAAATTCAATATAGGTTCTTTCTATGCTGAGTAGATTTATAATATTTTACTTTAGTTAAATCAAACAAAAAAGATGAGGGATTAGTTTGTGTGGGAAAAGAAGCGCGCGCATCCTTCAAATCGTGGGTTGCCTATTTTGTCATTTTATTCAGTAACCTGTCCATGTATCTATGTAAGCAAAAAAGTCACCATCAAATAGAGAACTACCTCATTCTATAGTAGATAAGAGAGAAATAGATAAAACGTAGGATTTACCGATGATGCCTTCTCTTAGCTAAGGAAAAATTATCTCCAGGTTTAATTTCCATTTGGAGATGGAAACTCTACAATGAAATTCATCCGTCTCACGAATGCTTCCTCAACTTTCCCGCTGGTATTAGTGGCGAGAATAACGATTCCTGGGTGTTCTTCTATTTTCTGTAGCAAATAGTTGACTTCAATATTGGAGTACCTGTCATGGGCATCTTTTACTTCACTTCTTTTCCCAAATAAAGCATCTGCTTCGTCGAAAAACAGAACCGCATCAGAATCTTCTGCATCTTTAAAAATTCTATTCAGATTCTTCTCTGTCTCCCCAATATACTTACTGACAACCCTCGAAAGATCAATCTTGAACAAATCAAGTTTAATTTCACTGGCGATGACTTCAGCAACCATAGTTTTTCCAGACTCAGATGGATTTAAAAACAGAATGTTGAACCCCTTTCGTCGAGAATGTTTATCAAAGCCCCAAGTTTCAAAAGTTTTAGGGTTATTCTTTGCGTAATTGCATATTTTGCGTATTTGTTCTTTCTTATCAATAGGCATAACTAAATCTTTCCAGCTATGTTGAGGAACAATTTTTGTCGCAAATGACACATTGAGTGGACTTCTGTCGACACGTTTTTTTATGAAGAAATTTCTTCGATCTGAGTGAAGTAGACAAAGAGTGTAACCCTTTGAACCTTTTCTAAATTTCGAGATATCAAGTACTCTCATAGCAAGTTCAATCTTTACCCGAATTGGGTTTAACTTGGTATCAAAAACCTCCTCTAAAATTCTCATGTTTTCTACTGAAACAGGAATTGACCGATTGGGACCCCACGTAAAGAGAACGATAGATGATGTGGAGTTTTGAGAGAGCAGGATTGATTCCAGAATGGCAAGGCTTGGATGAAGGCCGTATTCAACAATTTCTTGGTGCAGATTTGGTTGTATAAGCGGATCGGTTGCATCGAGTTCTAAGTTCAAGTTTATTAATTCAACGATTTTGCTTGCAGCACTCTGCCCTTTTTCCTGCCTTTCTACTTCTTCGCAGTCTGAAGAGGAAAACGTGTGAGTAAGCATCTCAGGATTGTATTGAAAAATAAAGCTAAGAGGATCAAGATCGCTAACAGAAGACTTTGAAGCAGATCTGACTAAAACTAACGCTCCTTTAACAGTTTTGGATCGGCTTGAAATTAGTGGAGCCAAGAGGGTATTCTCCAGAATTAACAGGAAAATTGAAGGCTAAATTGAAGGCTCAGTTGGCTCAGTGACATCGGTGTCTCTTTCCCAACCCTCATTTTCCAACTTTATACTCTGAATAGCAATAGCGTTTGAGTTAGCATCTAACTCTGGCAGTGCTTGGTATTCTGAAACCCAACAACGATAAATTTTGTAAGCTATTGCCATTTGTCCTGCTTCATTATAGATTTCAATTATTATGTCCTTGCGAAAATCCTTAAGGGAAACTTCACCGCCCAATACAGCACCAAAGTTCCATACCTTGTTAGCCCAGTTTTCAAACTCCAAATCATGAGTGACTCCACGTTCTAACCTGATTGCCTCATATTCAGTTCGACCTGGAGACTTTCTGCTTGAACTTGGATCTCCACCTGATCGATGTTTAACTACCTCAGTGGTTCGTTTTAAAGCTGACATTTTGCTCAAACCAGCGACATATTTGCCATCCCACTTAATTCTGAATTTAAAATTCTTGTATGGATCAAAACGAGTTGCATTAACACTAAACTCCGGCATTAAATCAGCTCCCAGTCTTTAATGATTAGTTTAACATTTATCATTATCGATTAATACAGTCTAAGAAATCGGGACAGAATCTAAAGCGCCCACTTAAATTTAAGCCACATTTTATAAGAAAAAACTCACATAGCAATAACCAGAGGAATAGCCAATTCCAGAATATTTATCACCCAAAGTTTACATTGAAGAAGTAGAAATAGGTGCAAAACCTATCGAAGGCGTGAGCACCAGTACAACAGGCATGGTGGGTTTAACTCAGAAAGGGCCGCTCAACCAACCCACACTTGTTACGAGCTTCTCCGAATTTCAAAGGTTATTCGGTGGTTATTTGGACACAAGTTATGGTGATTACCGTTATCTGCCTCATGCTGTCGAAGGCTTTTTTCAGAACGGTGGTCACAGAGTCTACATAAATCGTGTTTCAGCTACAGAAGGCGTGGTTATCGATGAAACTATTATAGGCAAAGACTCCAGAGAACCAAGTCAGAGAACTGGGCTTTGGGCGTTTAATGGAATCGACGAAATCAAAATCTTAGCAATTCCCAATGGAACAACCCAGAAAATTCATAATGCTATGATTGAGCATTGTGAAAACCTGAAGAATCGCTTTGCCGTGCTTGACTCAAAAAAATGTGCGAATCTGGACGTGATTCGGAAGCAGCGGTCTTTGTACAACTCATCGTATGCTGCACTATATTATCCCTGGATAAAAATCCGACATCCTGATACAGAAGAAATTTTGTGTATCCCGCCCAGCGGACACATATGCGGGATCTATGCACGAGCCGACTTGCAACGCGGGGTTCACAAAGCGCCAGTCAATGAAGTCATAGAAGGGGTTCTCGGTCCAGAACAGCAAATCTCCCGAGCGCAACAAGAAATGCTAAATCCTCTTGGGGTAAACTGTTTGCGAGAATTTAGTGGTCGAGGTTTCCGTGTGTGGGGCGCTCGAACAACTTCAAATGACCCCGTTTGGAAATACATCAACCTTCGGCGTTTGTTTTTGTACCTTGAGGAATCGATTGAAGAGGGAACCCAATGGGTTGTTTTTGAACCTAATAATGAGAGACTTTGGGCAAGGGTAAAGCAGGCTGCATCACAATTTTTGACAACTGTATGGAAAGGCGGCGCTCTGATGGGAACAACTCCGGAACAAGCTTTCTTCGTGAAATGCGATCGCAACACAATGACGCAAGATGATATAGATAATGGAAGATTAATAATGTTGATCGGTGTTGCTCCGGTGAAGCCGGCTGAGTTTGTTATATTTCGTATATCTCAATGGCAAGGCGGATCAGCAGCGACTGAATGATTGAGGCGAACAAGAATTTCATTAGTTATGAATCTTCACTTTGGGAGGGTTCAAAGAACTTAGGGTCTACCCTATGTGCAATCAACAACTAAAATAAGGTAAAATTTATTGGATTTTGAAATACTGTTCTTTCAGAGAAAAAAAGAAAAGAAATTAATTTGTATGGGAGAAGTATCCACTTCAAATGTGGCTGAGCTACCTCGGCTGACTCTTTTTATTTATTCTAAAAAGAAAAAAGGAAAAAGTTGAGCGGTGATTATGCCACTTTCTGTTTATTTAGACAGACCTTTAGAATTTCATTAAGAATTTTTCCTCATCTAAAGTTTGGACTAGACTGTAGCCACTTTCCAGTTTCTTAAGAAGTTCATTATCGCCTTTTACTATGATGTGCTTCGATTGCCTTGGAGTTTCTTTAGACTGAGCCTGGTCTCCCAGCTTACGAAATTCTGATATACCTTCTTCAATATCTTTGCTCCGAGCAAGGACTTCTTCCAGCTTCTTTAGCTGCTCAGTTTCAAAGCCTTGAAGTTTTGCGAAGTCTAAGAGCATTTGACTTCTAAGCGCGCGCTAAAAAGTATTTAGAAAGAAAGAACTGGGTGTTTATCTTGCCCAGCATGAACCGTAGCCATAACCATAGCAGTAACCGTAGTTATTGTTTTGAAGAGGGCAAAGATAAAATTCTCGGAATTTGGGTAAGGGAAAAGGCCTTGCCTGACTCTAAGCAGCACTATGCGCCTTTTCCTATTTCATTGGCTACTTCTTTGAGTTGTTTCTTAACTATATTGCGCATTTGGACCTCGCTAACTATTATTCCACTCTCTTTTGCAACAGCATCAGCTAAAGTAAGACCTATCGCGGCACTCATGGCAGCATTGATAACCGCTTTAGAAACCTTGTTTGCGATCTTATCAATTGACGAAGTAAAGTCACCATTATCACACTTATCACAAACTGGAGTGGGACCTGTACCACACGACCAACACGCCGGTTCAGGACCTGTACCACACGACCAACATGCTGGTTGAGGGCAATCTTCTGCTACAATAGTCTCGCCGAAAGCTTGATTTAACCATTCCACATATTCTGGCATCGTTTTTTCAACGGCTTCATGTATGGCTGATTGCAGTTTTGCATACATTTGAGGATCAATCTTTTCAATTGACGGACTCCTCGAAAGAAGCACCCGAAAACGTTTACTTTGCGCTTCAGTGAGTTTTTTAGCAGAAACTTTTGAGACCGATTTTTTTGTTGAACGAGAAACAGCTGGTCTTTTTAATTTTGCTTTAGGAGCTTTTTTAACTTTTGCCAAAAATAATCACTAATATGACCTATGAAATGTCAGTTATTTATATTTATTGTTAAAACAACCCGCTCCAGAAATAAGGCTGCCGACCCTGCAATTGGCTTCTATGAATAACTTTACTGATGCTAACGTAAGCGCTCTTTATCGAAATCACTCAAAACAAATTACAGAAGCAAAATATTAGAGAAGGCATTGTTAGAGTTTGCGTTGTATTCGCTTCCGATTCTTTCTTTTGGAACTATTTTGTGATTTTGTTAGAAAATCATACGCCAATAACAATTTCAAAATTTCATTTTGAAACGCACAGAAATAGTCTTCTTTTATGCCTAATTGACCAGTTTTAATATAGACATCATATGTGCATGCACCACCGCATATTCCAAGCGCAGGGCAATTCATACATTCTTTGTTCTTTAGAGTCCCCAATTCAAACCATTTATAAAAAAGAGGTTCTTCTTGAACTTTTAAATCATCTTTAATTGGAATTTGATATTTTCCCGACGGGTAGAAGGCTTGGCAAGGTCCAACTGTTCCGGATGGAGAAAAGAATATTTGCTGACCAAATGCCGGGCAATCATATACGTGGAAAATTTCTCTAAAGAAATATCTCGCCCTTCGCTTGTCTATCCGATCTTCAAACATATGCAATTCTTTTGCTTTTAAGTACGCCTTAAAGAGATGATGAGCAAGTTGTTTTGGATCTGGCACTTCGAATTGAGTAGAGTCCTTGATTCTGGTGAGCAAGTTAAAACCTAAACTCTTAATTCCCAATTTGTGAAAGAAATCGACTATTTCCTCCGCATATTCGTAGTTCTGCTTGGTAATCGTGCAGGATATTCCCACATTTACGCTAGCTTCATTCAAGAGAGTTAGCGCTCGGAGTGTAGAATTGAAGGTTTCGATTCCTTCAGTAAAAACACGATTCCTATTAATTCCATGCCAACCATCAAGAGATAAACCAACGCTAACATTGTTTTCTTTAAGTTTTTTCGCTAATTCCTTTGTTACAAAGCTTCCATTCGTTACGCATGAAAAGGTAAACTTATTCTTGACTTCCCTCTCAAGCTTTTCGATTATATAAAAGATGATTTCGCTATTACTAAGAGGTTCACCTCCGTAAAATGTAACTTTGTATTCTTTAACTTCTTTTGCTGTTGTAATAAGAGCATTTATGACTTTGTCGGCTACCTCCTTAGACATTTTTACGCTCGGTCCTTTAAGAGAGTGCTCTATGAAGCAATAGCCGCATCTAAAGTTGCAGTAATCCGTTACTAAAACGTAGGATAGAAATGGAGATGGCGTCTTTCTAAGCATTTTATCTGCCAATGTGCAAAAAACTCTCTCTTGATCAAAGCTTTGGGGTACAATAAATTCGAGATTAAGTAAGCTCTTTACAGATTCGGTAAGGTTATCCGTAGCCATATCAGTTAATACAGTGATATATTCATCATTTTTTAGGTATGCTTTCTTTAACGTCAAAGAATGGAAAAGACACTTCGTATCGTCATTTATGTTAAATATGTAAACGAACGGAGAAAACATTAATTGATCAGACCTTTCTCGATGTTTATGCTCAATTGTCGCCTTTGCATTCAAAAGAGAACCATGATTTTTCTTAAGTTGCTTGTTGCTAAAGTTAGAAAGCGGAAAAGAAACCACCATGACTTCCAAAACCCTCAAATTATTAAAAGTTTTCCCAAAGGTTCTTAAAGCAATTTCAGTTATGACAAATGCAGTTTTCGATTGGTTTGCCTGTTATCATATTTTTTCTTTGAAAATCCTCAAGGATAAGCAACAATTAGAAAATAGCTTCAATGAAAATATCAAGTTTGTTTGCAAGAAAAGCCATCACTTTTTGTTGCTGTGTGCTAGTGCCAACAACTGTTTAAAGGATTGATTGAACTTTATTTTGTGATGCGGATTTCGCCGTTTAGTCCTCACGTTAGAAAGATCGCCGTTCTTTCCTCAAATACAATCTGTTTTTGCCTGGTTAAACGACGAACTCCGTCCACTTTTAAGCTAACAATTTGATATTAAACTATATGAAATACCTGCGGCAAACTAGAAATTTAGGCTGTGAATTGTTTTTAGATGGAGTTCTTATTCTTTATTATAATGAATAAGCAGATTCACATCTTTGAAAAACGTTAGAGCGCTAATCCCTTTTTGGGAAATAGAAAAGAGTATTTCGTTTTTTCTATTAACCTTGTTCTTTATCAACTGTAACTTTAAGAGTAAGTCAATTTTTTCGCTTAACTCATCTTCCTTTAGCTTTGTCTCAAAAATCAACTGATTCTTATTCAATGGACCAGTATTAAACAAAACTTTGAGCATATCGATGTAGCTGATGAGTTTTGAATGTTGCATTTTTTTCAACTGGTTGAAGGTATAATCAAGCGGTACAGTATAAGAAATTTTCCCCTGTTCATTATTAGAGGTAATTAGAGTCATTAAGAATTTTTGTTTTTTGTGACTGTATGTAGCCTACAACAAACCTATACATTATCTATATAGTAATATTATCAAGTTTCATTCTAACGTGATCGTGTTATGCTTGAAATAGTTTGTCCAAAATGCAAAGAAAGGATTCTCTTAGTTCCTGATCTAAAAGCGATGACGAAAGCAATTGACTATCACGTTAATCTTCACATTAGGCAAATAAAGAAAAGCAACGTTTCGAAACATCAAATCCTGCTTGCAGGAGAGGAACTTGAAGACGCCTTGGCTAAAGAAGTATTAAAAGAACTTTGTCGGGATCTACCTTTAGATTTTAAACGCAAATCTGAACCGTTAAATGAAAGCGAACTTTAACTTTTGCTTTGTTGTGGATGCGTTATGCGTTTGTTGAAGTATTGGTAAAAAGACTTAACTATTACCGTAACCTACGGTGATAGTTAGAGGCTTTACTTTTGACAACTAAATTATTAGGTGGAGTAGGTGCCGCTATTGGGTGCCGTTTTCTTTCTAAACGGAATCAACTAGTTTTTGTGGAATATTCTAAAGGTACTATTAGTTTCTTGGATTTGATTCGTTCTAGCTCAGTTTTGTCTTCAGGAACAACCGTGCTTAAAGGAACATGGGTGTTTGACTGTGAGACAGGGACATTAAGCGGGAACTTGAATGGTCCTGGAGATATTTGGTGGGAACAGATTGATAGTATAAAGAGACAAATGGTTCCGGCAGGCGGAGCTAGTATAATGAATTTAGGAAACATTGATTTTGCCGCTTTGACCCCTGTTGCACTTCAAGCCTTAACATACGGTAATACTTCAATCATCGGCAACAATGACGCTTCAAATCAGCTTGTAAACAACGACGTTTTTGCAGTTCAGACAAAAGATGGAAACGTCGCAAAAATCCGGGTTGCTCAATATGGATACGATATGACAATTGAGTGGGTTACCTACAAACTTGCAAGTCCTTATCACATAATTGGAACAGGTTATACTAACCCAGAAGACATCGCGGTTAGCAGCGACGAGAAGACCGCCTACGTAACAGAACGAACAGGAAACTTGCTCAAAGTGAACCTTACAAATGCCAACCGATCGGCAGCTGTCGTGCTAACCTCAGGGTTTCTGGCACCTCAGCAAATATTCCTTGATGAGAATCATCATCAAGCTTACGTTGTTGAATACGCAAATCCAGGTCGACTCATAAGAGTAGACTTGAATACTCTACAAAAAACCGTTCTTATAAACAGTTTGAACAATGCGGTTGGATTGTTGGTATCTTCGGATCTCGCCTATGCTTACATAAGCGAGCAGTCAGGTGGCGGACGCATAACAAGGTATTCACTACAAGGTGGAGTTCCAATGGCAATTGCTTCAGGATTGACTAATCCGTTTTTCCTCACATGGCTTGATTCTGCTCAAACTACGATTATCTTGCCTGAACGTGATCCTGCAAACCACATAACTTTAGTGGATACTGTTCCTCACCCCGGTAGTGTTCGGCATCTGACCGACAGCGTAGGAGTCCGCCCGTCAAGCGTCGCCTGCATTGATGCTATGCGTATATTGGTGTGCTCTGATCAGGAAATTGACCTTATCAATATTCTAGGCGGATTCGTCACTTCAGGGCTGTTCAAAGGAATAGGGCTGATTCCATGGAATCTGGTTACCGCCGCAGGGAAAGTTGACACAACAACTCAGCCATTGTACCCATACCAATTCGCCAAGAATGTCCCATTCGGCGGAGTTCTGTCACTGCAAATCAATCAACTATTATCTTGGCAGAGTGGGGTGCGTTACTATCGAGTGTTTGTGGATGGTGCCTTGCGATTTGATACTTGGTGGGACCTAAAGCTCAACACCATTAATGGCAAATATGAAATTCCAATTCATTTTGTTCCTAACATTATAAATGCTCAATCGGGGTATTTTGCTATCCATCAGCTGGGTGACTTTTTCATGAACACTGACCTAGGCATGATATTAGATAGTTCATCTTTAACTAATGGCTTGCACACATTAAAAATTGACTTTACTAACGCAGCTGGCGTTGTCTTGCATACTCAATCTCTAAAAGTTCTAGTCGACAACAACAAATGTATTGCTTCAATTGACATGCCAACAGTAGCAGGTGTAGCCGCGAACCAATGTGGAATGCTTAAATTCAACAATAAAACCGATTTTGTCCATATATTCTATGTTGCTTCTCATCCAACTCTCATGGCTAACTACTCCTTCGGAATCATCAAAGGACCAAACGTCATCTCCAGCACTTCAGGGTCAGTCTCACTTGCCCCTTTCATCTACAAAGAAACCGTTGCCAACCTGCTGGGAATATGCCCAAGCGCTGCGTTTGCAGTTCAGCTGTACGTAGCTGCGCGAGCAATCAACGGAATTTCACGTCAAAGCCAGTACGATGCTTCACGCACAATAGCCTTCGCCTTAACACCTTAATAGCCACTTAATAGCCACTCAAAATGTAAACGTGAGAGGTTTATCCTCCATTCCTATTTCTACTTTTGAACCTACAGTTTTTTCGTTTACTTAACTGAGACTTTTGCTTTGATTGTCTGCTTAAGTTGGTCTTCCAAAACAAATAATTAATGAGTGAAAAAATACGCCTTATCACTTATTCATTTTTTTGATGAAGCATTAATCAAAAGCTGATTTCAACGGAGAGAGTAGGGGTTGTGTGATGCTAACATAATTCTGTCATAGTCTCCTTACAGTCACATATTATTAAATATGATTCGTGAGTTGAAGTTACCTATATCTTGCATTAAACTTTGAGAAGCAAGAAATATGTCAGTAGAAGGCAGATACCTGCTTTCGAATTTATGGGAGTTAAGAAAATGAAAATAGCACTTGTAGGAGCCGAACTAGAAGAAAATCTGGGGCTACGCTACATAGCCTCCTCACTTGAAGCTAAAAAGCAACACGCCCAAATAATTCCCTTCAACTCAAACTACGACCAGCCAAAAGTAATTCAAGACATCCTCAACTTTAATCCTCAAATTGTAGGTTTATCCATGGTATTTACCAGCCGTGCCAGGGAGTTTCTCAACATAGCACAAGGCCTTCGAGATGCAGGTTATAAGGGGCATATAGTTGCTGGAGGACATTTTGCATCTTTCAACAGCGAACAGCTACTCATCGAATATCCATCCATAAACTCAGTTGCACTAGGTGAAGGCGAAGACCTAATGGTTTCACTTGCAAAAAACCTCAACCACCTCTCTCTTGTCTCAGCTTTATGCTACCGAAACACAGACGGCAAAATTACTTGTAATCCAGCCAGCAGCAATAAGGAGGACTTGGATTCTTTACCTTTCCCCAAACGAGAGCATTTCCACGAATACTTTGGAAAAAAAATCAGCAGCATTCTAAGCAGCCGTGGTTGCTGGCGAAACTGCGCCTTTTGCAGCATCAACGCTTGGTATGAACAAGGTGGAGGTAAGAAGTTCCGTTATCGTAGCGTCGACAACATAGTTGCAGAGATGAAGCAACTCTATTTTGAGCATGGCATTCGAATTTTTAATTTTCAAGACGACAATTTCTTCCTTCCCAACCAGCAACAAACAGTTAAACGTTTCAGACTTTTGCGTGATCAGTTAAAGCAAGAGAAAATAGAAGGAATCGCTATTGCCATCAAAGCTAGACCTGAAAGCATAAACCGCGAATCCATCAAAATACTTGACGAATTAGGACTATTCAGAGTCTTCTTAGGAGTGGAAAATGCCTCAGCAAATGGCCTAAAAAACTTAAATCGCATACAAACGATCGAGCAGACACTCAATGCCCTTACGGTACTCAACGACTTTGACATCCATGTAGCCTACAACTTCTTGATGTTTGAACCCGACGCCTCAATGGAAGACATTTTGCTAAATATCCGATTCATGGAAAGACACCTTGATAACCCATTTAACTTTTGCCGTGCAGAAGCCTATGCAGGCACCGGCTTAGAAGCCAAACTAAAAGCTGAAAACCGCCTTTTAGGAAGTTATTTCGGCTTCGACTATCGCTTAACGGACCCAAAATGCGAATTATTCCATCAGATAGCAAACTACGCCTTCTTTGACCGCAATTTCAGCGACTATGGGTTGCATTACTTCAACATGCAAGTGGATTTCTACTTCCAACTTCTAAGACGTTTCTACCCCGACTTACTTTCTGAAACCTTACGCAGCGAAGTTAAGAATTTTATAAAACAAACCAATCTCGATACATACCACTGGCTAAGCACAATCTACGATTTCGTATCTAAAGGAAAACATGACGAAGCAACTATTGCCAACTTTACGCAAGAAACGCGGGCGCAAATTGATATGAGAAGTAGCATTCTACGGTTACAAGGGCAAACCATAATCGATTGGATCGAAGAGGCATACAAAAACAAGAATAACCTGGAAAAAACTGTCCCCTCGATTTATGCTCATGCAATTTTAGAAAACTCTGGACAACAATCATTCAATCACATGAAAAACAGCTTTCAAAATCAGGCACTTGGTCCTCAGGCCAGTGTACTTGATTTTATTGGTCTTTCTCCAGATGTGATTCCCTATAACTTCTTCAAAAAGAAACTAGAAGAAGAACAAAGGAGGTGAAAAATTGACTGAGAAAAACCTTCGACTGCGCGATTGGATGGAACCCGCACACCCTGGAATCATAAAACATTACGAAGATCTGCTTGCAATATATCGAGTCATTAAGGAAAAATATCAAAAGGCGATCGATAATGCTTTCGATAGCGTTTCAAGAAAAATTGGTTTTGTTGTTACGACAACAATTCCAATTGTAGTTGAAATCGGTGAAAAAGGAAATGTCGCGAACCTCATCATAGGTGGCGATAACCTTAGAGGAACCCTCTTTGAAAGTGAACTAAAAAATGCGCTTTCCAAGATTAAAGAAACCACTATCAAAGCTTCTGTAGGCAAATACTGTCTATACGCAATTTGGTTTGATGCACTAAGACTTAAACTTAAGACGGATTGGATGGAACCCGCCCACTTCAAAAAACCAATCCTTACTGCTCCAGTATTAACTACTGCATCCCACGGTGCATCGATAGCCGTAAGACCCGAAGTCATGGAGCCCGCTCACTGGTTTGATCCGCAAGTGGTCCTGCAACCTGAAGAATCTGTTCTTATTGCTGTCATTGATGAAATATATCCTGAATTGACCCTTGCTTCTCGGATAAGCACCATTAGAGACAAAATACGCGTCGTTCGACCGGAAGTGATGGAACCAGCGCATTTCAGATTAAGCGAACAGCTAAAGGATAACCCCGCAGAGTTGCTAAAAGCAGTAAAAGAATTGCTAGAAAAATATTCATAAACATTTGTTTGTTTTTCATTTTACCCCCATTTTTAGTTTAACTATGGTTCACAGCATTTCAAAATAAACTGAAAAAGTCAAATTTAGTTGGTAGTTTTCAAAGAGTTGTAAAAATAAAAATGACCAAAGTACAGTCGGAATTATTCTGCAAATTACAGGTAGACGGTTGAGGCAGATGGGGTGTCCAATTTATTTAGATTGGAATTACCCTTTCAAATTCAAGAGAGATGAAAATAAGAACCCTTTAGTTATAGATAGAAAACACCTTATTTACATAAGAATTATTGACCGTGATATTCCAATCAAATATCTGAAAGTAGTAAAAAGATTGACTCTAAATGAAAGGAATGGTCACTTTTTTTCCACTAAACCTTAATAATGCCGTTGAACTTTTGAAAGTTGAAAACTTGTGGGGTGAAAAAAGACAGTGGGAGTGAGCTTGGCAATGGAAACAATACCAATATTGATTCTATTGTTATGCTAAAATGACTCAGTGCCCCCATTTGCCTGTGGAAAGCATGCCTTACAATGAACTAAGAAAGGATTACTTACTCGACCGCTGGGTAGTCATTGCCATGGAACGAGCACGCCGACCCACTGACTTGGCGAAACCCAAACCCGCACAAATAAACACATCTGTTTGTCCTCTGTGCGTTGGCAACGAAAATATGACACCCCCCGCAATCATGCTCTACCAGAAGGTAAACGGCGAGATAAAACGCCTTCAAGACCCAAGCCTGGGAGAGCGATCTAAAGATTGGCTTGTGAGAGTTATACCAAACTTATTCCCTGCATTCACTCCGCCCAAAGTTCCAGAAGAAACAACAAAGATATTTAGAAATAAAGACTTCGGTTACGCAATCGGACATCATGAGGTCATTGTTGAATCACCAATCCATAACGAAGAACCGACCGATGCGAAGCTGGATCAACTTGAACTTATAATAAAAGCCTATATTGACCGACTAAACGAACTACGTAACAAACCCTATGTTAAGTATGTGTCGATTTTCCGCAACTATGGCAGAGAAGCTGGAGCATCATTATCCCATGCTCACAGCCAAATAATAGCAACCCCAATGATACCCACATTACTACAAAAAGAGCAAGTAGCCAGCAAATCATTTTTTGAGGAACATAAAAAATGTGTTTTCTGCGGTATAATCAAGAAGGAAGCACAAAGTTCAAGAAATATATTAGAAAACGGTGAATTTTTGATTTTTGCTCCCTACGCCAGCATCAACCCGATGGAATTCTGGATAATTCCTAAAAAACACTCCCCGAACATCCTAAATTTATCTGGGAATGAGGCTTTATCGTTTGCAAGAACCCTTCAAACAAGCCTCAGAGCCCTAAAAGATGTTGTCAATGACCCTCCCTACAATTTCGGCTTCCACATCTCAATTGACCCAAATGCAGTAGATTATTATCATTGGCATTTGGAGGTATACCCCAAACTGGTGACGTGGGCAGGTTTTGAGAAAAGCACGGGCGTCTACATCAATACAGTCACGCCAGAAAGCGCTGCTGAAAGCCTAAAAAAATCGATCAATGCTTAAGGACTAAGAACCCCGAAGATCTCTTGGGCTTAACTTGCATTATATCTTCAACATAGGCTCGTAAGGGTTCTGCAACGCTCCATGCTTGCGAGATGCAGCCTCGGGGTTCGTTTGGGGGATCAGAGTCGTATATTTCATTTATGGTTCCTAAACAACCTTGATGGATTGCTGTAGTGAAAAGAGGCAGCACAAGGTTTTCGAGCATTTGCTGACGTGCCTTTTCAGTGTAATCATTGACTTTTAGGTACGCCGTAACGTAGGGTCCTAGTAGCCATGGCCAAATCGTTCCATTGTGGTAAGCCCTATCTCTGCTTCGGCTGTCTCCTGCACATTTCCCAATGAACTTGGGGTCGCCCAGAGATAGTGTCCTTAAACCGTAGGGTGTTACAAGTTCACGATTTACGAGTTCAACAACACTTTGACTCTTTTCGATGTTAAGCATAGTATAGTCAAGGGAGACTGCGAATATTTGGTTTGGACGAATAGAAGCATCTAAGCTCTCTTCATCGATTACATCGTAGAGGCAGTTTTTCTGCGGGTTCCAAAATTTCTCGCTGAAATTTTGCTTAGCTTGGTTTGCCGTGAAGCCGTACTTTTCAGCTAATTCGGGGCCTTCAAATACGTTCGCAAGCAACTCCATGGTTTTCAAGGTATTATACCATAGGGCTTGAATTTCCACTGCTTTACCTGTTCTTGGAGTAATTGCGTCGTTTCCAACAGCAGCGTCCATCCAAGTGAGTCTTGGACCATGCTTGAGCAAACCGTCACGGTCAACTTGGATACCAAATAGGGTGCCCTTCTGGTGATTCTCAACTAATTCCTGCAGTTTTTCCCACAACTCGTCTTTAACAAAAGCAAAATCGCCAGTGTATTTAACGTACTGCAATACAGCGTTAATGTACCACAAAGTTGCGTCAACGGTATCGTAAACGGGAATAGCTGATTTGTCAGGAACAAAATTGGGAATCAACCCACTCTTGCTGTACTTGATGAAGCTTCGCAGTACATTTTTGGCATCATCATATTTGCCTGTAACCAGTAACAACCCAGGCAACGAGACGAAAGTGTCTCTACCCCAAGCCTCAAACCAATGGTATCCTGCAATAACGGCTTTTCTTGCATTTGCGCCCTCTACAAGGAAAGAGTTGGCAGCAAGCAACGCCCAGTTTAGCCAATCATTCATAGACGCTTCTGGATGATCACGTTGAAAAGTCAAAAGCATTTCAGATTTTTGGTTCACTTCTTTAAGAAATGCGTTCTGAACCTCGTTGATTGAGTTGCCAATCGAATCCAAAATTCTTTCGGTCTCTTGGCTTTCATTGCTGGCAACACATGTAACTGCAAACTCTTTCTCAATGTTAGCTTGCACCTCCAATTCGAAATATCCTGGCTGGAAACAGTCGTCAACATCAGCTTCCCCGCGCAACAATTCATCGCGATAATGGAGATGGGCTAACCAGTTTACACCTTCTTTGAATTGCCCCTCAGTTGCGCGGCAAACTATTGTGGCGTGGGGTCGTTGAAAAACTGCTTCTAATTGTTCATTGGTGCTTTTTAGGGTAAAATTCAATGGCACTCTTGATTGGTAGATTACGTTGTGATAATGTCTGCATGTTAGAAGCGGATAAAGTCTAATTTTGACTTGTGAGTTATTTTTGTTTCTAAGTTTGTAGGCTATTACTACGGCATTTTTGTGTTTGGGCATGAACACTGTTTTTATAATCTGGACGTTACCCGACTCATAGATGTAAGTTGGAAACAGATCGACCGTAAACTGTCTAATTAGCTTGTAACCTTCGGGATAAATTGTCTTGTGAAACTCATTTGAGCCTAACCGATAAACATCATTGCCCACCAAAACGTCCTCGTCAAGTTTTGAGAGGCAAACCGTTCGGTTTCCAGGAGGGTCCAAAGCAGCAACAAGCAATCCATGATATTTTCGAGTGTTAATCCCCAAGACAGTTGAGGAAGCGTAACCACCCAACCCATTGGTTATTAGCCACTCCTTCTCTACAAGTTTGTTATAACTTGCAAACGCTTCTTTTTGGAAAGTTAAGGTCGGCAACTTCATGTTATGGCATCAGCTTTGCTACATTCTTATCACGCGGTACACAGAAATAGTTTGCGACAGGGGCACATTTTGTGCGGAACATGAGCAAATGCGGTTTGGTTAGTTTGTATTCGGTGAGAGTTTCAGCGTAGCCCATACCTTTAGCAAAAACCAGTTCGGCATCATCGTAAACTTTTAGGAATTCGGGTGAGGCTTCCTTTTTCTGCAATCCAACAGCATCGCAACCTGTGGTAATGACTTCGTCTGCAAGTTTGTCGATGTTGGAGATTTCAACATCTTCCATGGTAGCATCATTTATGACTGGGTCACCTTTTACGACGTAGGTGACTTTTAGACCCATATTTTTAAGTTGTTCTACCAATAACGTGTCGAAAACGATTTCACC
This sequence comes from Candidatus Bathyarchaeota archaeon, assembly GCA_963775465.1. Taxonomy (GTDB): domain Archaea; phylum Thermoproteota; class Bathyarchaeia; order Bathyarchaeales; family Bathycorpusculaceae; genus Bathycorpusculum. The sequence goes on along the minus strand of CAVZIW010000006.1, from coordinate 250,873 downwards.
CGCGTTGTCGGCCAAATACAAAACGGAAGTTGCTTTCTTTGCCAACTTGTATGCTTTGTCGATATCGTCTATCACTAGGTCCTTAGCTGCTTCACGAAGCACCCCAGTCATACTCTTCAAAGTGAACTTGTGTCCTGGAATGTCAAACTCCATAATGTTGCCCACTATTGCGCACAGACATGCTTTCTTAAAGCGTTCTTGTTGATTGTATCCTGATTCAACGTATTTTTTGGCGTGTGGACGCATTTTCAGGGCTTTCTCATTTGCCTGTTTTTTGTTGTGCTTGTAGGGATCGTTGTTGCTGGTTAATTTTCGGATTATGCGGTCTCGTTTGGTGCCAATTTCTGCAGCAACCGATGTATGTTTGAATTCTCGGTTTAGTAGTTTAACGATTTCTGCAAGGCACCTAAAACGTAAAGCCGGGTTAGTTGTTGCTTGGTATGTTTGTATTTGGGCTCTGGAAAGCAAGCACGATTCGCATTCAGGTTCAACTTTCAATATATTCACGTTATTTTGCTGCTACTTCTGCAAATGAGCATAGAACGTTATATGGATCTTTTGCTTTGACGATTCCACTTGCAACTAGGACACCACTAGTTCCAAGTTTAAGCGCATTGGCTATATCTTCAGATGTGCTTATGCCAGCCCCGCATAGGAGTGTCATTTCGGGAGCAATTTTATGAACGAGCTTTACGGTATCTGTGACTATTTCAGGTTTGGCTGTTGAGACAGAAATCCCAGATCCAATCAGTTCTGGCGGTTCAATAGATGTGATGTTTGGGTGTATTGCGGCTATGGCAGCACTGACAGATGGATTGTTAGCACAAACACATGAAGTTAAGCCTTTTTCTTTTGTCAAAGCAATAAGGGCATCTATATCAGATAGTTTAAGTTGCCTTTCCGAGTGATTGATTATTGTGCCAACTGCGCCGGCGTTCTTAACAGATTCAGCAAGAATGTGTCCTGTAGAGCTACCGGGTTTGATTGGATCGATATGCTGTGCAAAGACTGGAATTTCAACCGTTTGAGCAATTGTCGCGAGATCAACAAATTGAGGCGCTACAATTATGCAGACTCCTGTTTCTTTGGATGCCTGTTCTGCTTGTTTGGCGAGTTCTAAAGCTTTTTTGCCTGTTGATTCAAGGTATGTTTTGAAGTTTACGATAATCATGGGAGATTGTATGTTCAATTTGTGTTTTTCCTCGCAGTATGGGTAAATCTGTTTTACTAATAATTGTTTGCTTTGTGAAGATTAAATGAACATAAAAAATGGTTACTTTTTGAGATGTAAGGTTAAGTATTTATTTCGGCTTCTTTTCTTTCGGCTTTTCAGTCAACATACCTATTAATTGCCCACTTTTGACCAAGGCTGCGCGTTTGAAACCTTTTTTACTCATATAATCCATAGCTGTAATCATAGATTCGTTTTCTTTTAGAGTGATGAGGGGTGTATATTTGACTTCTTTTGCGAGTGTTTTTAGAGGGTCTTTGTGTTCATTGACTATTTCTTTTAGCAACTCTCTGTCGTTGATGACACCAATTGGTTTTTGATTTTCGGTTATTAACAAAGAAGTGACGTTATTGATTAGCATCTTGTCAACTGCCATAGAGAGTGATTCTGTGGATGTAACTTCAATGTTTGGAAGTTTTGTTCCAGCTTGGCTGCTGATTTCCGAAATGTCAATTCCGCGTTTCCAGATGTCGTCTAACATTTCGCTTACTCGTTCAATTTGTCCAGGGTCACTTGAGTAAAATGTATCTGGCAAATAGAAAGCCGATTCATTTCCGAAATCACTAATGGGGGGTATTTTGAACATGTAAAGGTGCTTGTTATCAACCAACATCATAGTGAGGTAGTTGATGGGCACATGCTTTACTTCGTATTTCTTGGCTAGCTTCTGTGCTGGTTCAAGATTATCTAGGTCTATTGACGCCATTATCCGTATTTTCAAGTCTTTCTTGAAGTATTTTACAACGGGGTCATTTTCAGCAAGCATGTTTATGCTTTGTGAAGAAGTAATCACTACAATGTCTTTTTTGGCTGAATCAAGAATCTTTGTTACTTTGTTCCAGGCTTCTTCGCTATCTTTGATTATCAGAGTTTCGCCTATGGGTATTCCAGTTTTTAATTCTTCAATTCTTCGTGAAGCATCTACCCCAGTGTGCCACATTTGAACAAAAAATGCTTTGAGAACCGAAATGAACATTTTGTCATTTATCCATAAACCTTCGTCCTCGAGGTTCAAAACTGATGCTTCATTTCCGAATGGCGCATACAAGATTGCTTCTTCTTCATCTTTGATTAGGAAGCGGGGGAAAAATTTGGAGTTCATGTTTACATGACGTAGCTTAAAGTTTAGTTTGTCTTTCCGAATGTTGCGTTCCATTTTCTCAACTATTTTTAGGTTTTCTGGAGTGATATCGGTAATGATTTGGAATTTTACATTGCGTTCATTTGTTGGAGTAACTGCTGAATCGAAGATTCCTGCAATGTCTTCTTGAACAAAACCCAAAGCAGTGGTTAGAATGGTAATTTGGGCTTTTGATTCTTCAATCATGTTTAGCATTTTTGAGTGAATCTTTTTCTTGCCGGTGATAATTGAAAATTTGGCAACAGGGTATTCTGATTCGGGTGCACTGATGGATTGCCATGCTGTTATGAGATCTTGTTTTTGGTCGTTAAGGTTAGCGACTTCATTCTTTTTGGCGTTGATAAAACTGTCAACTAAAGCTTCGAAAGGAACAATAGTAAAGCGAGTGGGCCGCTCTAAGGTGGCTTCTATATAGCCTTTCTCTTGCAATTTCTTAAAAGTTCGGTAAGCTTGAACACGTTCCATTTTGAGGCGTTTTGCCACAAAACTGGTGGATTGGACGCCACTCTTGGCGAGGAACATATATACTTGTATTTCTCTTTTGGATAAGCCGAGTATTTGCAGAAAGCGTGTTACGTCTTTTTCACTCAAACTATTTTCACCAATAAAGCCCGCGTATTAATATAAAGGAGCATGTTCACGCTAATAAATTTGTATCTTTTGTACGCAACGAAACACAATAACTATAGTAAAGTTTGCTGTTTAGCACCAAATTCACTTTTCGCTTTCTTGGCTGGTTTCCAAGATTGCCTAACAAAACTAGGATAATCTCCATTCTTATAGAGCAACTGCTTAAGGAAAGCCATTGTCTTGTTATCAGTTAAATAACCGCTTCCAAAATCGCCATAAATAAGTCTCAGATTTGCGATCTCACGGTCACGCTCTACTTTAGCGATAATGGATGCAGCAGAAACAATTGGGAATGTTCTATCAGCTTTATGTTCAGAAATAATTGTGGTGTCGATTGTAAGGCGCTCTTTAATGTGGTTTCCAAAGCGTTTCTCTAGAACGTCTGCTGCGTCAACGTAAGCTTCATCTGGTTTTAACTCTTCAATTATTTTTGCCATGGTTTCAGCTTCAAGGCGATTTAGTTTATGGAGTTTTCTAGCGTTTTGAACAACTATATCAATTTGGCTTGGGGGCACTTTTATGATGTGGTGATTTTGAGTTAGCTTGAGGATTTCTGAATGCAATTGCTCTCTTTTTTTGGCTGTGAGAAGTTTTGAATCTTTTACACCCAAATCAATTAAAGACTGCATGTTTTGAGTTGTGACTGCGACACCCGCTATAACCAATGGTCCAATAACGCATCCACGTCCTGCTTCATCAACGCCTGCAATTAGCATATATATTTACCTGGAGTATTGAATTGACAGAATTCCAAGCTATAACACTTTTCCATTAACGGTAAAATCGAAAACAAAAAAGTCAGTTAGCAGAAAATTACGATGATCAAGGCTGCCTCTGATTATTCTTTTGGGCATAACTGGTTCTTCGGCTGGGTGAATTATTGGCTTTGGGCCAATATCATTGCATGTGCTTTATCATAGGGCTCAAGTTCAACGATTTCTGTAACGCTAAACCCTCTTTTCTTTAGAATACGAGCTTCCTGCTGGTAAACCTCATTAGGAGACATAGTCACATCAATGCTTTGTGATTTACAGGCCAACATAACCCAACCGTAAGGTTTGAGGAAGACAGCAGCATTGTCCGCCAACAGTCTTGCTTGTTCAGGTTGCGCAACATCGCAGTAAATTGTGTCGACTTTGCCAGGAATAAACATTGCATACCGCTCGGGCATTCGAGCGTCTTCGAGCATGGGCGAAATATTGGTTCGAAAAGCTGCCACGTTGTTAACTAAATCTCTAAGAGAGCGCTGCGCAAATTCTACGCAGTAAACATAACCTGCTTCACCAACGATGTCAGAAACATGGCTCGGCGTGGTTCCCGAAGCAGCGCCTAGATATAGAACCTTAGAAGCAGGCACTATAGGAACGTTATTTAAACCTTTGATTATTGCACCGGCAAGTTTACTGCGAAAAGCATCCCAAACACGGTATTCCACGCTTTTGAATTTGACAAGACGTTCACCATAAACGTTCAAGCCGGGCGTCAGGTTTCGAGTCCCAAGCCGTTTGGCGCCGTCTTCGAGAGTAACTTTATAGATTTCTTTGAATTTTTCGTGCGGTTTTACTCTAAGGCCCACGTCGGTCTTTTCTCCACTTGTTACCGCCGCCATGGCGTTTTGGACCTCTATCGCGTCCTCTAAAGCCTCCGCTGCCTACCCGTCCCTGCGGTCTTCGATCACCCCTGTCGAAACGTTGCTCTCTGCCTGTTTCGGATCCTTGTGGTCGAGTTTTGGGTTCTTTTGGTGGTGGAGGTTCTTTGTATTTCTCACGGATTTCTTCTACGCGTTTGTTTATGTCTGCTTTCAGTTCGTCTCCGATGAAATGACCCTGCCCGAAAACATCTGCTCGAGCTGCGATTGCAAGTTTTCCCGCGATGACACGGGCGATTTTTCCGCGTTGCCACCGTTTTGCATCATGAAGCAAAGTGTGCTGGAAAATTAAGCCGTGTTTTGGCGGTCTTGCGCCTGTTTTTAGAGAGCGGAAAAGAGCTTTCTCTGCTCCTAAAACTTGAATTGTGCTTGCTGGACGCATAGCCAAGTTCTGAAGACTACCTGCTATGGCAATCATTCGTGCACCTAGAAGGGCTCCTGCGACGGCGCGAACGTTTGGCGCCAGCTCCTCCATTGTTTTGTCAACATAGTCTTCCATACTTTTGCGTAACGCATAGAATGTAAGGATATCTTTTGCTAATACTTGGATTTGCTCAAGGTCTGATTCGGATATGTCTGCGCCCATAGATGACTCGGCTGCTTTCGCAACTAGCTGGGTACGCTCTTTGGGGATGTTTTCAGCTTCTAATCCTTCAACTGTGTATTTTTCTCGGTTTCCAATGTTCATAACAAGACGTGAGTATGTTTCATGTTTTTCAATTAGTCGGTCAAGCTCCGGGAAGTATATACCGTACCATTCGCGGAGCCGACCAATGAACATGTTTACTGTTTGATCAAGGCTATCAAGAGTTTGGATTCCTTGAGCGACGATTAAGTCGCGTTTCTCTACGGCACCCTTGATTCGCAACTTTGCGAGTTCCATGCTGACATTTCGGGTCCAGGTGATTAGTTCCGAATCATTTTCGACAAATCCTGATTCAACTGCGATTTCGCCCATACGAGAATGAAATACGGCTATTTCAGCGGGTTTTGCTACTTCAACGTCAACTTTGAGTCTACGCTGAGCTTCTTGTGCGAGAGTTGCGTTTTCAAAAACAAACATATCGTAATCAACGTTTTTTAGTAGAGTAATAAGCGACGTAACTTGGTCAGATAGTTTGCCTGATTCGGTCTTTAGCAAGCTTTTTGCTGCAGCTTGCGCTTTTTTTGGAAACAAGGCTTTGTCTATTAAACTGTTCTTGTCGTCGAAGGCGCCTACGCCAAACGGAAATTGGATAATGAACGCTTTCATTCTAAATAGCCCCTTAGTAAACTAACTATTGACCACAGTCTAACTTAATAAATAGTTTCTTTGTGCAAAACGAAAAGACCGCATTTAACCAAGATGTTATTTTCTTAAGCAGGTGAATAAAATCTTTTTAATGTTGTCGGTATTCCTTGAAAAAAGTTACTTAAGAACAAGGCTTTTTTTAAGTGGCTGTTTTACTTCTTGCTGCTGAAAATAGTTGCTGGTTTTTACCTTGCTTGTTTTTCTTTTTTTCAAAAAAGTTAATATCAACAGCACATAGAATAGTTGAACCGACAAGGATGGACAAGAACATACCTACTCAAAGTCTCAAGAATACCAGAAAAAGCAACCAGATAGTTTCCGTTGCACTTATCCAAACCGCCGTTTCAGAAAACATAACAGAAAATATGCAAAAAACTGCAAAGAAAATTGAGGAAGCTGCGGGCAGAGGCGCACAGATAATATGCCTTCAGGAGCTTTACCGTTCGAGGTATTTTCCTCAGAAAGAAAACCAAAAGGTATCTTCGTTGGCAGAGACCATCCCAGGGGAATCTACAAGACTTTTCTCAGAGCTATCAAAAAAGCATCACGTTGTCATAATTGTTCCCATCTTTGAAAAAGACCAAAACGGCAAGTTTCATAATTCAGCCGCTGTAATTGATGCTGACGGCGAAGTCTTGGGTGTTTATCGCAAAATTCACATTCCACAGGATCCCTACTTTTACGAAAAAGAATACTTCACGGAAGGCGAGTCAAAGTACCGAGTTTTCAATACAAAATACGCGAAAATTGGAGTTCTTATTTGTTATGACCAATGGTTCCCTGAAGCAGCTCGAATTAACGTGTTAAAAGGCGCAGAAATCCTGTTTTACCCCACTGCCATAGGGTATATTTTTGACCAGACATCTCAAGATGGGGATTGGCATGATGCTTGGAAAACGGTGCAACGCGCACATGCAATAGCAAACGGTGTCCATGTCGCCGCAGTTAACCGTGTTGGTTCGGAAGGGATTTTGGAGTTTTGGGGTGGCTCTTTTATCTGCAACGCTTTTGGCAAAGTCCTCGCGGAAGCCGGATCTAAAAATGAGGAGGTATTGGTAGTAACGGTTGACTTAACGCATAATAAAAGAATTCAAGAAGGATGGGGATTTCTCCGCAATCGACGCCCCGACACATACAAACAGCTTTTAGAAACCAACAGTGGCGCTCTGGATGAGTAATAACGAAATATCTTGCTTTGAACAAGGTTTTTACATGCCTGCAGAATGGGAAAAGCACGATGCCATCTGGCTCGCTTGGCCCCATGACCCTACGACTTTCCCTGAGAAAGTTGAACTTGTTGAAACAATCTATGTACAGATTGTTAAAGAAATCCACTTGAGTGAAAGGGTGAATCTTTTTGTTACTGGTCTGAAAGCTAAAGACAAAGCGGAAAGACTCTTCAAAGAAGAAAACATTGATTTGAGTAGAGTCGAATTCTATATTTTCGACTACGCTGATGTTTGGTTTAGGGATTACGGCCCAATCTTCGTAAGGAACAGCAAGCATGAGCTTGCAATGGTGCAGTGGGAGTTCAACTCTTGGGGCGAAAAATATGAAACTCTGTTAAAAGACAAGCAAATACCGGAAGTTATTAACCAGAAACTGGCGTTAAAATGCTTTAAACCAGGTATGGTTCTCGAAGGTGGCTCAATTGATGTAAATGGCAGGGGAACACTGTTAACGACTGAGCAGTGTCTGCTAAATAAAAATCGCAATCCAAATTTAGACAAGAAACAGATTGAAAAGATTCTAAGTGAATACTTTGGCGTTAACAACTTCATATGGCTCAAAAGCGGTATTTTCGGTGATGACACAGATGGGCATATCGATGACATAGCAAGATTTGTAAACGAAAAAACAATTGTTTGCGCTTTTGAAGAAAATCAAAATGACATAAACTATGATACTCTAAAAGAAAACTACGATATCCTTTGTCAAGCGGTCGATCAAGATGGCGAAAAAATCCGAATTGTTAAGTTGCCTATGCCCAAAGTTGTTATCAACGAAGAAGAACGTTTGCCGGCAAGTTATACTAATTTTTACATTGGAAACACCAAAGTGCTTGTACCAGTTTTTGACCATGAGAATGATGAAAAAGCGTTATCAATATTGCAGGAACTTTTTCCCTCACGTAAAGTTGTTGGAATCAGATGCAGCGATTTGGTTTATGGGTTTGGTACTATCCACTGCATCAGTCAACAGCAACCTTGCATTGATTGATTATCTAATTCATGTAAGAATTTTTTAGTTAAGTTTAAACTCTCGAGTGGAATAATAGGTAGGCGCTATCAAATTTGTGAGTTAGGGAGAGAAAAAAGGCAATGGTTAAGCAGCAGCCTCGTTCGCGTGGTGTTAATGTACTCAAAGCGGTTTCTTCACCCCTACGACTGCAAATTCTCAACCTTCTTTTTGATAAAAGCGCCCTATCTTACTCGGAACTTATGAACCAGCTGAAAATGAACCCGAGCCGTGACGCAGGGAGATTTGCTTATCACTTGAAATTTATGTTGAAAGCAGATTTGGTTGAAGCAGATGTTGAAGCAAAAAAGTATTGTTTAACTGACCTAGGCAAGATGGTTCTCGATGTGGCTGACCGCGTGGAAAAGAAAGCAGTTAAACCGCGGGGTATGCTAGTTCGGACTTCACATTTAACGATGGAAGAATTTGACGTAAACAAGATCGCCAACGCTTTAATTAAAGAGGCTAAAGTTCCTGCAGAACTGGCGCAGAAAGCTGCAAAAGAGGCTGAAAAACGTCTTATTAAATCAAAAACAAAGTATCTCACAGCTTCCCTTATCCGAGAGGTTGTGAATTCGATTTTGGTTGAAAAGGGTTATGAAGAATATCGCCATAAACTTACCCGTGTTGGTATGCCGATTCATGAAGTCACAGTATTAATTGAGGCAAAAGACACCAATCAAGACTGCGCTACCACGATTAGCAAAGCGGGGCAAACGGTTCTGGGTGAATATACATTGCTAAATATTTTCCCCCGAGACATAGCCGACGCTCATCTTTCAGGAGTGATCCACATCGACGAGTTAGGCACTTGGATTCTAAAGCCCAATGAAGTTGTTCACGACCTTCGCTTTTTTTTCCAGCATGGTATAGCTCTTGTTAAGCCAACACAGCAATCAATGAGTCCACCTAGCAATCTCAAATCTGCCCTATCCATAGCGTTTAATGTCCTGCTCCACACCGCAAGTGAGACCAATAGAATGCAGACATTCAACTACTTCAATGTGTTCTTAGCGCCTTTCATAAGGGGAAATGAGCAGTCAAAAATCAAGGAAACCCTTCGGCTTTTCATTTTAAGTCTCAACCAACATACGGAAACCACGTTGGGACTTGACTTGTTAATTCCAAAACAAACCGCTGAAAAAGAAGCTGTTGGACCGCAGGGCAAAGCTATCGGAATATACAACGATTTTGCTCAAGAAAGCTTGCTTCTCGCTTCGCTTATTATTGATGTTTTCATTGAAGAGAGTACAATCAAGCCGTTGCTTAGTCCTAAACTAATCATAAAAATCAATGGGGAAGCACTCTCAAACAAAGAAGCAAAATCTGTTCTTTTGAAAGCTCACAAGTTGGCACTGCAAAGCGGAACACCCTTTTTTGCCAATTTAGACCTAAAAAATAGCGAAAACGTGGCGTTTTCGGCTTCTGGGGTCAAATTGGCTGCTGATTTAACGGGTGACTGGGAAACCGATACGCTTAGAACGGGATGCTTAGGCGAAGTAACTATAAACTTACCCAGAATTACTCTTGAATGTGACAAGGATAAGCATAAATTCCAAGATTTACTCAAGGAGCGGTTTGAACTTTCCGCCAGAGCTTTGCAAATTAAGAATAATGCGTTAAAGCAGTTTGGAAAGAACGCGTTGCCGTTTCTCTTGCAGAAAACAGGTGGTGATACCTACTTCAGACTCGAAAACTGCTCTAGAATAGTTAATTTAGCTGGATTTCGGGAGTCAGTTGAAGACTTTACAGGAAAAAGCATAAACTCAGAGGAGAGTCGGGTTTTTGCTGAAGAGATTGTAGCTAATGTTACCTCTTTCAAACAAAAAATTGGCAGAAGATATGTTAAGCGACTCTATCCTGTGATCTTGGGTTCTACTGAAGCCTCTGAACGATTGGCACAACTTGACATAGAGAGATTCGGAGTAGCTAAAGTGAAGTTCTCTGGAACTCGAGAGAAACCCTATTATTCAACTTCCATACGATTCCATCTTAAATCTGCTGAACTTTTGTCGCTTCAGACAGATGTATTGGAGACAGCACAGAGATTTAGAGGATTAAATGCCGGCGGAAACTTAAGCATTATCGAACTTGAAAACGCAGAGTATAAGACCGAAGCCCTCATGGATCTAACCCTTCGATTGATCGAAAACCAAATTGTAGAATTTTTTACGTACAGTCGCTTGATCAGCTCTTGCGATAACTGCAAGAAGAACTGGTATAGAATGTTACATAAATGTCCCTCATGCGGTTCCATGAGTAACCTGACAACCTTTGACCGTTTCTCTTCAACATAGAACTTGGTTTTCTTCTTGATTTAGTCTCTCCATAGGATTTGTCTTATTGGACAAGATATTTTCAAAGTGGTTTATTTAATCGCGCCCAAAACCAATGAAAGTAGCGCCATGCGGACTACGATGCCATTCCAGACCTGCTGAAAGTAGCGCGCTTGGGGTGTGCTATCTACTTCGGCAGCGATTTCGTCGACCCGGGGCAGCGGGTGCAGAATAATCATATTTTTCTTAGCGTTTTTCAGCGTTTTTAGGTCGACTTTGTAAGCGCCTTTGACCTTAGCATACTCGGCAGCGTCAGGGAAGCGTTCTTTTTGGATACGAGTGATGTAGAGAACATCGATTTGAGAGATCAAAGCATCGAGATTGATGTGTTCCGTTACGGAGATTTTATTTTTTATGGTTTGGAGTACTTCTTTTCTCATTCGTAACGCTTCAGGCGAAACAAGGTGGAGTTCTACGTTGTAGAGCGCTAACGCATAGGCTAGCGAATGTACGGTTCTGCCGTAGCGCAAGTCGCCCACTAGGGCAACTTTTAATCCATTGATTTCGCCTTTGTCCTTGCGCATCGTGTACAAGTCAATAAAAGCTTGGGTTGGATGCTCCTCGGCGCCTGTACCTGCATTGATAATTGGAACTTTGGAGAATTCTGCCGCCAACTTGGCTGAACCTTCTAAACTGTGCCTAAGTGTTATTACGTCCGCGTAATTTTCAACTGTACGCACGGTATCTGCCAAGTTTTCGCCTTTGCGAGCAGATGTTATATCTGGTTCAGCAAATCCGATGTAGTTGCCTCCGAGTTTTAACATGGCAGTTTCAAAACTAAGACGAGTACGAGTGCTAGGTTCAAAGAATAATGTGGCTAGGATTTTACCCTTAAGCATGTCTGAGCCTGTTTTAGCGATGGGTTCCATTTTTTTAGCCATGTCGAGAATATGGTTGATTTCGGCTTGGGAGAAGTCTTCGATTGATACAATATCTCGGTCTTTGAACCCCAAATGCAGCACCTAAAAATAGAAGAAATGCCCAACTGCTAAATAACACTTTTTATAATTCACATTCTAATATCCTAAAAGTTTCGGGCTTCCAAAAAATCATAAAAATTTTCAAACAAATATCAAGAGATGTGGAACTTCACTTTTTGAATCCAACAAATATTGGGTCGGTATAGCCCATTTTTTCTCCAGCAAGCACAAGAATAATATATAGTAGTAGATGATGTTTGAACTAGAAGGTGCCGTTTCCATTAAAAGCAAAATCAGCAGTATAGGATACGTCAATAAAATTCAAGAAAACATTATGTGCATAAAGAAACGAGAACTCGCACCTCTATATGAAGAACTAAAAGCAGCCGACTGCGTCATTTGCGGAGGATCCGGACGTTCTCTTTATTCACTTAACGCTGCTATGAGCCAAATCGCGTTAAGTCAAGTAGGCTGGCGAAACAAAGTTATTTTAACACCTGATGATCCCGGTTTTCCTGGCAAAAGTATGTATGATGCAGCGCCAGACCTTCAACGTAGATACAAAAAAACTTTGCTTCTGATGAATTCGGGGAGCGGTTACAGCGACGATCCTTTGGTTATGGCTCAGGATCTAGCGAGATACATTAAAGAAAAAAAGTCCAATCATTTCTCCATGGGTCTTTTGACTTCCGCAGTAAAATCACCATTAGCGGACATTACGAACAAATTTGGTCATGTAGTTCAAATTAAGGGACGCGGCAAATCCAAGCCAGGAACCGAATATGCGGAAACCGGAATGATGGGCGACATTTTTGAGCTTGGCACATTGGAACTCCTGAACAGCATGATTGAAGCAATATTCCGCAATCTTGAAGTCAATGATGTCTTCCGTCTATGTGAAGAAGAATTTGAAAAAGTTGGAGATATGATAGACTCCAATGTTACATCAGAAACGTATAATCAACTCGTCGACATAATGGAGAAAAGAACAAACGTTTTTTTGGGCGGAAAAGGAACAGGAAATGAAATTGCTAAAATGACTGGTGTTCGCCTTTTCCACATTAAGAGTTTTCTCGGCGATAACGTTTACATCACAAGAGGAGTCAACACTCCGCACCCTCGAGCTGGAGACCTGGAAATTCTATTGTCTTTCTCAGGCGAAACCCGCCCCGTCATCATTTGGGCTGATGTACTCAAGAAATTCGGCGGAACCGTCTTCGCAATAACAGGCAATAAAGACTCCACTCTTGCTAACAAAGCGGATTTAAAAATCATTTTGCCAGAAGAAGTTAAACCCAGCACTCCAAGACGCTTCTATACGCGTGCAGCTTACGTACTAAGTCCATTACCAGTGAAACTAGCGGAGCGTCTTGGCGAACGGGGTTTGAATCTGCCTGAATATATCATCAGCTGGTATCATTCAGTAACCCAATAACATTTAACTTTTTAAGTTTAGCCAAAACGGTTTACAGACAAGGAAGTCTGTTAAGAACTTAGCAAATTCTGCATTTTCTTTGCACACCTCAACCACATCAGCATTAACCAATATTCTAAACTCTTTCTTAATTGACAATGCAATCAAATCTGCAACTCCCGAATTTTTTCCACCATCTGTGACTTTTTCTTTTAACATAGTTGCGGCATCTATGTTATTCCGTGATAACTCAACCAACCAGCGTCCATCTTCAATGTATGGTCCGGAAATAACGCAGTTATTGTTGGCGTATTTTTTCAAAAACTTGTTACATTCAAGTTCTCGCTCAAGTGGTGGACCAAAATGTTTTTTGATATTTGCCAATTTTAGCGATTCAATCGCAAAAACGAAAACACTAATATTTTTTTCGTTACTCCAAACCGCGTCTCTTAACACCTTGTAATCATTTAGTTCAAAGAGTCTTGTCAACGAACGCTTTGACTTATAGAGCTGCCCCCATAAAATATCAGGCACCGCGGCAATCTGCTTCACCACTAAGAACACGATTGCTGAACCGCGCGTCTGTAAATTGTTTTTTAAGGTTTTAGTTGAGAAAGCTTTGAGTTTTGGAGGATAGAAAAAGTCTATAGATGGCTTTTCAAGGAAGGCTCTGGAAGCAGCAACAAATTTGTGGAGTTTTTCAGGAAGTACAGCAGAAGCGACGTTTCTTCCTTTATCCACAGGATCTATGATTGTCAATGGCTCAGGGAAAAGAAGTGCAAGTTCATGTTCTCTATTCACATAGAAATCTTCAAGGTCGATTACGATACGTCGATTGTAGGCTGCAAAAAACCGCACTACTTCGGAAAAGGAGCCGAACTTAATAACTAAAAGTTCGCACAAATACCCGCTAAAACCACCAATTTTTAGTTCTGCACCATAAACACCTATGCCCTGCATAAACCTCTTAAGCAGTCTTACTTCTCCAAGCAGATTGATCTCTAAGCGCTTTCTGATGTAGTCTGTGTGATAGGGAGTTCGGTCAGTTGCACTTTGCCATTCACCTTTCTTGGCGTCGTAGCATGGAACAATATCGACTCGGTACCCATCCATGAAGGCTTCAAGATATGGGTGTTCAGCAAATCGCTCCACTTGTCGTGCATTTGCAGCTGCTTTCCGTGCAATCTTTAGACCTATTTCACCTAAATTTTTGCGTGGAATAGAGGTAGGCAAACGGATGAAAACGTCAATATCGGGGTTTTCGCTTAGCCAGGTATCCTTAGCAACGGATCCTTCCACTCTGATTTTGGCTTGAATACCTTCGCTTTGGCTTGCTTTGAGTATTTGTTGCTCTAAATTGCGGCTTAAAGCCTCAACCCTAACTCGTTCAGCTTTTTTAGGTGTAATTTTCTTTAAGACCTGCTTTGTTACAGCTTGAATTTCTTGCATTTGTTATCCTTTTTGTGGGCAGTATTCTTTAAGAGTTGAATAAGTTGGCCCTTTTGGTGAAATACGACTTCTCTTAAGTCGCAGGCAATCAGCATTTATTGTGCCTAAATCGTATTCTGATTTTTTCGTCACGAACTCTGAGAGACGTTGTTTATTCTTCCCTGTCTTTACCCTCGCAATCGTTAAATGTGGACTAAACCCATGTGCGTCGTGTGGAAAACCTAAGGCTTGAATTTGTGGTTCTAGTTGATTGAAAAGACTCTTTAACTGGTCCCCACCTTGCGTAATTCCCACCCAAACCACCCTTGGATAATTTAAGCTGGGAAAAACCCCCAAACCTTGGAGTTTGATCTGAAAAGGTGAAAACTTTGCAGATTTCATTGCATCATGAATTTTATCCACCATAGTTGGGCTGATGTTTCCAAGGAATCTGACTGTAACATGGATGTTTTGCGGTTCAACAATTTTCAGTTCTGCATTCAATTCGGTCAGGAGCTTTTGAATTGCAGAGAATCTGCTCAGAACTATGTCGTTTTCTATGTCAAATGCGATGAAACTCCTTATTTGTTCGGACATATTGCTCCTTCAAAGTATTTTTAACACCTACGTCTCATAAATCTTTTTTAATGGAGGGGGCTGCTAATATGAACCTAAAAAGGGTAAGTTAACGTGAACGCTGAAAAACTAGTGGCTGGTTTAGCTGGGATGCCTGGTTCTGGAAAATCATTAGTTGTTGATATTGCGCGAGAACTCGGTTACGGCATAGTTGTAATGGGCGATGTTATTAGGGAAGAAACAATAAAACGTGACTTAGAGTTGACTCCGGAAAACGTAGGAAAGGTCATGCTTGAATTGCGGCAAGAAAGTGGCAATTACGTGATTGCTCACCGTTGTGTCCCTAAAATACAAGAAATGTCAAACCCTAAAGTTCTAGTTGATGGATTGCGTAGTCTCAATGAAGCAGATATTTTCAATCAGAATTTCCAAAAATTTAGTTTGATCGCGATTCACTCTTCGCCAGAGACGCGGTTTCTACGACTTGCCAGAAGGGGTCGAAGCGACGATACATCTAAATGGCAAATCTTTAATGATCGGGATATGCGAGAACTGGGCGTAGGTTTAGGAAATGTCATAGCATTGGCGGAGCAAATGGTAATTAACGATCGTAGTGTCGAGCAAGCTAAGGTCAAGATTAGAGAGTCACTTGGAAGGATTGAAAAAAAATGGAACAAGTAATTGTCTATGTTGAAACGGAGATAAACCCAACGGAAGATGAATCTAAAGTTAAATTTGCTGTAAACAATGTTTTGGGTAACTCAACTATAAGCATTGAACCTGCTCAGAAAAGCAACAAGTTAGTTGCTAAGGCGGAAGGACATGATGCATTGATTAAATTGCGAACTTTATTAAGAAATGATCGCATCCGCGATGCTGCAAGAAAAGTACTTTTTAGGTCCGCCCGAGGCAACAAAATCTTGTTTTGTTTAAACAAGCAAGTTGCATTTGCGGGGCATGTTTCTTTTTGTGAAGAAAACGCTGAATCCCCACTTGGACCTATTATATTCACTATTGAAACTGACCAACCGCAGCGGCTAGTAGAGTGGCTTGCAGAGAAAACCGTTTAAGAGGAAGAAACTTGGCTGAAAGGGCTGTAGTAACTAAGAAAGGCGCTGTTTTGTTAGGTGACAGTGTCTCCTGTGATGCCCATGATTCTTCTAGACCCTTGCGAGTGGTAACCCATGCACATGCTGACCACCTCTACGGTCTCCGTAGCAGTTTGAAGAGTTGCGAAAAGGTTTTGATGACCAAAGCCACCCGTGACCTTGCCGATACACTCAATGGATCATTGAAATTGAAAATGACCCAAACCGTTAAAACCTTAGAATACGGAAAAGTCCTCGAGTTCGGTGACGAAAAAATCAGTCTTCTCAAAGCTGATCACATTTTAGGAGCCTGTCAAGTTTTGGTGGAGGATGCAGGCGGAATTCGAATTGCGTGGACTGGTGATTTTAGACTTGAAGGAACGCCTGTTGTTGATTGTGATGTGTTGGTGGTTGAAGCTACATATGGTAGCCCATCGTGTCGTCGCAACTTCAAAGTCGATGTGCGAGAACTTTTAGTTTCGATGGTCGAAAAGCGTTTGAGGGGGGGAACAGTTTACGTTTTTGGGTATCATGGGAAACTGCAGGAAATCATGCAAATTCTCCGCAATGCGGATGTCGAAGTCCCGTTTGTGATGCCGGAGCGTGTTTTTGAAGTAACCAAAGTGTGTGAGAAGCATGGTATGCGGATGGGTTGTTTGTCGCTTTCTACAGATAGTGAAGGGCATGAGCTTTTAGACGGTAACTTGCCTTGTGTTGCCTTCTATCATATGAATCAGCGTCAATATGTTGGTCTGCGCAATGCGCGAATCTGTGTTAGCGGCTGGGAATTCCATTCGCCTTGTAGACAAATTGGGGATCGCGAACATTTAGTAGCGCTCAGTGATCATTCGGATTTTGATGGTTTAATTGAATACGTTAAGCGTTCCAAGGCTAAGCAGGTAATTACCGATAACTACCGGAGTAATGGTGATGCCTTAGCGATGGAGATCAGGAAGCGTTTGGGTGTTTCTGCAGTTTCTATGCCCAGGTGTTTTGGCCAAACAACATTATAAGTGAAGCGTTTTGAGTTGGGGTTTAGTCAAAGTTTAAATGTAGAAAATCAAACAATCACTTGCGAAGTGATCTAAATATGGCTAAGTCATCTTTAATCTCAGGATTCTACAAGCTCTCCCCTAAAGAACGCTTAGCAATTGTGAAAGATTTTGCTGGCTTGACCGATGAAGAAGCAAATTTACTGCAAGAATCATGTTCACTCCCGATGGATTTGGCTGATCATATGGTTGAAAATGTCATCGGTGTTTTTCCAGAACCAATGGGCATCGGTGTGAACTTCCAGATCAACGGAAAAGATTACTTAATACCTATGGCAACTGAAGAACCAAGCGTCATAGCAGCGGCAAGCTACGCTGCAAAAATGGTACGCGACGGTGGAGGATTCCACACTAGCAGCACAACACCTGTAATGATTGGACAAATCCAAGTTGTCAAACTTAGAAATGCAAACCAAGCCAAAGAACAGGTCATAGACGCAAAATCAGAACTCCTAAAGAAGGCTAATGATCAAGATCCCGTCCTCAACTCGTTTGGTGGTGGAGCGAAGGATTTGGATGCTCGAGTTATCGATACGACCATGGAGGAAATGTTGATTGTTCATTTATATGTTGACTGTCGCGATGCAATGGGTGCAAATGCGGTTAATACGATGACAGAAGCCATAGCGCCAATGATTGAACAATTAACTAATGGACACGTTTACCTTAGAATAATTTCTAATTTAGCCACAAAACGTTTAGTTAAAGCTTGGTGTACTGTACCTAAAGAAGCTCTAGGTGGCGAGGCAGTTGTAGACGGAATTGCCTATGCTTCAGCTTTCGCGGCAGCAGATCCATACCGTGCAGCCACACACAACAAAGGTGTCATGAATGGGATAGTTGCTGTGGTTTTAGCCACAGGCAACGATCATCGAGCAATAGAGGCAGGAGCACATGCTTACGCAGCTCTGAACGGACCATACACTTCAATTTCTAAATGGTCTAAGAACGTTAATGGCGACTTGGAAGGCACGATCGAAATGCCTATGGCAGTTGGATTAATCGGGGGGGCTGTAAAAACTCATCCCATTGCCCGAATCGCTATGAAAATATTAAATGTTAAATCTGCAAATGAGTTTGGTGAAATCTTGGCTTCTGTTGGCTTAGCCCAAAATTTGGGTGCTCTTCGTGCGCTTGCAAGTGAAGGCATTCAGAGGGGTCACATGTCTTTGCATGCCCGTAACATAGCAATTAATGCTGGAGCAAAGGAAGGTCAAATCGATTTGGTTGCTGATCTAATGGTTAAAGAAGGCAAAGTCCGAGTAGATCGCGCCAAAGAGTTCTTAGAGGACCTAAACAAGAAAAAGTAGCTCTGCTCTTTATTTTATAAAATTAGGTAAGTTCTAAGCGGTCAACGAGTTATTCGAAAATTGCGTAAACATAAATCAGCTCAAAATTTGGCGTTTCCAACAAAAATGCCGCTTAAAAACTAAAAGTATATTAAGGAATGGAGGGCAGTAGAGGATGTTTGCCGGTCATAGGACGCGGGTTCCACCTGATCCCATTCCGAACTCAGAAGTTAAACCGTGTTCCGTTCCCAGCTGTAGTGTGGTCTTAGGCCACGTGAACCTGGGAAAGCTGGCAGCATTTAAACTATTTTTAAGGCAGAAAAACCTTGAGAGATTTGGCATACCTTTATAACTGTCCTATAATAGTTTTTGAAAGAAAGTGGTGCAACTAAAGTGAGCTTAATTCCAGGAACCGATTCAATAACTCAAGTTTTGAGCTTGGTTATGTACGTATTCTTCATAGGATTCATCTTCTATGGTCAACGCATTCAAATGTACATAATGATTCGTGAAGTTGAAAACTCTCTGCATAAACTTAGACATATTAAAGAAGAAGGAAAAAAGACAGCTATCGATGTCATCAAGGAACTGGGCAAACCAACCACTGACCCTTCGACACGTGTTGATCGCTATCTAGAATACTTCACTATAGCACCTCAAAGCATGGATCCCGCTGGAATCGTTGCTAAACTAGATCATATATTAGATACTAGAGACGAGCGTCTAAAAGAAGAAGTTAAGCTCATGGCGCCCGAACTCCAAAATGACGAAGTCCAAATTAACAACTTAGAAAACACCCTTGAGGCAGCAATGGCGTTAAACTTCATTTACAAAGTTGTACGCCACTACTACATCCAAGGTAAAAAAACTCTGAGTTTGTATGTCATAATGCAACTTCAGATGATTCTTCCAATGGTAATGAAAGAAGCTGAAGCGTATGCATCAGCTCTTAAAGCCTTCGCGTATGGTCAACCAATAGGCGATGGAGCAGGACCACTTGTTGCAGGAAAACTCATGCATGGTTATGAAACCCGCAAACTGGCCAAAGACTGCGTCATGGCAAGTGTTCCAATAGAAGGACGTACAGCAATAATCATTAAGGCTGAAGGTCCTGGCGGAAACGTTGGCAAACCAGGCGACGCTGTTGAAGCAGCTATTGAAGAAAATGAAGGCAAAATAGCCTGCTTAATAATGATTGACGCAGGCTTAAAGCTTGAAGGTGAGGGAGTTGGTGAAGTTGCCGAAGGAATCGGTGCAGCCATAGGTGGACCTGGCGTGGACGCATTCAAGATTGAAGAAAAACTAACTAAATACAAGATTCGCAATTATGCAATAATCATTAAACAAGATATTGGCGATGCTGTGTCACCCATGCGAAAAGAAATCAATGATTCAATCGATAAAGCCATAGAACAAGTTAAATTGATGATAAGGGAACGCACCAAAGAAGGCGACAAAGTCATAATTGTTGGCGTCGGAAACTCTATAGGAGTTGGACAATAATGAGGTTCAAACGCATGACCCAAAATCAAACTCAAACTACCCCGCAAAGCAATAAAATCTCGTCATATCTCACGCTAATAGTATTTGTAGTGATGGCTCTGTCAATTGCAGCGCTTTTCATTGCGGTGGATACTTACTTCCTCGGCGATCAAGTTGCAGCAGGCGTCCTGGCAGCGATTGGTGTAATCGCCATGGTTATGTCAGTGTTTCTGCTATTCCAATCCAGACAAGCTATAGCTCATGCAAAGATCGAGATTCCTAAAGTCATGACAACTGTCGGGTGCGTCAAAAACTGTGACAGCAAAACGTCTCGGGAATTTCAACGTGGAGATTATGTCTTTAAAGAACTCGATGCCAATTGTGAAAAATGCGGTGGCAAACAAATGATAGTTGCCATCTATAAAGAAGTTAAAGAAAAAGAAAAAACCTACAACGTTTAAACGTTAGGTTAAAACCTCACATCCCTCATCTTTTATAAGCAATGTGTGCTCGGCTTGAGCCACGGGTTTTTTGCTTGCTTCAACAAATACAGGGTAACCCATTATTGACTTTGAAGCCAAGAGTTCGTTGAAGGCAATTTTATGTTGCTCTGGTGGAACAACTCCAGTTAACCAGCGTTCAGCAAATGGTAATGTGTGGAAGTTTGTTTCAATATGTTTTAAGAGTTTTTTGGCGGCTTGGGTTTTTGTGGATTTTGCTTTAAGTAGACGGAAAATTGTAATTTGGGGGGAGTCCTCCACGCGGGCAATCGCTTCAGGAAAGGTTACGAATGGCTCGATGGCATATACTTCGCCGGAATGCACTTTATTTAGGGAAATCTGGGAAACATTAGGAATAGATGTACCTGCATGAATCAGATAGCGTCCAACGCTATGTCCTGTAAGGTTGCTGATAGGTTTGTACCCACGATTTTTTATAGTGGTTTCGATTAAGCCACCGATTTTGCCCAATGCCATATCGCCTCGAATATTGTCTACAGCTGTTTTTAGCGCTAGTTCAGCTGCTGCAGTCATGCTTTTGCCTTCGGTGCTGAAAGCAGCTGTGAATGCAGTATCCGTAACGTAGCCGTCAACATGGACACCTAAATCAACTTTTACCGTTGAACCTTTTGGAATTCGAAGAATATCTTCGGGTGGTGAAGTGTAGTGTGCTGCAATCTCGTTAATGCTTACGTTGCAGGGAAACGCTGGTTTGCCTCCTTTGGCATAGATTAGCGATTCCGCTTTTTCGCATACATCAATAATTGGCATGTTTTCTTTTACGTAGCTTCGCATTTCTTCGCGGGTTTTTTGCAGGATTTTTCCTGATTGACGAAACTTTTCTAATTCCTCTTTGTCATATGGCACGGCAATTCACATCTGTAAAATTGGTTAATGCTTCGGGGACTTAAATCCATAACCCACCAACAAGTGCCAGCATCAACCAGAATAGTTTATAAACATGAGTAAGAAAAACCCAATCTAAGATTAACGTTTATTTTCGTTGTACGAAAAATCAATAACCAAGAATCCTCAATCATTCAAACTTTTTCAATCATTTATGAACCTCTTGGACATTTGATTGTAAACTTGGATTTCCGAGTTGATTTAAGGTTTATAATTTTTAGGGTCTAGCAACGAGAAGTTGTTTCCACCTGCGTGATAGAGCATTCGTGCTTTTTTGAGGTCGTAGGTTTCAGCGAAGATCCCCATGTCTGCGTAGGCTTCTAAGATTTTTCCTACAAAGATTGTGTGGTCACCAGTAACGAGTTGATCATCAACTTTGCATTCTAAATGAGCTATGCATTCTCGGATGGCGGGAACTTTAACTTTTTTACCGGGCATCTGTGTTAGATTAGTTTTTTTGAATTTGTCAAAGCTTCTACCTGTGAGTGAGCCACATGCGTATACTGCTTGCAAAAGCTCAAGTGTTGGGATGTTAACTATGAATTCACCTGACTCTACAATGAGTTTGTGACTATGTCTGCCTGGAGCTATGCTGATAGCTATTAGCGGGGGGTTGATAGAAGTTGGCATTGCCCAAGCTATGGTTGTGATGTTTGGTTTATTATTGTTGCCAATGCATGAAACTATAACGGTGTGCATTGGGTGAAGAAGTCTATAGGCTGAAGTATTATTTATTGGAATTTTAGCGGACATTTTTTTCACCTTGATCTTATAAGATTGCGAAAGGGTTATGGGGTTTATTTATTTTTCTTTTCACTGTATTGAGTCGTAATATTTTACAGATTTAATTAAAATTGCTCTGTCTTTTCTTGAGCGTTTGCCTTCTTGGCTTAATTGTGAAAGCTCTTTCTCAACCTAAACTGCTATTGCCATATACATGTGCATATTAACAAATGAATTATGTCGTAACATTTAATAAACAATCGAATGGTGAATAAAATGCCTCAAAAAAAGCAAGTGTTCGAAAAAGAAGAAGCCGTAAAACTTCTAAATTATTTTGTAGCCTACAAAAAATTGCAGAATAAACTCGACAACATTAAATGTATAGCCGCTTTAAACCCTCACCCAGACCTCGAAGAAAAGCAAATGCACGCAAAATCAACACCTCTATCCGATCAAATAAACGACCACACTTTCAGCCATCAATAGATTTGCCATGAAATGTAGCAAAATAATTTCTCCACTCTTTTTGACTAAATTTTCCAAAATGCTTGAAAAAATTGGTCGCAATTTTTCGATTTTTTGAGCAAGCAAAATAAGACATAATTCAGAGTTTTTTTACATAGAAAGCTCCTAAAAATTGGTGCCTTCAACGTAGACAAATGGAGCGAGCCGAACACTGTAAGTATTTCGAAAAAATAAATATGATTTCAGATTTTATCTTTTGCTTCTTGGATGTCTGTACAACAATTGCTTTTCCTGACCAGCAATAAAAAGACCTTATATGGTAAGATTTGCTTAAAACTAGCACTGAAAAAAAATGGCAAATCTGCGTGCTTTTTTAGGATACAGTTTTTCAATTATAGGCATAATGTTCCTTGCAATGACGGTTTTCTTTATTTTTTCAAAGACGCAAACGAGCGCCTCAAATGTTATTTATCCATATCGCCCCCTAGCATTACCCGCCGCTGTCAGTGGACTAGTCTTTTTCAGCAGTGGGATAATAGGCATCTGGCTAGAATATCTAATATTTAAGCAAAGAAAAAAAGTACAGTCCAAAATGAAAATTGAACTAAATAAAAAAGAAGAAAAAATAGAGAAACATTGATCTATATAAAATTAAAAATCAATTTAGAAAACTTGATTTTTTAAGAAAAATCGCTTGAATGAAGGAAATTAAGTAAGTTAGTGAATCTTCGTTGCAATTCGTTTGGTGTATATCTGATAGTTCAAAGATTTCGAAATTAATGAATATTGAATAAAAAATTAGTTTCAGATAATCGAAATTGGGAGCGGTTTTTAAATTTATTTGCGTTTTATGTTGTATTGTTCGATCTTGTCTTTTGCTTTTTCTCGACATTCCTGATGTTTCATTAGGAACTCGTTGAGTTTTTCTGCCAAGTCTTTTTTGCATTCGCCGCACAACATTTCGCCACCTCGGCATTTGCGCTCGCGTTCGGAAAGTTTCTTGTTGTCTTCTTCGAAGAGGAAAAAGTAATACTGGAAAATGCTGCAAACCGTGGGATCAGCGCCTGTTTTGCGTTGTTCCGCTGCGGTACCTTTGCCTCCGGTAAGAGCATTCCAGATTTTCTTTTTAACAGCATCAGGCTTGTCAGTGGTGAAAATGCTGGTTTCTGGCATGCTAGCACTCATTTTTCCGCCTGCACCGAGTCCTGGTAGAAAACGACAATGAATTTGTGCTGGTTTGTAGTAGCCGAGTTTTTGAGCGATGTCGCGGGTTACCCGCCAATAGGGATCTTGGTCTATAGCTGCAGGGATAAGTGCAGGAACGTTTTCGCCGGTGAGTTTTTTGTGGATAAAGCATGGCGCAGCTTGGATGGCAGGCCAATAAACCCAGCCGATGTTGGTGCTATCCTGAAATCCGAAGCTACTTCGAGCTGTACTATAGGTGATACGTTTAGCAACTTCTAATGTTATGCTATATAGCAAGTCTATATCTTTAGTATCGTATATTATGAAAGTGTCCTCTGGTTTGAAGCCCAATGCAATTAGGTCCAAAGCGTTTTCGTAGCTCCATTTGGCTGTGGTTTTGAGGTCAGCGTTATCGCTAATTAGGTATTTTTCGTCGTCGGTTAGTTGGAAATAGAGCCTCGTTTTGAATGTCTTTTGCATGTGAAGAGTAAATATCCAGGGAACGAGGTGACCAATATGGACAGGCCCAGATGGTCCTCTGCCCGTATACAAAACGAATTTTGTACCTTTATCGCATAGATCCAATACAGTGTCTAAGTCGCGGTGACTGAAGAAAATTTCTCGCTCAAGCTGCAGATGGAGCCTGTCGGTATGCTTCTCCATACGCTGGAGGAGTTTAGAAGTGAGGGGTTGAGTGCCAAACTCTTTGATTAGCCGTTGATAATCTACTTTACCTTTAACTTCCCAAGGGGTAATCACCATTTCATTGTTGTTCTCTTCAGCATTTGGAATGGACATTGGATTTCACTTGCGTTGGAATCAAAAAGGTGCAAGTCCTATATCTCTTTTGTCCGCAGAATGAACAATATTTTTGTTCCTAATTCCATCTTAAAACTACGGGTCTATTTTTGGCCTTGTTTAAAGCAGAAAAGGTCAAGTTTTAATGGTTCTATTAAAATGTCAGTATTTATTTCTCCTTAAATCTCGCAAAATACTAATAGGCTGCTGGCAGGTTCAGACAAATCGCATTTCACAGCACTGCTGAATGTGGATAAAAATTGGAGGATTTTAAAAAAGTTAGATAAGTTAATGCAAAAAAATGATCATAATAAGCTTAATAGAGTAACGTCTTATCAATTGCAGCTACAGTGTCTGATTAGCCAAAAATGTTGGGTTAAGCGGACCTAGCCTTGTGCTAGTTTGGGATAAGGCATAGAATTCATGTGGGCAGCGCCTTCCCCTTCGGTAGCAGCCGGACCCGCTTAACTTTGTTGGCTATCCCTTGCATTCCTAACTACTCATAACTTTTCGGAAGGATATAAAACAATGTGATTACATCCTGCAACAACAACTTAAAAGTTTCAAATAGACAACCTGATATCAAAACACCAACTTTTAGGCATAAAATAGTAAAAAACATCGCAAATTGAATGAAATACCCTAAAAATATCCATATGAAAAAACCGTGGAGCCTAAAAATAAAACCTTCACTGTTAAGGTAAACCAAGCTTAACCACTAAAAGACTTAAAAGAGCATCCACAATCAATACAAGAATAGAGTTCTATGCAAAAGAACGAGTTCTCTATCTTCCGCACTGAAGTCGCCACTTCTTTTCTGCAGTTGGGGCAAATAGCCATGAAATACTCACTTTCTTGAACAAGACTGCAAAATAATATAAAAATGAATGTTGGTTCACCTGGCAACAACAGAATTCTGAAGCAATCAGTTATCGAAAACTTTTTGAACTCTCTCATCTTCTTTTTAGCAAACCGAAGAATGGCACATCATGACCCACGATTCAGGCCAAAAAACAAAGGAAAAAACCAGCTTTCTACTAGAACTCTACAAGAAAGCGTTAGACATAGATGAAAGTAAACTCTACGAGTACTTCTTAGATCACGCGATAGAAGTAACCGAAAGCAAGATAGGGTTTTTCCATTTTGTGAACAACGATCAAAAGACAATAAAGTTGACCTTATGGAATAAAAGAACACTTCAAAATTGCAGCACATATTATGATAAACATTACCCAATAGAGCAAGCAGGTAACTTGGCAGACAGTATTCGTAAAAAACATCCAATTATATATAACGACTTTAAAGTGAGCCCCAACCAAAAAGGGCTTCCAAAAGGACATGTTCCATTAGAAAGATTAGTGAGTTATCCTATTTTGGAAAAAGGGAAAGTCTATGCTATCTTCGGAGTTGGCAATAAAAAAAAGCGCTATAACAAAGAGGATATTGCTAAACTTGAATTAGTCGGTAATGAACTAAGCAAGATTTTGAAGCAAAAACGTGTAGAAACCGAACTTAAGAAAGCTAACCGTACTTTGAGAGCAATGAGCAATAGCAGCCAAGCCCTCACACGCGCCGTTGATGAAGAATCATTCTTGCAGGAAATCTGCAGAATAATTAGCATAGATTGTGGCTATAAGATGGTCTGGGTTGGATTGGCCCAAAAAGACGTTGCAAAATCTGTCCTGCCAGTGGCATATGCAGGTTTTGAGGAAGGATATCTTGATTCGTTGAAGATTACGTGGGCGGATACAGCTAGGGGTCGCGGTCCAACCGGGAGAGCAATTCGTACAGGACAACCCCAGCTATGCGTAAACATACTAACGGATCCAACGCTCAAACCTTGGAGAAAGGAAGCACTCAAAAGAGGCTACGCATCATCGATTGCGCTCCCATTAAAATTAGGAGAAACAGTCTTAGGCGCTTTAACTCTTTATTCTGCTGAAAAAGATTTTTGTTCAGACGATGAAGTTAAATTATTGACGGAACTGGCAAGTGATTTTGCGCGTGGAATAATGATGCTTCGGCTTAAAGCAGATAAGGATCGAGCCCAAGCTGAGGTGTTCAACCAAGCTGCCTTAATCGATTTAAGTCTAGACGGCATTTTTGTGCGGGACTTAGGGGGAGCAATAATTTTCTGGAGCAAAGGCGCAGAAAAATTGTACGGTTGGTCAAAAAAAGAAGCCTTGGGGCAAAATGCCAGTGAATTGTTGAAAACAAAATTTCCCGAGCCTTACAAAAAAATAGTTTTGAATCTTAAAAAGAACAACACATGGTCAGGAGACCTTTTGCACACCGCCAAGAATGGAAGAGAATTAACAGTTCAAAGTTGTTGGCAACCTAAACTGAACCAGAAAGGAAAAATTACAGAAATAATGGAATCTAACGTAGATATAACAGAACGAATTAAAGCTGAAGATGCTTTAAAGAAAGCCAAGGTTGATTGGGAACGCACTTTTGATAGCGTCCCAGACTTGATTGCGATTTTAGATAACAATCACAGAATTGTTCGAGCCAACAAAGCTATGGCCCAAGCTTTAAAGACAACACCAGAACAAGCCATTGGATTAAACTGTTATACATGCGTTCATGGAACTGGTGAACCCCCAGAGTTCTGTCCCCATGCAAAGTCACTATTAGATGAGCAAGAACATACAGCGGAAGTACATGAAGACAGACTCGGAGGAGACTTTTTAGTCAGCACTACACCGCTCAAAGATGAATTTGGACGCATGGTTGGTTCAGTTCACGTTGCAAGAGATATAACTGAACGCAAAAGAGCTGATGATGCTCGAAGAAAAAGTGAAGAAAAATATCGTTCATACATAGAAGTTACAGGTGAACTCGGTTGGACAACAAATGCCAAAGGAGAAGTGGTTGAAGATATTCCAACGTTTAGAAATTTCACTGGGCAATCTTTTAACGAAGTAAAGGGATGGGGTTGGCTTAGAGCAATTCATCCTGAAGATCTTGAGAGAACAACTAGAGTTTGGAAAAAAGCCGTAGAAGACAAAAGTAATTATGAAATTGAATATCGATTAAGGCGCAGAGATGGCGTTTTCCGACATTTTCTTGCAAGGGGAGTTCCCCTTTTTGATGAATCAGGAGATGTTATCGATTGGGTTGGCACCTGCATCGACATTACGAAACGCAAAGCAATGGAGAATGAATTGCTGGAAACTCTCAAAGCTTCTCAATCTAGGCAATCCGAGGTTGCCGCCCTTTTGGAAGCATCAAAGGCAGTCTTAGTTCACCGCGAATTTAGCAATGCTTCTAAAGTGATTTTCGATTGCTGTAAGAATCTGCTGGGTGCATCGGCGGGTTATGTGGCTCTTTTGAGTGAGGACGAAAAAGAGAACCAGGTTTTGTTTTTGGATGCGGGTGGACGACCTTGCACAGTAGATCCAGCTTTGCCTATGCCAATCCGTGGATTACGGGCGAGTTCATACTTAACAGGAAAGGTAGCTTACGATAACGATTTTGTTAATAGCCAATGGGTTGAGCTAATGCCTAAGGGGCACGTAGTTTTAAATAACGTTATGTTTGCGCCGCTAGTAATTGATAGGAAAACTGTTGGCATAATGGGATTGGCAAATAAGCCAATTCCCTTCAACGAACGTGACGCGCAAATGGCAGCGGCATTTGGTGAAATAGCATCTATTGCCCTCATCAATAGTCAGACACTTGAAAGACTAGCTGAAAATGAGAAGCTGCTCAAAACCCACTCGGAAAACCTTGAACAAATGGTTGAAGAAAAAACCAAGCAGCTAAGAGATTCGGAAAGACTTGCAACCATTGGGGCAACCGCAGGCATGGTCGGTCACGATATTCGCAACCCGCTTCAAGCCATAATAAGCGACCTCTACTTGGCAAAAGAAGAACTTGTCTTCTTTCCGGACAGTGAGAATAAAACTGCAGTAAAAGAAAGCTTAGCTGAAATTGAAAAGAACGCAGATTACATTAATAAAATCGTTGCTGATTTGCAGGATTTCGCAAGACCCCTCAATCCTTCTATCCAAAAAATGGATTTGCGAGCAGTATGTAGTGATATCTTGTCCAAAGCAAATATCCCTGAAAACATCATACTTTCATGCACCATAAATGAGAATGCCAGCGAACTTGTGGCTGATGAAAACTGGGTTAAGCGTATTTTGTTTAACTTGGTGAATAATGCGGTTCAAGCTATGCCTGAAGGAGGAGCCTTAACAATTTTAGCTTATAGAGAAGGTTCAGATCTAATAATTTCGGTTCAAGATACTGGAATGGGAATACCTGAAGATGTTAAGTCAAAGCTCTTCATTCCTCTTTTCACGACTAAATCTAAGGGTCAAGGTTTCGGGTTAGCTGTCATCAAACGCTTAACTGAAGCATTAAATGGAAAAGTGGAATTCAACAGTGAAATGGGAAAGGGAACAAAATTCAATATAATCTTGCCAGCATCATTGAGCGAACGAACAAATACAGCTTCAGAAACAAAAGGTTAGAGAAAAATAGAGGCTTTTTGGCGCTATCCGTTAACGGTTTTTAGCCAGTTCAAAAAGGCCTCACGTACTTTTTGAGGATTTTCAAAAACATGAACATCTTCCGTTGCTTCAAGTTTACGGACCTGATCTGCTTCCTCTTTGCGTACCCGTAATTTCATTTCCTTGCCATTGGGCAGTTTAGTGTAGATTACGTTTTCTTTAAAATCCACTGGCATAATCCACACTGGAACAAAAGCTTTGAGGCTCATAAGCGCTGAATTCGTGAGCAGCGTGTCGCTGATGCTGTTGACTATTTTTGCAACTGTGTTTGATGATGCCGGAAAAATCAGAAGAAACTCGTATTTGTGACTCTGCATCATGCCTGCCAAAAACGGTGAATTAGAATTTGATTCAACCGTGACTTTGGCAAAGTTTTGGCGCAAATCATCTTCTAGACGGTAAAATTTAAGCATAATTTCGGCTGCTTTGGA
This sequence comes from Candidatus Bathyarchaeota archaeon, assembly GCA_963775465.1. Lineage (GTDB taxonomy): Archaea > Thermoproteota > Bathyarchaeia > Bathyarchaeales > Bathycorpusculaceae > Bathycorpusculum. The sequence continues at coordinate 221,581 of CAVZIW010000006.1, read as the reverse complement.
AAGGAAGACGTGGATTTCAACGATTCCTTCTGACTGTTTCTTCAGGTCTTTCATGGTTTCAATAATTTCAGCTATTTTGTCGCCTGCGCCTGTAATTCCCCAAGCGACTTTGGTTTTTTTAATTTTTGCTTCAGTCATTTTCGTTCACAATTATTTTTTAGTGTAAAGCTGAAGATATTCAGCAAATCGTTTCGTGGTTTTTTTTAAGCTTCTAAATCCTTCCTCATCCAACTTGACGCCGTCTAATGTGTCCTTTGACCAAAAAGTTGCGCCTAAGTTTGCTCCAAAAAAGCCGCCGCTTGCAGGAATCATGCCGTTAATGATGTAGAAGGTGTGTATCTGCATTAAAGCAAATTCTTGTCCCCCTTGCCTGTCTCCTCCAACTACAATGCCCATACCTATTTTTCCTTTGAAAAAATTCTTGTCTGAAGCTACGGGCGCTCGCATTCTATCCATCACTGCTTTAATTTGAGCACTTACTCCCCCATTGTATACAGGAGATGCAAAAATGATCCCTTCTGCTTCCGCGAGCAATGCGTAGAGTTCTTGTAAATCATCTTGCACTACACACTCTTTTTCTCTGAGGCAGTAATCGCAGTGTGCACAATAGTCTACCCATTTTCCTCGAACAGTCCAAAGCTTAGTCTTAAAGCCTTTTTCTTCCAACATTTTTAGGGCTTCTTCAAGAACGTATTCTGTAGCTTGCTTTCTTGGGCTGCCACAAATGCCGACTATCATATTACTCAATGAAATTAATCAATACTTCGAATTAAAGCATTACCATAATGACTACCGAATTTGATTAATTGCATTATAGATGTTTTTACAGATTAGAAATTGAACGAAAAAAGAAATAGAAGCGGATTTCCGCTTATTCGTTTTCGAAGTATTCTTCTGGCTTTGGCGGAATTGGTGATAAGCCTCTGCGTTCTCGAATCTTCTTGACTATTTCAGCCTGCATCTGTTCGGGAACTGTTGCCCAACGGCTGAACTGTGTTGCCCAGAAGGCTCGTCCTTGCGTGCTGCTTCGCAGTTCGTCGGCAATGCCGAAGGATTCGGAAACTGGCATTTCAGCTTTAACGGTGATCATGTCTTCTTCAGAGGGCATGTCTATGATTTTTCCTCGTCGCTTGTTGAGTAGTGTAATGACTGAACTGACGAATTCGCTTGGGACTTTGCATTCGAAACTCATCATTGGTTCGAGCAGTTTCGGGTTGCTGAGTAGGATTGCACAATAGATTGGTCTCCAAGTCATTGGGATAGCTTGTGCAGGTCCGCGGTGAACGGGATCTTCGTGTAAGGTTATGTCTTCGAGGTTAATCTTTAGGCCATAAGCTGGTTCTTTGGCTAGTGGTGAGGTGTGTACTGCTTCGCGGAAACCTGTTTTGATGTGGTCAATGATTTCTTCTACGTATTGTCGTCCGCGGATGCGGTTGCAGAGAATGTTGTTTTCTTCGACGGCGACTGCTCCTTTGGCGTCGTCTGGTGCCCAGCCTAAGCCGCGGAGAATCTTTGTGCGTTCGTCTTTGTTTTGCATGTCATTGATTTTCTCTGATTTTATGGCTTCGATGATTTCAGGCGCGAGTTTTTCTATGGTTATCCAGAGTTTGTTATGTTTGTTTGGGCTTTTTCCCATGATTGCTGGACCTTTGTAGTCGTGGCTGATGGTTTCTCGGTAGATTACGATGGGTTTGCTGAGTTTGACTTTTAGGCCTGCTTCTTGCATTCGGTAAGCTGTAATTTCAAGGTGGAGTTCACCCATACCTGAAAGGAGGAATTCGCCACTTTCTTTGTTCATTTTAAAGTGCAGGTTTGGGTCTTCAGTTGTGAGTTTATGCATTACTTTGTCAAACAATGGCAGGTCTTTGACGTCTTCGGGTTCTACTGCGACGGTTACAACTGGGTCTGAAACGTATTGTAATCCTTCAAAAGAGTGAATCTCTACTCCTTCTTCCCCGATGGTTTCGCCTACGTGCAATGCCGGTAAACCAGATATTGCACCGATGTTGCCTGCTGGTACTCGGTCTATGAATACTCGGTCAGTTGCCATACTCATAAAAACTTGTTGAATTGTACCTTTTTGGTTGGCGCTGACAAGTTGGACTTGTTTGCCTTTTGTAATGGCGCCACTAAAGATTCTGCCGATAGCGACTGTTCCGCTGTGGGGGTCAACTTCGATTGTGGATATGCACATAAGTAGAGGTGCGTTAGGGTCGACTGTTGCCATACCTTTACCAACTGCGCTTTCTGGGTCACCGGGCCAAATCTGTGGTTGCCTATATGGTTGTGCGACTAATGGGTTTGGCAAATGTTTGCAGAACATGTCGAGGATTGGTTCGGGTAGAGGCGCTCTCTTGCTTAGTTCATCTACTTTTTTGCCAACATCTGCTGGGTCACCCGTATAAGCATCGATGATATCTTGGAAGCTGACTTTCTTTAGCTTCATGTGATCAAGGTTTAGACCCCATTTGTGAAGGGCAGAGCCGAAAGCGACACGACTGTCCTCGATCTTCACTTGCCAGTCTTGTTTGTGTTCTGGCGGAGCGTATTTCTCGATCAAGTTATTAACACGGAGTAGAATCTTTGCAAATTTCTTTTGGATTTCTGCAGGTGTTAGTTTGATTTCTTTGATAAGGCGATCCACTTTATTGATAAATAGGATTGGTTTAACGCGTTCTCGGAGAGCTTGCATGAGAACGGTTTCGGTTTGGGTCATTGGGCCTTCAACTGCGTCCACGACGACGAGTGCTCCGTCGACTGCGCGAAGGCTTCTTGTGACTGCACCTGAGAAGTCAATGTGTCCGGGTGTGTCAATTAGGTTTATGAGGTAATCTTGATTGTTGAAGGTGTGGACTAAGCTGACGTTTGAGGCGAAAACGGTCATTTGACGTTTCTGCTCTAGGTCCCAGCTGTCCAAGAATAGTTTTTGTCCAGCTGTTTGTGTACTGATGATTCCAGCGTGTGCCAAAAGGCTGTCGGATAGAGTGGTTTTTCCGTGGTCAACGTGAGCAATGATGCTGCAGTTGCGTATAATTTGTGGATTATTCATTAATTTTACAATTTCTTCAGTTTGCCTATAACGCGCCATAGTTATTCAATCTCCTTATTAGTTGTATTTTTTACTTTAAAGGGCTGTTTCTTAATTATTTGAAGCATTGCTAAGTCTCTCGTGAAATTTGGTAAGCTACATGGAAAGTGAATTTGTCGCCTATTAAGTTTATGGCATGAATCATTAAAACAAATTGACAAAAATTACCTCGAAAAAAAGCTTTGCCGCGATTTCTTTCCTTAAAATCCGTTATAAGCTAACCCCTGTTTTCAGCCCAAGGTTAAGTTGGTTGACTGGATTTTGAGGTTGTGAAAAAATTTTTTCTGAAGTAGATAAATTAGCTTTGTTTTATTACTAAAAAATTTATATTCAAAAAATAATATAATGTTAAATAGCCCCGTTTTTATTTGAATATAATGCATGTTTAATGTGCAGTATTTTGTGGCTAAAAACAGCTTACCACCCGATTAGTTTAAATGGAACTATAAACATTAACCAAAAAAATAAACACCGTAGTATAAGAAAGGTTTAACGCTGATGATATAATGGATCCTCAAACAATTACGGCGACAATAAATAGTGATTTACGAAATAAACTCGCTTCCACACCAATAACATTCATCTTTTGTTGGGCTCGCTCATAAAATAACTAATTGTTTCTTTACGCTGGATTGATTAATTTTGGAAAAAGCTGCCTCCATGTCTATTGACAAGGTTTTCAATGACCTAAAAACATCTGAGAATGGTTTAAGCAGTGAAGAAGCTAAACTTCGACTCAAAAAATACGGTTACAACAAGTTAACAGAAAAAAGACAAATCCCCTTAATCCACAAATTCATTGAGCACCTCAAAGATTTGTTCGGAATTCTGTTGCTTGTGGCGGCAGTCCTTTCTTACATTTCAAACCCTACAAATCCAGAATTGGCTTTAATAATCCTTGCAGTGGTTTTCGTCAACATTTTTGTAAGCATCTTCCAAGAATCTCGCGCTGAAAAAGCTATGGAAACCCTCAAAAGTTGGATGCCAGAATACGCTAAAGTTTTCCGTGATGGCGAAGTAAAGAAAATTCTTGTTCGAGAAATCGTGCCAGGAGACGTAATTTTTCTCGAGGAAGGAGACCGGGTTCCTGCAGATGCCCGCTTGATAGAGACATTCGATTTGTGGACTAATAATGTTCCTTTGACAGGTGAATCGGAACCTCAGCCGCGAGATGCTGCAACTGTTAAGGTTGTTGAGAAAGCGTATTTGTATTCACCCAACCTCGTCTTTATGAGCACCAGTGTTGCCAAAGGTCGTGGCAAAGCGGTCGTTTATGCATCCGGAATGGCGACGCAGTTTGGCAGAATTGCAAGTCTAACGCAGACGATTCGTGAAGAAGAGAGCCCTCTTCAGAAAGAAATAGCGTCCATGGCAAAGTATGATTTCATAATAGCTATATGTGTGGGCGTCATTTTTCTGTTTGTAAGTTATCTTATTACGAATTCTCTTGCTACAAGCATATTTTTCATGATCGGTGTTATGGTGTGTTGTGTCCCTGAAGGTTTGCAGGTTACTGTTTCGAGCGCTTTAGCTATTAACGTGCTCAAGATGGTCAAACAAAATGTTGTAGTTAAAAGATTATCCGCGGTTCAAACTTTAGGTAGCGTTACGGTGATTTGTACTGACAAAACAGGCACTATCACTAAGGGCGAGATGACTGTTAATAAGCTCTGGGTTAAAGATAAAGTGGTTGAGGTTTCTGGTTTAGGCTACATGCCAGTTGGAGATTTCACCACTAACGGAGAACCACTTAAAGAAGACGAAACAGAATCACTCGACAAGCTTCTTGAGATTGCCGCTCTTTGTAACGTAGCCAAAATTGAACCACCTTCTGACCGAAATCGTAACTGGAGCGTAATCGGCGACCCCACCGATGGTGCATTGCTAGTTGCGGCATTAAAATATGGTCAAAATATTGAAGAACTTATTAATGAAAAGCCAAACATTGACATTTTACCTTTTAATTTTGAAAGCAAACGCATGAGCACGATTCATCAAATCAAAGATGATAACATCGTTGTCTACACGAAGGGTGCACCAAGAAATGTTTTGGACATATGTACAAAAGTGTTTGTTGACGGCAAAATTGAAACGTTGACTTCTGATAATTTGATGTGGATTGAAGGAAGAATTCACGAGTTCGCTGTCGAAGGCTTACGTGTAATAGCTGCGGCCTATAGAGAAATCCCCAAATCTGAGTACAAAAAAGATGAAGAATTAGAAAAAGACCTTATTTTTGTCGGTTTAGCTGCAATGCGGGATCCCCCCAGAAAAGAGGTAAAAGACGCAGTTTCAGAAGCCAAACAAGCAGGAATTAAAACAGTCATAATCACCGGTGACTATGGTCCAACCGCGCAATTTATCGCTCAAGAAGTAGGTATCGTTGAAAAAGAATTTAGCCAAGTTATCCGCGGAGTGGACCTAGAAGATTTAGGCGACCAAGCAATAGTTGATGAAGTCAAAAAGGGTAATGTTATTTTTGCACGCGTTTCTCCAGAACAGAAACTGCGAATCGTGACGGTTCTAAAGGAAAGTGGAGAGGTAGTTGCGGTTACTGGTGACGGAGCTAATGATGCGCCATCACTTAAAGAAGCTGATATCGGTGTTGCCATGGGTGCATCTGGAACTGATGTGGCGCGCGAAGCCGCAGACATAGTTTTGCTTAACGACAGTTTTGCTTCAATAGTAAAAGCTGTTGAATCTGGCAGGGCAATCTACGAGAACATCCGCAAGTTTATCGTTTACGTTTTCAGCCACAACTGGGCAGAACTCATTCCTTACGTACTTTATGCGATTTTAGCAATTCCACTTCCGTTACTTGTAGTTCAGGTATTAGCTATTGACTTGGCTATTGATGTTATTCCAAGTTTGGCGCTTAGTCGGGAACCTCCAGAAGCAGGAATCATGCAAGAGCCACCGAGAAGCTCAAGAGAGAAACTTTTCACACGCAGAGTCTTTGGCAGGTCATTCTTCATAGGAATGATCATTGCAGTAGGTGCCATGATCGGATGTTTTAGCGCTTGGACAGCTGGAGGTTGGCAGTTTGGTCAGAGTCTAGCTGCAGATAGTCAAGTGTACATAAAAGGAGTAACAATGACGTTTGCAGGTATCGTTGTTGCTCAAGCAGGGAACGTTTTAGCCTGCCGAACTAGTAAGCAATCAATCTTCAAAACCAGTTTGGCTAAAAACAAATGGATAATCTTCGGAATCGTATCACAACTGTCGATCCTCGCATTATTGGTTTACGTCCCGTTAATGCAGGAAGTTTTCGGAACGACCGCTCTCGGGTTCACTGACTGGCTTTATCTATTATTACTTGCAATTGTTGTTATTTTTGCTGAAGAACTCCGCAAGCTCTTTAGCAGAAAATTTGCCAAAACATCAGAGGACTTAAGTAAACATGATCACGTTTAGAATAATAACCAATGATAAATCTGAATGCAACGAACCCCGGAAACTTCAAAAACAATTAGGGAAATATATAGCTAATACAGGCTGGTTTCGCGTAAGAAAGCTAATAAGTGGTTTTAAAGCTAATTTTGCAATTTGGGCAAATGAAAAGTGACAAACAGAACACTGAATTTTCTAATTTTCTATCGGGTATAGCGACCTCATTTCCGCAATTCGGGCAGACAGCCATGCAAGAGACACTTTCAGAGTTTTATTCAACATTAAAATATCATTACAGTATAAGAAGCAATGTTGTCACATCCAAGAACAACAAGTGGTTTTAGCTTTATTTCTTCTTTTCAGGTATTCTTTGTTTCAATATTTGATTTGCTTGTTTATGCAAAACGTTATTAAGAATATACTTTAAAGAGGCTGTGTGGGAGAACACTGTGAATAGGAAAGAGGCTGTTGCTCTGTTTACTGAACTAGTTGCTAATGGTTTTGTTCTTCCCAATTTGGTTTCGATTGAACAAGGGGCTCCAGAAAAATGTATATTGAAAATTAAAGGAGATTATGACAGCCAAAAAATAGGGAGTCTCCTAAATGATAGAGGGCTCTCTTGTGAACAGAACAAGGATTACTTAATTATTTACAAACCATAGCAGTAAATGTTTGGTTTTCCCGCTATTTCCCGCTATTTCTTAATGAGTTTAAAAAGGATAAATGGTTAATTATTGTCAGATTATTTTTAATTTCTTATTGATATTGATTTTGTATCTTTATTGTTTTGTTAGTTTCAAACCGTTGGTCGGAGTGTAAACGTTTTGTTCCCAGACGCCAGTCCAGTGGTCATGCCATGTTCCTTCCATCTGGGTCGAGGTGAAAGTAAATTCGCCAATTGTGCCAATTTGTTTAATGGGTCCAGCATTTCCCTTAGTTAATGTCAGTTGCGTTCCATTGATTATTCCTGTTAATTGCATAAATGAAGTGTCTGGAGTGTAACCTGACTCAGAGGTTAATTGTCTGTTGGAATAGTCAAACTCTACGTTTACTAATACAACGTTTTCGTCGCTTGTTCCTGTTATAGTCCAAGTCATTGTTCGGTCTTCTGTGCCCACATTGGCGAGTTGCCCAAAGTTTTCGTAGTCTGTTGCAATTGTGAATTGTGTGGAAAATGTTGTTTTCCATGTTCCTTCTATGTTTCTTGTAGGGGTAAGTTTTCCTCCGTCAGAGATGACATTGTCTGTGAAGTCTGCAGGGTTCGGGTCGGAGGTAAAATTGTCAAAAAAACCGGAAAAGTACAGCGCTCCAGCAAATGATGCAACGATTATGATTACTGGAATTATTTGGCTTAATTTGATTTTGCTCTTCGGTTTAGTAGAGGAGGATTGAACCTGCATTTTTCTCATTGTATTTGTACCTAACGCGAGATGAAATTCAGGTCATAAAAGACTTGTGTATTACAGATATGTTTGGTTCATTGACGTGTTATTTCGTTTTTTGGTACAGTGGAGTTTTGTGATATGTTACGATTTGAATTTGTTATTGGCTCTTTATCGAGATATATTGGGAGATTTTTTTATTCTACATGTTTAGTGCTAAATCGGTCCAGTATTTAGGGTATTTTTTGGAGAAAAGTTGTAGCTATTTTTAAATTGGCTTGTTTCCTTTTTGTGTTGAGAGTAAGGAGCGCTTGGAATCTTGCAGCATTGTTCGTTAGGAGGTCGGACTGGTACTGCAAACTTGCCCCTTCACGGTGGCAAAGCGCCTTCATGGCTTACTGTGCGAATGCGTAAGCTTGCAAGGGAAATCGCTAATATCATGATTGAAGAGTATGGTGCAGATAAATTTATTCAGCGCCTCTCCGATCCATATTGGTTTCAAGCTTTTGGCTGCGTTTTGGCTTATGACTGGCATAGTTCAGGTGTGACTACGGTTGTTACTGGAATTCTTAAAGGAGCTTTGTCTCCCGAGGATCATGGAGTTGCTTTGTGTGGTGGCAAAGGAAAAACGTCAAGGAAGACTCCTGGCGACATTGTGGTAGTTGGAGAAAAATTCGGTTTTTCGCAACAAACCATAGACAACCTTATCTACACTAGCCGTATAACCGCCAAAGTGGACAACACTGCGATCCAAGCTGGCTACCAACTCTACCATCACGCCTTTCTGGTAACTAAAGATGAGAAGTGGGCGGTTATACAGCAAGGTATGAGTAACCAAGATCGGTCAGCTCGACGTTACCATTGGCTTAGCGAAAACACAAAGGACTTTGTGGTTGAACCACACAACGCCATTGCTTGCAATATTAAACGCGTAAGAGCCCTGAATATGGTGTCAAAACAAAGCGAAACCGCCCGCAGGGCATCTGTTGACTTATCCAAAGAACCGACCAAGAAACTTTTCAGTCTCATACGATCTACCGCTAAACCCCAAAATCAAGCTTCTCTGCAGACTTGGTTGCCTGAAACTACAGATCCTTGGATGCAAACCCAAACTGCGCTTAATATGCCCCGAAACATCAATTGGGATACTCTATCGCGTGTATACGAGTTTCAACCTCGAAACTATGAAGAACTTCTCAGCATTCAAGGTGTTGGACCCGCAACTGTACGGGGACTTGCGCTTGTCGCTGAACTGGTTTATGGTGAAGAACCTAGTTGGGAAGACCCCGTTAAATTTAGTTTTGCATATGGCGGTAAAGACGGTGTTCCTTATCCTGTGGACCGAAAAGCCATGGATCAATCCATCGAAATACTTAGAGAATCGGTTCAGGAAGCTAAAATAGGCGATAAAGAAAAGATGAATTCTCTTCAACGGTTGAGGCGGTTTGTTCCAGCGAACGCAAATTCTTAAAACATCAATAGCCAATAACTAAATTGATATTATGTCAAATCCGACTCTTACTAAATATCTGAAGATTGGATCAGCATTGGGTATAGCTACTCCCATAGTTGCCTTTAGTTGTATTATAATCGCTATTTTATCGTATCCTGCCTTTAGCTGGACCAACAATGCGTTAAGCGACCTTGGTGTAATATCCGGTGTAACTGGACCGGTTTTTAATTTTGGGTTGGTTGCAAGCGGTTTTTTGGGCTTGTTATTTGCAGTTTTTGGACTTGTCATCTATTTCAGAAAGAGCTTAGTTGGCAAAGTTGGTTCTGGGTTTTTTGCAGCGACAACCGTTGCACTTATGGCGATAGGCGTTTTTAACGAAAGTTTTTCACCAACTCACTATCTGGTTTCGGTTGCATTCTTCACTTTAGCGCCTATTGCATTGTTCATATTAACAGGTGCATTTGGGCTTAATAGACAAAGAAAAATGGCTGCTTTCACCATTGCAGTAGCAATTTTGGCGGCGTTGCCTTGGCTTATGCTATTTGCCTTTAACTATGTTCCTAACGTTGCTATTCCCGAAGCAGCCTCAGGTCTTGCTCTCTCTGTATGGACAATCGTGGTCGGCAAAAAATTCCTAAAAGCTTAAGCCTCGCCATTATTTTAAGTCAAAGTACATCTGAGCACAGCAATAGGAAGAAAAAACAGCATTAAACCCCTTGCTCTTTGCATATTCCACGGCTGACTCACTTGGAAATGCAATACCATCAACTCCAGCTTTCAGAGCCAATAGATCTGTTGAATTTCGCAACTCTCCTTTTGGCCGCATACATCCTAAAACAATGGGGGTTTTAGGGAACATTGTTCGTGCAACTGCGATAACTTTCGCTATTTTAAGAGGTTTGGGAGGTGGTGTCTTTGCCATTGGGGTTCCGTGAATTGGCATAAAAGCGATTATCACTATGGCTGAAGGTTTAACTTGCGCTATCATTTGTAGAGCTGCAAATTCGCCATCCATTTTGCCATCATTTAATCCAACGATTACATGTGGAACAAGAGGCAACTTGGCTTTGTGCAATTCCTTAAGTGAATCACAGTAATCCTGACCTGTTACTGATAGATTATAGACTTTCTTGACTGTATTTGTTGAACCTATAACATCAATCAGTGCGGCATCGATCCTTGCTTCTTTGAGTGCAGATGCCGTTTCGGATTTTATTATCCCTGTGTGAACAAAAACTGTTAAACCTAACTCCCGCTTGAACCGCCCTATAATGGGTATAAATTTGTCAATTGGTACTGAACCATCAGATAGGCATCCACCGCTAACTAGAACGCCTTTGGCGCCATTCTGTTTTAGTTTTACACCTAACTCAAAGAGGGTTTGTGGGGTTATTGCTGGGTGCATAGTTTCTAGGACTTTGCCGCCGCAATGTTTGCAGCTTAGGGAACAAGCATTGCCTGTGATGGATATTGTTGGAAAATCTGCTGTTGAAGAGCAGTAGTGTTTGGTTTTGTAGTAGGTGAAGCTGGGAGCGTAAAAACGGATCTCTTTACTTTTTGGCTGTAAGGTACCTGATTCGAGTAGAGTTTGGATTTGTTTGTCTTGCATGTTCCAAATTTGTTCGGCTGACGGTAAAGGCATTTTTTGTTTCAAAACTAAGAGTTCAGGTCACCCTTAATAGGCTAACGTAGTTACAATTTTAAAAAGCAATTGTTTGGGTTGATCAATGATTTTGTGGTTTTGAACGTTTACGTATTCTTAAGTAGATTAGAATTCCGAAACCACCAGCGAGGACAATTACCAGGGGCGGCAAGAAGCCTAACGCTACATTGAGTGGAACTGTCACTTTCACGTTAAAATCAATTGTTTCTGTGGATCCAGCGTTTCCTGCTTCATCTGTTGCGTACAGTTTTAATTCGTGGTCTCCGTTTTGGAGAACAGTCATTGTTGTGTTTCCGTCGATTGTGTGAACTTTTCCATCAAGTAGATAGGTGATTATGGATGTTGTTTCGTTAACGGTGAAGATTAAGGGAATGTTGGATTCGTTGTATTTTTCTTCTTGCATTGAAAGAAGCGAAACATTTGGGGGTGTGGTGTCAACTATGAAATCAATTGTTGAATAAACTGGAAGAATGTCTGAAAATATCGAGTAAACCTTCAAGCTGTGAAGCCCGTCGGGTATAGGTCCATAAAGTGTTGTGTTTCTAGGTATTGTGACGTTTGATTGTTGATCTAGAGTGAAGCCCATCTTTACGATTGATTGGTTATGGTTTATGGTAAAAGTAACAGGGATATCTTTGTTGAAGTTGTAGGTCTGGTTTTTTGGTGAAAGAATTGTAATGTTGGCTTGACCCAATGTGTTAACTGTAAAGTCGATTGAAACTTTTGAAGTAAAGTCACCTACTCCAAGAACGGTGGTGTTTGTCCCTGTTTGATATGTGCCGCCGACGGTTGCGATGATGTCTATTGTATGCGGTCCTTCTGAAAGAGGACCTAAAGTCATTGAAAAGTCCTTTGATATCCATTTAATTGGGAAGGGGGGAGCAAAAAGTACGTACCGTGATTCTTGGTCTACAGTTACTTCGACGGAAAGATGGTTCACATAACCATCCCAGCTTCCGTTCACTGAAAATTGAAGCGGAACAAACCATGACACATAGGTGGTTCTAGTTGGCGACTCAACGGTTATGGTGGGAGGTGTTAAAGGACCTGTTGGCACTGGATATGTTAACGCTGAATTTGCAGCGCCAAACATGAATGTCGCTAAGAGTAGAAGAACCAAAATTGGTACAATGGATACCGCTGTTTTATTCATTCAGCAATCGATAATTATTCGTTGAGCAGGCACTTATTATTTTTCCCAAATTGGTCTACAATGAAATTGTTCCTGCAATTCGCAGTTTTGCGCCTTCGAGGTACATGAGTACTGCTTTGTCATTGGGTAAGTAAACAACAGGTTTATCGAGTGATAAGGCAAGGGATGGTTTTTTTGGGTCTGGGGTGTCGATAGAAGCTTCAACTTTCGCTGTTATGAATTGTGTCCAATGCCCAATGTGCATGACCATTCCTTGCTTTATTGGTGTTTGCCAATACTTAACCAGAGTGGCTTGAGTTTCTATTTTGTTGGAAGTTTTAATTGATGGATCATTTGTTAAGACGGTTCCGCGGTCTAGATTTTCGACTTCTATGTTTTTGAGTGCTAGACCAACTCTGTCGCCTTCGCTTGCAACATCGAATTCGTCATCATGTTTTTGTATCGAACGCACTTGAGTTGTTTTGTCGGTGGGCAAGACTTTAAGGGAAGCATGTTTTTGGATTACGCCATCTGCAACGATGCCTAAGACCACAACTCCTACGCCTTTAACGTTGAAGCTATGGTCAACGGGCACTGAGCCAACAGATTTTTGCATTTCAACAGGTTTTTGCTTTGAGACCTCTGACAATAGTTTTTCTCGAACCAAATTTGGGTCGTCGGCTAAGAATTCAAAGTTTTCCAGATTCGTACCCTTTATTAGCTGTTGGATTTTTTCTTTAGGTACGTAGTTGCGCAGTATTATGTAGCCGCTATTAATGTTGGAGCATTGAAGCATAACCAGTTGCTCGCCGAATGCTGCGTTTAACTCATCTACCACAACTATTGCCATTTTTGATAGAGCGCATGCATAGAATAGGGGAGCTAAACGTTCAGGATAACGAGTGGGTTCAATTAGGGTAACGGTGTCTTCCCCTTTTTTTAGGTTATATAGAGTTATGTCTGTAGATGTTCCTTTTTTTGCAAGGCTATCTCCGTAATTGAGAGCCCCAAGGATTGCTACTGTTATATTGCCCATACCATCATGACCTTTGAAACCTTCTCATTGTAAGTGCCCCAAAAGATAAGTCTTGTTGAACCCTTTTCATTTTTATTTGATATATCGAAATGAAAATGTATTATTATCACTTGCTAAAACCATGTGCGAAAAGTTCTTAAGCAATTGGGCATTTCTCCTAACGGTCATAGCAATTAAGCTCACAGTAAAACATGAACATCAGCTTAAAAAGCTGAGTTGTGTGAACTGAAAAGGTTAAAATACTCGAACGAAGAGGTGAAAAGGTATGGAAAATATATACGCAGCAATGCTCCTTCACAAGGCAGATAAAGAAATCAACGAAGAATCAGTAACAAAAGTTCTTGAAGCAGCAGGCCTCACAGTCGACGCTGTTCAAGTTAAAGCTCTAGTTGCGTCACTTAGTGAAGTAAACATTGATGAAGCAATCAAGGCAGCACCAACCATGATGGCCGCAGCTCCAGCCGCAGCTCCAGCAGAAACAAAACCAGCAGCAGCTCCAGAAGACAAGAAGAAGAAAGTTGAAGAAGAAAAAGCCAAGGAAGAAGCAGCACTAGAAGGATTAGGCGCCCTCTTCGGGTAAAAAGCCTCTTTTCTTATTTTTAACCAATTTTTTCCATACTTATTTTAATTCAAATTTTCAGAAATAACAGTAAATAGCAAAAATACATTATTGTATTGGCAAGTTTTGTTCTTTTGGAACCTCAACAGAGTTGTTGACTACGGGAGTTTTAGTTTTGTTTCGTTCGCTCAGTACTTTCCAGATAACGATAGGCGCCCAACCGCTGATTATCATAAGGGTTCCCGGAAAACCTCCGATATCGCGTCCAACAATGGGTGAAAGCCAAGCTAAAATGTTCGGCAGGAAAGCTTCCCAGATTCCAAAGGCAACAGCCATAGCCGCTAAGGATATAAACGCAGATTTTTTGCCGAATTTGTTGAATGTTTGAACAGCGAGGACTCCTGCAAAAAAGAAGTCGCCAAGACCTAACCCTCGAGGCGCAAATCCGAAGAAATTTATGTATCCTGGGACTGCAGGTATGAGCGGAACATTCGGCAAGTATACAAGAACAGGCAGCCCCAATCCGGTGAATTGTGTTGCAGCTTGAACCATCGTACCTGTGCCTATGACTAATATAATGTCCATTACGGTTAGGAGCACGGCGAAGAGACCGACGGTTTTCCAACTGAAAAGAGAGCTAAGATAGAGAATTATTAGAATCGCAAACGTGAATCCAAAGACATCCATTAGGAGTGGATACCAAACTTGGACTGCACCACCGTAGACCACGTTAAAGAAAATCATTAGAAGCAGAAACATTGCAGCGGGCTGTACTGCCAGGTACCAGCGTGATTTGGAGATTTGGTTTCTGTGTTCGAAGATTATTGTTCCGAAGCAAAAGATTGCTAAACCAAAGAACGCGATTGCCCTGTAAATAGTAAAGCTGTCAGATAGAGAACCCAAAAGACTTGTTAGCCCAGCGATTACTCCTATCGAGCCAAAGCCTGCTGAGATTAGTTCTGCTCTTTTCTTAGCAACTTTGGAGAATATGTAGGAGAAGGTGAAGAGCAGCGTTGTATATGATCCTAAGAATATGAGTAGGAATAGTCTTTGGAAAATTTGTTCTGGCGCGATAACCGAGGTATATGCGATTACGGTAATGACGATCGTCATGAAGATTATGAGTAGAACAATGTCTTTTGTCTTGAACTCTTTCTGTTCAACCGTCGCCATTAATTTTCCCTTAACTCGCTTGTCGAGTAGGAGTGCTATTGTGACTACAAGGAACAATGCTATAGGCATTGCAAGGTCTAGTGTAGGAGACGGCATAGACTTCACAATATTTAAAGAAGCATTTATCTTTTTAGCCAAAACTTTACCAAAAAAGCAACAAAATTAGTAGTTGAAAAAGATGTTAAGAATGGCCAATGAGGCTAAGAGTGCTTCTTCGGCTCGGACTGTGGCGGTTCCCTGCCTCGGAATAGTGTTTACTGTGAAATCCACGACATCTTGCAACTTTAAGCCTTCATCTTCAGCAATCTCATGTAACCCACGTGCTGGAGCTCCAAAAGCAACTAATATATTTTGAGCACCAGCCCATTTGTTCGCCAGTGCTTTGGAAACGTCAACAAAGTTGTCGCCTATTCTGGCGGTGGCAATTTTTAAGTCAAAACCTGAATTTTTGATTATTTTGCCAAACGGTTGTTTTTCGACGCAAACCCTATACCCCCAGTAAAGTGGGACTTTCTCTCGGTTTACGGCTTGAACTTCCACTTTTTTGTCTAGATTAACGACTTGGGTAGTTAAACGGTCGCCGACACTGAATTGTTTTTGTCTTAAAAGTGCTGGTTGCTGAACTCCAATATCAACAAGTAACCCTGTTTTAATTTCGGATAGAATTAGGCCTTCACGGTATTCACCTACTTTTAGGTGTTTAGTTTTACCGCTTGTAGGATGATGAGGGGAACGTAGGGGCGGTAAGATTCCGGCGTATTGGAGGTCGGGCTCGATTTTGAAAAGTGCTTTTCTTAAGTATTGAGGAGTTTCCAAATAGTTGAGTAGCAGCGCGATAAGAGCCATGTCTTGCCGTTGGTCTAATTTGACGACGTCCGCGTAGATTATTATTTGTTCCACTCGAAAAATTGCGGCGGATCTACCTATTAAACCGATTTTTGAGGTTTTTTCACGCAGGTGCGGGGTATCAGAAATTATTGATGCAGGAATCGCAATTGAAAGTCGCTTTTTACCCATACAATTCAACCATGACGAGGTATCGTTTACGTGGTGCTTAAAAGGCAGAATTAAGATATAAAACTGCGTGTTATTCGGAGGATTCAAGACGTGGTAACGCCCATTTTAGACGATTTTGAAAAAATAAAACTTATAGACAAAAGCGGCATGCTAAACTTCGCTATTAATGCTGCTAACCATTATCGAGAGGCATTCAAAGTTGCCCAGAAAATCACAGTAAACTATCAGAAGCCTACTAACATTGTTGTTGCTGGGATGGGTGGTTCAGCCATCGGTGGTGATTTGCTAACAGACTGGGCAAAAAACCAGCTGACCATCCCCATTGAAGTTAGCCGTGAATACAGCCTGCCAAAATATGCTGACAAAAAAACTCTCGCCATTATAAACAGTTATTCAGGCGACACCGAAGAAACACTGAGCAGTTTTCTTGATGCTTTAAAACGGAAATGCATGATTTTCTGCATAAGCAGCGGCGGTGCGCTAATAAAATACGCCAAAAAGCACAAAGTTCCATATCTTCAGGTTCCTGGAGGTATGCCTCCGCGTGCAGCGTTGCCCTATATGCTTGTTCCGCTGTTGTTTTTACTGGAGAAAGTTGGCTTAGTTAAAGGAGTATTTAAAGAGCTTGATGAATCAATACCTTTGTTGGAGAAAATCAGCCAAGAAAATAGTCCTGAAACTCCAACTAGAGACAATTTTGCTAAAACAGTAGCTACACACATCGGTGACACAGCTCCTACAATCTATGGGTTTGGGTTTTATCGCAGTGTTGCCCAACGGTTTAAGCAGCAATTCAATGAGAATAGTAAATCTGCGTCAAAATGGGAATTTTTCCCCGAATTAGACCATAACGAGGTTGTTGGTTGGGAAGGCAGAGGTGAACAATGCAAATATTTCTCGGTAATTTTCATCCGTGACTTCGAAAACGAACCCATCGAAATCAGCAGTCGAATAGAAATAACCGAACAGATTATGGAACAAAAGGGACTAATCATGTTTGAGTTAAAAGTTCAGGGTAAAAGCACCTTAGCAAAAATGTTATCCACCATCCTTGTAGGTGACTTTACCAGCGTTTACTTGGCAGTACTGCGAGGAGCAGACCCAACACCAGTAAAAACCATCAACCTGTTAAAAGGTGCCCTGCAAGAAAACGGGGTAAGAGATAAAATAATAGAAGAGCTAGAAAATCTAGCTTAACCTACAAATTTTTTGAATTGCTCTTCGGCTGCTTCAAGCGTCATCATTTTGGGTGGGCGCTTAAACCCATAAGCACAAACTGGTTCAACTGCCCCAGAAAGTTTCTTGTTTAAGGCAACTTTTACTGCTCTGACAACATCAAAGAGTACGCTGCCGGCATTTGGAGCATCGGTCGTTTGGAATTTTAGGTCGATTTTCATAGGTGTGTTGCAGAAGTAAACGCCGCTTATCCAGAAATAGCTATCACGTTTGTTCTGCAGAAAATCCACATAGTCGGTTGAGCCTGCGACGATTTCGGTTTTATAGGGTATTGCTGAGGCAACTGATTCTGTTTTGATTGTGCGTTTAGCGTCGCGTGTCCGGTCCATTGTGTCTACTGATTCGGTTCCTCCCCCCACGTCAAGCTGGTAGGTTTCGTTAATTTTTACGCCGTTATCTGATAGGAGTTTAAGAAGGGTCTTGTGAAGCGCGGTTGAGCCGACTTGGTCAACTAAATCGTCTCCGACAAGTGGAAGATTTGAAGCTTCGAATTTTTTGGCCCATGCAGGGTCACTGGCAATAAAGTTCGGGGTAGCGTTTACAAAAGCGCATCCAGCCAGAAGGGCTTGTTCTGCGTACCATTGAGTAGCTTTTGCTGCTCCGCTGGGAAGCAAATTAATCAGGATTTCTGTACCTGATTCTTTTAGCACATTAGCTGTGTTTGCATCAGATTCTTTGCTTATTTGGACTATGGCTTTAGTTGAATCTCCAACCCCGTCAAGGAGCGGTCCCTTGCTGACTGTAACCCCCATTGTTGGTACATCGCACACTTTTGGAGCATTGTTGGGTTGGGCAAAAATGGCTTCGGATAGATCTAATCCAACTTTGCGTTCGTCAACGTCGAAGGCTGCAACAATCTGGATGTCTTTGGGGTTTAGTCCCGCCAGTGTGGGGTTACGTAGTCCAATGCAGTCTTCTGGTTTTTGGAATTTATTGTAGTATTGGATGCCTTGTATGAATGATGAGGCGCAGTTTCCAACGCCGATTAATGCAACTTTAACTTTGGGCACTTTTTTTGCACCTTGCTTGGCTGTTCTATTTGCGTTTGCCTATAAAAAGCTACGCTGCGTAAATCTTCCAAATAGAATTTAACTCTAAAAAGAACAAAACATAAGGTTTGGTAATGTGAAGAAAAGCAGTCTGTCATTCTCTTGCCGGTTGCAGCGTAGAATCTAAAGGTGCTTGCTTTCTTCGTCTTTTAAGGTAGACCAATAATCCAATGGCAATGAAAAATGCCGATAGACCAGTTGCACCGACAATGATGGGTAATCCAATTACGTAGAAATGTATGGCTTTTGAATCCTGTCCATACTGTGTTGTAACAAAAAGATACAAATCGTAGCTTCCATCTGGGAGGTTGTCTAAAGTCATGTTTCCAGTAAGGGATTTTTCAGCAACTGTTTCATGACCTCTATACAAGTAGTAATGTGCATTCTCTATTTCTCCAGTAAAACCAAACGTCAAAGGTACTATATTGCTGGAATAAATTTGGTTATTTGGAGAGAGAACATTTAGTTCGGTTAAATGATAATATGAGTTTACTATGAAACTTTTTAAAGCAGACATGTCGCCAGCGTTGGCGACTATTGTGTGGTTGCCTTCAGATAGGTCTTTTAAAATGATGTTGGCTTTGTATGTTTTGAAGTCAATTTTGTCTGGTCCATAATCATGGGTATTGGTGACTTTCAGGTCTTCAAGATTTACAGGTGCCACTCCATCTAAGCTATAAGATATACTGGTTAGAGTTGGAGATTCAATGAACATGTTGACGTAAATACTGAATTCAACAGTGCTATTGACATACCCGCCCATCGATGTCAGTGGGTAACTGATCTGAATGGTAGGCACTTGAGGTACACTTATGGGATTTGCTTTCGCTGTGTTGATTAAATGCACTTCAAGAGCTAATGAAATAAAGAGCATAGCAACTATCGTGAGTGCTAAGATTGTTTTCTTCATTTTAGCATTCGATAGTTAATTTGATATTTTGGTAATAATAGTTTTTGCAGTATCTGCCAATTGCTATTTAGTTATGCATTCTTGATTAAGCAACTGTGTGTTTGCTTTTCTTTAAGAAGAGTAGTAGACCCACACCTGAAACCATTGCTGAGACTCCTAAAACAAGAGCAATAGTCGCAGTATGAAAGGTCTCTTGATTTGACAGAGGCGTTTTTGAAGATGACCCAGATGAAAATTCAATCACCAAATCGCCCAACAAAGGCTTGTCGTACTCTGAATACTCACGGATGAAGACCGTCTGTTTAGTATCTTCTCTTATGGTTGTATAGTCTATAGGATTCCATTTAACATCCGTTTCCGATGTGTAGGCTTGAAAGCCTGTAATGTTTGCATCGACATGTATCGTATAGATGCATGTTGAGTTGGTATTTTGCGGTGACAAATATGGATTGATGTTTAAGTCATAGAGGAACATGTAGTTTCCATTGACAGTTTGAAGTGGATGTTCATAGTGGATTTTAAGCTCAAAAAAACCTGAAACGTTGCCAAGAATGCTGTGTATCATCCACCAATCTCCGAGGGCAGTGTGATGCAGTTTGTCGGGGTAGGTTTGGGTGTAGTTGGTCCAGCTTAACTCCTTATCCGCTAAGTAAACGTGGATGTTTGTTGTGTTAGGAGGCATCGGGTAAACCATAGGCAATTCTTCTACAAAACCGTAATCAGGCTGGTTTGAAATGAAAATTGGGTAGTCTCCTTCAACCATCGCCCACAAGGACCCATTAATGGCTGTAATAGTATAGTTGACGTATTCTATGGGCATGGCAAGAATTGGAAATGACCCCTCAGAATTTGCACATGCTGCCTTAACAAACGAGGTTCCCCCTAACGTTGAAATTAGCAGTCCAAGATAAGTACTAATGCTAGCGCCGTTCTATTCATGGGTTCCGACTTCTCTTTTGTCTTAAATACACGAAAGCTCTTAGGGCTTGTAGATTTTGCACAATCCACTTAGACTATCCATAATTATAGCTAAGTGCTTTTTGGCTACAAATTGTTCCATGGCTTGTGAATCGCAATGATCCTTAAAAACCAAACTAAATCTGCCAGAGCGGTTTTTCTCTAAAGATACCATCGAAGGAACAACTAACCCTAAACTTCCCAGTTCCCTAAGCAAGCTAATGCCTCATCACGTTCCAAACCTAAACCCCTCTCAGACAATCTGCGCCAGCTTGCTATTTAACAATTATCCAGAATCATCAACATTGAATATAATATTTCTGAGAGCAGCCTATTTTTTCATTTTCGCTTCATAACTCTCCGCTAGCTAAAACTTGATTAAGACAAAAAGGCGCTGACCAATTTTTGTCGATATTTCTGGACTAAGCTTGGTCCACAAACCTTGACAAAAATCTTTAAATCAAAAAACGCCTGAGGCTTCATGTAGCTGTGAAACGTATGGCTGGTATAGTAATCAAGACTCTGCTCATCATCGGCGTTTTGTCTATTATCCTATCACTGTTGGCATCACCTGCCAGCGCCGATTGGTCAATGTTTCGCGGCGACCTCAACCGCACTGGAGTAGCAAGCGGTGACTGGACGCCTATTCAGGTTACATGGAACTTCTCTACCGACGGCAGCATAAAATCCTCTCCAGCCCTCTCTAACGGTATCGTCTATATCACATCCTACGATAATTACGTCTACGCTCTTGACGAAGACACGGGAGCGAAGTTGTGGAGTTTCAAGATGGGCGGCGACATCTATGCTTCCCCGGTTGTCTCAGATGGCGCGGTTTTTGTGGGATCACAGGACGGAAAACTCTACGCACTCAACAGCACAACAGGCGCAGAGATCTGGAGCAAGTTTTTCATTAACGGCTACCATACCTCTACGGCGGCGGTTGCGGATGGAGTGGTTTACTTTGGCAGCGGCAACGGCACTATCATTGCACTTAGCGCATCGGATGGGTCGGCGATTTGGAGTTTTAGAGTCAACTGTAACCCGTTCTCTTGCCCAGCTGTAGTTAACGGAATAGTCTACGTCGGAGCAATTGACACTAACTCGGGGCAGATGTATGCAATTAAACGCAGCTACGGGTGTTAAGCTATGGAATTTCTCAACGGGAATTCCAAATAACATGGTTTATTCTTCGCCCGCCATAGTTAACAGTGTAGTTTATTTCGGAGCAGACGACCGCAATGTGTACGCCTTAAACGCTTCTACTGGAGAGAAGATTTGGAGCTTCTACACTGGTGCTCTTACCGAGTCCTCCCCAGCTGTAGTCAACGACATCGTATACATCGGCGCCAACAATGGCAACCTATATGCCCTAGATGCCGCGTCAGGCGCTAAAATCTGGAGCTTTGCTGCGTATAACTGCATCATTTCAAGTCCCGCAGTCCTTGATGGAGTGGTATATGTGGGGTCTACTGACAACAATATCTACGCAGTCAACGCTTCGAGTGGGTATCAACTTTGGAGTTATACAACCGGCGGTTCAGTCTACAGTTCACCCACCGTGACAAAGGACGGACAGGTCTTAATAGGATCCGACGACGGCAATCTATATTGCATCAACTCAGAAAGCGTATCACCATACTTTCAGCTTAACGTTGCGGGTGGATCATCTCCTGGCGGAGGCGGCAAGCAGTATATCACAATCTACCCAGACGGCTCCATCTCAAACCCCAATGCCCCAATAACTCGTGATGGAAACCGCTACACGCTAACAGGAGACATCGGCGGCTCAATAAGGGTTCAGAAAGACAACATAATAATCAACGGGGCAGGTCACACATTATTTGGAAACGGCAAAATCATGACTGGAGGCGATATCGAACTAAACAACAGAGACAACGTCACCGTCATGAATGCCATTTTCTCCGGATTCTTCGGAACAGCCATCCACATGGGCTCAATGGACATAACTGACACACTTAACATTTGGGTAGCAGTAACTGCATCATTACAAACAATACAATATCAGGCGGAGCCCCATACTATTGCTTCTCAATCTGGGTCGAAGGCACCAACAACACGATCACAAACACTCACATCTACGGCAACGACGGCATGGGTATAGCGCTTGAGAGAGGCACTAACCACCAAATTTTGAATAACCTAATTGAAAATAATTGCATGTACGCAATAAGCTTCAATACGGTCAAGCCACAGTACGGCAACCGACTCAACACAACAGAAGCGGAGCATACTACTTCACCGACAGCCTCATGGAATGGCTCCCATACAGGACATAGACAGCTCCAACCTGGTCGATGGCAAACCAACATACTTCTGGATAAACCAACACAACAAAGCAGTCCCTTCGGACGCAGGTGTTGTGTTGCTGATTAACTGCAGCTACATTACAGTATGCGCATCCACATCGACAAAGCCGGAACATACAACAGCTATAGCATCTATCTTGTCGACACAACAAACTCGATAATCTCAGATAACTTTATGACCGCTGGTAATGGAATAAGAATTCAGGAAAACCACATCAACGGCTCAAACGTCTCTGTACTTAGAAACTACCTAACCACAGGCATGTGGTCTGGCAGAAACACAACCGTCGCCTCTAACACCTTCATCGGTAAAGGAATAATGCTGGGCTCATACGTAACAGTTGCATACAACAACTTCACAGATTGCGAGATCGCAATCAACATGAACGGCTATAACTGCACAATTCGAAACAACAACTTTCAAAACAACCAACTTAGCTTCCACGTCTTCGAAGGTGGCTACAACCAAGTCTACAATAACAACTTTATCTCCAACGCTAAACAAGCCGAAGAGCAACACTCCGACCCTTCACGCTGGCCAATAGACGTCTACTACACTTCAACTAACAACAGCTGGTATCAAACTCCGCCGGTGGGAGGAAATTACTGGAGCGACTACACAGGCAAAGACGGAAATGGAGACGGCTTTGGCGACACACCCTACCCTGTGGTCGAAGATTACTAGACCGATACCCAATTGTTCACGCAATAAACACAGTTCAACCAGCATCAGAGGATCTATCGCCATCTGAAGCAACGCAAACATCAACAGGCACCATAAACCTCACTGAAACCCCCCAGCCAGCCCAAACACAAGATCAAACAACAAACACCGAACCCAGAAAAGCGGTCCCGTTGGCTTTGGACCCTCCATTTCCGTGGACGCTGGTTATAGTCGCTTTTGTTATAGTTTTGGTTATGGCGTTTGCGGTTGTTGCTTTCTTCAAGAATCGCCCACCCCAAGCGCCCCAAAAATACTAAAATAGCTTTTGTTTAGCTAAAATCGCTGGGCAAAATTTTTCTTGCCCAAAAAGCAATCCCAAAAAACACGATCAAAAACAACCCAAACTCAGTTACCATAACCATTTTTTTGAATAAAGCTAGCAACTGCGGTATTTAAGGGTCAAATCTAAATTTTGCCCAAGGCATTTACAGCCTAAAAAATTTTTGCGAGCAGTCAGACAGCCAAAAAACCAGCTCAATAGCGCGATAAGTTGCCTTACACGCTTTCTATCTTCCAAAGTTTGAGGGAAGCAGAAAACTTTGGTGAATAAGAGGAAAAGCAAGAATAACGGTACTGAGATTGATGTGTTTCAGTGAGCGCTAGGGCTCACAGCATAGTAAGAGTTAAGCCCCTCCAAGACACTTTTGATAAAAAGTCATTGCTTCAACACGATTTCCATCGAACAAAAGAAACGGAATACAATTTAACACTATTTTCATTCCTACCCTTTTGCATTATTCTGTTCTTTTGTTTCCTCAATAAAGGAAAAAGGAAATTTTTTTGAACCTATCCTTTGTACGCTTTTTCCAGGTCTTTGATGACGATCTTTTTCATCTTAAGCATAGCATCCATGACTCTTTTTGCTTTAATTTTATCTTTGTCAGCCAACAGTTCGCCCATTCGCTTCGGAATAATCTGCCATGACAGACCATACTTATCTTTCAGCCAACCACACACCTCAGACTCCGGAACCGCGGATAGCTTTCCCCAAAAATAATCAACCTCTTCTTGATCCGCACACTCCACATAGAAAGATGTCGCCTCAGTGAATTTGAATATTGGACCTCCATCAAGTGCCATAAAACGCTGCCCGTTAAGCTCAAAAATAGCTGTAAGAATTTTTCCTTCCATCCCTTTTACTGGAATGTTAGTTGGTTCTTCTGGGTAACGTTGAATACTTACTATCATTGAGTTTTTAAGACTCT
This sequence comes from Candidatus Bathyarchaeota archaeon, assembly GCA_963775465.1. Classification (GTDB taxonomy): domain Archaea; phylum Thermoproteota; class Bathyarchaeia; order Bathyarchaeales; family Bathycorpusculaceae; genus Bathycorpusculum. Next base: position 197,277 of record CAVZIW010000006.1, on the reverse strand, counting down.
TAGGCGCGGAATTAAAAATCGTTATATAGAATTCTATAGCTTCCTCAGCTTGTTTATCAAACCATAAACACGGAATAATTTTTTGCACAGTTCATCAACCTCTTTTTCGACAAAAACTCGATGAAATGTTGTTGACTTTTGTTTATTTTAGGCTTTGTAGGTGTATGTCTACAGTCACAGATCAAAATTCCATATATTGGTTGTTTTCAACAAAGCAGTCAAATCTTATCGCAAGAAGTTGTCAGCCTATTTGTCGTCTTTGTGTTAGTTGTCCTTGCAACCGCATTTTTCAAAGAAGCAAAAGAATAAGGAAAAATTCTTTTTTTCTATTTAGGGCAAAAATACCATGAGCAGCGATACCAGTGTACCAATGAATGTACCAAATGGCGATGTCTCCCGCATCATTTTCTCTTTTCTCCATTTAATTGACGGAGCCTCAGCTAACCCGTCTATGTTCTTGTTCTATTGGATAAGCTCAGTGGAGTTTTTCTCTGCACATGGGGCATTCCCCACCTTGCTTTAGCCCTGTAACTACCATGTTGAGGTTGCATTTGTAGCATAGCCGAATTTTGCATCTTTGGCAACAGAATGTTGCAGGATGCTTGCCGCAGGAATCACATGTTTTAAAGGCCGCAATCATTGCACAAATAAACTCAACTTCAAGGGGCTTCTTTATTGAGGGGTCTAATTAATCGAGTGGCAAAGAGTATTTTGTGTGCTGGGGACTGGCGAGTGAAAGTGTAGGGAGCTGTAGTTGGCACCTCACAGACTCGGAACATTGATTGAGCATGTGGAAATGCATGTTTCCCACAACATTTGTTTTTTTTTAGTTCAGAACCCTTGACTTAGAAAAACAGGTTTTGTTCAGAAACGTAGACAAGAAGTCTTTTATCATAAGTTAATTCAAAACTAAGTTAGATGTGCATGAGTAGAAAAGCTGTAACGACAACCTTCTTCTGGGTACTCATTCTATCTGTTATTGCTCAGATGTTGTTTTTGAACAGTGCTTTTGCTCAAATGGGGCCAGTTATGAATCCCGGTCCAGACTACACTCCACTCTCAATAAGAGTCATAAATCCAGTCAAAAACCACGTTTACAGTCCAGACTTTGAGTTGGAGTTAACAATAGTCAAACCAGCATCATGGTTTACTTCAGGAGCAATTGTCTACAACTATGATTGCCAAGGCAAAGTAAACTATATTCGATACAGCATAGATGGAAAACCAGCTGTTACATTTCCTGCAAACGACAACTATACAGGATTATCCGTAAAACCAATTCCTGCATCTTTTAGCTATAAATTACCGTTGAAAGGGCTTTCTCAAGGTTTACATACAATATCTGTCAGTGCAGAAGGTCAATACAATTATTGGACTGCCAGTCCTGACTACGACTATACATACAATACGGTTATGGGTAATTCTTCAAAGATATTATTCTACGTAAACACTGACCAGTATGTTTGGGGTGGTTCTGTATCTCCACCAGAAGACGCTATACCGCCTAAGATAACAATTTACTCTCCAAACAGCGTAGTCGTTACTTCCAACAATGTTTCTTTATCTTTCAAAGCTACCAACTCAAAAGATGTATCTGTCCTTACTGACGTTTGGTATAAAGTCGCTTGGCATAAAAACAATACATCTGAATATCACTTGAACAATACCTCTTCATCCAATCTGTTTAATTATACTTTGACTGGAATGCCCGATGGAAATCACACCATAACAGTTTTTGCTTCTGGGACAGGAAGTTTTGTGTCTGAAAACACTTTTTATGTTTATGACATTGGCAGCTCTTCATCGGTTAATTTTACGGTAGACAGCATTATTCCAACGGTATCATTTGCAAATGCTCAAAACAAGACCTATGATGCTGTTAAGGTGGTGCTGGATTTTGCCGCAAACAAACCTGTCTCAGAAATTCTGTACTCTTTAGATAATGGCAAAAATGTGACCGCCAACGTAAATGCATCGCTCATTTTGAATAACTTGTCCAGTGGAGAGCATAATGTCACTATTTTTGCCGTAGATGAATATGGAATTGTTAGTGCTCCAAGCACGATTTATTTTAACGTAAAAGTTTTCCCAACTGTCACCGTAATGGCTTCTGTTTTTGTTGTATTGGTGGTTATAATGGCTGTTGGTTTGTTGATGTACCTCAAGAAACGTGGAGGGGCGGCTTCATGAAGATACGACTATTAGCCATTGTTTTTATGACAATTATTCTTCTATCCAGCGCTTCCTGGCTTGTCTACAGTCAATTCAGTGATTTGCAGAGTCAGACTGATTATCTGAGGACTCAAAACGGTGAATTGCAACTAAACAATACTTCCTTACAGAGCCAAATAATAGATAAACAAAATCAGAATAAGGAACAACAAGACCGTTTAAGAGACTATACTTATCAACTCTCCTTAGCACGCCCTCTGCTTGTGAAGATAACAGCAGTCAGCTTTGTTGGAGGTTTCAATCCAATAGGCGGATTAACCCTCGCCAACCCTGTCAATGTTACTGTTCAGAATAATGATGTTATCCCATTATGTGGTCTGACCTTGTGGGCTAAATTGTATGATAAGAACTCAATAACTCGGATTGATGTTGGACGAGAAGATAACATTCGCATCGACAGAATAGATGCAGGAATGAGCCAGTCATTTGGCGTGAATTTTTACACTGTGCTGGGGGCTTCCCAGGTTAATCTGACGGGTTCAGTATGTGTTGTTACCCTCATGGCAGGTTCGGTGGTCTTAGACGAGTGGAAACAAACCATTTAGCAAGAAAATAGTAAAACATGCGTGTGAAATTGGTTCTAAAGATAGCCTCATATTTGAAATCAAGAGACTCGTTTAATAAAGAAGCGCGTTGAGCTAAATTAATAGAGAAAAATCCAGTTCCTGCGATAAAAAATGCTAAAAATAAGGCTAGAGCTGCAAATGTTTTCTTCATGTTAATATCTTAGATATTCTCAGTTTGGGGGTGATTCCATATTATGCCCGTTTTGATCGATTAATGCCAACTATACCTATTGTCCGTTAAGAAAACGTAGTTTCCTCGGGGTTTGTTTTAAGATAAGTTAATATTAAGTAACACTATACTATATTCAGTTATTTTTAGCGAGTTTAAGGAGACCATAATGTGTTTATCAAATTCTTAATTTGTGAAAAACCATCAATCTCTTACAATGACGACCTAAACTTTTGGAGGAGTGACTAAGCTATGGCATTAACAGCCAACTCGGATTTCTACGTTGCAATCCAAGATGCAGGCATAAACCGCGTCGTAAAGCATGTAATGATGCAGCGACCGTCACTTTTCAACTATGGCACCTTGCAGGTTCTGCGTGACCCCGAATTGCTTTGTAGACAAATCGATGTCGCACCCCAAGTCATCGAAGCAGGTAACCCCCTCATCACTGTACTAGACCCTTTACCCGTATTGGGAACAAACTTGGGCTTAAACTACTGCGTTCAATTAACCAAAGGACAAATAGACTTCCACCCAGGAAACACATTTAGTCTTCCACCAGAATTAGCCCCATTGCCCAACCAACGTCTAGCAGTCCACTTCCAAGTCTGCGCAGGCATCGGGTGCCCAAAAGGCAGAATGCCCCTTCCAGGAAAACTTACAGACCAAGTTTTAACTGCAAGCAGATTGGCAAACAAAAGAGCTGCCGCGATTTCAGACGCAGCAATCAGCAATAGACCCCCCATAAAAGTCGATTTTCCTCCTCCAACCAAAGAGGTTGTGGTTTTGCCCACATCAAAACTGGAGTGTTTCTGTCTAGACCTCTACGCAATTGCTGGGGCAAAAATAACTGGACCCGTCGGTTCTCAGACTATTCTTCCCACAGTTGACGGCATAGAAATCGTGGACCTTAAACCGGAGGGACTAGAAAACGCCATAGAATGCTACGCTATGCTCGCGTTAAATCAGGGCATTATTCCGCCTTTGGCTTCGTCTGTTTCGAACTTGGCGTTTGGAGTATTCAATTTACCGCAGAGTATGGGGAGTTTGCAGATTTCAGGCTCCACTGCTGTACCCAACAACCCTGCGATTGAGCAAAACCAGCTTAAAGCCTTCATTGACCTTGACCAAATAAACCTTAACATAAACATTACTCCGGTTGACTGCAAACTGCCCTCTGGAGGCGGAGGAGGACCAACCATAACTCGGACGACACGCCCGCGAACCCGAAGCGGAACCTTTGACTTGACTGCTGCAATCTCGCAGAAAGCGTTCGAAAAAATCTTTGCGGCCGTAGTGAAAGGCTTCAAGGTTTTGTGCGCCGATAGCGGCAGTTTTGGACCTTTTTCGGCGAACTATGCTGCGGGTGCACATCTCCAGGGCGGCTCAGTGGATTTGAGGAGTAACGGAACCATTCACGTCTCAGAGTTAGATGTGAAATGGGATACTCTTAGCCTGAACCTATGCGTCGACATCCCTGAAGTCTGCACTCCAGGAGGCTGCATCATTCCCATACCGTTTGACGGTTGCCTTCTTGATGTACCCTCTTTCTGCTTCTTTAGTGCAAGCCCAGACTTTTGCCTTCCTATCAACTTAAGCGGATTAATAACTTCAGAAATCAGTTTTACTGCTGGAATTCAAGTTTTCTATGGAACCAGTCCCGGGTTACCGAATCGGTGGCAAATCGTGATCGTACCCACGTTGCCCTTTGACTTAGATATTATTGACATCGCAGACACCGTAGCTGACTTGGTGACGAACGCGGTTAACGCAGCCATCGACTTGCTATTGGCTCCTTTGCCGGATTGGGCAAGAGATGTCTTTAAATTCCTCTTCGGACCTATCGAAGATTTCATCCGTACAGCGCTAGACATCCCCGACGATGTAGGCGAATGGCTTCTTGACGCCCTAACAGATTTGGGTCTGTTTAACGGTTTGCTCGCCGCACTCAATGGCTTCCTCACAAGTATAGTGCCGCCCCTCGAAATAGAGGACCCGCTTCCGATTTTGCCCGCTGATGGCAGCTTAATCCCCGTGAAGCTTCCAATAGAATTCATAGGTGTGCGAATCACCGGCGATGAAATGATAATTGAAGGAGATTTAGGTAATTAGAGGTGAATGAAATGATTAATCGACATATTCTATCTCAAATTAACGTGGACAGCGGCTTATTGACCGTTTTAACTTCTGTGGCGCATCGATTCAGCGAAGCTGGAGAATACTTTGCAATCCTCAAAAGAGCAGGCAACGATGTGGGTAGATTCAAAATTGTTGTAGCTGAAGCAGCGAATATGCAGCCCAGTCTCAAAATCGACTTACAGCCGCTTGAACTGCCTCCGCAAAAACATTTCGAGAGCGAAAAATGCAACTGCTATACGCTAAAAACTGGCGGAACCGCATTGTTCTATGTGTCTTCAGGTGCCGGAGGCTACAGCTTAGAAATCCACAAGACAAACAAGGACAACGCAGCAAAAGTTTTCGACAGCCTCGAACTGAAAGCTGAAGACCTCTACATAGCCACACTTCTCCGACCAGGTAGCTACCTAATCCGAAACACACTCAATAAAACACAAGCGGAACTTAAAATAGTCTATCCTGAAATTGGAAAAACACCTCGAAACGCGCCGCCTCAATCGGTGGAATGCAGTGAATGCGCCATAACGCCAGCCAAAATTTGCATCAACCCCGCTCAAGCTTTAATTTTCTGCTTAAAGGTGCCGTCCCGCATAAGAATTGAGCTTATCAAGCCAGAAGATCGCGCTAAACCTAACGAGCCCCAGCTGACTCGGCAAGCAACAACTAAATCCGCAAAAACGATCCCTGTGAAGCGTAGGCTCCAAATAAGCCCCCATTAGTGGCATCGGCCCATTTTTGGGTTAAAGTACTTGTCTGGGGGGGAAGTGATGGTAGAAAACGCCTTGTTGACTCTTGAAGACAAACAGTACAATGTTGAATACGACCCCAAAGACCCGTTTGTCCCAACTGGCTTATATGTGGGGTACAGTGATCAATTAGCTCTAGACTATATGCCTGTACTGTATGATCCCCGTAGCTACGGTAGCTTCCCCTACCCGCCGGACATGATTGCTTACAGGTTGATTTTTAAACCGTCAAAGCAGCTCGCAGTAATTTATGAAGTGTACTGGAGGCGTCAAGATTGCAGTTGGCAGGAACTCAACAAAGACCATGACCATGATTACGAGCAGATTCAAGTCCACTTCAACTTGGAGAGCGGCAAACTAGATAGAATCGTAGTGTCATCAACTGGACCTATTGAGAACGGAGGACACGGCGTCGAAGTCTACATGGAAATTTCTTCAGCGTCTTTTAGAACAGTAGTTTATACTACAGCTTCTGAGAAGACCTATCCTTGGGGGGGCAAGATGGGGCAAAACAATGCTACTCAGATTCGACAGATACCCATAGAGCAGTTGTTGCTAGAAGATGGGCGTCCGCCTGTGGTTATTTTAAATTGTTACCACGTTTTTGCAGGGTTGAAACGGCAGCTTTTGGAAGATGAAAAAATTAGGCTAAATCCAAAACTGGAAAGGCTTGACCGGGCATTGCTTGAGAAATGGTATTACCTGTATGCAACAAATAGGTTTGGTCATGACCTGTCCGACCCCTTCAAGGAGCCGTATCTGCTGTATTTTCCGCCGCCGGAAGATTGGGTGTCCCGTTTGGCGTATGGGTTTCTCTGGTTTATCTCCTCTATAAAAAGAGCCATAGGGCTATAACAAAACTCAATGACATTCTTTAGCTCTTTGTGTAGGCTTTAAGGGCTTCAAAGTTGTCTTAACTTTCTGCGGTTCCTCTAAGCTACATATCTTAGTAGAGCACAAGAGGGAAAAATTATAATTATAACTGGCTGTCCTGTGACTCTTTAAATTTTACTATCCCAAAATGCTTTTAGGCACTGAAGCTTTCTGCAAACTTGATTTAAGAAAGAAAAAGCCCCAAGAGGTAGCGGAGGCTTTTTCGGCAACTCTCCATATCAGGCTTAAGAAACGCTTATTAAATGAGGCGGATTTTAGAATAGAATCCGGACAGTTTGGGCGAGTAGATCAGTCTGGTATGATCGCCACGTTGGCATCGTGGAGGTCGCGGGTTCAAATCCCGCCTCGTCCACCATTCGATCATTTTGGTTTAACCCTTGTAGTCGCCTTATGGCAAGTTTTAAGGCGCTTTCGCAGATTTTTGATGGATTAAATCCTAATTCATAGGCTAAAATTGTTAATTTGGAATTTAAATCGGCTGTCCTAATTTTCTCTTCGTAAAGCTATGTACAAAATAGAAAACCTGGCATAGCAGGTAACAAAAAAAGATAGGGGCGATTTGAGTTGTGTTAGAATGGCCACCCTTTGATTAGACCTATGTGAAGTGCGTAATCTGTTCCTGAAATTCCGTAGCTCTCTGCGAATCCTCCGCCTTCTACATTTCTAAACGTTCTTGTTCCTGTCAAATAGAATTGGCTATCATCTGTACTGGTGTTTGGTCCAGTTCTTGTGGACTGTAGCGTCAAGTATTCCGTTATAGTTGGGTGTCCAGGTAAGTTGAAAGTAAGAGTCGTTGTCACTAACATGATACTTTTTCCAGTAATTTGGTTGGCTTCAACATGGAAGGTTTCTTGGTAGCTGAAGTCGTCGGGATAGAAGTAGGTTTTATTGTTGATTGTCACGTTGCAATCTTGAATACCAGAGGCTGGTCGGTACCCATCTACGGTGAGAATTGGAGGATTAACAGTTGTTGTAACTACTGGATTGTCCAAGACCGCTTGGAATTTATAGTCAACATAGGTTTTATGTTCTTTTCCCCAATTTGCAGTTGCTCCTAAAATCAATGATGCTGCCAAAACAATGCATAGTAAAACCACAATAGATGCTACTTTTCGTTTAATTCATTTCACCTCCCCTAGCTTTTTCCTTTATTGGAAACCTCAAATATATTGACCGCTTTACGGTGCTGAAAAAATAATAAATCCGTTCAAGCACATAACAATGAACTAGTAACCAAAGTTAGTCACCAGTTAGGAGAGAATGCCAATGAGTGAAGAAGCTGTTAGAAAAATTCTGAAAGAGTTCGGACTAACAGAAAAGGAAATGGACATTTACATTTTTTTAGCAAAACAAGGCATTTTAAAGGGAGGAGAAATTGCTAAGCAAACTAAGACTACAAAAGCACTTGTTTATCGAATTCTGCGAAGTCTACAAGCTAAATGTATTGTCGAATCAACTGTCGAGTTTCCAGCGCGTTTTTCTGCCGTTCCTTTTGAAAACGTTATCGATCTAAACATTCAGTCTAAGCTTAGCGAAGTTGCCAGAATAAAAGAGGAAAAAAATACTCTGTTAACGTACTGGAAAAAGATCGATAATCCTAAGCCAGACATTTCTGTTGAAAAGTTTGCGTTAATCGAGGGAAAACAAAAGATAGCGCACAAACAATCTCAACTATTTAACAAAACAAAGGATAGTTTCTCTATCATAATGACATCACAAAACTTAGCGCAAGCAGACTATTTTGGAGTTTTCGATCAGCGTTTTAAGAATCTGCGCCCAGAAATTTCTTTCCGCTTTCTTATCGAGAGTCAGAACCAAAATCTAGCTGCTATGAAAGAAATCTTCAGACAAATTGCAGCAAAGATACCCAATATTGATGTAAGAGTTCCTGAACTTGAAGTAGAGCATTTTCCTCAGATGACTATAAGGGACAATGAAGAAGCTTTATTTCAGATCGCTGGCAAATCAACTAATCTTAAAGAACGGAACAAAGATCTTTTTCTGTGGACAAATTGTAAGTCTCTTATTGACGCTTTTTCGCTTGTTTTCGAAGAATTATGGTCTAGTTCTACAGGAGCACTAACTAAGATCAGCGAATCCCAAACAGGTAATTTTTTAACCCAAAAAATACAGATCATAAATAATTCCCATACCGCTTATGCAAAATATCGTGACGCATTGCAGTCTGCAAAAAAAGAGATCATTATGATAATTGCGTCTGATAGCCCTTTAGCAATAGACAAAACAAAGCAATTGTTAAACAATTCAGTTCAAAAAGATGTGGCTGTCCGTTTAATGTTTTCAATAACTAGTGATAACAGAGACGTTGCCCAAGAACTTCTTAAAAAATATAGAGTTAGACACATACCTGTTGGTTATTTGGGGATGACACTCATCGATGAAAATCACCTCTTCCAATTCAAAACGCCAGATCATGGATTGGAAATGTCCTTTGAGAATACTATCTATGCTAATGATAATGATTACGTGATTAGATTAAAAAAGATGCTAAATGATATGTGGGAACACGCCCAAATGCCGTCAGTTTCCACTCTTAAAACAATACTTCAAAAGGTTGACCCTACGCTTTCCCCATTTCCATACGGTCCCCCTAATCTTATGGGGAGTCCCTTTATTATCGAACAGATCCCCCCTGGAACTCTGACTGAAAAAGACGTACTTCAAAAGATGGTAGCAGCAAAAAGGGTTAGCAATGCTATATCTGCGAAAGCTATAGACAGAAGATTTGGTAGCATTGGTTTAGCTGTTATTCATCCTCCTAAATTCCTGAAATTGCCAGAAATAATGATTATAGTTGACAAAATTGAAAAATCATCAAGCCTCGGAGAAGAAGATGCTATAATATTCTTGTCAAAGCTTCAAACCACTAAGGGGTTTGCCTACGTACCAGTTGCCATTGTAGGAGATAATCCAAGAGCTCATGAATTTTGGAAAAAGATGAACAGAGGCAACCCGGCTGGTCAAAATACCCACTTGATAAAAAAAGATGAAATTGAGATAAAAGTACACGGAAACACTCTCTTTGCGGGTTGGACAGTACCAATACCACTCCATCCGCCTAAACTCACTCTTCCTCCAGCATGCATATTGATAGAAGGGTATGGTGATGTTAAAACCACAGCCTATACTGTGGTGCCTCCACCGGGTTATAGAATTGTTCGCGAAGAAAACTACTTGGATGCATTTGTAACCTTCTTCCATCCCGCCTCAAAATACTCAGGACCAGGCACTGATGGATACCTTATTAGAGATTCGATAATAACTATCTACCCTCCTGAAAAGTCAAGATAGCTAAAAACGCTGAAGAACAGTTTTAAATCAAAATCGGCTATATTGAGTAACCATGGAATCCAAAACTATTGCTTTAGTAGTTGCTTTTGCTGCTGTTGCAATAGTATTGAATGCAGTTAGAATCCCCACAATTTACTGGTCACAGGTATTCTATCAATTTAGCCAAATACCCATAATAGCTGTCTTTTTTCTTTTCGGCGTTAGAACGGGGGTACTTGTGGGGGCAATCAACTGGTTAGGTGCTATTACGTTATTTCCATTGGGTCTAAACGGAATTGTGGCGTATTCAATGGATTTTATTTCATTGTTGATAACGTTATTGGGCTTGTATTTTGCTACCCGATTGATTGCTAAGAGAACCGGTGAAGGAAAGTTTAGTCAAAGAAAGCTAATTGTATTTTTGACGGGTATTGGCGTTGCGTTTAGGGGTAGCATTATGCCTTTGGTGGATTTTAGTGTATTATATCATGTTCTCTTACCGTTGTTTTTCGGAGTTTCTCTTCCTGAAATTGTTATAATTGGATTGGTTCCTGTTTTTGTTTTATATAATGTAACAACTGTTCTATACACAGTTCCTATTGCTTTTATTTTAGCTACAAAAGCGAGCAGATATTTGAATATCCAAATTAACCTGATTAAACAGGCTTAGAATAACCTTAAGAGCTAATACCGCAAATAACAATTCTCGGTTGGAGCTTTGAATCATGTCAAGTTCAGAACAGAAACTTGCAATCATCAAAGATGTCGTTTTACCGATTGACGTTTCCACTAGATACGATGTTTATTTTACTGACAAACGCATCGCCTTAGTCTGTATGGGAAGAGCAAACCGTTCCAATTTGGAAGAAGTTGGCCGTCCCTATTTGATGTCTCAAGTGTTGGGTGGTCCGCCGCCAGCATCAAATGATGAAGATTACAAAACTAAAAGGCAAGAGATAGAAGAAGAAATCAATGCTTTATCACTCGATGAAGTCTTAAAAATTAGCAAGAAAAGCTGCTTTTACACTTACGATGAGATAGAAAAAGTTAAGCTGATTCCAGCACGCAAACCCAAGTTTATCATTCTAAGCAAAGAATGTATATCCAAGTTTGCGCCAAACCCTGAGCAATTTACTCAACTAAGTGGTCTACTGCCCAAAATCGAAATGCTGAAAGACAAACTCTTGATTTATGGCAACACATTACAAACAAGAACCATTCACCAAGAAAAATCAACCACAAAAGGTCCCGTCTGCCAATGTTGCAGCTATGTAAATGATTTTGACGCAAATTTTTGCCAAAACTGCGGCACAAAAATCCAAAAGCAAACACCCCCAAATGAAAATACAAAAATGTCAACTTGCCGTTGCTGCGGCACCGAGAACAAGTTACAAGCTTCATTTTGCAAAAAATGCGGAGACCCCCTTAGCAAAAAAAAGAATGGTAAAAGTTAGAAGCGTCTATAGCACATTTTAGAAAGCGTTTCTATCTTGAAGCTTTGACTTTTCTATCCTTTCCCAAACGTTTTAAGCCTTTTTATAACGAACCCTGCATATAAAACAAACCCAATACAAAAAAATAAGACCAAAATAAACCTCCACAAATATAAAAAAAGCAAAAATTGTTGTTATAGCAGAAATAATGCAAAAAGAGCGTAATTCCAATGCGCCCAAAAACAGAAAAAACAATCATCAATCATTCTTATCGATAGATTTGTTTTCTTGCAGCCAATTCCTTGACTTCAGCATAGTTTTTCCAGCGAAATCTAGTTTTAATGCACCTTCGTAGGGACAGATTTCAACACATCTTGCACAGAGCATACATCTTGATTCAGTTACGTCTCCGCCTTTCTGTTCATACATTGCTGTGGCTTGGGTTGGACAGACACGTTTGCAGACGCCACATTTGGTACATTTATGCACATCTTTCTGAAGTTTTGTCAAAGCTATCTGTTTGAAGGGAGTGAAGGAACTGAAAAGGGCAGTTAAAGCGCCTAGGGGACAGATTCTGCACCAGAACCGTCTATAAGCAAACGCTAAAATTGTAACTGCTACTAAAACAGCCAAGTTAATCGATGTCAAGTAGAAACCTGAAATCCAAAATGGACCATACACAATCTGAGAGATGTAGGAGTAATTCATTTGTCCAATGCCAGTTTCTGCCAAGATGCATAATGGCCTCATCGGACATATCAAGCAGAATGGTTCGTTAATGTTGCTGACTATACCTGCTTCAGTTCCCTGCGGTCCACCAAGTTTTGTTCCAGGAATGATTTCTGTTCCGAAAATAGTGTAGGATGCAAAAATAAAGCTTAAAATCAAGAAAGCTGCGATTATGATGTAGCGTGATTGACCAAGCTTTATGCTTGTTTTATCAGAGAAATTCAGATGTCGCCGTCGAACTAATTTTCGGATTCGCGTTAGAATGTCTTGGTATAGACCAAAGGGACAGAGCCAACCGCAGAAAAATCTACCTAACAACAGCGATGCGACAACCAGCATACCGATTACTATAGCTATTTTCTCCAAGCCTGAAGTTGAATAGATCACCTCATAACCTCGAGGATAGTCCCAGAAAGGAAAAATATATGCTTGCAATTGCCAGAGCGCGCAGGTAACTGTTCGTCCATTGGGGTAATAACAGGCTAAAATTGGAAGTGAGATTCCGTCTGGAAATTGATTACCTAAAATATCAGCACCAATTAAACGGTCTCGCGGAGAAGTACCCAGAGGATAGAATAGTGAATTAGGTTGATTGAAAGGACCGATTAGAAGACCCATAAATATTGCAATCAAAGCAACGATCTGGACAAAGAGACGAAGAGAGCTGATTTTTCTTGTTTTGTCTCTGGATAGTTTGAGGATAAGGATGATGCCCCCCGCAACTACTATAGCGTAAATCAGCAATACTATTGAGGGGTAGTAGTCACCGAACATCTTTTCATTTCCTCCCTCTAAAATTAATTATCGCGCAGACTGTTACAGTAGAAGCTAACACAAATGCTGTTATGATGATTATAGAGTGTTTTTGATAAAAAGGCAGGTTTTCATCGCTATTTAAGCCTAAATTGTAATGCACTATGGAAAAGTTGCCCGTTAGATTAGTAATAACTACTGTATTATCAGGTAAGAGCTTCCAACCTTCACCTTCAGCAAGAAAAACACTTCCGGGAGTAACAACGCTCCATTCGCTACCGCTCGTCGGCTTCGAATAATTCAAACCAAGATTTACAGTTTGCCTGCCCAAACCCTCTACTTCGACTCTCAAAAACTCGCTTCTACCGATGAAGCTAATTGTCTGATAAGAAAAAATTGTCATGTTAGAATTTTCAGCCGAGACTATTAGATTACCTTGGGGTCGAGATATGTTGAATCTTAAATCACTAAAGACCCAAGCGTCATTCTCTAAAGTTGCCGACGAAAATGTTCCATTTGATGCAAATCTTATGGAGCCGTTAAGTGATTGGATGTCAAACCTGTCTGATGGTGTGAAGCTTTGTTTGGTTTGAGCTTGTGAGTTTGGGGAAAAATAGAAGAATAATACTGCTATCAGAATGATTATTCCAAGTCCAGTTAGGGCTGTGTTTCTGTTCGTCTTCAAAGTTGGCACTGTTGCAGTCTTATGTTGTTGAGTTGAGCTATAAGCCTTTTCAAATGTTGTCTAAAGAAAAAGTTATACTGAGAAATCTTGCTCGGAAGGTTTCTGCTCAGAACTAGGCTGGGCCGCTGATTCAGCAGGCTTCTCAGCGTGTTTTCTTTTCTTTCGTAACATCATTATTAAAATTAGTGAGGCGACGACAACGACGACTACGATGATCAATCCGTATAAGAGAATGTTCGATGATGGTTGACCTATTGAAGGGGTACTTGTTGGAGTAGCTGTTGGACCGGTACCAGAGACCAAAAATTCAGCAGACTCTGAATTGATAGAGAATGTATCAGTGGATGAGCTTCCTAGATTTCCATCAACTCCAGCATAATAGCTTATTACTCCGTTGGCAGATTGAGGAATTGTTATGTTTATGGAACTTGAGTAGCTGGAGCCCACGGCTACAGAAACAGGTGAACTTGAAAAGTTGAACCCATAAAGGGTATTTTCAGGCATCCAACTGAAATGAAAGCCGATATAATCCAGAACAAGAGATTCTGTGTAGTTGTTTTCAAAATAGATTGCAGCTGTAATGGTTTCTCCAGCTTGTGATTGAGGGTTTGAGATAAATGCTCTAACATATGCTTGATCGGAAGTAAGCGTTACTGCGGAAGCAAAACCACAAAAAAGAAAAACAACTAACAACGGTGCAATTATGATTGTTTTTGATGCCTTCATTGATCCACCTTTACCTGTATTTTTTGCTAAACAGCCTATTTATCGTTTTACCAAAATCTATCTAAAATTAGAACAAAATATAGATAAAATCCGCCACAACTCAAAAACAGCTTCGCTGAAAACTTAAAATTAAAAATTTGAATAAAAAACTAAGCTACCTCTTGCGATAATCTTAAGTTAGGGTAAACAGATCTGGCATTGGGAAATACGAACCGATGGACACTTATGCGTTAGCTAATTTATTTTTAGATGTTGCCAGTGTAGTTAACTTTGCTGCATTATTGTTGATGTTAAGGGCAGTTATTAAAAATAGAAATGTACTCCGTGGATATAGCATCGTCGGGTCATTTCTAACTTTTGTCTCCATCGTCGGTTTTGAAATAGCATATTATCTTCTTGGAAATGTTATTGGCTTTGCATTCACCTGGGTTACAGTCGTTTTCTGGTTTATCGTATTCATTTATACTCTAAAACAAAAACTACAAAAAAATAAAGTAGAATAATCTTTAGCCTAAAGGAAGCTGAATAGTAAACTTTGTTCCCTGCCCCACTTGGCTTTCAAATCCTATGGTACCGGCATGTGCTTCTATTACACGTTTGCAGACAGCTAAACCAAAGCCTTGACCGCGAGGTTTAGTTGTAAAAAGAGGCGTAAAAATCTGGTTCTTTATTTCGTCAGATATCCCAACACCAGAATCTTCAATAAACAAAAATAATTTATCGTCTAAACCAGAATTTGAGGATATGTTTAATGTGCCGCCTTCAGGCATAGCTTGAACCGCATTAGTGACTAAATTAATTAATACTCTTTTTAACAGTTGAGGATCAGCTTTCACATGAGGAATATTTTCAGGAATACGAATTTGCACCAAAATTTCTTGGGGAATCATAACCGTTTCTAAAACCGAGCTTACGAGTTGGCTTAAACTAAAGGGTTTCTTGTCAATCTTTACGGGTTGCACAAACGCCTGCAAATCAGACACAATCTTATCCATGTAAACAATTTGCTCCTCAATCCCGCGAATACTCTCAAACAAACTACATTTAACAGAGTCATCAGCGAGTGATTCAACATCGCTCTTTGCAAGATACAATTCGCCAAGGACAGTCTGCAAAGGGTTACGAAGATCATGTCCAACCATACCAGCAGTTTGACCTATAGCAGCTAACCGTTCAGCATCTTTAAGCTGCTTTGTCCGCTCAGCAACCAACTTTTCCAGAACCCCTGCTTGCTGTACAAGGCTTTTCTGTTGATCTTTCTGTTCAGTTATGTCCCTAACAATAGACCAGATTCCTATAACTGGCCCTTTAGGATCTATCAACCGCCAAGTTCTTACAGACGCTGGAAAAACCGAACCGTCTTTCCGCTTATATTCTCGTTCAAAAACAATCGAACGCCCACCCCTCAAGACTTTTTTAACAATTTTTTCTCGTTGTTCATGCCACAATTCAGGAAGCAGTTGCTGAACAGAGAGTTGTCTTAATTCTTTTTTTGTATAACCGAGCATTTTAGCGTAGGCTTTGTTGCAATCAATCATTTTTCCATCCATATCTCTGGCCATTATTCCATCATGACTTGTCTCGAAGAACCTGCGGTACCTTTTTTCGGCCAACAAAAGTGCTCTTTTCGCTCTTCTCTGGTTCCTCAACCTTTGTGAAGCTTTCTTTTTCCGATTCGTTATGTTCGTAAATACTGAAATTAAAAAGGTCTTCTTTGGGCTGAAAACAAAAATTTGATACCATTCATCCGTTTCACGGCAATGAACTTCAAAAGTCTCTGGAACGCCGAAATTGGCTACTTTACTATAAATATCAATCCAATAGGCAGAATCTTTTTCGATTTGAAGGTTATATGCAATTGGTTTTTTCCCTAAGCGGACTCTACAAAAAGAACAAAGATTTTCATATGCCTTGTTGCTGTCCAAAAGAATAAAATCTACAGGTAAATTTCTGTCATCATAAACCATTTTATACAAAGCTACGCCTTGCGGAAGATTATCAAACAAACTTTTGAATTGCTCACTACGAATGCCTAACTCTGAGAAGAAGACCCCGACCTCACTATTCTGGCTCGTTTTATTTTTAGAAGGCAAAATAGAGAAATGGATCATCGACGAACGTTTTTTTGTTTTGGGAGGGGCTACAACGATAGAATTCACTATCTTTCCCTAAGAATATTATTCAGACTTTACTGCATAAAAGATTTTGCAACCTCAAACACGCCCAAAAAGACAAACGCTCAATAAACAGACACAAATACCTAAAAACGAAGAAAAAAGCAGCGATAACATTACAAACATAAATCAGATACAAAGTCCAAAGTAGCAAACTACGTTAAGTTAGGATATTTTGAGGGTTTATTCTAGAAATAGTCTTATGGTTGTCTTTAGACTATGTATTTTCTGAAGTTTAAATGCCAACTAACTTGCCGCCCGAAGCGATGGATAAATGGGAGCTAATTGAGCAAGCCAAGACTCCTAAAGAAAAAATGGAAGCCATGCAAGAGTTCCTAAGATACGTTCCACACCACAAGGGCACCATGAAGCTTCGCGGAGAAATAAACAGAAAAATCGCACTGATCCGAGACGACTTAGATAAAAAGAAGCGCATGGGCACAGGAAAAAGCAGCGGTGGACCCAAACTTTTCATAGAAAAAGCCGCTTCAGCACAGGTTGCGTTAATCGGCATGACCAATGTAGGCAAAAGCTGCCTTATGTGCGCGACAACTAACTCAAAAGTGCGCCCTACCCCTACACCTTTTAGCACACATGAACCTGTACCTGGCATCATGAATTATTTGGATGTACAGTTTCAGATTGTTGAAGCACCCGCCGTTATGGAAGGAGCAGCAGAAGGAAAAGCAGGCGGCAATGTAACGCTAGGGTTAGCACGAAACGCTGATGGCTTAATTCTAATGCTTGACGCGTCCCGTGATCTCGTTGCGCAGCTGGACTTGATCTTGGAAGAACTGGAAAAAACGCGGGTTTTAGTGAGTAAGCCCAGTGGAGGAAGAGTCCAAATTGAAAGACGACCGGCAGGTGCACGACTAAGAGTTGTAATTGTGGGCAGACTCATCGACTGCAGCATGAAAGATATTGAGGAACTGTTGAGAACCTACAAAATCAACGATGCCATCGTACGCATTAAGGGAGCTGTAACCCTAAGCGACGTAGAAGATGCAATCTATGAAAACACAATCTATAAACCTGCCGTAATTGTCGCAAACAAACTTGACTTACCCGGAACAATGGTTAATCTGCAACGTCTAAAAGAACATGTAAAAGACAAATTACCAATAGTTCCAATGTCATGTGAACGCAAACTCGGCATGCAAGAGTTAGGAAAAGCTATCTTTGAATCGCTGGGAATCATTCGCATCTACACCAAAGAACCCGGCGCAAAAGCTCACAGTGAACGCCCCTTTACACTCAGAAAAGGTGCTACCGTCAATGAGCTGGCGAAAAACATCCACAAAGAATTGCTGTCCAATTTCATGTTCGCCATGGTATGGGCAAAGCGGTTACCGTTTAGTCCAAAGAAAGTTGGGTTAAACTTCGTATTAGATGACGGCGATATAATTGAGATTCACGCCAAAATACTGTAAACTGAAGTATACTCTAACGAGTTCATAGCTATAGAATAGAATTAAAAGAAAAAAATAAACAGTTTATCTGCTGGATTGGGCAACCCGTTCAATTTCGTTGCGTTTGGCGACGCCTGCACTCTTTATGTCTTTGTTGGCTGCAAGGATGAGTTCATCTGCGAGTGTTTCTTGGATACTGCGGGGATTATTTTTTGATGCATTTCGTGCACCGTCAGTAATGTGACGTAAAGCAAGGTCGATTCGGCGTTGAGGTGCAACGTCAACTGAGAGGTGATAGACAACTCCTCCCATGCTGACTCGTGTTGTGTCTTCGCAGGGTGATGCGTTTTCAACTGCTTGAACAAGAACTTCGATAGGGTTTCTGCCTGTTTTGATGTTGATGATTTCAAAGGTTTCTTTTACAAAGTTTGTTGCTTTGGCTTTTTTGCCTGCGTTTGGTCCACTTCGCATTAATCCGTTAATTAATCGTTCGACAATGTTAACTTTAGCTTTGCGGAATCGTTGGTGCTCATGGCGTCCCATGCTGTGAGGGGCAACCATCGGAGTTAAATTTAAGTAACGTTGCAGACCGATGTCTTTTACTGTAATATCGTTAAAACTCCATTTTTGGAAAAGTTTGATTTCTTGACGTTGGGAAGCTGACATAACATTCTTACCTTGCTGGTTTTTGTTTACGTCCATATACTAGTTCATTCAAAGAGGTACCGTTTACCTTAACGACCTTCCAGCGGACTCCTGGAATGTCTCCCATAGCGCCGCCTCTGGTTCCGCCAATACCCTCCACTACAACCTCGTCGTGTTCATCTATAACGTTAAGGGCGCCGTCACCAGGCAAGAACGCTGTGATGGTTCTGCCGTTTTTGATAAGTTGTGTGCGGACACATTTTCGAATGGCGCTGTTGGGCTGTTTAGATTCAACACCTACTTTCTCGAGAACAATGCCTCGGCTTTGGGGTGCGCCCTGCATTGGATCAACTTTTTCGTCGAGCCGTAACATGCGTCGGTTAAAGTACCTATCGTGCCAACGGAAGTTTTTCCGTTTCTTTGCTAACTGCCTTGCGGCAAATTCGCCTCTTGGAGACTTGGAACCCATATCTAAGATATTCCTTCTTTTTGCACATGCATAGTCATAACACTAATATTTAAACAAAACGAAGAAAAACGGGTTTTAGTGTTTGGACAGATCAAGTTATATTGAGGTTGCATAATAGAAGGGAGGCCATGTTATTCCCAGAAAAAAACTGCAATCTTAGGCTCAAACACTTTCTCTGCGCATAGAGGGATGGAAGAACAACAACAAGAAATTTTTAGGTGTTGTTGTTCTAGCAGACAAACAGTTTTTTTTGAGTGTCTGGTCTTGACATAGATTAAGCAGAGCCGGATTTTCTTTGAAGAAACTGTAAATTTATTACTCGGAGCTAATTATCTATTAAATAGGGTTGTTCATGGAAAAGAAATGCCCAGTTTGCAAGAAAAAATACACCACTTTTAGCGCTAAATCAAAATATTGCAGTGACGCTTGCGCACGTACAGCCTCCAGACGCTAAAGTCCTTTACACAACCTTTTTCCTTTTTCTCATCTTGAATTAAATAATAAAAAAACAGATCAACAAAGAACTTATTGTTGCTTAACAAATCAAAAATCGAGCTATCCCATAACAAAATAATATGCAGAAAAACTTAATTGCACGCTAAGTCTAAAACTTAACAAAACATATCTTCTAACAAAGCCAAAACAGTTGAGGTTAAGGTTTGCAACAAGAACCCGCTATTCAAACAATCAATCTAATTAAAAAATTTAAGACAAAAACCGCAACTGGCAAACTATTTAATCGAAAAACCCAATCAGTGAACGCCATCAACAACCTTAACTTAACAATAAAAAAAGGCGAGGTCTTCGGGCTTCTTGGCCCCAACGGCGCAGGAAAAACAACACTTGTCAAAGTCCTCTGCACACTCCTACCTCCTGACCAAGGAACAGCTACAGTAAATGGTTTTGATGTTTTAAAACAACAGATGCGCGTGAAAGAGTCAATCGGTACCCTTTTCAGCGTAGGCGAACGCGGCTTCTTCTGGAGACTAAGCGGATACAGCAACCTAGAGTTTTTCGCCGCCATAAATAATGTCCCCAGAAAAGGAAGACATGAAAGAATAATGGAAGTTCTACAGCTGGTTGGAATGGAAGAGAAAGCTTTTGTGGTCTTCCAGAAATATTCGGGGGGGATGAAAAGAAAACTTGCCTTAGCCAGAGCATTGCTACCTGACCCACCTATTCTACTTCTCGATGAACCAACAACTGGTTTAGACGTTACTTCATCACACACCATTAGAAATTTCATAAAAAACGACCTGGGTAAGAAGCACGGCAAAACCGTTCTTTACACAACGCATTACATTGAAGAAGTATCTCAGATGTGTGACCGTGTAGGAATCATGAATAGAGGCAAAATCGTTGCTTTAGACACTCCTGATGCATTAAAAGGCATGGCAAAGAAAGGCGAAGTCGCCAACTTTGTCGTTAAAAATATGTCCACAACCCAAGTGAATAATCTGCAAAGTTTAGACGGCGTGTCTAGTTTAGCCTCAGAAATACAAGATTCAGTTCTTGGTCAGATTCACCTAAGAGTACGCTTGGAAAACACGGATACCTTATCAAATGTGTTGGATTTCTTCTTCAGAGAAAAAATCAAACTTGTAAACTTCCAACAGGAAGAACCCGCACTAGAAGACGCATTTATCGAGTTAACTGGAACTGGTGCAGGCACGTGAAGTTAACGCAGGAACTCGACAAAATCTATTACTTCATGAAACGAGACATCATTTCCTTCTCAACCTACAAAACAAACATTTTACTCAGCGTGATTAGCGCTCTCTTTGGAGCGTTATCATATGCATTTTGGGGTTCAAATGCTTCAATGCCAAGCGTGCAAAACCTGGGCATGCCTGTTGTCACTTACTTGCTAATTGGACTGGCCTTTAACACATACTTGTCGCAAAGCCTAACTTTAGTTCAACGAACAATTAACCCATGGAGCCTAGAAGAAGTGCTGGTTTCCCCCACCGGGTTGGTAACATTCATAATAGGCAGCTCACTTTGGGGTTTTATCTGGAGCACCCTTGTCATCGTCATTTATTTATCAGTTGGCGTCTTCGCTTTCGGCGTCATACTCAGCGTCAACATCATCGGAACCATAATAGTTGTAGGTCTTGGCATTGGAACATTTATCGGCTTTAGCATGCTAGGTGCAGGGGTCCTGATTTTAACAAAACAAGGCGATCCCATCACAACCATCATAACATTAGCCACCAACCTTTTTGGAAACGTGCTCTTCCCAATCACGGTCATGCCACTTCCCCTACAAATAATCAGTTTCTTTGTGCCCCAATACTACTTCTTCACATGCATTCGACCCATGCTTATTGGACAAGGAATAGAAGCAATTTTACCCGACTTAGCCATCCTGGGTTTAATGTGCGCTATAATTCTCCCCGCTGGCTACATAGCTTACTCTTGGTGCCTAAAAACCGCCAGAAAAAACGGAACCCTTTCATGGTTCTAAAGGCATTTTCTTTAGCTTGCAATCGAGAACGCTTTGAAAGTTTACTTCGAAAGCGACCACGGGGTTTTCCAGCTTCCAATTTCCAAGCACTGCTGGATGAATTTCGCCGAGAACTCCAACATCAACCCCACTCACAAATAGTTTGCCAACCCTTCCTTCAATAAACGAAGAATGCGCAGTCTCTTCTATTTGCCAGTTCAAGCCAAAATTGGTCATAAATGAATCCACAATAGATTTAATTTCGGTAAAGTTTGCATTTGGATGAGATACTGCAGCGGCAAGATAATCTTCATCTCTAGTTTTGGTTTCCTTTGTTTCGTCAAGTAAGGTGACTTTTCCGAGTTCAAAGATTTTTTGCGGAAACTCAACGGATGCGTTAACACTCAAAAAATCCAATAGACTAGGTAATAGCCAATTTCGAACGCAAGCCATTGTTAGAACCTTGGGATCAGAAACCTCAATTATGTTGCTTGGGGACACATTCATTTTCGAAAACAAGGTTTCCTGGTTCGTCAGAGTGGTGTTGAGGACTTCTTGAAAGCCCAATCCAATCATTAATTCCCGCGCGTTGTCAACGTAATGTTGCTGAGGGTTTGCAGCGCCTATCGTTGCAAGTTCGCGCCAAAGCGGCTCTATGTTATTGTAGCCATAAGCGATGGCGACATCTTCTATTAGGTCAACTTGATGCATAACATCAACGCGATAACAGGGGACCAAAACCGATACAGATTCAGCATCTGCCTGCTCCACGCCTAAACCTGCAACTTCAAGAAGGGCACCGATTTTTTGGGCAGACAACTGCAAACCCAATAAGCGATTGGTTTCTTCTACGCTTAGCTGGAAGTGTCGGTTGTCAAAGTTTGGGGTTGCAACTGTTCTTTCCGTGTATTCCGAATTTTGGGGGTAATGAATTGTTGCACTGTATGCTTTGCCTCCTCGGTCAATTAAAGCTAAAGTCACCAAGTTAAGGGTGTCAAGAACGGTTTTATGTTGGGTTCCTGTGACTTCCACCAGTAAATTCCTTGACTCCTCAGTGATCTTGCCCAAATCGTTGGAGTTAATTATGGGTGGAAACGAGAGAACTTTGTTTTCGCTATCGAACAGCATTGGGTAGAGCGAGTTTTTCTTGACGATGTGACCATATTCGATGCCTTTAGGATGGCGTTCCAAAACCTCATCCAAAGACATTTTCTCTGAAAAACCCAATGGCACAAACTTTACATCCGAGGGCTTCACAGCCGAATAAAGGATTGGAGGCTTAATTAAATCCAAGTTGTAGATACCGATAGAAGTCTTCTGTCGGCTTCGACCATGGGTTTGATCAAGTTTATCTTGCAGATGCATAATTCCTTTAATGATTGAATCTGAGAGATGAATATCTTTAACAGCTGAACAACAAATGTAGGGGCGAATCCCAAAAAGTTGAGCACTCACTTTAACTTCAATAACGGATTTACCCACCGAGTAAGGTTTTATGCCCCTGCTACGGTTTAGATAACCTTGCAGTGCTCGACTTAGACCTTCAACGCTCCAGAGGTCAGCACGCGCAGTATCTTTCATTTCCACGCTAACAGAATCATCTTTTTGGCTGTAACTTTTAACTTCAGCTTTAACGTTAGCCAAAATCTCGTCGAGTCTATCAATATCATCGTTAAGTGTGATGCCGAGTTGGCGTTCAAGTTCGGAATAGTTTACATCTATCGTGGGCATGTTAAGTCACCTGCTTGTTTCTAAGCCACTGCAAATTCTGACTAAAAATCTCTCGAATATCATCTATTCTATTACGCATCATGAAAAGTCGATCCACACCAAGACCCCAGGCAATCACAGGCACCTTAACACCAAGTGGCAGAGTGACTTCAGGACGGAAAATGCCTGAACCTCCAAATTCCACCCAACCGTAACCCTCTTTGTAAGCGGAGAGCTCTACACTAGGTTCGGTAAAGGGAAAATAGTCGGGTTTAAATCGAACTTTGTCGGCTCCGGCGATTTCTTTAGCAAACTTTCCCAAAACACCAAGAAGATCCTTCAAAGTCAGTTTCTCATCGACAATTATGCCTTCAACCTGGTTGAATTCAGACAAGTGCGTTTTATCAGTGATTTCAGGACGGTAGACTCTTGCTATGCTAAAGTGCTTGCTCGGAACTTCAAAATTCCCGCTTTCCAGCGTTCTAGCAGAAAGACAGGTCCCATGTCCTCTAAGAATTAAACGCTGAGCAGCTTGCAGCGAATATTTATATCCCCAACCTGTTGAACCAGTACTATCACCATTCTCATGCGTTTGCTTCACAAGATTAAGAGCAACAGTATGTTGATCTAAGTCACCATTTTTGGGGTTCTTAATGTAATAGATGTCTGAGGACTCACGGGCTGGATGATCCTGCGGCACATAAAGGGCATCGAAATTGAAAAAACAAGTTTCAACTGCTGTGCCGATCATTTCTTGAAATCCCAATTGAACCAGTTTAGCGCGAACTTCATCGAGAAATTGCAGGTAGGGGTGTTTCTTGCCCCCGTATGTTTTAGCAACAGGCGCTTGAATGTTGTATTTTTGAAGTTGGATTTCTTTCCATTTGCCCGTAATAATATGTTCAGGCGTAAGTTGGGTGACTTCAGGGGGTGTTGTTTTCAATTCTTTTTGGGCTTTTTTGCCTTCAGGAGTAATTTGGATGGTTCGAGTGGTTTTGGCTTCAACTGTCAGGAGTTTACGTTTTTTCAGTTGTTGAGTTGCTTGTTGAAGTTCAGGACTCAGGGTTTCCATTGTTTCTTGATGGCTTGTATTTAGGTGTTTTAGAAGCGACTCATCACAACCTTCTGGGATGATTGTTTCATGAAGAAGCGTTTCTGATATGATTAGTTTATTTTCTTTTGACGCAAAGATTACCCATTTTTTTCGGATTGCCCAACCAAGGGCGATTTGGACAAACGCATTAGACAAGTTAGCTTGTTTCGCTGCAGTCTGCAAGTCTGCAGTACCACCGAGTTGAGCTGCAGCAAGAACGAGATTGCGCTCAGGCAAACCTTCTTGGGCATATTTTTCGCCTTCGGAAGTTAGTTTAATTACGTTCTGCACATTCGCACGAATGGTTATGAAATCTTTTTCCTGTAATGTGAGGGCATTACGCATGATAGCTGCGTCCGGCAACTCGCATTTTTCCATGAGTTCTTCTACAGTTGCCCTCCCCCCAACCTGTTCTAGAGCGTTTAGTAGTTGTTGTTCCTGTATTCTAAGTTCAGCCATCAAAGTGCCTCCTGTACGAGTTCGTTTAGTGGATAGATGCAACGCAAATAAAAAGCATGCTGATTGAACTGAGGTTAAAAGTCTGCGTCACATCATTTGAATACATTTATCGCGTTCAGATATGAAATATTTTATTTGAGAAAAAAGAAGGTTCATAAAACTAAGCGATTTGAATCTTTATCTCTAATGACGAGTAAACGTTGCGCTCAATTGTCCGCTTCAGACCACTTATTTTATCCACTGCTTCCTTGAACGAGTTTTCTTTTACAGCTTCGTGGGTTTCGACACTTGCCTTTCTGGTTTTGAGTTGATCGACTTGTTCTTGAAGTTGGCTTATGCTTTGTTTTATCTCATCCAGTTTTGATGAAGCCAAAAGATGCTTTTTGTTGTTTGCCATTTCAGTGCATCTGATTTGTAGACTGTCTAAACCATTTTTATACAATATTTCGTTGACCGTCTGTTCGGCTTTTCTTGCTTTATCTGATTTTAGCTTAAGCTTATCTTCAGCTAACATTGCTTCTAATTTCTGCAAAATCTCCTTAAACAAGGGATACCCTTGTTGCTCTGAAACCAATGCATCAAAAGGCGACTCCAAATATTTGCTAATCTGGGTCAATTCATCCGGAGTTATTCCACCTCCGCCGCCCTGAGTCGCTAATGCTTGCATTTTAATGAAGGGTTTTTGCAGGTAACGTAATGTGTGTTTTAGCTCGTTGCTTAAAGAGTCGATTTCCGAGTTAACCAAGTTTAATTTGTCTATAGGACCTTTGCTGTTTAACTCAAAGATTTTTTGTTCCAAAGCCTCGATTTCTTGTTGTAGAGATTTACACTCATTTGTTATGGAGTCTTTTTCTCGTTTAAGTGTAATTAACTGTTTTTCGACATTTTGTAGCTCGTTTAATTGTTGGAGTGCTTCCTCAAGTGTTTTAGTTTTGACATACTCTTTGTTGACATAATCGTTCATGGTATTGTATGCTTGTCTGGCGCGTTCATAGACTGCTAAAAACTTTCGGCGGTCCATAATGAAGTACGGAGAAATCCGCGGAAACCAATTCTTAAGATCTATATCCGTTACGATGAAGACTTTTTGGGTTTCTTGTGAATACCGACTCATCGAGTCGTATGAGATTTGTTCTGGGGGGGTAAGTTTTTTGAGGCGGTCGAGGAATAGGCGAGAGAGTTTGTTTAGAGCTCTTGCACGGTTATAGAGTTTCATATTTCTTTTTTCTATTTCTTTGGAGCTAGTGTCGAAGAGGAGTTTGCTGACTTCCTCAACGCTGTGAATTGCAAGATTGGTATCGTCACTGAGTTTTTTGGCTTGAGTATGCACGGGTTTGAGGGTGCTGACCGTTTGGTTTTCAAGCCATCGTTTTGTTTCAGTTGAGGAAGAGAATTGAATGGTTTGTTCCGTCAAATATGCTTCACGCTTAGGTTATTTATTGGCAGGCTTGTTTATCAATTTTAGCACTGAATTCTGTTAAATCTACGTCGTTAATTACACAGAATATAGCACTGTGAGCAACCCATTTTTGGGTAGTTACTCTTAAATAGCTAACGACTGCATCAGTAACCAAAACAGGAATAGACAATTATGAATACCAAAAAACTCACCTTGACAATAGTCTTCGCAGCCATAGCAATCGCATTAAACCCAACCTTCACACACATATCCCTCAACTTTCCACTCGCTAACGGACTTATTTATCAAGTATGGGAAATCCCAATCGTAATCGCGTTCCTAATAATCAGTCCAATAACAGGAATAGCTGTTTCACTAGTAAACACTGCCGTTCTATTCGCGATCTTCCCAGGCATACTTCCAACCGGACCAGCATACAACCTCGCAGCCACTCTATCTATGCAAATTGGTATTTACGCAATCGTAGCAATAGGCAAAAGAATCGCCTGCAAAAATAATCCGGATGCAAACATTCTCTTCAGCATCAAATGGGCAACAATCGCAACCGCTACAGGAATCTTAACTCGCGTAGTTTTAATGTCAGTTTTGCTCTATTTTGCTCTTCCACAACCCGCACCAATCGGCTTTGCAAGCTTTGGATTCGACCAGGCAGTAACAAATGCTTACTTACCGTTTGCAGCATTCTTCAACGCGACCTTAGCCTTGTATACCATTCCTATAGCATGGTTGATTGCACAAAGAGTCCAAAAGGTGCTACATTTGACGATGCCGCAGAACGCAAAATGCAACGTAGAAATCAAAAAATAAAAAAGAACCCAGAACTTTCAAAGAAACTCATCTCCTCGGATTTTTTGTTCAACTGAAGACAAAAAGGCTAGAATTCCTTTTCTCCAAAACGTGATATTATAAACAAAAACATCGACTTTCTCAGCATCGAAAGGAAAACCTTAATCTATTTTAGCAAATTTTAATTGTTCCTAAGTTTAAAGAGCGATAAACAGCATGTCCTCACCAAAAATCAACCTAAATAAGTCGGCTATGCGTTTATTTAACAAGTTAGTCGATGATGCTGATAGATATGGAGTTTTGGTGGAAAAAAGCTCTGTAGGCGCTACCATAATTGACGCAGGCATAAATGCTCAAGGAGGATATCTAGCTGGCGAAGTTATAACAGAAATATGTCTAGCAGGATATGGAAGAGCCACTATAATGCCAGTACAATATGAAGACATTGTTTTGCCCTCAGTATTTATCCAGACAGACCATCCTGCGCTGTCGCTATTAGGGTCACAGTTCGCGGGTTGGCAAATAAAAGGTGAGAATTATTCGGCAATTGCTTCTGGACCAGCAAGAGCACTTGCCCTTAAACCAAAAGGCCTTTACACGAAACTCAATCATCAAGAACAATCAGATATTGCAGTAATCGTTTTGGAGACCGAAGCAACTCCACCCGAAGCAGTTCTTGAACAAATAGCCTTAAAATGTAATGTCTCAACAAAAAACTTGTTTGTGGTCATGTTTTCTACAACTAGTCTCTCAGGCGCTACACAGGTTTCTGGTCGAATCGTGGAAACAGGCTTGCATAAGTTGGAAAGACTTGGACTTGACCTACTAACAGTAAAACATGCGTGGGGATATGCTCCAATAGTTCCCGTCCATCCTAATGCAGGTGAAGCTATGGGGAGGACAAATGACGCAATCCTGTATGGCGGCGTAACTAATTATACAGGCAATTACGATGATGAAGCAACCCTTGAGAATATAGTTAGGCAAGCTCCATCGTCTGCTTCAGAGTTTCTAAAAGAAGCAAAACGCTTGTCGCAAAAGAGTCCACGTTTTATGGATATCTTCAAAGAAGCAGGTTTTGACTTCTACAAAATCGACACAAATATATTTGCTCCAGCAGTAGTCGCAATAACTAACGCAAAAACAGGCAAAACATTCCGAGCTGGAAATCTAGAAGTGGATGTTTTAAAAATCTCTCTCGGGATAACATAATCATTAAAAGTTAGTTAAAGATAGATGGAAAAGAAACAGCAACTGTGGTTTCTCCACTTTAATTTTTGACGCAACTTATAAATATCCAATAATTGACTTTTTGAACGGTGAATCAAATGACAGAAACGGTTCCAACTGGAGTCCCCGGATTAGATGAATTAATGAGTGGAGGTTTCCCAAGAGGAAGAGTAATCTTGGTAATAGGAGGACCAGGCACTGGAAAAACTGTTCTAACATCCCAGTTCTTATACAAAGGATTGAGTGAATTTAACGAAGACGGAATAATGGTCAGTCTAGATGAAAATAAAAATCATTTTTTTTCAGAAATGAAGAATTTCGGTTGGGACTTTCAAAAAGCTGAGGAAGAAGGCAAATTTGCTTTCATAGATGCAACAAGACTTTCCAGAGTAGCTATGTTGAAAGAAAAAATGATGAAGGTAGAGTCCAGTAGTCTAAGAGGAAAATCCCTTGAAATCGATAAACTTATAGAGGAACTGCAAGCAAAAATTAAACAAATACACGCTAAGAGGGTAATTATTGACTCTTTAGCTGCATTGTTCTATCGGTTCACTGATTTGACAGAACGAAGAACGGCGGGAGTAGACTTAATTGAGGCACTTTCAGATTTGGGAGTGACAGTTCTCATAACAACGGAATTGAGCCAGATAGGGCTTGAACGTAAAATCTCAGACGAGGAATTTCTTGTTCATGGCGTTGTAATGATGCAGACGTATTTCATGGGTGGAACAACTTCTCGAGGCATCCAAGTTTCAAAGATGCGAGGGGTTAGTGTGAATCCAAGTCTTGTGCCCTATACAATTGATCAAACAGGGATTGAAGTGTACCCTTCAATGTCTATATTTAACGAAAAATAGATACTCAAGTTTGGGAATGTTTTCCCCATAATTTTCTTTTCAAATTAACAACGAACATAAAATTATTTTCTTAATTGTAAGAAATCAGTATTTTCGAAAAGCGTGTATAATGAATTCCGTCTATATTTTCTTGATTATTAGTTCATTCATAAAGCATCAATAGCTCTATTGCGTAGCCTTCAATTGGCTATGCATCGAGTTGGAAGATGGAACAAATGAAGTAAAGGAGATTGATTTTGGGTTTAAACTTTCGAAGCAAAAGTATGTTACAGGTTTATTTTTGTTATTACCGGAACTAGTGATTTTGACATTCGATAAAGGAAGAATGCTGAGAGAATTAATAGGCTGTCGGTTAATGCAAATGGCCCTATAAAAAGACCCAGAGCTGAAGATACGGGCGATAGCACGATGTTTAACATTAGTATTATGAGCAGGAAGAGGAAAGATTCGAGGTATGCTTTCATAAGTTTGTCATGAATTACAGATTGGTAAGCCAGAGCTACTGAAATCAGGTATACCAAGAGGGCTACAAAGAAGGTCAATTGCAAAGTATTAATAAAGGTAAAAACAGGGGCATAATCAATGTATCCCAGCAGGTAGAGTGCTGGAGCTATGTTCATAGCAACGATAAGAATTGAAATTAACCAAACTATTTTTTTTGTTTGAAGCCATTTCATGCGGTTTTTGTGATACGGGTCAAGAGAGACAACTACTTTTATGTTACTGGAAGCCCAGACAGTCAATATAAGTAATAATGCACTACCAAGGATAAGCCAAGCAATGTTGATAGCTAATGAACCTATAATGTGCGGAAAATAGACGATAAGAGCAATTTCTAAGGCGCTATAGGTTGCGAAGGCACCTGTCCATAATGCTCGTTGGCGATAGGTTTTTTCATAGAGTGCTCTTCTGATTGAGAAAGCCCAAAATGAACTGTATGCTAATGCAAGCACGGTTGCGGTCCCTATGAGAAGGAGAACAATTTCAAGTGTTGAAATCATGGAAATGTATTTCTCCTTTTGAGACGGCAAGTCGATAATAATTGTAAGAAGGGGTTTGGCTCATCATTTTCTTAACCCTCATTAATGGTATTATGTTGAAGCGTTCTTCAAAGATTTTTATTTCTATAGCTCCATCAAACACCATTTCCATCGAACGTTGAGCCTCAAGAGCGACCACTCCTTCGTCGAGACTGGCTACGATAGTTGCACCCTGGTCTTTTAGGTATTGAATAAGTCCGCAGATAAATGTGTAGACTGTTTTAGCGGGATGCAACATGTAGAGAGCTGAAAGAAAGTCTATGTATATTCTTTTATGCTCAGCTGTGAGTGTGTCTATTTGTTTTTTAATATTGATAAAGAGATTTGTCAAGTTGTTTAGGCTGTAGGGTGATGTATCTGCGTAGCATTGGATGTATTGTGCAGGTGATTGCTTGTTTACGCCGAAAACTGCCATGTCATTTAGTAAATCAGTAATTGGCTTGGAGGTGAGGCACATTACAGTGTCGTCACACTTAAAGCCGTACTTCAGGAATAGATAGGCAAGGGGTGCATTCCCGGCGCCTGGAGGACTAATTAATAAAATTGCAGACCTATCAGGATAACCTCTGTCTTCAAGAATATGGTCTAAATCTTCAATGCCAGTGGAAACCATATTTTACCGATCCCCAGCAACAGAAAATAACATCGTAAATGTATATTTTGTCAAGCGTCTATATTAAATTTCTACCCCTACAAGGACCTTAGAGCTTTAAAAGCAAAGTTTCTGGCTCAGTAATTTAAACTTGGAATTTACTAAAAATTATAATCAAGTTGCTGACAAATAGCTTTTTTAATCAACGTCCAACCTTATTTTTGCGGTGCACGATTACGGAAGAAGAACCACAAATTTGGACGCCGATGGATGGAGACACATTCGTCACTAAAGACGGTTTTATCATGAACACTTTTGGGTATGAACACCCCGACGACCGTGTCTTCGCATTTCTCAAGTATATTCCAGCTCAGTACAAAGCACTTTTCAAAGTGGAAATGCTCTCACGTACATGGCGTTTTGGTACAAACCCAATGACCAGCCAGCTTTTTCGCGCTGAAAAACTGTACACTGCTAAAAACTATCAAACATTCATCGAAGCATTCCGAAAAACTTTCCCCGACTACCTATTTTACGACCAGACCCGAAGCAAAGAACTAATAACGGCACCTCTGGAAAAAATCGAGCAAGTATTCGTGCCCAAAGATCGCCTCGTTTGGCTACAGAACCTAAAGAACCCCGATAGCCTCCAATCACTAGCACTTGAACTAATTGATATAGTCTCCAAAGAAGCAGGTGTTCCAAAAAGTGATTTGGGCATTCATGGTTCAATTGCATTGGAGATGCATGCACCTGAATCAGACATAGACTTTGTCGTTTATGGCACAGAAAACTTCCGCCAAGTTGAACAAGCCATACAGCGTCTTGTTAATGAAGCGAAATTTACATACATCGCGGGCAACCGCATCGAAGCAGCCCGAAAGTTTGTAGGAAAATATCAGGGCAAAATATGGATGTACAATGCAACCAAGAAACCTGATGAAATAAAAATTCAATACGGCGATTATACTTTCACGCCTCTTTCCCAGCTGAGATTTACCGCAACAGTTTGCAGTGACACACAAACGATGTATCGACCTGCAATCTACAGAATAAGCCACTATCAACCACAAGACGCCCAAAGTGAAATTGCCCTCGAACAAACACCAACCATCGTTACTTCAAACATCGGTTGCTACCGAAACGTTGCAAGAGCTGGACAACAAATAAAAGTCGCAGGCACCCTCGAAAAAGCCCAAAGCATCAAAGACGGCAGCGTCTTCTACCAAGTTGTTGTCGGAACAGCCACTTCAGAAGAAGAATACATATGGCCAATCTAAACCTGCGCGACCGCGATGCTATTCAAACAGCCGAAGGCATAATTTTCCGAGTCTTCGGTTACAGCCACCCCAAAGACAGCTACATCTGTGATGCTGAATATGCTTCCTCAAAGATTTTCCATTCAACAGATCCACGGGCGCCCAGAGAAGGCAGAGGCGAACTTTACTACAAATTCTATAATGACGAAGGCATGAAACTCGTCACAAAAAAATATCCTCATTACCTTGTTAACCATGAAATGCTGGGGTTAAGAATCGTTGGCGTTCCTCAAAACTTAATCATTGAAGCCAGACAACCACAACCACGTTTAGAAGAACTGCTAAAGACAGGACCAATTGATCCCTTGTTATCAGCAATGGAAAAGGTCCTGGGTATAACGACTAAAATTTCAGGTGTGTCTTCAAAAAGTTTCGGCGTTTTCGGATCCATGCTCCATGGTTTTCATCACCCAAAATATTCAGACATTGATTTTACTATTTATGGCAAAGAAGAAAACGCAAAAATTTGCCAAACCATGAGTGAACTTTATGCTGACAACAATTCTGGTTTAAAAAACGAGTTTGAATCCTATGAAGTCATGAAAGGTAAAGATTGGCGATTCAAAAACTTTGATGTTAAAGATTTTGTGTGGCATCAACGCCGCAAGATGATTTACGGCTTGTATGATGACCGTAAAGATAGTGGCAGAGTGATTAAGGCTGAGTTTGAGCCTGTGAAAGCTTGGAACGAAATCAAATCGGAATATAACCCCAAGGCACACATCATGCAGAGGGGTTGGTCAAGAATCCGAGCCCGCGTAACCACCGACGAGGATTCACCGTTTATTCCATCGGTATATGGCATAGAACCCTTAGAGGTGTTAAGCGGTCCAAAAGAGGCAATGGGAGTGACGCGTATCTTCTCTTATATGGAGGAGTTCCGCCAACAAGCCAAAAAAGACGAAATCATAGTCGTGGAAGGCAACTTAGAGGAGATTGATTCTCCAAAGGATAGTTTCAGCCAAATCACCCTTACTTATTGCCCACGCTACTACGAACAAGTCCTAAAAGTAATTCATTAACGCAATAGCACCATATAATCGGCAGGCTTATTGCCTAGAATTAAACGGTAATGTTTCGCAGTATTTTTCTTGTTTGTCACTAACTCAACTTTGCCCTGCGCCTCAATTTTTTCTCCGTCGAAGGCTTGTTTACAGAATCTTCCGCGAAAAGACACCACTTCCTCAATTGGTGCAAGTTTGGGTCCTTCAAGCACTTGCACGTCTTTTAGTTTGTAAGTGCAGGGAGTGAAAAGTGCGTTGGAACTGTCAGCTGTGGTGGCTACTATTCTTGAATAACCACTGTTTTTGAAACACATGTCGCCATATTGTTCATTGAGGTCACTCCAATCTTTCACAAATCGAATGTAGTAATCGGTTTTCATGAATTTTCCTTGGAAAGCTTTACGACTTTCGACTACTGCGAAGTCTTCGAAGCTCATCTGTGTATCTTTCGAACGAAAGTCGAAGAGATCGTGGAGTTCATCTTGAGTATAGGGTTTGAAGTCTGAATCCGCTTCACAACGGAGCTTCTGCAGTGCAATGTATGCTTTTTGGCTATTTTCTGTGCCATAAACAAGGGGGTCAATGTCTGAGGCTTCATTAGTTAAACCCACCATGATCGAACCTGAAATACCAATAGCGCTCCATGGAATTTTGGCTTTTTCTTTTAGCCTTATCGCAAGCTGTAAAGCCTTGTTTTCGAGTTCTGTTAGATGTTTAGCTTTGAGAAGTGAAGCGAGTTTTTCTGTTGGCCGATAGTGCGTGGCAATATGGCTAAAGGGCACTTCGCAGAGAGTTTCACCGAAAACAGGGTCAAAAACTATGAGGTCAGGATGGTTCTGCTGCAGATAATTGAACCGGTCACCGAGACTGTAAATTTTGCCATAAGTCGCATTTTTGCCTTTTCGGGTACCCTCGGGCGATGGAATAAAGCGTGGAAACGCAATAATTTTACTTGGTGGATGAATAAGTCCCTTAACATCAAAGACTACACCGCTTTTTGTTTTGATTAAGTCCCCTTCTCGAGGCATCATAATAAACGCTTCAAGGTTGAAGCCTAAAAACTTTAATAAAGCTTTTTTGAACCAGAATAGCTAGAGCTATCAATGAGTAACTGCGAAAAAACCCAAAACATATCGCGCTGTCTACAGTTAGCAACCGTTCTTGAGGTAAGCGTTCAAAAACCTGGAAACGTGGGTTTTGAAACAGGTTTTCAAGGAACCAGAGCGGAGCATTTTTTGGCTTCTGCGGTTGCAGTTGGACCTACATTTCAAAAAGCAGCTCAACGCGGTGTGGAGGTATTAGAAGGCAGGCTTGAGGCAGGCAAAGTCGGTGTTGGTGAGTTGATTAAAGTTTGTGCAATGAATGTTGCAGTTTGGCAGCGAGGAGGCAACACGATTTTGGGAACTATTATGCTGCTTGTACCTCTAGCGGTCGCTGCTGGCATGACGGCGCAAAAAAAAGATACAGCTATTGATTTTTCAGTTATGCGCAGAAACCTAAAAACAGTAGTTAAATCCACAAGCGCTGTGGATTCAGTGCATCTGTATGAAGCAGTGGATATTGCAAATCCAAGTGGTTTAGGCGGTGCACCCGATTTGGATGTTTCTAACCCAAACTCAAAAGAGCGGTTGATTAAGGAAAATGTTGGATTATTTGAAGTATTCAAGTTAGCTCAAGACTACGATGATATTTGTCACGAATGGGTTAACAATTACCCTGTAACCTTTGACTTGGCCTATCCCTACTTAGAGCAACAACTGAATCATAAGCCATTAAACGTTACAATCGTACATACATTCCTTAAAATCCTTTCAACACGACCAGACACATTCATAGCCCGAAAAGTCGGCAAAGAAAAAGCCCTTGAAGTATCATCAGAAGCAAAAATTGTGCTAGAACTCGGCGGACTCGAGACAATCAAGGGAAGAAAAAGTCTTAAAGCCTTTGACAAGAAACTCCGCTCCTCAGGAAACAAATGCAACCCGGGAACAACGGCGGATTTAACTGCCTCTGCACTAGCCTTAGCGACTCTTAACGGTTATCGCCCTTAACAGACACTATTAGCGATGACTTCTTCTCTTTATTGCTGAAAGGTTTTTTATATAATCAAGAATTCTTAGTTGCTATGCGCTTGAATGCAATTGCAAACTTGTTTAGGTCGAAACGATTTTGGGTTTGGCAAATTGGCGGCGCAGTCATATACGCGCTACCAGTTTTGGTTCGAGTAGTAACAGGCAACGTTCTACTCCCCGGTTTAAGTTTGCTTGCAGTTCCATGGGTTGATCACTATATTCCAGGTAATTTAGTGGAGAAGATTCTGGTTAACGCCTTTTTTCCAGGAGGCGCAGGAGCAGTTGCAGGAGAAATTCTATACACGAACCTTCACAAAGAAGGATTCACTCGAAAGCAAAAATATTTAGCTCGACTTGGAGGCGCATTGCTGTGGACAAGCCTCTGGTCACTCTTTCAGCTTTGGGGTAACCTCCAAAATATCATGGGGTCATACGGTGGGAATCTATTTGAATACCCAATGGTTTTCCCGTTAAACTTTGCCTTGGCGTCGCTTTCCATATTTACTCCTAGCGTAATTGGCTTCATCAAAAACAAGATAGCAAAAACTTACCACAGGGGCAAACGCTAAAATAAACAGCATCAAATCAATTAGGTGAGAAGTATGTCGTTTCATGTCCGTCGCAAAGAACGCGAAATCACTGACCTCACTGAAATGCGTCAAGTTCTAAAAACCACAAAATATGTCACTATCGCACTCAGCAAAGACAATGAGCCTTACCTCGTAGCTTTGAGCCATGGATATGACGAAATAAGAAACTGCCTATATTTTCATTGTGCACCCCAAGGTAAAAAGCTGATTTATGCACAGTCCAACAACCGCGTATGGGGTCAGGCAGTGCTGGATTTCGGTGTAACTGACGAATGCGACTATGCTTACACATGCGTTCACTTCAGTGGCACATTTAGTCTTATTTCTGAACTTAAGGAAAAATGGCACGCAATACAAGTTCTCATACTTCAAGTAGCCCCAAACCCTGAACTAAAGCTCTCCAAAATCAAGCCAGAAAAACTGCAGAAAACCACCATGGGCAGGATTGACATTAACTACCTAAGCGGTAAAAAACATATTACCCCGCTAAAGACCGAAAGTTAAAAAAGAAAAAAGTTTATCCTTGCGGCATTATCTACATTTTGCGCCAATCAAGATAGGAAACAACGACAAGAATTACTGTCCAGATTGCCCAAAAGGCGAAAGCGGGACTGATAAAGTAGAGCGGCAATGCGATAACACGGTTAGCGATGGATATAGCTATAACTAATAATGGTGCCCAAGTCATCTTCTTTAGCAAGCCGAAGAGAGCGACAATGTAAACCGCTGCAACAACTAATAGGATTATTGTCCCTGCGACTAGCGCGTTGTCGATGCCTGCTACAACACCAATGTATCCTGTGTTCAGCGACGCTGCCCTTGAATCAGGGCTTACCCACCAAAAAGCAACGTTGCCGATGTCACCTATAATATTTATCGTAACAAATATTATGAGGATTTTGTGAATTAAACCTAAATTAATTGCCTTAGAGGTCATAGTTTCACTTTTCAAGTGTCTGAGTATATAAGATTTTTGAAGCAACATCTAACTATCCATCAAAGCCCAATCTATTTGGTAAACCCTAAATGTCCTCTCCGAATAAACAGTTGTTAACCAGTTTATAGAAGCGAAATGGATTATACAAGCAGGGTAGTTGTCGAGTTCTTCGTTTCCAACATAAACGTAACTAACATTGTACAGGCGAACTATTGCTGCCAACTGGGTTTCTGTTCCGTTGAATGCAGAGTCAATTTCATTTTCCCTCTGGAAGACTTGATCCAAGGGGACCCCATGCCCATAGGGCCAATACACATATGACGAAACACGCAAGCGCCCACCTATCATGGTCGGCGGTTCATGAATGCCATAATACGTTAAAAACACCGAATTCTGCGGGGTGTTATCTCTAATCCATAGCCCCAAATTGTACTCGTCCCAGTTAGCTCCTTGGTACTCTGTACCAACATTATAAATTATGACACTTGTGGATGTCAAAACTGAAACTAAAACCAACGCCACCACAACAATTCGCCATTTAACCTTAGCCAAAACAATTCCTAACAAAACAGCGATGGGAACCCAAGCAAACATGAAAAACTTGTACATATCCCAAACCCAAGGTGTCAATAACAGAAGGTTAGGAATAAAAAATAAAAGCAGAAAAGTCACCTTCAGGTATTCGTGACCAGGTTTTATAAATGAAACAATAGCCAAGATGAAAGGCACACCAAGATTTAAGAAGTAATAGACAAAAGGATTTTGAACAAACTGGGCCACAAACAGAGAACTAACAGAGAAATTAAACGAGCCACCGCTCGAAAGAATAAATGGCAACGCAAAAACGCTTGGAATCAGAAAATAGAGGAAGCTAAACTTGAATTTCCGCAGACTAAAAAGAACACTAACTGCGAAAGCGAGATAACAACAGAAGAAGGCAACGTTGTGGAACTGGAAAACTAGACCCGTTAAGACGCCAGCTAAAATTATCTTGTTTTTATCACCCATG
This sequence comes from Candidatus Bathyarchaeota archaeon, assembly GCA_963775465.1. GTDB lineage: Archaea > Thermoproteota > Bathyarchaeia > Bathyarchaeales > Bathycorpusculaceae > Bathycorpusculum. The sequence goes on along the minus strand of CAVZIW010000006.1, from coordinate 159,656 downwards.
TCCCGCAGAAGCGCTAAAACCAAAGCAAACACAGGTAAACCCATAAGCAAGGGACGTTGCTGGAGCAAGTTGTCAAACATGGAAGGTAAACCGAATTGTTGCTGGAATTGATAGATGTAATTCTGTGTTGGATTAAAAGTGCCGTTAAGTAGAGCTGAGAATAAGCCGAAATAGCTAAAGCCCCACCCGAACACTGCAATGACTGTCGCAACAACTGCAACTTTTCTACCATAAGGTCTCGCTAACGCATAAATTGCCAAAGCAAAAACCAAAATAAAAACGGCGTTGAGAAAAGGCATCAAAGTAGGCAAATAACCATACATTTTTTCCACAATTGCAGTATGGAAATCAACGAAATAGTGGTAAGTTAAGGGTGTGCCGATGTAGTTTGGGGTTTGAGGCGGAAAATTACCTTGATTTAGACTCTCAATTATTTCATAATGGAATGGCGTATCTTGCCAATTTGAACCTGTTAGTACAATTCCATATTGATCACTGCGCCAAACACTCTGATACAAAACACCAAAAGAAACAAAGAAAATTACTGCAAAAACCAAGAGAGTAGATTTTTTAAAATACATTATTTGTCTTAGAAACCCTGGAAGCTTCAATGATTCACCTTTGCGATAAACTACCAAAAAATATGCGACTGTTAAAGCAAGAAAACATAAAAGAATCGTAGCACGCGAATACCCAAATGCCAAAGAAACGTAGTAGACCATTGAAACAGATACGAGAATGCTAAAGACTGGAACAAACGCCCAAATTTCGTATTTCTTCAAAGGAAAAAAACGGTAACCAATCAACCCTGGAACCAAAAAAGTAAAAAACAAAGCAGTTAAAACTGCAACTGCACCTGAAAAAACCGATACTAAGACCAACAGCAACAACACAAATGAGAGCCAATACTTTTCTGCAAGTGCTCTCCAAGCAGTGTTTGCTGTGACTTCACTCACCTCTTAAGTAACGTTAACCCATACTGCGACAAACATATTAAAATTGCCGAAAAAACAGACCTATAAATCTATTTCAAGGTTTCCAGCAAACTATTCGAAGACAAATTCGAGAAAGGTTAATTAGCTAAAATAATGTGTATGTTTTGCGGCGCTTAATTGCCCAGGTAGTATAGTTCGGTCTAGTATATGCGGCTGTCGCCCGCAGGACCCGGGTCCGAATCCCGGCCTGGGCGCCACTTATTCTCTTGCAAAATATTTTATGGAATCTTGGGTAAAAATTATTATTCAATATTTAGGTTTCACAAACCATAAGTCTATCTAGGCATTAACCAATTTGTGATTGTGATGTATAGACATCGAGAGATTCCCTGCGCCAGTTGCAAGTTTTGGAAAAAGGATAAGAAAAAATTTTCCTGTATTCCCAATGACTGCAAAGTGCTTACTGTTTGGCTACTAGAACACGCACCCCAAGTTCATTCCCAGAAAATTCAATTGCAGTTTCCAGAAATTGCGAGCCAATATGTTGTTTGATTGATTTCTTATACATAGTTAATAATGCATGATTCATCCATTCAATATCGATAGAACATGCCAAGTTAACCATAAGAAGACAATAACAAGTGATCTTTTCCAGCAGCTATTAATTAGCAAGATTTGAAATTAGGAGGGCGTTTAAACATTTTCTTGTAGAAAAAACCATATGAGGCAACAACACAATAATCAATGCATACATGACATTAACCCAGAAATCTCAAAGTTCAGGAGTGAAACCCGACAACTGGCTAGTTGACATAATAAGAAAAGTCAACCACAATGCCCTCGAAGACCAACAAATAGCGCTTCGTACCAGAAACAACAGCCTCTGCGTTCTGTGCAAGGGGGCTCGAGCTCTTTGTGGAAAAACCCGATGCCCTATAATGGTAAAAGTAAATTATTTTCTTAAAAGCGCACCTCTTATGGCAACTGAAGATATTGATGGTATGTCCCCGCCGAGTGTTTTTATTGGAAGAATAGGTTATCCGAACGTTTACGCTGGTCCCCTTGTACCGCCTGTTCATGAAGATACAGGCATTTATGATTTGCCGGAGCGTTGGTTTGGAAAGTCTATGGATGAAATTGTGGGTTTCCGCAGTTTGCTTGTACGGGGCAAACACCGTGTTAATGTTCAAAAATTTAATGAGGGGGGCAAGATTTTGGATCAAACCCGCGAATTAGCCCTTGCTGACAGTAGCGTAGATATTGAATTAAACCTGACAAAAAAGCCCCGTGGCTCCATTTACCTTGATGATGATGTGCAACCGTTTGGTCCTTCTGCACCTATTCGAGACCTTCATGTTGGTAATGCAAGATACGATGACAAAATCGAAAAGGCGTATTATGATACAGATTTGAAAGCAACCAACGCTGTGGTGGAACTCTATAAGCGCGGCGTCATGGTGTCCAAAATTCAGAAAGCTTTCAGTGTTGGTGCCTTTGGAGTTGAGAAAAAGAGGCGCCTTGTTCCAACACGCTGGAGCATAACAGCAGTCGACGATATTATATCCAAGAATTTAAGAGAAAAAGTCAAAACTTTCCCAGAAATCAATGAGTTTAGAGTTTATGAATCCATATACATGGATAACGTCTTTGAAATTCTAATGATCCCAGGGAAATGGAGCTATGAATCCATGGAAGCATGGTACCCGGGAACCGTTTGGAACCCAGCTGGAACGAACATTGCCATCTTTTCTGATTGGGAAGGAAACAACGGAAGAACCACATACGCCCAGATTGGCGGGTGCTACTATAGTGCACGTTTAGCAGTGTGTGAGCAACTCACTAAAGAACAACGTCAAGCGACCGCTATAGTTCTAAGAGAAGCAAGACCAGGATACATCATGCCCATTGGAGTTTGGCAAGTTCGCGAAAACGTCCGAAACGCCATGCAACAAAAACCGCACTTTTTTAAGAATCTTGCAGAATCCCTGCAATTTATCAGTGGAAGGTTCGAGATTCCTATGCAACGGTGGATACTTCAAAGTGAACTGTTAAAGAAAGCGTTATTCCAGAAAAGAATAACTGACTTCTTTACGTCACAAACTATATGACAACTTTTAAAAAAACAGTCTCTCTTATGGATGATGATCGTTAATGTCAACCGCTATTGCCAAACAATATACTCTACCCTTCCAAGAGGATTACGCTATGGAAACAGAGGCTGCAGCGGTCTTTGCTTTAGCGGAGTTTGAAAGGGGCAAAGGTAGCGGTTTAATTGTCAAACACCAAGAAGAAAGATTGTTGTTTTTATCAAAAGTTGGTTATCCGTTGTGGCTTTTTCCAAGAAAGGATCAAACATTTATTTTTGATGGGTTGAATTATTCCAATTTTGTTGTCGTTTACAATGAAATTCCGTCTTCTAAGCTTTTCGTGAAAAAAATTGAATCAAGCAGTCAACTCTTGGAAGACTACTTCACTTTCCTTTCAAATTATGCTGATTATTTCCGAAAACCTTTGCCAGGTACACAATTCATTCTGAAAGGCTTGATAGTTGATCCCGATTTTAAAAATGATTTCAAAGTTTACTTTAAGGAAGCTTTTGAGGTATCTGATAAAACAGTTCAAAATTTTTTCTCGATTGAGCCCAACCTCAACTTAAAAGATATGGAAAATGTTCTAAGTGAATTCGATTCTCTGCAAACAACTCTTAAAGAGGAAGCAGATAATCTTCCTGAATGTCTGAAATTAATTAAGAAAACGAATATTTTATTCAAAACGGCAATTGAATACGAATCAGCGGCAGCAAAAGAAGAAGCAGATGCAAAGATAAAGGCAATAGAGGAGTATGTAAATCCTCAAATAGTCAAAATAAAAAAGGAATATAACCAAAATATCAAGAATGTAACAAGAAGTTTTGACAAAGAAATCCAAAGACTACAGAAATTACATGCAAGGACAACAAGATCCATCAATAAGAATCAGAAAAAAATTAGAAACTATGGGTGGGAAGCAGAAGCACAAGAAAAAATGAGACATCTAATCTATGAGAAGCGATGGAGAGAAAAAATTAAGCGCACTGAATCAGAGATAAACGGTCTAAAAAAAGAACTCAAAACAATAGGAAACAATATTGAAAATCTGTGTAAGGAAAAAAGCCAAAAAATTCACAAGCTAAAATTTGATTTGGAATCGGAAATTAAACAGATCCAACAGCCCATAATTGATCTTGAAAAAGAATGTGATGACAAAACAATTTTTTTCAGGCAACAAATTCTGAAGATGATTGCCCTTGGAACACCTGTAATCAACGGGATAAACAGAAACCTAAAATGTTGGGAGTCCATTCAGGACAAATTTGTAAATATAGGCATAAGAGAAAAGTTCGATCTGCCAAGCTTATTTTATATACCCTTTTATTTTGCTTGTTTTTTGGAAAATGAAACCAAACGTTACTTAATTGTTCCGCCATCAACCGTTGGTCATCTGGATTTTTCAACAAAACTCAAAGGAGCACTTGGGATATCAAGAATAAAAGATCTTCTAAATCCACGATTCAAAGCAATCGCAGCATTTTTACAAAACCGTCAAGAATTGATTCAGCAAAACGTGCAATTCGAAAATCATCTTTTTAGATTAGGAGAAAAAAACAACCTCTTAAAGAGCAGTGTCTTTCAAACAAACGTTGAAGAAGGTTTATCTTTTATGAAGAAAGCGGGTTGGATCTCTGATAAAGAATACAAAGCTTTGAGCAAGCAAATTTAGTATAACTTTGAATAGGTTCAAAAACTTATTGTACCAGACATATAGAATACTATTGTTCTTGCCTCTTACCCTTTGAAGGCAGATGAGAAAAGTGGTTAGTTATGGCAGATGATAAAGAGTATATACTTAAAGTTTCAGATCTTGCAGTGAGAATGCAAAATCAACCCGTATTGGAGCATCTAAATTTCAACGTAAAAAAAGGAACAACCATAGCTATTCTAGGTCCAAATGGAGCGGGCAAAACAATCCTCTTTCGAACACTTCTCAATCTGGTCCCACATACGGGTTCAATCGAGTGGACTGAAAAAGTCAAAATCGGTTATGTGCCTCAATATATTGCTGTTTCAGACATTCCAATGACAGTAAAGGAGTTTCTGTCCATCAACAGTAGAGTCAACCTTGAAAACGCTTTAAAAAAGGTAAGATTAACGGATCTTAGCATCTTAAACAAAAGGCTTGGGACGCTTTCGGGAGGGCAGCTTAGGCGTGTTCTAATTGCTTGGGCTTTAAATGACAACCCAAACGTGTTACTACTTGATGAACCCACAACGGGAGTGGATATGGACAGCGAAGAGCCAATTTACCTGCTGCTCAACGAAATAAAAAAAGCTCAAAAAATAACAATATTTCTAATAACGCACAACATTCACATTGTCCAAGAATACGCTGATGATCTTTTGGCACTAAACAAATGCATAACATTCTGCGGGCCCTCAGCGGAAATTGGAAAACCCGAAATCCAACGACAAATCTATGGCGAAACTGTTTGCGTAGAGACAAGAAGAGGAGAAGCCTAATTTTGCCCGACACAATCCTCTTCAGCCTTTTCCTATCAATATTTGTCGGCGTTGCGGCAGGATATCTGGGTTCACTTATGGTTCTGGAAAAGATGGCGCTAGTCGGCGACGCTCTTTCACACGTAGCCCTACCAGGTTTGGCTATAGGCATTACTTTAAATTTTAACCCGTATCTTGGAGCGTTCACTTTCCTATTTGTATCAGCAGTGATAATTTGGCATATTCAGCGAGTAACAAAGATTTCCTTTGAAGCACTAGTTGGCGCCATGTTTACATTGGCCTTGGCAATCGGCATATTACTCTATGGAGATAATTTAGATGCGCTGGAAGCAGCACTTTTCGGAGATATTTCTCAAGTAACGGCGGTTTCCACTCTTGCTGCGGCAGCAGTTTGTGTTGTTGCCATGGTACTAACGAAGGTTATTTATGACAAATTGGTTTTAGCGATGATTTCTGAGGATTTAGCCATCTCAAAGGGCATCAACGTTGCAAGAACAAACCTACTCTATCTATTCCTAGTATCCGTAGTCGTCGCCATCGGCATCCAAATTGTCGGAACCTTGCTAGTAGGCTTTCTAGTTGTTGTTCCCGCCATTGCAGCAAAAAACCTGAGCACCCAAATGAAACGTTATGCTCTAGTTAGCGCAATCTTCGGTGCTGTCTCAGGCTTCACGGGGGTTCTTCTGTGGAGCATCTTTAACTTCAATTTGCCCTTCCCCGGTCCAATTGTAGTTATCGTTGGAATCATAATTTTTGCTGTTACTGTAATAATCAATTGGAGAAAGAAAATAACAACTTGAACAAAACAAGAAGATATACGGGCAAAACTGCAACAGCTATAATCCCCTTCCCGAACGACGTAATTTTACTGGTAAAAAGAAACACACGACCCTTTGTGGGTTACTGGGCATTGCCTGGCGGCAGAATGGATCTTGGCGAAACAGTTGAGGAAACAATAGTTAGAGAAGTTAAAGAAGAAACAGGCCTAGATGTGGCTATAATTTGCAAAATTGGGGAATACGTCGAAAAAGGCTTCAAAGATGAAGTCGACTACGAGTACTACCCGACATGTTTTGTAGTTGAACCCGTCGGTGGAGAGCTAAAAAAACAAGACAGCGAGATCCAAAAAATAGAATTGTTTAGCCTAGATGCGCTTCCAACTCCATTGGCTTTTGAACATGACCAAATGATAAAAGACTACATAAAAATAAAAGAAAACAAACGCTCCTAAAAGAGTCAACTTACATCTGCTTTTGGAGCTGGTTTTTTTGTTTTGGTTGTTGTGAAGTGCTGTGGTGTTGTGGTTTTTTTTGTTTGGTATTTTGTTTGGTTTTTGGGTTGGGGCTTTGTTTAGTTGCGGTTTGGTTGTAGTTGTTGAAGATTCTTGGGTGATATGCAGAGTTTTCTTTCTAATATCAAGTTACATGCAAGAAAAAATTTAGCAGAAAAATACAAGCGGATCCGGTGGAAGTCAACCGTCCAGAAGCGAATTTATTCTGAAACATTTTCCCCTTTTTTTTTTGTCTTGTATTCATTGTATTTGAGGCTGATTAGATGGAGCAAGCAGATTTCATAATAAAGTTTTTTAAACCTCGTAAGCATGACCACGTAGCAAAAAAGGAAAAACCCAAAATTATCCCAAAACTCGAAGAAAATGGTCATAATATAATTTGCAAGAATCATAGAAGAGTTTGATTTAGATTTCTGCTCGGTTTCATCCTCTTGTTAACCTAACATTCAAAGGACAACTTCTGCTTTATATTTTACATCAAAAGAGAAGACAACGAAAAGTGAGTTAGCTCTTAGACAACACAAAACAAGGTAGCAATATCTGCCTATATTCCTCAAGGAAATAAACTTGCGATTGCTAATATTGTAATGCACCTATCATCTATAGTTTTTTGATGTGTCTTTTGTAAAAAAGTAGAGGAGTGGAAAACCTGCTATTATTATGACTCCTAAGGAGATGCCAACTACTTGATATGAACCTATAGAAGTAAGTACTATGCCACCCACTGCGGTGCCGATTGCTGAACCTATGCTAAGGACGATTGATCTTAGGGACATCATAGTTCCCCTAAAATCAGGAACCTGGTCAAGAGCCAGAACGCTCCAAGGTGTCACAGCCATGGCAAAAAACCAAATTTGAAACATATGCATGATTATTGCTGCTGACAAATTTGGTGCTAAAAAGAATACCGCTGTAAATACTCCATTTCCAATACCGCCAATAATGGTAAGAGTAATAGCGCTTATCTTGTTCAGGAGGCGTCCCATTACTATGTTAGCAACAATGAATATCACTGCGACGGCCATCAAGATTCCGGTGCTAAAATTTATCTGATCTGCGACGGGAGTGTTGTTTAAGAATTGTTGCCTATAAAATGCAATACTGAAAACTGCTAGATTGCCCACTGTACCGCACATGCCTGCAATTAAACAAGAAAATGCAGATTTATTTTTAAAAACTTCTTTGTAGCCTTTATAAAAAGGTTGCTGTGAGTTGGGGGGCACTGTTTGTTTAGAAGGTAATCCCATGTACGCGAGTGCCAAGCCGGCTATAGCAAGTGGAAGCACTAGCCAGAGGTAGTTTAGCCTCCAACCGCCTATATTCGTAATTATGCTTATTGCTGGAGCTGCGACAAGTATTGCCCCGAAACCTACCGCATTAATATAGCTGACAACCTTCGGCTTTTCTCTAGATGGCAATAGATCTCCAATTACTGTAAACGCCATTATTGCAACAATCACACTTCCGCCACCTTCTAAAGCATAGAATAACTGTAGCCAGAGCAGGTTTGGTGCAAAATAACTTCCAACTGCAGATACTAATAGAATTGACACGCCTAGCAACAGCAATGGCTTGTTCTTAAAGCGAAGAGTAAGAAAACCTACTGCTATGGCGAATAAGACTTCAGCGCCTCTGTTGATTGTACTTACCTGTGCAACTTGCCCCAGCGCAATGGGTTCGGCATTCCCAAAAAAAGATTGAGTTATATCAATAGTTAATATTGACAACATAGGCACTGAGATTGTTACTGCGAGAAAAGAAACGATTAGCGCTGGAACGAAAAGCCTTCGCGGATATTCTGATCTATCTTTCTGCATAGATTAATTCCAGTCAACCACCTATGCAAATGATCAGTTCTTAAGACTTTCCATTACACACTCTTTCTGAGAAGAATAGCCTGTGAACAAACTATTTCAGCTTCATCCACACTTAAGAGTTCTATAGTACTTGAATTACCTGGAAGCATCAACTCGTGCAGCAATCTCCTGTATTAGCCAAGCCAGTCTTAGTTGGCAGAAAAAAAGAACTAACCAAATTGCAAAGAAGCTTAGAAGCTACGCTTGAAGGAAACGGGACAAGTTTTTTCATTTCTGGAGTTGCAGGAAGCGGAAAAACAAGGTTAACTAATGAATTTCTCAATATGGCTAAGAAAAAAGGGAGTTATGATACTTTTCGGTTGGTGCCTAAGCAGCAGCAATGTTCCCTATTTTCCGTTTATTGAAGCTTTTAGTTCCTACAATTCGTCTTACCGAGAAAATGGCTACTCTACTGAGCTTTCTTGCTCCGCGCTAAAAATGGTGTCTTATCTCAGTGAACCTTACGGGCCAGAAACTGTTGAAAATAAGCATGCGCCGCCGCTTGTCTGGAAGGATAAAGCGTTTTTAGCAGTTGTTAACGAATTGCTTTTCATGTCTTCAGCGAAACCGTTGTTGTTGGTCTTAGAGGACATGCATTGGGCAGATACCGCATCACTTGCGCTTCTTCACTACTTGTCCCGTGCTGTAACTTCCGAGAGAATAATGATATTGGGAACATTCAGAAGTGAAGAGTTATCTGGTGAAGATGGACCCCAACCGTTATCTAGAACTTTACATCTTATGGGTCGAGAAGGTCTGTTTAAGGAAATTAAGCTTGCAAATTTGGACCTATTGAGCGTGGGTAAAATCGCTGAAAGTATGCTTGGCGGTCCAGTAGACTCAGCTTTAGTCCATAGCATGTTAACTCAGAGTCAGGGTAATCCCCTCTTTGTTGTAGAATCGATCCACATGTTAGCAGAAAATGGGTGTCTTGTAAAAGAACAGAGCACCTGGCAAGTTAAAGGCAAGATAGGCATCCCATACAAAGTCAGAGAAGTAATCCTTCGGAGGTTAGAAGCACTCAAACCTGAAGAAAGAAGGATTCTTGATGTTGCAGCGGTTATCGGAGACAAGTTTGATTCAAATTTAATCGGCTCAGTCCTTTCTATTGATAGTCTAATTGTTCTGGAAACGCTGAATAAGATGTTCCACACAACCTTTCTTTTGAAAGTTGAAGATAACGTCTACGCTTTTGACCACTCGTTATCCCGAGAAGTACTTTATCAAGAAATCTCCCAACCTCTAAGAAGTGGCTATCACGAGAGAATCGCTGAAAAAATTGAAAATAAAAATAACAGAGAGAGTTTCTCCATAAATCAACTCGTTTTTCACTATGTTGAGGGCAGAAATAAAGCAAAAGCTATAGAATACAGTATTATAGCCGGCAAGGATGCTTTAGAGAGATACAGCAATCTTGAAGCAATCAAACATTTTAATTGGGTTCTTCAGACAATCTCCAATGACAAAGCAGATTTGGAAATAAAAAGGAAGGCATTAGGCGGATTAGGTGATGCCTTCTATGCTAGTAATGCTTTTAAAGATGCAATCAAGACCTACGAGTCTCTAGCTGAAATCAGCTCTGGATCTGTTTACCAAGGAGCTTTAGTCAAGGCTATGACATCAGCCTTTTTTCAGGGTGATATTCAGCGTATCGATCAAATAGTAACAAGAGCTGAATCAGTGGGCAATTTAGGACGACTTCAAAAGGCTCGAATTCTCCATTACAAAGGTGTAGTAGCGACATGTCTGAGAAGTAGAGTGTTAGAAGCGAAAAAATTATGTGAAGAATCTCTAAATATTCTTGAAGAAGAATATTCCCTTTCCGATGCAGCGTGGTTATTATTTGTAGTTGCTGATTTCGCCTCTGGTCAAGGGGAAATTGAGAAAGCAGTAGCTTACTGTTTACGTTCACTTTCCATATACGATGAATTAGGTGATTACCGATCAATGATGGAAGCATGCAATGAGACAGGGAAAGTGTTCATATATTGCGGGCTCTACCCCGAAGCGCAACGAATGTTTGAAAGAGTCTTTGAAATTGAACAACAGACGAAAATGGCAAATTACATCATGCTCGCAAAGGCGAATTGTTTTTACTCTTTGCTATGTGAAATAACAGGCAATCTGAACAGCGCAATAGAAAGAAATCTTAAAGCTATTGAATATTCAAACAAATCAAACTCACCCTTATTTCTCACAATAATATATTCAAATCTCGTCAAGCAATTAACGAAAAAGGGAGAAATAGCAAAAGCGAAAGAGTATGACGCTAAGCTAAAGTCAATATTTACACCTTCCGAAACTAGTAATACAATTTGGAACTTCTATTACGCCCTATCCCAGATGGTATTGCTTGCAGGACAAGGTCACTTCCAACAATCAATAGAGCAGTTTAACAAATATCTTTCAACATTTCGCAAAAATTTCCCTAACCCCCGAGTAATAGATCTTCCATTATCTGATTTCGCCTGGGTGTTGCAGAAAAGTGGTGAAAAAAAGAAAGCGTGTGAAATAGTGGAAAACATTTTAAAAACAACCTTAGAATATGAACAAAAGTTTAAAGATCCAAGCATTAAGGCCTATTTTGTAGTCCCTAAGGAAGTACAGATGGGAGAATCTTTTTGCTGTAGATTAGACGTAGTTAATATATCGAGAACATCTTGCTCTATAGAGGTTTACACTGCAGTGCCTTCAGAATTTATTATAGTTGAACAGTCACAGATAACGGAACTAAATCAGGGAATGTTGTATTTACAAAAGAGCGAGCTCGAACCTTTTAGCGTGAAAGCGATACATTTCGAATTTAAAGCGATAAAAAATGGGCATTTTACTCTCACTTCCGCTATAGAATACGGAGATATGCATCAAGGCAACGCGTTATACAGACCTGAACCGATCAATATAACTGTTAAAACCTCCTCTGAAGAAGGAGAGAGAACGCGAGATTTTGTTAATACAACAGTCAAGAAAGAAGAAGTGACGATAACTCCTGAGAAACCAAGAGAAGAAGAACTTTTCCTGTTCGGTTCCGGTGTTGCCAAAGGAGTATTCAATTTCCTAACAAATGAGTTTATTAAAGATTATATGCAACGCAGATTAGCCTTGGAAAAAGCTGGTTGGAGAACACTTGTGGAAATCGCCGATTCTCAGAGGATCCCTAAGTCAACAATATACAAAAATAGGCACCGCGCGTTGGTCGAATTAGAACATCGCGGTTTAATAGAGCAAAGATTCTTCCCTGGCGAACGTGGTCGAGGAGGAAATATCATTCGTCTTAGAATAAGCTATGATAGAGAAACAGTGAAAAAACATGTTGAATATTTGATTCGCAAAGGAAAAAAATGAATAAGACTGATTTAAAGCTCAAATAAAAATTAATGGTCTATTTACACTTATTTATGTTTTTAGCCAATATTAATGGCTCACAACTCGATAATAGGCTTTTATTTTGCTCTTAATTCCTTTTAAAGAAGTTATCTCTGTTTTTTTCAGTGGAAAAAAAGTTACGTATTTTTCCACATTTAACATGTTTCAATAAAGGAGGAATTGAAAGAATGAATAAGGGAATTTTAGGAATTATTGTATCGGTTTTAGCAATAGCAATGTTAGCTTCCCCATCTATGGCTATTGGACCTCAGAATGCTGTTAAAAACCTCAATGTTGATAATGCTTTTGATTTGGGTTGGGTGCAATTCATGCTTCCCAGTGGGCAATTTACTGAATGGGTACCCTCACCAAGCTTCGGCACAACAATCTTGTACCAACATAAGAATGCAGATGACTTCCATATTGGAAATGCCATTGAAATGATAATACACATGGCTACTTCGCCAAGCCCTTCTGATCCCGGTGTTGTTGATATGTACGCCTTCTTTGGGGCAGAAAACAAATGGATTTTCTTGTCACATGATAGCTATTGGAACTTCTTATTCAACGGCTTCGCAATGCAACAAAATCCAAACGTGATAAACATTGCAAATTACTATTCGAACATGTATCCAAATGGCTTGTACATTAGATTTGTCATGATTGGCAACTAAATCGCTTTTTTCTTTTTATGGATAAAAGATTGAGGAGGTGAAAAAATGAAGAAGATTACAATTTCAATCATATTAATAGCGATAAGCTTGTTAATGTCATCAATGCTTTTCAGTCCATCCTCAGCAAAATCCACCAACACAATCTACGATAATTACAATGGGATGCCTTTCACTCAAACAACAGGAAACCTTGGAGGCGCAGACTACGTAATTTACATGCCGGAAGCTTGGAATGGACGCTTTATTGTTGGATGCACGGGCTACAACTATTTCCAAGACCCCCATCCTGAATTTGGCTTTGACCTACTTGCTAAGGGACTTGTGTCTGCAGGATATGCTTTTGCTGCATGTAATTACAATGGAGGCGAGCGTGCATGGCTAGTTAAAGAAGGAATAATCCGCACCCACCAGTTAACGATGTATGTTGTTGACAAATACCAAGTAACTGACAAAATATTCCTTGTTGGCTTTTCTATGGGAGGGCAGATTGCACTTAACCTAGCTGTAGAATACCCTATGCTGTATAGCGGTGTGCTGGATGTCTGCGGAAGCAAAGGGAGTTTAACTCAATATAACCTTGCTAACTTATGGGTCACACTTCCGGTACCGATATTGAGAGCAATATTTTCAATACCATCATCCGTTTCAGATGACGACATAGCTGGTCTTAAGGTATTCTTCACGCAGGTAATGGCGGACCTAACAGATGCCAACAATGGCAAAACAAGAGAAAACAAACCTAACACTTATGAAAAACATGACACAACACTCCACGCTGACATAAGCATCCCAGTGATAAGCGTTATTGGCGGAGCTGATCCCATCGTCCCAGTACCAGTACACCTTGAGTATCAAGCAGCAGTTATAAACTCAGGACACGCAGACCTCTACAGACAATACATTGTGCCAATAGGCGGACACTTAGATCAACCAATTTTGGATGCTGTGCCTTCACATTTGATTGAACTTATCTCTTGGTCAGATAACTTAGATTAACATCTTTTTTTCTTTTTCTGTTTTCAATATCAATAACCAAGAAAATTAGAACACAAAATCCACATGTACACAGTCGAAGTCACAGGTCTATTTTTGTCAGTAATTCTTTAATTGCATCTGAAGGAAAAAGTTAATTTATTTTTAGCAGATGAACTAATACGATGGCTTGGAAGAAAAGAGAAAACTGGACAAACCAAACCACTATCTGGATAGTTTTAGCAATCTCTCCCTGCCTGTATGTAAATGTCGTTTAAACCTCCACTTTTAATTTCAGATTTGTACGTGTTTTCTTTATGGTCCACATCTGTGAGTCTATGTTGCAAAGTAGATGATGTTGCCAAAGAAAGATTTTTTTGTGTTGGAGACTGGTAAGTCGAGTTTGTGTTTATGTGCTGTACAGTTTGTTTTCGTCATACTCTGAGATTTGAAATATTGGTTTTGGCGCTATATTTCATGTATTGATCTGTAGTTGTGTTGTGCAGGTTGGTTTTTGATATGCTTTGGTTATGTACAAGGCTTTATCTTCGCGTATAACGATAAAGAAGACATAATACAACATGGAGAAGATGGAGAATGAACACAAAATATCAAAAAGAAGTCCAAACAAAACTCACGAAAGGTCTTTTGGACACTATAATTCTGGAATATTTGCAGCAAGAAAGTATGCACGGCTACCAGCTAATCACAAAAATACGCAAAGGATTCGGAGTATACTTTGGGCCAAGCACGATATATCCCCTGCTTGGCTTGCTTGAGAAAAAAGGCTACATTGAAAGTGCATGGAATATGGATTGTGAAAGACCCAAGAAAGTGTACAATCTAACCAGACGAGGAGAAGACGTCCTAAACTTCGCTGAAAACGCACTAATCATGATTAAACAAAAATTAGCGCCAGAAACCGAAACAGGAATAATAGCAGAACCTATAACCGTAAAATAAAATCGCGTATGCTTCTATTATTCCACTATCAGCTTGGACTTTCCCACTTGCTTTTAAGGTCACTTTAGAAATGAATTCCATAAATCAATTACCAATATGAGGGTTTACTGTGGTAAGAACTGTTAACATCTCAGCAGAATGCGGCTTACTTTGTATTGTCTTTAAACGTTACCGAGGTAGTTGCGGAAAAAACACTTCTGTCAGCAAAGGAAAAATCATATTTCGCTAAATAGCTTACCCCAATTTCAAAAGTGCCACTAATCGTCTGGTTTTCGAATACTTCTGATTCCTTTGGCAGAAGAGTATACGTTACGGGCAGGTTAATTTCGTAATTTCCAAGTCTAATTTACCCGCCTGTAGTAAGAGGAATGAGCACCCAAAGAAATAATACGTACTTTGGGAAGAACCCAAAACAACAACTAACCAGAGACATCTTAATCGATGAAGCAATCGCTTGTAAAAACAAGAAGACTCGAAAACCACCAACTGTCAGTTCTCAGCAGTCAACTAAAACAGTTAATTCGACATGAGGCTTCAGTGTAAATCCGCCTCTGGATTGGCGGGTCCGGTGGGATTTGAACCCACGATCTCCGGCTCCGAAGGCCGACACCTTAATCCGTGCTAGGCTACGAACCCTTTTCCATGCTTTCTGGATGGAATACTTACATTTTAGTATTTGCTGGTGATGGATTACTTTAGTTTTTTGGCTGGAATAGTTACATTCTATTCCGTTGCTTAGCAAACGTTTTTCCCTTCCTTAAGCAGTGGGCCTACCCGTCGTTCTGTTGTATTGGATTCCTGATAACCTTCGGCACCGCACCGGCTTATCTTTTCACTGTGGTCAGGATCAGTTTCACAGTTTCGATTGGTTCCCATTAGGTAAGTCTGAGCTTTTTTGAGTATGATGAAATGGAAGATGTTATTGTCTGTCACTCAATTAGCCTAAAGAAGAACACAACAACCATAATGCTTATGCTTTGTTCTTCGTTCAGAGAAGAAGAAAAAATCGATTCTCCACTAAAAAAACCTGTTTTTTCTTCTTCCAATTATCGACCCAGAAACGCTGTTTTAATATTAGAAGAGAATAAACCGCCCAGTCATCTTTTATTCGTTAGAAGTAGTCGTCCAGCAAATTCAGCAGACGACTACTACTAAACTAAACACACAACAGCCTCCCCAAAACCTTGCATGTTACTCTTCCATCCCGTTCAGCAGTTAATGCTACCGATAAACTGACACCCTTGAAAGGCGGTTTAGTCGGGAACTCGAGAACAAATTGTAGAAGAAGGAAAAATTCCCTGTGCAGTAAACGAGGTTTCTTCTTTCGCACTTAAAGTTGATTCTAAACACAAGCTATCATATAATGGGTAGAAGAAGAGTACATGCCATGACCTTCTTCTTTCTAAAATAAGTTCAAATTCGTCAGCATCTTACAGATACAAGAATATTTTTCATTCAATAAAATGGAGAGGAATTGCTTGCTGTATAAAACAAGTTATTCCCATCCAGCTGCTAAATGTCTCTTTATTAAGTTCAGAGAGAAAAACAATGCTTAAGCAACTTTTCTTCAAACAGAATATGAAAAAAGCTGGAATGAACCTAAAATCCGCCTACATCAGCTGCCCGCAAGACGCGCCAGTGGACCAATGATTTCTTCACTACAGATATCCAAAACCCAGAAGCAATAAAGAAATTCTTTGATCAATGACAGTTGAAGTCAAGCCAGTTAAACCATTGAGTGAATTCGCAAAAACCCTGTAACCAACCCTAAATCTAGCAACTCAATAATGGAGTTGCATTAAAAGATTTATGGCAATTCTTATAAACCCACATAATATTAGAATGGTGTCACCTCAAATATGGGCCGGTAGCTCAGCACGGCTGGAGCGTTCGACTGATAATCGAAAGGTCGGCAGTTCAAATCCGCCTCGGCCCACCATCCTAATCCTCATATTCTTCCTCTTTCAGATCTGTTTCGTATTCGTCTTTTGTTGCTTGCTCTATTTTCCTTCCAACCCTCTCGATGGGATCCACAATTTTGTCCAGTGATGAAGGTAAATGCTCTTTTGCATGAGATCCAATTGTTTCTGCATAAATTTTAGACAGCTCTGCTCCAAAAAGAACCATTTCGTTTAAAATAAAAATCCAAAGCAGAATAATTAACAGTGAACCTGCTGCACCAACAACAGTAGTTATAGTGAACACGGTGATGTATGTTCCGAAAACATAGTTAGTTATAGTAAAAGCGATGCCTATTACCACGACGCTTAAAGATATGTCCCTCCAGTGAACTTTTGCTTCAGGAATCAATTTATAGATAAGAGCCAACAAAATCGCCGAAACAGTAAAAGACAAAAGAACCTGAGTAACCGCTAAAGCAAAAGCAGTTAGAGCATCATTTATTGAGAAAAAACGAATTAAACTAAGCAAACTACCAGCAATCGCTGACCAAACAATAACAATTAAACCCGAGGCAGACAAAAGAAAAAAAGGCACAATTTTTTGCCGTATCATCTTCCAGAAAGGAAGCTTGTTTGGCAATTTAACTTCCCATATACAATTTATTGTGTCCCTCAAGACCGAGAATGCACCAATTGCTCCAACAAAAGAAAAACCGACAACAACAATCGTTGTCCAAACCGAACCAAAAGGAGACCCCGTATTAGCCACAAGTTCACTAAACAAGGTTGCAACAGCCGGCCCAGCAAAAGAAGATATTTGTTGAATTAACAAATTAATTGCCTGAGCGGGTCCATAAAACTGAGAAAAAATAGCTATCACAATTAACAATAAAGTCGGCAATGGCAAAATTATAAAAAATGTTAGCGCGGCAGCTCTTAGCGTGGCGTTATCTTTTATCCAAGCGTAGAATGAAGTCTTAAAAATTTTGTATAGTTCCTTTCTATTCATACTAAGGAACCTGTCTCTGTAAATCAAATGATCGGAGGTTTATGTTCTTTGTGTTACAGATTAGGTTGTAAGAACAAAATCCTTAAAACTATGTCCAAATACACAAAGCTCGTAAACCTGAAAATACTAAGTAAGGCAATTAAACTCTTAGGCTACAAAACTAATCGTATTCCTCCAGATATAACAAGAATTTGGAACAAAAAAACTATTAGCTATTTCCTCCAAACTTGAATGACCAGTATGATTTGGCCCAACCAAAGAATACAAAAAGTGTTCGACAAGATCTCATCTTTAAGCACTTTCCGTAAATTCATAATAATTGCCTTAGTAGCGTTTCTGGTTTTTTACCTCAGCAAAGGTTCACCTCCTGGACAGAACCATTTTGTCTATTTAGCTGACGCTTTCCTTCATGGCAAGTTGGGACTTTCCGGACAAGGGACAGCACTAGCCGAAATCGTCAACTATAACAACAATTTTTATGTCGTTTATCCACCCATGCCAGCAGTTCTCTTAGTACCCTTTGTGGCAGTTTTTGGAACAAGCTTTGACCAAAGTCTGATGTCAATAGGGCTCGCTAGTCTGGGTGTCGCATTAACGTGGCTCATGCTTAAAAAAACTGGAGTAAAAGGCAGCAAACTCTTATGGCTAGTTGCTTTGTTCGGATTCGGCACCTGCTTTTGGTTCACAGCAGCCGTGGGTTCTTCATGGTATATAGAACATGTATCCTCAATTCTTTTCTTAACGTCTGCCATCATCCTTGCCTTATACAAGAAGAACAATTTTTTAGTAGGATTATTGTCTAGGTTTTTCAGCTCTTTCACGTCTACCAACGGTCTTGGCGTTTCCGTTTTTTCTGCTCCTCTTATACGACAAAAACAGTACTTGGAAACCTCAACTAAAACAAGCCGCTCTCTTCTTCGCGGGCTTAGCCATACCAATCGGTCTAAACGCCCTATACAATTTTGCACGATACGGCAACTTCTTCGATGTAGGCTACTACATGATCCCAGGAATCCAACAAGACCCCTACTTCCAAATGGGCATCTTCAACCTCAGCTACATCCCCCGCAACATATACGCAATAATCTTCCAAGGACCAATACTCCTCGACACTTTCCCCTACTTCAAACCTTCATGGATGGGACTAGGACTCTTCTTCACCACACCCGCATTCATCTACATCTTCAAAGGACCCTGGACAGCACTGAGCAAAAAAGCAGCTTTAGCAGTCCTCTGTATCTTACCAATTTTAATCACCCATGGCACAGTAGGATTTACACAGTTTGGTTATCGCTTTAGCCTCGATTTCACACCATTTCTATTACTCCTGACAGCTAAAGGCATGCAGGAAAAATTGGGCTGGTCCGAAAAGAGCTTAATAATTATCAGCATACTGATCAATTTATGGGGAGTAGTATCAATTATTAAATACAATTTTGTTAGCTTCTAAATTGCTAATCCTCCTGACCCAAGAAAAATCAAGGCTTTATCTTCGCGAACTGTTTATATCAAACAAACCTACACGTATAATATGTTAATTGGAGACTTAGCAAATGAGCACCAAACCTTTTCATGTAACCGACCAAAATTTTGACGAAACAATCAAGAACAACAAAGTAGTTTTTATTGACTTCTGGGCAAACTGGTGTGGTCCATGCAGAGCATTAGCGCCAACCATCGAGGAACTTGCAACAGAATACAATGGAAAAATCTTCGTCGGTAAATTAGACGTAGACGAAAACCCAGCAACTGCCGAACGCTATCAAGTATTCAGTATTCCAACAATGATAATATTCAAAGATGGCGTAGAAGCAGAAAGACTCGTTGGTTTGTGCCCCAAAGACAGAATTAGCGACGCACTAAAAAAACATGAATAGTTAACTTTTCATTTTTTCATGCATTTTTTCAAATGTCCATCGAATGCTAGATTTAAGTTCCTTTAACCGTTCTTCATCAACATTCTTAATGATAATTTCCCTAATCAAGTCACCTTCACGAACAATGCTGTAAGAGAACATTTCAGCCGAGTTAAGTTGACCCAACCGCACGAGCTCTTTATCTTTTTCCTGCATCTTTGAAAAGACTTTCTCCACAAGAAAATTCCCAAAAGGCGGCGTATTAACACTAAATTTCTTGCTTTCATCAGGCATTACATGGATATGCTGCGTATCAAAATACATCAATGCTAATGGTTCATCATTCATTGTTTTTAGGGGTATGACACTTTCAGTTTCAGACATGTACTGTTTTACTGGGGCAACAATAACTTTAGGCGGTTCAGGTTCATGTTTTGGCAAAACAACTTCCTTAGAGAGAGGTGCAGACGCTGCCGCCAATTCTTTAATATCGCCACGTTTGAACCCTTTCTCCAGAAGAATCGTGTTAACTGTGTCAAGGGTAGCTTGAACCTCTACAGTCTCAGCATTCAACTTCTCAAGTTGCTCTTCGAGGCGTTTTTTAAAAGCAATCATGGATTTCATTTTTTCAGGATCTTGAGCCAAACCAACCAACACTCAGAACTACTCTAATACTCAGGATGCTTATCAGTTTTAGCTTTCTCTGCCAGACTACGATTCACCGATCTTTTTGAGTTGTCCACGATACATTTCAACGATTTCTTTGGATGTTGTTGCGTCTTCAGGAGCCTTGTCTGTGCGATATTTCCCCGTAAACCTTGGAAAACGTATTGCTAAACCGCTACCTTTACGGATAGAATCCATAGCAGCCATATGAATCGGGCTTAACGTGACTTCTGCACCCAAAATTTCCAAAACCAAAGCAGGTTCAAACCAAACATCTGCATCAAATGTAGATTGAACACGGCTATTTTTCCGCGGAATAATATGTTTTTGCAGCATTTCATGGAGCTTTGCCAAATCTTCATCAGTGAAGCCTGTGCCACATTTAGTTACGGTTTCAAAAGTTTCCTTTTCCTTGTTATAGGTAGCCAAAAGCAGAGCACCATAAGTTCCAACTCTTTTTCCTCTCCCATAAAAAGCGCCAACTACCACCAAATCCACCGTATCAGTCATCTCACTCTTGTAGTCCCGTTTGTATTTTATCCACAACCAACCTCTGGAACCCGCTTGATAGACAGAGTCTTTAGCAGCTGATTTACACATAAGTCCTTCACAGCCTTCTTCGATAGCTTCCTCAAAGAAATCTTCAAGCTCCTTAAGACCACTTACCAATCTTTGAGTGGCAGGTTTTACACGGTCACCTTGCTTTATGATTTTCTCCAATATTTTACGCCTCTGAGGAAAAGGCTCCAAGGTAAAATCTTTACCATCAACATAGAGTGCATCAAACATAAATAGCGAAATAGGATACTGCACAATGGCTTCTTCTACACCATATTTTCGTCGTCGATGCATAAGTTCTTGGAAAGGACGCATATCACCTGTTTCAAAATCCATGGCAACACATTCAGCCTCCAAAATAGCTTCTTTAGCATCAACTTGGGTTTTAATCAATTCAACTGCATCTGGATACTGGCTAGAAATATTCTCCAATCGCCTAGAATAGAGCACTACCCTGTTGTCCTTTTTATGAGCCTGCACACGTTCGCCATCATACTTGTACTCCGCAACACATTTTCCATTAAACTTCTCCAAAATCTCTTCAGGCGAACCTAAACGTTCCGCAAGCATCGGACGTATAGGCTCAAAAACCTCCACCTGAAACTTCTGTATTCCCTCAATGCCTTTTTCAGCAACTATACTCGCAACTCTACCCAGATCAGAAGAAATGTTGTAGGCCCGCTCTATTAGTTCACGCGTTTTTTTGCCCCCACCATAAGCAATAGCTAATGCATCAAGAACTGTCATATCTGCAATTCCAAGGCGCAAATTGCCTGTAACAGTGCGAATAAGCCATTTAGCTTCCTTAGGCGACGCATCCGATAGAAGCCCACAAATAAGCGCCATCTTGGTATCCACTGCACCTGACCCAGAAGTTTTCGCCATTTTATCCAATGTCTCATAAACCCTCTCCGCTGTAAGTGTTTTAGTGAAAAATGTTGATTGTTTGCGTTTGGCTAACAGTTTCTGCGAAGTTTCCCCGATGTCACCGCTTTTCTGCAGTTCCGCTTGAATTTTACTCTCACTATGACCAGCAGCTCTTGAAAGAGCTTTTATTGCAAGTTTTTCCGCAACACCCATTTCAACTCCGACAAAATCAGGATAAAGCTTACCCTGCGTAAGATACACAACCTTAGCTATGATGTCTTGGGGGGTTTTTTTTAAGAGCTCCACAAGTAAATCAGTCATTTCTAAACGTTTAGTGGTTGCTTCTATTCTTTCGTAGGAATCAGCAATTACGGTATAATCCATGTCTTTCGCTCACACAAATACTCACAAGTCTAGGATATTAAAATTGCACAACCGCTCAAGAGCGAAATTATATTAAGCAAACAAACGCTATTTGACACATGGATCCCGTCGTAGTTTACTTCTCCAGAACAGGCAACACGCAACGTGTCGCCCAGGCAATATCTGATTCCATAAATGCTCCACTCATGAATATAGCAGGCACTTTACCTTCCACCATCGAAACTTTTAATCCACTTGTTTTGGGCACGCCCGTAGAAGGCTCCAGCCCCGCTAAAGAAACTGCCGCATTCATAGCAAACATGAACCGTCGGGAAGATGGAAAAGCTATCCTCTTCTGTACTTTCCGTCTTTTCGGAAACAACCGAACAATGAATGCAATGGAAAAGGAGTTAAAAAAGAAGGGCTATGAAACTATTCTGAAGGTTTCCAAAAAAGGCATGAAACCTGACAAAGAAGCAGATTTAACAGAAATTCTTGAGCACGTAAAGAAAACTTTACAAACCTTAACCTAAAGAAACGAGAAAATAAAGAAGTAATACTTTATTTTTGTTTTAATTTCCATCTACTAGATGGGCTGTTCCGTCTGGGCAATAGACTTTCTCGCCAACCTCAGCGATAACAAATCTTTTGCGGCACGTTTTCATTTGAGAGCATCCATCGCAATCTCTCGACAACATCTTTTTCTTTTCCTCCTGTTATTATGATTTTTTTCTCGAAACTTGAGAACAAGTCTTCCTGATCAGCGCCCAACTGATTCGCACATGTACCTACTGTTTCGGAAGCCAATCAAAAATGGGAATCGCCCTTTTAAACATTGTTATACTAAATAAAAACAACTTCTAGAAAGGCAAAGAGCACCTATACAGATAACATTACCGCAAGAAATCAAAATATGACTCTGATGAATTATGCGAGTTAAAGAAAGCACCGATTTTCAGTCAACTCATACAAATTTGTTACCAAAACGCAAGAGACTTATGGTTCTTCGTAAATTGAAGATTTGGATGATGAGCACTAGAGTCTGAGCTTTGCAGTGAGAAAGACTCGACGGGCGAACTGACAAGTTAGAGCGGAAAACTTATCAATAGAGCAGTCATGACAAAGACAGCTAACAGAGATTTGCAATGACGCGAATCGAGGTGAACAAAAAATGGTTGAAATGAAAGTCAATGCTTCAGAACTAAAAGGTGAAGAGCGCAAACTAATTGAGAAGTTAGCCGATTTCCTTAAGGAAAAAACAGGCGGAGATGTAACAACCGATTCAAAAATGGTTACCGTAAAAGGCGAAGGCGCAGCACTTGCCAAAAAATACGTTCGAATTACAGTCAAAAAGTTCCTACATAAACATGAACTAACGGAAAACTTCAAAGTTATCGCTGACGAAGAAAACACCCTGAAAATTAAAGAACGAAAACTCTACGAAGAAGACTAAACTTTTCCTAAAATTTTATTAAACTGTAATAATTTTTTGATTTTCTCTTTTATTAAGGCGAATTAATGCCGAGACCGTGTGTAGTTTCAAAAAATACTTTGTTAGAGTATAAGAAGACTTATCCTTGAAAGCCCATCTCAAATCTTAAATTGCAGTTGCTTAGTAACAGTTTACGGGCTATAACAAGATGATCAATAACTCATCAATCGACAGCAACAACTGCGTCGTGTTTCAGAACGTAACTAAAGACTACAATGGGTTTAGAGCATTAGACGATGTGTCTTTTAGCATAAAAACAGGGGAAATCTTTGGGTATATCGGTCCTAACGGCGCAGGCAAAACAACCACTATGAAAATCCTTGTTGGCTTAATTACTAATTTTTGGGGAGAAGTCAAATTAAGCGGTTACCGACTCCCTGAAAAGAGAGAGGAAAGCTACAAACTGTTGGGTTATTTGCCTCAAAGCGTTGCCTTCCAAGATTGGCGAACTGTAAACCAAGCACTGGTAACCTTTGGGAAACTGTCTGGCTTGGGCAATGAGAAAATTGAACAACGAATCCCTGAAATCTTGGAGCTAATCGGTTTAGCTGACGCTAGATACAAGAAAGTGTCTCAATTGTCGGGTGGAATGATGCAGAAAGTGGGATTGGCACAGGCGCTTCTTCATGAACCTAAACTTCTAGTATTAGATGAGCCTCTTAGCGGTTTGGATCCTTTGAGTCGCCATCAATTCAAAGAAATCGTCCTAAAACTTGCGAGCAATGGGGCAACTATCCTGTTTTCGTCACATATCCTTAGCGACGTACAAGATGTAGCGGATAGAATCGGCATCATTAACAGGGGCAAAATAAAACAAGTCGGAACCATAAATGAGTTGAAGACTTCTCTTTCTTCCAAGAAGACCCTACAGGTTTTAATGACCTATGCCAGCGACAAATGGCAGCTGCTTGGCAAAGTAAAAAACGTGACTGATATTGAGCAGCCTTCACCTGGAAGACTTATTTTAGACCTTGAAAACGGTGCAGACGAGGACCAAGTTGTAAATGACGTAATTCAAAAAATTGTGGAATTAGGCATTCGAGTTCGAGGAGTCACATTGTTGGAACCTTCATTAGATGAAATTTACTTTAACTATGTCTCGGAGGCTGAGAACTGATGCAATTAGGGCTTCTTTTTGTTGATGAGCTGAGAGGATTCTACAAGTCTAAAGTTATGATTTTCCTTTGGATTGGCTTGCCGGTGATAGCGCTGCTGTTTCGATACATTTCATCAATCAGTTCTGGACAAAGCTTGCCTTTCACACTTGTCTCAGCTCTAGTGGTTTCCAGCATCGGCGGCACATTAGCTTCTGTCATGCTTGCAGTTTTTTTGATCAACGAGAAAAACAGACACGTCTATGACTTGTTTCTAATCAGGCCCCTAAAAAGAAGAGACATCATCTTGGCAAAGTTCTTCTCAGTCTATGTATGCGTGGCAATTGCGAGCTTAATCGCAGTCTTAGCGGGAATAACCGTTGATTTTGCCTCAACGGGTGCATTATCAACAAACATTTTAGCCGATGCCGGTCAGTCCTTGGCAACCAGTTTATCCATGATTGCGGTTGCCTGCTCAGCTGGAGTAATCATCGGTGTAGCTTCACCCTCGGTTCTGGTTGGAGCAATATTAGTCATTTATGGCGGGAACCAAATTTCTGTGATTCCCCTTGTACCGACTTTACTAAACATCCAAAATGCAGCGTTCTTTACAATTGGTCTTGCGGGAGCTGTTGCCGCAGCTTTGCTTGCTGGAGCAATTCTGCTGTTTGAGAAAAAACAATTTTAACGGCACTAAGTCTTAAAAAAGCAAATGCACTTGAATAGTTCAATAATAGTCGCAAAAAGAGGAATTTGGTTTATTTGCGTTTTAGCATATTCTCAAGAAACGGCTTTAGTTTAGCGTTTTCTGCTTGAATTTTCTCTTTGCCCAAAGCTTTCATGTCGGCATCAATTTCTTTAATCACTTCGGAGTAATGGATTCCTTCCGCGGCAGAAACATATTCAACTCGGAACCGTTCTGGACTCATTCCCAGCTTAGTCAGCATTGTTTTGAGGGCGTCGGTTCGGGCTTTCATCTTGTAGTTTCCGCTGATATAGTGGCAGTCATATGGCAAGTGACATGCGCCAATTAAAACCATGCCAGCGCCAAGCCGAAGGGCTTCAAGAACGAATTCTCGAGCAACTCTACCGCTACACATGACACGGATGGCTCTGACACTAGCAGGGTAATCGCATCTGCTGATGCCTGCTAGGTCTGCACCGGCATAGCTGCACCAATTGCATAGGATGGCCAGGATTTTTTCTTCGGGTTTGTCTTCGAGTGCTGCTCGAACTTGAGCCATGATTTGTGCATCGGTGAAGTGCATTTGGGTGATTGCGTGTTGTGGGCATTCTGCAACGCATGTTCCGCAACCGTGGCAGCTTGCTGTGATGATGTTGGCAGGTTTGCCAGGTTCTTGACGGATTGCGCCGTAGGGGCATTTGCTAACGCAGATACCACATTTTTTACATTTGGCTTCGTCAATTATGGATATTATTGGTTCGATTTTCCATTTTGGTTTGCTAATCACTGTTGCGGCTCTTGATGCGGCGCCGCTGCCTTGTGATACACTGTAGGGTATGTCTTTTAGTCCTGCGCATGCACCGGCGTAGAAGACTCCGTCGGTGGGTGCATCCATGGGTTTTAGTTTTGGGTGGGCTTCCATAAAGAAGCCGTCTGATCCGCGTGATAGGTTGAGGATGCGTGCGACTTCTTCTGAGCCTTTTTTGGGTATGGCTGCTGTTGCGAGTACGACCATGTCTACATCGATTTCGATGGGGGCTCCAAGCAATGAGTCCTCAGAGTGGACTGTTAGATTGTGAGTTGTTGGATCTTCGTCGATTCGGCTTACTCTTCCGCGTACGAAGTTTACGCCTCGTTCGCGGGCTCTGTCGTAGAATTCTTCGTATCCTTTGCCTGGGCTGCGTATGTCCATGTAGAAAACGTAGACTTCCACGTCTTCTTTGTATTTCTCTTTAAGCTGCACCACATGTTTTAGTGTGTACATGCAACAGAAGTTGCTGCAGTATGGATAGTGGGTTTTGTCTCGGCTTCCGACACATTGGATGAAGGCAATTCGGTGGGGTTTTCTTCCGTCGCTTTGACGGATGACTTTGCCTCCGGTGGGACCAGCTGCTAGAATTAATCGTTCAAACTCCATGCTGGTTATAACGTTTGGGTATTTTCCATAGCCCAGCAAAGGCATATCGTACGGTAGGTAAACATCAAAGCCTGTTGAAACTATTATTGCGCCCACGTCGAATTCGACTTCTTCAGGTTTCTGGTTAAAGTCGATGGCTTGTCGTTCACCGCAAACTTCTGTGCATTTGAAGCATTCAATGCAGTAGTCTCTATTTATAGAATAGATTAAAGGAACTGTCTGGTCAAAAGGAACAGATATGGCTTTGCGAGTTCCAAGGTTCATATCCCACTCGTTGGGGTACTCGATTGGACAAGCATCCTTGCATTCGCCGCAGCCTGTGCATCTTTCTGGGATAACATAACGTGGGTTCTTACGGATTTTTACTTTAAAGTTGCCAATGTATCCGTCAACTTTAACAAGCTCGGAGCTGGCGAAAATGGTTATGTTGGGGTGACGTGCGCAATCTACCATTTTTGGTCCTTCAATGCAAATGCTGCAGTCTAAGGTTGGGAAGGTTTTATCCAAAGCAGCCATGTGACCGCCGATGCTCTGAGAGTTTTCCAGCATGTAAACCTTGAAGCCTTGTTCAGCAAGGTCTAAAGCTGCATTCATCCCTGCGATTCCACCGCCGATGATAAGAGCTTTGTTGGTTACTGGGACTTCGATAGTTTGCAGGGGCTGCATTAAACGTACTTTTGCAACTGCCATGCGTACTGCGTCTTTTGCACGTTCGGTTGCTGCGGCTGGGTCGCTTTGGTGACACCAGGAGGCGAATTCGCGGATGTTGGCCATTTCGTAGAGAAAGCTGTTTAGTCCTGCTTCTGCGACCGTGCGTCTGAAGGTAGGTTCATGCATTCTTGGTGAACATGCGGCAATAACGACGCGGTTTAGTTTTTGTTCTTTGATAGCTTTTCTTATTTCGGCCTGTCCGGGGTCTGCGCAGGTGTAGCGGTTTTCTTTTACGAAAACTACGTCCGGTATGGTTTTTGCGTAGTCGGCTACGGCGTGAACGTCGACGGTTCCTGCAATGTTTAGTCCACAGTGACATACGAAGACTCCTACTCTGAGTTCTTCGGGTTTGCATGCACATGTTTCAGATTGTTCAGGTGCTAAGGTCTGTGGCTTGCTCATGCGTAATCCTCTGTTTTTAGCTCTTCAGATTGGAAGCGTTTTTCGATGACTTTGCGTCTGCTTTTTGCTGCTTGGGCTTTGAGCTCTTTGGCTGCGTCTGCTGGGCTTGTTATGCGTTCCATTGCCTTGTTCCATGTTCCTGAGTGGATCGGTGTGTGGCAAACGGTTGTTCTTTTAACGCATAGTGCTTCATCGATTGGACACACGTTTTTGCATGCGCCACAATAGGTACATGATGACTCGTTTACGTAGACTTTTTTGTCGTCTCCCAGTACGAGTGTTCCTGGGATGGGGCAAACGTCTAGACAGTCTTTGCAGTTTTCGGGGCATTTTTCTTTGTTTATTGCGATTTTTCCCTCGAATGTTTTTTTGACTTTTAGTGCTCCTTGGGTGCATTTGAGTTCGCAGATTTTGCAGGTTGGGCAGAATTCTTTTTGGATGTCTATGTTTAGTTGGACCCTTTGTTTGGCGGTTGGTGAGAGTTCTTTTATGTCTTGAATGGGATTTCCGTCAAATCCTGTTTTTGTGATTTTGATGAGTGACAAGGGGCAAGCGGTTTCGCATTCGACGCATTCTTTTTCGCATTTGTGTGTATCTACATCGAATTCTCTGATTAGTTTGGGGTAGCTTTCCTTGTCTATTATGGAGAGATTATGTGCTCCGTTTAGTGTTACCTTTATTGCTCCATAAGGACATGTGACATCGCAGATTCCGCAAAAGTTGCATTTTGCCAAGTCGATGTCTACTTTGGCTTTTTTTGTTTTTTCTCCTTCGATTTTTGGTTGCTTTGTGGTTTTTATGGCCTCTTTTGGGCAAGCTAGGCTACATATTTGGCAACCAACACAACGGTTCTTGTCCAATGTTAATTTGTAATCTTTAACCTGCAAAATCCATTCTAATGTTAAAGCATCTGCCGCATCTTGCTTTATGGTTTTTAACGGCATTTATTTATCACCAGAGGCATAGAGCATGATTGATTTTGCATTATGCCTTTATACTTTTTAGCTGGAAAAGTCATTGTGGAGCTGTCGTATAAATATTGCTTGAAGAAACCGTTTTTTCTAAGGAGAAAATCGTAAATCGAAGCTTAGAACGTTATCATCATTTTTTCTAAAGGTTTGATAGTTTTAGGATACATTTTACTTGGTTTTTGTAGATTTACTTTGGAAGTAATTTATTTGTTAAATGTTATTGGGCAGTTTTCTTTGTTTTTTATTCATTTGTTGCTTGAGGGTTTTGGGATTAGGCTGAAATTGGCTCGAATCATGTTTAGCGAGTCGTTTGTAAAGAAGTGAAAGCGACTTTAAAATGGCGATAACAAATAGCCCGAGGTAAACTAAGTGTGCTAAAGCCAGAAGTGGTTCGGACAAAAGCAAAGACTCAGTAAACGGATATCCGACGGTGCTGGGGAGCAAAACTGTGGCAACAGGGATTATTAGAATAAGGTTGGTTCTATTTGCTTTAAAAAATACTTTCCAGTCTTTGGATTTGTATAAAACGAGCATAGCGAAAACGAACAAGATCAACTCTAAAGTGATGTTGATGGGGCTAAAGATGCCGATAAAGAGGTATCCCAACTCGTGCAGCCCAAAGTCAGTTGTTGAAAGAGGCCAAAATAGCTGAAGGTGCCCTCCTATGAAAAAGTCCCCAATTAAGGGATGAGAAATTAAGGCTAAGAAGTAGGGAATTGCTTTTTTGCGATAAATAATGAAGAGAGGGATGAACGCCAGGAATGCAACAACGATTGAATGTGTTGGACCTCGGTGTATTTGTGATCCTGTTAAGAAGTCGAAAACTATGTCAATGTCGGGCAAAATTGAGACAACCATAAGCAGAGCAACATTAGGTTTCACGCCTACGAGTTTGCCAGAGCCTTTGCCTAAAAGGTAAGCCAAAGACATGTGCCCGACAGCAAACAAAGCAGTTTTCTACTCCAGATCCAGATAATTTTGACTGCTTTGCTATTAAGCATATAGGTTATGGTCAAATCTTCTTGAAGTATGTAGTATTCAAATGGGTGTCTTTTCTGGATTTGAAAATTGTAATTCCGTTGTTATTTTTGTGATGCAATTTTTTTGTTTTTTGGTTGGTTTTTTTTGATTGATGCAACTTATGATTTTAAATTGGGTTGCAACAGCATAAGCAGCATCTTCTCTTCATGTTCAAGTTTGACTTTATTTTTTTAAGATTTTTATGCATCAACTTAGTTTAACCTTCAATGTTGGAATTAACATTTTGCAATGGAAAGGACAACTGGTCTATCGCTCATTTGTATCGCGGATTAAGGTTTGCAATGTTTAAATTCTTCTCTTCACATAAATTTTCCAGTGATTATTGATGTCCACACTCGTTACTGCTAAGGATATTTATTCAAAAAAATTCAACTCTGTAAAGGAAACCGATTCGCTGTCAAGGTGCTTGGAGAGCTTTAAGAAAGGATTGCCTCCAGCTTTGGCTGTCTTGGATGAAAAAGACAAATACGTTGGCATGATTACGCGCCGAGCAATTTTGCGTTCTCACCTTGACCCTACAAAAAACAAGGTTAAAAGTTTAATGAAAGCTGCACCTACCGTGGGTTTAGATGCTTCTCTAAGTTTGTTAGCAAAGCTTATGATTAATAGTGGCATGCGACAGCTGCCCATGGTTGAGAAGAACCAAATTTTGGGTTTCGTTACTGACGAAAATATTATTCATGCAGCTGTTGCAGAAAACTGGGGCAAAGCAACTGTCGAAACCGTGATGACTCGTGCTCCGCACACGTTAGAGTCAAACCGCAGTGTCGGCGCAGTTTTGGGTATTTTGCGTGAATGCGGTATCTCGCACGTTCCCATTTTAGACAACGGAAAACTGGTAGGTATGGTTAGCATCGAAGATATTCTTGAGAATATCTATTGGCCGCAACGACGCCAAAGACAAGGCGACATTGTTGGTGAAAAAATTGAGACGCTTGGTGTTCCAGTTAAAGGAATTATGAATTCTCCAGTAATTTCAGTGAATGCTAAGATGAGTTTGCGTGATGCTGAATGCAAAATGCATGATCATGACATATCCTGTCTGACGGTTGTTGATGGAGAACGGTTGGTTGGAATAGTAACAAGGTTAGATTTTCTTGAGCCGATATCACAGATGGAAGCATCTGCAGATCGAAAGTTGGCGGTGCAGTTTGGAACCAAAGATATTGATGTTTCGGCTGAGCAGCAGGCGTTCATGATGGATGAGTTTGATTCGTTTGTTCATAAGTATCAGGAAGCTTTCCAGATGGGAACATTGTTTGTGTACATGAAGAGTCATGGAAATACCAGTATGCGAGGAACTCCTATGATTCACTGCCGTCTGCAGTTCAGAACCGTCAAGGGAACATTCTTTAGTTCATCTGAAGGCTGGGGTGTTGAGCCCACTTTCCGAGTTGCATTAGACAGACTTGATCGCAGATTACTCCGAAGCAAAGAACTGTTAGCCTACAACCCTAAATACGCACGCGATTACCTGCGCAAAATCGGTCTTCCCTCAGAAGAAGAATAAATTTCTTTTTCTTTTCCCTTTTGCTTAAGCCTTATTTTTTAGACAAACAATGTTTTTGCCCGAGAAGAGAAAGTTCCCTCAAAATTATTTCTGCGATGAAGAGTATAACATTCGCAATAAGTTGACATTACTGCGTTCTATCTATACTTTGAAAATATCACAAAAACAAGGCTGCAACGAACTCACTCCGAAGATTCTAGCACCTCAAACAAAAACTTGGACGTAGACTACTTTTGAAGCCCTCATTTCTCATTTTCTTGTTTTAGTTCTACGGTATGCTTACTCGTTTATTGATGGTTCAACTGGTTCTTTTTTCAGAGTTGTATTTGTTGGGGAAGGTTGAATTGGTGTTTGGGTAGTTCTTAGCTGTTTTCTTAATACGAAAAAGAGAGCTATGAAAAGCGCTGCAGCGGCAAAAGCTGAGGTAGTTCCCATAATAAGCCACGCTTGCCATGCCGGCATCGATGTTTCCAAATAGCGTAAGGAACCTATGAGAATAAATAGAGATGCCGACCCTGCAAGCGAGATACCCAACGCCATTAAAACAGAGCTTACTATACTAACGATTAGAAGTTTTTTGATGCGTTGTTTGAAGGCGACTTCAGCTTCGTTTGCGTATTCTTTGAGTGCAACCTTGATTTCGTTTAAAATTGCAGCTATTATTTCTCTAATGGACATTTTTATAGACATCTAATTTTCTCCTTTATCGTTACTTGCCTACCCATAT
This sequence comes from Candidatus Bathyarchaeota archaeon, assembly GCA_963775465.1. Taxonomy (GTDB): domain Archaea; phylum Thermoproteota; class Bathyarchaeia; order Bathyarchaeales; family Bathycorpusculaceae; genus Bathycorpusculum. Next base: position 127,773 of record CAVZIW010000006.1, on the reverse strand, counting down.
CTAATCAAACATCCTGGCTAAACTGGAATCCTTGACCCGTCAAACCCAAGCTTGGAAACACCCAATTCCGCTTTCATTTCACGAAGCTGCGCCGCATTAAAAACGGGTCCGTCACGGCACACACGATATTTGCCAATCATGCAGCTTCCACACAAACCAATCCCACAACGTATAAGGCGCTCCAAGCTAGCTTCAAGAGGCAGTTTCCGTTGTTCGGTCATTTCGAAGATTTTTTTAACCATTACTTCGGGTCCGCAAGTGTAGATCATGTCAAATTGTTGTTCATCCAGCAACTTCGCTAGCGGCACTGTCACCAAGCATTGCAGGCCAGCTGTGCCATCTTCAGTGGTTGTTATCATGTTTTTTTCTTGGCAGATTCCGTCAAGTGCAGATACGAAGAGGAGTTCGTCTTTGGTTTTGGCTCCTTCCACAAATGAGAGCCGCTGAGTTTTTGATGCTAACCGATTAGCTAGAAAAAGAAGAGGGGCTGTTCCTGTTCCTCCTCCGACCAATAAAACTCTACCACGACTTTCTGTGAAACGGTTACCGAATGGTCCTCTAAGACCTATGGTCGCGCCTGTCTCCAATGCATGCATGTGCCGGGTTGCATCGCCAACCACCTTGACAGAGACAGAGACTAAATCGTTACCAGCATTCATTATACTAAGGGGGATTTCATCGATTCCTGGAATCCAAAGCATCAAAAACTGCCCGGGGTTAGCTTTTGAACACAATTTGTCTGCAAAAGTGAAAGTTTTAACAGTAGGGCTTTCTGTTTGAATTCTAATAATTTGTGTAGTTCTTAAGTTATTATTTGTGGTGAGCAAGACCAACTATCTCCTTTACATTTGCATAATGTTTCCGTCTCAAGTAGGATTCTACTCCTTTCGTCACTGCTCCAAAAACCTCCACATCATCAGCCAACGCTGTACCAATCTGCACTGCAGACGCTCCAGCCAAAAAAAACTCAACAGCATCATGCCAATTTGAAACACCACCACACCCAATAATTGGCACCTTATACTGTTCCGCTATATCATAGACGCAACGCAACGCCACTGGCTTTATTGCTTCTCCAGACAAACCACCTTTAACATTACTCAAGATCGGCTGCAGTGTCTCAATATCGATAGCAATTGCTTTTAGAGTGTTAATTACCGTTAAGGCGTCTGCTCCTGCTTCCATCGCAGCCTTAGCTAAGATGGTTATGTCCGTGACGTTGGGTGAGAGTTTAACGATAACAGGTTTGTTGATTTTTGCCTTAACGTTCTCAACGATTTCTGAAAGGAGTTTAGGGTTTTGCCCAATTTCTGCACCTGTCTGCTTTACATGGGGGCAGGAAACGTTAAGTTCCACTGCGTCAGCTCCCGCGTCAACGGCTCTTTTAGAAACAGCGGCATATTCTTCTGAAGTGTATCCAAAAACGCTAACGATCAAAGGAACAGCCAAAATAGTTTTGGAGAAGTTTATTTCCTCCACGTAAGTTTCGATTCCAGGATTAGGCAACCCCATTGCGTTTATTAGGCCACTTCGGGATTGCACAATTGTAGGATTTGGGTACCCAACTCGTGGAGCAATACCAACTGATTTGGTTACAACTGCACCAGCACCAGCTTTAACAACGCGGCTAAACGACTCTGAAGAGTAACCCAAAATGCCGGATGCCAAAATGGTAGGGTTTGGCAGCTCCAAACCAGCAAAGCTTGTGCTTAACAGGTTAGTACCCAAACAAATTCCTCTATAATGTAGGTTAAGGTTTTTAGTAGATAAAGCTTCTTTTAACCAAACTGACTTGAAAAAGCAAATCTAACACATTTATGTTAAATTCAATGAAAATGGACAATATTTATTTTTGTTTGAAAAAAGAAAAAGAGGGCATAGCCAAACGGCTAATGCGCTTTATTTCTTCTTTTTAGTCTTTTTTACTGCCTTTTTAGTTGCTTTAGCCATTTTAGTAACCTCAATTCTTTAATTGACTGTGATTTGTATTTAAAATTTGCTAAAGCCTGATCTTTATGCTCGGACTATTAAAAAGACCAAAAATATGCGCTATAACTAAAAAAGCCCCGAATTATGGATCTGAATTAGGCTTTTTCTTGATGTTTGTAAGGCTGTTCATTTTTAACATTTATATGTCAAATTCGAAAAACACAATTTAACCACCAAACGGACATTAGACCAACATTTAAACCTTTGAACAGCAAATTTTCAAAGATAGCACCTATTTTTGGCAATCACCAAAAGGTTGCCTTCGAAGTTTTCTTATAAAGCGAATACGTTGCGCTATTGTACCCATGATTATTATGCTGGCGTTTTTCTCTTCAAAGTCACCCGTTTCTGCAACAGCATCATCACCGACATGGGAAAACATTTCTTGTTTCTATGATTAATATTTTGAAGTCGACAGCTTCAAATTTGGCAAGCCAGTGTATTGCCTTAGTGGCATAACATATACTCCGATTGGATCTACATTAAAATTGGTCAAGACTCAGTGAATGGGTTAAGCAGGTGTTTTTAGTGATTAAATCATTTAATCTCTTTGTTGAGAATAGTTTAAGAGCCAGATTGGTGAGGGTTCGGAAAGTTTTAATAACTGTGTAAAAAATTACATAGCAATGCAAAATATTCCAAGGTAAGCTGTTATGTTCAACCCGCGTCAAAGAAGCCAAAGAACCAAACAAATCGCTCTATTGACAATCTTCACAGCACTTTACATAGTCCTTCGCTTCATCCCCTTTAGCATGCTTATCGGACCAACAGGAGGGTTTCTCTCCCTCTCTGATTTCCTCGCACCAATAATAGGGATCTTGCTCGGACCCTACTTCGGAGGACTTACTGTACTCCTCGGCAACTTTGGAGCAATAGGATTGGGAAGACCTATGACATTTTATGGTTTTGATTTCCTACCGGATTTCATGGCAACAATTTCAACAGGATTCCTCTATCAGAATAAACGCTCGAAATGGGCAATAGTGGTAGCAATTAATGTGGCGCTGCTAGCCATCTTTCTTGTAAACCCATTAACTACAATATTTATCTCCTGGGTTCCTTTCACTTGGTTGCATATAGTAGCATTCGTGGTGCTGCTATCTCCTTTAAGTTTGAAGGCGGCAAAATGGCTTCGTACATTAGACTATAGAAGAGTAGTCGCCGGGGTTGCAATCTTTGCTTTTATTGGCGCAATGATCCAACATCTAACGGGAAACATCCTGTTTGAAACTGTACTTGGTCAATTAACAAATTCTATTCCTGCCGACGCATACGCTGGAATCTGGACGGGAGTGTTCCTCGTCTATCCCGTTGAAAGACTAATCTTAATAATCGCCGCAACTCTCGTCGGAACCCCATTAATTCTATTGCTAAACAGAACCCCGGCATTAAATCCCAGGAACATTATTTCAGAAACGCCAGAACATAGTCCTACAAAATGAATTATTTTTCAAATAGCCCTTGATCTTGAATAAACTCCTTTCCCGTTCTCAAGGCAACTTCAGCTTTAGCTAGTTCATTCCCCAAGTAGGCGGCATGATTTAATTTTGAGATTAACCCCATTTCCATGATTTTGAGGTATACACTCTCTGCGGTTTTTCCTTTGATAATGTTTTTTGGCTTATCTATTTGGGCTGAATCGTAGTGAACTGCTACCAAAACTTCTTCAGCGCGGTCGGTAAATATTTTGAAAACGCCCGCAGAATCCAGTTCGGCTGGTTTAATATTTTCTGAGGTTACAATAACTCTTACATCAGCCTCTAGTTTTTTATCAAAAGGTTCCTCGTGAAATCGTTTGTCTTTGAGGATTAGAAGGTCAATACCAAGGTCTTTAGGAACAGAGCCACGCCTTTTAGCAAGGAACACCATTTTTGAAGCTGTGACATACTCTGCTACAGTGCCTTTTGCTTTGTCGCTTTTCTCCGTTGCTAAAAGTATGCTGGCTTCCACTTCTTGGGATAACTGGGCAAGTAAAGCATTAACACCTACCGAGTCCGCATCCATAAGCTCTGTAACATTTGAAACTCCCACAAAAAGAGGGACATCGGGGTTTCTTTGAGCAAACTCTTTGAAAGCAATAAATGATTCTAAAATGTGGGTTGGTTCCAGAATCAAATCTGCGATGCATTTTGTTATGTTCAGTTTTTTGGCTTTGTCGATTGTTTCTTCGAGGTATTTTACGCGTTCTTTTACTTTTCTTGGAAAGTATCCTTGGCGTTGGTTAGTGGGAATAATGACAACTGCAACGTCTTTGACGAAGGGAGCTATTTCGTCGATATTTCCTGCATCTCCGCTAAGCACAAGTTCGGCACCTGCCTCAATTGCTGCTTTTATTTCATTTGGATCGAGAGTATCAATGCTTACAGGAACATTAACAACCTGTTTAACCCATTCAACAATGTTTCTTGCCTTTTCTGGTTGGGATTCACCAGCAACCATTCCTACATCAATGATGTCTGCCCCAAAATGAACAAACTGTTTGGCTTTCTGCTGTATTGTTTCTTTATCCATGCAGGCGGCATCGACGATTTCGGCAAGGACTCGCATGGGAAAGTCTTTTCCAACTGCTAATTTGCCGATTAAGATGCTTGATGGTTTTTTTAATAATTCGTTGCGGTTTGCCTCAGTCTTGGCTATTTCTTTTGAGGCTTTTTCCGCGAGCTTTTTCCGTATCAAATCGTCTGCAGGCTCAATGGTTGAAAGCTGTATTGCGCAAAGAGAATCCAGAACTTCTGGCAGGTCAGCAGCGTACCTTGGACCCTTAAAAGTTGGAACCCCGGTAATTTTGGAAATTGCACGGGTATCTCCTCTTGTTAAGCCGGGAACCAAAATCATGTTAAAATCGACCAGTTTAATGTTCTTGAGAGCTTTGATGATGGTTTCAGGAGTTAAGAAGGCGGCAACCGCTATCTTTAGCGCGATCGTTTGAGTTTCGGTGCTGCTTTCTTTGGCATATCGCTTAACAGAGTCCTCAGCTAATGCGCCTGTTACGAGGAGAACCTTCAAACCTTTGCCCCATCTATAATTTTTATTGTTGCTCCACGATTGTTAGCTTTAGCAACGAATACATTTCCGCCTGCACCTTTGTGTAGGTAAGCTCGTAATTTTGAGAGCATTTGTTTAGCTTCTTCTTGTTTCACCACGCCATAAAGTGCAGGTCCCCAAGAACTCTGCCCTACTCCGTAAGCCCCATTATTCTTCATGAACTCTATGCAGTCCGCGGCAATCGAGCTAGAGTAGGTTCCTCCTTGAGCTTGGGCAAAATGGTTACCTGTTAGGACTTGAATTTTGGTAAGTGCCTCGCCAAAGTTTGTGATATCATTTTCAGCCAAAGCAGGAAGAAGCTTTAGCATGGTTAAACGGCAGATTTGACCCACATCTTCGGCGTGCATTTGGGATAGTTTTTGGAAGGCGTAGTTTTCCTCGGAGTTGGATAAGCCTTCTTTAGTGTTTGGTATGGCTACTATAAAGCGCCATTCTTTGGGGAAGGGTTGACGGTAAATTAGCGGCGGAAAATTCTGTGTTTTTTGGTTTTTTCCTCCGTCGACAACGAATCCGCCTACTTGAAAGATTGAGGTGCCGACAGCTGTTCTTTTGGCGCGTCCCATAGCTACGGCCAACTCGGGAACTGAAGCTTTTATGTTAAAGAGTCTTGCAAGAGCAACTGCTATGGCTATAGATAACTGTGTACCTGATCCTAGCCCAATGTGAGCGGGGATAACCTGAACAACGTTAATGCTTGCTTTTGGCTGCAGCTGATAATTAGAAAAAAAAATTTGAGCTATGGAGTTTGCAAGTTCAACTTCGACGCCCTTGATCGAGAAGTCTTCTGAGTGCTCAACTTCCACGATAACGTTGGGACGGTTGATGCCAACGCCCAAGCCCCCGAACAAACGCCCCAAATCACCGTTCATATCTATAAGTCCAAAGTGGAGTCGGGCGGGGGTTTTAACTTGTACCTTCACGATTTTTTCCTCCATGAATCGATTCTTTTCATTAAATCTGCAATAACTGCCGAGCATGTTGAGTTTGGTGCTGTGCGGTTTACTACGTCGCTGCAATTATTGATTGTTTGGAGAAGATGGTTTACTTGCTCTTTTTTCTTTTCATCATTTGCGTACACTTTTATGCGGGTTGCATGGACTATTGCTTCAAGAGTTGCTGGCATAGCGCGGCAGTAAACTTGTGGGTACTTCACATCAGCATTTATCCCTTCGACCTTACAGAAGAATCGGGTTTTTTCCTCTCCGACTGGATCCATGTTGACTACGGAAACATCAATTGTGGCATCTGCTAAAAGTAGTTTGGGAGCGTTTACCCTAGCTGCTCGCTGGAACAGGTCCAGCGGTAGTTTTCCCTTTAGATTAGTTTCTTTGAAGGCAGTTTTGTAGAATAATTCTATAGCGATTGTCAGGTTTATAACGGCAGATCTGTTTGTCTTTAAATTACGGCTGGTTTGTGAGGAATCATAAATGTCGATAGCGAGAATTTCTTGGTTTTGCATGGTGACGCCCATTGGTGCTGCGTTGGGTGAACCATCAAGGTTATAGGTTGAGACTATGGTCTCGAAAATTATTCCTTTCGAGAAACCTAATTCGGCTAATTTCGTCAACCAAACCAACCTGACATGTTAGAAGGTCATATGCACCTTTCTTCAACCGAGTGTAAATTTTCACAGTCGAATAATAAAGTTTTGCAAAACAACAGTTTAACTCAACTTAAAACGTCGAGAAAGAAGATCTTTAAAGCATTCAGAACCAACAACCCTAATGACTATCACTTATAAAATCAAAAGCATTAGACAATAAGTAGTCATTGAGAGCGAAGTAGATTCATTAATGTGAATACAAACAAAAGAGTGCAAATATGAAAAAATTGTTCGTTATTCCCGCCTTAATCAGTTCGGTTCGAGTTGCAGTTCTACCGTTATTCATTTATCTTTTTGTCCAAGAAAACATTGTTGGCTGTTTAATTCTGTTGATTTTTTGCGCTGTTACGGACTATTTAGATGGCAGTTTGGCAAGGAAATTGAAAGTAAGCTCACGATTTGGAGCATTCTATGATGCTACAATGGATTTTGTTCTTATGATGGGTATTTTCACAGGTTTCTATTGGGTTGGATTTTATCCTGTTTGGTTTCTGCTTATTATTGCTGCATCATTTGTCCAGTTCGCGGTAACCAGTCGTTATACGAAAAAACTCTATGACCCCGTTGGCAGATACCAAGGGAGTTCTCTTTACATCGGCGTAGTTTTAACATTGATTTTTCCTGTTCAGACTTCATTTAATTTTGTGCAGTTTGCGTATATAGGGTTCTTCTTGGTTTCATTGGTAAGTCGAATAATTAGCTTGACTAGAAAGAAAACTAAACTAATATAATGTTCAGCCATTACTTTTCAAGTATTCTGGGTGTCGCAATGACCGAACCCTCTGGTTTGCCTGAGCACATTCGTGTTTCCTTAGGCACCGCTATAGTCCTTGAGCTCTTGAAAGGCAAACTAGACGCTAAACCCACAACCGCTTACGTTATGACGTATAAAAGGGGTAAATGCTTAGCAAACTGTGGATTCTGCCCCCAAGCTCGAAATAGTAAGAGCAGTACCGAAATGTTATCCCGAGTCACCTGGCCAACCTTTTCCACCCTAAGAACCCTAAATGCACTCTCAACAGCCTCAAAAAAAGAAAGAGTGAAACGGGTCTGCATCCAAGCCCTAAACTACCCGGAAGTCTTTGCTCATATCGAAGTTTTAGTTAGAGAAATAAAAAAAGTCGCACAAATTCCTGTTTCAGTTTCCTGTCAGCCTCTAAACCGAGAGAATATTGTGCGTTTAGCAAATGCAGGCGTCAACAGGTTAGGCATAGCTTTGGATGCCTCAACTGAAATGCTATTCAACAACATTAAAGGGAAAAAAGCCGGTGGAATGTACAGTTGGAAAGACCAGTTCATCCACCTAACGCAAGCATTAGATGTTTTTGGAGAAGGAAATGTAAGCACTCACATAATTGTAGGTTTAGGCGAGACTGAAAAGCAAGCAATTGAGATAATTCAGAGATGTGTTGACATGGGTGTCTTGCCTGCTCTTTTCGCATTCACTCCCGTCCGAGGCACAGCACTAGAGAACAAATTGCCTCCAGAACTTGTATCTTATAGGCGAATCCAAATTGCCCGCTATTTAATCGTCAGCGGTACAATAAGAGTTGAAAATATGCATTTTAGCAGAAAAGGTGGCATCACGGGTTACGGACTCAGTAATGAGGAGTTGACCAAGGTAATTGATAGTGGATTGCCTTTTCGTACTTCCGGATGCACTGACTGCAACCGTCCTTTCTACAATGAAAAACCAAGCGGACCCCTCTACAATTATCCAAGAAAACCAACAAAAAAAGAAATAGAGAAAATAAAACGTGAACTAACTTAGGAGCTGATCAGCGGTTTGTCCAGGCTGTCTCTTGCTTGTTTTTTGCAGCTTTGGCTTTTGCCTTGTTACTTGTTCTACTAGACGCCAGAATTCTTCCATGGTGAAGCCTTTTAGGAGCTCTTTCATAAGTTTTTTAACTTGATAATAGGTCATTTGGGCTTCGCCTTTGTCAAGGCTTTCCTGTGGACCCTTGATTCGTCTGAAGAGTTCATCCATCTGTCTAGGCGATGCACGGATACCTGCGTTCTCAAGGAGCTTTTGGATTAGTGTTTGACCTGTGTTTCGACCAATGAAAATCATTGTTTCTCTGCCCACGATTTCAGGCGGGAAAGGCTCAAAAACTAGTGGTTGAGAGAGCATTTCTCCGACTTCTTCTTCAACCTCATGGGTAAAGATGTTTTCGCCGATGATAGGTTTGTGGAATTGAATTGGCAGGGCAAAGGCTTTTTCGGTTGTTTGGGCGATACGGTAGATTTTGCCGAGGTCGATGCCTGTGTCGATGTTATATAGTAGTTCGGCTGCTGTAACCACTTCTTCGAATGGTGCGATGCCAGCACGTTCTCCAAAACCTGCTATGCAAGTATGGAGGTAAGGTACGCCTTCTTCCATGGCGGCTAAAGTGTTAGCTGAAGCTAATCCGAAGTCGTTGTGACAATGGATTGAAAGTGGAACGTTCTTTCGAACAGTTTCAGACAAACCTTCTCGAATGTGTGACATTAAGTAACGCATGGACAGGGGTCTCATGAAGCCAACGCTGTCAGCGATGCCTAGACGGCTTGCCCCTGCAGCTGCGGCTGCTTCGAGGACTTCAATTATATCTTCAAGCGGAGTTCGTGTTCCGTCCATTAGAACAAAGTTCACGATTGTTCCATGTTTTTTGGCATAGTCAACGCTTTCAACTATTCTTTGCAAAGCTTGCTCTTTAGTTAACTTTAACTTGAACTGTAAGTTTAAGCCATTTATGGGTGATTCGATAGTTATGTCTTTGATTCCGCATTCCAAACATGCGTTTACACTTTTCTTTGTTGGCTCCGCTGATGCGGTGAGTTTTGAGTAGGTCAAGCTTTCGTTTACTATACGTTTTACAGTACGTCTTTCTTCGTCTGAGAGGGCGGGAAACCCGACGTTTATTATGGATACTCCAGATTCATCCATTAATTTTGCCAGACGAACCTGTTCTACGTATGTCAAGTAAACAGTTGGCGCCTTTATGCCTTCGCGGAAGGTTTCATCCCAGATGAATACGCGGTCAGGCAACTTGGACGGCAGGTTCTTTCGTAAACGATTATAATTTGCAATAAGACCCTGTGCTTCAAGTTTTTTGAATATGGTCTTTCTCATTTAGACACAATCCAATAGTACAAATAAATTATCATCTTTAATCTGCAATTTCTTATATAAAACTGCATCTATCAAATGTTTTAGCCAGTTTTCTTTTTACGAAATTATAGCGGCAGTTGACTCTTCGATAAATCAAACCAATAGAGATTGAGATGGTTTTGTTATTCGCTGGATTGATTTGCGGGTGTACGCTGCAATAAAGTTTTAACGGCATTAGCTAATGTATTGCAGACGGTTTGTCTTGCTTCAATCGACGTATCATTTTCCAGTTTTTCAAGTTCTTTATGGAGGCGATCACTGTTTTCGCTTAGCTCCTGTTTGCGTTTTTGATAGGAATCGTGAAGTTTTTCTTGCTCAGCCGTGAAACTTGCTAAAGTGACTTCCAATTCGCTCCTTGAAGAGGATAAGTCATTGGTAAGCTGGTTTAATTTTTGTTGGGCACGTTTTTTTTCGTTGAATTTGAAGAAGCCAATTTTGATTTCCTGTTGGACTGAGAGATCGTCTTCGAGTTGACGAATTTTGTTGCTTAACCGTTGCACTTCAGTGTTTCGTTTGTTGCTGTTTTCTCTTGTTTTTTCAGCGTATTGTTGATCAGCTTCAACGATGAGGTGATTGTTCTCTGCCAAAGCCTTTTCTTCAGCGGTTAAGTTTGATTCTTGAAGACGACTTTCTGCAAGTGCAGCTTCAATGTCTAGGAAGGCTTGCATACGTTCTTTTTGGAATTGTTCATCAACCTTCATGACAGGGTTGGATTCAAATTCTAAAACCACTTGCCTTAGGCTAACTAACCAATCATCAAAATACTGACTAAATGGCGAAAGCGCAAAAATTTGGGTTCCGAGCTTACTTATACCATTGAGTGCCCTTTCAGCTACCTTTTGATGCGTTACCTCAGTTATCTCTTCCATAAGATACTTGGGACCTGAACGCTTCTTCTTTTCTTTTGATTTCTTTTCGTGAGTCGTTTTGGAAAATTGCCGGCTGCGTCGTGAAGGGGATTGGGATTTAAAGCTCATAACCAACCATTGCAAAGAGGAAATATTTAAACGATAGCATCTTCGCTAAAGGCTGAATCGCCTTTAACTCAAAAATGAATTGATTGACCTTTGAACTATTTTTTGGTTTTCTTGGGTTTGTTTTTGTTTTGGTTGTTTGTCTGTTTGAGTTTATTGGGCTTTCTTAGGAGCAATAAACCAGCAACAACCACGATGACAATAGCCACGATTACTATGATGTAGACTGTTGTTGGAATTGGGGCTCCAGTTGAGTCGTCACCTGTACTGCCACCTGGTACGGGAGTTGTTGATGATACGGGAGGTGGAGTTGGTGTCTCGACTGGGATGGGGGCAGTGCCCTGCAGAATTGGACCTTGAACTTGGAGAAGCAAAGAGTAAGTCTCGATTTTTTTGTCTGTTGGAACGATTGATTGGTTAAGGTCAAAGGCACCGAGCTTGAAGGTGCTGCTTTGTTGGGGCTCAATGGAGTAAGGGTTCACGGTTGTCTTGTCTGAATACCCCACTGCAACCACTTGATTAGTGGAGTTGTAGAATGTCGCAATTACAGTAACGTTTTGAGCAGTTTGAGTGCCGGTGTTTTGGATGTTGCCTGTTACCCAGAAAACACCATAGTCAGCTAGTTGACCAACTTTATTAGTGCCAATGTAAGATTGCTGGTTTGAAATAGCCAGATCTGGATACTGGTAGTTTGCAGTAGGATCAGCTTCGAAGACGTTTAGCGTAACGTCTGAAATATCGTTGTTCCAAGCTCCGCCGCTACTGCTTTGCGATGCAAATTCCATATAAAATGGGGCTTTCTGTTGAGGCAACAGATTTTGTCCCCAGACCTGAGCATAGGAGCTTGCTTCGGATCCATCTGATGAAGTAACAACTCCAGTGACTGTAACACTAGATATAATGTTAGGACCTTGATTTTGAACCTCACCTACCACAACTAGGTAACCAATAGAATCGATATAGTAAGAGTAACTCACCACTTTGACGCTTTGAGTTTGGCTTTTGGCTTCTGGAACCATAGTAAGGATTAAGCAACATAATGTAAGAATGCCAATGAATGTGAGTAGGGTTTTTTTCATATGAAATCTTGCCTTCTCGGGTTAACTTCATCAATGGAGCTTTGGAGTATAAAATTGTTTTTCTAAATTGCACCTAAATCTTCTAGCTTTTTGTACACTATTTACATTGAGAGGAAGAAGCAATATTTTTAAATGTAAAAACGCTGACTATCCGTTTAGAAAGGGAACATTGTGACCGAAAAGTTACATCCATATGTAGTATTTCTTCCAATGGAAAAAAAAGACAAAATTCTCTCCGCCATATTCGGCTCCAAAGCAGGCGTAGACGTCTTGCGTTTTAGCCTAAAACAGGGTATATCAAAAAACATCTACCAGAAAGACCTTGTCAAAAAACTAAACTACTCTAACAAAACCATAATTGAAAATCTCAAAACTCTAACGTCGTTGGGCGTTTTAAACGAAAGCATGGAAAAAAACGACAAAGAAGGAAGAATCATTTGGATAAAAGCTTATCAGCTCACTAACCTTGGAAAGTGGTTTGCGCTTTTGTTGGCTGAGGAGAGAGAACTTTCAGAAAACGAAAAAGCTGAAATTCTTCAAAGTCTATTCCGGACTTATGTAAAACAAGTTAAGCGTTTAGCTGAAGAGATTGGAATAAATAAGAAGATGCTGGAAGAGACGTTTAAGGAAGAAATGAAAAACACACAATAGAGCATATACAACCTTAGTTTTTTGGCGTGCAGTTTACTGACTTTACATAGGTTATTTAGCTGGAAATAAGATGGTAATTATTGAGTTCAACCCAAATTAGATAAGAAATAGGTTTGGATGGGTTATTTGTGGGGTTCGGAGGTTTGTTTGAGGGGGAGAAGGGGAGAGCGTGCTAAAAATAATTGTTCTCCAAACCTTTCCACTCAACCCATCCTTTAGAGTTCTCTTTGTTGCCCTCCATTATAGTGCTTTAAATGCTTCGAACCATCGGTTGTATTGTGAAAGCATGTCGAGCGAGACTGAAGGTTTGCGTTCTTCGAGGATTTGCCGGAAGTCTGCCATCGTTAATGGTCGAGGTTTTGCTTCTCTGTCCATTGCTTTACCGGATTCGAAGAATTCTCCTATGAGTTTAAGCTGTGCTGATTGACATACATCACGTATGTCGCTTCCTGAGAAGCCTTCTGCTAGGCGAGCTAACTCATGCAAGTCTACATCTGCTGCAATCTGTAGGTTACTTGAGTATAACTTGAGCATGCTAAGACGTGTACCATGATCTGCCAGCGGAACCAAGATACGTTTCTGGAAACGCCGAATAAATGCCCAATCTAAATCCCACGGCTTGTTAGTTGCACCAATCACGTAAACGTGTAATGCTTTACCTTTGTCCATAATGCCGTCCATTTCCTTGAGGAATTGGTTTCGTACACGGATTTCGCCTCCAACCTCGTTTGTATGTGCACCCATAAGTGAGTCCAATTCATCTACGAAAACGATGGCTGGTTTGCCTTCGTTGGAGGATTTCCGGGCACTGTTAAACAGTTTTGCTACGTTTTGTTCTGCTTCGCCGAGCCATTTGGACATGATTGAAGCTGCATCTATGGAATAGAAGTTTGCGTCGATCTCAGTTGCAACTGCAGCTGCAAGAAGTGTTTTGCCGCACCCAGGAGGACCAAAAAGTAAGATTCCGCGTGGCCATCCGAGCGGGAACAAGTCTGGTCGCTGCACTGGGTATACAATGGCTTCTTTAACTGCTTTTTTGGCTGTATCTAAACCGATTACTTCGGTCCAGTTAACTTTGGGTTTTTCTGTAACTACGAGCTCTTCATTTGGTTTTCCGTTACCGTTTCCATTGCCTTCCATGGTTGCTCCACTACCACCTTCATTGTCATTGTTTATTGCTTGGTTCATCTCGTTTGAAGAAACCGTGCCTTGTAATGACTTGATACGTTCCTGGTAAGCGATCGCTCGCTGCACATAGACTTTATTCAACCCGTATTCGGGGTATAGTTGGACGAGTTGCAGAAGACTTTCAATCGCTTTTTGGTAGAGGGTTATTGCTCTGCCTTTTTGCCCCTGTTTATCTAATCGTACAGCGTCTAGTGCGTATGCTGTTGCTGCTTTTTCTAATTCGTTTGAAGCGCTCATTGTTTTTTTCTCTCTCCTTCTCTTGATTTTTATCTATCGCAATTCAATTCTGATTTTGCCCTTGGCACCCAAACCTTCCAGGGCACGTTCGATTTCTTCATTGGATGTTTCTAATTCGCTGCTGCATTGACCTAAGTCGATTTCCCCGTTAGTTTTTCGTACATATTCTAAAAGTACGTCTTCCAGATTGGGTTTTTGAACTTTAAGTGAGAACTCTTTAACTTCAGATTTTTTGTAAGAGAATAATGCTTTTTCTGGATCAAAACCTACTTCTTCAGTGGTTTTGCGACCAAATACTTGTGATGAGGATGCTGTTAAGGCTACCATCTCGCGTATTGGCGTTTTTTCTGTCTTTTCTTTAACTGCAGCCTCGACTGGGGGTTCAGGTAACGTTTCGGTTAGTTTTTGCTCCATGAAGCACGAGACTTCTTTTAGGATTTCTTCGCCACCCTCGGTTTTTCTGCCGACAGGGATCAAATTCTCGTCTGAGGATATCTTGGTGACGCTTAGGGTGTCTTGAATTGTTTGGTTAACGTTGTTTAATTCTGAGCTTACATCAGGTAAAACTTGGAATAGTTCTTGAGAAACGCCTTGTAGTAGTTTTAAGGCGGGTTTAAGATCAGCTACAATGTCGCCTAGTTCTTTTATGGTTTCAAGACGCAGCACGACTCGTTCAATTGCCAATTGGACGTTGTAGAGAAACTTTACGAGTTTTCGGACTTCTGCAATTTCGGTGGCGCACATTGCAGCTTTTTCTTTGTTGTTCTTTTTTAATGCGAACATGCAAGTTTCAAAAAGAATACGGTCCCGCTCTTTTAAGCGGTAGCTAGCTTGGTCTAACTTGTTTTGTTGAACTCTTAGAGTAGAAATAGATTTTGTGGCAACTTCACGTATAGGAGGAGGGTTTGAGTTTGTAAAGCCCATTTTTGGTGTCCCTCGTCTCCTACGTTGTCACTTTTGATGATTAAATTCCGGTTTTTCCAGCTTCTTTCACGTAGACGACAACGGGAGGCTCTGGCAACTTAGTTGCGGTATTTGGAGTTTGTTCAGCAAAGACTTTGTTTGTTTTTGGTGGTGGTGTTTGTGATTGATCGCCGAGCAGTACGCTTGAGAGTCTACTTTTTGTTAATTCAAAGTCAGTTCTTTCTGAAGTTGCGCGTTTCAGAGTTTCTTGAAGTAGTACAAAGGCTTGTTTGTAGGTTTCTTCATCTACTTTGCCGATTTCATGCTCAATTTCTAGGTTTGCGATAGCGTAGCTTAGTGAAGTTACTTCTTCGTTGCAGCGCTCGATTTCAACGGCGGCGTCATCGACTATTATTTGAGCTTCGTTTTTGAGTTGTGAAAGAACGTTCTCGAAGCTGTTGTGGAGGTCTTTGTAGATTTCGGGAGTGATCTTTTTAGCGTCCATCAGGTCTTTTAGAGCACCGTCTTTGCGCCAGATTAGGGGGATTTGGTCGCAAAGGGTACCTGCTTGATTTTTGATTCTTGACACATATGTGATTTCAGCGCCATTAAACTTTAGACTTTCCATGGGCTGTTTTGTGAATTGACCGTCACCAAATTCGACGTAAACTGCTTCGAATTTGCCGTTTGGAGTAAGTGCGAATGAGGCAATTTTACCTATTACTCGTCCGTATTCATTCTTTATTGGTTTACCAATAGAAAGAAAAAGATTGGAGTTAGACATTTTTGTTGTTTTTTCCTCCTTATCTTAGAATGTGGTTTTCTCTGCTTGAGAAGCGGGGGTTGTTGGCATTCCTGGGGGCAGATCTGGGAATTTGTCTTTGATCTTTTGTTCTGCTACTGTTGATGCTTCCATAAGAATCTTTGATGCGTCCTCGTTGACTGTGTCGAAGTTGAGAGTCATTCCGCTGCCTTGGCCTGCTTCAATCATGATGCCGCTTAACATGTTGCCGATTTCACCTAGTTCATTTTCGGCTTCTGGGAATACACTTGTTAGGCCTGCTCTGACTGAACGTAGAACTCCTACGGCTGGACCAAGAGTAGATACTACATCGCCTAGTTCTGATACTGTTCGTAATCTTAATGTGATTTGCTCAAGAGCAAGTTTAGCATTCATGATTAACTTTGACATTTTCCTGACTTCGGCGAGTTCGTTTGCGAAGACATTTGCGCGTGAACTGTCGTGTTTTGTGTAGGCGTCGACTATACGTGCGAAGATTGCTTTGTCTCTTTGGCCGAAACGGTCTGTTGCTTGGTCGAGTTTTTGGACTTGGAGTTCAATGCGTCTGACTGCAAAGTCAAGTCGCGGTTTTAATGGTCCTGGTGGCTTAACAGCGTCTTTAATGCGGTTAGTGAAGGGTTCATCTTCCCGTTTACTTTCCCACTTTTTAGCGAATCTTTCTGACAATTTGATTACCTCTGCATCCGTAAGATGTGGAAAAATGAATTATACATTGTTAATATGGGTGAAATATGGACGTATATACGTACAGCTATACACGCTTGTAAAAAGCCCATTAAGCTTTAACTCTTACAGTTAAACGTGCAACAAGCGCTAAACACTTTATAACAGAAAAATGTCTCTAAACCTAAAAAGAAACGAGAACTATCCTAAAACAAAAGGTGAATTAAATGAACAGTAGAGTAAAAGTATTTGGCATAATTGCCATTTTGGGTTTCCTAGCTGGCGTTATTGCACAGGTCACTGCAGTATACCTAATTCCGTGGCTTCTGGCAGTTTTACCATTGCTCGGCGGTGCAACAAGCTTTATCATTTCAGGTTTCGCGGGCGCATGTCTGACTGTTGTGCTTGTTAGCGTCTGGGCGTACATGACTGGTAAAAAAGATCCATACTAAGCAAGAGCTTCATCCCAGCCCTTTCTTTGAAACCCACAATAAGATAGTTTACAGTTTCTAAATTTTTTTACTAATTTAATTGACTTTTTTTGAGTCTACTTTGTATTATCAGTGGAATACCAAGGAAAACGAAAGCTAAAGCCCAAAGATTTGGGTTATGGAGGGGTCCAATGACTTCGTACCAGACGCTGGGATGAGCTTCGTAGCCTCCGGTGAGACTGTAGTAGAGAGTGTTGAAGAGAAAGTAACTGCCAAAGGCCACCATGATTGCGCCGATTCGGGTGAGGTTGAGCTGACTGGTTTGTTTTTTGATTGCGGGTAACAAGGTGATCAGAGCGGTTATGGCTATGGCAAGTAGTCCAAAGATGGTGAGTCCAAAACTCAGCAGGTTGGTGGGTTGGAGTAGAAAATCTAAACCGTAGACTTCGTAGGCGCGTGGATATGGAACCATAGAGGCGGCCCATAGCATTGTGTAGTTGAACCAGAAGACAACGAACAGGTAGGCTATGCCGGTTAGACTACTCCATTTGAGAATTTCTTGGGTGGGGGAATTGTTTTTGATGTTTACTCGTAGTTTAAGTAACAGAGCTGGAATCACGATAACAATTGCCAAGCAGGGGATAGCGGTTCCGAAAAGTAAAATTTTTTCTGGCGTGTGATCGAAATAGAAGAGGTATTCGCTGGTTATGTTGTATGCGAAGGCTGCGATTATGCTTGGTATGAGGGCTAAAAAGAATCCGCCTTCTAAGAGTAGGGTTCTTGAAACATTTTTTCTGATGCTGGGCATTGCGTTGTTGCCTTTTCGCCAGTATTGAAACGCTGCGTAGAAGGCGAATATGCCTGCAAATGCTCTTAGTACAATTGCCACTGAGCCTGCTATGCCTTCGCTGCTGTAGTAGAGAATTTGCCACCACCATGGATCCTTGGACACTAAGCCGAACACGTATTGGTCGTTGGTTAGTTGGAGACTGAATTGGAGCCCGTAAATTGCGAAGTATAGGGCGTATGCAAGATAGACTGAGATTAGAATTAAAATCCAGAATCGAGTGGAGCTTGCATATTTTTCGCGAAATGTACTCATATAGAGCCACTGTTTGATTGGTAGGTTAACAGTGATTTAGTTCTATTTACGGAACGAATCGTTCCAAACCTGGAACACCAAAGAAGTCAAGTGGGCTCAATAGCGGAAAAAGTATTCACAAGCCTCCAGCGTCTTTATTCCCCACTTTCAGCTTCATCGTACCTCGATTTTCTCATTGCCCATGGCAAAAATGGAGCAATGTAGATTTCAATGTTTTGGTGTGGAAATAGAGTTGAGCTTTGTATTTTAGTTATTGATTTGAAAAGGAGCTTAGGATTTTCTTGTTTTTGATCCCTCTGGACTTCAAAAAAATTTCTTGGGTTTTTATTGTAGTTGCTGAAGCTTTGTAAATTGTAGCTGTTGACTGAAAGTTTTCACAGAATAACTGTCTTAAGGAAGAAGTAAATTGCTTTTTTTGCGTTTCTTGAAGTAGATCAGCAAACCAGCCACGACCAAGACGCCTGCCAAGGAAACTACAGCAACAGACAAAACAGGAAAAGGCTCAGAAATAGCAACTTTAAAGTTAACTAGCTTAGATTCACCCGTATTACCATAAATGTCGCGAGCGTAGACAGTGAGATTGTGTAAGCCATTTGACGACACCGCGATTGTGGTGTTTCCTGAAATTGTAATGTTATTCTGACCATCTATGCTGTAGCCTATCCATGAAACTTGCTTATTCGTAACAAAAGTTATAGTTACATTTTCGATTGAATAAGAAATGTTTTTTGGATGGATTAATTGCACTGAAGGTATGAGCAGCCAGTCAGGGATCAATTCGGCTACTTTGGAGAGGTTGAAAGGAGCGATAAGAGGATAGCGATCTAGATGAGTGGGGTCTAGATAAAACGCTATATCGCCCAACCCGTCGCCGTTATTGTCGGTTCCGTTGTAATCGCTCCAGTAGTTTCCTTCTTTGCCGTTGTCAAAATAGTCTGTTGTGTTTGGCATTACCAGACTCGTGACTTGGTAGTATTGGTTGTTTACGAAATTATTATGAATTAGAACGCTAGAGTTGCCATCTGGATTAATTATTTTGTTCATGGGATTGATGGGCCATGCGGTGTTTGCAATGTAATTAGCGTAGTATGTGTTGCCTGCGCTCGGAGAGATACCCATTTGGCAATTTGTTATCTGGTTTAATAGAGCCTGGTTGTTGGAACCGCTTACTGCTAAGCCGAATCTTAAATGATCAGCGGTGTTTTTGCGGATGATATTGTTATTGCCTTGGACGCTGAATTCTCCGTATTGTTCACTGTTGAGGTTGTTTTGGTAGATGAAGGAATTGTCAGTTGATACACTTAGGCTGCCACTGATGTTGTTAAATGAAACAATATTGTTCCGGCCACTGACACTCAACATATCAGTTGCATGGTTGGCTGAAATGTTGCACCAGTTTCCAGCAACGGATAATCCATTAGGTGTTTTTCGTGTGAGTGTGTTTTCTAAAACGTCTATGTATGAGCCTTGAATTGATAAGTCTGCGATTATGAAATTTCCTGTTATTTGTGATTTGTTTCCAATGATAGAAATGTCACCGCCTGTCGTCGTGATTGTGAAATTGGATAGTATGAAGTTGTCAGAATTAACTGTCATTGCTGGGCCATACAAACGTACTGGTACTAGCATGAAGTTTATTTCTTCGTAGCTTGGGGAGTCCAAAGTGATTAATGTTGATTTAACGTTTTCTCCTATAAGCGAAATTGATTTGTTTATCACTAACGATGTTTCTGAGTATATTCCATTTTTAACATATATTGTATCACCGCTGGCGGCCTTTGAAATTGCGCTAGCTATTTTCAGATAGTCGTCTGGCACCACAATGGTTTGGCCTTCAGCATTGATAGGCAGAAAATCAATTGATGAGAAAACAAAAAGGACGAGAACAAAGGCTATGGCCAAAGCTTTGTTCATTGGAACCAATCCATTGTTGGAAGCATTTATGATAAAAGCATTCTTGTCAAGGAATCTAAACTAAGCCTACTTTTCCAAGTCAAGAAATCTATACTATCAACAACTCGTAGAAGGGTTACGTTAGCGGTGGAGGCGGCGGAGGCAATGCTCTTGCTTTCATCGAATAGTAGTAGAGGGTTATGGCTATTGCGAAGATCGGTGTAATGAGAGCCGTCAAAACGCCCGCTATAAGGGGACCGATTACGCCAAATGGAGAGGCAACTAATACGAATACACCGTTTGCTATACCAACAATAAGTCCAATCAAAAGCATTAAAACGAAGGTGTTTAACCATCTATTGCTAACAAGAACGCGGCTTCTAGAGATGCTCCCCATAACGCCTGTGCCCTCAAGCATTATGACTGGATAAACAAGCGAAAACATCAAAGAAAGGATTACGCCGGGGATAATTAACGCAACAAATCCGAGAAGGATAAGTACACCTGTGATAATGCTTGCTGCCAATAAGGAAAGTAACTTTGTCAAAGTGAAATTGAAGGATGTCTGCAAGTTTGCCTGCCCTTTCTCTACCATATCAGAAGTAAACTTTATCGCGACTCCGGCAGTAATGCTAGAAGTGATCCAGCCTACTATTCCCGACAGAGATAAAGACGTTAAGGTTGAAATCACAAAAGTTGGAAACCATGTTAAAAGTTGCTGCGACGTTGGATGTACTGGTGCTGCGGGAATAACTACGGCTAACCTCACAAATACTGTTACTAATCCAGTCAGTATACCTGCTGCTAAAAACGGAATTAAATACTGTAAAAGATTTCGGGAATACAAATTGAAAGTCTGTGACAATATTTCACCGATGGAGAGTTCACTTTGGAGATTTTTGTTTTCCAATAATTTATCCTCTGTTGTAGTTATGCAGTTTAGAGCTTAAAACATTTGTTTGAATTGATTGCAAGGTTTCTAGCTGTTCAAAATTAAAAACGGTTTTGTCAGGTTTCTTGATTAGGGAATTAACAAGAGAAAACTAAGGTTTTTTAGCATTAATCAGCTCATTAATTTTCTCAGCCCATTCA
Source organism: Candidatus Bathyarchaeota archaeon (assembly GCA_963775465.1). Classification (GTDB taxonomy): domain Archaea; phylum Thermoproteota; class Bathyarchaeia; order Bathyarchaeales; family Bathycorpusculaceae; genus Bathycorpusculum. The sequence continues at coordinate 106,970 of CAVZIW010000006.1, read as the reverse complement.
AGAATTATTACTGAAACCTCACGCGCCATAGCTGAAACCACTTTATAGTTAAGTGGTTTAAAACTTGGGGTAAAATAAGCACCATATACCTGCTTTAATGGAAGCCTATGTCTAAACCAAAAATCCTTACTTTCCCCATTCCAAAACTCAATAGACAAGTAATATCCACCTTTTAACCCGCCAAAGGACCTCTTCTCAACCAAAGAAGCACACTTCATATCCCTAATGAAATATTCTTCTCTATCTCTTGAAACAAATCTATCTTCAAGAAGCTTATGTCCACCTTTTTCCATTATCACTTTATCAGACATTACCAACTAATCTAAGCATAAACAAACTAGATTATTAAATTTATAAAACAACTCAGAGAAAACTGCTTACTCGATAGCTCCTTCTTTTTATTATCAAATAGCCTGAATATGCAATTGCTATCAATGTGATAATCATTGTCAAGTAAATGATAACCATTGTTACGTAACCAAATCCCGTAATCTTATGACCTATCGCTACCGCAACAGAATAAGTGCCTCCATAAATAGCTGTCACAAAATAGGACACCCAACAAGATAATGCTAACAAATAAAGAAGACTTTCCTTAGTAACCTTTTTTCTCCTTACCAAAAAAATCGCAGAACTTGCTATCGCTGCTATCGAAATTATCAATGCTACGTAACTAGCTGAATAGGCAGAAGTATGCTTAAAATCAGGAACAGGATTTGCAGTAACTAAGGGTACTGTTGAGGCTAACCAGAAAAGCAGCAACATTAAAGCTAATAATTTTTTCGTAATCATTAAAATTGGAATAGGCTAATTTGCATATTAGGTTTTGTATCAAAGCTTCTATAATAGACGACCACAACAAACATAGAATATTTCTATGGAAACTTATGGAAAAAGCAAGGCAACAGATTCGAGAAGTCAAATTCTGTTTGCTTATTGATTTGGCTCTTTAAGTTTTAAGTCTGCCAAGTTTTTCCGTTAATTTCTCAAATAAGAGCGCTTTTTATTCATTACTTAGATGAAAAAATGACTTTAGAAACCATTTCTTGGGAGATTGTGAAGATATAGTTTAGTTTTATGACGCTTTCTTTTATAGCGCCTTCACTTTTAGTTAACGGTATTCCCATCATCTTCAAATTGCTGGTTCCTCATGTTTGCGTTTCTTGAAGACAAAAAGACCCAGAACAACCAGAATCACAACAAAAAAAACAATAATAACAATTGTTTGGAAAACTTCCGCTTGGGGCAATACGACAGTATTGCCTTCAACGTCATAAGGCTTCATTAAAGGGTAATTATCTCGACCAGCGACAAAGCTCACATCACCACGAGCTTCGTTGCTCCATTTGACGGCGATTATTATGAGTGGTGAATCTCCCTTGCCATCCCCGTTTTTATCCGTGCCGTTATAGTCAGCCCAGTAATTGCCAATGACACCGTTATCCCAGAAAGTAGTTCCTGCATCCTGAATGCGGATACTGCAGTTTGCTGGAAAAGTGTTTGCATAGAAAGCGTTGTTTTTGGTTCCTTGGTCAAGTGCTATAGCATCGTATACCGAGTTGTTTGTCATGATATTGCCAAAGATTGTGTTGTTTGAACTAAAGATAAGTCGTATTCCTGTAAGGTTGTTTTGGAATATTTGGTTGTTTGAGCTGCTAACCAAAGAAATGCTGCCTGCGATGTGGTTTCTTGCAATAGTATTGGCGTCTGAGGCACCTAATCTGATTGAGGGTGAAGCCGTCTCGATTTTATTGTCAGTTATTATGTTTGATGGACCTTGAAGGGCTATGCAACCATCGATTGAGTCCGCTATATCGGTTAGAATGTTTGCTTTGATTGTTATATTTGTCCCGTTACAGGCGATAGCTGGACCATTAATGTTACTGAAAATGTTGTTTTCGATGCGAATATTTGAAGAGGCTTGGGCCACTATCCCCATAGGGCTATCAAAGACTGCAGCTTCTTTGTTGAATGCATTGCCGACTATGTTAATGTGTGAAGAACCAGAGATTCTAACGCCAGCAGTAAACCCTTCGATTTTCAAATTGGTGATGTTAACATGGTTTTGTCCTATGATGACTATTCCATTATTGCCAGCATCGCCCCAACCTGATGCAAGCCCCATCCAGCTTTTGTTTCCCTCAATCAAGTATCCAGAGCCATCTAAAACAATATTGTTCCGCTGAATTAGAATCGTATACAGAGCTATATCGTCTGTGAGTTTGTAAATATTGCCCGATCTCTCAATAGGGGCTGTGGCTGGTTCAACATTTCCGTTAGCTCTTATGTAGATTCGCGGAAGGTCTGGACCGGGATCTGGGAAGAAATTTGCTGATGAAAGACTCGCAAATTCCGCTACAAACAACATTGTCATTGCGACTGCTATTAACGCTATTAGGGATAATTTTTTGCCCATGGCTATTTCAGCATTTCATGTGCAAGAGCAGGTTATAATGCGTTTTCGTCAAGAAACGAGTATGTGTGAAAAGTCTGCTCTAGCCCCCATAGAATGCCGTTAACCTTAAATCTAGACACACAGCAATCGTTGACAAGACTCAAAGGTGAGACAAATGGACAACGAAACCAACAGCTATGTAGAAGGCTTATCCAGAAGTCAAACTTTCCTGCTGCCAAAAACCATAGAAGAATATGTGGAACCAGATAATCCAGTTAGGTTCATAGATGCATACGTAAACACGCTAGACATGGAAAAGTTAGGCTTTACCCACTCAAAGCCGCTAGATCTTGGAAGACCATCATACAATCCAAAGGACCTCTGCAAACTCTACCTCTACGGAGGCCTAAACCACATCCGATCAAGCAGAAAACTAGAAAGAGAATGCAAAACCAACCTAGAGGCAATGTGGCTTCTCAAAGGCTTAGCACCCGATTTTAAGACCATAGCGGATTTTAGAAAAGACAACCCAGCAGCCATAGGCGCCCTATTCAAAGACTTTGTAGCTTTCCTAAAAGACCTCAGTCTCTATGGAGCAAAACAGGTATCCGTAGATGGCACTAAACTGCGGGCTGTCAACGCCAACGATAAAGCCTTCACCCAAAGAGCACTTGCAAAGCGAATAAAAGTCATGGAAAAATCAGTAAAACACTATTTAGAAGAGTTGGATGCCCAAGATGCACAGGAAGCGGCTGATGAGCACCAAGCAGGTAGCGAAGCAAGTCAAGATGCTAAGGCTTTTGAAGTAGACAAACTGGCAGCTCTACTTGAGAAAAAAGAGAAATCCCAAGAAATTCTTGACAAAATGCAAAAGAGTGGTCAAATGCAAATAGCTCTAACTGACTCTGATTGTCGACAGATGATGAATCATGGCAGAGTTGAATCCTGCTATAACATGCAGGCAGCCGTTGACTCAAAAAACCACCTGATCGTTAATTATTTGGTTACTAACGAGGCATCCGATCTAAATCAACTCAGCAGCATAGCAATAAACGCTAAAGAAACACTTGGAGTAGAGCAGATTGATTGCCTTTCTGATAGGGGATACTTTGATTTTATGCAAATCAAGCAATGTGCCGATAACGGAGTTACGCCATATATCGCAGTGAAGAGATCCGGAAGCGGCGGCAGTACAATATCGCCAGAATTCACTGCAGACAAGTTCCGCTATGACAAAGTTGCTGACGTTTATTATTGCCCTACCGGGCACGGTCTCTATTCTCAATCCAGCAGGCCCCAGGATGGAATGGATATGCGAGCCTATAAATGCCCAAAGAGTATTTGCTCATCATGCCAATTTTTCATGACTAAATGTACAAGCAATAAAAAAGGCAGAGTAATTTGGCGTTGGGTGCATGAGGAAGTTGTCGATGACATGAAAAAGAGGATGAAGGCTAATCCTGAGATAATGGATGAGCGCAAGAAAGTAGTTGAGCATACATTTGGTACAGTAAAGAGAGCCTTTGGTGCACCTTATTTGCTGCTTAAAGGTCTTAGAAAGGTTAGCGGAGAAGTTGGGTTGCTTTTGCTTTCTTATAATTTGAGGAGGGCTTTGAACATTCTTGGAGTTCAAGCTTTAATTGGGGCTCTTGTTAGAAAATAAAGAATAAAAGACAAGAAAAATCAAAAAGAGAAAGGGTAGTTCTTCAAGCTTTCAACCGTCGTTATGCAATTTTTTACACGGTCTCGTTTCTTGACTAAACTCTTTTTTTATCTATGTCTGCAGAGTATGAGTTAAAGAATAAAAACTCATATTTCCAAACTCCATTTTACTTTTTGTTGGTTCTTTTTCGGGACTAATGAAAAACTGACATTTTGGGAATTCGCACTATTTACGTTTGTTTCTTGATGAGTAAGTAGATAAATATGCGGTTGCAGTATCCAAAAGAAGATAAAACAATCGCAAGAACAATAATTACGAAGTTAAACTGGAGATATAATAATGAAGTATCTGCTTGTTGTTGGAGACGGAATGGCTGATTATCCTTTGCCAGAGTTGGGAAATAAAACACCTCTCCAAGTAGCCTACAAACCAAACGTTGATTCCATTACTGCTAAAGGCAGAAGCGGCTTAATCAAGACCGTACCAGATCAATGCACTCCAGGCTCAGATACAGCAATCTGCTCTGTTCTTGGATACGACCCAAGGCTTTATTGTCCAGGAAGAGGACCACTTGAAGCTCCAGCCAGAGGAATAAAACTATCAGATAACGACACAGCATACCGATGCAACATAATAACTGAAAAAGACGAAGCGATATTGGACTATTCTGCAGGGCACATAACCACTGCTGAAGCTGCTCAGCTGATTGACGCTGTAAAAAAAGAGTTTGGAAAGAGTGGAAAAATTGAGTTCTATGCCGGTTTAGATTATCGTCATTTCCTAATTCTACGAGGCTTTCCAAATCCAGAACTCATAGAGTGTACTCCACCGCACGATGCAGCTGGAGTAAAGATAGCCGAAGTTTTGCCTAGAGCTAAGTCTTTGGAAGTTGAAAAAGAAGCGAAGTTGCTCAGAGATTTAATTTTGGGGTCCAGAGATGTTCTTCGAAGTCACCCAGTCAATATTGCACGGGAAAAGGCAGGTAAGAGACCTGGCAATTTGATTTGGCCTTGGGGCGGCGGGAAAAAACCTTCAATGCCAACATTGAAAGAAAAGTATGGCATCAGTTCTGCTGTTATTTCGGCGGTTGATTTGGTAAAAGGAATCGGGTCCTATGCAGGTATGGAAGTCATTAACGTTCCCGGAGCTACAGGCTTAGCCGATACAAATTATGAGGGTAAAGCAGATGCCGTTTTAAAAGCCTTTGAACATAATGACTTAGTGTTTGTCCATGTAGAAGCTCCAGACGAAGCTGGGCATGTTAAAGATTACAAGTTAAAAGTGAAAACTATCGAAGACTTAGATAAGCGATTATTGGGCAGAATACTAAATGGAATGAATGAACCATTCGCAGTAGCAATTTTGCCTGACCATCCAACTCCAATAAAGATTGGCACTCATTCACGCGACCCAGTTCCTTTCTCTATTGCTTCACCTTACTTAAAGCCTGATGGGGTGAAAATGTTTGATGAGTTTTCAGTACAAAAAGGCGGATTTGGACTAGTGGAAGACGATTATTTGATTTCGCTTCTTATTGCGTCGGACAAGAAAGTGGATTAGTCAAACTACTAGACCCTCCAAAGAACGAAAAAGAAGGATCTTGGCTAAAAAAACGATTCAAGCTTAGAAGTTTCCGCCTTCTTAAGCACCTCAGCACATACCTTAGGATTCAAAGCTTTAAACTCCAGCCCCAACGAAACCAGCGTTCGCTGCACATCCTTCCCTAAACCAGGCGCAACTAGAATGGCTCGGATTTCACGGTTTACTTTAGCTTTGATGGGTTCGATGTATTTTGCCAATTGAAAAGCGGCTTCCTTAGAAGCGGTTCTACGTTTAACTTCAACAATAACAAGCCTGCCGCTTTTGTCTTCACCGTATATGTCTACAAATCCAGGTTCAACATGTTTTTCCCAACTAATCGGTTTGAAACCATCCTCCAGCAATTCTGGCTTAAGAAGTATGGCACGATGCATGTCATCTTCGCTTGCATGCAAAAGAAACTCACCAGCATCCACCAAAGCAAGTGCAGAAACCATCAAAACCTGACTAAATGTTACTCGCACGTTCTCTCGTGGCTTTTGCCTAACTGCATGAACCTCCAATTCGTCGTCTTTAACTTTTACATGAAAAACGCCTCCTGCAGGTTGCCAATTAACAGGCTCATAACCAACTGGACGATGCACCAACAATGAACCATCAGATTTGATAATCAAAAGGCGTTCGCCTTGTTCTAACTTTGAGCTTGCTCTACCTACATAATGCACATGGCAATTACCAACGACTATTAGCGTGTTTCTTTTGACAAAAGCTTTCTCAATTAGCACAGCAGCTTCGCATAAGGTTGGTTGTGTAAGCACGGCAAGTCTATTATTCTCCAGCAATTCCGTTCAGCCAACCTATTTTAGTTGGGTTTTAGGTACATAAGATTTCTGAAGGAACACACCTTGAATGGTTGGAAAGATAAACACAAAGTCATACAGAGATACGATATAACAGCGGAAATGTACGATGAACGCTACAAAGAAGAACAGACACGAAAATACTGTAAAGCCCTCCAACACATCGACATTACAGGCTCGGTTGTTTTAGATGTAGGATGTGGATCAGGGCTTTTTATTGACAAAGTTTCTGATAAAGCGAAAATTGTTATCGGAATCGATGTTTCTCGCAAATTACTAAATAAAGCCAAAGAAAAAGCCAACGTTCGTGGGAACGTCTATGTTTTGCAAGCTGATGCGGACCATCTACCATTCTGCAACAAGTTTTTTGATAGAACTTTTGCTTTTACGATTCTTCAAAACATGCCTTTACCTAAAAAAACATTAAAAGAGTTAAAGCGTGTCGCCAAACCCGAGGGAAAAATGGTAGTAACTGGGTTAAAGAAAGCTTTCCCTCTGAATGCGTTCATGGACATTTTGGAAGAGAGTAAATTGACTGTTTCAGCATTCGTAGATGATGAAAACGTAAATTGTTACGTCGCAGTTCTAACCGCTTAACATCTGAACATCTTCAACTTGCCCCGTATCTGCAAAAAGACCCACCGATACCTCGTTAATGCCACCAGAAAATGTTCGATCAAGACTCAGAACAACGTACCAATATGGAATCAACGCCACCGAGTTACCTCTTGGATGTGGCAAAAGCTGCACCGAAACTGGTTGACTTTGCGTGTTAAAACCGGTTAATTGCTTGCCATCGATGGTCCATGTTAGAGTTTTGACATAGTTTTTCGCTCTATCTATAGCTTGATCCTCAGAAATAGCCAAGTCGGTATTCCCCACTGTAAACAGGAAGTATCCATCAGTTAAACCTGTTAAAAGTCGGTTTTGAAAAGTCATCCTCAAGCTTTTAGCAGAAAAGTCAATACCTCTCTCAGAATACATCCATAAAAACTCTGTTTCATCTGCTGAGCTTGTTATCTGCAGTTTTAAGTTGCCTTGGATTATTGACAGATTGTCTGTTTTATTAACCGCTGATAGTAGGTTACTCATTTCTTCTAAATAGGAGTCACCGGAATAAGAGTGGTACCTGTCAAGTGTTCCCTTGGCAATTTGCAGAATATCGCTTGGTTGGGTTTGCTGGTAAATGGGGTTGCTTTCAATCTGAGTAAGCTGGTAACGTGATAGATGGTTAGCTCGGAAACGTAAATCAACATCAATGTTGCTTTGACTGCTGGTTAAAGAGTACTTTAAGATTTCTTCAGCAACTCCGAAGTCTTGGCGGAATTCAAGTGTGTTACTAAGCAACGCTATTTTATATTGTGTTGTATCAATCTTGGCAACGTTATCTAGCAAATCAGCTACTTTGTCAGTGCCTATGCCCCATGATAGAAGTTGCTGGTTTTCAGCCATAAGCGAGCTTTGCCTCTGCATAAATTGATTCAAGGAAACATATTGGAGAGTTGAGAAGGCTGTCAAGACAATAATAACAACCAATAATGCTGCAAAAACAGCTCTCCATTTAAAAGATAGTTTTAGATGACGTTTGGGTTCAGTTTCTGGATCTTCTACACCTTTCATTGCACTAATAGTAGCTATCCCGAAAGAAGACAACTTGTAATTGTTGTTCTCCATCTTAAAGATCAATTCACCGAGACATTCCAAATGGTATGTCAAATGGGAGGAGGAGACACCTAGGAGATCAACCATTTCCATAAAAGTCATCGGCTTATTCGCTAACATGCGAAGGATTTTCCGTCGTACAGGATGCTTTAGAGAACTAAACATTGTTGAATAGATTTCTTCTTCAGAGCTTCCCATTAAACCCCAACAATATCCTGTATGCGGGGAGCGTAATTAAAACTTGCCAAACAACCGAAAAAAAAGATAAATAAAAACTCTAAAACAATAATTTTTAAAAAAATACTATTCGTTTTGCCCTTCAGTTTCCTCCGAATCTGAAGTCTTAGGCTCAAGATAAACGGCCTCTTCTTTATTCTTCTCCGTCGCCAACAGAAACTCAATTAACGCTTTCTCATCAACTTCAACCCTTGTCCGCCAATCTAAGTACATTAAACCCTTATCATCCTGCATCAAATATCCGCTTCGAATATAGCGATCTATGTTTAAACCAATTTTCCAGCCCGGCATTTTCTCACCTAAGAGTTTCTCAATTTCCTTGCGAGGAGCTTGCCCCTTCTTGCTTATTATGAAAGATATTGCTATAGCCAAGCCTGCCAAATCGTCTATGCGCCAACCCATTAACTTGTCCTTAGTTACTGAGCCATTTCGCAATACTACGAAGAATCTAGCCTTGTCAAGCTGCTCTATAGTTGGTTTTTCAGGCTCTTTGTCCTCTTCAAACACAGATTTAATCTGCAAATCCATTGGTTTTAAGTAATCATCTAACACATCAAGCACTTTGGGGTAATCAGCTCCCAGAGCCTTGTGGAGTTCCCAGCCTTTAACACCTGGTTTCTGATGTCGTTTGTAGAAGAGCATTTGCACTGCTTTCTTGATTTTACCAGCGTAAACACCTTTCTTTTTCATACTCAAAGTTGTTCGCCTCTTTTCCATTTCTGCCAATCTGCACAGGACACAGCAATGGGAACCGAAGTTGACTGCTCAGTTAAGGCTTCTTGCCTTTGTTTCTTATAGGGTAAAATGTGAATTGTTTCTTCCAGCCTATCAATTTCCAAGGTTGCATAACCATAAGTTACAAGAAAGCTCGTCAAGAATGCACGCTGTACAGTCTCTTCATAAGTGTCAGCCCCAATGAAGTCCCAATAAGCAATCTTGCCATCAACTCCTTTCTCCAAAACATTGTTTTTTAGCTCCAACCAATACGCCTCCAACTCCTCAGAAAACTCCTTATCACTCAAGACACGTTGCCTAACCATTTCATCCCTGCTAACTGACCCCATTACAACAGCAGAGACATCTATATCTTTCCAACGTTGATCGATTGGAGCCAAAGCTTCCCAGTACAGCAACCCCTGAGCTACATTTTGCAAACTAAGTTGCTCAAACTCAATAACGGGACTCCAAGCACCCAAAAAAACATCTACCATCTGTTGCTTACCAGTTTGCCGAATCTTCTCTTCCAGAAGGAAAGGGTCAGTATACAAAGAGTTTGAGCGTTGCTTGACCCATTCACTTTGCATCTTGATTACGGTAGCCAAATGGTGAAGAGCTTCCGCGTCAAGTTTTAATTCATCAGGCTGGTCCCAATGAGGAAAATATGCTTTAACGATTTTAATTATTTCATTCACGTTTAATGTGAAAGGGTCAACTTGGTGGCTTTCGATTGCACTGCACATTTCAATAATTCGCTCTAACCGTTCCTTCCCAAGCTTCTTTTCATCTTTTCTCTTTGACATTAGCTAACCTGCCGCACTACTGACTTTCCTTCGAGGTTTTGGACAGTTATTACATTTGCATCTTGTTGAGCAAATGTAATTTGACTAGGAGTAATAACAACGTACTGAGAGGCAGCATCTTTAATCAGGGCGACTAAAACTTTAGCTATCATCTCGCGGTTTTTGGGGTCCATGTGAATGTCATATTCATCTACTGCGCGGAATGGAGAACGTACGTGCTGCTGAAGAGCCAAAAGAAAACCCATAGTTGCAGTTGTTCGTTCTCCTCCACTCTGAGTGTAAGCATCTAATGCAACCGGCTTACTACCTTTAAACCCGACATAAATTTCCAAGCCAGAAGCCTCAATATCTTGAACGGTAGAGAGTTTTACTTCACCCGTGGCTAATGTTTGGCTCATGATACGCTGATACTCTAAGTTTACTCGATCAAGAAGATTCTCCATGACAGATCGCCAAGCTTGCATTCGAGTTCTTACTTCTTCGAGTGTTTTTTCTCGGTTCTCCACTACCAGCTGCATCTTCTCTTTGAGCTCTAAGTAAAGTTTTGAATAGGATTCATATTGACGCTCAATTTCCTCCGAAACGCTTGATAGTGCGCTTAGGTGACCGTCAGTTTGTGCGATTTCATCTTGAATTTCGGAGCTATTTTTCAGAACAACAATTCTTTCGCCTAGTTGCTCTGCCTTAGCTATTGCGGCAGTTACGTTTTCTTGAGCTTCCTGTATAGATTTCTCTATATTTTTCTTCTCAGAAATCGCGTTTTCACGTTTGAACTCTAACAGCGCAAGACTCACACGATTCTCCAATGTATTATCAGAAATTCGATCAGTGGAACCCTCCAATTTCAGCATTTTTGTCTTGTTCGCGTCATTTAGTTCAGTCGCTTTGGCAATTTTGTCGATAGCATTCTGGACAATTAGTTTCAAGTTGCCAATTCTGAGTAATTTAAATTGATCTTTGATTGCATTTTCTTCCAGTAATTGAGCTTCACCAAGAAACTGCCCAATAAACAATTGAACGGATTCGTTATAAGCAATTTCACGCTCCAAACTCAACCGATCATCGAACAAAGATTTGACTTCGTCCCTCAGCTTCTGAGTTTGACTCTGATGATCGTCTATTTCATTTAGAATACTTTGTCTTTCGTTTTCAATTTTACCCAGCAACTGTTGGTTCTTATTAAAATTATTCTGCAGAACTCTCACAGCGTTTTCTCGTTTTTCGACTTCAGCCCAAACGAGTTCTCGATCCAGAAACCTTCTTTTAAGCTGAAGTTGCTTTTTCTCTTGGAACTTCTCGTATTGTTCGCGCCAATAGTTGAGAGTTTGCTGGGCTTGTTCTAGGAGTTTACCAACAGATTCTTCCTGACTTAAGATGCGAGTAAGTTTAGTTCTTGCTTGCAAAACGTTTTCACGGAAAGGCTCTAACCCGACGGCTGCTTCAACCATACGCAATTTTTCTACGTTGCTAAGAACGCTGAATTGTTCCACCATGCTTTGGTGCATAATAATTAGCATGTTGTTAGGATCTACGCCAAACTTACCTAACAATCTTTCAATATCTTGTTTACTAGCGACTTTATTTTCCAATTCAAAGGAGTACTTTCCATCTCGTCGCAACACACGAGTTAGGAACAACTGGTCTTTACTGTATTTGGCTACTGGCCGTTTGTTGCCTTTTTTACTATTATCTAAAATTAAGGTTACTCGAGCTTGATCTTGCCCCCACCTTATCAAGTCACTGAGTTTTCTACTACGTTCAGTGTAAGTTTGTCCTAAACCCACAGATATCGCAAGAAGAAGCGAGGATTTACCTGCTCCATTTGGACCCCCGATTACATTAACACCCTGCTTAAACGGAACACGGGCGTACTCATAACTCATGAAGTTTTCAACGATAAGTTCTTGGATAAGCATACTTTGCTACTTTGCCTCTTGAGATGTAGAAAATAACAGTTCTATTCTCTGTTATTTAACCAAAACGGAGGATTTCATAACAAATAAAGGATATTTTTTAATATTTTCGTCTTCCTAAAAAAGCAACTGTGTCTTGTGGCCATGCATAGTTCCAACTATCGTCTATTATTCTACACGGTTTTCTTGTTCAGTTTTAACGGTTCTGTGACCCTCTCTCACTGAGATACTTTATATATTCTCGTTAAGCTCTTTTTCAGGAACCAGAGATGGATCAGATAATGTTTATCATAACTTAATCCTTAAATATACCTTTGTTATACCTATTATATGCCAATTTAAAGGCGAATAAAATGTACGAAAATGAAATCCCAAGAAAAAGAATAAGATTCTTCACTTTCAAAAAAATACTTGTAATAGCCATAATCATAGCCATTGCAGTCGCATTTCCAATAACAACGATACGAACAGTTCCAGCAGGAAACAAAGGTATACTTCTAAACTGGGGAGAAGCAGTACAAGTTAGAAACGAAGGACTTCAATGGGTAATTCCAATAGCGCAAGATATTGTCTTAATCAATACGCAAATACAAAAAGCAGTCGCCACAGAATCCACAGCTTCATCTGACCTACAAGAAGTCACAACAACCGTAGCTGTAAACTATCGTCTAGATACAAAACAAGTTTTAACCATCTACAAGGACCTACGAAACGACTATGAAACAAGAGTCATCACCCCAAACATTCAAGAGGCACTTAAAGCAGCCACAGCAAAATATGTAGCCACAGAATTAATCACCGAAAGAGAGTCAGTTAAGGATTCATTCCTAAACATCTTGAAAGCTAAGCTATCAGTCTACGGAATTGAAGTTCTATCGGTATCTGTCACCGACTTCAAATTTTCACCATCCTTTACTCAAGCAATCGAAGCAAAAGTTACAGCCGAACAAAACGCTCTAGCTGCACAAAATAAACTAAAACAAATAGAATACGAAGCACAACAGCAAGTTATTCAAGCTAATGCTAATGCAACAGCTATAGTTACGCTAGCCAACGCCGATGCTAATGCTACAGTTATTTCTGCAGATGCTACGGCGCAAGCGGTACAAATAATCCAAGAGCAACTCACACCTGAATACATCAATTATCTGTATGCTATCGGGTGGGACGGAAAATTACCGATCTATTGGTCCTCTGGAAACAGTACAGCACCTTATCTGTTATTACCGACGCCGCAAGAGGTAACGCCATAATGCCGAAAAGAGAAGTATCAATACTACATGCAGATGGAAAATCTTTCATTCTAGAAGGTACTGTAGGCAAAGACTACCGTTTTTCAATCCCTAAGCAACTTAGAAAAATGATACTTCCGAATTCGAAAGTGAAGATCATCATAGAAATCATTTGATACAATTAAACAAACACCCCTTTTTTTTACTAAAAATACTTGAAAGTAAAATTCTTTGTTTTAAAGACAAAAAAAGAAAAGATGGAAATTTTTTGGTTATTTAGGGTCTTTTTCTTAGCAAGAGCAGTGCTAAGACAATGCCAACTATTGCTATAGCAATAATTATGCCTGCAACTGCTGGAACAAAGTATGCGTCAGCCATCGATGAAATAGGCGCTGCTGTTGGTGTCGGGGTTGCTGGAGCAGGGTCAACTGCAAATGAAGTTACTGCGTGTGATGGCCAGTAAGATTCGCTGCCTGCAAAGGAGGCGTAGACCATATATTGACCGTCAATGTCCGGCATCCAGTTCATAGCGTAGAAACCATCAGCATTAGTTGTCGCTGTGCCTATGTCTCTGTAGTTTCCGTTAGCATCAACAACGCTGATAGTAACGGGAACTCCAACTGTGTCCATTGGGCGAGGCTTTTGCATGTAGACATATTCCATCCATGCACCTTGGCTTTCGTCCGATACTGCAGGAACACCATTCGGGAACCTACCAGCCTGTTCAGTCTGCTTGGTTCCAGCGGCAATATCTGTCACAGCTCCTCTGATGACTAACGATTGACCTAGTTGAACAGCTGCAGTTGGTGCATCTACGGTCATTGCGCTTGGTCCTTTTCCGAAGCAATAGATTTGGCTGTCATATGAGTTGAGCGTAGTCAAATAGCCGTCTGCCACTGCTGCTTGACCGCCATACATTTGATTGCCATAGTCCAAAATCGTCCAAAGCTCTGTTCCGTCAGTAGCGTTAATGCACCGATATTCTGCACCTTTGTAGAGCGGGCTGTTTGGCGAGTGTTCTGTGGTGTCAAGGTAGACTTTTCCATCAGCAATAACGCTAACAAATATTGGATAACGACCGTAAGGTGTTACGAATCCGCTAAGTGTGCTGTTGCCTTCTCCTCCGTTGCCATAAGTCCATAGCAAGTCACCATTTGTTGTATCATAGCAGTAGAGAATTCCAGCGTAACCTGCGTAGTAGAGTTTGCCGTATGCAGCTCTTTCTAAACCTATAGCCATGTAGTTGTAATCAGTCGTAAAGTCGTCTGTGAGGACTGTTGGACCCCAAAGTTGGTTGCCATTGTCGAGGCTATAGCCTGAATGCGTCATTGTTTCTTTGTCAGCGAAGATAAAGACGCCGTTATCTGGATCCCACTCTGTTATAAGCCGAGTATTATTGCCTGGTTCTGGCTGATATGTTTTTGACCATAGAACGCTCCCTACCGAGTTGTCCTTAAGGCTGATTGCTGTGATGTTTCCTGGATCGGTTGTTATAGTTGCACCGTAATCGCCTGGGTGCCCTCCGAAAGATCCTTGCGTCAAGAGCAGCATATTATCCAAACTAACGAGGGGTAATACGCTTAATGATGCTTGTCCAACATTCCAACCTGTACCTTTGAGCGTTGGAATCGATATGTTCCAGTCGTAAGCAGATGGTGTGTTTGCGTTTACAGTTCCAGAGTACCAGTTGCCTGCGCCCATCATGCCTTGATTTCCACCAAAGACATTAGATGAGTTCCATTGAGCTAAGTACCAATTTGGGTTTGAGTTGCTCCCAAGGTTTGTAAGAGTGTAGATTAGATATTCGCCTGAAGGACCGCTAGTTGCAACGCCAGAAGGAATGTTAGTGATGTTCATTGAGGTAAGTTTGCCTGTACTAGGATCGTATGCTGCCCAAGCAGAAGTTCCACCCATCATACCGAAAGGAGTCGGGGTTCCGCCATATGTGTAAGGTGCAACTAACAAGCCGTTTGGAAGTACGCCGTGCTGATTTTCATTCTCATAGCTGTAGAGGTAGCCGAAAGATGGTACGAGCATTGTGCCTGTTGCGGCTGGATCAATTCTCCATACTTCTTGTCCAGTTTGCAAATTGACTGCCACGTAATCTCCGCCAGTTCCGAATAATCCGCCGCTGCCGCCAGCATTACCGTATGGCTCTTGATAAAAGAGCATTCCTTGCATTATTATTGGGTTTCCAAACCTGACGTTGTATGATAGACCTGAATAGTACATTTCACCTGGAATTGCTGTGTCGGCTCCTCCAACAACTCCTCCGAATTGAATTGGTTTTGTCCACATCACGTGTACGCTGTTAGGTGCTAGACCGTATGGCTGATATGCGCCTGGAATACCGTAAGAAGCACCAGCACCTGTAATATAGGGTCTTCCAAGCCAATTTGAAGCAATGCTAAACCAGTAAGTGTTTTGGCCTTCGATTGGACGCGCCCAGTACTCGGTTGGAAGCGGGTAACTGTCTATATTTGCTGGAATAGGTTCCTCCTGAACAGTCAAGGTTATTGTTTTGCTGGCTGCTGTGAAAATATCACCCTGATATGCTCCGCTCCACTCGTAGGTTTGCTCTGGATAGTCAAATTTAAGCGTGTATTCACCGATTTCTGAAGGAGTGTACTGATAATATTGCACACTTGTCGTGTCTTCAATTACATCCCAATGCTGGCTATCAATTTTTCCAGAAGGCGAAGTAATGGTTAGCGTATAATCATGGCGCCTAATATCATTAGTCACGGTAGCGCTTGGCAAAGGATCGTCAATCCACATCACGATAGCAATAGTCTGACCAACACCCACAGGGTTTGGTGCAGGAACAAGATATGCATAAGAAATTATTTTCCATGGAGGCGTATGAGCGTCTGCTGACTGTAAGTTAGCAAAAGGAATTGCAATAGAAAGCAGTAGAATCGAAACAATCAAAATTACGAAATTTTGTCTTTTTATTTTATTCAATTTTTTTTCCTCATTTAATTTCTCAATCGAGCAAAAACAAAGCTCAATCGAAACTTTACTCTTCTAACTCTACGTATAAATAATTTTGCAGAATACACAAAAAATAAAATCATAAAAAATAATTAGCAATTCAAAATTAAATCATTGCGCAATTACCAAAATAAGCTAAAAACAAGGTGAATCTTCCCATGTTTCTTTTTATGAAAAGAAATTAGAGCCATATCGAATAATGTTTATCAACTAAATTCATTTGAAAATAACCCCAAAAACCTACTTGCCATTGAAAATCCTTATACAAAACGGTTCCAACGACGTTTCCATCGCCTAATCAGCCGTATTTCTGCGGACTGAAATTAGGTGATGCTTACGTTCTGAATGTCAAAGTATCGTTTTGCCAAAAAGCGCAAACGTTCGGCGTTCTTGCCGTTCTTACCTATTGCGACACCTTTGTCTTTGGGGTTAACGGTTATTACAGCCATCTTTTTGCCATCAGTGCGTTCTGTGACTCGAATTTCGCGTACCGTTGCAGGTTTGAGAGCATTCTTCATGAATGTTACGGGGTCTTCGCTGTACTCAATGATTTCGTGTTTTTTACCGGTCATTCGTTCAAGTGTATGGATGTTTCTGCCGCCTTTGCCTATTGCTACGCCTACTTGGCCTTGGTTGACGATGAAGATTGCACGTTGCTCTACTTCATCGATTATACAGTCTTTCACGCTGGCGCCGCTTATACTCTCAAATAGTGCGATGTACCGCATTTCGTCGCAGGTAATTTTTATGCCAGTTGTCAGTTTTTTTCCTCCATTTCCTATTTTTATTGTTCAATTACTTTAAGAATTTCTGAGTCCCCTGTTTCCCGTATACTGAGGGCTGATATAATGAAGAGTTTGCTGCATACTTCAGCCAGATCCATTGAACTACCTTTGTATGTAATCACAGGAACACTGGAGAGTCCTCCAAAATATTCAATTTGTTCTTTAATGTCCTTAGGACAGTTTGTCGCTAAAACAATCATTTTAGCTTTGCCTGTTTTGGCGTTCTGCAATGCAACATTAGATCCAAAGGATACCTTGCCTGTTTTCACTGCTGACGCTAATGCTTTATCTATGTCTATCATTCAGTTTTTCCTCCTTTTTTATCTTGACGTTCGAAAGTTGACATGTACAATTCAACTAAGCCTGTCCCGATTGGTATGGATTGCCCAACTATAACGTTTTCTGTGACTCCAGCCAAAGGATCGCTTTCTCCTTTCACCGCTGCTTCAACGATGTTTGGAACAGTGATTTCGAATGCGGCGCGCGCAAGCACACTAGCTTTTTTGCCGCTGATGCCGTGTCTGCCGATTTGTTGAACGTCACCTGTCGTAGTCATCATGTCTGCTACAAGCATTACGTGTCGTACATCGACGTCTAGACCTTGATCTTCCAGCACACCCTTTGCTTCGTTGACCAATGAGTTTCGGGATGCCTCAACACCGAGGGTTTTTGCGATTTCGTGAATGTTGTTAGTGGTTGTGCGTGATGTGTCAACACCGTTAACTTCTAAGACTTTGCTCAAGTTAGAGCCATCGGTACGAATAACCCATTCACCGCTTTCTTCGGTGACAAGGACACGTTTGATGTCTGGGACACCTTTGACTTGGTAACCTGGAATTTTGGTTAACATACGTTTTATTTGTTCAGCTTTCTTAGGTTTGATTTCAACAGTAGTATCTGTGACGGTTACAGTGGCGTTTTGAAGCTCTAAGCGTTCTTTGAGTTCTTCCATAGTTATATTGCGATCATCCATCATCTGTTTGTTTAGTTCAACAATGATTTCTTCGCGAACTGGGTCTTCGTAGATTGCTGAAGCCAAGTTCTCAACGCTGGTGTAGATAATGTTTCTAGCAACTTCAACGGCGCCTTCCTTGCTTTTAGCGAATTTGCCATTCAAGTAGATTGTCATGATTGGAGTGGAGGGTATTCTTCGGGCGTCGACGATTTCTATTAGGCGAGGTAAACCTAAGGTGACGTTTTGTTCTTTGACACCTGCATAGTGGAAAGTTCTAAGAGTCATCTGAGTGCCTGGTTCGCCGATAGATTGGGCGGCAACGATGCCAACTGCTTCACCTGGCTCCATTAGGGCACGTTTGTATTGTTCGGCTGTTTGGCTTGTAGCTCTATTTACTCCTTTGGCAGTAAGTTTGTTCTTTGCAAAGTTCTGTTTAAGTTGATCCAGCAAGATTGGGGTAATCTGGTTTTCAACACTTTTGAGCTGTTTCTTTATGTGGTCTGCGGATGCAACTTCTCCTTTTTCTTCGCCGATCTTTATTTGATTAATAAGTCGCTTAACGTTTACTGCTTTGCCGTGATCACTTTTTGCTGGGTCAACACCATCTTCACCATATCTGAACTGGATTATGTCACCTGCAGAATCACGCACTGTACTGTCGTATTCTAAGCGAATGTGTTCCAAGGCGTTGATCAGCCTGCGCTGCATGTAACCACTTTGTTGGGTACGAACTGCAGTGTCGACTAGACCTTCTCTACCTCCCATAGCGTGGAAAAAGAATTCTATCGCATCTAAACCTGTTTGATAAGAGTTATAAACAAAACCCCTTGCTCTTGGCCGAGGGTCGTTTGGTATGAAGTGGGGAAGAGCACGTCCTGTATAGCCTCTAAGAACACGTTTGCCTCGGACTGATTGTTGACCAACACAAGCCGCCATCTGACCGATGTTAAGGCTTGAACCTCTTGCACCAGTTCGAGTCATGACGATACCTGCGTTCTCCAGTGTGAAGTCATCGTCTGCTATTTTGCCAGATTCGTCTCGGGCTGTTGCAAGTTCATGCATAACATAGATTTCGAAGGATTCTTCAATAGTCTGCCCAGGAAGTCGTGGAAGCGTTCCATTGTTAAAGTTCTGAATGTGCTCATCGATTTTCTTTTGAATGCGATCCATAGTTTTTGCCATGCGATTGCGAGCTCTAGGTGAGAGAACTAGTTGGTCATAGGTATAGCTGAATCCCCTCATAGAAATGAAGCATTTCAGCATATGTGTAATATTGTTTAAGAATTCCCGTCCAGCTTTGGTACCGTAGTCTTTTATGATCCTATGAAGCAAACTTTCAGATTGCTCTGAGCCGATTGAACGTCTATCGATAATGCCTGAAACTAACTGACCATTTCTGACAACGACATATGCATCGTGTTTGCATTCTTCTTCTTCACATTTGTTGCAACCCTGGCAGATGTTGGCTTTCAAGACATAGTTAAGCGTCTTAGGTAAGAAGAGACTGAAAATTTGTTTACCCGACCACATCGGTTGGGGGGTCTTAATTTCTGGAGCTGGAAGATCACCAACGTAGTTGGTTGTAGTCAGTATTCTATTTACTTGGCCTCTGGTTAGGTAACTTCCTGTTCGAGTAAAGTAGTACGCACTTGTGATAAAGTCTCTTATTGCGCCTATGATGGGGCCGCCAAATCTTGGCGAGAGAATTTGATCTTGAACCTGCATAAGAAGCAAAGATTCAGTTCGGGCTTCTTCGCTCTGTGGAACGTGAAGGTTCATTTCGTCACCGTCAAAGTCTGCGTTGTATGGAGGACATACACAAAGGTGCATCCTGAAAGTCTTGTAGGGTAAAACTCGAACGTAATGAGCCATTATGGACATGCGGTGAAGCGAAGGCTGTCGATTAAAGATTGCGATATCGCCATTCTTTAGATGACGTTCAATTACGAATCCTAATTCAACGGCTTCTGCGATTTTGGTTCGGTCAACAACGAATTCGAGACGGATACGTTTACCATCAGGACGTATAATGTAGAGTGCACCCGGATAAGTTTCTGGACCGTTAACGACAAGTCTCTTCATTTCCTCAAGGTTCCAAGCCGTAACTTTTTCTGGAACAGAAAGACGCATGGCAACATCTTGGGGAACACCAACCTCATTTATGTCAAGGTTTGGATCCGGCGAAATAACGGTTCGAGCGGAAAAGTCGACACGTTTACCTGAAAGGTTACTTCTGAAACGACCCTCTTTACCCTTAAGACGCTGAGAGATAGTTTTTAGCGCTCTGCCACTACGATGCCTTGCTGGCGGAATGCCTGAGGCCTCGTTATTAAAATATGTAGTAACGTGATACTGCAAAAGCTCGGAAAGATCCTGTATGATTAGAGTTGGAGCACCAGCTTCCATGTTTTCTTTAAGACGTTGATTAATTCGAATAATATCAACTAGTTTATGAGTTAAGTCGTCTTCAGAACGTATGCCTGATTCGAGCGTGATCGAGGGGCGCACATACACTGGTGGCACGGGTAAAACCTGTAGGACCATCCATTCTGGACGAGCAACCTTTGGGTTAAACCCTAAAACTTCAAGGTCTTCATCCGAAATACGCTCCAATCTTTCTCGAATCATGCTCGGTGTTAGAGGTTCAGAACCTGCTTCTGTTTGTTCAATAAATTTTGTTGGTTTCTCAAAAGTTATTTTGAATTGTGCTGCGGCGCAGTAAGGACATTGTTTAGCTTTAATTTCCGCCATTATTTCCTTGTAAACTTCATCAGGTATAGTTCCTAAAAGCTCGTCAAATCGTTCTATTCTTTGGCGGGCTTTTTTTGATGCATCTTCGGATAAAAGAATACGTCCACAAGTACGGCACGTAGCTTTTAAGAGGTCAAAAATAATTTTGGTAAATTCAATATGTACAATTGGTACAGCTAATTCTATATGTCCAAAGTGTCCCGGGCAGCGAATAGCAGTGTTGCCACAAGTTTTGCAGCGTTGCCTCGGTTCTAAGGTGCCAAGTCTACCGTCCATAAGCCCTGAGGTTATTGGTGCACCGTCTTCGTCATATGTGTCTGGCGTTTGAATTTCAACTACGGATTGTTTTCGCAGATCTTTGGGTGAAATTAAGCCGAATGAGATTTCATCTACTACTTTGTGGATTAATTCTTCCTGTTGTGACATTATGCCTTCTCCTTAAGTCTTAATTTGGGTGTAATACACAAGCTCTGAAGCTCTTGCAGCAAAAGCTTGAAAGCGTATGACACAATAACTGGGGAAATCTTAGCTTTCTCATCGCATATCTTACAGACATAACGCCTTTGCTTCATGTCAAAGAAAGCAATTTGTCCGCAGTTCTCACAAATGTAAAGAGTGTACTTGTCTGATTCTTCTAAAAGTCTGTCCCGAAGAAGCATGGCTGCTCCGTGTCCGATGAGGCAGTCTCGCTCCATTTCCCCGAACCTCAGACCACCACCTCTTGCACGACCTTCAGTAGGTTGACGCGTTAGCATTTGGACTTGTCCTCTTGCTCGAGCATGGATTTTGTCAGCAACCATATGATGAAGTTTTTGATAGTAAACTAATCCAACGAAAATGTCTGCTACAAATTTTTCGCCAGTAGTGCCGCTATAGAAAACTTCGCTTCCTGTATGGCTAAAACCTAGCTTCACAAGGTTTTTGCGTACTTCGTCTGGTCCTTCGTTTGAAAAAGGTGTGCCATCACCTGGCTTACCTCTGGCAGCTGCAGCTTTACCTGCTAATGATTCAATGAACTGTCCAATGGTCATTCTTGAAGGGATTGCATGTGGGTTGATTATTAAGTCCGGAACGATTCCGTCTTCTGTAAATGGCAAATCTTCTTGCGGAACAATTAGGCCAATGACACCTTTCTGTCCGTGACGGCTAGCAAATTTATCGCCAAGTTCGGGAACTCTTTGATCTCGAACGCGAACTTTGACAAGTTGACTTCCTTCGCCTGATGCGGTTACAAATATCCCGTCAACTGTTCCTGTTTCGCTTGGCCGCATGTCGATGGATGTATCACGCATTGAGGGTCCTTTGACTTCAAATTCTTTGTATTCTTCAAGGAATCTGGGAGGGCTGATTCTTCCAATTAATACATCTCCTCCGACTACTTGCGATTCCAAGCTGATGATTCCGTCTGGTTCAAGTAAACGGTAATATTGTTCTCCTCGATATCCACGAGTTCCTGCTTCGGGAACAGTGAATTTGTCTTTTAATCCGCCTAGGTATTGTCGGCATTCTGCTTCATAGATACGATAGAAAGTGGATCTTGCTAACCCTCGTTCGATAGATGCTTTGTTGAATATGATAGCGTCCTCCATGTTGTAGCCTTCGTAACTTAGCACCGCAACAACGCAGTTTTGTCCGGTGGGACGCTGCTTATAGCCCATAACATCCATGTTTTCTGTTTGAACAAGCGGGACTTGAGGATAATGAAGAATATGCGAACGTGAGTCAGTACGGTTATGGAAGTTTGTACCGTAAACGCCCAATGCCTGTTTTGCCATCGCAGCCTGATATGAATTTCGAGGTGACTGATTGTGCTCTGGATAGGGAATTGTAGATGCGCATATTCCAAGTATAGTGTAAGTTGCAATTTCTGAATGTGTAGTATCAGGACCGATTGATTCGTAAGATAAGGCAATGTAAGCGTTTTCTTCCTCTTCAGCATCCAAGTATTCAACCAAACCGTTCTTAACGAGGTCTTCCCAGGTCCATTCGCCTAAACCGATTTTCTCAAAATGTTTAGATTGAAGTTTAGGTACCCCATTTTCAACAATAATGAGTGGACGCCTAACTCTGCCTTCGTCGCAGTTTGCATGGACCTCTTCTGTTTCGGTTTGTTGTTTAGAGAAGTATGTTACGTTAACTTCAGTTGAAATTTCTCCTGATCGACGTTTTTGTCGGAAAGATTTTACCATTTCATCAGGGTTACTGCAGTAGCCGATTATGTTTCCGTCAACGAATACCTTGGCTCCTGAAATGCGCATCTCGACAGTTGCCTCATAGGCTGGAACAGCGCCCATTTCAAAAAGCAATTGCCGAATTCTGTCAGGGTTTATTCCAACAGCGATGGAAGCTGACAATGCGAGGTTCTTTACAAGACCACAATTTGATCCTTCGGGAGTTTCGTTTGGACATAGTCGTCCCCAATGGGTTGGGTGCAAGTCTCGAGCTTCGAAGTTAGGTTGGCTTCTACTCAAGGGTGATTGGAGTCTTCTGAGATGACTAAGTGTTGAGATATAGTTTGTTCGGTCGAGAAGTTGGGTAATTCCTACTCGTCCTCTTCCCCAGTTTCCAGTTGCCAAAGCATGCTGGAATCTTTCGGTAATGATTCCTGGACGAACCGCGGCTGAGACAGTAATGATTGGTCCTTTAACACCTATACGTTCAAGCTGATACTTTATGTCGCGTGTTAAGTTGCGGAAGGAGACACGGAAAAGATCAGCTAACAGAGGACCACCAAGGCGTAGACGTTTGTTTTTAAAGTGGTCTTTGTCGTCTGGTTGACGTTTACCCATTTTCAGTTGAATAACACGATAGGCCATTTCACCGAGGAATATGGCTTTGTCTCTTCGGTTTTTGTCACTTCTGCCCAAATGAGGAAGGAAGTTTTTGTCTAAAGCAGTTTCTGCTTTTTGAAGACGGTATTCTTCTACTTGACCATGAGCAACACGGTTACCGATAAAGAGAATAGCATCGCTTGGTGTGTCAACACCGATTGCTTTTTCAAATGAGGCTCCAAGTTGGGTTTGGACATCGTTATCCAGAGAAACTGCTTCAGCTATGTCTTTGTCTTTTTCCAAAGTCAAAGCGCGCATTATAACCACAAAAGGAATCTCTGTGGGAACGCCGGGCATTGTAACGTAAATTGCGTCGTCTGATTTGAGTTTAAGTTCAATTCTAGCTCGGAAGCCAACTGTAGTTGAAAAGATCTTTGCTTGATAAACTGGTGAAGTTCCCTTTTCGTCAATATCAACGATTACTCGGTTTGGCGCCAAGTCTTCCATTGCAACGATAACACGTTCAGAACCGTTAACAACAAAATATCCTCCTGGATCATCTGGATCTTCTCCTGCAGCAATAAGTTCTTCACGGCTAAGCTGAGAGAGGAAACAAAGTTTGCTTTTCAACATAACAGGAATGTTGCCGATATAGACAAGCTCGGTGTCCTGTTCTCTGCCGTCAATAACTGGCGTCATTTCTAATGCAATAGGTGCAGCGTAAGCCAAATTTCTTAAACGTGCTTCCATAGGATAAATTTCATGTTTTGTTCCATCCACTTCAGTTGCGTATGGACCAGTAATACGTGATTGGGGATCAATTACCCAAATTTGACCTAGTTTAACTTTATAGGGGGATTCGGGAACCTCGATTGGAATTTCAGCTACTTCATCAACCACTTCTTGAAGTCCATGATCGATGAATTCGTTATAGCTGTCTAGATGCTGACGCACTAGACCCTTTTCAATAAAGAAAGTTTTTAAAAGATTATGAACATCGTCTTTTTGGATTTTTTGTGTGGTGGTCAAGTTTTCAGTTCTCCCATAAACTTTACATTAAATGTGATTGGGTTAGCCTGATGTTTCTCAAATCTTCTATTTCCTCCGATGCTGGGTTGGTCCAACTCGAAAAAGATTTCAAAGATTCATCTAACTTTTCTAAGAGCACAAACACATGCTACATAGCATACTTATAAACCTTGTCATAGAGTTTGCGCGAGAAGACAAGGGCTGCTAAAGTTAAATAGAGGCATTACTCGAAAAAACAGTGCAACGACGCGTTGAATGGAGAAAAATCCAAAATAAATCAAAGAAAAAGCTGTAAAATGTAAATAGTGTGCAAAACCGATAGGGTATGGACAATACCTCCTGCTTGTCGCTTTTTCGATAAAATGCCGTGCTTTTATGACTAAAATAGTGCCATGGAAAAATGAATTATTCTCAAAAAATTTTGTGTTAACTCAGAATTGATCTCAAACCCTATTTTAAGGAGGTAAACAAAGAAAATTGTTTTGAATAGTTATTTTTTGCCATTCTCTGAGGGAACCAAAACTGCTGCTGCGACGGTTGTGGTCCACAAGCCGTTTTTGTCCCCTGAAGCAGATTGAGTTGTATTGGCTGTTTTTATGATTAAACCTGTGGTTTTGAAGATCTTTTTGCGTTCATCCCACGCGGTTTCGGGGTCAAACTGGATACCCATTGTTGTTGCAAGCATAGTGGCTGCGAGGTCTTCTGCATAGTCACCTGCGGTTTCGTCGGTTTGCCCAAATGAGTGGTGTTCAGAGAGGTAGCCGTATTGGTTTTTGCCTGAGGGAATCGCAACGCCGATGCTGGAAGCAACTAGGCGGTGAGGTTCGTTAGTTGAGTTGCGAGCAATCACAACGAAAGTGATTTCGCCTGGATAAATCATTTTTAATCCTCTTTCCCGTGTCACCAGTTCACAGCCTGGGGGAACAATACTAGATACGCTAACTAGGTTGGCCATTTGGATGCCGGCGTCTCTTAGAGCTAACTCGAAAGATTGGAGTTGTTCTTTGTGTTTGCCAACCCCTTTTGTAAAAAAGAAGTATTTAGGTATCATCGTGGTATCGGAAAATAGGATTGCAGACTTCATTTATTAGGCTTTTGTTTTAAAACTCAAATACGCTTATTCAGATAAGTCTTGTGTGAGAGGTAATTTTCCTGTTGTTTTGCATGCAAAGCAAAATGGAAAATTAGGTGTGGATCGCTGTTTCTGTTATGGTTACATCTCTTAGTTGATGCACTGCCTCACGAATACGCCTCACGTCTTCAAGATTTGTTCCTTCAGCATACAGAATGACATCGTAGTGCCCCATGACGGAATGAACCACTTTAACGCCTTCAATTTTTTGTATCTGATGAACGACATTAGCATTTTGGCCTATTCTAGTTCGCAAGAGAATGTAGAAGGGAACGACCATTTTAGTTTCACCTGTCTTATTTTAAGAGAAACGATAATGTAAAGTTTGCTGTATCATGATTAATCGAACAAAAAATTAAGAAACAGGATAAAATTGATCAAGTATTTAGGGCAAGATTTAAAATTTTAATACAAACCTTATACCTTTGTTCTTTAAAACCTAATATTGTCCTAGAACAACCAATTTGCAACTGAGGAATTTAAGTCGTGTCGTATCAAAGCGTGTTTAAAGATGAGTCTAAGCTTGACATAAACTATATTCCGCAAAAGCTGCCGCACCGAGACAAAGAACACCGGCTCCTAACCGAATTCTTCAGTTTCATCCTAAATTGTCCAGACAGGATGTCTCAACGCGTCATCGTGACTGGTGAGGTTGGAACTGGAAAAACAGCCCTAACCCAGCGTTTTGGCGCAACCTTAACCTCTGAAGCCAACAAACGCGGCACCAAATTCCGCTATGTACACGTTAACTGTCGAGAATATCGGGGAAGTCTTGCGCCAATTCTACATCGGGCACTTTCAGTTTTTGAACCAAGTTTTCCAGCCCGTGGGTACTCAGCTGAGGAACTTCTCAATTTCCTTCTTAAAGCATTAGACACAGAAAACACCTACATGATTCTCTCATTAGATGAGTTTGACAGCCTTGTAGAAAAAGAAGGCTCAGATGCAGTGTATAAGTTAACGCGACTGCAGGAAATGCGCCAAGGATTGCCGCAGTGTTTATCGTTTATCTTCATTATGCGGAATTTGAAAGCTGTTGAACATTTGGATGAAAGCGCTAAAAGTACACTGCAACGAAGCATCATAAATTTGGAGCGATACGGAAAAGGTCAACTTATTGACATTTTAAATGACCGAGTTGCGATGTCGTTTGAGTTAGGCGCAGTGTCAGAGGATGTAATTGACTTGGTTGCCGATCTAGCTTATTCTCAAACGGGAAACGCTAGGTTTGGGATCGAAATGTTGTGGCGTGCTGGAAAATACGCTGATTCCAAAAATTCTGATACTGTTGATCCTGAATGCGTGCGCCAAGCAGTTTCCGCTATAATCCCAGGCTTACGGCGCAGCGAACTAGCGTCTCTGGGTTTACATGAGAAACTTTTCTTGCTTGCAATAGCCCGATTCTTCAAGGAAAGCAATGAAGCGTACGCTTCGCTCTCAGAAGTCGAAAACGCTTATGCAGTAATTTGCGAAGAATACGACATCCACCCTAACAGTCATACCCAGATCTGGAGTTACGCACAGTATTTGTCATCGCTTGGTGTTCTAAAAGCTGAAGTTGTAGCTGCCGAATCTCGTGGACGCCAAACAAAGCTTTCATTGCCTACCGTTCCAGCCGTAGAATTAGAAAAAGAAATGACTGCGACTTTACAATCGGAGAGAGCATAGTTGGAGTTAGAAGATATTTTTTCATCCAAACCGCGGATGAAAATTTTAAAGTTAATCTACACCTTGGGCTCGTTAAACGTTTCTGATGTAGCGCGCCGAGTTAAGATGAATTACGCTTCAACAGCAGGTCATCTCAAGGTTTTGGAAAATGAGGGAATCTTGGAAGAACGAAAGTATGGTCGAATCCGAATGTACCGTTTAAACGAGGGTACTGCAAAAGCCAAAGCGGTTGCTGCACTTATTGAGGTTTGGGAAAAAAACTAATCCCTAAAAAGCCGGTTTTCTCCTGTATGAGCACATCTCTATTTCTGTTTGCTAAACCAATATGATGGGTCAAAAAACAAAGGTCCGCTTAACAGTTGCCTTAAAGAGCAAGAAAAACTAAGTTATCTAAAGATCGCAAATCAAGGAAGGATAAAGTTTGGCTATGGTTGATGTTTCAGGAAAGGCTCAGGTTTTAAGGGAAGCCACAGCAACAGGCTCAATAAAACTAAAACCAGAAACAATCGATTTGATAAAAACAAGCAAAATCGCGAAAGGTGATCCACTCTACACTGCTAAAATTGCAGGTGTGCTTGCAGCGAAAAAAACAAGTGATCTGATTCCTCTTTGTCATCCACTACCTCTTACCAATGTTGAGGTCATGGTGAAGGTTTCAAACAAAGCAACCGTTGAAGCCACTGCAACAGTAAAAACCAGAGCCCAAACAGGAGTAGAAATGGAAGCACTAACAGCAGTTTCCGCAGCACTTTTAACTGTCTGGGATATGACCAAACAATATGAGAAAGATCCCACTGGACAGTATCCTTCAACAGCTATTGAGAATATTTTTGTGGTTAAGAAATTAAAGCAGGCATAATTATGAGTGAAAGTTCTAAACAGCACAAAGCAAAATCAGAAAAAACTTTGAGATTTGGCGTTTTTATCTGCAGTACGTCCCGTTCCAAGCAAATCGAGGCAAACGAAAAAGATGTTAGTGACATTGGTGGAGATACAGCAGTTGATTTAATCTCTAAAGCCGGGCATAAGATTATCTTTAAGAAAATAATTGCTGATGACGAAACTCAAATTCAAGATGCTGCAATGTTCATTTTGGGGTTGTCTGAATTAGATGTCGCCATCTTTTCAGGCGGAACAGGAATAACACCAACAGACATCACGATCGAAACGGTTACACCCTTTTTTGAGAAGACCCTACCAGGATTTGGAGAGTTTTTCCGCCGCATAAGCTTTGAAAAAGTCGGCTCTGCGGCGATTCTGACTCGTGCGGTAGCTGGAGTCGCAAAAGGAAAGGCAATTTTCTGCATCCCGGGTTCGCCTGACGCTGTGAAGACATCGGTCGAAATGCTTATTTTGCCCGAAGCGCCTCACATCGTTAAGCACGCGCGGGAACAACGATGAGTTTAAGAGACAATTGTGGTAGACCGCTTCTTAATCTTCGGATTTCAATTACTCAGCGATGCAACAACAAGTGTGCTTATTGTCATCGAGAAGGTGAAGTACAACGCGCCAACCGCTCTGCCGAATTCATGTCGGTTGAGGAAATTGTGCATATAGCCAAAATCGCTTTAGGATTGGGCATTTCCCGAATAAAGTTAACTGGTGGTGAACCACTAATGCGAACAGACCTCTCAGAAATAGTCGCAGGCATTGCGGGGCTGCCAGGTTTACGGGATTTATCTTTAACAACTAATGGACTTTTGCTTGTCGATGGTGCGGCAAAGAAGCTGCACAATTGCGGACTTAAACGTGTAAACATAAGTTTGCCCTCACTTAACCCCGAAACTTATCAAAAACTCACAGGTGGAAAACTCGAAAACGCTTTAAGCGGAATAAAAGCTGCTATTGAAGCGAAATACTGTCCTGTAAAACTAAACATGGTTATTTTAAAGGACGTAAACGTCACCGATGTACCGAGTTTAATCGAATTTGCTGGACAAAACAATATTGTTTTACAGCTTATCGAATTGGACCCGGTGAATGTTAGCAACAACTATTACAAGGAACATCATCGAGGTTTAGACGAACAAGAAGCCTTACTCAAAGCAAAAGCGATCTCAATCGAGAAACGTCCCTTTATGCATAACCGCTTAATTTACCATTTACCCAACGCAACTGTAGAAGTTGTTAAACCTATCGAAAACACCGACTTCTGCATGCACTGCACACGACTTCGAGTAACCAGTGATGGCAAACTAAAACCTTGTTTGATGCGAAACGACAACTTAACAGACATTTTAACTCCAATCCGCCAAGGCGCAACAGACGAAGAACTAAAACAACTGTTCGTGAAAGCTAACAATTTAAGAGAACCATACAATAAAAGAAGCAGATAAGCTCGCAAGTTATGCGGGTCTAGAATATTTTTCGTTGAAGCGTTTTTGTGCATTTCTAAACTCGTTCCTAATAGAATCGTTCAAGGATTGAGGCTGTTTTTGATTTTCCTCTTCTGATTCGCCTTTTGTTTCCAACAGTTTATCAGCGATTTGTTTGGCTTCTTCTGTTTTTCCTAGCTTACCTAACACGATTCCTTTAGCCAACAAAGCATTTGAAAAATCAGGTTTAAGCCGCAATGCTTCATCGAATGAACTCAAGGCTTTTTGGTAATCCGCCAAATTGCTCCACATAACTCCTATGAAATAATCGATTCGAGGATCATCGGGTTTTTGCTTTTTTGCCTCAGCATAGCAGGCGAGAGCTTCTTCAAAGCGCTTTAATCTTTGAAATGAAAGCGCAAGAGCTAAACGATACTCCAAGTTTGCTGGATCCAACTCTAAAGCTTTTACAAAACATTCTGCTGCCTTATCATGCTGATTAAGTGAAGCAAATGTTGCTGCTTTTACACGCCACACAGGCGCATGACTGGAATCCAAATCAATTACTTTGTCATAGCATTTGAGCGCCTCACTGCATTTGCCGAGCTTACCATAAATTACACCTTTGATGAGCCAAGCATCAACATAGTCAGCTTGAATTGAAATCGCTTCGTCAAGGGACATAAGAGCGCTTTCATATTTCCCAGCACTATCATAGGCCACTGCATCTCTTAGTTTTGTCGCAGGATCGGGATTTGAGGAGGATTCAGGAAACATTATTGATCTAAGAAAACAGACAAGGACTTTGTTAATTTATAGATAATCGAATAAAAAAGTGCAAAATGCCGCCGTAAATTGTATAGTTTTTCAACGCACCTGATGAAAATTAAGTATTATAAACATCAACAACTGCGTAAACAGCAAAGAAAAATGGTTTTAGCTATAAATAGGCCTGTCAGTATTTGGACCAAATTTAGAGTTCGAATATTTGTGTTTGCCGCTTATTTGTATCTAAAATTGCAATAGTTGGTTTTCCTGTTAGGTATCCGCATGCTTCTCCTGGGTTAATACTTAGAGTCTTGCCCTTTTTCTCAGAGCCCAAGTAATGTGAGTGTCCATGGATTACAGCGTCGTAGTATTGACTGTCTACTATGGCATTTAGAAGTTCAGTTTCGTGCCCATGCAAAACTGCGATCCTAAAGTCTTCGTCAACACTTATTTGAGCAAAGCGGTCGTGGAGTCTGCAATTGTTTGTTTCACTGAACTTTTTTTTCAGGAGTTCATGGTCACCGTCGTTGTTTCCAAGCACACCAATTAGGGGGCAACTTAGCATATTGAGTTTAGGAATTACAAAACCGGCAACATAGTCACCAGCGTGGAATACTAAACTCACTTTTTTTTCGTTAAAGATTTTCACCGCTTTCTCTATAAGCGGCAAATTATCATGCGTATCTGATATTGCGCCAATTAACATGCTACTCACTTGTTGTTTTTCTCGGACTCAAAGTAAAGTTTTTCGATAATTTCACAATCGCATACTAAAATTTTTCCGCCTACTTAACCTAACTGCTTTTTTAACATTGATCAAGCGCAGTGAGTAGCTCATTGAGATTCTTAATCGCAAAGTCTGGACAAACTTTATCGGATTTCTGCAATCGGCGTTCAATGTATACAGCTCTCATCCCAACTGCTTTGGCTCCCTCAATATCAGAATCAATTGTGTCGCCTACAAAAACAGCCTCTTTGGGGGAAACGCCAAGAATTTTTAAAGAATCTTGAAAGATTCCTGGACACGGCTTTCGTTTGTTGACTGCGGCAGAAACCATAACCACGTCAAAATAACTTTCCAAACCTTCTGCTTTAATCAGTTTGAAGACGCATTCAGGTATTGCGAAGTTGGATACTATTCCTAATTTGTATTTACTATGCAATCTCTTGAGCATTGCCTTGGCATAAACATCTATTTTTACATAGGTCATGAATTCCTCACAGAACTCATTAGTTGCCGCCGCTACAAGGGGGCTGGAAATTTCATAGTCAAAGCCTAAACTCTTTAGAGTCTCAAAAACACGAACGTTAAAGTGCGGTTCCTCAAAACTATCTTCAACTCGAGCATAAATTCTATCTCGAGCCTCTACGTATGCTGCATTAAACTTATCAAAAGACACTTTGATACCGTGCTTGTTTAGGTACGTGAACATCCGCATTAGAGCTGGACTGTAGAACTCATGGTTTTTTTCTATTAGAAAAAGTGTATCGAACATATCGAATAGAACAGCTTTAATCGTCATCAGATTATCCTAACAGATAACTTATTTTAAAGCTTAAAATTGTTACCGCAACCTAAACTTCTTTTTTTGTACAGATATTATTCGTTTATGAACCAAATAGTAAACGGTTCCAATAGTCAAGAAAAATACCCCGACAATCCAAGCATCAAGAGAAACAAACAATACAAACGCCAGCAAAAGCAAGCATGTTGCAAACCCCACCAACGAAAACACCCTTAACCGCCAACCCCCGTTTTTCAACCTAAAAGCAGCAACATTAGTGACTGAATAGTAAAATAGCAATGCAAAAGTGCTAATCGCTACCACTCTAGTCAAATCTACAAACAAGACCAATAATGCCATCAAAATTCCACTAAAAAGAATTGCATAATAAGGCGTGAAAAATTTGTGGTGTAACCGCGAAAGTGCACTGGGCAAATCGTTGCGTCTTGCCATCGAGTAGGCCATGCGTGATACACCCAAAATCGACGTCAACAAAACGCTCGCAGTTGCAACTAACCCTCCAACAGCTACAATCTGCACTGCTAACGAACTTCCCTGTAATACCGATGGCTTCACTTAACGGTGAACCTGAGCCTGAAAGCCCAGTTGAACCCAACAACCCCACAGCAACCAAACCCACCAAAACGTAAACCAACATCGAAATCCCAAGAGATAGAAGCATTGCACGGGGCACATTTCGTTTTGCGTCTTTAACCTCCTCTGCAACCACTGCCACCCGCGCAAACCCCCCATAAGCAAAAAAGATAAAAAACGCGCCATACAAAACACCGCTGGAAAGAGGCACAAACGGAGTAAAGTTGGCTTCACTTACATGTAAAAGACCGAAAACCACGAAAAAAGCCAACACCAAAAGTTTTATGGTAACAAGAATATTGTTGACACTAGCTGATTCCTTGGCTCCAACTAAATTCAAACCTGTAAAACCCAAACACAAGATAGCTGCAACAATATTGCTGGCTATACTTGGGAAAGCTGATGCCAAGTAATAGGCAAAGCCTAGAGAAACTGCTGCACCAGTAAATGTGTTAGCTACCATCCACATCCAGCCCGCAATAAAACCGACATAGGGCGACACCATTTGGCGACCGTACTCATACACGCTCCCTTCTATAGGTTGCCAAGCTGTTAACCGTGAAAAACTAAAAGCAGTAATAAACGCGATAATGCCCGCAATTATCATGGATATTATGAGGGCTGAACCAGCGTAACCTGCAACAATACCGGTAACAACGAATATACCGCCACCTATAATTGCGCCAACATTAATGGCGACGGCGCTCCACAAGCCGATTGAACGCTTAAGAACTCTCTCTTCCTTCTTCTCCACAATACCACGGCTAAACCAAATTCAAGCGCATTCCCTATTAAACCTTGCAACTTATTTGTCCCAGTATTCTCTTGTCCTCAAATATTGCACTTTCGCTTTAAGCAAATCCATGTAGAAGGAATCATCGTCCGGATGCATTTTGCCCAAAATTCTCGAAGCCGTCTCAGGGCCAACGCCCTTTACCTGTAGAGCTCGCACCGCCTGTTTCCCATAACTCAAAATTAAATCTGCCTTGCGCCGTGCATTGCTTAGTTCTTTGAGGTCTTCAGGCGTTAGTTCTTTGCCTTCTCGGCGTTTACGCAAATCTCCAGCGAGTTTATCTGCATCTTGGCTTGTATACAGCAACGTAAGTAGACGCGAGTGGCAGTTTTCGCATTCAGGCTCGTCAGATAATTCTTTTATGCGGATTTGTTTTGTCCACACAGCGCAATTCAGGCAGAGTAGTTTAGCTGTTCGGGCATCGATTGAATGTCTCATTCGGTCAATGTTAGTTAATAGCACACGTTCTGGCGCCATGAGTTCAGCGGTATCGGCGTATTGCATCAAAATATGATAGGCCAATGGTGAGGGCTTTTTACGCATTATTGCGGAAACGCTGACTTTTCCGTCTGCAATATCACGAATTATCTGCTTTACTTTCAAAAGATCAACTTTATCCATCATTGCTTCCCGCAATGTCTCGTCGTAGATGGGTGTATCTTCAAAAGCCGCTTTAAGTTTCTCTGCTCGGTCAGAATGAGCCAAAGTTTTGCCTCTAGGTAAGGCACCGAATCGTTCTGCGATGGTTTTCATTCTGGCTACAAATGGGAATTTTGAGTTAACATAAGTTAGGAATGCGTCATCCACACGCTCTTTAGTTAATTCGAAGAGTTCTTTGGGTAACGCTTCAACTTCCCTTTTGGCTAGTTTATGGGAAGTTTCTATGAGGATTCTATAGCCGTCTGTCCACCAGCCAGTGATGGCTTCACGCTCGGAAAGTATAGAATCAAAGATTCCGCCAAAGGTGCGGTTGACAAGCTCACCAAAACACGCATGCACAACAATATAGCGGTCTAGCACTTCAATGACTATGTGGTTTTGTGTTGGAAGGGGCACAGCTTCTTTTATGTGTTCGTCAATTTCCAAGGCAGCCTCAAGAATGGTTTCCTTATCGGTCTTAAAATCATCTGCCAATTCTTCCGCCGTTGCCTCGGGTTTTTTTCCCTGTTTTAGTATTTTCCCAACTTTCTCCCGTATAGCACCTGTTTGCTGCGCCAAGTCAAATGGAACCGGTAGAATTTCACCATCCCAACCGGGAACAGCAGCAGATGGGTCTTCGGCAGGCAAAACATGGACAGTGCCCGTTTCGTCCTCAATTTGAACCATCCTCCAAACTTTTCCTCTCATAATAAAATTCAAGCCTACTCGTGCATGCAGGGTCATAAATTCATCGCCGAGTGTGCCGATTTTGCGGTCGGATATTACGTTGATTACTGGATAGCGTTTTTCGTCAGGGATCATGGATAGGTTTGTGTAGTAGTATTCACGTGTTCGACCTGTTTTTTTCAAAACTTTTCCGTCCTCTTCTGTTCTTAGTTTGTGGAGGACTCTCCAAAAAAATTGTAACATCTTGTAGCTTTTCCTCCGTTAATGTGCTATATGGATATGCACGATGAATTATGACTGAAAGCTCGGTTTGCATGATGAGTTGTTTATCTAGGAGAATGCCTGCAATTTGATGCGCCAAAACATCCAACGCATTCTTGTGGAATAATTACTGGTTCAATTTTGTTTTGGCTAGCATTAGACACCGCTGCGACAGACTCTAAAGTATCGTCAGGAAACGATGTAACAATGACGCCCTCTGAAAGTCGCTCTAAACTGTGACCGCTTCTGCCTACGCGCTGTATTAAGCTGCTAACTTGCCGAGGCGACATATACTGCACTACCATGTCCACATTACCTATGTCTATGCCCAGTTCCAGGGTGCTGGTACAGATAATTGCACGAAGTTGCCCTGCTTTGAATTGGTCTTCGATAGAAACCCGTTCTTCCCTAGACAGGGAGCCATGGTGCACGGCTATGTCTTGGCGTCCCAGCTGGTCAAAACGGTGCCCCAGCAGCTCCGCGATTGTTCGGCTATTTACGAAAACCAACGTAGACTTGTGGCTTTCGATAAGATCCAATAATCGGCGGATACGTGCTGCAGCTTCAGGTGCAGTTTCCAGTTTGGCTGCTAATTCATAGTCTTTTTCAGTGGGCGAAATGGATTCAACGCTATAGCAGTAGTTCTTTGCAAGAATTGCCTGCACAACATTGACACTCTCTGTCTGCTCCAGCTATGAAACGGGCAACTTCTTCGGGGTTGCCCACTGTAGCGGATAAACCGATTCGCTGAAAATCCTTTCCTGTTGCTTCAACTATACGTTCCAGCGCCACCGTCAACTGGATACCCCGTTTGCTTTCAGCCAAATCATGCACTTCATCTATAACGACGGTTTGAACGTTTCCAAGGTGACGACGCATTTGTGAGCCAGGCAGAATTGCTTGAAGAGTTTCTGGTGTAGTGACGAGCATTTGAGGTGGTTTTTTAGCTTGCTTGCGACGGATTTTCATCTCCGTATCGCCATGCCGCAAATCCACGGTTATATCAAGTTGCTGACTCCAAAAAGTTAGTCGTTTTAGCATGTCACGATTAAGGGCACGTAGAGGTGTGACATAGATAACTTGGATTCCTTTTGCTTCTCGAGTATTCTGCTCCACCAGCTTCGAGAAAATTGGCAACAACACAGCTTCAGTTTTTCCCGTGCCCGTTGGAGCAATCAATAGAACATTCTTACCTTCCAGAATAGGCGGAAAAGCCAATGTCTGCGGCAAAGTCGGCGTCGAAAAACCAAGAGTTGCTAACGCTTTGCGAACAGGTTTAGCAAGTATCTTGAAAACTGAACTGATGCTTTCTGGTTGCATTCTCTTCGGGTAAATTACCGTTACCGGATTGGTTTTAAGGTTTAGCTAAAACAGACATAAATTACCTTAAATCAACTTCAAGAAAGACAAGTCTCTTTGGCATTAACCCTCCAGCTCAGACAAAGCAAAGTTTCAGTACCTAACAATCCTATAACGATTTCGCCCAAGCTTCCGCCGGCGATTCAACTGAGCCTCAGTTAACTCAGAATTATCAGTCTTAACCTCAAAAATCGTTGGCTCCCCAACCTTATTTCCAAAAAAGTCCCGTTTCTGAACCATAAAATCGCCCCCCTTACGAATTTTGATGCAGTCATGACCCTGCATTGCTTGGTCAAAAGCAAAGCGATCCTTGGCAAGGTTACCTTTTAAGCGTCTGCCCGTTTGAGTAAACCTTCTAGAGGTATTTCCAAACCCCATAGGTTTCTTATCTATCGAGATCTTCTTGCTCAATTATCAGTACCTTGCTTGCATAAAATCGAGAGGAGAGATATTAATCGTTAGCGTTTGATTATTTCAACATTTCCAGCATCTATACTGATTTTTT
Organism: Candidatus Bathyarchaeota archaeon; assembly: GCA_963775465.1. Taxonomy (GTDB): domain Archaea; phylum Thermoproteota; class Bathyarchaeia; order Bathyarchaeales; family Bathycorpusculaceae; genus Bathycorpusculum. The sequence goes on along the minus strand of CAVZIW010000006.1, from coordinate 70,438 downwards.
GGGTTATCAACGAGAACAAGTCATTATCGTTTTCATATCCAATGCTGCTGCGCTCATTTTTAATAGCGACTTTGACTGTGGTCCCTGAGCCTAAGAAGGGGTCAAGGACAATCTCGCCTTTGACGCTAAACATTCTGATTAAGCGGTCTACGATTTCTTCTGGATAAGCAGCTGTTCTGCGTTGCAGATCATCCGCAGCTTGGCGCGTGCCCTTTAAGGTTCCAGATTTGGCTAAACCATTCATCTCTCTGCTTTTTAGTAAAAGCGCTTTCATACCGATTTGCATCTTTGGGCTGAAACTTACGAAGGCCCCCTTTTCTAAAAATCAAAATAAACTCACAATCCAAAGTTACATAAGCGTTTGGAGGCAAAAAACCTGAACCTAAAAAAGCACCTTTGCCCTTGTAGGCAGGTTTGTTGGTGGGTTTTTTCCATAGAATATATGGGAGCGTTGTGAAGCCAATTTTTTCGCAGATTTCGGTAATACGTGAGTGGTTGGGGAAAAGTTGGAATTTGCCGTTGATGCTACGGGTTGCATCTCCGACATTTATGCAAGCGATTCCGCCATCGCAAAGTACGCGGTAGGTTTCAGTCCAAACTTTGGCAAGGTTTTCATGCATTGCATCGTAAATTTGCCGCACATTTGCATCGTTACCAGTTGACTCCAAATTTCTCCAATATTCTTCGATTTTGGGATCTGCCTTACAAAACAGTTCATCCCACATTGCAATCATAGGGTAAGGCGGCGAAGTCACAATTAAGTGAACATGACCTTCAGCGACTTCGCTCATTTGTTGGCTGTTACCAAAGATAATCTTGTGGTTAGTCCGCATCTTCCCTTACTATCGATGAATGAGTCTTTTACTTTTGCGGTAACATGTGAGAATGATTAATAAGACAGTAACCAAACAATTTTGTACTGCACTATGCTACGGTAACCAAGCCAGGTCAAAGGTGAAGGACTCAAGATCAACATTGGCCGGCAGGTCTGGCCCTATGATGGGAAATCCTTTCCCGCAGGGGTTCGCAGGTTCGAATCCTGCCCGTAGCACCAAATAAAAATTATTTTATGAAAATTACTTCTTTTAAGTCTCTAAAATGCTCATCGCCCGTCACTACTTTTCCATCAAGATTCCTTGCCGTGCAAAGAACTATTGAGTCTCCTAGACCCCAGTCTTTGATTTTCTTTTTCATTTCTAAATCAGTTTTTCCTGCTGTTACTGCGAGATCAAAATCTAAGGCGACTACTTGGCTGTTGGCGCTTATGAAATCGAGACGCTGTAGTCTGCCTTCTGTGGTTTCATTTCCAAGTTCTATTTCTTTCTCCAGTTTTCGGCTAATTTCAGCAACAATTATACTTGGGGTTACTGAATCAGCGTTTTCGATGTATTCTTTGGCAGTTTCACCGTATTTTGAGGCTCTGAAGTATTCAATCCAAGCGTAAGCGTCTATGACAAATTTAGAGGTCATGGAATTCCGCTTCATCATCTTTTGTGAATGTTTTTAGTCTACGGTTTGAGCCAAACATTGAGCGGGGAATCTTTTTTCGTTCAATAATTAAGGTTTTTATGACTTGGTCGTGGCTGTTGGCTTTCATTTCTTTTTTGATTTTGTTTAGCATTAGCAGAGTTTTTTCGTCAACTTGAACGGTTGTTGGCAATTTTATTCCTCACTATAGCCATAGTTATAGGCAAATAAAAAATTTACTCTTTCAGAGTTCTTACCCGCAGGGGTGTGCAGTTCGAATCCTACCCTTGGCACTTTGCCCCTTTTACGAAATAGCGTAATAATATTGGTTGCTTTAATAAATAACCGCTAAAAAATCGATTTCTCCTTTGGGTCTCAACCACCGGGACGGTTTAATAACCCCGACAGTTAAATCCTCCAATCATGGAAGCTAGCTTGTAGGGAAAGAGTTTACTCGAACTCTGCGCAAAGTCCATGTTGACTAACCCAATCAATTTGCCCAAGAAGCAAACAAGGAGCAAGTCAAATGGAAGAGCACCTTTCCAAAGTGAATTCTAGTCTATGATTAAGGATCAATTGGGCGCATTTCACTAAGTTCTAAAATTTGAAAACGACTTGAGCTTCAGTTCAACTCTTATTCTTTTGTGCAATTGCTTAAAAGCAAACTCTTGTTAAGTATGTTTTATTGGTTAGCCTCTTGCTAGCAAGCGAAATGTTTTCCTCGCCTCCTAGTTGGAGCGTGAACGGTTTGCAGTGGTTTCTGTCATTGTTCATAATTTTGTTAGGGTCTTGTTTATGCCTCAAAAAGAGGTTTCAAGGAAAAATCAGTCATACTCAATTAGGAATCGACGGTTTGAACGACGCAGTGAAGCTAGCCCGTAGCACAATTCTGGATAGGAATTTGTACTGTCCGCCGACTAGTGGATTAACTTCTAACTCATTACTAAGTACGCCAAAAACTCACGTTGGTGGCGCTCTGTAAAAAAGCCATAGATTCAGACGACATAGAGACCTTAAAACATGCACAGACTATACTCAAGCATTACCCTGACATAGTTCCTAAAGTAGAGGCAAACTAGCTAAAGATGGACAGAAGAGACAAAAGCTGAGTGGATACAAGTTTTCGCTGAGGAACCACCAGTCCCACAAACTTGGAAATAGTCAACGCTTAGAAGAAGAAAAATCTCTATTTTCTGGAAAAAAGACAATTTTTTCTTCTTTCACAATCAGCCTAGAAACACATTTTTAATAATAAAAGAGAAACCGCCCAGTCATCTTTTATTCGTTAGTAGTAGTCGTCCGCCAAATTCAGCAGACGACTACTACTAAACTAAACACACAACAGCCTCCCCAAAACCTTTCATGCTGCCCGTCCAGCCCGTTTAGCAGATAAACGTTTCCGACAAACTGACACCATAGAAAGCCAGAAAAATTGAGAACTCGAGAACAAAAATAGAAGAAAAGAATTCTTTCAACAATAGGAAGTTTCTTCCGACTTAAAGCTGATTCCTAAGTCAAGCCATCAATTTTAACTGAAAGAAGAAGAAGGTTAAAAAATTTCTCGCTTCTTCTTCTAAGTTGACTCAATCCAATAAGTGAAGTCTAATCTGAGCTTGCAGGAAAAAAGCACTAATACATCATTAACCCAAACACGCAATGAGCCTAAACACGATAATAACAACTTGACATAGAGGCAACCATATTGTATCTTTAATATTTATCATACTAAAGAAATGCCTGATGCTTCGTACTAGAGTCTAAGCGCATTCTTCGCCGCCAATAACCAACGCTGCAACAGTAACGACGACTAATGTTCCCAAGACAGCTACCAGAAACGTCTGGGCTTGGTTGATTTGGCTGCTGGTTGATGTGGCGTTTGATGCCTCGGTTGGCTTAAGCAAGGGAGTTACTGAATGATACCCGATTGCAGTGTAAGCTTGTTACAGCGCTTGTTGTTACATTGTTACTTGGGAGACTTTCAAAGCTGAAGCCGCCAACAACATACACTTATCATCTCAACTTATTTCTTAGTCTAAACTTCTTGACTAACTTCTCTTTGCATGGATCACGTGTTTTTTGTAGTAGACCAACAAAACCACGCTAACAACAGCCACACCAATTACAGACCCAATGACTAATGTTTTTGGAAAAAGCTCGGTCTGTGGTGGTTCTGCACCAGTATTAATGGTTGGATGCTGTGTTGGAGTAGTCGTTGCCGATGGAGGGGAAGTGCCAAAAGCAGAAATCTCAAAATCGGTTATCGAGTTGATTAACGGATGGTAATCAATGCTTCTGTTCGTTGCCCAATTAACTTCGTCGACATAAGGGGTATCCCAGATCCCTGAACTGTCCACTTCGGTGGCGTTAGGATAGGAGGCAGCGTAATTGCTCCAGTAGTTTCTATCTACAAAGGGGGCATCCGCCAAATCAACAAGCGTTCCACTGTTAAAGAAGTTGTTTTCCGTAATTACATCAAGCCCGCCGCGGTTATAGTCCACGAAAACTCGAGCGTTAATGAAACTGTTATGTTTTACTAGGTTGCCTACTCCACTGCCGCCTAGAATGTGTATGCCTGCGTTCTCAAAGCGGTTGCCGATAAAGCTGTTGTTGTTTGAGGGCGTGTATATGCCTTCTAAGAAATTGTAAATTCGCAGATTCTTCACTAAGACGTTACCATAAGCATTGAAGGTTTCATCATGGCCCACCAGATTTATCGCTCTCATATTTACCGCCTGATTGCCTTCAAGAGTGTGCCCTGCTCCGTCTATTATAATTCCTGCTCTTTGAACTGTTATGGTGCCAAAAATATCTACTATAAAGATGTAGGTGTTCCCGTTTCTTTGAAGCCAAGTAAAATCAGTGTTTGGTTCAATGCTTCCATCTGGCTTGATCGTTAGGTTGAGTGGTTCTTGTGCTTTAACTGGTAATGCGACGATAGAAAGACAAACTATCAGGCAGACAGTAACTAAGGCAATGCAGGCTTTCATGTGCTATCAGAAACTTCATGAAAGCATCACCTTATAGGTATTTTCGTCAAGAAAACTTGACTAAGCAATTAATGGACGCGAGCAGTTTTCATCAAGTTTTTTGGCTAACCACTTTAGGGGACTGAGTCCAACCCAGAAAAAGTGATTCGCAATCAATCAACCTTGAGAACCAGACTGCTTATTTACAAGAGTGTAAACCATTTTCTAGATGGAACAATCTTAATGTTTTACAGAAAGCGTTAATACTTAGTCTTCCAATATTAAGAAAAGCAAGCGATTTCTGAAGATTTCGATTACTCTAAAGATTTCTGCATGTTCTTAAAAAAAAGTTTAAAAGGTAAAAAAAATGCAAACAACAAAAAACACAATATTCTTTAAATGCCCGAGTTGCCACGCAACTTTCGAATTTGACGCAGTAGGAGAAAACGAGTTTATTGCCTGCCCAGCATGCGGATCTCATTTCATAACGACCAAAAAAGGCAAAAAAGCTACGGCTTGAAGCTTTAAGCTGAATGTGAATTGACGTGTGCAGCACCTATTCTATATAATAAAAAATGGAAAAAACTATCACGCCTTTTTTAGACAATGATTCCAAAAAATAACCGACAGAGAATAGAGAAATATGAGGAACATTGATTTGAGTAACCAAGTTACATGGGATTTAACAGAGCTTTTCCCGAGCATATCTGACCCTAAAATCAACCAAACCATCGCAGAAGCCACGACTTTCACAAATGAGTTTGAGAAAAAATATCGAGGCAAAATAAGCCAGCCTTTCACCTGATGATTTATTACAGTGCTTTCGAAGAAATTGAAACCTTTGAGGCAAACTCAGCGATGTTTCATCTATTCGCTAGCCTCTCGTTTGCTGCCAACATGACTTTACCGGAAACCCAACTCTTAATGATAAGGTTGAAAAACTTGAAGCTCAAATCAGCAAGCAACTGGCATTTTACTCACTGGAACTTGGCAAACTAGTAAAAAACAAACCAGAACTTATCCAAGAACCCACCTTAACCAATTATCGACATATGCTTGAGCGTCTACAACGCCGCGTTGAGCACCAGCTCTCTGAGATTGAAGAGCAAATCATAATCGAAAAAGACCAATTTGGCGTGGATGCATGGGAGGAACTCCAGTGCAAATGGCTTAACACGCGGTTGTTTGATATAATGTCTTGGGGGAAAAAAAGACTCTGAGTTACTGTGAAGCTAATGGACTTTTAGCTCATCCTGATCGCTCCACACGCGAATCAGCTAACCGCAGCATCTATGGGTTACTGGGCAAGGATGGAGAAATCTTCAGCTCAGCATTGAGAGCTATTTGTAATGATTGGGTAACGGTTTCAAAACGAAGAAAATATTCAACCCCGATGGAAGCCAGCTTAATCAGCAACGATACCGAATTAGGCATAATAGAGAATCTGCTCAAAACAGTCGAAGAAGGCGCTGTCTCCTATCAACGCTACCTCAAAACAAAAGCTAAGATTGATGGGTTTGTCGGTGACTGGGCAACCATGACCTTATTGCTCCATTACCTGACACTCAGAAATGAAGTTCACTTTCAAACAAGCCCAAGAATTAATTACCAAATCATGCAGTCGCTTTGACCCCGCCTACGCCACAGCGGTTGTGGAAATGTTCCAAAAACGTCATATTGACGCCACGCCTCGTTTTGGAAAACGCAACGGAGCGTTTTGTGCAGGCTACTACAAGGGCAAATCCGCTTACATATTGCAGAGCTTTAACGGTACACTCAGCGACATATACACTTTAGCCCATGAACTTGGACATGCCACCCATGACTGGTATGCTTCAAGAAACCAAACACTGTTCAACATGCATGCTCCCTTCTATTGTAGCGGAGACAGCTTCGATCTTTGGGGAACTTCTGCTAACCGATTCGTTACTTAAAGGAGCAAAAACAGATAACCGAACGCAAAGCACTGTTTGCCTAATCTTGGACGAAGCAGGAATGACGACTTTTCAAGTTACCGCCCGTGTGTGGTTTGAACAAGCACTATACACCTCTATTGAGCAAGGTGAATTCTTGGATTACCCAACTATATGCAACCTCTGGATAAAAGCCCGTGACCGCATATACGGCAACTCAATCACATGGCTACCGGAAATGAATGCAGAATGGACGATGAAACCTCATTATTTCATGGCAAACTACCGCTTCTACAACTACCCCTACGTCTACGCTCAAATGTTTGTTTATGCACTGTATGAACGATATTTAGAGGAAGGAAAAGCGTTTGTACCTAAACTAGTAAAGGCTCTTATCGGCTGGCGGCAGCTTGTCCCCACTACAAATTGGCAAAATCGTTGGATTAGATGTAGCTGCACCAGACTTTTGGAGTGGAAGCTTGAAGGTCTTTAGGCGATTTATTGAGAATTTGGAAAAAATCATTTAAATCCTCAACCTTTTAGACAGCTAAAAATCTTTTTATCTTTTAGGGATTAGTATCGATCTTTCCAAACCATTTGATAAACCATTTAAAGCTACCACACTCTGCATTAGAAGGGCAGGTCAAGCAAGGAAATTCTTGTCCAGCTGCAGTAATTAAATCTATTATTTTTTGCGCCGACTCGCTATCGGTTATTTTTTTTATTTGGTTTTCAAATTCGCCTGACAAAAATCATCCCTCATGAATTACCTCTGGTTTTACCAAAAAAGTATTTATTGATTTTGGTTTGCCATATAGCGTTTCCTAGAAGCCTAAAAGTGCCAAAGTTATCAAAATAACGCCTAATGCAAACGTGTAAGCAGCAAAATAATGAAATCGGTTACTTAAAACCAGTTTCTTAACAAGTGTAATAGCTAAGTATCCTGAAACCACCGTGAACATTAATGCAATCACAAGATTAATTGGATCGATACCAACGCCTTCAGAAACCAATGTCCCTCCCTGCAAGTAAGCTTCAACGCCCAAGTCGCCTATTATGGCTGGGATCGAGAGTAGAAAAGAAAACCTGAAAATTACTTCCCTTTTTGCTCCAAGCAGAAGCCCACTGGATATTGTTGAGCCGCTTCTGGAGAGACCTGGAAAACTGGCAAAACCTTGGGCGACCCCTATAACTAGGGCTTTGCGATAGCTTATTGGGCTTTGACTTTCTCTGCCGTATTTGGAGACAGTTAACAAGGTAGCACCGATTAGGAAGGTTATGCCGATTATTAAGAGGGTTTGGTAGAAATCCGCAATATACTTGCTGTAGAGTATGCCGATTATTCCGGTGGGGATTGAAGCGACTATAATTAAAGGGATGAATCTGCCATACTCTGAATGAAAATCCCGATGAACCAAAGCTTTAAGGATGATTTTAATGTCGCGTCTAAAGTAGAAGATCACAACTCCCAATGTTCCTAAATGGAGAAAAACATTAAATAACGGTGTTGCTTGGAAACCAAAAAAGTGTTCGGCAACTCTCAGATGCGCTGTACTGGAGATTGGAAGCCATTCCGATAAGCCTTGAATTATACCAAGGATTATTGTGATTAGCAGTTTATCAAGCATGGTTTATGGTAGTTCCAATGTTGTTATTAATAGGTTTTTGCTTAGACCAACAACTGAGTTTAGTCTGTTGAAGTTTAACCAGAAGTATAGACTTGACTTTTCTCTCCCATTATCACTTCTGTGACATTTACAGAGAAGATACCAAAACTAAAATACGGAGAGTAAACCAAACAAACGCTCTCAAATGGAAGGTCTTCTAAAAGACAAAGGGTAGGTCACGATTAAACAAAACATAAAAAATGAATCTTAACTCGAAAAAACAACATCAAGGATAATAAAACAAAAAGTAAGGTAAGAAAACTTACTTCTCTTCTTTTTCTTGGAAGAGCTTCTTAATTGCGCTGATTCTAGCTTTTTGCGCCAAAACGTCACTTGTAACTATGGTTATGGCTTCTTCAGGGCACCATTTAACGCACTGGGGTCCTTCTGGGTTATCTTTGCACAAGTCGCAGACATAAACAATTTTGGTTTCCGGATGAATCATCATGGCGCCATAGTCACAAGCTTCCACACACCAACCACAGCCGTTACATTTGTCTTTGTCTAATTCGATGGCTCCCGTCTCTTTTGATTGGGTAAGTGCATCTCGTGGACAAGCTGCTACACACCTTGGTTCTTCGCAGAGTCTACAAGTAACTGCCATGTTTGCCAGCTGGTTTACACGAACAACACGGATTCGAGATTTAAGAGGGTTAAATACTTTTTCTTTATTGAAGGAACAGGCATACTCACAAATTTGGCATCCGACACATTTTTCAGGGTCAGCTGAAACGAATTTTCGCTCATGCAGCTTAACCATATTCTAAGCCTCTTTTCCCTGGGTTATATGTTGATAATCGTCTAGACCCAACTTTTGAAGTGTATCTTTGGTTGGGATTCCATCAGCATTCCAGCCTCGGGCTTGATAATAATCGTCTAGCAGCAAATCGAGCTCTTCTTGGGTTACAACAGCACCCTTTGCAGGACCCTCTTCTGTTATAGGCTGGTTCATGACTTTCCACGGCAAGGTGTCATCTTTGCGACCGAAGCCTTCGCGGATGTTTATTAGTTTAGCCATTGTGCTTATTCGCTCTGCTGCAATTCCTAACTGCTCTGCAGTCATTTCGATACCTGTAACCAAATTGTAGAGTTTAGCCATTTCTTCAATTTTCTTATAGAGGGTGCCTTTTGCATTCTTACAGATAATCAGCGAATCAATTAGTGCATAGATGTCTTCTGCATCTTTAACGAGTTTTCCGCGTCCCTTTTCAGCCTTCAAACGATCAACTTTGCCTTTCAATTCCATCGAGTAAGCGCCACTTCGATTATGGTCTGCACCGCGGAACGAAACTGCAAAACTCAATGCGGTTGTTTTAAGACAACGTAAATCGTAGCCCGGAACTTCCAAGCCTTTTATCTGCTGTGCAAGTTGAATTGAATTTTTGCCGATCTTTCCCGCAGCCACTTTGACTCCATCAGCGAGAATATCTCCAATTCCTTCGCGTTTGCCAATTTTTTCAACTAATTGTACCAAGGCATCTGCGTTACCAAAATGTGCATCAATTCCATCTAATTCTTCATGACTTAGGATTCCGTTTTCGTGGCAATCCATAAGAAAACTGATTGCAACACCAGTGCTTGTCGCATCCAAACCATAGTAGTTGCAAAGTTCAGCTGCCTTAATTATGGCATCTAATTTATCGACACCGCAATTCGGTCCTAAAGCCCAGATGTTGTCGTATTCCATTCGAGCAAGAGTGCCTTTGTATGGACCTTCATGAACGACTGCTTCATGTTCACATCGCATAGCACACGAGTTACAAGCGATTATTTTTGCGATATAACGGTCGTTTAGGGCTTCTCCACTGACTCTTTCGGCGTTCTCAAAATAAGCGTTATTTCCGTTTCGTGTTGGCAAGCAGAACAGTGAATTTTGAATCAGCAAGTTTCCTGCTGTTCCAAGTGTCCGATATTTCTGTGCCGCTGGTCCCTTCATACGTTCATGAAATTCTTTAACCATTTCAATGAATTCTTCTGGTTTAGCAACAACTATGTCATTGGTGCCTCGGACAGCGATGGCTTTAAGGTTCTTGCTACCCATAACTGCGCCAAGCCCAGTTCTTCCGGCGGCGCGAGTTTTTTCGTTAATTATGCAGGCGATTTTGGATTGTTTTTCACCTGCTAAACCGATTGATGCTACACGGACGTAGTAGTCCCCGATTTCGCCTTTAATTGCATCTTCAGTTTCGAATGGTGATTTACCCCATACGTTTGAGGCGTCAAGCAACTGGATTGCATCATCATCGATCCAGAGGTAAACAGGTTTTTCTGCTTTGCCAGTAAGAATCACCGCATCGTAACCTGCACGTTTTAGTTCTGCACCAAAAGTCCCGTGGCTTACAGCTTCACCAACACCGCCTGTTTCAGGCGATTTAGATATGAAGGCATGTCCGTTTCCACCTGTTGGAAACATTGTTCCAGAAACAGGTCCAAGGGCTAATACAAGTGGATTTTGAGAGCTAAGGGGATTAACGCCCGCTTTTGAATTGGATAAATAGAGCTTCATACCAAGACCGATTCCGCCGATATATTTTTTGGCGTCATCTTCGCTTAGTTTTTCTGTGCGAGTTTTGCCTGTGGTTAAATCAACATAGAGGATTTTTCCTGCATATCCGAGCAACCTTGTTCCTCCAAGATTTTAAGAAGTATTTAGGGAGCCGAACAATATATTAAGGTAATGGGTTATTCGGGGAAAAACTCATGGCTCCATTTAGGTTCCCAAACAGTTTGAAAACATGATACAATCATCAATTTTTTAGGAGAAAACAACGAATTTAGAATAAAAAGAAATATCAGAGCCAAAAAACTATCAATATCAGGAGCGCCAGAATATGCAAGTCAACGTACATTACATCAGTCTAGTAAAATCTTACACTAATAAGAGCCGAGAAGAAATCACTCTAAACGAAGGAGCATCAATGGAGCAGTTGCTTAACCAGATTGCCAACAGCTACGGTAAACAGTTCAAAGAAGAGGTCTATGACCCCGAAAAGAAAGAGATGCAATCAACGTTTGTTGCGATGATTAACGGAGTTTTAATTGACCAACTCAAAGGCACTAGTACACCACTAAAAAACGGTGACAACATCATTTTGATGGCGTTAATGACAGGCGGCTAAAACCTAAATAAAGACACCAGCCAAAGAAAAAAGAATAATCGATTTTTATTCAATAAAAAAATGAAAAACATTAAGCGCATTATAAAGCGCTAAGAGGGTTTTTATTTTTGTTTTTTGGCTTCTTCTTCAACGGTTTGGAAGAGGTTCTTGACAGCTTTCTGACGATACTTCTGCGCCAAAGTCTCTGCGCTGACATAAGTTAAGGCTTCCTCAGGACACCATTTAACGCATTGGGGTTCTTTGGTTTCGTTATCAGTGCAGCTATTGCATGTAAATACGATTTTTTTGTCTGGATGCATATTCATGGCACCGAATTGGCATGCACTAATACACCATCCACAGCCGTTGCAAGCGTTCTCGTCAACCCGAATTATACCTGTGTTTTCTTCTTGCTTCAAGGCATCTCTTGGACAAGCGGCTACACATGCTGGGTCTTCGCAGTGGCGACAGGTTACAGCTAAATTGACTAGGGGACCAAGTCGCATGGCCCTTATACGCGATTTGTTGGGGTTAAAGGTGTTCTCGTTAACCATGCTGCAGGCATACTCGCAGACACAGCATCCGATACATTTCTCTGGGTCGGCTGTTACGAATTTTCGGTCTTGGGGGCGAACCATTTTAGTTACCTCCAACTGTTGCAGCTGCCTCTTGAGGCTTGGCTTTTTTTGCAGCTTTCATTGCGTCCTCAGCGATGTAGGCTAAGTTGCCTAAACCTAACTGCTGCAAACGTTCAACTGTTGGAATACCGTCAGCTGTCCATCCTCTTGAAGCATAATAGTCATCCAAGCCGACTTGCATTTCTTCGTCGTTAACACAAACTCCCTTAGCTGGTCCTTCGTCAGGCACTGGGAAGTTCTTTATCTTGTATGGGACATCGTCGTATTTTCTTGTGCCTTTGCCTTCGCGAATGTTGAAGAGTCGGGCGAGGTTTTCGATCCGGTCGCCAGCTGCCATCATTTCCTCGGGCGTGATAGGAATACCTGTGGCTAAGGTGTAGTAATTAGCAAGATCTTTCCAGCCATCGTAGTATGTTCCTCTGCTGAATTTGCAAACTATAAGTGAGTCAATAATGTTGTACATTTTACTCTCATCAGTGATCATTTTTCCACGGCCTTTTTCGATCTTGAAACGGTTAACTTTGCCTTTAACATCAGGCGAATATGCCCCGTTTCGCAAGTGACAAGCACCTCTGAACGAAACCGAAAAGCCAAGTGCAGCAGTCTTGAGTGTTCTCAGATCATATCCTGGAAGCTCCAAGCCTTTAATATGACACGCATACTTGTAAGCGTCTCCGCCAATTAATTCCGCAGCCTTTGCGACACCCTCAGCAAGAATATTTCCGAGCCATCCTTCACGTTTACCAATCTTGTGAATAATGGCAATAAGTGCTTCTGCGTTGCCAAATTTAAGATCGATTCCATCTGTTTGTTCTTTGGTAATTACACCGTTCTCATAGAGATCCATCGCAAAAGCGACAACAACGCCTATTGAAATGCCGTCCATGCCGTACTCGTTCACTATGCGCATAGCTTCGATAACTGCATCTAAGCGATCTACGCCGCAGAGGGGTCCCATGCTCCAGAGGCACTCGAATTCGAGACGTGAAGTTGAGCCTTTATAGGGTCCCTCAGGCACAACTGCGATGTGGTCACAGCGCATACCGCATGTAGCGCAGCCAACGACTTTCTTAACGTAATGTTCATTTAGGTATTCTCCGCTGACTTTGTCGGCGCCCTCAAAAGTGGCGTTTGTCCAGTTTCGTGTTGCCAACGCTGCAAGCGAGTTAAGTACTAAAACGTTTTCGGGGGTACCTAACGTTTTGTATTTTTTGGTTGCAGGACCCTTCATACGTTCATGAATAAGCTTTACGAATTCCATGAAGGCAGGCAAGTTAGCAACATTGACATCGTGTGTTCCTCGAACTGCTACTGCTTTAAGGTTCTTGCTGCCCATGACGCCTCCCATGCCGCTTCGTCCAATGGCGCGGAACTCGTCATTTATGATGGCTGCAAAACGGCAGAGCTTTTCGCCTGCCTCGCCGATAGCTGATACACGGATGTAAAAGTCGCCGAGATCGTCTCGAATCATGTGATCGGTTTCGTTTACAGTTTTGTTCCTTAGGTGTTCAGCGTTTCGTACTTCAACTTTGTCATCGTCAATCCAGAGGTAGGATAGCTTGGGTGCTTTGCCTTTGATTATTACAGCGTCGTAACCCGCACGCTTCAAGTCTGGACCAAAGAAGCCGTGGGCTTCGCCGTTACCGATGCCGCCAGTGGCGGGGGATTTAGATACAACAGCATAGCTGTTTCCAGCTGTGGGTCCCATGGTGCCGCTAAGTGGACCAGTCAAGTAGATCAATGGGTTTTCAGGGTCATAAGCGTCTGTACCGGCTTTTGAATTGTCAAATAGCAAGCGTATGCCTAAGCCTATTCCGCCGATGTAGTTTTTAGCCATCTCTTCGCTCAATGACTCAGTTCTTGTTTCTCCTGTTGTAAGGTTTACATGTAAAATTTTCCCTGCGTAAGAAAACATTCTTTGTTCTCCCTCAAGTACTTTTTATTGATAGTTATTCCTCGGGAAAAGTATATTAACGTAATGGAATGTCGGTACAAAGAATTGCGGTTCAATTTCGACCTGTTTTATGATTCATAACGCAAAAATCAACCCATTTTAGAATCTTTAAAGACCGAAAACTTAAACCATTTAACCTTAACCATTCAAATAGGGAAAGAATTGACGAGAATCAACAGCTTGAAAGGGAAAGTCAACGACCAAACCGACTTCCTTGTCTTTAATCAAATTAACATGGCCTATTTTTGCAATTTTGCGGGGGCTTTAGCGCTTCTTATTCCTCAAAAAGGCGACAACGTCCTTTATGTTAATGGTGTTAACTATGAACAGGCAAAAGCTGAAGCAAAAGATGTTAGTGTAGAACTTATTAAACGAGAAGAAATCCTAATGGAGAAAATTGCAAAACAATCCTCGAGTAAAAGATTTGCTGTTGATACACTGCAAATTGAAGGTTGGCGTGCCCTAGCCAAAGCAGTTGGCGGAGAAGAAAAACTTGAGATAGCGAGCAAACAAATTCGAGAACTTCGCAAAATAAAAGATAATACAGAAATTCAACTTATTCGTCAAGCTTGTAAACTTGCAAACATTGGCATACAGAAAGCGTCAGAAACTATTCGACCAGGCATAAAAGAGAAAGAGGTCGCTGCTGAAGCCGAATATGCAATGCGTAGAGCAGGAGCAGACGGGACAGCCTTTGACACTATTGTCGCATCAGGTTTTTGTTGTGCCTATCCTCACGGCACTTTCCAAGAAAAAACGATTGTGGATGGTGATTTTGTAGTGGTTGATTTAGGCGCAAGCTATCATTTCTACCGCTCTGACATCACGCGTACCTTCATTGCTGGAAAAAACTCAGAGAAACAAACTCAGATTTTTGAAACAGTCAAGAAAGCTCAGCAGAGCGCCATTGAATCCATTAAGCCTGGTGTTCCAGCAAAAGAAGTTGACCAGGCAGCTAGACGGATTATTGAGGAGGCAGGTTTCTGTGACTTTTTTGTTCATAATCTTGGTCATGGAGTGGGATTAGAAGTACATGAAGCCCCGATTTTAAGTCCTGACAGCAAAGACATTTTGGAGAAAGGCAACGTGATAACGGTTGAACCCGGTGTCTATCTACCAGGATTTGGGGGAGTTCGAATTGAGGACACAGTTCTTGTCACAAAATACGGTGTTGAGAAATTAACAGATGCACCTTATTCACCGTAAAGTAAACCAAACAGAAGCTGTGTCAAAGGCTACATAGTGAATATTTCTATAAATGGGACGGGGGTTAATTGTTTAATTACCGGTTTTCAGCAACTCCATTAGTTTGGGCATTAATTCGCATCCGCGCTCAATAATACCAAGACTGCCCTTTGCGCATTCCTTTTCACAGAATTTATGTGTACTACTTGTGCCGAAGCTATCTCCTGAAATCAGTACCGGAACAGGTGTGTCGCTGTGAACTTTAAGCGCACAAGGTGTTGCATGGTCGGTAGTTACACATATGAGGTTGTCTTGAAGCGTAATCTGCTTTAGTAAAGGACCAAAGAAATACTTGTCTATGGCTGAAATGACCTGTGTTTTTAATTGGCAGTTGCCATCATGTCCGGGTTCATCGGGACCTTTCAGGTGGATGTAGAAACAATCATGTTTTGGCAAAGCTTCAAGGAGGGCTTTGACTCTAACTTCACAATCTTTCTGAAGATTACCTGTTGGAGGAGGAAGAAGAGACGACTCCATACCCGCAAGTTGGGCTATACCTCGTTCAGCATGCATGTCTGCCAACGCGGCGAAATTTACGTTATATCGCTTGTTAATGTTGAAGAATTTCGGGAGCAAGTGCCCTGCGTCACGTGTTAAGACAACGTTAGCTTTTAATTTGCCTTCTTTTGCACGCTTTTCATTTATTGGGTGATTCTCCCAAAGCAGATGGGATTTTTCGATAAACTCGTTTACAAGTCCCGCAGAGACTTTTGATGCCTCGGTGTTGTCAGTTGGCTCACAAGTTTTGAGAACCATCTCCACATCAGGTTTTGCTACGCCAATTCCATTTATAATTATGTACGCTGGGTCGCTATTGGTTATATTGCTTGAAAGAGGATTAGCGTTGCTCCTAATTAGAAGGACTGCCCTATGACCAAGTGTGTTTCTATATTCGAAGGTTGCAGGGTAAGAGGTTAATTTGACTTCTCTGTTTACGGCTTGGGTTAGTTCTGAGGCTTCTTCAGTGCTTAAGCTTCGTGCTACCCGCCGATCCAGTATGGTTTTTCCCTGCCCTAAGGTTGCAAAGTTGCATCGTAATGCTAAGTCGCCGTCCTTCATTTTTAAGCCAACTCCTGCTGCTTCTATGACACCTCTTCCGGTACTGTATTTGAAGGGGTCATAACCTAGAAGAGAAATGACAGCAACATCGCTCTCAGGAGCAACACCCTTCCTAACTGTATACATCAAACCTGTTTTACCCTTCTTAGCAAGCGAGTCCAAGTTGGGGGTTTCCGCCGCTTCCAAAGGTGTTTTGTTTCCCAAGGATTCAATTGGTAAATCACCCATTCCATCGATTGCTACAAAGATTAGTTTCACGCTATTTTGTCTCCTTCAAAGTAGAGCTAACACTATTGGACATTTATTATTTTTCTGTATTAATGCTTTTTTAGCTAGAAAAGCGGTGAATTTATTTTGGGTTGATTTAAGGGTATTAGTGTTTTGAAAGTAGAAATAGCCCGACTTCGGCAAATAGATTGGGTAATATCCTGATAGTGTGATTTTTTGAAATGAAAATTTGATCTTCTATGGTTATGTTGATTTTATTGCAGTATTCTTTGAAGTCTGTTATGCTTAGAAAATGCAGGTTTGGTGTGTCGTACCATTCATAGGGTAATGAAGAGGTGACTGGGACTTTTCCGCGAAAGAAAATCGAGAAACGGTCAGTTATGTAGCAGAAATTGGGAAAACCAACGATGACTTTTTTTCCGACTCGTAAAGCTTCTTTTATGGCAAGATCAGGTTTCCTTACCTGTTGGAGAGTCTGATTTAGAATTACAAAGTCGATGCTTTTGTCAGCGTATTCAGTTAGGCCCGTATCGATGTCTTGTTGATAAACATTCAAGCCAGCGGCAACGCATGTATTGATTGCTTGGTCACTGAGTTCAACTCCTTGCGCGTGAACGTGCTTATTTCTTATCAGCAAAGATAAAAGTTCGCCATCTCCGCAACCTAAATCCAAAACATTGGCTCCGCTATTAATCCAGCGCGAAATTACTTTATGTTCTATTACTTGGGTTTGTTTAGTCATTGATGCTGACCGTTTCCGTTGGATACTGCTTTCAAAAAGCCCTCGATTAATTGCGTTTCCTTTGTTATCTCCAAGAGAAAAGCATCGTGCCCATAGGTACTGTTGATTTCGCAGTAGCTTGCCTCGACTCCAGATAGTTTACAGGCTCTTACGATTTCTTGGCTTTGATATATAGGGTAGAGCCAATCAGATTTGAAGGCTAAAACTAGCACTTTTGCCTTTAAACCTTCAAAGATATTGGCTATTCCATGACCGTTAAGCAGGTTAAAGTTATCAATAGCTTTTGTCAGGTAGAGGTAGCTATTGGCGTCGAAACGTTTCACAAAGTTGTCGCCTTTATAGTGGAGGTAGCCTTCTACTTCGAAGTCTGCGCTAAATTTGAAGGGTTCCTTATCGTGACGGGTTTTTCTGCCAAACTTCTCCGTCATAGAAACGTCACTCATATAGGTTATATGTCCAATCATTCGCGCTAACGCTAAGCCCTTGGCTGGAGACGAGTAGCCATAGTAGGCGCCGTTTTTCCAATCAGGGTCTGACATTACGGCTTGGCGTCCAACCTCGTTAAAGGCTATTTGCTGAGGCGTATGTTTTAGAGTCGTTGCGATTGGAATCGCTGAACGTATCCGTTTGGGATAGGAAACCATCCACTGCAAGACCTGCATGCCACCCATGGAACCGCCGATAACAGAAAGCAAATTTTCGATACCTAAAAAATCGACTAGACGCCTTTGCGCTTCAACCATATCGTGGATACTGATCAAAGGAAAACTAAGACCGTATGGTTTGCCAGTGAGAGGATTGACAGAAGATGGACCTGTAGATCCTCTGCAGCCTCCTATTACGTTGCTACATATGACAAAATATTTGTCTGTATCAATGCCTTTTCCAGGTCCGATTAAGTTTTCCCACCAGCCACCTTGATCTGCAGCGCGAGAGTCCCCTGACAGCGCGTGTAAAACCAAAATGGCATTGCTTTTTTCTGTGTTGAGGGTTCCGTAAGTTTCGTAGGCAAGCGTTATAGGTCCTAGTTTTTCGCCTGATTCTAAGGTTAATTCATCTGGTGGTTGGGCGAAAGTTAAGGTTTGTACTTGGGTGATTTTTTTTGTTGCTATAAGCTTTCTTTCCTCCGAAAAGAGAAGTCTGGTTGGTTTTTATTCTTTGGCTGAGGTTTTAAGAGCTTGATCTATGTCCGCGATTATATCTTCTGGATCTTCTAAACCAATTGAGAGTCTAACATAGTCGGGAGTTACACCTGTTGTAGCTTGCTCTTCTGTTGTGAGTTGTTGATGGGTAGTTGATGCTGGATGAATTACCAAGCTTTTTGCATCCCCGATGTTAGCAACATGCGAAAGTAGTTTTACGGATTCGATGAATTTTTTGCCTGATGTTAAACCACCTTTGATGCCAAAGCCTATTAGACCACCGAAGTGTTTTTTTAGGTACTTTAAAGCAAGTTTATAGTTTAGGTTATCTGGTAAGCCTGGATAATTTACCCATGTAACTAAGGGGTGTTTTTTTAGGAACTGAGCGACTTGAAGCGCGTTCTCTGAATGTCTTCGTTGTCGCAGGGGCAGGTCTTCGAGTCCTTGGAGAAATAGGAACGCGTTGAATGGGCTTAATGCTGGACCTAAATCCCGTAATAGTTGAACCCTCACTTTGAAGATGAATGCTACGTTTCCTAATCCGGGGAATTTGCCGAAATCATCCCAGTATTTTACTCCGTGGTAACTTGGGTCGGGTTCAGTGAATTCTGGAAATTTCCCATTGTTCCACTGGAATTTACCTGAGTCAACGATTATGCCTCCGATGCTTGTGCCATGTCCGCCAATGTATTTAGTTGCGGATGTAGCAATTATGTCCGCGCCAAAGTCAATTGGTTTTACTAGACCGACACCAACTGTGTTATCTATAACCAGGGGGATGCCGACTTCATGAGCGATTTTTGCTAAAGCTTCAAAGTCGGGCACATCAAGTTTTGGGTTGCCAATTGTTTCAGCATAGATGGCTCGGGTTTTTGGTGAAATTGCGTTTTTGAATTCGCTGAGTTTTTGTGAATCGACGAATTTTGTTGTTCTTCCGAGTTTTGGGAACGTGTAGTGCAGTAGGCTGTAGGTACCGCCGTATAGGTTATTTGCGGCTAGGATCTCGTCACCTGGCTGAGTTATTGTTAATAATGCAAGTGATATTGCAGCTTGTCCTGATGCGACGGCTAAGGCGCCCGTTCCGCCTTCGATAGCTGCGACTCTTTTTTCGAAAATGTCGCTTGTTGGGTTCATCATTCTTGTATAAATGTTACCTACTTTTTTTAGAGCGAAAAGGTTTGCTGCATTTTCTGTGCTCTCAAACACATAGGATGTTGTTTGGTATATTGGTACTGCTCTTGATCCTGTTGTTGGATCAGGTTTTTCTTGCCCTGCATGTAGGGCGAGGGTATCTATTTTTTTGGTTGGCATTTTTCTTGCCTCTTGTTTTGGTTATACACAAACATTGATAACAGCGTTATATGGGTTGTTGTAAGAAATATTCCAAAAAGAATATTAAACCATCAAATCCATTCCTAAAACATGTTTCCAACCCTTGAAGACATCGCCAAACGTCGAAGACAACTTGGCCTTAAACAAAAAGAACTAGCCAAAATGGCAGGAGTAAGCCAATCCCTTATAGCCAAACTCGAAGCAGGAACCATTGATTCGTCATACACAAAAGTTAAAACAATTTTTGATGTTCTCGAACGATTAGAATTTAAAACCAAAATTCAAGCAGAAAAAATTCTGCATAACGAAGTTATCAGTGTACAAAAAACTGCTCCAGTATCAAAAGTCGTAAAGATAATGAAAGAACACAGCTATTCTCAAATCCCAGTTTTCGAGGGCAAACAATCAGTGGGAAGCATATCGGAAAGAGCCATTCTTCGACAAATCCTCTCGGGTAAAGACTTAGAGGATATCTCCAAACTTCCAACAGAAAGCATCATGGAAGAAGCTTTCCCACAAATAAACGAAGACGCACCATTGCCGCTAATTACAAGCCTTCTCCAATCATATTCAGCTGTTTTAGTATCCAAAAAAGGGTCTATAGTTGGAATAATTACCAAAGCAGATTTGTTGCGCATGCTGTAGCGATACAGACAGTTTTAAAGAACTTTTTGTCCTTTCATCATCGCTTACCGAAGTTTAAATCATTACGTTGCAGACTTTCTAAAGTTGCAAAAACATTTTTTAGAAGTATCCTTATATTTTTTGCTCGCCAAATTTTCGCAACAACAGCGAAGAGGACTACTGATGAGAAAAATCTGGGTGCTTACCAAAAAAACTTACAGTCTCTCATTAGTTTTCAACTCACTGTTAACTATTGCATGCGCCGTTGGGATCCTAGCAGGGTTCTACTGGATTTTTCCCAATTGGCAGCCATTTTACCCTTTCCTTCTAAACGGCAACTTTATTTGGTTTGCGATCGCTGCGGCTACCCTAAACATTTTTCCAAGTGCATGCCTTGGAAGATCTTTAAAAACTGGGCGTTTTCTGTTTCACCACTATTTTTATGGGTTTTTAGTCCTGATTTTCACAGCAATCTACATATTTTTCTATAGCCCAGTATCAATCCTCTCAATTTTCTTTGTTAACAACACAACTATGGCAGTTAATGTCGGACGGTTCTTTCTGCTTGGCGGCTTAACATTGATTTTGGATGATCTCCCAGACGTCTCGAAAAGAGTTGAAACTGTCTTGAACGGGTTAAAGTCTAAAGCTTACCAGGGTAGAAAGGTTCTAACGATAACTCAATTTGCTATGGGGGCAGTTTCATTATATCTTTTTGCTTCTGTGTGCCTTTTTATGTCTCAAAACCCACAATGGCTTACTGCTGCCAACATCTTGTTTGTTAGCACGGTGTTAATCACTAGCATTACATCATTTGTTTTCGCTAAAAGAAAATTTTGGTCAAATATAGCAGATAATTAGAAAGTTAAGCCCTGGTCTACTCATTGAATAATCAGTTTCCACTCGTTATCTGTCTAAATTAGTGTTGTAGAGTTTAAGAGTTAGATGTAATACTCTGGTGCATCATCAGATTTAGGCGAGCCTTTTTTGCAAAATGTAGTGCAAAGATGACAGAAATCAACAGTTACGTCGCCAGCGCTGATTTCTTTGTTCACTATTTTTTTTGCAGTTTCAGAAGCCATGGCTTGAATTTTAGGAAGAAATTGTTCAACATGCTCGATTCCTTTGATGGCACGTTTTGAACTGAGATATTGACTTACGGCTGCTTGAGTGGTGCCAAGACGTTTGGCTGCTTGCGTTTGCGAAAAATTGTATTTTTCCACAAGTTCCCTCGCAAGTAATGATCTATATATTGGCAGAACGTATTTGCCGATCATTTCGCATTGAGGGTCCATGAATATCAGCTTGACTATAACACACTTATATTAATAAAATCTTTTACGACACAACCCATTATCCTTTATTATATTGTTCGAGCAGAAAAATTTCCATACGAAAAAGGAAAAACAAAGTGCCATGTTAAACAAAAAATAATTAGGCCAAGAATAATTCTATTTTGTTTAACAAAAGTAATTAAGAAATAGAGTTACGGAGGCTTTCTAAACTGAATTTTGCCAATGGATATCTGCCAAAAAAACTGTATTGGTACTCTACAAAAAATTTAATAACGAAAAACATCTTTCTTGAACTGCGAACCAAATATTTCAGTTTTTGTTATTGTATGAGTTGAGGCCATTGGAGAACATAAAAGAGCCATTAACAGCGAATGACGCTAAAATTAGGGTCATAAAGGATGGACCGTACTTTGTTTCTGGAAACATTCCCTTGTATCCAATGACAATAAAATGTAATAAAGAAAAAACTCCAGCCGAATGGTTAATTGGAGAAAAACTGCAAACTTCAGATAAATACTCTCTTTGTCGTTGTGGAAAATCAAGAAAAAAACCATTCTGCGATGGGTCCCATGTAAAAGCTAATTTTGATGGGGCAGAAACAAGTGAAAACTTGCCTTTTGAACAGATGGCAAAAGAGTTTAATGGTCCTTCTTTGAAGTTGAAGGATGCTGAGATGCTTTGCGCTTCAGCACGTTTTTGTCATCGAGGTGGAGATATTTGGGATATAATATTGAAAACCGATGAGCAATGGGCGAGGAAAAACGTTATAGAAAACTCTTCTGATTGCCCTTCAGGTCGCTTAGTCGTAGTTGACAAAGAAAGCGGAAAGACAATTGAGCCGGCACTTGAGAAATCTATTGGTTTTATCCAAGACCCCGCTATGGGTGTTGATGGTCCGCTATGGGTTCGTGGCGGAATTCCTGTATTTTCTGCCAACGGAAAGATGTATGAGGTTAGAAACCGTTTAACTCTTTGTCGATGCGGAAAATCCAGCAACAAACCGTTTTGCGATAGCAGTCATTACCCTGAGGAAGATAGGGAGATATAAAAAACATGTCTAAAGCAGATAAATCTAGTAAAAAACAAACCCAAGACAATTTAGATGCAGAGTTAGAATCCAAGGAGAAAGCATTCGTTTTGTTCTATGCATCATGGTGTCCTCATTCACAGCGGTTTCTACCGATATTTCAAGAGTACGCGAAAACCAATCCACTTGAGTGCCTAAGTGTAGTAGTCGATGACAAGCCCGAATTATGCGACAAATACGATATAGAATACTATCCCACTGTACTATTATTTAAAAAGGGCAAAGTTCGCAAAAGGCTTGACGCCACACCTGGAGTTGGACTAAGCAAATCACAGTTGTCAGAACTCACATCTAATTCCTAAGATTTTCAGTCTATATTTTTTATTGCTTTATGAGTAGTTCTCGATATTCAGGATTTACTTCACCATGTTTTTCAAGAATTATATTGTGTATTTTGCGCCAATCTTCGCTTATGCTTGGCCATAATGGACCGCCAATAATGCTTTTTTTAACGTATTCATCTAGTGCTTTTTCGCGTTTTATGACTCTTTTGTTCCAGTCTACGCTGATTAATCCTGATCGTCTCAGGTATTGAAGGTTTCTTGCCATCTGGTTTGAGTTGATAGGATATGTTATCGCGGTGTTTAGGTCGTCGTTTAAGGATTCAATAGAGAATTCATCGACTATTCGGAGACTTATTGTAGCAATCATGTCCTGCATCAGTTTAGCTGTCTTAGTAACATATAATGCTCTCTTGGGCACCAGAATCTGTTCGAGACGATAGGCGTTTCGTTTGTAGAACCAGATTTTTACGATTTCAGTAGTTGCCAGGTATCCACCTAATAACGCTGCCAATGCGAGGTAAAATAGTAATGGGGGTGCAACAAAACCAAATATTTCTCCAAGCGGAGTGAAAGGTACAGTTAAAGCGAATGTTACGATTGCTGCGCTACTAATTAGAAGGTATTTGCTTGGTTTACTCTTCCAAAACGGTTTTCGCCTGGTTCTTATCACGAAAACAACTAGTACCTGTGAACAGAGAGATTCGATAAACCATGCAGTCTGGAACAAGTGCTCTGGATACTGTGGATTTGATAATAGAGCGGCGGGTATTATTGGAATAAACACGAAGAGCATTGTGAAAAAGGTAAAGAAATCAAAAAGGGAACTTACGGGACCTAATGAAATCATAAATCGTCTGATGAAGGCAATGTCCCAGCGTTTGGGGCGTTCAACGTATTCGTCGTCTACTCTGTCGGTTGTGATTGTTGATTGGGACATGTCGTAGAGAAGGTTGTTTAGTAGAATTTGGACGGGTAACATGGGTAGAAAGGGTAAGAATACCGATGCACCGGCAACGCTAAACATGTTGCCAAAGTTTGAGCTGACGCCTAGCTGAATGTATTTCATGGTGTTGCCAAATGTTTTTCTTCCTTCCAAGATGCCTTCAGCTAGAACGGTTAAGTCGCTTCTGGAGAGTATGATGTCAGCTGACTCTCTTGCGACATCAACTGCGTTGTCGACCGAGATTCCAACATCACTTGTTCGCAGGGAGGGAGCATCGTTTATTCCGTCGCCCATGTAACCGACTACGTGTCCGTTTTTCTTTAGCAGTGTGATTATTCGGTCCTTCTGGACGGGGTTGACTCTACAGAAGACGTTGGCTTCTTCGACGATTGCCATAAGTGCTTCGTCTGTTATGTTAGCTATGTCGTTTCCAAGGGCAACTCCTTTTACTTCGAATCCGAGTTCCTCACATACTTTTCTGGTAACTAACTCGTTGTCACCTGTTAAGATTTTGAGTTCTATTCCTGCTTTTCCCAGTAACCGGAGCGATTGTTTGGCTGTTTCCTTGGGAGGATCAAGAAAAGCCACAAAGCCCAAAAATACCATGTCTGTTTCATCATTTATCGAGTAAACCGCTTTGTCTACTTTTAGCCTCTTGTAAGCGATACTTAAAACTCTAAGACCTTCTGCACTGTAGTCAGTATATTTCTGCTCGATTCTTTTTCGGGCTTCGTCACCTAGGTCGGCAACCACCTTGTCTAATTCGTAATAAGAACAAACTTTGAGTATTTCTTCCGGAGCACCTTTAGCTATGAAGAATCGTTCACCTTCATTCTCAACCACAACGGAGACACGTCTACGAATAAAGTCAAATGGGACTTCATCAATTTTCATGTATTGAGAAGTATCAACTTCTTTATGTCTTAGAATGGCTTCGTCCAGTGGGCTTCGCAGTCCAGTTTGGAAATTGCTATTCAGGAATGAGTAAAGGAAAACTTTTTCGTCTTCTTTGCCTTCCAGGTCAACGTTAAGAATGAGTTTGATACGGTTCTCGGTAAGTGTACCTGTCTTATCGGTGCAGAGTACGTTCATGCTGCCAAAGTTTTCGATAGCGGATAAACGTTTTACTATGACGCCTTTTTTGGACATTGCCATAGCACCCCTAGAGAGGTTAATGGTGATTATCATCGGTAAAAGTTCAGGAGTTAACCCAACTGCCAAGGCAACTGCAAAAAGCAACGCATCCACAACGCCATCTGTTGTGGGATTTCGCACCGAGATTATCAAAAAGACGAACATAACCAAAAGGAAGGTTACTTGCATGATTAAGAAGCCAAAACTCTTGATACCTCTTTCAAATTCGGTCTCTGGATGTTTTTCGATTAATTTCTTGGCGATTTTTCCGTATTCAGTTGTACTACCGGTTCTAACTACAACTGCTGTTGCAGTGCCGCTTACAACTGAAGTACCCATAAAACAGTAATTGGTCCATTCAACAATAGAACCGGAGCTAGCTTTTACTTGGTTGGAGGTTTTCTCTACAGGAAAAGATTCACCTGTTAACGCGGATTGGTTGATGAATAGATCTTTGGCATTGATTACCCGGGCGTCAGCCGGAGCTATGTCGCCGGCAGAAAGAAAAATTATATCTCCCGGGACAATTTCTGGCAACTTTATTTCTTGTTTAACATTGTCCCTAAGAACCGTTGCCGTGGTTGTGACTTTTTGTTTCAATAGTTGTGCTGCTTTTTCAGCTTTCGATTCTTGATAATAGTCCAGAATAATACTGACAAAAATTATAACAAAAATGATAGTGGTATTGGTTAGCTGTCCCAAAATGCCTGTGATTATGCCTGCAATCAGAAGAATGATTACAAGGGGGCTTTTGAAATGTAGCAGGAACTCTTTGATAGCGGAGTGTTTGTGTTCGCGGGCGAGTTCGTTTGGACCATAGGTTTCGAGGTTTTCGGATGCTTGCTCAGAGCTGAGTCCCCGTGGAGTTGTTCTTAAGCGTTTTAGGAGTTCTTCGTGGGGCAGGGTTATCATTTCTTCGGTGCTTAGAAATGTCAATGTGCTAGCAACAGTATCATTGCTGTTGCCATTCTGATTGGTTTTCGACATGACCGTCCCCGCCTTAAAACTTACAATAGACAGCTTGCTCTTAAAGGAATTTCTCAGCGTTGACCGTTTAGACTCAAAAAATTATAAAAAAAGTTGTAGGGGGTTACTTCCATTTGGTAAGGATTTCTTCGCGTTGAAAGGTTGCCTTGCTAAGGTAGAACAATGCTATATCTGCAACCGCTAAGGCTACAATTACCGCTATAGCTATTATTGTTGAGAGTTGAGCGCTTGTCGAGGCAAAAATCACAAGGAAAATCAACGGCAACACGATTAAGCCACCTAACTGCTGCGCCGCTCGTATGTCGTTTACTTTGGAGGAAACGATTATGTTTGCTTCGACACTCATAATGCATGCAAGAGGGGCAATTACGCCAATAACTATCAACCAGTATTGGTTTGGAATTAAGATCGTTCCAATTTGACTTGTAGTTACTGACCAGACATCAATTATTATCGCTGATATTGCTGCTCCAACATACGTTACAACCATACAAGGAATGAATGAAGCTAAGCTCTTGCCAAGTAATAATTCGCCGTCTGTTGTTGGAGTTGCGAGCAGAGGCTCTAAGCTCTTTTCTATTTTTTCCCCGACAAAGCTATAGGAAGCTATAATTGAAGGGAGAATCGCTGGAATTAGAACAAAATACATTGTTGCTAAATTTACAATTTGACCTGCAGCAGCTAACGCTTGCTCGTGAGAAAGTGCTCCAGAGGTAATTTCGGCGTTTAGCGCAAATATGAAAATTATTGGTAGAACCACCCCGAGTATGATGGGCATGGCGATTAATGAGTAGAGAACATACTTGTTCTTGCGGAAAACACTCAGGTCTTTTTTGGTTACAATTAAAGATTTCCAAAGTCTCATTTGGATTGAGCCTCCCGTATTAGTTTTAAGTAAACGTCTTCAAGTGTGGAGCGTAATTCAGTTACGTACTGTATGTTTCCATCTGCTTTTACGATGGTTTTTACCACTTCAGGGTTATCTTTTTCAGGGTTATCAATATCAAGGATCAGCTTGTTATCACTTGATCGCACGTTCTTAACTGATGACAATTTTTCTACGGCATCAATGATTTTGTTCGACAAACTTTCTAAGTGAATTATAGTTTTGCGTTTGTAGAGACTGCGTTCCAAATTTTTGGGGGAATCAACCGCAATCAGCTTCGTTTTTAGAATAGCGATTCGGTCGCAGAGACGGTCTGCCTCATCTAAATTATGTGTATTAATGAAAATTGTTCGTTTTTCTTTCTTAAGTTCAACGACAAAGTCTCTAACAGTTTTTGAGGCTTCAGGGTCAAGATTGGCAGTTGGTTCATCAAGAAATAAGAGCTGGGGATCATGTATGAGAGCTCGTGCAATAGCAAGTTTTTGTTTCATACCTTTGCTAAAAGTCCCTGCTGCATCTTCGCGTCGTTCCCAAATCCCAAGCAATTTTAGAAGATGTTCAATGTTCTCTTTGCGTTTAGACTCTGGAACCTCGTATAGTTGTCCGTAAAAATCAAGGTTCCTGTAAGCACTTAGGCTATCGTATAATCCGACGTTTTCAGGAAGAAAACCTACCATTTTTCGGATCTTTAAGCAATCTTCTTCCTTATCTATCGTGTAGTTTCCTATTGTAGCTTCGCCGCTGGTTTTGCCTATTAGACAACAAAGCATGCGCACCGTAGTGGTTTTACCTGCGCCGTTGGGTCCTAAGAAACCGAATACTTCTCCGTCTTCAACTCGAAGCGTCAGGTTGTCAACAGCGGTTAAGTTGCCGAATTTTCGAGTTAGGTTTTTTGTGTCAATCATAGCAGGCACATGCCAAATGCTTAATTAGATTATATTTTTTCGTATTTAGAGTCTTCTATGTGCTTCTTTTCAAGTTCTTCTTCGCTTAACTCAGGTTTTAAGTCTTGTTCTTGTTGTTTCGCGTCTGGTGGCCAAGTGATTGGGTCTTTTGAAGATGAGTAGATGTTGACCCAACTCCTTTTTCCGCAAGCTGGACATTTGATATAATGCAGTGGTCCAATGTGCGGCGCTAAGACAGCTGTTCCGAAGTTTTGTTCGCAAACGTTATTGCATTTTTTGCATTTTATTCGGGTCATGTCAATCGTATTTTGAAATCGTGTTTAGGGATTTAAAATGTTTGCAAAATAAGTGCAGGTTTTTCATTCCAACTGAATGCCAAATAGTTTGTTAAGATATTTAGTTGTGGTTTGCCTAATTTTTCATAAATTTACTTGCTGATTTGTTTTATTGTTTAAAGATTTGACAAACACTTAATAAATCGGGCGTTATTTCTCCCTTGCAAATGGAGCAAAGACTATGTTTCTCGATGACATCGTGAAGGTTCTTACTGCGCCGCATAAGGCGTTCAAGCAAATCATTGATAATCCCAAGTATCTTGGAGTAATAGTTATACTTCTTCTCTTCATAGGGTTGCAAATCGGTTACGAGTATTCTCAGTTTTCTAGAGCTAGATTGGAGTTGACTTCTCCGGTTGCTGGGTTGATGCAGACCTTTACAAACGCCACCAATTGGGATAGCAGCTCAAACCTTGAGTTAAGTAATACTTTTGACGATTATTACAACAATACAATTTATGTGACAGGTACACAGCTTCCGCCATCGGATCCCAATGCTTACTATAGCTTGTTCGGAAACAGCAGTTTACAGATGGATTCTACAAACGCGAATTCAGTTTCTGCTGCATTGACTAATACATCTAATGTTGATTGCAGCCCAAACGGCTTCCAAAACCTTTCCATGACCATTAAACTTGTAGAACCTCAAAGCGCTCCTCAAACCGTGACTTTGACGCTTTATTCACTTAGCGATTCAAATTACTACACATATGACCTCACACCTTTGCTATCTGATGTTACATTGATTGATCAATGGAACAACTTGACCATCCCATTGGGGCCTGATACAGCTGGTTGGACAGAACATGGTTTCCCTATATGGACAAACATAACCTCGCTCACACTTCAATTTGACTATTCAACAGACTCTAACATAACCATGCGTTTAGGCGCGTTGTATTTCCGAGGAGAATATGTTACTCCAACGCAATATGATCCAGCTGGAGTGTTAGTGCGTTTCCTACAAATCTTCCCGCTGCAATTCCTCTTCACATGGTTGCTTCTAGCAGGAGTTATTTATATCATATTGAGAGCCACAAAAAACACAACAACATGGAAACCGCTCTTTGTAGCTGCAGGGTTCGCAATGGTTGTTATGGTAATCCGAGGACTAGTAAACATTATAGCTACTTTTGCAATGCCTGTAACCTATTATCCCTACGATGTGTCTTTTGGCTTGCTTATTGATCCATTAGGAACAATATACTTCCCTGCCGAGGCAGTTGGGGTGCTTACAGCTCAAGCTCAAATGGTTGTAACGAATACGGAGGCAGCACTTGCAACATTTAGGACTATAATAACCTCAATGTTCGCTGTGTCTTACGTTTGGCTTGGCGCGTTAACAACTTTTGCAGTCAAAGCAGTTAAACCCGAATTTTCCATTGCAAAATGCATAGCAATCTCCGCAGTGAGCGTTACAGTTACCCTTGTGGCATTGGCTTTCTTCCTCTTTGTGGTTTAAAAAACACCGCCTTTCTTTTCTTTTCTTTCTTTTTGTCCCTAAATTCAGTTAGCAAGATTTATATGATTGAAAGACAAAAAGCGTAACGACAGTTTAGAAGTGAATTAAATTGGTTACGATTAAAGATTTGCATGATGGTATGAAACGAGTTGATGTTGAAGCTAAGGTTGTAGAAAAAAGCGATCCCCGTGAAGTTAAATCCAGATATAAAGATGAAACATACAAAATTGTGGACGCTGTAGTCGCAGACGAAACTGGCAGTATAAAACTTACCCTTTGGAACGAGCAAATAGATATGGTTAGCATAGGCGACAACATTAAAATCGAAAACGGCTATGTTACCAGCTTTAAGAGCGAACTACAACTGAATGTGGGTAAATTCGGGAAACTAACCGTTATTTAACCCACAAACTATTTCCCGATTTATAGATACGGTGTTTTTTGAATTTGTGCCCCTGCAAACTTTTGGATTCCCCTTGAGGGTTATGCCGTAAGTATGGGGGTTAAGTCTTGTCTTGTTGTGCTTTCTGGCGCTATTTTTTGGCAGATCATGATTAGTGAGTTTTCAGCATAATTTAGGACGTTCTTTCCTTGTTCGGTTAGTTTGTATACTTTTTTGGGTCTTTCACAATCCATATTCCAGGCGCTTTGTATGTAACCTTTTTTCTCAAGTAAGCCAAGCATCGGGTAGATTGTGCTGGGTCCAAAGTATACTCCGAATCCTTTGCGTATTTTTGTGATTAGCTGGTAGCCGTGCATGCTTTCTTGCTGTAGGTATTGCAGAATTATCGTGTCTAAGAGTCCTTTTGTGAGTTTTGTCTGGACTTCTTTTTGATATTTTGTGTTCATTTGTTATCTTATCCTTGTTGTCTTATGTCTTCTTTATCGTTATACGTGAAGATAAAGCCTTGCACATAATCAAAGCATATAAAAAAGCGACTTGTAAAACACAGCTACAGATCAATACGTAAAATATAGCGTCTAAACCAATATTTCAAATCTCAGAGCATAACGAAAGGGAACTGTACAACACACAAACACAAAACGGTCTAGCAATGATCAATTATCTTTCCGCTCAATATGATTTTCCCATTAAGTCATGAAAAAATCTAAAACTAAGCACCTTAAATGCGATAAACTCAAGCGGGACTCTTTGCCTGAAGCCAAAAATTAGTTAGGAGATGCATAGAAAGAAATTATTTTTGAAAAATTAGAATTGAAAAGAAAAGGAGAGTTATTTTATTCAGTTGTGCTTTCGTCGTTTTCGTCTGTTTGGGCGGCTTGGTCGGTGTCTGTTTCTTCCATTCCTTCCGAAGGCGCCTGCGGAGGCGCTTCTAAAGGGTGGGCTGGAACGTGGGCCTCCTCCACGATTGTCGGTTCGATAACCGGCTCAAGTATAGGGTCCATCACTTTTTCTAGTGTTGTTTCGACTGGAGCGTGTTCTGTTACATCAAATGCTTGAAGTGGGACATCAACTGCTGGCTGTTCTGCCACAGCGTCTCCAATGATTTCGGTTGAAGCTTCGACCTCAGAAGGGTCTTCAATTGTTGCTTCTTCAACTTGATCTGCTTCCTCAACTTCCATTACTGGAGTCTCTGTCTCTTCCATATTTACTTGTTCTTCTACTGCTGGCTCGATTATTAGTTCAGGAGCAGCCTCGTTATTTACTTGAGTTTCTTCTGGGTCAATTATTAGTGCTTCTTCAATTGGAGCTTCTTCAGCTGGAGCAGCTTCTTCGACCATTGCAACTTCAACATCCGAGGTTTCGATTGGGACTGCTTCTTCAACAGGAGCATCTTCAAAGATAGGAGCTTCAACTGGAACTGCTTCAGCCTCTGCAACTTCATATGGAGCAGTTTCAATAGAAGCTGTCTCTTCAACTGGAGGTACTTCAACCTGGGCACTCTCAATTGTTGGGGCTTCTTCATTTTGTACAGTTTCAATTTGAGTTTCTTCAATTGTTGCATTTTCGATTGGTGCGGCGTCTTCAAGATTTGGGGCTGATTCCTCAACCTCTACGGCTTCAACTTCTGGTGCTTCGATAATTGGAGCTTCTTCAGCTGGGGCAGCTTCTTCGACCATTGCAACTTCAACATCCGAGGTTTCCATTGGGACTGCTTCTTCAACAGGAGCATCTTCAAAGATAGGAGCTTCAACTGGAACTTCAATTGGAGCTGCTTCAGCTTCCGCAACTTCATATGAAGCAGTTTCAATAGAAGCTGTCTCTTCAACTGGAGGTACTTCAACCTGAGCACTCTCAATTTCAGGAGTCGGTTCTGCCGCCATGGTTTCAATAGGTGTTTCAATTGGGGCAGATTCGATTGAAGCTGGCTCAATTGTGAGTGTCTCTGTGATTGGAGTTTCTAATGGGGTTGCTTCAACAGGAGTCTCTAAAGGAACCGTTTCTACAGGAGCTGGCTCAACAGTAACTTCGGCTGCAACAGTTGGAGCTTCTGGAGTTTGAAGGGGCATTTCTTCGGGGAGAAGCTGGTTTGAAGCGTCTTTGATTATGCTGAGTTCATGTCGTGTTGCATCAAGTGTGTTTGAAAGAAGGTTGATTTCTCGAGTATAGATTTCGTCTTCTATTTCTCCAATAACATGTTGAATTTCATAGTTAGCGAGAAGCATTTCTAATGTTTTTATTTGTCCTTCTAGTTCTTGGGTTTTTCCTTGCATTCTTTCAGCGAGGTCTTTGCGTTGTTTTTCAATTTCCACTATTGCAGACTCAATGTCTCCGGCAAAAGAGTCTTTTGTGGCTTGAGAAATTTTGCCTGTTTGATACAGGTTTTCTAGAGCTTGCTTCTTTTTGTTGGCAATTTCGTACTCTTCGTTTAATTTTTTAAATGTGTATTTCCATGAAATCACGTTTAAGGCACCGTAGTGTGCTACGGTAAAATTAGAGATAACGTTTGTTAACATGCACATATATCGTTAACTATTAAAAGTTGCCAGTATAGCAAGAAAATGGTAATTTTGAAGTTAAAAACCGTTGTCTCCCCACGGATTTATGAACATGAACATTGTAATTTTTCTCGAAAAATGCTATCCTGCCTCAACATATAAATGTTAACAATCGAACTTTTAGATAGAGTTATGTTGACACATATGAATAGGATTTTTTGCTTAATCTGACGTTTCTTAAAGACAGGGACTACTTTAAACGTCCAGTTTGTTTATTTGTTTATACTTTTTCTGAATTATTACCACTAACCGAAAAAGGTTCAGAAACTATTAGAACCATTTTTAGTTCGCGACAAAATCAAAAGTTTCATAACAACAATCCTGAAAGCTAGAAAAACGGTCAGCCCTTTGCATTTTATCCATTTTTTAATCGAAATACTAAAAAACCCCTTCGCGTTTTCCTATCAGCGCAACTAAATAAGCGCGGGTCCGTAGCTCAGTCAGGCTAGAGCACCGGACTTTTAATCCGGGGGTCGCGGGTTCAATTCCCGTCGGACCCGCTGACGTACATACACCATTTATACTGATGATATGTCGTTTTTGATGAGTTGTTTTAGTTGTTGTCTTAAAATTGCCAGCTGATGATTGGTTTCGTCTTGTTTTTCTGTGGTGGCGTTTTGAGTAAGTGCATCTCTTGTTAGAAGTTGCTCAGGGTTCATTCCCCACGCTCGAATAATTTCTTTGAGTGCGTCGATTTTGCTTACCTGTGTCTTGGGTTTTATCGATAATCCTGAGGCAGCGTAGATGTTTCTGAGTTTATCTATCCCGATGCTTTGGATGTCGTTGTATGTACCGACTGTGTGACCCATCATGTAGTCAACGTAATCAGACTGAACGCCTAGGGCTATTAGTTGGGTTTTGAAGTATTTTCTTACGCTGTGGGTTCTGAGGTCATAATAGCGCCCCATAGATTGTGTGACTAGACCTGCTTTTACGTAGAGGTCGTGGACGATTTTGCGTAGTTGTTTGGTTGTTATTCCTTTGATTTGGGTTTTGCTGCAATCTCGGATAAGTGGGGAGTCGTCGTTTATTTCTTCGGGGGGCAGATATTTTGTGCCTTGGCGTCTTTGTTGTATGTATAGTTTGAGGTAGTTTGCTGCTTCTGTTCCTAGGAATGTGTCGTAGTCGTGGTATTTGCCTTTGGTTATTTCTGCTTCTACGTGTATGTGGAGAGGAATTATGCCTGCTTCCATGTCGTGTTTTATGTGTCGGTAGAGTAGTTTTGAGAAGGTTCCTTCTCTGAATCCTCCTAATGCAAAGGTTGAGATGATGAATTTTTCTCGCAGGTTTCCGATGTCGAGTAGTTTTGCGAGTTCTTCGGGTTTTGGTGCTCGGTCTTTGTAGGTGACTCGACGGCTTAGGGGTTCTGAGAGTTCGATTTTGACGCCGTTGACTCGGTAGAATGTTTTGACTGATTTTATGTAGTTGTTGACTGCTCCGGGTTTGAGACCTTCATCTTGTAGTTCAGCTAGGTAGTCACTAAGGTATCCGGCGTGGTTTTGTATTCTTTGATTGTCTGGAATGTTGCCGACTGGCTTGAGGTCTTTTATTATTAGGTCTGGGGTGTATCCGAGCCATGTTGAGTATTTTTGGGTTTGTACGGTGTAGCTTCGGCAGCTATCGAAGGATCCTGAGCAGTGGCGAAGGAAGTGACGAGCCATCTTGATTATGCTTTGGTTGTCGAAAACGAATGGTATGATTGCGGGTCTATCGCTTAGGAAGGTGTTTATGATGTATGCAACTAAGCCTTTTTCTTTGGCTGCAAGCATCTTTTCTAGCTTCACTGTGACTGGCTGATGGAGTTTGTAGCCTCTTAGGCTTTCTTGGAAGATTACAAGTTCTCCTTGTATTTTGAAGGGTAAATGTAGGTTTTTTAGTTCTTCAATGGTCAGCTGTCGAGTGCGGATGATTGGCTGCGGTATAGTTTGTATGGTTTCGGTTGTCATGTTTCCGTCTTCTCCTTTTCTGAAGGGCGAGTTTTTCGCTCATTTGGTTTGAGCGCATACTCGTCTCTAACTATGGTTTGTGGTGAATTTAATTGCCATTCTGAAATTTTTTGTAATGGCAACTTGGTTAACTTTATGATGTCTGTTTTTAGCAAGACAAGCCCAGAAGCTTTTGCGTCGCCGCCCTTCAACGTCGGCGGCTCGGCATCTCTGTCCCAACTAATCGTAACATAGCAGTCGCAATCATAAACTAGCCAACCCACAGCTTCTCGAACTTGGGGCCTAACAGCCAAAGCAGAGGATCGATTAAACAAAACATGATCTTGATAAGTCACAAACACAAGATCTCGCGCGCGTTCAACCATAGCCTACATTCTCCTTTAGGTTCTTACTTTCATTTTTTTCAGAGTCAGATGCCTCATAAACAGCAACATACACCCCCAACTCCGCAACAAACACCAACGCCCTAACCGTAGGATTCACCTTAACCTGCTCACGACGACAAGCCTCAGCTCGAGCAATAGCTAATAAACAGCCAAAATCAACTGTACGATCATTAGGAGTAATAACGATTGCCTTAAACATCTTACACACCTGCTGCAATCAAGATTTAGTTTATCTGCGATTACTTGCTGAAGCGGTTTCTTGGGGGTCTCGATTTTTTCAAACCTTACCTTTCGAGAATGGTCTTGCTTGTGAACGTAAATTCTTGCAAGTTCCCCGCACCACAGTTTGAATGTAATGTTGAAGTCTTCACCGCTAAATTCCTGGGCAGAGTCTTTGCCGTAATGCCACATGACAACCTTCCAGTAGTCAACTATCGGGATAGACTCCTCTTTCATTTCTGGATTGATGCCCTTACAAGCGATAGACAGTTCTTTACGCATCCCTCCAAGAAAGCCTGCTAAGCTAACGAATCCCATTGTTGAAGCCTCTATTGGGCAGTTACTGCAATCTAACTGGAAGGTAACAGTGCCACTACGATGCAAGAATACCTTAAGTGAGCGATACTTTAACCATATGAAATCACCGAACAGAATATCTTTAGAATTAGTGTCAAACTGGTATAGACCAGTCGATAATAAAGCATTATAAAATCCGCTTGCAGAGAAAGTTAACCTAACATCATGAACCTTGCAAAGTTCCTCCATTGGCAACGAATCCAACAAAGCAATAGGATCAACATGGATACGCCTAACCCCATTGCCCTCCATACGGTGTAATGTCATCGGTTTCCTCATTTTAGATTTATCGACAGTTTTTAATTTGTAGAAAGCGCATATGGACCGACAATAAGGTTCGATTAACCCCTGCTTCTTTAGCTCTAGAATAACGTTTCTTGATGAACCTTTAGAATTGCTTTGCAATACCTCCATTAAATCTCCAGAACAGAATGGCCTAGTGGGGTCAAGCATTGTCCACTTAAATGCCTTATATTCACTGGGAGAAAGTACTCCTTTCCAATACTCCAAAGTGTCATTGTCATTAACTGCCAAGTAATGTCACCCTCTTTATTGGTTCAAAGATTATACGTTGCTTTTCGTCTAGTTTGACAATGAAAAAGTCAGTATTTTGCTCCCCTATTTTTTTCTTAGAATTTTGGGAATGACTATTACTTTTGACTTATCGGCAAAGTACGCTTTTGCGGTTGTTACTATTTCCTCTGACATTTTAACTATCACTTTTATTTTCGATATAATATTGATATGAGTACAGACCCCCCCAGGGGTATTTCGGTAGGCGGCAAGAATTTGAAAGATAAAAAGCCCAAAACTGGCGATTACATTGCAGTCTCTTGGAAAAAGAAAGATGGGTCGCTTTGGGAGGGACTGAAGGTTATGTCTTAGGAACTATAAATGATAGTGATGGTCGTCCGTATCTATTACTTGATAGAAGCACTTACAAAAATTCCCTGAAAGCCGCTTTGTTCTCTCTTAGCTTACACTTGACCTATGGATGACGCCACTTCTCAGAAGTAGAGAGTATATTGGAAATTGACCAAAGAGACCGCCCTCCTGGGATAAAAGAAAACATGCATTTCAAAGTAGAGATTGATTATAAGTCAAACATTGATTATGAAGAAACTAGACTAAAGATAAACAGAAAAGGCAATTGTACAGTCGAGGTAAATCGACCACTTCAGACGGAAGGCTTATGCTCTTACACAGTAAGAAATATAGAGAATCTTGAAGAAGCAACAATAGTTTTTTCTCCCTCTAATAATATTCAAATACACTGTTTGCCAAAGCAGCTTCCCACTTGCCTTAAGTGGCTTGAGCGATCTATTGAAATATTACCTAATCATGGTCGGCTAATTCTTATTCCTACAAACTTTATGTTCAACATTCACAATAATTTTCAAGAAACCGCTTATCCAACGGAAGAACTTATCGATAGAATAGGTCTTACCACAGGAAATTCGCCTGTTATTTTTCCACTTGGATGGGCTCATTATTTTTTTGTCGACTTAGAAAATAATCCTCTAAAGAGGTTTTTTCCAATTCTAAAGAAATAGCTGACATAGCTTTAACTTCTCCGAAAAAGAAAAGGAACAAAGTAGTTTTATCAATAGACACTGATGAAAAAAGGCAACCGCGTTGTGCTCAGACAGTTAACTTGAGTTTTCTCAAAGACCAAAAAGTTATTGATAGATACTTATCCTCAGAAGCGCCAATAATGCAAATAAGAGGATTAATCTTAAAGCCTGAGGATAGAAATGGACTTAAAAATATGTGGTTTGCTTCACGTCCTTATTCATGGCAATGGTTGGATTCCAGAAGTTTAGGTGGATTCCGAGGAAAGATTAACATTAGAAGTGTAATGATTGGTAACAAGACTTACACTACAGATTTTTACAAATACTACGGAACCGATTTCTAATTCTAATATGATTAAGCCCTAACACCGCACGCAGTAAAGGCTTATTTGCTAAATAACCATAAATAAGCTTAATCTTAAGAAGAGGAATGGTGTTGGCTAAGCAATTAGGATTAAACGGTAAACCAGTAAACGGCAATGGCGCTAACGTGGGTTTTGAGGATAAACTCTGGAAAGCCGCCGACAAACTGCGCAATAACATGGATGCCGCAGAATACAAGCATGTAGTTTTGGGATTGATTTTTCTAAAATACATATCCGACGCCTTTACAGAAGTCTATGAATCGTTAAAGAATGACCCTGAAAAGTTGTCTGACCCTGAAGATATTGATGAGTACAGGGCTAAGAATGCTTTTTGGGTTCCGCCTGAGGCGCGTTGGGATTATTTGCAGAAGAACGCTAAGCAACCGACCATTGGAACAATCGTTGATGACGCAATGGACGCGATTGAGCGCGATAATCATCGCTAAAAGGTGTTTTGCCAAAGAATTATGGGCGTCCTGCTTTGGATAAGCAGCGGTTGGGTGAAATTATAGATCTTGTGGGCACCATCGGTTTGGGTGATAGGGAAAGCCGAAGCAAAGACGTCCTCGGCAGAGTTTATGAGTATTTTCTGGGTCAGTTTGCGGATGCTGAAGGCAAGAAAGGCGGGCAATTCTACACCCCAAGAAGCATCGTGCAACTACTTGTTGCGATGATTGAACCCTACAAGGGCAGAGTCTTTGATCCCTGCTGTGGCAGCGGCGGCATGTTCATTCAAAGCGAAAAATTCGTAGAAGCCCACCGCGGAAGACTAGATGACATATTTATTTTTGGGCAAGAATCAAACCAAACCACATGGCGCCTCTGCAAAATGAACCTTGCCATAAGAGGCATAGAATCAAAAGAAGTACGATGGAACAACGAAGGCAGCTTCCTAAACGACCTCCACAAAGACCTAAGAGCAGACTATCTGCTTGCAAATCCACCGTTTAATGATTCTGATTGGAAAGGCGAAATGCTCAGAGAAGACATCCGCTGGAAATACGGCGTCCCACCTACAGGAAACGCCAACTTTGCATGGGTCCAACACTTCATCATCACCTAGCGCCACACGGAATTGCGGGTTTTGTTTTTGCCAATAGCTCCATGAGTTCTAATTCATCCAATGAGGCAGAAATTCGTAAAAACATAATCGAAGCCGACTTAGTTGACTGCATGGTAGCCCTTACCCAGTCAGCTTTTCTACAACACGATGATTCCGGCTTGCCTCTGGTTTGTGGCAAGAGATAAGCAGAACTCCAAGTTTAGGGATCGACGAGGAGAAGTTCTGTTTATTGATGCTCGAAAACTGGGGGTTATGGTTGACCGAAGGCACCGACAATTAACCCTTGAAGACATCGAGAAAATTGCGGATACTTACCATGCTTGGAGAGGCGAACTCGTTGACGGAAAAAAATTGGAGTATGCAGATGTTGCTGGCTTCTGCAAAGCGTAAAACTTGAGGAAATAAGAAAACAAGATACATACTAACTCCTGGTAGATATGTCGGTGCTGAAGAAGAAGAGGAAGACGACGAAGCCTTTGAAGAAAAAATGCAAAGACTAACAATAGAACTTTCAAAGAAATGGCTAAAGAAAGAAAGCTTGATAAAGAAATAAGAAAGAATTTAGAGGAGTTGGGTTTTGGCCTCTAGTTGTTTCAAACAAACTGAAATCGGAAAAGTTCCTCAAGATTGGCTGTGGAGAAATTAGAGTCTTGTGTAGATACAATATTTGTCGGAAGAGACCCGATTGGCGGAAAACAAAGTCACTCTAAAGAAGAAACTGAATATCGCATAATTCAAAGCACTCCAGTTTTTGATGGTTATCTTGATAGAAATAAGGTTGGGTATATTTCAATAAAAATGCACAATAAATTAAAATCGGCTGCCTGAAAGAGAATGATTTTTGCTAAATCAGTTGGGTGACGGAATAACATTTGCTCGCTCTTGCGTTGTTCCATCAGACCTGTTACTGCAATAATTACTTCAGTAGGTTGTATAAGATGTTTCAAAATCAGATTAGACCCTTGGTTTTTAAACGCTTCATTTGATACTTCCTAAAACTAAAAGCTACATAGAATCATTTAATTCTGTCTCTTCCAGATCGTGCACATTGATGGTGAGTAACCATGCATTCAAATATGGTAATTCCGATTCCATCTTTGGAAGAACAAGCATGCAATCGGCAATTTCTACAAATCTAGATTCAAAAATTAGACTTAACCAACACATTAATCAATACTCTTGAAACTATCGGGCAGGCTGTTTTTAAGCGTTGGTTTGTTGATTTTGAGTTTCCCAACGAAGAAGGCAAACCCTACAAATCATCAGGAGGAGAAATGGATTCATGACAAATATTGGTGAGAAATTCCTTGCGGCATGGAAATTAAACACTCTGGTGAAGTTATTGACAATCATGCTTTAGACGGATTGACCAAACAAATTGGCCGAAAATTGAAATGGCGATGATCTTAGACTGATTAGGGAATCACGGGTTAGCATAACAGTCTACTGACAATTATAAATCAAGTTCTCGTTTTAAAACTGGAGATAATACTTTTGCGAAGAGAATACACGTCTTGCTTTAGAAAACTGGTTTAGACGGCACTTGTTACTTTGCTCGATGAAAATGAGTTGCATTTGGGTCAATCTGTAATTTGATTGTTTTGCAGCCAAAAAGTAATTCAATCCAGTAATTACATTTATTTTCTAGTTATAAGAAACGATTCAGAACATTAGCTTTTCAATACGGCTGGAACTTCTGGCAACACATAACAATGCAAATAAGTTATATGAATCATCTATCCTATTCCACCGATTGAGACTATTAGGCAAGTTTAATGATCTCGTGCAACCGA
Organism: Candidatus Bathyarchaeota archaeon; assembly: GCA_963775465.1. Classification (GTDB taxonomy): domain Archaea; phylum Thermoproteota; class Bathyarchaeia; order Bathyarchaeales; family Bathycorpusculaceae; genus Bathycorpusculum. The sequence continues at coordinate 30,381 of CAVZIW010000006.1, read as the reverse complement.
TGTTTGATAAAGATATACCCTTAACATGCTTAAGAATTTAAACTATTGAGTAAAATTCGTGATAACTATTCTTCCTAAACTTATGTCTGGAAAAATCAGGGTTCCTATTATTAAGGAAGAAATTGGAGCCACTAAATCATGCCTAAGATAATGAATGAGGAAGACCTTGAGAAAGAATGCCTTAACTTATTTAGCAACCTTGGTTATTGTTGGGTTTATGGTCCTGATATTTCTGAAGGCAGCGTTGCTGAAGAACGGAAATATAGTGAGGTTGTTCTTGTCGGTAGATTGCGTGATGCTCTTAGGCGAATCAATAAATCTATTCCAGATGGTGCGATTGATGAGGCTGTTAAGAGGGTTCTTAGAACTGAAAGCCAAGATTTAGTTGGTAATAATCAGAGTTTTCACAGGTTAGTGGCTAATGGTGTTCCGGTTCAGTTTAAACGTCCTGATGGAACAATTAAGAATGAGTTAGTTTGGTTATTTGACTTTGCCAATGTTGATAATAACGAGTTTTTAGCAGTTAACCAGTTTACAATTATTGAGGAACGCAACAATCGGCGTCCAGACATTATTTTATTTGTTAATGGTTTGCCTTTGGTTCTATTTGAGCTGAAGAACCCTGCTGATGAGAACGCGACGGTTTGGTCTGCTTTTAATCAGTTTGAAACGTACAAGCATCTTATTCCCATCTATTTTCAGGTATAATGAGATCTTAGTCATAAGCGATGGGTTTGTTGGCAAAAGCTGGAACCCTGACTTCTAACAAGGAACGCTTCACCCCTTGGAAAACCATAGACAACAAAAAAGCAGCGCCCAATATCCCAGAAATCGACACCCTCATAAAAGGCATGCTAAACAAAGCAACATTGCTGGATTTGGTTAGGAACTTTGTGGTTTATGAAGCTGACAAAGACAAGAAAGATGGAAGCGTCAAGATTTCTAAGAAAATCGCCGCTTACCAACAATATAATGCAGTAAACAAGGCGATTGAATCCACTGTAAGAGCCACAAAGAAGGACCATAAAGCAGGAATTGTCTGGCACACCCAAGGTTCAGGCAAAAGTTTAACGATGGTTTTCTATGCGGGAAAAATGGTTTTGCACCCAGAACTTGAGAACCCCACAGTTGTTTTGCTTACTGACCGCAACGATTTAGATGATCAACTTTTCGGAACCTTTAGCAGATGCCATGAGCTTTTGCGGCAACAACCTCAACAGGCAGATAACCGAGAAAAACTCAAAGAACTGCTGCAGGTTTCCTCAGGCGGAATAATTTTTACAACCATACAAAAGTTCTTCCCCGAAACCGGAACACAATATCCCTTGCTCTCAGAGCGAAAAAACATCATAATAATCGCTGACGAAGCACACCGTAGCCAATACGGATTCGGATTAAAAGTTCCCAAGAACTTAGACTCAGACGCCCTCAAATACGGTTACGCAAAATACATCAGAGATGCCCTGCCAAACGCGACATTTATCGGGTTTACTGGAACCCCCATTGAGAAAGCTGACCGGAGCACCCCTGCAGTTTTTGGAAAGCCCATTGATACTTATGATGTTCGCCAATCCGTTGAGGACGGCACAACTGTCACTATTCTCTATGAGAGCCGGCTTGCAAAATTGGAGCTAAAGCCTGAAGAGCGACCGAATATTGACTCAGAGTTTGAGGAAGTTACTGAGGGCGAGGAAATTGAGGGCAAAGAGTACCTTAAAAGCAAATGGTCTCGTATGGAAAAAGTGGTGGGTAGCCCCGAACGCATCAAACGAGTAGCTAAAGATATTGTGGACCATTGGGAAGCCCGAGAATCCGTCTTAAACGGCAAAGCCTTGATTGTCTGCATGAGCAGAAGAATCTGCATAGAACTACACAACGAAATAGTAAACCTCAGACCTGAATGGTACAGCAAAGATGACGACAAAGGCACCATAAAAGTTGTTATCACAGGTTCAGCATCAGATGGTCCAGCTTGGCAAGAACACGTACGAAACAAAGAACGCCGCCGAGCACTAAGCGAACGCATGAAAGACCCCTCCGACCCCATGAAAATCGCCATAGTTCGCGACATGTGGCTAACAGGATTTGACGCCCCAAGCCTAAACACCATGTACCTAGATAAACCCATGAAAGGACACACCCTAATGCAAGCCATAGCCCGCGTTAACCGAGTCTTCAAGGGCAAAGACGGCGGCTTAATCGTCGACTACATCGGCATAGGTGAAGAACTCAAAAAAGCACTATCAGAATACACCGAGAGCGACCAAAAACAAACAGGCATACCCCAACAAGTCGCAGTCGACAAAATGCAAGAAAAATACGAAGTTGTCAAAACATTCTACCGAGGCTTCAACTACAAAACCTTCTTCTCAGCGCCAAAAGACCAAAAAATGACCATAATGATGGATGCCATGCAACACATCTTAGCGCAGGAAAAAGGCAAAGAACGCTACCTTGAACAATCAGGCCTTCTCATCAAAGCCTTTGCACTGGCAATTCCACACCAAGACGCCATCGCCATCCGAGACGATGTAGGCTTTTTCCAAGCAGTAAGAGCAGCCATAATCAAAACCACCGAGAGCAAATCTCAACAAGAACTCGAAGACATGGACTTAGCCATCAAACAGATAATCTCTAAAGCCGTGATTTCTGATAGGGTTATCGATATTTTTGCAGCTGCTGGATTAAAGAAGCCTAACATTTCCATTCTTTCGGATGACTTTCTTAGCTTTGTTAATGTTATGCCTCAAAAGAACTTGGCTTTTGAAGCACTCAAAAAACTGTTAATGGATGAAATCCGGATTAGGCGAAAGAAAAACCTCATACAAGCCCGATCATTTGAAGAGCTTCTGGACAGAGCAATCAAAGCCTATACTAACCGAAGCGTGGAAGCCGCAGAGATAGTTCAGCAACTTATCGAGCTTGCCAAGAAAATGCGAGAAGAAAAACAAAGAGGCACCCAACTTAACCTATCAGAAGAAGAAGTCGCCTTCTACGATGCCTTAGCGGATAACGAAAGCGCCAAAGAAGTCCTCGGCGATAAAACACTAAAGAAGATGGCGCAAGAACTAGTTGAGATAATTAGACGAAACGTAACCGTAGACTGGACACTAAGAGATAACGTGCAAGCAAAACTCAGAGTACTCGTCAAACGTCTACTGAAAAAGTATGGCTATCCACCAGACAAACAGCAAAAAGCAACCGACACAGTTCTAGACCAAGCAAAACTGCTATGCAAAGACTGGGCAGAAACGCCGGTTAAAACAAAAAATCTAAACACGAAAACATAACATAAAGAAAATAAAAGAATCACTTTCATCGTTCCCTCTCTACTGGGTTAGACAGTCGTTTCTCAGATAGTTTAAAAGCATTTTTTGTCAACTCTTGGTTTCATAACTACGCGTGAGTTGATTGACCTGGGTAAATCTGTGAGTCTTATCGTATGGCTTTGGAATAAAGATTAGTCGTTGGATTAGCTTTTTTAGACCTCTTCGTGAAGATGATCATGAAACTGTCAAAGTGATGATGGATATGTGCCAGGGTTACGCTTCAGAAACAAGCAACGCAACTAGCACGATACTTCTTGAACCCTTCATCATAAGCATATTGTTAGCGTAGCAGAAACGAATACTGAAAATGTAAAAGAAGCTAGAATTAAAGGAATTTGCCGCTATACAACTGAGTTAATCCAAGAAACACTCATGGGATAAAAATAAAAGAACTTATCGAGCTACAAAGAAAAGAGATGTATTGAATGGTTAGGCTTCAGTTTAGAATAATTGAGAAGTCCTACAAGAAAGGTCTGCGGGTTTACAAGCATGAAGAAGTTACGTTGAACTTTCCCAAAGAACTCCACGAACTCCTAAGAGTTTTTTGCGACAAAAAACTTGAGATTAAAGGCTATGCCGAAGGCAACAAAGTACACCTTATACTAGGCTACAAAGAAGGCTCTTAAGAAATTCTGTTGCCGTAATTTTATCTTTACTTTATTATTTGTTGATTTTGCTCGCGCTAAATCGAATCCGGTTAACCTCTTTGGTTTTCTACCGTAGAAATGCATAGGCAAAAACGTTTATACCGTCGAAATCAACCCGACAAAAAAACAAAAAACCCACTCTTAGACGACCACAACTCCATGAAAGCTCGATTTTTGTATAAATAGGGTCTACAAAAAATTTCTACCCAATATTTTTCTACTGTAGAAAGATTTTGCCTCAGATAAAACTCAGAAAATCTCATCCAACAAAGTAATAGGGCACCATGAAACCAAATTTCAATTAAGGTGAAACTATCTTGGCAAGAATTATATATAAAAGAAGAAGTGGGATTGACCCAACTAGAATCTCTGGCCCTTATTCGCTTCTTGCAGTAATGCTTTTGGTAGCCGAAGTTCTTTTTGCAATTTGGCTTTATAGAGCAGAAAGTTCAACTGAAAGGAGTGTTGCTGGTTTGATAATGGCTATTTTTTTCGTGTGTCTAATGCTACTAATAACGATAAAGAACCAACCCTCTGAGAAAAAACAAACAAAGTAGTGACCGAAGTTATAAAAATGAAACCAAATTTTACCAAAAATAATTTATCCTTGATTACATATTAGTCTGGATTATTCTTGCTTTAGGAACATAACTCTTAAGTTTTCATTTTCAAAGTATTAGCCTAATCAAGATTTGGTCGTGAGTTGAATACCAGAGATTAACATTCGAAAAGATGGTGAAACTTTTATTGAATGTGAATGTGGCTTTAGAATCTTGTTGATTCCCGATTTGAAGATGATGGCAAAGGCTATTGAAACCCACGCTGCTTTACATGGTAAGAAAGAAAAAGATCCTGCAAAAGCGGCTTCTGAGCAAGAACGAATCGAAAACGATCTAGTTACCAAGACTTTAAAAGAAGCAGCTAAACTTCACTAAAAATAAGCACAATAACAGATAATTATATCAAGATTTTCAATTTGTACCACTCTACCTCAAGGCAGTTATGTGATTACTGCTAAGACTAATTTTAATTTCTTTGTTTATTCTTGTGTGGCAGCTGCATTAAAATCTCTAAGCAGTTTTTTCAGGTTATCTTCAGGGACAATAGAAACTAATGATAAACTTGTTTATGTTTAGTCTTTCCCTCTTCAATTCGTCACAAATGAGCACATTTTTTGCATCTGTTAGGAGGCTTGATTCTTCAATATTTATTGTGACCTACTGGTCCGATCTTTCGAAAGCCTAGAAAATAGTAACACATCGATTTTTCTCTGAAGTATCCTCATCCGTTTTTGCTGACCCAAAAGAATACTTGGCGCGCACTAAGAATAACCGGTGAATTTGATAATGAACAAACTCGTGAGTGAGTTTAAATTGGAGCTCAAGCTCAATGAGAAGCAAAGAAAGCGGAAGATCAGGAAACCCCAAATGATTGCCTTTTTATCATCTGGCAAATAAATAAATGATGATAATTATAGGAATCCATTCGCCATCTAACATCAACCCTGCGTGTAACCTCTTGCAGTTATTCTTAAAGTAAAACCAAATTGTCAAATACCCATACAAAACCCCAAATAGTAACGCAGGCACAAAATGAATGAGCATTCCAGTTGCCACGCAATAGATTGGCAAAAACATTCCAAGACTGTTTAGAAGTGTTAAGAGTTTTATTGTTTTGTTTCTTCCCAACCTTAAAGGTATTGTTTCTATTCCCGAAGCCATATCGCCCTTTTTATCCATGACGTCGCACAAGGTCGCGCCTACGAATACTCGAATAAAAATGTAAACAAAAGCAATAACAATTACCTCAAGTTTAGCCGTATAAAAAGAGTCAGGAAGGAAAGAACCTGTTAAAGCCCAGCATAATGCAACTACAAAGCTCTTGACGCCTACAATTTCTTTTAGCCTTGGGATTGATTTTGAAATTCTTACACTATAAATCACGCCAATCAGAACAGGAGCGCAAAGAATAAAGAAAGTCAAAATACTTTCTGATAGACCTATCAAAAAACCGACTATCATTGACACTAAAGAGAAAACCAAATAATAACGAGACGCTCGTGGCAAAATTTCCGGTCGGTTGATTGAATCTTCAGCCCTATCGGTAAACTTGTTTAAACCGTAGACTGCAAAGGTGACTAAAAAAGCCGCAAAAAGTAAAGAGGGCATAATCGTGGCGCCGTTTAAACAAAAACCAAAAACTACAACAATAGCACCATTTAAAGCTAAAAGAAGGGAAGTTGACACCATAAACCTTAGAACTTTGAGTAACGGGAAGTATGTTTTCTCTAAAACAAAATTTCCCAAATCCGCCTTCAGGGTTTTTATTGATTCAACGTGAAAGTTTTGGTCTTTCACTCAGCTCCTCTCCAGACGGATATGGATTTCAAATATGTAATGAAACTTATGAAGCACTAATCAATATTCAAAATAAGCATCCCGAATTATTTCTGCAAAAATGAGTTTTTAAGAAGCAAAACTAGCCATTTGCCTCAAAATTGAAAAAAATTAATATGATAGTTTAAATCGGCAAATCTATCCCAATTCTTGGATTACCTTTAACTGCATCTTCGAAAAGACGTTCACCCCATTTTATTGCTTCACTATTATTTGACCGCAAGTCCATGCTATCATCGTATGTTCCAGATACAGCAAAAAGTCCGAGCGAGAAACTGTTCTCAGTCAACGCAAGAGCAATCTTCAAATCGTCTTTTAGAAAAACTCTTAGCATATCCTCTTTCAAGTACTTCTTTATTAAATCAAGATCTACAAAATCCGTAATCTTGTTAAGGACATCGCTGCTGACTATTAGCTCGATTGTGGCGCCCTCTTCAAGCAGTTGACCAAACAAAGATACAAAGTCCGGGTGGAAAATGGGAGATATTCCCTTTATCCTTTTGGAAGTTCTGATGGTTTCCATGAACGTTTGATGAACGATACCTAGTTCTGATGCTTGAGTCCGAACTAATTGTGCGTCTTTTAGTGCGCCGATGTTTTGAAGAAGGTGTGGTGGTATATCGCCTACTTTGTGTGAAAACCAAAAGTCCTTAAACTTTTCAACAACTTCAACAGCAGAAATAAACTCTTTAAAAATTTCTGCTTCCATGATTCCGAGTTGCGATAATTCGTAGAGTCCTTGATTCCTTGTTGTTAGATTAAGATCACCGAATTCTTCGAGAACGTGAAGAATAGTGGTGTCCCGAGTTTCGACATCAAATCTGAGTTCTGATATTTTTTTCTCTCCGCTTAAGAGGCTAAACAAAATCTTCAGCCGGAGTTCCGATCTAAGAGGTGATAAATAGTCCACGAGAACCAACTCATGTGTCGTGTTAATCCATATATGTTCGGTAGTTATTATCGATTGCTAATTTTCAAAAAGAGCTACCGCTCTCTAATTCTTTTGAAAAAACAAAGTTACACTTGCTAAGGAGGGAAACAAGCCAACTGGTTTCATTGGAAAAGTGTTGTTCTTAGTTTGGTAAATTAAACACGTGAATTTGAATGAAATGAAGGGCATTCTAAATTCATCAACATTATTGCAGCCCTAAAAAATCTATTTTTGTGTTTCCAAATTGGGGCATTCATGAAAAAATTATATGGACAAATTTGGCTTTCGCAGTGTTGATGAACAGCTAGGAAAAATACTGTTCAAAGAATTTTCAAAAAAAATCAAACTGTGGCTAAAATCGCTTTGTTTTTGATATTATCATTAAGACCAATTATAGTTATATATTGCATATTTTAATTCATTTTATACCATAATTTAAATTTATGTTAATAAAAAGCATAATTGCTTGAATAAAGCATAAGAAGGTTTATAAGTGCTCTACCCGTAAACATTGTTTTACAGAATACACAAAGTGGATTACTATGAAACGCAGTCATCTTGAAACGTACGTTGAAATAGTTATCTTGTTAGCGCAGAAAGGCCCCTTAGAACTAATACATATAATGCACAAGACCAATCTTAACTGTAGTGTGCTTGAAGAAGACTTGGGCTTCTTAGTTAAACAAGGCTTAGTTGAAGAGCGACCCTTTGGAAAAGATAGAATATTCTTTGCGGTTACTCAACGAGGAATTAATGTCCTGAAATACTTCTCAAGACTTAAAGTAAAACATCTAATTGTTGAAGAAGCTCGAAACATTGCTATACCCTTATAGAAATGCGCTTTCCCTCACTTTTGCCTCCAAAGTATGGGTTTTCAGGAGTTGAGAAGCGATTTTATGTTTTTGGCTGAAGCAATAGAATTTTCAAAGCAATTCCCATGTTGTCATCCAAAAATATTCAAAGGATTTGCTGAGTGGAGAAGTTTTGATACCGAAACAGACGGTTACGTAATTTTAGCCACTTCAGCTGATGAATCATTTAATGAATCCTTCCTTACTCAAATGGAGGATTATATTAAGAGTCATAAATTAAGAGTAGAACACTTTAAAAATTATTTAATGATTTGCACGTTCATTTGAACCCTTGCGCGCGCTAATAGTTAGACGGTGACAATAGATATTTCTGGGCTTTATTTTAGATTTCTTTTAGTGCTGATCTTTTGGTTTTGGACAGGAACAATAAAAACTTTGATTTTGTTTCACTTTCAAACAAGTCCCCTCTATTTGATTAAGTTGTTTGAGTTGATGATTTAAAAGCTGAAAATTGCCTGTTGCTATCCTTTCAAAATAGGGGAGAATTATGAAATTGAGCCAAAATGTAATTGTTAAAACTGCGCTGCCTCAACCGGTTTTTCCGCTTAACATAAGAGGTGTTAAAGGGGTTTTTCCAGGGTTTGCGTTAGGTGACTTTGCCGTTCTTGGGGGCGCATCTGTTTCATCGTTAGCATCGCTGTTGTGTGTGAAAGCGCAACTTCCCCACCAGCTTGGCGGATTGCAGAGCAGCGTTATCTTTATCGATGGAGGCAACACCCTCAGACTATACCAAATAGCACAGCTAGCCCAGATCCACCACATAGACCCAAAAAAAGTTCTAGATAACATTTACATCTCAAGAGCATTTACAGCCTACCAAACAGCCTCACTAATCAAACAACAACTAAAACAAACCATCAAAAAATACAAAGCCAAACTCGTGATAATTTCAGACATCGCAGGATTCTTCTTAGACAAAGACATTCCCGAAGATGAAACCCAAAGAATCTTTGGGCAAATAACGACTTATCTATCAAATTTTGCACGAGAAACCCAAACAATAATAATCGCAACCTACCCACAACACGCTCAAACACCAAGAAACAATCTACTCCACACCCAAACAATCAAAAAAGCAAACGTGGTTCTATCACTAAGAAAAACAAACTACGCAAGACAATTTATTTTAGAAAAACATCCCACCTTATCCTTGGGCGTTGCCGAGTTACCTCTTGAGGATTTAACGTTAGAGGGTTTTGTAGAGGCAAATGCGTAATGGGCAAAACCGTTGAATCCTACCGTATGGCACTAAGATTAGAGGATATGAAAACAGAAGCCTTGATGATTACTGATTTCCTCTGAGGCAATCCAGTATGCTTCCTGATACAAAAGATAAATCCTCTGTCTTCTATCCAAAGAAAGACCCCAGTTGCGCTTGCTTATTCTTTGACTTTAGTTTAGCTTTTTTCTGCGTCTCCGACAATAAACCCAGCTTTTCAAGCAAATGCAAACAGTTTTCCGGTGCATAGCCATGTTAGTGGTTGTTAAAGTAACCATAGACCTTCTTGACTTTGCCTGCTGTTTCCTGAACCTTTGGAACCCAAGGCTCCAATTCCTCTTCACTATACCGATAATCAAACCAGATGTCCTTGCCTTTGCCGTGCCAGCGGAAATAAGCAAAGTCAGTCGTTAAATGCACTTCTGGAGGCAGAAGCGGTTCATCAACAATCGTATAGGCAACACCATACCGATTTAGGAGTTCAAACGTTTCGGTATTAGGTAATAGCCAGGTTATGTTTCTGAATTCTACGGCGTACCTGAAAGCGGGGTCAAGCATTTGGAAGAAGGCTTCAAGATTTCTGGGATTGTATGAGTATTTTGGTGGCAATTGTATGAGTAAGCAGGCGAGTTTGCCTCCAAGCTGTAAAGGACGCATTAGGTCTAAGAATACTTCTAAATCGGCTTTGACCTCTTTCTTTAGTCCAAGCATGTTTTCGTGAGTTATTGTTTTAGGCAGTTTGGCAGAAAACACAAAATCGCTAGGAGAATACCTAAGCCAACCCATAACTGTTCCTTTTGAGGGGTTGCGGTAGAATGTGGAGTCTATTTCGGCGGTCTTAAAGACTCTGGAGTATGCTCGAAGTTTAGTTTTAGTACTTTTCTTTTGGTAGAAGACGCCTTCCCATTCTTTGTAGCTCCAGCCACAGGTACCAAGAAAGATGTTGGTGTTGCTCAAAGCACTCGCCTCAACTCTTTTACGACCTCGTTTATGCTTGAATAGGTTTTGTCTGGTATCTTTTCAAGAACCTCAGAGAGGTGTACTCTTTTATTTGGAGTTAGATCGATTACTTTCCAGCCTTGTTGCGCCTTTAACTCTGATTTTGTGGCGAGAACAGTTGTGTCCTCGGATAGTACGGCTTTGGCGGAATCAATCCCTGTGTAAGCTGTGACGGGTAGAAAGTTTCCAGCGTTCTTGTAGTGCTTGAATCGTATGGCATCAGTGTTCATTCTTGCGCCATGATAAGATAGTATCACAGTTTTAGAATTGGTTTCTTGAGCGGCTTGGTCGATTCCTGCTAGTTCATCGTCGGTGAATTGGTAGAGGTTGTGCTGACTTCTTCCAAACAACCTTGAGTAAGTTATATCTAAATTGTAGCTTGGGCTTTGTCTGGATAGGTCGATGCATTGAATTATGCTAAAATCCTGCATAAGGCCAATTACTGTTTGAGTTGTTGGACCTCTGTATTCCCAAACCAGTCTTATCCCTTTCAGGTTGAGAGAAGAGAAGAAATCCCGCGCATCTTTTTCTGTGTCTTGGGATATTTTGTATTTGGGCGGTGTCTCTAAAATAAGATAAGGTGAGCGGAGAATGTCGCAGCAACTTCACATTTTATAGAATATTTCGTAGGCGTGACTTGTGGGAACAAGGCCTATTTTGTGGGTTAGGTCTTGGTGGCATCGAATAGAAAACGTGAAATCTTGGGATACTGTTTTTCGCCATCGTTGAACTGTTTGAGTTGAGGGATACTTGTAGAAAGTATAGTTTACTTCTACAAAATTGAATATTTCAGAATATGTTTTTAGATGGTTTGTTTGGAGCTTTAAAGTAAGCCCAACCTCCAGTGCCGATTAGAAAATCAGGCAAACTCGCATACCAATTTATCTTTTGCCTCTTCAGATTTATTAGCTTTAACAGAAAAAATCCTGCACACAGCGCAGTAGTAAACGCCGCCACCAACCATCCTCCCGCACGCATCACAAGGCCGAGACAACAAAAAATCCATAAAGAAAAAACATGCAATTTTGAAATTAAAGCTAAAGGTTAACCGACAATCTGAGACAGCAGAGACCTAACCAAAACTAATGTCTTAGAACTGAATTTAAAAACAGAAATTAAAATAGAAAAAAGAGCTGGGTTTTTATCTTACCCTGCAGGGTCCGTAGCCGTAACCATAGCCATATCCGTAGTTGTAGCCGCCTTGATAGGGTGCAGGCGTTGGAACGGAGCCATCTGTTGGCGCTGGAGGCGCTACATATGGACCGGCGTATGCTTGGTTTGTTGCGTATCCGAAGCAGTTGCCTAGCGATCCCCAGAAGCCGTTGTTGGGTGCAGCTTGGTTGGGGCTTGAAGTTGTGTATGGTTGGTTTGCGATCATTTGGGCTGAAGCTAACCCCACTGCGACCAGGGTTAGTGCTGCGACTGCGATTAAGGCTATTGCGATTTTTGTTTTTTGCATTTTATTTATCACCATATTAGTATATGTGCATAAAGGCTTATAGGAGTTGCCTGAAACAAAACTGAAACAGTCCTTGAAACACAAAACTTAACTAAACTAACACCCTTTTTTCGCACCTTAAGATGATTTTGCTCAAAAAGATTACATCAATAATTATTATCTGAGGTTTTTAAACTGCTCCAGTGCCGAATAGAGATTAGCGCACGCCAAGATTAAAAAAAATTAAATATGACAAGTTATGGATTGGTTGCTTGGGCAGCGGGATCAAAATTGGAGAGAAAAGAAGCAATCGCATTGCTCAAGGAACTGGTTGAGCAATGTATAGTTCAACCCTCTTTGGTTTCCGTGGAAAAGAAAAATCGCGGTGACTTTGAACTGATTTTAAAGATTGATTGTGATATTCAACCGCTAAGATTATTCGTATCCCAAAAAAACTTGGCGATAAGAGAAGAACAAGAACGCTGTATAATTTTTAAGCCATAATTTCTGTATTCGAACATAAATGCTGGTTAGTTCCGTTCTGTACTGTGTTCGCAATGAATAAAATAGGTGGAACCGGAAAATCAAGAGAACAACTAGTGTCTGTTGTTTCAGGATTGTGACAACATCATTTTATATTATTTTCAGAGCAAATAGAGCTTGAATAGGCAAGACATACCCAACATGGACGAGGGTTGGGCGGGTCTGGCTGCTGACATAGACAAGGAACTCCTCTTTTCTACGCCTTACCTGTGCCAACGCACGGCTAAATCCGCCTAACAACACTTTTCTTTTAAAACAGAATAAATTTGACTAAACCGCCTATTTGCTTTCTTGGCTATATTTTCGAATGCTTCCTCTTCTTTTGTCTGCCTTGATGAAGATTTGGGATTTGTTGTAGTGTGTTGACGCCAACATATCCTTAAACATGCATCTATGCACTATTAAGATATGTTAGAAAGAGATCTTTGTATGGAAAACTTGGAAATCAGCTCAGCGATAACTGATTTATTGAAAAAGAACGGATACCCCGAAGATAAAATAAAAACAGTTGTAACCCTCTACAATCAAACAACACAATAATAAAAAGAAAACATCATTTGCAAAGAATTTCAGATAAGTCTTCATCCAATCGTTTATCCTACTGCAGAGATACCATTAGCGATATGAGCACGCGCTAACATATCGATATGAAATAATCATTCAAAAAGCATAATCGAAAAGAGAGGTGCAGCTACAGAGCTATTTTGTCTTTTCTTACGCCAGTTAAAGATGTAAGAAGCTATATATTATTAATTAAATTCTCGAAATCTTTATCAAATGAATTTTTTTAGACTATTTTTTCTCGATTTATGATAAGCTTATAAACTATAAGATTTTTAATACCATTTTGCGACCAGCGGCTTTTCTAAAATTTAGAAAATGCACTATGGTCCATAAATAAATTGGAGAAAGAAAATATGCAAATCAACAAAAATAGACTAATGGCTATTATAATTATAGCATTGCTAGCAACTTCTATGTCAGCGTCAATTATGCTAATACAACCAGCTAAAGCACATACCCCAGAATGGAAAATTTCCACCTATGCTTACGTTAACGTTGCACCAGACCGCGTCGGTATTGGTCAGCGAGTGTTCTTTACAATGTGGGCTTACTTCCTTTTACCGAGCGCAGCCATACCCAACGACATTCGAATGACAGAATACAGACTTACTATAACTAAACCCGACGGTACCACCGAAACTCTCGGTCCATTTACAGGCGACACAACAAACACAATATACACCACATACACACCAGACCAAATAGGGAATTACTCAGTAGTACTCTTCTACCCTGACTTAGTATACCACTGGAGCGGCACCTATCAAAACGACACATTCTTAGGTGCAACAAGCAAAACCATGACCTTCACAGCCCAGCAAGACCCACTGCCAGCGATAACTGAATACCCCCTTCCAACAGAATACTGGTCTCGCCCAATTGAAGGCCAGAACTCTGACTGGGCAACAATTTCTTCAAATTGGCTCGGGACAGGGTCACCTCAGATAGGAACAACAAACTTCCAACAAGACGGTACAGCCCCAAATAGCCCACATATAATGTGGACCAAACCAATACAGAGCGGAGGTGTTGTCGGAGGAAATAACGTTGGAATCGAAGGAAACACATTCTACCAAGGAGGATCATACAACCACCGATTTGCTAACCCCATAATAATGTACGGAAGACTCTACTACACTGAACCACTAGGAATCTCAGGAACTGCAGGAGATACAGTCTGCGTCGATCTACGCACAGGAAAAGAACTCTGGAGAATAGCAGACATGCCAAATCTCTCATTCGGATACTATTACGATGCAGACACACCCAACCAACACGGAGTCTTCTACGAAGGCATATTATTCACAAACAACTTTGGTCAAGCATTTGATCCACGCACGGGAACCCAACTCTTCAGCGTCACAAACGTTCCTTCAGGCACAGCAACTCTTGGTGAACACGGAGAAATCCTAAGATACGTTATTGCCAACGATGGCACAAATTCCAACCCAGATTGGCGCTTGAAACAATGGAACTCATCTAAACTATGGAACTTGGCTTCAAACACTCCAAGCATACCATCGACAGTTAATGCAAGCACACCTGACCGATTTGATTGGGATGTCCCAATATCATGGCGCGACGGCATGTCATCAGTTAGCGTACAAGCTGCTTTCACAAGTGACGTATTACTAGCCAGCAACGGTACTCTACCAGCTTGGAGCAATACAAACACAGAATATACCATGTGGGCAGTAAGCCTAAAACCTGAATCAGCAGGACACCTTCTATGGATGCAGACCTATCAAGCACCCCCCGGAAACATCAGCATCATCATTAGATCAGAAACAGTAGATCCACAATCACGCATCTTTACCATATACGAAAAAGAAACAATGAATTGGTATGGCTACAGCCTTGACACCGGCAACAGACTTTGGGGACCAGTCGAGAACTTGAGACCCTTTGACACTTTTAGCGGTTCAGTAACAACAGAAAATACTGGTTCACACCACGTAGCATACGGCAACCTATACGTCAGCGGATATGGAGGACTACTTTACTGCATCAACGCAACAACCGGCGAGCGACAATGGACCTACGGGGGAGACAACCCAGATGGCAACAACACATTCAGCGGTCTAGCATCGCCATGGGGATACTGGCCAATTTTCATCGGAGCCATTGCAGACGGCAAAATCTACCTGTTCACAAACGAGCACTCACCAAACACACCACAATACAAGGGTGCACTAATTCGCTGCCTTAACGCAACAACAGGCGAAGAACTCTGGACATTGACTGGATGGGGCGAAGGAGGCTCATTCATGAGCAACAACGGCGCCATAGCAGACCAACAATACACTTACCTAAACACATATGACATGCAAATCTACTCAGTAGGGAAAGGACCCAGCGCATTAACTGCCTCGGCTCCAGAAATAGGCGTTCCATACGGATCATCAATTACAATACAAGGCACAGTAACCGACATCTCAGCTGGAACCACACAAACTGAGCAAGCAGCCCGATTCCCCAACGGAGTCCCAGCAGTCTCAGATGCAAGCATGAAGGGCTGGATGGAGTACGTTTACATGCAAAAACCGCGCCCAACAGATACCGTAGGCGTTGAGGTAGTGCTGAGCGTTGTTGATTCAAACGGAAACTATAGAGATATTGGTACCACAACAAGCACAGACGGATTCTTTAGCTATAACTGGATACCTGACATTGAAGGACAGTATACTCTCTACGCATCTTTTGGGGGTAGCGAATCTTATTGGCCATCGCATGCTATTGCAGCTTTCAGTGTTGACCCAGCAGTAGTTACACCTACACCAAGCGAAAGTATTCAGACAGGCTTAGCAACAACTGCGGATTTAATGATGTTCTTGGCAGTCGGAGTTGTCGCTATAATTATTGCAGTAGCAGTAGCCACAGTTCTGATACTTAGGAAACGACCATAAAAACAACAATAAGAAACAACAATCCTTCCTTTTTTTGTAAAGAAACTTCTGAGAAAAAAATGAGGCTTAGGCACGCACGCGCTAAATTCTTCATCCAATCATTTATCGTACTGCAGGGAGACCTTATCCTATTTCCACTAAATGTCCTGGATTCTTTATCTATCGTGAAGCTTGTCCTCAGATCAAGATTTTTATTTGTTGTTTTGTATTATTTGCAATATAACTATGTTATATGCTAATTAGGTGTAATATTGAAAAATATTATATACTACTAATGATAAAAGCAATTAATTGTTTGGGCAGAAATCGGATATGAATGGGGCTGAGAGGGTTCTGGTTCAAAATCACAGTACAATAGCCATAGTGAGTTAGGTTATTCATTTCTCCTTTAACCTAAACATCCAGAGCCTCAGCAAACCCTACCTTTTAAATTTTGAGTCCCCATGGCTTGGATCATAAATCATCGAGACACCAAATTTTTACCTTTTGAAACGCCGCTTTTTAAAGATTATAAGTTGCATTTGTTAATATTCAAAAAAGGAAAGCTTTGGCTTTTATGGCGCAACAGAGTTATTTTACAATTGGGATCTTATAATATTGGCTGTTTTGTATAATTTGCAATATAACTGTGTTATACTTTATTTAATTGTGTTTACTGGAAAATGATATGTTCTGTTGATGATAAAAAAACTAATTGCGATTTTGTCGTCAGCCTCACTTTTTACAACAGTTTAAATTGATTAAAAGACTAACTGCTTGCCTATGCGCTTATTTGCGCACTTAAATAATTAGGAGAAAACAAAATATATGGAAAAAAACAAAATTATTGCAACTGTAATAATTGCAATTTTAGCAATATCAATGGCTATCTCGCTTAACAACATAGACACTGCTTCTGCTGCATTCAACACAGACACTCAAACAGCTATAGATCAAGGCATGCATTGGGATGGCATGAGCATTAACGCTCCTGCAAACCGATTAACTCTCTGGAACAGATTCCACGACCAAATCCCAACATGGACTTTTGGCATCGCCTCACCAAACCCCGTCGGCGTAGGACAAACATTCAACCTCATCATGATGAACCCCCAGGTACCACCAGCAGCATCGCTGAGCAACGACATTCGATACCAATTCCACATTGAAATAACAAAACCCGATGGCGCAACTGAAAGATTACCAGCTTCTGGTCAATCCGCAGGAAACGTAGGCGGCGGAGAAGGAGGCATATCAGGCAATGTTTTCGTTTCTGACTCAACAGGCTCAACCTACACAGCAATCACCCCTGATCAAGTTGGCAACTGGTCAATTACTGTATTCTTCCACGAACTCTACTATCGATGGAACTCGACCAATGGCGGTTCAAGCACCAGCAACCAATATTATGGTACGACGTTCTTGGCAAGCAACTACACATTCCAAGTGATTGTACAGCAAGAACCAGTAAGCATTAACGCTCTGCCTCTTATTCAGCCTGTTCCAACTGAGTATTGGACTCGCCCGATTGAGGGGCAAAACGACCAATGGTACACTGTTGCTTCAAACTGGCTAAACAACGCACACGATGCTGACAACGGCGGAACCGAAAACAGGTATCAACCTGACGGTATTGCACCAAATAGTCCACATATTCTCTGGACAAGACCAACCGAAGATAACGGTATTTTAGGCGGTAGCAATGATGGACGAACTGGAACTGGCAACGCTTTCAACGCGGGATCTCAATATCAACCACGATTCAACAATCAAGTAATAATGTACGGAAGACTCTACTTCACACCAAACACAATCTACAGAGGCACAAGTGAGTTGCTGGATTGCGTTGACCTAAAAACAGGCGAATTATTATGGGAACAAGACACTGCAGCTTTAACTGGATCATCAAACGTACCGACTTTCGGATATTACTACAGTGATGATAACCCTAACGAACACGGAATTGCAAACCCAGGATGGCTATTCACAAGCAACTACCGCATTGGCTACCAGCCAGAACGAGGTTTCCCATATCTCAATATTACTGGCGTTCCCAACGGCTTTGAAGTACAGGGTTATGCTGGCGAAAACCTACGCTACGTCCTTAGCGGCAACACAAACAACGGTTACGCTCTAGGTCAATGGAACTCATCAAGGGCAATTCCAAGCAGAAACCCATCATCAAACCAAATAGACGCTTGGAATTGACAACTATGATTGGAATGTGTCATTATCATTCAATTGGGCTACATCACCAACCATCAGAGCGGTCTATGATAATCAATATGTTTGGGGTACTAACGGTTCTTGGCCTACTGGCACAAGCGCGCCTTCATACGCTTATGTGGATGAGGTCACTGTTTGGGCTATTAGCATTCAACCTGGACATGAAGGACAACTGCTTTACATGAAGAACATTGATATCGAAGATGAAGCAACTAACCAAAACATCATTTTCGAACGAGCTACAGGCGCTGAACAACGTTTTGTGGGCTTAAAGGTTCCAAGCTGCACATTCTACATCTGGGACATGAGCAACGGCGAATTGGTTGGAACAACTGATGCACAATCTGATTTCCAAGCATACGGATACTTTACTTGGCCAAGCCTAATCTCGCAAACGCAAACAAAGATGGCTTACGGCATACTTTTCACTGGAGGGTACACTGGAGCAGTTTCAGCCTACAGCTTAGCTGACGGTAGCCTACTCTGGAGAGATGTCTATCCATCAGGCGGAGAGAAGATTCCTAACTTTGTTCAGATGGAAGGCCTTATTTGCGATGGCAAGATCTATGTCGGAACTCATGAACACTCTGCTGATACACCTCTCTACAAAGGCGAACGCGTACACTGCCTTAACGTTACTAATGGCGAGACAATCTGGGATCTATCTGGCTGGGCGTATCCGATGACTTTTGCAACTGCTGATGGCGTTTTAATCTACTGGAACAACTATGATGCACAAATCTACGCTATAGGCAAAGGTCCAAGCGCTGTTACCGTCTCTGCACCTGACTATCTGCTCAATTAGGTCAATCTATAACAATCAAAGGAACAGTCATGGATATTTCTGCTGGCACAAAACAAAAAGAGCAAGCAGCACGCTTCCCTAATGGTGTTGCAGCTGTTTCTGAAGATTCTCAGACTCAATGGATGGCATACGTCTACATGCAGAAGGGCAAGCCAACTAACACTACTGGTGTTCCAGTTTCGATCGATGTGATTGATTCTAATGGCAACTATCGTAATATCGGCACAGCTACAAGCGATGATAGCGGTTCTTTTAGCTATCAATGGACACCTGACATCGAAGGCAAATACACGGTGATTGCAACTTTCGCAGGCTCTGAATCTTACTGGCCATCAACATCAGAAAACAGCTTCTCAGTTGACCCGCAGCCCCAACATTAGCGCCAACTCAAGTACCAGCACAGTCAGCATCTGACATGTACTTTGTTCCAGCAGTCGCAGGCATAATCGTCGCCATAGCCATAGTCGGTATTGTACTGGCTCTATTGCTCATAAGAAAACGACCATAAGAAAATCAAACAAACAACAATCTTTCCCTTTTTTTAGTCAATAAAATTGCATTGGATAACAATGGGGCTGAGAGGGCTCTGGCTATATATCACGAAATAGCCATAAGTTGTTGAAAGAGAGTTCGCATTTTCTCTTTTCTCCATTTAGTTGCCAGAGCCTCAGCAAACCCTTAATGTTTTTTTTAAATATCAAAATTCACGTAATAGAGTTGCAGTTATCCTATTTCTGCTAAGGCTTTTGCGTAGTTCATTGTTGATTCTTGTGTTTTCTCGTCCTCGGCTTGCATGACCAAATCGCGTTATCTTCCAACCTTTGAGGTTTCCTCGAATGATTTGTGGGTTGCTTGTGACTATAAGAAAGGGCAGTTTTGTTTGGGAACAGTAGAGGTCCGCTATGAGTTTAAGAATCGTTTGCCTACGCCTATGCCTTGATAATCGGGTAATACTACTAAGCGACTTACTCGATAATATTTTGTTTTCATTTTGGTGCATGCTACTGCCATGAATGCTATGGGCTTGTTTTGGTAGAGTGCAACGTAGCAGCGAACACCTGCACCTAAACTGCCGTTCAGATAGTGATATTGCCGAAACATCTGCCATAGGTTATTGCCGCACCGATAAACGCTGAGGTTAATGGGCGGCCTGACTCTTTTTTTCGACTAAACTCCATCGTATCAGTGCAGAAGACCCAATCTGGCTCCAGCCAATCCACGACATCATAGTGGCAAGTAACAGCTATGAACTTCTTTGTTGATCTGCGAACTGCTTTGCTTATGGCAAAAGCACTGACTTTGGCAATTTCTCTATCCACTACTGAAGTAAACTCGTCGAAAACTACCAATGGCTTGTCCAAGCATAGCGCACGAGCAATATCCACTCGCATCTTCTCACCCTTGGCTTAGACAATCATAGCTTTTTAGCCAATCTGGAGGAGACGCAAAACCAACACTGCAAAGCATCCGCGTAATCTCATTAGTTTCTAACTCTTTAGGAAAATCATCTAGAACACATTTGCTGTTGTAATCAAAGCCTTGGATGTAGGCTTCTGAGAAAAGTTGTTTGGCTATGCTTGTTTTACCCGAACCACTGCGCCCAACAATCACGCCTATTTGCCAGTCAAAATCCTCAAGCGGCAAATAACCCTTAAACCGCTTCTCCAACTTAACATCATTTAGAGTATAGCTGCCCACAACGCTTTGTGCTCTAAAACTATCAGATTCTTCCCAACGTTTTACAATGTCAAAATCCGTAGCTTATAACCCTCCAACTTTAACTTTTCATACTTAGCTTTCTGGTCAGCCTCATCTTTGCACTCAACAATTAACTCATAAGTTCCAGGAATAGAAAAAGAAATCTCACGATCATCCACCTCAAAAGGAAGCTTCTCCCCAACGGATTCGAGGAGCGCCTTCAACTCCTCCTTCTCGCCATCCTCAACAATACGCAAATACTCAGCACTGTCCAGCTCTTTGTTGTGTTTACCCTTCAGCTTGTTTAGCACCTGCCGCAGCAATCGCCGATCAACGTCTTTAACGGGCAAACGGATAACGCTGCACTCGGTCATGCCAAGCTCCTTCATAGCGGTAACACGCTGCTGCCCATCAGCCACTAAAAGCTCACTGTTAGTAACGACAGGAACGATGTCACCCCACCTTCTAATAGAAGCTTTCAATCGGTCAAGCTGCGCCAAACTCATCATATTGGGATTGTCTTGGTCAAACTTGAGATCACTGATTTTCACGCGTTCCGACATCGGAATCGGAATTTCTCGGTCTCGCTCGGTTTCGACTTGTCGGTGGCTCATATTTTCGGATTCTCCGTTACGTTTTCTGCTGTCGATGATTGATCAATTTGGACATTTTGAGGATTCTTCTTAAACCACTCGCATGGCTCCGAGCAAGTCGGACATTTTTCTTTAAGGTAAAGTGCGTTACGTGCATCGATCTCCGCGTTTTCCGCTTGTTCTTGCTGTTCTTCTAACTCGTCTTGCCTAGCTTGCTCGGGTGTCCTGTTAGCGATAAACTGCTGTATGTCCTCGGTTGTTTTGAAAACATGATGTTCTTCACAGTAACGCTCAAAACTCTTGGGAGTAAATAGGTCATGGTTCCAAGCTGCATAGACGGGAGCTAAAAGCCTTTCCTGTTCGCCTTCGCACAGCTCCCAATAGCCAGGCGTGTTAAAGACCTCTTCTTCCGCGTCGTATTGCTCTTTAAACTTGCGGGTTTCTTCTATAAGCCAATAAAACCGAGTGTAGAACACCCAGTTAGCCATAGGGTCTTTATACGTTACAAAAGCATCCGTGAAGACTTGGAAAATATCCAGTATCCTTGCCATAAAGCGGCGGTTGGCTGCGTCTACAAGTGCCTGGTCATCTGTTGATAACGGATTATAAGTGGTATCTCCGCGTTCTTTGGCTGCCTGCAATTCGTCGGCATGGTATTGCAAGATTTGGGTTGCGCGTCTGTGTAATTCGTTTTCTGCTTCATTTAACTCTGTGTCTCCATTGTCCCATGTTATTCTTGTTGTGCCCTCTTCGGGAAGTTCAGGTAACACGTTTTTTTCCAAGAAATGCAGTTTCCTGCTTAAAATGTTCATTTCTTCTTGTCCTCCGGTTTCGGTATTAGTATGCTGTTCTTGAGCTTCTCCTCTAACGTTAACACCCGAAGCTCCAACTCCTCATCCTTCAGCAAGGGACCGTAAGCTGAGACTGCTGAAACCAAAACTCGCGCCCACCCCTGCTTAGCTTTGTCGCTATTTCCGCCATTATGAATTTTTTTATGGGAGAGACTTAAAACACCGTCTAAAACGCGAAATAACGTGTTTCTGCGCTCCTTTGCTGAACGGTTTAATGATGGTTTCTTGCCGGTTTTAGCTTCAACTTCACCCAAGCTGCACTATGCCTTCCTGTTTTTGGCTCCAACGCCACTGGAGAAAAGACAACGCAAAGCGAGTTAGCTTTCTATAGACAACACAAAACAAGACAACAAAAGATATATCGAGTTTCTACAAATAAAAGATTTTTGTTAAAATTTATTTTACTCGATTAGCTAGTTAGAAGGCTTATTTTTTAGCATATAACCTGCGCCTGGAACTAGAAATGCGACACCCCAGAGTTCTGTTAAAAACAAATAGTTAAAGTAACTCTGATTCAATACAGCCACGACTAAATATCCGATAAAGTAGACTCCAATTAACAGAAAAGCAAAACCCACAACTTTTGGATTAAAATCTTGCCTTCTAACCCTAATTATAGGCAAGAAAGCAAAAAATAGAATTAAGCCAGCAGTCAGGAGTGTCAATGTCGAGTTTAGAAAGCCGAAAAACAGCACAGGATCTGAAAAATTTATGGGCAAAGCATACAAGTTTAAAAGAAAATGTTTTATCCATAACGCAAAAGTAAAACCGATAAGTCCAATCGCGCCCCATTTAAACAGGCAAGCTCTATCAAAGCCCGGCTTTCTCATAACATAAGCTAAATAGAAGAAAGCAGGTGTTATGAGTACAATTTGCATTGTGTAAGAAAATCCTGCCTCGATATTGACAAGGGTTGTGTTTGGTCTAGCAAATAGACTGATTATAAAAGGCAAAATAAAAAGGTAATATGCACCTTCTAATAGTAACGCCTTTCTGAGAAAATGTGAGGCAAACTTTTTTCGCTTAACAAGTATCCATGCAAAAGCTAAAAATAGGCAAGCGCCTGCAAAACGCAGAATCAAACCTACTTCTCCAACTAGTTCAGATGAAAACCACAATGAAGTCCAAAACGCATCGTTAATTTGAATACGCTCAAGGAATCGAAGATACAGATTGTATTCAGCTGGAAAAGATTTAACCAACATAAAAAAGAGGAACACAAAAAACGCCAAAGCTAATGCAAAAATGTAAGGCGCTCTTAACTTGCTGAACTTATCCATTACGCAACTTCCTCCAATCCATCTGTGCAATTATTCTTCTTTTATGTTATTCGCAATATGGGTATTCTTAGGGTTTGCTGAGGCTTTGGATTTTTAGGTTAAAGGAGAATGATAACCTAACTCACTATGGCTATTGTACTGTGATTTTGCTCCAAAGCCCACTCAGCCCCATTTTTCTCGATTAGCGCGCGCTAAACTAAAAAAGAAAAGAGGGTGTTTTTAAGGGCGTTTTCTTAGCGTTAGTATTGCAAGAATAACGCCAACAACGACGACTGTTATGATGATTGCGGTAGCAGCATAAGTTATTGCCATGGTATAGTCGTTAGATGTTTCAGGAATTGTATTAGATTGTCCGGTACTTGCTGGATTAACAGTGAAGGACGATACTGCGTGAGATGGCCAGTAAGATTCAGAACCAGCAAATGAAGCATAAACCGCGTAGCTGCCCTCAATATCTGGAGTCCAATCATATGTAAAGAAACCATCTGCATTAGTTGTTGTCGTTCCGATGTCTCTGTAGTTGCCGTTAGAATCAAGAACGCTCAAAGTAACTGTTACGCCGGTAGGTGTAGGCGGGTTGTTAAGTAAAGTTGCGTTTTGACCATATAGGTAGTCCATCCACATGCTCATGTCAGCATCTGCGATTGCGGGGGTATTGGGTTTGCCGGGGGATTGATCCATAACTGTTCCTTTCAAGACGATGGGGGTTCCACTTGTAACTGCTATGTTTGGCGCTGAGAGAGTAGTTGCTGTTTGACCTTTCCCGATTGCGTATTGGATTCCGTTGTCAATATCTTCCCCTACCAAGTATCCATCTGCAATAGCTGTAGGCATTATTCCTAAAGGCAGTGTCCATAAGAAGTGACCTGTGGTCTCATTGATGCTTACAAGATTACGTCAAATCGTGGTCTTGGCATCATTTGATATGTTGTAGCACTTGAGAAGAAGAGTTTTCCATCAGCTCCGATTGCATGCCCATTGAATGGCTGGTTATTATACACTGTTTCAAATTGTTGTCCGTTGTAGTCGCTAATCCATACTAGTTTCCCATCGGCGTTGTTGTAAGCATATACGTGTCCATCGTAACTTCCAAAGAAGTTTATGCCATTGTGGTATACGACGCTATAGCAGGGAATTGCTCCCCATGGTAATTCTCCGTCTGAAGCTCTCCAAATTTCATGCCCAGTTTTAACATCGTAAGCAACGAAGTATGGTGATGCGCCATCTTTCATAATATGTGGCCCTGACGGAGTTGTAGCGAAGCCTTCAAGAAGGACATCAAGATTTAGAACTGTTGCATTGTTCTTCCATAGAAATGCACCGGTTGTGTAATCAAAGCCAGCCATTATCTGCATAGCGTTTGGTGTTCTTACTATGACAACATTGGCATCGCGAAATGGCATACATGTTGGTCCTCGGAAATTGTTGTCGCCAATATCTACTATATCACCAGTTTGCGCAGAGACATTCCATTCAATTCCATCATTCCAGTTGTTACTGTAGATATTAGAATAGATGACAGTGCTGACCATCTTTGAAAAGTTCCACTTGATCAAGTTTACGTAAGGAAGTTTCATTGGCTCTGTTGTGTTCCAAAGTGCTAAGTTTGCCTGAACTACCCAAGCAATGGGATCACCGTCTTCAAATTTAACCGATGTTAAATCCTTTGGCACGTTAGTGATTGTTTGCAGGGTATGTCCATCATATGTACTATATCTGTACCAATTTGTTCCGCCATTTCCGTTGGTGCTCATGGATATTCCTCCCCATAGCCAGCTAGCAATGCCTCCTTCATGGGCTTGTGTTCCTGTCTGGAAGGGAAGATCAAGGCGTTGAGCTTGGAAAACGCTTCCTGCAGAAGTCCAAAGTTGAACTCCAGTTCTTAAATCTACGCATTCATAGTATCCGTTTGCTAATTGTCTGTAGATTTTTCCGTCTATTACTGCTCCAATCTTAGGTGCAGGTGCTGAGCCACTTGCTGAACCACTCTGATCATATGGAAGACTATCAAAAACCCCTCCTATTAGACCGCTTGATGACACAGTTCTTGCCCACAATATATGTGGTGAATTTGGAGCCGTACTGTAGGGATTATAATTGCTTCCTAAAATGTCATACGTTCTTTGAGGCCAATCGCCAGAAATTGCAGCCCACTCTCTGTTATCTGTTTGCACTGGGTTTTCCCAATAGTTTTCAGGTAGAGGAGACCATGGTGAACCGTCAAGTATTCCTGCAGATACTTGTTCTTGTTGAACCGTGAATCTGGTCGGAGCAGATGTGCTAGATGGTTTGTAAAAAACGCTAAGTTTTGCCGGTTCATATATGTTATCTGTTGTGTATATTTGTCCTGGGAAATTCGCACTAATCGTATAATTCCCTACGGTGCTAGGCTTGTAGATGAACATTAAATGTCCGACAATTTGTGTCCGCCCTGGTTCATTTATACCGACACTTGCTAGCGTTATGTCTATTGGCTTAAAACTCTCTGCAGTACCGTCTGGGTGTGTGATTGTTACAGATACATTGGCAAAGCCACCGTTATATTGGTCTACCAAGTGTTGACCTTCATAGGTTGGTCCTGAAGGAGCAGGATACACAAATACATTGATTGTCACTTCTTGTCCAAGCCCTATTAACGTAGGTGTCACACCGACATTAGTGTCAGTATCACGATCGGGCATGCTTGTGTATTGCGCTGAAACAATAGGCTGAATAAAGAACAATACTGATGTAGCCATTATCACAGTTAAGAAGATTGCAATCGCTTTATGAGCATTTGATTTTACCAAAAGTTTGTCAATGTTTAATTCCATTTTATTTCTTTCCTAATTTTGTTTTGTATAAAGCGAGTTCAAAAAATCGCTTTACCCAAACAGCTCCAAATCAACATTTTTGATATTTAACGACTTGTAGATGAAAATCCCACATACAAGTAAAATATCAAAAAAATTTAAATTAAGATTTAAGGCTATTTTGAAAATTAATCAAAATAACTATCTTCCAAAAAAAGTCTATAAAATTTAGTTTACTGCTTTAGGATTAAGTTAGATAGATTTGAGAGTTCTGCAAGAATGGTTTGCTGAAAATCTGGAAGTATTGAGAGAAGAATAACCTAATTTTTATCACTAACTTATTTGGGATTTTGCCATAGCCTTCTCAGCCTATACTTTGCCAATTCATTTCAAAACAAAAAAAGGGAAAAATGTTTGTTTTGTTGCTGTCTCTATTGGCGTTTTCTTAGAACTAGAAGTATTGTTATGGCAAAGCATACAACGATTGCAACGATTATTCCTACAACTGCCGGAACAAAGTACATGTCAGCTGGTGATTGGTTTTGAATCGTATTAGGTACTGGAGTTGCCGATGTTTCCTCAACATTGAATGCAGTAACAGCATTTGAAGACCAATAAGAATCTGATCCTGCAAATGACGCATACACTTGGTAATCACCTGTAATGTCGGGGGTCCAGCTTAATTTGAAGAATCCATTAGAGTCACTGGTGGTTTGACCTATAGTTCTGTAGTTGTCGTTTGAGTCTTTTACGATTATTGTGACTGGCACGCCGTTTGGTGATGGTGGATTGTTAAGTAGGGTGGCGTTTTGTCCGTAGAGGTAGCTCATCCATTCGGTCATGTCCTGTCTGAGATGGCAGGTGTGTTAGGTTTGCCGGGGGATTGATCCATGACTGTACCTGTAATCATTACAGAGCGACCTAACTCAACTCCCATGTCTGGGGCTGAAACGGTCATTGATGTTTTGCCTTTTCCAAGCACATATTGTATGCCGTTGTCTATGTCTTCGCCTAGTAGGTAGCCTTGAGCTATAGCTCTTGGTGCAATTCCTATCGGCAGATCCCAGATGAATTTACCTGTTGTTTCGTTTATGCAGACTAGGTGTTGGAATCTTGTTCTTGGCATAAGTTGATACTCGGTAGAACTTGAATAGTATAATTTTCCGTCTGCTCCTATAGATCGACCATTAAATGGATTTGTACCGACAACGTTTTCATTGTTTTTTCCAGCGAAATCACTTGTCCAAATTTGACTGCCATCGTGAATATTGTATGCGCGAACGTATCCGTCAAAGCTGCCAGTGAACCATGTGCCGTTATCATATACGTAGGTGTATGCTGGAACTTGACTCCATGGAAGCTCTCCTCGTGAAGCTCGCCAAATTTCTTGACCTGTTTTTACGTCGTAGGCTACATGAGTGTTTGATCCACTATCAAGCATTATCATAGGTCCGTTGTCGCTCGTCGATACACCCTGCGCTAGAATGTCAATATTTAGAACAGTGGCATTATTCTTCCACAGAAATGCACCAGTGGTATAATCATAGCCCGCCATTATTTGCATTGCATTAGGGTTTCTAACGACTACAACGTTAGCGTCTCTATATGCCATTGCTACTGGAGCACGGAAATTACTGTCACCAATGCTTACAAAATCATCTTGCATTGCAGAAACATTCCACATTATCCCAGCGTTCCAATTACTTGAGGTCGATTGCGCATAAACTTGAGTAGTAACCAATTGACTGAAGTTCCATTTAATCAAATTTAGATATGGGATTTTCAATGGTAATGTTGTATTCCAAAGGTTTCCTCCGTTCCCAACTGACTGTACACACCAAACGATTGGGTCTCCATCGTCAAATCCTACCCAGCTTAGGTCCTTGGGAACGTTCGTAATAGTTTGAAGTAGATCGCCGTTAAATGTGCTGTATCTGTACCATTTGTCGGTGCCTTTTCCTGAAGTGCTATACGTGATTCCACCCCACAGCCAACTTGAGATAGCGCCTTCGTGTACTTGAGCTTCGGTTTGGAATGGTAAATCCAGTCTCTGAGCTAATGAAACACTGCCAGGTGCTTCCCATAATCTTACACCTGTTCTTAAGTCTACGCATTCGAAGTATCCTGCTCTATGGTTTCTGTAGATTTTTCCTCCTTCTATTATTGGGTCTGATGTGTATGAGAGTCCGCCATATTGTCCTGAACTTTGCGCTAAAGGTTGGCTACCCCAGATTCCGCCGATCAGTCCAGAATCAGCTATTTGTCTTGAATAGAGTATATGTGGAGAGTTTGGTGCTGTCGAATAAGGATTATAGTTGCTTCCTAGTCTATTGTATTCTCCTTGGACCCAATCTCCTGCAATTGCGTACCATTCTCTGTTGTCTGTTTGCACAGGATTTTCCCAGTAGTTTTCTGGTAAAGGTGACCATGGGGATCCGTCTATTAGTCCTCCTGTAACCCAATCGTCTTGCACTTGCAGGATGGTGGGTGTGATGGAACTTGAAGGTTTATAGTATACGCTTAGTTTAATTGTGTCGCTTACATGGTCAGTAGTGTATGTTTGCCCTGGAAAGTTTGCAGTGATAGAATAGTTACCTACCATTGTTGGAATATAATCGAACATCAAATGCCCTACAATTTGCATTCGCCCAGGTTCATCGATGCCAAGATTATGCAGAGAAATATCTATTGGTTTAAATGTATCTTTTGTTCCATCGGGGCTAGTAATTGTGACTGAAACATTGGCAAAGCCAGCTGCCTGTCCTTCGTTTACCAGTTGAACAAGGGTTTGACCCTCGTAAGTTGGTCCTGACGGTCCCGGATAAACCAAAATGTTAATGATCACTCCCTGTCCCGCGCCGACTAGTGATGGAGTTACGCCAACGCCTGTCATTGTATCTCGATCGGGCATCTTTGTATATTGTGCTGAAATGGTTGGCAGAATTATCAGTGCTGATGATATAACCATCAAAAATGTCAAAAAGATTGCAATCGATTTGTTTGTTGTTGTTTTTGTCAAAATTTTGTTTTTATTTAAGTTCATTCTGACTCCTTTCTTTATTTCTTGTTTTGGATAAAGCATTTAACTCAGTTTGCTTCAACCAAACATTCCTATTTCAGTTTTTTTGATATTTAATGACTTGTAGATGAAAATTACACATACATACCAATCTAAATTGAATTATACAAATCTACTCAAAAAGGACTTTAGAAAAATTTTATAAATAGAAATAACCGATTCTTAATTATGATAATTTACGGACAGGATGCCGAAACCCTTGAAAAGCTGGGGCTTTCACCTTCTGAAGCCAAAGTCTACCTCAGTAATTTAAAGTCAGGAATCGCTACAGCCAAAATTATCGCAAAAAACGCAGATATTGGAAGAGAAGAGGTGTATCGTATCTTGCCTGCTCTCCAAGAATTAGGATTAATAAAAAAACACTTTGATTCACCTGCAAAATATGAAGCAACCTCGCCTTGTGAAGCCATGAAGATCTTGCTTACATCTAGAGACCAAGAAAGTGAATACCTAAAGAGCCAAGCAGACGAATTTTTAAAAAATTGCAGTGACAACGGGGAACCAATCTACAACAAAGAGGTAAAAACTGTTATGGTTTCTCGCGACAATAGTTCAGGCGTAGACATTGAATTAATGAAACTTGTGAGAAAAACAAAAAATGCATTTGATTTTACCACAAGGCAAAAGTTGTTTTCTGTAGCTTTCAACGAACGAGGTTTAACTGACTGGATCAATGAGATGTACCTCGCCGCTGAACGCGGAGTAAAATTTAGAATGATTATAGATGGACCTATAAATTATGAGTCGTGGTCTGAAATAGAATTTTCTATTCCAAATTCTAATCGTTTGCTCAAGCATTCAAACTTCGATTTCAGATATATTTCGTCTCCTCCCGAGTGCATCATGATATTATTTGATAATCAAGCAAGTTGTATTGAGACAAGCTGCCAAAAAGAAACAAAAATGTCGCCTTATATGATTACAAATAATCCTGTCTTCTCCGCTTTATCAAAGCATATTTTGAGTTATTATGGAATCACGGAATCACGGAAAAACAATGGAACAAAAAAATTTAAAACCAAAAGAAAAAGAAAAACATAAAAAAACTATAGACCAAAGGTCGGTATCTACTCCCTTACTATAGACCAAAATAGTTTTCTGCAAAAACGAAGCTATATTGTCTCAAAAATGGGTATTATGAAGGGAAATAATCAGTCTTCTGAATCAGCGTCCTATTAACGATTAATACTTCAGATAATTAGTTATATGAATTTAGAAAAAATAAGGATTGCAC